>NZ_JBFTHV010000001.1:0-1138002 GCF_056394405.1 Leifsonia sp. 10N434 | reverse complement strand
GTCGAGGATCTGCTGACGCGGGATCGTCTTCAGGAACGCCTCACGGACCTTCGCGTCGGCGAACACCTTCGAACCGAAGTTCAGGTCGAGGTGGTCGTAGGACACCTGGTCGCCGGTCAGCACCTTCGCGCTGGTCTGCTTCAGAGCCGTCAACGTGTCAGCCGACGCCTGCGGGTTGATGATGTCGACCTCACCGTTCTGCARAGCGGTGACCTGAGCGTTCGCGTCCGGGATGATCCGGAACACGATCTTGTCCACATTCGGCTTCATGCCRCCGTTGTAGTACTTGTTCTKCGACATCGTGATCGACTGACCCGGCGTCCACGCCGACACGTAGAACGCGCCGGARGAAACCACSAGRTCCTTRTCGGTCGGGTACGCGGTGATGTCGTAGCCGGTGTTGACGAAGTCAGCAGCCTTCTTCAGCGTCGCGTCCGGGGCGGCCGGAGCAGCCTTGTCACCCTTCGGCAGACCCTTCAGCAGCTTCGTCAGRTCAGCAGCCGACGACAGGCCGGCCTTCTTCGCCACGATGTGCGCCGGCTGCGCGATCGGGTTGAACAGCTCCCAGTCCACGAACGGCTTCGCGTACTTCAAGGTGATCGTCTGGTTGTCRTCGCTGACCTCGGGGTACGCGGTCTGGTCGATGCCAGCCGTACCGGCAGCAGGCGTGAAGTACTGGGTCCCCTGCAGGACCTTGCCCGTGTTCTGGTCCAGCGTCGCCGAGTCGTAATACCCGGACTGCATCGCCCAACCGAGGACCATGTCATCAGCAGTGATGGGCTGGCCGTCGGACCACTTGTCCGCCTTGTTCAGCGTGTACTTCACCGTCAGCGGGTCATCCGAGGTCTTCTCGAACTTGCCGAACGTGTTGTCGTGAACGATCTTGAAGTTGTCATCGATGTACTGGAAACCCGAACCATACGAGCCATCCAGGTAACCGACCTGACCGTTGGTGTCCACGTTGCCCTGCGGCGTCGATGGGTTCAGCGACGTCAAATCGTTGACGACCGCGACCGACACCGTGCCGCCCTTCGACGCCGACGGAGTCGACGAGCTACCGGACGTGGTGCAGGCAGACAACGCGAGAGCTGCGACGCCCGCGAGAGCGACCGCGCTGACCGCGTACCTGACCTTACTTCCCTTGAAATGCAATGTTCCTCCTGCTGTGAAGTGCGCGATGATGCGCCGATGCGCTGACCGCGTTGGACAAAAGTGACCCCGGGAGCGCACGCGCGCGGCGAACCGCGACTGCTGGCTGATTCGGGGGTGGGGACGATGGATATCGGGTGTTCGTCCGAGATCAGTTTTGCACTGACTCCTCCTCTCCCAGCGCGGAGAACGCGCTCAGCGGCACGGGTTTGACCGGCACGTGGGCGGAGAAGTGGCCGACCTGATCGATCGAGCGACCGCTGCGGGCACCGACGATGGCGGCGACCGCCGTCTCGCAATAGCGGCCCTGGCACGGTCCCATGCCGCTGCGGCATTCGAGTTTCACGGCGCTGGCCGTGTCGAGGTGCGGGTTCTCGTCGAGCACCGTTTCGATGGTGCTCCGGCTGACCAGCTCGCAGCGGCAGACCGTGGTCGCCGGGGTGGCCAGGGCGAGGAGGGCGTCGCGATTCGGCTCGAACATGGTCTCGACGACGCGCGAGAACCGGCGGGCGTTCCGGATGCCCCGGCGGGCGTCGCGCAGACCTAGCGCCATCGAGCCGGCGTCGGCGCGACCGTCCGCCGCCGCCAGGTCGACTGCGATCGCGAGCCCGGCGAGTCGCCCCTCGGCCCTGGACTGTTCGGCCCCGGCGACGCCGGTCGGCTCGCCCGCGACGTACACGCCGGCGATCGAGGTCGCCATCGCCTCGTCGTGCTCGACGATCCAGCCGCCTTTCGCGGAGTCCCAGCGCAGTGCGCAACCGAGTTGCCTCGCGAGCTCGGTCGAAGGCTGGAACCCGTAGCCGACGACCAGCGCATCCGTCGGCACCGTTCGGGACTCTCCGGTCGGGCGCCACTGACGGTCGACCGAGGCGAGCCGCACTGCCGCTACGTGCCCATCGCCCTCTGCCGCGGTCACGATGGTGCGCGTCGAGATGCGCACTCCGGCCCGGAGCAGCCGCGCAACCGACGCCGCCGTCTCGGCGAAGAGTCCGACGTGCCCCGGCACCGCGGGCAGCGCACGGATGGCCTCGCCGAACCCGGGCAGCCCGCGTGCGAAGGCGATCTCGGCGATGTCCGCCCCCGCCGCGCGGAGCTGTTCCGCCACCACGAGCAGAAGCGGATGCGACCCCGCCAGCACCAGGCGCTCGGCGACCAGCAGGCGCTGGCTCTTCGCGAAGCCCTGGACGGCTCCGGCCATCATCACTCCGGGCAGCGTCCAGCCGGGGAAGGCGACGGGGAGGTCGTATGCGCCGGTCGCGATGAGCAGGCGGCGCGCGCGGATCCGTTTCGAGCCGTCCGGGCCGACCATACCGATGCTGAGCGCGGTACTGCCACCCGAGGTCTCGGGGAAGACGCCGAACGCTGTCGCCCCTGACAGCCACTGGATACCGGGATGGGCGTCGGAGGCGGCGAGCAGATCGGCCGCCCACGGGTAGCCGGCGGGAGACGCTGCCGGTCTTCCGCCGAACTCCACGGGAGGCCGGCGGAAGATCTGGCCGCCCGGGCGCTGCTGCTCGTCGATGACCACGACTCGGATGCCCTGCTCCGCAGCGGCGAGGGCGGCCGCGATGCCCGCGGGTCCCGCACCGATCACAGCGAGGTCGTGCATGTCAGTCTCCTTGTCCGGTGCGGATGCTCATCCCGTCGGCCACCGGGGTGAGGCAGGCGCGGGTGAGGGGGATGCCGTCGACGACCACCGAGCAGTCGAAGCAGGTGCCCATGTTGCAGAGCGGCTGCCGCGGCTCGCCGCCGCGGGTCGCGAACGCGGTCACCCCGTCGGCCAGGAGGACGGTGGCGATCGTCTCGCCGGCAAAGCACGCCACCGGCATGCCGTCGACGTCAACGGTGACCGGCTGCTGGCGTTCGCGGGGCAGTCGCCTGCTCTCAGACATGGGCGAGACCTCCGAATCGCAGGGGCTGATAGGGAGCCATCTCGATCGCCGTGCTGCGCCCCTGGGCCAGATCGGTCAGGATGCGCGCGAAGCTCGGACCCAGCGTGAAGGCCGAGCCGCCCGTCGCGACGAAGACACCGGGCCGCCCGGGCACCTCGCCGGCCAGCGGCAGCTGGTCGGGCGTGACGGTGGTCGTGCCGACCCAGGTGCGCAGCACCGGAAGTGACGCCAGACGTGGCACCACGCGCATGGCGGCCAGCGCGTTGCCGGCGACGGACTCCTGGATCAGGTGGGGTCGCGCCGAAAGATCGGGGCGCCCGTCGGCATCGGTGGCGAGTCGCGCCGGCCATCCTCCCCCGACGAGCACGGTTCCGTCGGATGACTGTTTCAGCGACAACCGGGTCCCCGCATGCTGAACGAGGTGCGGGATGAACGAGGGCGTCTTCGCGATGACCGACATCGTGAGCGCCAACGGGATCGTCGACAGGTGCACATCGAGCATCGCTCCGAGCTCCGACGTCCACACGCCGCCGGCGAGCATCACGGTCTGAGCGTGGAACGAGCGCGCCGTGCTGCTCCCATCGGCGTCGACCGACGAGGTCTCGACCCGCCACAGGAGCCCGTCGCGTTCGATCGCTGTGACCTTCGTGCGGGTCAGGATGCTCGCTCCGAGCCGCTTCGCGCCGCGCGCCAGCGCCGGCCCAGCCCGGCGGGTGTCCGCCTTGCCCTCGAGCGGGCAGAAGGCGGCGGCCACCACGGACTCCGACAGGTACGGCGCGATGGAGCGAACCTCGTCGCCGTCGAGGAGGGTCACGTCGAGCCCCCACGACCGCTCGAGCTCGGCCTTCCGTTCGAGAACAGCGGCCTGTTCCGCGTTCTCGGCCAGCATCAGGCCGCCGTTCTGAACCACCCCGACCGACTCCCCGAGCTCGTCGCCGAGACGAGCCCAGTGATCGGCGGCGTCGAGATGCAGCGGCATGGCCTCGGCGGCTTGCCGTGCCGCCTCGAGACCGTGCTCGACCATCCGGTATTCGAGCTGGAAGTGCAGGCTGCCCGCGTTCTGCCCCGACGCGTGCTGGTTGAGCTGATCGCGTTCGAGCAGCACCACGTCCGCTCCGTCGCGAGCGAGCATCCAGGCCAGAGCAGAGCCGAGCAGTCCACCGCCGACGACGACCGAGTCGACGACTGTGCTCACGAGAGTGGAACGGTGTCGACGCCGAGCCCTTCCAGCGTCGAACGCACGATCTGAACCTGGTCGTCCGTGAGCTCGAGCAGGGGACGCCGCACGTAACCGGCGGGCACGCCACGCAGCCGCAGCGCGGTCTTCATGATCGCCTGCGCGTTTCCGAACTGCGCCCCGTAGTCCTGGGTGAACCAGCGCTGCATCACGACGCGGTCCCGCGCCCCGAGGGTCAGCGCCCGGTCACGATCGCCGGCGGCCAGGGCCCGCCAGAAGTCGGGATGATCGGAGCCGAGCGGGGCGCCGGAGCCCATCAAGCCGTCGCCGTGGCCGAGACCGACGAGATCCGCGCCGAGCTCGCTGGTCGGGATGCCGAAGTAGCGCACGCGATCCGCCAGCGCGTAGAGGCCGTTGAGGAAGCCGGCGGTGTCACCCGTCGAGTTCTTGATGGCGACCACGTTCTCGATCTCGGCGAGCTCGGTGAGCAGCTCGGTGTCGAGGTCGACGATGCAGCCGCGCGGCCAGTTGTAGATGCAGATCGGGATGTCCGTCGCATCGGACACCTCCTGATAGAAGGCGACGATCTCGCGCCTCGTCGGCACGATGTACGGCGGAGGGGTGAGGAGGATCCCGTCGAGACCGGCTCGCTCCGCCGCGTGCGCATGACGGATCGCCTCGGCGGCGGTGAAGGCGTTGCAGCCGCCCAGCACCCACATCGACGAGCCGGCGATCCGACCGCCCTGGCGGAACAGCTCCGCGCGCTCCGCCTCGCTCAGACTGAACCATTCCCCGGTGGTCCCGGCGAGCACGACACCGTGCATCCGCTCGGCGGAGAGCCATCCGAGCTGCTGCTCGAACGCGTCGAAATCGAGTTCGCCGTCCCGCGTGAAGGGGGTCGTGATGGCCGGGATGTAGCCGTGCCACTCCACACTGTCGCGGTTCATCGGTTGTCCTCTCCGGCCGGCGCGTCCGCCGGGTTGATATCGGTGGCGTGGTGGTGAACGATCCGCCAGCCGTCGTCGCCGCGGCGGACGACGTCGGTGACACGAACCAGCTCGGTGACCGGCGCGCCCGCGATTGCCCGCACTTCGAGCAGATAGCGGATCACCCCCGTGTCGCCCCAGCGATCGGCGACGACACCCGTCGGCTCGACGAGCGGGAGGGGCGTGGTGCGGTCTTCCGGAGCGATCGCCGGTCCACGCAGCTCGTCGAGCTCGGCGATGCCGTGCAGCAGCCGCGGATCGGCGGTCTCCCACACGGTCACGCCGGGGTCGAGCCGAGCGTCGAACGCCCCGCGATCGGCGAGCTGGGCATAAAGGTCGGCGACGAACCCGTGGAGTTCGTCGACGGACGAATCCGCGGGATCGGTGTACTGCACAGTGGTGCCTTTCATGGTCATCGGTCGGCCAGGAGCGTGGCGCGGAGCGGGCCGAGGCCCATCGGGCCGACGCCCAGGGCGTCGCTGTGGAATCGTTTGAGATCGAAGTCGGCGCCGAGGCGCTCGCGGGACTGCTCGCGGGCGTCGCGCCAGAGCTTGGCGCCGACCTTGAACGCCAGCGCCTGGCCCGGCCAGCCGAAGTACCGGTCGACCTCGAAGATCGCCGTGTGGTCATCCGTCATCGCGAGGTCGCGCAGGAAGGTGCGGGCGAGCTCCGGGGTCCAGGTGGTCGCGTCGGTGAGCGAGTTCACGGGGATCGGTCGGTTCGTGTGCAGCCCCAGATCGGCGACGATGCGCACCGAACGCCAGATCTGGCCGAACACCATGCCGAGACGTTCGGCCGGCGTCCGGATGAGGCCCAGCTCGTCGGCGAGGCCCTCCGCGTAGTGCGCCCAGCCCTCGGCGTACCCGTGCACCTCGCACAGGTAGCGCTGCCACGGGTGCAGTGACGCGTTCGCCCGGTTGATGGCGTGCTCCAGGTGGTGGCCGGGAACGCCCTCGTGGTGCACGCTGGTGACCTCGTGCCAGGTGGCGATCGACGACCTGCCCCGCGGGATGGTCCACACGATCTTGCTCGGGCTGCTTCCGTCGGGCGCGCCGGGCAGGTAGTAGACGACTCCGGAGGCCGCCTCGGTGACGACGCACTCCACCTCGCCGATGTCGGACGGAAGGTCGAAGGCCGCGCCGTCGAGCTGCGCGATGGTCTGGTCGACACGATCGCGCAGCCACGCCGAGATCTCGTCGCGGCCGGAGAGCGCCTGCTCTCCGGTCGCTTCCAGCAGTGCAACGGCGCGGCGGGTGACGTCGGCGTCCACCGGGGTCTGCGTGAGCTCGGAGGCGATACGGCGCGATTCGCCGACGAGGCGCTCCAGTTCGCTCCATCCGTAGGCGTAGATCTCGTCGAGGTCCAGGTCGCTCCCGAGGAAGGCGCGCGAGGTGGCCTGGTAGACCTCTTCGCCCACCGCATCCTGCACGGGCGCGTCGGCGGACAGGTCGGATCTGAGGAACTCTTCGAAGGCGGCGAAGGCCGCACTCGCCTCGGCCGCGAGGCTAGCGAGCCGGGCGGTGCGCGTGGCATCGAGCCCCTCGGTTCGCAGCGATCCGAAGTAGTCCATGCCGTCGGGATCGATCCACGACGCGATCTGGTCGGCGACCACAGCGACCTGGGTCGCACCCGCGACCCCGCCCCCGCTGAACCGACCGCGGGCGCCCTCGTCGCGCGACCATTCGAGCCGTCGACGCAGGTCGGCGAGGGTCGCGGGCACTGCGGCCAGGCGAGCCAGAACGGCATCACCGGCGGCGTCTGCGGTCACCACCGTGTCGTCGAACGCCTCGCGGATGAAATGCACCGGGGTCGCCAACGGGGCGAGGAGGCGCGGCGTGAACCCGGTGTCGAACAGCGACACCTCGCTGTCGAGGCGTTCGATCATCGCGGCGTGCAGGCCACGATCCGCGGGGCTCACCTCACTCGGATCGAGGGCACGGAGCTCTGCGGCGGTCGACTCGTCCAGCGCCCGGCGTGCTTCGGCCCATCCGGGCGTGAAATCGGGCAGGCGGTCCGCCGCCTGCCGGCCGAGCGCCTGTGCGGCGGCCGGCTCATGCGGGGCGAGCGACTCCAGATAGCGGTCGGCGATGGCGCGCACAGCGCTCATCGGGTGGCCTCCTGGTCGTCCCGGTACACGCGGCCGTCTTTCATCACCCAGTCGATTCCACGCAGCGCCGAGACGTCGCTGGTCGGATCGTCGGCCATCGCCACGAAGTCCGCGCGGGCGCCGACCCTGATCGTGCCGAACGACTCGTCGCCGATCAGCTCGGCTGCACGCGACGTCGCCGAGCGCATCACATCGAGGGGCGACATGCCGGCGTCGACCATGAACTCCATCTCGCGAACGGTCGCCGTGGTTCCGTCGAAGCCGGCGGCGGGAGGCATGTCGGTGCCCATGGCGATCTTGACGCCGCTGGCGATGGCGTTCTCCAGGCTCTCCCAGTGCCGGGGTCCTGCCCCCAGCGCCCGCTCCTTCATCCATGCGGGGACGCCCTGCTCATCGAAGAAGTCGGCGCACCGGCTCACCGTGATCGTCGGCACGTACCAGACGCCGTGCTCGGCCATCAGGTCGGTCGTCTCGCGGGTCAGCTCGTAGCCGTGCTCGACGCAGTCGAGGCCGAGCCGGATGGCGCGGTCGAGCGTCGACGACGGGCCGACGTGCGCCGTGACCTTGCGGCCCCAGTCGTGGGCGACCTGGATGACCGCCGCCATCTCGTCGTCGAACAGCTGCGGAGTGTCGATCTGCTCGTGCTCTCCCGCGATGCCGCCGGACACGCACACCTTGATGAGGTCGGCGCCCTCGCGGATCTGGAGCCGCGTGAGCCTGCGGAAGTCGTCGGGTCCATCGCCTTCCAGCGCATCGGACTCCCAGCCGTGGCCTCCCGTGCAGCACAGAGCGTGGCCGGCGGTGAAGATGCGTGGTCCGTCGACCGCTCCGGCGCGCACGCCGCGGCGCAGCGCGAAGTCGAGATAGCGGCTCTCTCCGACGAGTCGAACCGTCGTCACGCCGGCGAGCAGGGTGCGTCTGGCCGAGTCGGCCATCACCAGCAGCAGGTCGCCGTCGGAGCCGCCGGAGACGAGGTCGCCCGCCGTGCCAGGGAGCGCCAGCCCGAAATGCACGTGCATGTTGATCAGCCCGGGCGAGAGCACCCGGCCTCCGAGATCGATGCGGCGGGCATCCGGTGCTGCGGCGCGCACGACGTCCGCCTCCTCACCGAGAGCGACGATCGTCCCCTCCCGGTCGATCTCGATCGCGTGTCCCGTGAGGAGCTCGCCGCTCGTGCCGTCGAACAGGCGGGCGCCGGTCAGCAGCGTTCCGGTCGAGGCGTCGACGATGGTGTCAACCGACATGGGTGTTCCTTTCCTGGATGCCCGCCGACGTCGCGCCTGCGGCCTTCCGGCGTACGGTCTTGGGGCCGATCACCGGGATCGCGGCGATCAGCGTCTTGGTGTAGTCGTGGGTGGGCTCGTTCCAGACGCGCTCCGACGGGCCGCGTTCGACGATCTCACCGGCGTACATCACCGCCGTCTCATCGGCGATGGCGCGCACCAGCGAGAGGTCATGGGAGATGAACAGCATCCCCATGTCGAGTTCGCGTACGAGCCCGGTGAGGAGTGTCACGATCTGGGCCGACGAGAAGGCGTCGAGCGCCGTCACCGGCTCATCGGCGATGACCAGCGACGGGCGGGCACCGAGCGCCCGCGCGATCGCGAGACGCTGGCGCTGGCCGCCCGAGAACTGGTTGGGGTAGCGGCCGCGGCTGTCGGGGTCGAGCCCGACCAGTTGCAGCAACCGGATCGCCTCTGCCGCACGCTCCGGACCGGACAGCGACGTGCGCACGCCGTCGAGCAGCTGGCTGCCGATGGTGCGGCGGGGGCTGAGGGAGGCATACGGGTTCTGGAAGATCATCTGCAGCCCGAGCGCGTCCTTGGCGCGGGCTCGGAGCCGCGAGGCCGCGAGCGGCCGGCCCTCGAACCGCACGGCACCGCTGGTCGGCGCCGCCAACCCGACGGCCACGCGAGCGAGTGACGATTTGCCGCAGCCCGACTCCCCCACCAGTCCGACGATCTGGCCGGGGGCGACAGCGAGGCTGACGCCGCGCACCGCACGCACCGGTTCCTGCCCGCGGCGCTGGTGGGTCACGTGCACGTCATCGATCTCGAGCACGTTCATCAGTAGGTCCCTTCCACGGCCGCCTCGGCCTCTCGCTCCTGGGCGAGCGACTGTGCCCGCGACGCTATCAACGCCTTCGTGTATTCGTGCTCCGGGCGCAGCAGCACGTCCTCCGTCTCACCCGATTCCACCACTGCCCCGTCTTTGAAGACATAGGTGCGGTCGGCGATCGTCGAGAGCACGCCCAGGTCGTGCGTGATGAACAGCACGGACACCCCGGTCTCGTCGCGCAGCCGATCGAACAGCTGCAGGATGCCGGCCTGAACGGTCACGTCGAGTGCCGTCGTCGGCTCATCCGCGATCAGCAGTCGGGGCTCGCAGGCCAGAGCGATGGCGATGGCGGCGCGCTGCCTCATGCCGCCGGAGAACTGGTGCGGGTACGAACGCAGCGCCTTTCGCGGCTCGGCGATCCGCACCTGGTCGAGAAGCTCGACGGCGCGCTCCACGGCCTCCTTCTTACTGATCCCCAGGTGGTACCGCATGTGCTCGGTGATCTGGGTGCCGATCGTGAGCAGTGGATGCAGTGCCGCCGTCGGATCCTGGAAGACCATCGCGATGCGGTTGCCGCGCACATGACCGAGGTCGCGCTCCGCCAGCGTCAGCAGGTTGCGATCCTCGAACGTCACCGCCCCGGAGGTGCGCGCGCCCGTGGGCAGGATGCCGAGGATGGCCGAGGAGGTCATCGTCTTTCCGGAACCGCTCTCGCCCGCGAGTCCGACGATCTCGCCTTCGCCGATGGTCAGGGTGGCGTCGCGCACGACGTCGACGTAACCCGACGACGTCGGAAGCGAGACCCTCAGCGCGTCGATGGTCATCAGCGGCCTCATCGCAGCCTCCCCGTCCGGTTGCGCGGATCCAGGTAGTCCTGGACGCTGTCGCCGAGCATGTTGAACGCGAGCACGATGGTGAGGATCGCGAGCCCGGGGAACAGGCTGATCCACCAGTTCGAGAGGTTCTGCGAGCCGAGCGCGATCATGGCGCCCCATTCCGCCGCCGGCGGGCGCGGGCCGAGGCCCAGGAACGAGAGCGCCGCGAGCATCAGGATCGCGTTGCCGAGCTCGATGGTCGCCATCACCAGTGCCGGGCCGGCGCTGTTCGGGATCACGTCCTTGACGATCGACTTGATCGTGCCCGAACCGAGCAGGTGCCCGGAGACCACGTACTCCTGCTCGCGAACGCTGAGCACCGAGCTCCGGATGATGCGCGCGTACAGCGGCCAGGACACGATCACCAGCGCGAGCACCGCGTTCCCGGTGCTCGGCCCGAAGGCCGCCGTGACGGCCATCGCGAGGATGATCTGCGGGAAGGCCAGCACCAGGTCGGCCAGGCGCATCGCCACCGTGTCGACGGCGCGGCCGAGGTATCCCGCGAGCAGGCCGATGATGCCCCCGACCAGCAGTGAGAGGGCGACGATCACGACCGCGAGCGGCAGCGAGAGCCTGGTGCCCACGATCACCCGGCTGAGCACATCGCGCCCGAGCTCATCGGTACCGAACCAGTGGGCCCCGGTCGGTGGCTGCAGATTGGCGCCGACGGTCTTGAGCGGGTCGTACGGCGCGATCCAGGGCGCGAAGACCGCCAGCAGGGCCCAGATCGCGATGACGGCCATCGAGACGACGGTCCACGGGCGGAGCCAGACGGAGCTGAACTGCGACCGGAGCAGGCGATCGGTACCGGCACGGCGGCCGGCACGCACGAGGGTCTCGGCGGGAGGTGGCATAGCGGTCATTTCGATCCGATCCGGGGGTCGACGACGCTGTACAGCACATCGACGAGCAGGTTGATCAGGGTGTAGACGAGCGCGACGAACAGGGTCACGCCGAGAATCGACTGGAGGTCGAGCGAGAGCGCGCTCTTGTAGGCGTACTGTCCGAGCCCGGGCCAGCTCAGGATCTGCTCGACAAGCACAGCGCCTCCCAGCAGCGACGCCATCGTGAGGCCCGAGACGGTGAGCACCGGGAGCAGGCCGGCACGGAAGACGTGTCGCCAGGTGATGGTGCGACGCGGCAGACCCTTGGCGACAGCGGCGCGGATGTAGTCCGAGTCGAGGACTTCGAGCATGGACGACCGGACGAAGCGCAACAGCCCCGAGATCGTGAGGAACGCCAGGATGGCCACCGGCAGCACGAGGTGCCACGCGGCATCCCAGAACACGTCGAGCTGGCCGGAGAGCAGAGCGTCGACCGTGTACATGCCGGTGATCGTGGGCGGCGGGTCGAAGCTGTTGCTGAGGCGACCGCCGTTGGGCACCCAGCCGAGCACGTAGAAGAAGATGTAGAGCGCGACGAGCGCGAGCCAGAACGGCGGCGTCGACAGGCCGGTGAGCGAGAGCACCCGGATGCCGTTGTCGGTGGCGCTGCCCTTGCGCATCGCCGAGAGGATGCCCAGGCCGACCGCGATCACGATGGCGATGATCATCGCGGGAACGGCGATCTCGATGGTGGCGGGGATGTACTGGCCGAGGTCCTGCACGACCGGACGGTGCGTCTGCTGAGACGTGCCGAGGTCGCCGTGCAGGATGTTCCACAGGTAGCGGCCGTACTGCACGATCAGGGGCTGATCGAGACCCCACTTCTGGCGGAACGCCTCCCGGATGGCCGGGTCGTCGTACGCCTGCTGCGAGAGGTTCGCCGCCGCCGGGTCGCCGGGCACCACGCTCACCAGGATGAACGTGACGACGGTGACACCCCAGAGCAGCACGATCGTCGTGAGCACACGCTTCGCGATCGTCTTCACGAGAGGGGGCATGTCAGGTCTTTCGGGAATCGCGCGCAGGTCGGGGCTGCGCAGAGCGTGTGTGGAACGGAGGAAGGGGGTACGGTGCCGGCGCGCCGCACAGGAGGCTCGCCGGCACCGCGTTCAGGGGGACCGGCTACTTGCTGCTGACCGCAGCGAGGTCGACGGTCCAGCCGGCGGGCGAGTAGACAGCGCCCTTCAGGTTGCCCGCCGCCACGACGATGCCGGAGTTGTTGGCGAGCGGGATGTACGGCGAGGTGGCGTTCATGACCTTCTGCCATTCCTGCATCGCCGCGCTGCGGGCATCCGCGGTGGTGGCCGCCAGCACGGCCTTGCCCGCTGCGACGGCCGACGCGTCGGCGCGTTCGACGGTCCAGCCGGTGCGCAGCGAGGTGCTCGCTCCCGGGGCCATGTTGTTGACCAGCGATGCGGCGACCGGGTAGTTCAGGCTGTTCGGCGAGAACCCGATCTCGTTCTTACCGGCGGACTGCGAGTCGAGGAAGACGTTGATCGGCTGCGGGGTCAGCTCGATGTCGATGCCCGCCTCCTTCGCGTCGGACTGGACCTTGGTGACCACGGTGCCGAGGTCCACGCCGCGGTACGTGATGGCCGGGTAGATGAGCTTGGCCTTGGGGTTGCTGAGACCGGCGCCGGCGAGGAGCGACTTCGCCTGAGCGAGGTCGCGCGTGGGGGCATCCGATTCGGGCAGGGCGCCGGCGAACGCGGGCGGCACGAGACCGGCTGCCGGCGTCGCGTCCTTGCCGAACAGCTTGGCGATGCCCACGTTGTCGATCGACGCGCGCAGTGCCTTGACGAACGCCGGGTTCGAGGTGATCTTCGAGACCGACGGGTCCTGGTTGAGGCTCAGGAAGTACGAGGTGTCGGGAACGCCGGACACCTGCACGGTCGACGGCAGACCCTCCGAGAGCGCACCCGACAGGTCGAGCGCCATCTCGTCGCCTGCCGACTTGGTGATCGTGAGCTTCTGGTTCTGCACGTCCACGTTCTGCAGGACGACCCGGTTGTAGGCGGGAGCCGTGCCCCAGTACTTGGTGTTGGCCTTCAGCACGACCTTCGAGCTGGGGTCGTAGCTGCCGATCGTGTAGGGGCCGGAGCCGATCGAGTGGGTGTCGAGGTAGGTCCCGATCGTGTCGCTCGTCGCGGCATCGGCCGCGTCGGTCGCGCCGTGCTTCTTCGCCTCCGCCGAGTTGAGGATGCCCGTGCTCGGCATCGCCAGGATCGTCGGGACATCCGGGTTGGGGATGTCCGACGTCACCACGACCGTCTTCGCGTCGGTCGAGCTGAATGCGAGTCCGGCGACGGTCTGCGACGCGCTGCCCTTGAGGTTCTGGAGGCGCTTGAGGCTGAAGACGACGTCGTCTGCGGTCAGCTTGCTGCCGTCGGAGAAGGTCACGTCGTCGCGCAGGTGGAACGTGAACGTCTTCGCGTCGGACGAGGAGTCGAACGACGAGGCGAGGTCGGGCTTGATCTTCGAGACGTCGGAGCCGGCGAAGGTGACGAGCGTGTCGTAGATGCTGTGCACCGCGGTCGCACCGGTCTGCTCGTAGACCATTCCGGGGTCCAGCGTCTTCAGCACGAACGAGGTGTCGACCGTCAGGGTCTTCGATCCGCCGCCGGCGGACGAGGAGGTACCCGCGCATGCAGTGAGCGCCATCGGGATCGCGGCGAGACCCGCAACGACCGCGAGCACTCGTTGAGATTTGTTCATCATTCTCGGTCCATACTTCCTTGTGATTTCGGAGAACGCCCGGGGCGATAGAGTTCCTGGACGGCTCAGCTGATGGTGCAGGAGGGCGATTTCCGGCAGCCTAGTTCAAGTACATTGAAATTTGTTAATCTGCATTGAACTTGTTACACAACGAAGGGGACCAACGACGTGTTGGGAGACAGACTCAAGGCACTGCGGCTCGAACGCGGAATGACCCTCAAGCAGCTCGCGGAACTCTCGGGTCTCTCGGTCGGAATGCTCAGCCAGATCGAGAACGGAACCGCCGATCCGAGCCTGGTATCGCTCCGCAAACTCGCCGGTGTCTTCGAGGCCGCGATCTCGTCGCTGTTCACGGATCCCGATGCCCCGCTCGTGCACGTCTCGTCGCCCGACCAGCGGCCGACGCTCGGCACCACCGGCGGAGAATTCTTCTACGAGCGGCTCACCCCCGGCCGTGGCGACCTCGAGATGCTGACGGCAACCATCCCGCCCGGCCTCGCCAGCTCACCGAAGCTGCACGCGCACCCGTCGACGGAATGCGCCTTCGTCATCTCGGGCGAGCTGCTCGTCGAGATCGGCGACACGGAGTACACGCTGGGCGCCGGCCAGTCGATCACGTTCGACTCCCGCCAGGGCCACCGCTACGTGAACGCCTCCGACTCCGAGACCTCCATCGTCATCGCTGTCACCCCGCCCACGCCCTAGCCTCGCCGCGAGAGGTGCGATATGTCGCTCATTCAGCCGAAATGAGCGACATTCGGCACCTCTCGGCTGTTCGCGTGGGCAGCGCCGGCAGCGCCGCCAGCGCGTGCAGCACCCTCAGCGGCGCAACAGGCCGTCCGGCCCGAAGGCGAGCCGCGCGAAGCGCTCACCCATGAGCTGCTGCACGTCGTCGGCCGGGTGCAGATTGTCGGGCATCGGCATCCGGGCGTTGTCGTCCGCACCGTAGAGCCGCAGACCGTCGAGGTAGCGCAGGTTCGGATCGGTGCGGGAGCGCTCGCCGACGATCCGAAGCAGTTCCGCGCGGATCACGGTGAGGCTCAACTTGCCCTCGCGCACCTCCGCGGCGGTGCCGGCCGAGATCGTCCAGAGATCGCTCCGCGTCGGGTCCTGGATCGTCGGGCCGGCCGACTCCTCGACCGGGCCGCAGAAGATGGGCGAGATCACGAGCAGCGGGGCATCCGGATGGCCGTCCCGGATGGTGTCGAGGAAGCCGTGCACGGCCGTGCGGAACACGCGCAACCGCATCTGGTCGCCGTTCACGATGTTGATGCCGACCTTGACGCTGATGACGTCGGCTGGAGCATCCCGCATCGTTCGCGCCGTGAGCTGGTCGAGCATCGCATTGCCCGAGAAGGCGACGCTGGTGAGCTCGACACCGGATGCCCGGGCCGCGGTCACCGGCCAGGTGCGACTGGTGCGCGTCGCGGCATAGCCGTGACTGATCGACGAGCCGTGGTGCAGCCAGCGCAGCGTGGTCACCGGCGCCGGCGGTTCGACCGGGGCATCCGCTCTGAGCGCGAGCAGTTCGACCTCGTCGCTGTACGGCAGCCACAGCTCGACGTCTTTGGCTTCGGCGCCGAGCCCGGTGAAGCGCAGCGTGTCCGCCTCGCCCGCGACCAGGGAGGCGTCGGGCCGCTCGAACGTGAAGACGAAACGGTTGCCCGCCGACGAGGGTTGCGCCTGCACCAGTTCGCCGTCGATCACCAGCTCGTAGAGCGCATCCGGCATCGGCGCCGTCTCGCTCTCGATCATCTTGGTGGCGAGCACGTCGAGTTCGATCACCGTCGCCGTCGTGCGGAACGCGAGACGGATGCCCCCGCTCTGCGACACCGCGGCCAGCATGAAGTCGTCGGGGATCTGCTCCCACTGGGCGGCGCCGAGCCTCCGCGGGAGCAGGCCGCGTGCGGTCCGCTCGACGCGGATGGCGCCGCGGATCTCGACGGCACCGCCCTCGAGCGGCGCGTCGATCAGGATGCCGGGGTCGGTCGCCGCCTCGCGGGTCACTCCTCCTCCACGCGCCCGTCGGCGTGGATCGTGTAGCTGCGTCCGGCCGCCCGATACCCCGTCAGAGTCGCGTCGGGGTCGAGACGCGCGGCGCATCCGTCGGCCGTCACCGTGCCGTCGATGCCGACCCGCGCCCCGAAGACGGACTCCAGGATCATCGCCACCCACGCGCCCGACGACGAGCACGACCAGTCGTTGATGTACGGGAGCTGCGGCGGAGCCTTGCGCGCACCTCCGTTGATCCCGGGCAGGGCCTCCTCCACGAAGTGCGCCTGACCGGCGGGCCCCTGGTTCGTCGAGCGCACCAGACCGTCGAGCCACGGGAGCGCGACGTCCTCGGCACCGAGCGCGATGAGCGAGCGGGCGGCGTCGGCCGGCCACGCCGGGTACGCGCCGTTCCACTGGTGGTCGGGCCGCACGCTGAAGCTCGCATCCGGATCCCACGGCGACAGAGCGCGCATCCAGTTGTCGGTCTGCAGATCGTGCTCGAAGAACCGCACCATCTCCTGCCGGATCCGTGGGTCGAGATCGGCCGCGATCGTGGTGCCGACGATGTTGAAGTCGTAGCAGTGCTTCACCGGGATGCGCGTGCCGTCGGGCTGGCCGGCGGCGAAATGGCCGGTGCCGTCGAGGTAGAGCGCGAGCACGTCGGGCAGCAGGCACTCGGCGTCGGCCCTCAGCCGTTCCGCCCCGTCGGGGTCGCCCAGGCGCTCGCGGAGGTCGGCCGCCGTGCGCAGGTTCCACACGTTCGCGGCGTTGAGGCTCGCCACCTCGTGCGTGTACGAGCTGACGCATTCGAGCAGGTTGTCGATCTCGCCGTAGTCGGCGAGCGCACTCGCGCCGCGCAGCCCCTTCCAGGCGTCCGCCCACTCGACCACGTGGTCGGCGACGGGGGCCGCCTCGCGATCGCCCGCTCCGACGAGTTCCTCGAGGAAGCCGGCGTCTCCGGTGTGCCGCACGTAGTCGTCAACGAGGCGCGTCATGGCGTAGTCGTTGACCGAGTACCACCGGCCGACCGGGTCGCCGGTGAGCGAGGAGGTTCCGAAGTGGGTGTGGATGTCGCTGGCGATCCAATGCAGCAGCTGCCGCCGCATCTCATCCGGATCGAGCATCGAGTGCACGACCGAGCTGAGGCTGTAGTCCCAGATGAAGGTGGTCGTCGCCCAGTAGTGCGGCATCAGGGTGTCGTAGCTGCGGCCGAGGACGTTGCCGTCGAACTCGCGGCGGAACCAGATCACGCCCAGCGCTCCCCACCAGTAGAGGCGGCGGAGGGTCTCCGAGCTCGTGTCCAGCGCAGGCAGATGGCCGGAGTACTCGGTGTTGCCGGGGGTGAAGATCGCTTCGAGCTGGCCGTTCCACATGGTCTCGGCAGCCGTGACGGCCGCGGGAACGTCGGCCGCGACGCGGTCGAACACGGCGACGGCCGCGGCGCGAGTTGTCGCCGTCGCCTGTACGTAGCCGAATCGGCCGGTCGCACCCGGCTCCAGCTCGAGCACCGTCGACAGCTCACCGCCCCGGCCCGCGCCGCCGATGCCGACCTCGAACTCGTCCACCGGGGTCGGGGGCACAGCGCTCTTGGCGATCCGCGCCATCCGGTCGATGCCCTGCACGCTCCACGCGGTCTGCCCGGGCGCCGCGAAGAGCAGCCGGTTGCCGTCGCCATCCACCTCGACCTCGTTGCGTTCGCTGGGCGACTCCGCGTCGCCCCACGACCCGTCGGCACGAGTCACCCGGGCGTTGACCGCCAGGGTGAGCGTCACCGATCGAGCGGCCCCGCCCCGGTTCGTCACGCGCACGTCGACCGCGACCGCCGTCTCGCCGGGCACGCACACCGTGGTCGTCTCGATGTCGAGGTCGCCGACCGACGCACTGCGCACGACGCGATCAGGCCGCCACGCGTGCGCGATCGGGATGCCGTACGACTCGAACACGCGACCGTCGACGAACAGCGCCCCGGTCTGCGCGAGGCCCTGCGAGACCGGAGGGAAGGTCACCGCCTGCAGCGACACGAGGTCGTGCCCGACGACCGTCGTGCCGAGGAAGTTGGTGAGCCCGGGAGGTGCGATCAGGTCGTCGTAGTGGTGGGTGATCACGTCGGCGGCGAGGTCGTCGACCGTCGGGATGGTGCGGGGCATGGATGCTCCTAGCTGAGGTCAGTACTGGCCGAGTGCCAGACCGCGGGAGAAGAACTTCTGAGTGAACAGGAACAGCACGACCGTCGGCAGCGACACCAGGATGCCGGCCGCAAGCACCGTCGACAGCTGAGCGCCGCCGTACGTGCTCTGCATACCGGCCAGCGTGGTGACGATGGGCCGCACGTTGTCGGACTGGCTCAGCGTGAGGCCGAGCAGCAGGTCGTTCCAGATGAAGGTGGCCTGCAGGATGAACACCGCGATCAGTGCGCTCGTGGCCATGGGCAGGTAGAGCCGGAAGAAGATGCGCCAGCTCGATGCACCGTCGACCACCGCCGCCTCGAACACGTTGTGCGCGATGCCGGTGAAGAAGTTGCGCATCACGAACGCCGAGAACGGAATGGAGATCGCGGTGTACACGATGACCATGCCGAGCTGGGTGTCGAAGAGCCCGGTGCGGGAGTAGCCGTCGAACAGCGGCAGCAGGATCATCTGAAGCGGGAAGACGGTTCCGCCGAAGATGAAGACGAACCACCAGAAGCCGTGCTTGAGACCGAGCGCCACGATCGCGAAGCCGACGGCGGCGCCGACGATCACGGCGACCAGCGGGGAGACGATCGAGTAGATGACGGTGCTGGCCAGGCTGCCGCCCAGGTTGCTGAGATTCCAGGCGTCGACCATGTTGCTGATGAGGTCGGTGCCGTTCGGGATCCAGGACTGACGGGAGTCGTAGGCCTGCGGCGACTTGCTCGCATTGATGACGAGCAGGTACACGGGCAGCAGCCAGATGAGGCCGAAGAAGATGAGAACGGCGGTGCGCCAGGCGCGGGATGCGGTCGATGACATCGGGTGCTCCTAGATCTCGTTCTTCTTCGACAGCTGCTGACGCAGGTACAGGATGCTCGCGAGCAGCGTCACGACGGTGAGGAACACCGCGATCGCCGACCCGAGCCCGTACTGGCTGTTCACGAAGGTGTCGTTGTACATGGTGAGCGCGAGCGTCTCGGAGACCCGCCCGGGTCCACCCTTGGTCATGCCGAGCACGATGTCGAAGGTCTTGAGGCTGGCGACGATCGAGAGACCGATCACGACGGTGGTCAACGGCCGCAGCATCGGCCAGAGCATGCTGCCGAACAGGCGGAAGCCGCGCGCCCCGTCGAGACGTGCCGCCTCCAGCGGCTCCTTCGGGATGGACTGCAGCCCGATGGTGAAGAGCAGCGCGTTGACGCCGACGCCCTGCCAGGCCGCGGCCACGATCATGACGATCGTGTTCAGGGGTGCATCCAGCAGCCAGCGAGGCGTGTCGGCGATCCCGAAGAAGTGCAGCGCCTGGTCGAGGGCTCCATTGCTCTGGAGCACGAACGACCAGATGAGGCCGACGCCGATGCCGGAGATGGCGTACGGGATGAGGAAGGGCAGCCGGAGCCAGACCCCGCCCCGGAGGTTCCAGGTGAGGAGCGCGAGCGCGAGGCCGAGTCCGACCGGGATGATCAGGGTGCCCGCGACCCACAACAGGGTGTTGAACAGCGAGTTGAGGAAGTCGGGGTCCTCGAACATCTCCTGGTAGTTCGAGAGCCCGGTCCAGGTGGGATCCCCGAGGCCGTTGTAATCGGTGAAGCTCAGGAACACCGTCCAGAGCAGCGGGAGGTAGAGGAGTACGGCCACCAGGATCACGCCCGGGGCGACGAAGCCCCGGGCGGCCCAGCGGTACTGCGGTTTCTTGGCGCTCACTATTTCTTGCTTGCCCAGTACTTGTCAGCAGCGGCCTGGATCTTCTGCAGGTGCGGCAGCGGGTTGCCCGGGTTGGCGGAGAACGCTCCGAACTCCTCCAGCGCGACGTTCAGGATCGGCGTCGGCGCCGCCTCGAAGTAGCGCGTCACGAGCTGGTACGGACCCTTGGCGACGTCTTCGCCGAGCGTCTTGAGGCCGGCGTCCTTGGTCTCGGCCTTCGGGTTGAAGGGCACGTCACCGCGGGCGTTGCCCCAGGCGCTCTGGGCGCTGGGAGTCATCCACCACTTGGAGTAGGCGAGTCCCAGGTCCTTCTGCTTCGAGCTCTCAGCCACGCACATCGGGCCGGTCTCGACCGGGACGGGCGTCTTGGACAGGCTCGGGTCGACCGCGGGGATGACGAAGTAGTCGTAGTCGCTGCCGGCCTTCATGCCCACGCCGTCGAGCGAGGCGCCGAAGAACGTGCCGAAGTTGATCATGGCCATGTCGCCCTGCTTCAGCATCTGAGCGGGGTCGGTCTTGCTGCCCGCGTCACTGAACCAGCCCTTCTTCTCCTGCGCCAGCCACTCGTTCATGATCGCGACGATCTTGGGGTCGGTGTACTTGACCGAGCCGTCGGCGAGCCCGTTGTAGAGGGCGGGGTCGGTACCGGCCACCAGCGTCTCGAACCAGGGGAAGGTGAAGAGCGTGCTGGTCTGATAGAACGGCGTCACACCGTTCTGCTTGAGCTTCGCGGCGTCGTCCATCAGCTCCTGCCACGTCGTCGGCTTCTCGATGCCGTACTTGTCGAAGATCTTCTTGTTGTAATACATGACCCAGTACGCGATGTTCATGGGCACGCAGTACTGCTTGCCGCCGATCGTGTAGTACTTCTCGAGATCCTGGCTCACGTTGCCGTCGGCGATCGCCTTCTTCCAGATGGAGGAGGTGTCGGCGACGAGCTTCTGGTCGACCAGCTGGTTGAGATTGTCACCGGTCGACCAGGTGAAGAGCCCGGGGCTCTGCTGGGTGCGGAACGACTGCTTGACGAACGCCTGGTATTGGTTCTCGTCGGAGTAGCCGGTGGTGTTGAGGCTGATCTTGACGTCTTTCTGCGACGTCGGGTTGAGCGACTGGAACTGCGGCTTCCACGCGGCTTTGTCCGTGTAGAACTTGAGCGTTCCGGTCGTGGCGTTGCTCGCGCCGCTGCCGGAGCAGCCTGCGAGGAGGAGGCCGGTCGCGAGCACGGAGGCGACCAGTCCGATGGTGCGTTTTCTGTTCATCCTGAACTCCCTTGTTCGTGCGCGACCGGTCGGTCGCGCTTACGCCCCGCCTTGTTTGGTATCGTTACCAATTCCGCAAGCAAAGCTAGCAGGATTCCGAGAGCCCTGCAAGGACGGGTGATTGTCTCGTATTGCTGTGGTGCTGTGGTGCTGTGGTGCTGTTCAGTTATCGGTGGTGCGCGTACCGCGTACCGAGGCGACCACCGTGGCGAAGGTCTCGCTGGTCGAGTCGGCGGTGCGGCGGATCAGGTAGGGCCCGACGGATGCGGGCACGATGAAGGTCTCGGCGTAATGCACGCGGTATGGCTCGAACGCGCCCGTCGGACTCGCGACCTCGACCACGTCGCCCTCCACGAGGTTCAGCACGTTGACCGTGCCATCGGTGTCGAGAGCGGCCTCGGTGTCGAACCAGTGGCGGCGCACCTCGATGAACTCGAGCCCGTGCAGGCCGGTGCGCTCTTCGCGCACGCCGTCTCCCTCGCGGATCACCTCGACCTGGTCGATGAGGTTCTCGGTGACCCACTCGGTGTCGCGGTCCCACTGGATGTTCTTGCGGCCGTGCTCCAGGTGGATCGGGCGAGGGATGCCGTCGATGCCGACGCGGCCCCAGTCCCAGAGCTTGAAGGTGAAGATGAACGGCGTCGCAGAGATCTCGAGCACCATGGCGTTCGCACCGGAGGCGTGGACCGTGCCGGCCGGAATCGAGAAGTGATCGTGTTTGCGGGCGGGGAAGGTGTTGACGAACTCCTCCGCGATGAACGGATGCTCGCCGTCGGTCGCCGCCTCGAGCGCCGCGACCATCGCATCCGGATCGGTGCCCGACTTGATCCCCAGATACACCTCGGCGCCGGGCGCCGCATCGAGCAGGTAGTAGCTCTCGTCCTGCGTGTAGTGCATGCCGAACGTGTCGAGCATGTAGTCGGTGAGCGGGTGCACCTGGAGCGAGAGGTTGCCACCCTCCATCGTGTCGAGGAAGTCGAACCGGATGGGGAACTCGGCGCCGAATCTCGCGAAGGTCTTCTCGCCGAGCAGGGCCCGAGGCTGCGTGAGCACCAGGTCCATGGCGGGGATCTCGACGACGCGTCCGTCTGCCTCGAGCAGCAGGGAGTTCTCCTCGGGAACGCAGTCGAAGCACCAGGCGTAGTTGTCGGCGGAGGGGTCGAGGTCGAGGCGCTCCTTCATCCACTGGCCGCCCCAGACGCCGGGGTCGAAGAACGGCACGACGCGCAGCGGCGCGGTGGCGGCGTGCTCGAGCGCGCCACGGAATGCGTCGCCCGTGATGAGCGCCGCCTCCCGCACGCTGGTGTTGGTGTCGAGCACGAAGTCGACCCGGTCGAACAGCGTGCGCTTGTGCCGGTCGGCGGTGCGCCACTCGACGAAGAAGCCACGCTTGTACTTGCGCAGATTGTCTTCGCCGGCGTTGTCGGTATGCCAGTTCGTCGCACCGCGGCGCTGACGCTGCTGGATCTCCCACCGCGCCAGGTCGGCGAGCACGAGCACGTCCGTCGCGACGGGGACGAGTGCGGCGCCCCAGCCGACGATGATCGTCGGCGTGCCGCTGTCCGCGACGGCGGTTGCGAGGGCGTCGAGCTCGGCCTCGACGTAGAACTCGTCGAGGGTGAAGTGGCTCATCACGCCGAACACCCGGTCGTCGGTGAGCGAGCGGCCGATGAGGGCGTCGATCTGCTCGATGGGCTTCGCCGCCCCCTCCATGTCGATCACGGCATACGCCGGGAGCGCCTCGCTGAGTTCTGCGACGACGGCGGCCACGTCGACGCCGGGGTAGCAGTCCACGGCCACGATGGGGGCGCGGGAGCCTGCGGCACGCCGCGCTGCGTCATCGAGCTGCTGCCACGCCTCGGCGCCCAGCCACACGCGACTGCCGGGCGGCAGCGGCACCGACGGCTGTTTGTCGTAGGTCGAGGGGGATGACGTCACGGAAGGTCCTTTCGAGAGACAGCGGCCGAGAGGCCGAGGAGCACCGAGTGCTCCGGTGCCGCCGGGGTCACCAGCGGCGGGCGATACGACGACGACCACAGGTGGCCGTGCACGAGTTCGATGAGACGGGGAAGGACGAGGCCTGCTGAACGCATGACGCCGCCCGAGACGATGACGACGCTGGGGTCGTAGGCGTGGCAGAGCCCGACGATGGCGGCGCTCCAGGCGCGGAGGTAGCGGTCGACCGTCGGCGCGACGCGCGGATCGTCGGCGTGCTCGAAGAGGTCCTTGAGGCCGGGGGCCACCGCGGCGGACGGCACGCCGTCGTCGGCCAGCGCCTCGGCGAGGTCTGCGTCGGCCGCGACATCCCGCCGAAGCGCCCACGTGCTCGCCACGGCTTCGGCGCAACCGACGTTGCCGCAGTTGCAGGGCGGCCCGTCGAGGTCGACCGTGATGTGGCCGCCGAGGATGCCCGCATGGTCGCGTGCCCCGCGCAGCAGAATGCCGTCCATCATCGCCGCCGTGCCGATACCGGTGCCGAGGGTCAGGAGCACGGCGTCCGTCGCCCCCACCGCGCATCCGTAGGTCGTCTCGCCGAGCAGCGCAGCCCGCGCGTCGTTCTCGACGACGGCGGGGGCGCCGAACGCGGCTCCCGCCCAGTCGCGGAGATCGCGGCCGGTGGCCCAGTCGTACTTGTCGTGCGCGGCGACGAGCGCCCCGCGAGAGCGGTCGACGACTCCGGGCAGCGCGATGCCGATTCCTTCGTACCCGGCCGCCTGCTCCGACAGCGTCGTGGCCGCGGCGACCACGGCTTCGAGGTCGCTCTCCCGCCCGGTGTTCGGCAGCTCGGTCGCGGCCAGGATGAGTCCCTGGTCGAGCGCACCCACCTTGATGCGGGTGCCGCCGAAGTCGATGCACAGCGCGGTCATCGTCTCTCCTTCGTTCGGCGACATCGTCGTTGTTGGTATCGTTACCATAGCGCACATCGGTGACCTGGCGTCAAGTCGACGCAGCCGAAGGGAGAGGTCAGCTGCTCACGTCCGCCGCGAAGCGGGCGCCGAGCTCGGCGATGCGGTCGGCGCGATGCTCCGGGCGCATGCGGCCGGCGCGCTCGAGCAGGCTGATCCCGTGCAGGGCACCCCAGAACACCTCGGTGGCCGCGCCGTCGCCGTCGTCGTCGATCGCATCCGCCAGCACGTCGAACGCCGCGCGGAGGCTCGGGTCGGTGTCTTCGCTGGCGAATCGCGTTTCGATCGGCTGCTGGAACATCGCCTCGTAGACCGCGGGATGCTCGCTGCCGAAATCGAGATAGGCCACCGCGACGGCCTCGATCGCGTGCCGCCCCCGCTCGCCGCCGAGCGCTGCGCGGCACTGCCGCGTGAGGTCGACGAAGCCCTCCATGGCGACCGCCAGCATGATCTCGGACTTGCCTCCGGGAAAGTGACCGTAGAGCACGGGCTGGGTGTAGCCGATGGCGTCGGCGAGATGGCGGGTCGTCACAGCCGCCCATCCGTCGGCGTCGGCGCGCTCCCGTGCGGCAGCGAGGATGCCGCGACGCCGCTCGTCATTGCGCTGCTGACGTGCCGTCTGATCTGCCATCGGTGCTCCTCTTGCGGTCCGGGTCGTCGCGCTCTATGGTAGCACTGCTAGCTTTTCTAGCGCCGCTAGATCCGAAAGGAAGATCCAATGGCCCCCGTTCTCGCCATCATCACCACGACCGTCGTCGGCCTCATGGTCGGCGTCGAGTTCTCGGTCGCGTTCGTGATCAACCCGATCATGACGCGGCTGCCGGTCGGCGCCTCCCTGTCAGCACGAGCGCACGGCGGTCGGATGCTCGGACGGGTGATGCCGTTCTGGTACTTCGGCTCCCTGATCCTCACAGCGGCCCTCGCCGCTGCGACCTGGGGCACGACGACCGCCGTCGTAGCTGTCGTCGCTGCAGCCCTGCTGGCCGTCAGCGTCATCCTGTCCGTCGCTCTGCTGGTGCCGATCAACAACCGCTCGAAGACGTGGACCGCCGACGACCACCCCGACGACTGGAGGGAGCAGCACCAGCGCTGGGACCGGCTGCACTACGTGCGCGTCGCGATCCTCGTAGCGGCCTTCGTGCTCGTCGCCGTCGCGGTCACGGCGCTCTGACTCGGGCGCAGGTCGCCCCGGCTCGTCGTGGCGCGTGATTCATCGGACGCACCGGACGCATCGGGACGCATCCCTACGCGAAGGATTCCGGCCCGAACCGTCCCCAGGCGACGAAGATGAGAAGCGCGAGATACGTCAGGTTCAGCAGGGCGTGCCTGGGCTCGTGCAGCCGGAACTCGACGACCGCCGCTCCGACCATGATCACCGCCAGGCCTGTGGCGGCAAGCGGCACGAGGATGGGCGCGATTCCGAGCACCGCTGGGAGGATCAGACCGACCGCGCCCAGGAGTTCGAGGACCCCCAGGGTCTTGATGAACCCGGCGCTGAAATGGTCGACCCACTTGGCTCCCGGCGCTTTCGCGAGTCTCTGTCTCGGGATGAAGACTTTGTTGAAGCCCGCGATCAGAAACACCGCCGCCATCAGTCCCGCGGTGATCCAGAGTGCGACATTCATGAATAGCTCCTCAACCGTCGCCCGGGCCATCCGGGGACGTCACAATGGATGACGGAGCGCGCGAGCGAAAGGTAACAGCCTGTCCGAGTCAACGACCGATCACGCCGGCACACGCGCGTTCGAGGCGGAGCGCGGCCGGCTCTTCGCCGTGGCATACCGGATGCTCGGATCGAAGACGGACGCCGAGGATGCCGTGCAGGAAGCATGGCTGCGACTCGCGCGACAGGACACCGCTGCGATCGAGAACCTCCCCGGCTGGTTGACCACCGTGATCGGGCGGATCTGCATCGACATGCTGCGCTCGCGCGAGGCCAGGCGGGAATCTCTCTACGATCACCTCGTACCCGAGTTCGAGGTGCGAGACGACCGTGACGGTGGGCCGGAGCACGAGGCAGTGCGCGCCGAATCGGTCGGGCTCGCGCTGCTGGTGATCCTCGACACGCTGCGACCTCGGGAGCGTCTCGCTTTCGTTCTCCACGACATGTTCGCGCTGTCGTTCGACGCGATCGCAGAGATCCTCGACACGTCCCCGGGCGCGACCAAGATGCTTGCCAGCCGCGCCCGGCGCAAGGTCCAGAACAGCCGGCGCCCGACACAAGGACGTCTACCACAGCGCGCGGCGGTCGACGCGTTCCTTGCGGCCGCGAGGGACGGTGATTTCGCGGGCCTGCTCAGGGTTCTCGACCCGGATGTCACCTGGCGCACCTACACCGCGCGCGGCGTGATCATTCGGCGCGGTGCGGATGCGGTCGCCGGCAAGGCGCTGCAGGGGTCGCACGTGCGGGGTACGACGAGCCCGGTCCTCGTCGGCGGCGAACCCGGCGTGGTCGCGCGAGACCTGAACGGAAAGACACTCGCCGTCATGGTGTGCATCGTGGTCGACGACCGCATCGTCGACATGGTGTCGGTGACCGATCCGGACCGCCTCGCCGCCTTCGACATCCCCGATTGAACGACGCTTCGCATCCGGCCCTCGAGAGAAGCGGTCGGTTCAACCTGAGCGCGATGCCGGCGAACGGCCGTCCCTTTCGGGCTGCAGCCCGCTCCTGCCGACCTGCCGCGCAGCACTCAGGAGTCGCACCAGCACGTAGCCGAGCACGGCTCCGACGGTGTTCGTCAGGATGTCGTTGACGTCGCTCACCCGGCCGATCCGGGCGACGTACTGGGTGGTCTCGATCGCCACCGAGCCGAGAAAGCCGACGATGAGTGACGACGGCCAGCCCGCGCCGGCGAGGGCCAACAGGATTCCGGCGGGAAGGAACATGATCACATTGGCGACATCATCCCGGGTGAGCCGATGGCCGAGCTGCAGGTTGACCGTGCTCCCGGTGCCATGCGAGAAGCCCACGGTGAGCACCATCACCACGAGCAGCCAGCCCGCACCGACCACGGCGAGGAGCCACCGGTTCCGGACGAGTGCTCGATGTGCCGTGGGAGGGATGCGCATTCATCCAGATCACCAGGGATGCGCCGCGCGCACATCCGCCACGAGACGGCCGCCGCTCCGTCGGAGGGATGACATCGCAGAAGGGGCCCGGTGGCGGGACGTACTGCGCAGCGAAAGGACCGCGAAGTGGGCCGGTGCGGGTGGTGGGTGCACCAGTATCGACCACATCATGCCCGAGCCATTTGATTAGCGCGAGTCGTCGGAATCTGCTGGCGTGAGCTGTAGTCGGGACCGGAGTCGACGCTCAATTGCCCGAACAGCCGTCAAGCTCAGGTCGGAAGTGAAATACCAGAGCGCGCGCATAGGGGTGAGGCGAAGTACTCGCGGTCGAGGATCGCCGCGAAATTCGATTTTCATGACGGAGATCCTCCCCGCACCCGATCGTTTCTGTAGGACAGACAACGAGGCAATGTCTCCCGATCCAATTCTCCTGACAATCGTCGGGGCCCATCGTGCCCGCCAGACCAAGAGTTCGCCGTCACCGATCTCCAAAACGCCCACCGTGGGCAGTATGGGCTGAACGGCAACCTCTGGACGTATTACCTCCCACGTCGAGCCGTCAGCTCGGAAGAATATGAGATCGCTGCCGGAGCGAAGACCTCGAACCTTTGTCCATTGGCGTCGCAAGTAGCTGCTCCAACCAATAAGGGCCATCCCGAGAAGCGCGACCGAGATAGCGATCGCGAGCAGCAAGGTGAAGAGCGACGTCGCCTCACTACGCATGGTTTCGTTCGTCCTTAAGTGAGTAGCCGGGGACGTGGCCCCAGTCGCCCGGCCGCCACCCTTGCACGTGATGTCGGGTTAGCGCATGTTCGGCGAGACCGATCCGCGGAGCAGGGCGAGTCAGGCGCGCGCGACCCGCAACTGCGTCGGCATCTCGATCTCGTGCGCGGGCGCATCCGGTGTCTCGAGCAGCCGCGTGAAGAGCAGGTGCGCGGCCTGCCGCCCGAGCTCGCGCGGATCGTGGTCGACGACCGTCACCGGCACCGGCATCAGTTCGGCGAGCTCGAAGTCGTCGAAGCTGACGATGGACGGCCGCATCGCATCCGGGTCCTGTCGCAGCCGCGCGGCGATCGCCTGCAGCGCGCCGATGGAGTTGCGGTTGTTGGCGCTGAACACCGCGGTCGGCGGTTCGGCGAGGTCGAGCAGCGCGCGCATCGCCGCGCTCGCGGTCTCCGCATCCTGCTGCCCGCGGCGCACCAGCTCGGGGTCGAGCGGGATGCCACGGTCGGCCAGCGCGCGCTGGTACCCCTCGAACCGGCGCTGTCCCGTGAAGACGCTCGTCACATTACCGAGGTACGCCACGCGGGTGTGGCCGGCGTCGAGCAGCGCGGACGTGCCCCGGTACGCGCCGCCGATGTCGTCGAGCACGACCGCATCGGCCGTCACCCCGGGCACCGTGCGCGACGCGAGCACCAAAGGCGTGTCACGCAGCGATTCACGCTGCAGATGCGCGTCGTCACCGCCGGAGGGCACGACGATCAGGCCCTCGACCTGGCGCCCGATGAAATCGGCGATGAGCTGTCGCTCGCGCACGACATCCTCGCCGGTGTTGCCGAGGACGATCCGGCGGCCGAACTGGAAGGCGATCTCTTCGACCCCCAGCGCGAAGTTGCCGTAGTACGGGTTGCCGAGATTCGTGATGGCGACGCCCACCAGTCCACTGGCTTGACCGGGCCGGATGCTCCGCGCGTTCTCGTTGCGGTGATAGCCGAGGGTGTGCACCGCCTCGAACACGCGATCCTGCACGTCGGGACGCACGTTCTTGCCGCCGGCGAGCGTGCGCGAGACGGTCATCGGGCTGACGCCGGCGAGAGCGGCGACCTCTTTGATCGTCGGTTGCCTGGCCGCGCCGCTCAGCGGAGTCGTGGTCATGCTCGCTCCTCGTCTTGACCGGCCGCACGGGTCGGGACTCAACCTACTACGGCGCGCATGTTCCGCTCGGATTGCTGTACAGCGCCGCCGCATCGGTGTAGCTTGACCGTCATTGGTAACGATATCAGTTTCGTTATCGCACTGGACAGCGCCGTCCGAGCATCCGGGCGGCCGATCTGACGATCGGAGAGACATGACCTTCCATCGCGCCCGGCTCCGCGCCGCGACCGCCCTCCTCCTCGGCGGGGCGCTCGCCGCCGCCGCACCCCTCGCGGCCACTGCGTCGCCCGCCCACCCGGCGCCGGCGCACACCACCACCGCGCAGCCGGATGGCCGCCACGGCGGCACCGAGACGATCACCACGAAGGCGACCGTCGACCAGCCGCTCACCCGAACGTTCGGGCACTACGGCGACACGGCCGGGCGCTGGACGGGCGCCGACTCCGCCTACAGCGTGCCGCTCCCCGGCGGCGCGACCGCCTGGCTCTACTCCGACACCTTCCTCGGCACGGTGAACGCCGATCACTCCCGGCCGACCGATTCGCCGTTCATCCACAACTCGATCGTCGTCGAGCGCCACGGAAAGCTGACCACGTACACGGGCGGCACGGCGACGGCACCCGAATCGCTGGTGCGCGTGCCCGGCGGAGACGAGAACCAGGACTGGTACTGGTTCGGCGACGGCACCGTCGAGGGGAACCACCTGCGCGTCTCGCTGCTCGAGTTCGCCAAGACCGGAACCGGACCGTTCGACTTCGCCTTCCAGCGCACGGCGGTCGCCTCGTTCTCGCTGCCGAGCATGCGGTTCGAAGGCATCACGCAGCGACCAGCCGGAACCGTGCAGTGGGGCTCGGCGATCTACGAAGACGGCGGGTATACGTACGTCTACGGCGTCGAAGACCTGCAGTCGACCAAGTACCTGCACGTCTCGCGGGTGCGCAGCGGTCACCTCACTACCGGCACCCGGCAGTACTGGACCGGCAGCGGATGGTCGACCGACGAGTCGTCGTCGGCCCGCGTGATGGACGGGGTCGCCAACGAGTTCAGCGTGACGAAGTTCCAGGGGAAGTACACGCTGGTGACCGGCGACTCGACCGAAGCACTGAGCGCCAAGATCGTGATGTACCGCGGCGACTCGCTCACGGGACCGTTCCTGAACAAGACCGTGCTCTACACGACGCCCGAGACGTCGGGCAACGTCTTCACCTACAACGCGAAAGCGCACCCGGAGCTGGGCGACCGCGACACCCTGCTCGTCACTTACAACGTGAACAGCTTCGACACGGCCGACGTGTACGCGAACGTCGACAACTACCGGCCGCGCTACATCGACGTGGATGTGCGCATCCGGCACTAGTCGAGTCGCCCAGAGGTGCCGAATGTCGCTCATTCGCTCGGAATGAGCGACATTCGGCACCTCTCGCGCCCAACGCTAGGCCGACGCTAGGCCGACGAGCGGCCCGCTAGGCCGGGCGCACCGGACGGAAGCGGCTCTCCTGGTACGCGATCGCCAGGCCGAGGAAGAGCAGCCCGCACAGCACGCCGATCACCACGGACAGCTCATCGGTGGCGATCGCGGTGCTCGCGACGATGAACGCGGTCGTCGCGCCGCCCAGCACGGCGTTGACGACGGCGATCATCGTCGCTGTCGTGAAGAGGAACGAGCGCGCGCGGTAGCGAACGCCCAGCGTTCCCGTCGTGGCGTCCTCCAGCGGAAAGTACTCAGCCGCGCTGCGGGTGAGGCCGGCGTAGTACCGCCGGATCTTCTCGATGCGGCGCTGCGCGACGATCGATTCGATCGCCGTGTCGATGAGTCTCACGAGTGTGAACCAGCCGAGCACGAACACCGTCGGAAAGAGCGTGCACGCCAGCACGAGCAGCGTCTTCGGCGAGCTCCCGGCGAACCCGATCGCCACCAGGCAGCTCGAGAGGGAGGCCAGGTAGATGGACGCGCGGCTTCCGCTCTCGCTGATCGTCGCACCGGCGGCCGATTGCAGCACGAAGTGCTCGGTCACGAGGGCGCTCATGAGCGCGCCGTCGACGGCCGGGCTCTTGCTGCGGTCGGTGGTCGCCTCCGTCGTGTCGGTGCTCGTCGTGTCGGTCATGCGAGCGTCCCCACATCGATGACCGCCTGCGCGAACGCGTCCGGCGCCTCCTGCGGCAGGTTGTGACCGGCGTGGGGCACCTGACGGTGCACGCGCGGCCCGGTGAAGTGCGCGGCACTCGCGGCGCCGTCGGTCGCGGGGAAGTTACCGTCCGCCATCCCGTCGAGCGTGATCGTCGGAACGGCGATCGGCGGGGAGGCGGCCAGCAGCCCCTCGAGCGCGTCGTATCCGGGAGCGCCGGGCGCCGCGCCGAGACGATGCCGGTACGAGTGGATCACGACATCGACGTAGTCGGGGTTGGCGAACGACGCACTCACCCGCTCGAGTTCGTCGTCGCTGAACGCCCACTCGGGTGAGTTGCGACGCCAGATGACCTCGGCGACCTCCCGGGGATGCGCCGCCAGACCGGCACGTCCGCGTTCGGTGAGGAAGTAGAAGAAGTACCAGAAGCCGGCCTCCAGCGCCGGCGCCAACGGCCGGCCGGATGCGGCGATGTCCTGGATCAGATAGCCGTTCACCGACACCAGCCCGCTCACGCGTTCCGGCCGCAGCGCGGCGGCGACGCACGCCGCCCGGCCACCCCAGTCGTACCCGGCCAGGGTCGCGCGCGGGATGTCCAGCGCATCCAGCAGCTCGATGACGTCGGCCCCGAGGGCGGCCTGCTGGCCCGACCGCGGCGCTGCGTCATCCAGGAACCGCGTCGGACCGTGACCGCGCAGATAGGGCACGATCACCCGATGGCCGCGGGCGGCGAGGGCGGGCGCGACCTCGCGGTAGCTGCCGACGTCGTAGGGGAAACCGTGGAGCAGGACCACCGGCGCGGCGCCCGGTTCCCCGAGTTCGTGATACCCGACATCCAGGGTCGTGGTCGTGAGGTGCCTCACCGGACCGAGCGGTTCGCTGTTCATGTCATCGTTCCGTTCTGTGCGATCGGCGGGGCCCCCGCCACGTGTGCGCCGAGGACCCCACCGGGCTTCTGTGATGTCAGGCGGACACCGGGGCGAGGGCCGAGACGGCCTCGAGGATGGACTCGGCCACGGCATCCGGCCGGGATACGCTGATCGCGTGCGACGCTCCGGCGACCTCACGGGTCCCCCGCGACGACGCGCGTTCTGCTCCGACGCGGTGCACGGCGACGGGGATGTTGAGGTCCTCGTCGCTGAAGACGAACCACGACGGCGCCGTGCGCCAGGCCGGCACCTCCGCGGGGAGCGGCTCGGTCAGGGCTGCCTGCGTGACCGGACGCTGCGTGGCGGCCATCAGGGCGGCCTGGGCGGCCGGCACGTCGGCGGCGAACTGGTGGTTGAACAGCTCGGGCCGGATCACGAACTCGTCGCCGCCGGTCGAGACCGGATAGGCGGTGAGCGCATCTCCGAGGGTGCTGCCCGGCAGGCTGGTCGAGAGATCGAAGGCGGTCTCTCCGTGATCGGGCACGAAGGCGTTGACGTACACAAGGCCCACCACGGCGTCGTTCGCCGCGCCCGCCTCGGTGATCACGAAGCCGCCGTACGAGTGCCCGACGAGCACGACCGGGCGTCCGATGCCGGCGATCACGTCGCGAAGGTAGGCGGCATCGGTCGCGACGCTCCGCAGCGGGTTGGCCGCGGCGACGACCTCGACGCCCTGCTGCTGGAGTCTCTCGATGACGCCGTTCCAGCTGGAGGCGTCGGCGAATGCCCCGTGCACGAGCACGACGGCGGGTTTCTGGTCATTCATGTTCTGCTCCTTTTCCGAGCTGCTCAGCTCTGCCAGCTATGACCGGATGGATGCCCCGGATGTGACGGTCGCGTCGCGACGGCGACCTATTCGACGAGCTTTCCGGCGGTCGACACGTCGCGGATGAGGGCGGCGATCTCCTCCGGAACGGGCGGGATCTGCTCGTGGGCGATGCGCCCGGGCCCCGACCAGACGAGGTTGACCCGGAGTGTGTCGTCGAGCGCCGGGAAGTCGGACCGGTTGTGCGCCCCGCGCGTCTCGCGGCGTTCGAGGGCGGCCTCGATCGTCGCCCTGGCCGCGAGCGCTGCCGACTTGAGGTCGAAGGCGTGGGCGAGGTCCTGGTAGCCCGCGATGTCCGGATGCACGCCGATGTCGCGCATCCGCGTCTCGATCTCCGCGAGTTCGGCGAGCCCGGCGCGCAGTCCGGCCTCGTCGCGCACGACTCCCGCGTGCTCCGTCATTGTGTCGCGGATGGCGCGCTGCAGCGCTCGCACGTTCTCGGCGCCGTCGCTGCCCAGCAACCCGTCGACCTCGGCGCGCGCCTGCTCGACAGCGGTCTGCGACCGCCTCTGCGCCGGGAGGTGCTCCGAGTAGGCGGCCGCCGCGGCGCCGACGATCCGGCCGTAGACGAGCAGCTCGATGAGAGAGTTGCCGCCGAGCCGGTTCGCGCCGTGCAGGCCGCTCGACGCCTCGCCGATCGCGTAGAGCCCCTCGACATCGGTGCGATGGTCGTCCGGCCGCACCCACACCCCGCCCATCGAGTAGTGGGCGGTCGGGGCGATCTCGATCGGGTCCGTGGTGATGTCGAGCATCTGCAGCTCGAGCAGGGTCTGGTAGACGCGCGGCAGCCGCTGCATGATCGTCTCGCGCGGCAGGTGCGAGACGTCGAGCCAGACGCCGCCGTTCGGCGTCCCGCGCCCCTCCTTGATCTCGGTGTACGCGGCCAGGGCCACCCGATCCCTGGTCGAGAGCTCCATGCGTTCCGGGTCGTACCTGGCCATGAAGCGTTCGCCGAGCGCGTTGCGCAGGATCCCGCCCTCACCGCGGGCGGCCTCGGAGACCAGCGTTCCTGCGGCGTTCTCCGGTTCGATGAGGCCGGACGGATGGAACTGCACCAGTTCCGGGTCCCGGATTCGCCCTCCCGCCTCGACCGCGAGCCGCCACGAATCACCCGTGTTCTCATCCCGGCGCGACGAGGTGCGGCGCCAGATGCGGTTGTGACCGCCCGCGGCCAGGATCACCGCGTCGGCGGTGAAGACGTGACGCGTGCCGGTCTCGACATCGAACCCGTAGGCGCCGAACACCGTGTTGTCCGTCACGAGCAAGCGAGTGATGTACACCGTGTCGAGGATCGGTATCTCGAGCTGCGCGGCGCGGTTCACCAGCGTGCGCTGGATCTCCAGCCCGGTGTAGTCGCCCGCGAACGCCGTGCGGCGGTAGGTGTGCGCGCCGAAGAAGCGCTGGGAGATCCGCCCGTCCTCCTCGCGTGCGAACGGCATCCCGTAGTTCACGAGATCGTCGATCCCGCGTTCGGCTCCCCTGGCCACGATCTCCACGGTGTGGGGATTCGCCAGGAAATAGCTCTCCTTGATCGTGTCGGCCGCGTGCTGCTGCCATGAATCGCCGGCATCCATCGTGCCGAGGGCAGCGTTGATGCCACCGGCGGCGAGCGACGTGTGGGCGTCGGACTTCGACCGCTTTCCGACCACCACCACATCACCGCCGCGTTCGGCGATCTCGATGGCGGCGCGGAGGCCGGAGCCTCCGGAACCGATCACCAGCACGGAGGTCGCGATCCGTTTCTCCGTCGGTGCCGCGTGCGTGTCGTTCACAGGTGTTCCGCCCCTCTCATCGTTCCGGCGCTGGTCAACGGACCGGCTCGAGCGCCAGCCACTCCTCGAACCGGGTGTCGTAGTGCGTCGCGAACTTTCCCGGGACGAGCTCGTTCTCGCTGAGCCGGGCTCCGAAGTAGGTCGCATCGGGGTCGGCGATCACGGTGCGCGCGTCGTTGCGGGCGCGCAGGCCCAGGCGGATGAGCTCGTCGAGTTGGAACTGCTCGGGCCCGGCCACCTCGACGATGCCGTTGAGCGGGCGGCCGACCGTGGCGCGGGCGACGGCGGTCGCCACGTCTTCGGCGGCCATGGGCTCGATCCTCACCGGGGCGAGACGGACCGTGTCGCCCACCGTGGCGGCATCGGCGATCGATTTCACGAACTCGAAGAACTGCGTCGCGTGCACGATCGAGTACGGGATGCCCGCGTCTTCGATGAGCTGCTCCTGGGCGATCTTCGCCCGGAAGTACCCGCTGTCGGTCAGCCGCGAGGTGCCGACGACGGACAGGGCGACGTGGTGGCCGACGCCCGCGTCCTTTTCCGCCGCGAGCAGGTTGCGCGTCGACGTGGTGAAGAAGTTCATCACGGCGTCCTCCTCAAACGACGGCGAGTTGGACACATCCAGAACGACGGCGGCTCCGGCGAGCGCCTCGGCGAGCCCGTCTCCCGTGAGCGTGTCGACGCCCGACGCGGGCGAAGCCGCCACGGCTTCATGCCCCTGGGCGGTGAGCTGTGCGACGACCTTGGACCCGATCAGCCCGGTTCCCCCGATGACGACGATCTTCATGATCTCCCTTTCGTTGTGATGCCGGGCCTGACGATGCTCCGGCTACCAGCTACGACCGGGCGTCGACGTCCGTTGTGACATCGACCGCTCGATCACATGCATCACCGATTCCAGTGTGCGAGCTTCCCGGGGTTCGTGACCACCCAGATTCCGCAGGCGCGTCCTCGCCGGACCTCCACGCTGATCACGGCGACGACGACGGCCGCCTCGTCGCGCACTGCCAGACCCGGATGCCCGTTGACCGGATGCTCGGCGATCACGCACTCCGGCTGCGCTGCGGCCATCCGGAGCAGGAGGGCGATCCCGTCTCCGATGCCGCAGACCGGACCGCCCGTCGGGCTGCCGGTCCCGCCACCGTCGATGACGACGGTGACGTCGGCGGTGAGGAGTCGCGCGAGCGCGCCGATGTCGCGCAGCTCCAGAGCACGCCCGAACGCACGCACGAGTGCGGCATGCGGGTGCTCCGGTGCTCCGCGCTCATCGGATGCTCGCCTCATACGCACTTTCGTCGACGTCGTCGTCGCTCAGCTGCCGGAGCTCTTGGGAGAGCTCGTCCGGCGGGATCGGGGTGAGACGGTCTTCGAAGAAGAACCGTGAGAGACCGGCACGGGCGCGGGCGCCCAGTCCGACGTGGCCCCGCTCATCCGGTCGCGCGAGCACGGGAGTTCCGTCGCCGGTGTTCGCCAGCCGCCAGCGTTCGTGCGCGTCGACCGGCTGGTGGATCTCGACGTATTCGCCGCCCGGCAGGCGGACGATGCGCCCGGTCTCGTAGCCGTGCAGCAGGATCTGCCTGTCCTTCTTCTGCAGCGCGAGGCAGACCCGGCGGGTGACGACGAACGCGAGGGCCGGGCCGAGCACCGCCGCGGCCTGGTAGAAGGCGACGACGGATTCGACGCCGACATGGAAGTGCGTCGCGACGAGGTCGGCGCTGCCCGCTCCCCAGAGGGCTCCGTAAAAGACGATGCCCGCGACGCCGATGCCCGTGCGGGTCGAGGTGTTGCGTGGGCGGTCGAGGATGTTGTGGTCTCGGTCGTCGCCGGTGATCCACTCTTCGACGAACGGGTACAGCAGCACCGCAGCGAGGTACACGCCCACGACGGCGAGCGGCACGAGGATCGCGAGCGTCCAGGTGCGCCCCAGCCACACGAACTCCCAGCCGGGCGGTACGAGGCGGAGCGCGCCGTCGAGGAAGCCCGTGTACCAGTCCGGCTGGCTGCCGGCCGAGGCGTTCCCGCCCGACGACGGACCGTAGAGCCAGATCGGGCTGATCGTCACGGTCGCCGACACCAGCAGGATCACCGCGGTCACGATCAGGAACAGCCCGCCCGCCCGCGCGGCCGCGTTCGGCAGCACGGGAACCCCGACGACGTTGTCCTCCGTGCGCCCGCGGCCGGCGAACTGCGCCGGCTTCTGCAGATAGCCCGCCCGGATGCGCAGCGCGAGCAGTCCGATCAGGAGGGCCGGGACGATCGCGACATGCACGGGATAGAGGTGCTCGATGATCTGGCCGGGGAACTCGCCGCCGAACAGCAGCGTCGACAGCCAGGTGCCGACCACCGGGATCCCGAGCACGATGCCCTCGACGATGCGCAGGCCGGTGCCCGACAGCATGTCGTCGGGGAGCGCGTAGCCGCTCCACCCGCCGACCAGCGCCGTGATGAGCAGCAGGAAGAGCAGCACCCAGCCGAGGCGGCGGGGTCGGCGGAAGGCCCCCGTGAAGAAGCTCGTCAGCAGTTGCATGATCAGCGCTGCCGGAAGCAGCAGGGCCGCCCAGTGATGCGCCTGCCGCATCAGCAGGCCGCCCTGCACCTCGAACGAGATCGCGAGGGTCGAGCGCATGGCCTTGGACATCGTGGCGCCGTCGAGCGGGACGTACCCGCCGCGGTAGACCACCGGCGTGCTGGAGGGGGCGTAGAAGAACATCAGGAAGAGCCCGCTGATGAAGATCACCGCGATGCACGCCAGCGAGACGACGCCGAACATGTTCGTCCAGTGAAGTGGTACCCGACGGTGCCCGAGCTCCTCGGCGAGCGCGGCGAGCCGCCGGCCGAGAGCCGTCCGGCTGACGAGTCCGTGGGCCCGGTCGGTGAACGACCTTCCTGCCGGGCGTCGGTCAACGGGCATCAGCGGTCTCCCGTTCGACGGGCGCTGGCCCCCGTGCCTCTCCGGGTGCCCGCCGCGGCACGCCGCCGCCGACGAAGGCGTCCCGCGGATGCTGCACCGACGCCAGCGACACGATGTCGCGCCCGAAGAGCACGGCCGTCAGCCACACCAGGAGCACACGGACCTTGCGCTCCCAGGTCGGCACCGCGAGCACGTGATAGCCGCGGTGCATCACCCACGCGATGAACCCGGTGATGACGATGCCGCGGTACTGGAAGATCCCACGGCCGATGCCGAGTGTCGCGACGACACCGAGACTGTGATGCACGTAGTCCCTGGTGCGCTCGCCGCGGATCGTCGCCGCGATGTTCTTCGCGAGGCGCTTGCCCTGCCGCACCGCGTGCTGCGCGTTGGGCACGGTACGCGCGCCGGCGACGGGAGCCGCGAGATCCGGGACCGCTGCGTCGTCACCGGCGGCCCACGCATCCGGCACGGGCGCGTCATCGGTTCCGACCTGCAGATCGGCGCGGACGATCACCGAGCCGCGCGCATCGACCGGCAGGTCGGTGTGCGTGGCGACGGTCGGGTTCGCCGCGTTTCCGGCGGTCCAGATGATCAGGTGCGAGTCGAACTCCTCACCCGACGACAGCACAACGTGGCCGCCCTCGGCGGACAGCAACTGGCTGTTGAGGTGGATCTGCCCACCGCGCTCCTCGAGGGAACGCACGACCCATGCTCCCGGCCGGTCGGTGACCTCGGGCAGGATGCGGCTGTTCGCCTCGACCAGATGGAAGGACAGCTCGGAGAACCGCAGCTCGGGGTACGACTTCAGCAGCGCCGTCGCGAGCGAGAGGAGTTCCGCGAACCCCTCGACACCGGAGAAGCCGCCTCCGACGACGGTCACCGTCAACAGCCGCGAGCGCTCCGGCCCCGGCGGCAGCGCCGACGCGCGATCGAAGCCCGTGAGCAGCCGGTCGCGGATCGCGACGGCCTCCTCGACGTGCTTCATTCCGATCGCCTGCTCGGTGAGACCGGGGATCGGGAACGTGCGTGTGACCGCGGCCGCGGTCACGACGATGATGTCGTAGCCGAGAGTGAAGTCCGCGCCCTCGTTCGGTGTGACGGTGACGGTCTTGGTCGCGTGCTCGATCGACGTCACGGTCGCGGCGAGCACCGTGGTGCGCCGCAGGTGGCTCCGCAGCGAGACCGCGGCATGCCGCGCCTCGATCGATCCCGCCGCCACCTCCGGAAGGAACGGCTGGTACGTCATGTACGGGCGCGGGTCGATGATCGTGATCTCGGCTTCATCGGGGCGGAGCCTCTTCTCGAGCTTCCACGCCGTGTAGAAGCCTGCATAACCGCCGCCCACCACAAGAATCCTTCGCACAATGTCCTCCTGTCTCACTCACTAAGACCGGATAGGACCCCGGATTGTGACAGTCAGGAGGACGGCGTCGCGATGCCCGTGAGTTTCTGCGGATTCATGACCCAGAGGATGCGACCGATGCCCTCGGAGTCCGCCGTGACGGTCACGACCGCCAGCACGGCGCCGTCGAGGATCAGCGAGACCGCCTGCTGCCCGTTCAGCTCGATCGGATGCACCGAGACACCCGTCCAGAACCGGCTGGCGAACGCGTGGTAGTACTTCGCGACGACCTCCCGGCCGCGTACCGGGATGCGCGATGCGCGCACGATCCCGCCGCCGTCCGAGAAGCTGACGACGTCCGCGGCGAACAGGCTCTCCAGCCTGCTCAGGTCGCCGGACTGCGCCGCGGCCACGAAGGCCTCGAGCAGCCGCCGTTGCTCGGCGGGGTCGGGAGCGTCGAGATGACGTTCCGACGCCAGGTGTTTGCGTGCGCGGCTCACCAGCTGGCGCGCGTTCGCCTCGCTCGACTGGATGATCTCGGCGATCTGCGGATAGGGGTAGTCGAACGCCTCGCGCAGCACGTACGCCGCACGCTCGGTCGGGGGGAGCTTCTCCATCAGCATCAGCACGGCGACGCTCAGGGCCTCGCCGCGTTCGGCGCCGAGGGTCGGATCGGCACTCGTATCGACCGGCTCTGGCAGCCAGGGACCCACGTACGTCTCCCGCCGGGCCCGCGCGGACTGAGCGACGTTGATGGCGAGCCGTGTCGTCGTGGTGGCGAGGAACGCGGCCGGTTCCTCCACCGTCGACCGGTCGTAGTTCTGCCAGCGCAGCCACGCCTCCTGCACGACGTCTTCGGCATCCGCCGCGCTGCCGAGCACGCGGTAGGCGATGCCGAACAACCGGGGGCGCGTGCGCAGGAACACCTCAGCGGCGTCATCGAGGTCTTCGCTCGGCGACGGCTGTTCAGGCATGACCTGATCGTACACAGGGCGCAGCACACGCCCCCGGTGGTTGTTCAGTTGGGTTCGACCGTCCCGCTCAGCCACTCCTCGAACCTCGTCGGTGCGATGCGCACCTCGGTGATCGCGGGATCGTTGCCCGGAGTGAGCGACGTGTCGGTGACCTGGCCGCCGAAGTATCCGGCGTCGAGGTCGGTCACGACGGTGCGCGGGTCGTTGCGGAACGCGAGCACCCGCCGCCCCAGGTCGTCGAGGCGGAGGGGTTCGGGGCCGGCCAGCTCGGAGACGCTGCCGGTCGGCTCACCGGTCGCGACGTCGGCGAGGGCCGCCGAGACGTCGGCTGCGGCGATCGGCTGCATGAGCGCCGGCGACAGGTGGATCGTGTCGCCCTTCGCACCGCCCTCGGCGAGCGCGGGGATGAACTCGAAGAACTGCGTCGCGCGCACGATGCTGAACGGTACGGCGCCGCTCGTCACGATGCCCTCCTGGGCGACCTTCGCGCGCATGTACCCGATGTCCGGCATCCGGTCGGCGCCTACGATCGAGAGCACCACGTGGTGCCCGACGCCGGCCTGCTCCGCGGCCGCGGCGAGGTTGCCGGTCGAACGCTGGAAGAACTCCATGACCGGGCCGTCTTCGAACGACGGGGAGTTCGGGATGTCGACCACGACGTCGGCACCCGCGAGCACGTCGGCGAGACCGGCACCGGTGACGGTGTCGACGCCGGTCGAGGGCGACGCGGGGACGGCCTCGTGTCCCGCCTGCGTCAGCAGTTCGACGAGCCGGCGCCCGATCAGTCCGGTGCCTCCGATGACCACGATCTTCATGTCAGTCCTTTCGCTGGGAGCCGCGGGGACCGGTCGCTCCCTGGGCGTTCTCCAGCTATGACCGGACAGCCGCGCCGGGTGTGACACGGCGGCGGCAGTAGGCGTCAGCGGCGGTAGGCGTCGAGGGTGTGGGCCAGCGCATCCTCGACCGGCGTGGCCCGCGCGCCGAGCCGCTCGGTGATCCTGCTGCTGTCGACGATGAAAGGCTCCTCGAACTCGTACTGCATCTCGACGAGTTCCCGCACCGTCGGATTGACGAGGCCGATCGTGCGCAGCAGCAACGGCGGCATCGCCCGCACGCGTGCGCGGGGCTGGCCGGCAGCGGTGTAGATCAGCTCGACCAGCTGACGCGTGCTCCTGGTGTTCGGGTCGTTCGGCAGATGCCAGACCGCGCCGGCGGCATCCGGATGCTCGCCCAGCACCGCGAGGCCCTCGCCGATGTCGGGGATGTAGCTGTAGGTGTGCGGCTGGTCGGGATCGCCGAGCACGCTGGCGGCCTTGCCGGCGAGCGCGGCCGGGAAGACGCGATCGCCGAGATTGGACTGCGCCCCGCCGCGCGGTCCGAAGTAGTCGGATGCCCGGCCGATCGCCACCTCGACCCGGCCGGCCTCGTGGGCTTCGAGCAGGTCGCGGGCCATCCGGCCGCGGAGCCGGCCCTTCTTCGTGTCGGCGTCGTACGCGCGATCCTCCGTGAAGGGACGCCCCGCCGGCCGCCCGTACATGTAGACGTTCTCCATGCTCACCAGCCGCGCGCCCGACGCCTGGGCGGCGGCGAGGACGCCGGCCTGCAGGGCGGGGAACTGCGCTGTCCATTCCGCGTACGGCGGGTTGAGCGTCTGGTAGATCACGCCCGCCCCCGCGCCGGCGGCGATCGTGAAGGCGGGATCGCGGGCGTCGCCGGCCACGACCTCCACGTCGTCCGGCACGTCGGCCCTGCCCGACCGGTTGACGATGCGAACGGTCTCGCCGCGGCGCCGCAGGGCGTCGAGTGTGGCCATGCCCACCGCTCCCGAGCCGAAGATGACGTGCCGCGGCGCGGTCACGGCAGGTCTCCGACCGCAGAGGTCTGCGCCGGGAAGCGATTCGCGGGTGCCATGGTCATTGCGGGGCTCCATCTCCGACAACGTGCTGCGCACGTCGGTGCCCAACGTACGCCGTCGACCGCTCGGTCGCCCCCCATGCAGCGCTGCCGGCCCGGCCGACCAGTACGATCGCGGGATGACCGAGTACAAGTACGTGAGCCTTCCGACCGCGCGCAAAGAGATCCAGAGCTCGAAGGTCGAGGAGCACGCCTCGGCCGAACTCAACGCGGTCTACGTCTCGGAGGGCTGGGACGTCGTCAACGCGACCCGCCCGATGGGCATCGGTCAGATCGGGTTCCTGCTGCGCCGCGACTGAGCGACGTCGGAGGGTGGTGCCAGACTGAGGTCGTGCTGCTCGATGCGCTCGTGAACACCACGGATGCCGTCGCGTCCACCCGGTCCCGGCTGGCGAAGGTGGAGGCGCTCGCTGGCCTGCTCGCGCAGCTCGAGCCCGACGAGATCGCGCCGGCCGTCGGGTTCCTCCTCGGCAAACCGCGCCAGGGCCGCGTCGGCGTCGGCTGGAGGGGTCTCTCCGCCGCGATGGGCGCACCGGCCGCCGAATCGAGCCTCACGATCGCCGACCTCGATGCGCTGCTCGACCGGCTGGCCGACGCATCCGGAACGGGGTCTGCGGGCGATCGCAGCCGCGAGCTGGGCGAGTTCACCGCGCTCGCGACCGAGCGGGAACAGGACTTCATCACGAGAGCCTTGCTCGGCGACATGCGCACCGGGGCGCTCGAGGGCGTGCTCACCGACGCGGTCGCCCGCGCGGCCGACCGGCCCGGCGACGTCGTGCGCCGCGCCGCGATGCTCTCCGGCGACCTCGGTGAGACCGCACGGCTGGCCCTGACCGGTACCGCCGAGGAGCTCGACGCAGTCGGCCTCGTGGTGGGCCGTCCGGTGCTGCCGATGCTCGCGGCGACCGCGGCGAGCGCCTCCGCTGCACTGGAGACCACCGGTGAGGCATCCGTCGAATACAAGCTCGACGGCGCGCGCATCCAGGTGCATCGCGCCGGCGACGAGATCCGGGTGTTCACCCGCAGCCTGGCGGATATCACGCACCGCGTGCCCGAGGTCGTCGAGGTGGTGCGCAATCTGCCGGTGCGCGATGTCATCCTCGATGGCGAGACGCTCTCGCTCGACGAAGACGGCGCGCCCCGTCCGTTCCAGGAGACGATGTCGCGCTTCGGCGCCGACGCGGCGCGCGAGACGGTGCTTCATCCGTGGTTCTTCGACATCCTGCACGTCGACGGGCGCGACCTGCTCGACGAACCCCTCTCGACCCGCCTGGCCGAGCTCGAGCGGGTCGCCGGCGCCCACCGCATCCCTGGCGAGGTCACTGCCGATCCCGAGGTCGCCGAGCGCGTCTCGCGCGACGCGATCGAAGCCGGGCAGGAGGGCGTCGTCGTCAAGGCGATCGGCTCGCCGTACGCGGCGGGCCGCCGTGGCTCCAGCTGGATCAAAGTGAAGCCGGTGCACACGTTCGACCTCGTGGTGCTCGCCAGCGAGTGGGGATACGGCCGCCGCAAGGGCTGGCTCTCGAACCTCCATCTCGGTGCGCTCGACCCGACCGGCGAGTTCGGCGAACCGGGCGGCTATGTGATGGTGGGCAAGACGTTCAAGGGACTCACCGACGAGTTGCTGCGCTGGCAGACCGAGTACTTTCCGCAGATCGAGGTGCGGAGTTCGGCCGGCACGGTGTGGGTGGCGCCGACCACGGTCGTGGAGATCGCGATCGACGGGGTGCAGCGCTCGAGCCGGTACCCGGGCGGCATCGCGCTGCGGTTCGCGCGCGTCAAGCGCTACCGCGACGACAAGCCGGCGAGCGAGGCCGACACGATCCAGACGCTGCGCGCCCTCCTCCGCGAGTAACCCCCTCCAGCCCGTTTCGTTGAGGGGTGGCAAATCCGCCTAAACACGCCGACAGAGGCTGCGTTTGCCACCCCTCAACGAAAGCGGGCCCCTCAGAGCTGCTGACGGTACCAGTCGATCTTCTCGCGCAGGTGATCCTGCTGACTCCGCAGCCGGTCGATGTCGGCCTGCACCTGAGCGTCGTGCGCTTCGAGCAGGGCCAACCGCTCGCGAAGCGTCGTGTCGTCCTCCGACAACCTGCTGTACTCCTTGAGGTCGGCGATCGGCATCCCGGTGTCGCGCAGACAGCGCACCAGCCCGAGCCAGTCGACGTCCGCCTGCCGGTATCGTCGGCGGCCGCCCGCCGTGCGCTCGATCGGCCCGAGCAGTCCCTCTTTCTCGTAGTAGCGCAGGGTGTCGAGGCTGAAGCCGGTGTTCTCGACCACCTCGGCCGGCGTGTAATCCGTCATGGTCACATCCTGCCCTTGATCTGGAGTGGACTCCAGGAGTCAGGCTTGCCCCATGACTGAATCGCCACTCGTCCTCGGCGCCATGATGTTCGGCGTCACCATCGATGAAGACACCTCGTTCGCCATCCTCGACCGCTTCGTCGAGGCCGGAGGCTCCTGGATCGACACGGCGGACTGCTACAGCTTCTGGGCCAGCGACAGCGGCTGCGGCGGCGAGAGCGAAGCGCTCCTCGGCCGTTGGCTGAAGGCACGGCCCGGGATGCGCGAACGGGTCAGGATCTCGACGAAGGTCGGCGCCGAGCCCACGGTCGCCGGGGACTGGCCCGCCTCCCGGGAGGGGTTGTCCGCGCGCGCGATCCGCGAGGCCACCGCGGGCAGCCTCGAGCGGCTCGGCACCGATCACGTCGAACTCCTGTGGGCGCACATGGAAGACCGCTCGGTGCCCATCGAGGAGACCGCCGAAGCACTCTCGGCCCTCGTCGACGAAGGCATCGCCGGCAGGATCGGCGCGTCCAATCATCCGGCCTGGCGTGTCGAACGGGCGCGGGCACATCTGGCCGGACTCGGGGGGCATCCGTTCTCGGCGCTGCAATTGAGCCGCACCTTCCTGTCGACGCGGCCGGGCGCCGTGCCCGCCGGCCAGGACCATCGCTTCGGGCTGATGAGCGACGAGCAGGTCGACTACGCGGTCGAGAACGGCCTCGAGCTCTGGGCATACACGCCACTTCTGAGCGGTGCATACGACAACCCGGCGAAGAAGATCCCCGAGGCGTACCTGCACCCGGGCTCGGACCGCAGGCTGGAAGCGCTCGATCGCGTCGCGTCGGAGCTCGGCGTCGCCCGCGGCCAGGTCGTGCTCGCGTGGCTCGCGGGTGGCAGCCCGGCGATCCGGCCGATCCTCGGCGGCAGCAAGCTCGATCAGCTCGAAAGCGCCCTCGCCGGGGTCGCGCTGCAGCTCTCGGCCGAGCACCGCGCCCTGCTCGACGACGCGGCTGCCTAGCGGCACCTTCGTTGAGGGGTGGCGAACGCGGGCACCATCGGCGTGTTTAAGCCGATTTGCCACCCCTCAACGAAAGGCATCCCGGGGATGCGGGCGCGTGCCGGGATAGCATCGGCGGGAACCCGAAACCCGAGGAGCGCCCATGTCGTCCATCGCCGCCAACCTGGAGTGGCTCTTCACCGAGGCGGGCGACGACACCGCCTCGCGCATCCGGGCCGCCGCCGCCCACGGGCTCGACGCGGTCGAGATCTGGGGATGGCGCGAGAAGGATCTCGACGCGATCGCGGCGGCGCTCGACGACACCGGCGTCACGCTGCAGTCGCTGATCGTCGACCCGAAAGCCGACCTCGCCGATCCCGCCACGCACGCCGGCTACCTGGATGACGTGCGCGACTCGCTCGCTGCAGCCCAGCGGCTCGGCTCGCCGTACCTGGTCGCGGTCTCGGGCGACGAGATCGCGGGTGTCGACCGCGCGACCCAGCACGCGGCCATCGTCGACGTGCTGTCGGCGGCCGCCGCCATCCTCGACGGCACGGGGGTGACGATCCTGCTCGAGCCGCTGAACACCCGGGTCGACCACGTCGGCACCTACCTGTCGTCGACCCGCGAGGGGCTGGAGATCGTGCGCGAGGTCGGATCGCCGAGCATCCGGCTGCTGCTGGACGCGTACCACGCACTGATGATGGACGAAGATCTCGCTGAGGCGGTCGGCGGCGACATCGCGCTCGTCGGCCACGTGCAGGTGGCGGATGCCCCGGGTCGCCACGAGCCGGGAACGGGCACGATCGACTGGGAGCGGCAGTTCCGCACGCTCCGCGACCTCGGCTACACCGGGCGGTTCGGGATGGAATACACGCCGACGACCGAGACTGTCGCGTCGCTCGCCGCCGTGGAGGAGATCGCCGAGCGCGTCGACGGACGGGTCCCCCGCTCTCACTGACCGCGAACCTGGACGATTGCCGCATGCAATTTGCGCCCAATGGGCGTACCTTTGCCGAAACGCGATACATCGCGTTTGTACCAGACTGCAGAGGAGCTCAGTGACGCCCATGATGGTGCTAGCCGGAGTGCTGATCGCACTCGCCCTCATCGCCCTCACGGGCATCCTCGTCGGTGTCCTCATCGTTCGGGCGATCTACAAGCGGATCCGCCGCAACCGCGCCCTGAACCATGCCGTGCTCCGCACGCGCACCGCCTTCACCTGGGGCTCGCAGCAGCAGGTGCTCAAGCTCCGGATGCGGCTCAACGACGCGCTCGACAGCGGACGGGCCGCCGTGGACATCGCCCTGCGCGGCTCCGGCCCGCGAGGCGAACTCGTGCGACTGTTCCGCCGGATCCAGGCCGAGGGCTCGACGCTCGACACGCAGCTGCGGCTGATGGAGAGCGAGACCGACACCGCCGTGCTCGCCGCGGAGGTCCCGACCGCACGCGACCGGGTCGAGCAGATGGAGGGGATCGTGCGCCGGTTGCGTACCGCCGTCTCGTCCGGCCTCGGGGAACTCAGCGACGATGCGCTCGTCGCGCTGCGAGCGGACGTCGACCGCGAGGTCGCCGCCCTGCACGCCGGAGTGCAGGAACTGCACACCCTCAACGCCTACGACGGCCTGCCCCAGCCTCGCCGCCAACCATCGACGAACCGACTCTACGGGGGGAACGAATCATGAGCAGCAACACGTCCAGGATGCGCGACATCTTCCGCATCAAGACCTCACGTGCACTCGACAGGATGGAGGACCCCCGCGAGGCCCTCGACGACAGCTACGACCAGCAGGTCCGGATGCTGCAGCAGGTGCGTCAAGGGCTGGCCGAAGTCGCGACGGCCCGCAAGCGCATCGAGCTGCAGGGCCAGGAGATGGGCGCACGCTATCAGCGCCTCGCGCAGCAGGCCCAGGAGGCGCTGACCCAGGGCCGCGAGGACCTCGCCAGAAAAGCACTCGAACGGCGCTCCCTCCTGGAGGGCCAGGTGGCCGCGCTGCGCGATCAGCACGCCATGCTCGAGCGGCAGCAGGCGCAGTTGCAGGAGAACGAGCGCCGTCTCACCGAGCGCCTCGAAGCCTTCCGGGTCGAGAAGGAGACGATGAAGGCCTCCTACACGGCATCGCAGGCGCAGGCCAGGGCGAACGAGGTGGCTGCGGGCATCAGCACCCAGATGAACGACGCCGGGGCGAGCCTCAACCGCGCGAAGGACAAGATCGCGCAGATGCAGGCGCGCGCCTCGGCAACTGAGGAACTGCTCGCCAGCGGCGCCCTCAACGACCTGACGGCGCCGGCCGACTCCGACCTCGAGCGGCAGCTCTCGGCAGGTGCCGCCAAAGCCGACGTCGAACGTCAGCTCCAGTCGATGAAGGATGCGGCCGCGGCCGGCCCCCGCGACGGCGCCGGATCGAACCCCAACGACCCCGACAGCTGGAAGAGCATCGGCCAGGGCTCCAGCGCCCCCTGACGTCGCACGCTCGGCCCGTGTTCGCCGACGACTACGCGTGCAATGAGCCCCTACTCGGCCGAGAGCTGCCCGTCGGCGCGCAGCCAGTCGACGGCCTCGCGCACCGCCTCGAGGCTCGTGTGAGCCGGTGCGTAGCCGAGCTCGTCGCGCGCCTTCCGGATGCTCATCGAGTGGCTGCGCGCGATGTGCTCGTAGGTCGTTCGCGCGTCGTCGTCCGCGATCCGGGAACGGAACTCGTCGAACGGGAGGTACTCGATCGACGCTTCGCGCCCGAACCAGCCGGCCGCAGCCTCCGCGAAGCCGCGGAGTGTCAGGGCGCGCTCGGACACGATGTTGTAGAACTCGGCGCGTTCGGGGCGCGGGGCATCGACGGCGAGCGCGAACGCCTGGGCGACGTCGTCTGCGTGCACATGGTGCACCGTCTCGAGCCCGAAGTTCGGGAGCAGCAGCGTGCCGCCGCTGGCGAGGGCCTCCCAGACACCGAGGTCGAGGTTGCCCTGCGGGTTGATGATCTTCCAGCCGGGACCACTGATGTGGCCGGGTCGCAGCACCTGACTCGGAAAGCCGTTCTCGCCCTCGTGCCGCAGCAACGCCTCGATGGCGGCCTTGCCGACTCCGTAGTCGCCCCACGGCGGGCTGCTCTCCGCCTCGGACTCGGTGGCCGGGACCGCCGCGAGCGTTCCGTAGACCCAGATCGTGCTGCACATCACGAGCCGCGAACGACCCCGGATGGCGTCGACGAGCTGCCGCGCGGAGTCGGCGGTGAAGCAGATCATGTCGACCACGACATCCGCGTCGAGCGCAGCAATGCGCGCGCCGAACGTTCCCTCGGCATCCTCGGCCGTGCGGTCGGCCGTGACGATCTCGACCTGGCTCCAGGCCGGGTCGTCCCGGTAGGGAGCGGATGTCCCCCGGCTCACAGCGACGACCTGGTGGCCGGCGCCGACGAGTCGGGGGATCAGGTATCCGCCAACGTGTCCTGTCGCACCGATGACGACGACCTTCATACTGCTCCTCGTGGACGGAAGCGCGCCTGCGCTACCTCTTCTTGACGTTGCTCACGACGTCGGCGGCGTGGTCCTGCGCGTCGCGCTTCGCGTGCTTGTCCGCGCGTTTCTCCTTGAGGGAGCGCGCTGCCGGCGTGGCGGTCGTCTTGCGTGATGATTTCTCGCCCATTGTGATTCCTCCATCGGGAGCCACGATGGCTCGGTAATCCGAAGGCTATGCCCTCGTGGACCGTGCACCTACGGTTCTGCGGGATTCGCGGCCAACGCGCACCTGCGGCGGCCGGGGCACGCGTCAGTTCAGCGGCCGGGTGCCCTCGGGGAGCGCACCGCCGGCGTAGAGCTCCCGCGCAGCATCCTGCAACGCGGTGAGGGCGACCCTCTGCGTCCACGGGCCGTACGAGACGCGAGCGACGCCGAGCTCCTGCAGCCGCGCGGGAGCAACGGAGCCGGGAACGCCGATCACGCTCAGCTTGCGCTCGCCCAGACCGCCGACCAGTGTCTCGATCGTCGCTTCATCGAGCAGCCCCGGAACGAACACGCACGTGGCCCCTTCGTCGAGGAACGCACGACCGCGCTCGATCGCTTCGCGCGCCTTTTCCTCCGCCGGCCGCGGATCCTCGCCCAGAAAGACGTCGGTCCGCGCGTTGAGAGCGAACCGAACACCCTCGGCGTCGGCCGCGGCCACCGCCGCACGAACAGCGGCCACCGCCTCGGCGAACGGGCGCTTGGCATCTTCCAGATTCGCGCCGACGGCACCGACACCGATCGCCCGCCGGATGGTCGTGCCCGGGTCGCCGTATCCGGCCTCCAGGTCCGCGCTCACCGGCAGGTCGGTCGCGTCGACGATGCGCGCGATCGCGTCGAGCATCAGGTCGAGGGGGATCTTCTCGCCGTCTTCGTAGCCGAAGGACGCAGCGATGGAGTGGCTGGCGGTGGCGATGGCGCGCGTTTCAGGGAGGCCGGCGATCACCGTGGTGCTCGCGGCATCCCAGACATTGACGACCTGAAGCAGTTCGGTGGCATCGTGCAAGCGGCGGAGTTCGGTCGCGCGTTCTCGTATGTCGGTCATCTCTGCACCATACGTCCGCGCCCGTGCCTCCGCGAGGCCCCGGCCCGTCCGGCTGACGACCGCGGGGTGACGACGGTCCGTAGGCTGGGGAGATGGACGACGACGAGCGCCGGCGGCGGGCCGCCGAGCAGGAGCAGCGCGCTCGAGTCGATCATGGAGGGCGGCGACCTCGGGCAGCAGACCCAGAGCCTCTCCAACGAGTTCACCGACCGCCAGACCGCGCGCCTCGGCGCCTGGTGGCGCCGACTGTTCCGGCGGAAGCCGCGCGATCCGCAAACCTGAACGAACTCTCATCTTTCCGTTGACCCCGCCTGCGGCCCCTCGGTACCATCGGGACCGTAGGCATGCACCGGGCGTTCTACCGGTGCGCACTCCATGACCCCGCATCCGCGCAGTCCGCATCGGCGCATTCCGCTCCGCGCATCCCGCAGCCGCGCACCGGAGATCGAGGCCCGGTCCGTCTGACCGACCGTGGATGCGACATCCGTCGCCCACTGGACGCGGCGAAAGGACAGTCATCATGGATATCGGCGTCGATGAGTCACCGACCGCGCTCGCGCGGTTCGCTCTCGCGCGATCGTGGAAGATCGGCAGGCGCGTCACCGCCTTCACGATCGACGACGCGAAACCGACCAGCTTCGTGGCCGACGAGGTGATCGTCGATGCGGAGGATCGCGACCTGATCGAGCAGCTCGTCGCCCGCGGCGGCCGCGTCGTGCGCGACGCCACCGATCCGGAGCTGCCCAAGCGGTTCCGCCGCGCGGGCCTCGGGCGCGAGGAGCCCGTCGACCCGACCGGCCTCCCCCGCAGCGTGAAGATCCGCTTCGAGCAGCTCCCCGACTCCACGGATGTCGACCTCGGGGCGGTCCTGGAACGGGCAGGCCTCTCGGCGGACCGCATCCGGTACTCGGATCCCGCGGGCCACGCCCTCACCGCACTGATCGCCCCGATGCGCGCGGAGGGCCGCGGCGTCTGGCTCAACGAGGTCGGCGTCGACCACCGCACCCTGCCGCTGCGGCGCCCGACAGAGGGTGCCGGGCTCGTGTTCGGCTCCGACCCGCTCACCTGGCCGTCGATGACCGGGCGCTCGCGGATCGCCGATGCCTGGCAGCTCATCGAGACCCTCAAGCTCACGCGCTTCGCCGGCGGTGGCCCCGTGCTCATCGCCGTCGTCGACAGCGGCTTCTGGTTCGACGCGCCCACCACACCCGGCTCGGGCGGAGCCCAGACGATCAGCGACCTCGGCACCGGCACCCTGCGCTGGAACACGGTCGACGACACCGCGGGGATCCCCACCGGTCCCGGCCGCTCGAGCTATCACGGAACCATGGTCGCCAGCGCGGCCGCCGCCGTCGTCGGAAACACCGCCGGCGCCGCGGGATCCGGCGGCAGTGTGGCGCGTGCCTGCTACTTCTACGACGACCGGACGGCCGATTCCGCGAAGACCGCGATGATCCGGTGCGCCCAGTGGGGCATCCCGCTCGTCGTGTACTCGGGCGGCTTCACCTCCACCGAGCTCTTCTTCGGCACCAGCGCCTGGAACGACACGTTCAACTGGGCGGCGGACAACGGCGTGCTCATGGTGGCGTCGGCGGGGAACGACAACATCGACCTCCCCGACTACTCCGTGCTGCGCCCCGCCACGCGCACCCCGCGGACGCTCACGGTCGGCGCGCTCAATGACGACGGCACGAAGGCGGGCTTCTCGAACTATGGCAGCTCGGTGCAGCTGTGGGCGCCGGGCGTCAACATCCCGGTCGTGCCGACCAACATGCCGACGAGCCTGGCGGGCTCCCTCGTTTCGGGCACGTCGTTCTCGGCGCCCCTCGTCGTCGGCGTGGCCGCGATGATGCGCGCAGCCAACCCCTCCCTCACGGTCGACCAGCTGCGCGACACCCTGGTGAACACCGGATGGGACGGCGCGGGCCCCGGCGGCAAGGGACTCGACGCCTACGCGGCGGTCTGGTCGGCCATGTCCGCCAAGATGGCCGAATCGTCGACCGAGAGCGCGCCGGAACGACTGTTCCCGCGCGCCGACGGCACCTTCGAGCCGATCTTCAACTGGGCGGTCAACCGCACCGGCGACCGCGACGAATTCCTGCTCGATGTCGCCTCGTTCTCCACGGTGACCGTCGACCTGCAGTGGTACGACCGCCTGTCCAAGGTCAGCCTGGCCCTCGAGAGCACCGACCCGAACGCCGTCGATCCGGATGCGGTGGTCACCTCACCCGCCGTTGGCGCCTCCCATCTGACGGCCGACCTGGGCTCCGGACGCTACCGGCTGGTCGTGCGCGGCAGTGGCCCCACGGCGTACGTGCTCTCCGGGCGCATCCGGCCGGGCACCTTGGCGCCCGACTCGTTCGAGGTGAACGACTCGTTCGACAAGGCGACGCGCCTGCGGGTCGCCAAGCCGGCGGGACTGATCTGGGAGGAGTACTTCCGCACCGATCACGGGCCCGGGGTCTTCCCGCTCACGCTGCACAGCCTCGGCGCCGGCCCGGCGACCGCCGATCAGGACTACTTCCACGTCGACGTCCCCGCCGCGATCGGCTCCCTGCAGATCCCACAGATCTCGATCGGCAGCGACGAGAAGGTCGACGTGACGCTGTACGACAGCGCAAGAACCCCGCTCGTCACCAAGCACGACCGTGCCGTGCAGCTCCTGCTCGAACGCGGCAAATCTTTCTATGTGCGGGTCTCCGGCCCGACGCACACGCGGTACTCGCTCTGGGTGGGGACCAAGCTCGACGGCGACGCCCTGCGCCGCAACTGGCAGGAGGAGCTGCGCATCCTGCCGGACTGGTGGGAGGACGTGCATCCGGACTGGGTCATCGATCCTGAAGAGTTGCGCGGGGTGCTGATCGGGGAGGATCTGCTCGGCGACGGCGAGCTGGTGCTCGGCGCGGGGGTGAGCGCGGAGCTGCCCTCATCGGTGCTGGTGGAGCTCCTCGACGACGCGGGAGAGACCGTGCGCCAGGGCACGGAGGTCGCCGGCCGGCGGTCGATCGCGCTCGAGGGCCTCGAGCCCGGCGCCTACGTTCTGAGGATCACCTCGGCCGAGGGCGCGCCGTTCGGATTCACGGCGCAACCTCCCCTGCAGCTCGAGTAGGGAGGCATCCGGTTCGGACGCGGGCCTACGGTTGCTGCAGCGCCGCCGCCTTGCCAGCCAGCACGGCGCGTTCGGCGGCGTTGTCGCACAGTTGCGCCGCCCGTTCGTATTCGACGCGCGCGTCGTCGCGTCGCCCCAGGCGCGCGAGCAGTTCGGCGCGCACCGCCGGCAGCAGGTGGCTGCGCCCGAGCTCGTCGCGTGACGCGAGGTCGTCGACGATCTCCAGACCGGATGCCGGGCCCGACGCCATCGCGACGGCCACCGCGCGGTTCAGCTCGACGACCGGCGACGGGGCGACCTGACCCAGGGCCTCGTAGAGCACCACGATCCGTCCCCAGTCCGTCTCGTCCACCGAGACGGCGACAGCGTGACACTCGGCGATCGACGCCTGCAGGCCGTACGGGCCGAGCCCGCGACCGGCTGCCGCCGAGCGGGCGAGCGCCGCGCGGCCTCGCCGGATGGCCGACCGATCCCACCGCCGCCGGTCCTGGTCGGCCAGCAGCACCGGATGCCCGTGCGCGTCGAGTCGCGCGGGAAATCGCGCCGCCGTCAGTTCCATCAGCGCGAGCAGTCCCCACACCTCCGGCTCCGGCACCAGGCGGGTCAGCACCCGCGCCAGCCGGAGCCCCTCCTCCGCGAGGTCGGTGCGGATCCAGGCGTCGCCGCCCGACGCCGACGACCCTTCGGTGAAGATCACGTAGACGACGCTCAGCACAGAGCCGAGCCGCTCTGCGCGTTGCTGTCGTTCGGGCAGCGCGAACGGGATCTGCGCGGCGGCGAGCGTCTTCTTGGCGCGCGTGATGCGCGCCTGCACCGTGGCCACCGGCACCAGGAACGCCTTAGCGATCTCGTCGGTCGTGAGGCCGCCCACCACCCGCAGGGTGAGGGCGATCCTGGCCTCGCGCGACAGCACCGGGTGGCAGGCCGTGAACATCAGGGCGAGCACGTCGTCGTCGATCGCATCCGGGTCGAACAGCGCGTCGGCACCGGGCGTCGTCTCGTCGAGACCGCGCGCCAGCAGCGCATACCGTTCGTCACCGGCAGCCCTGCGGCGGAAGGCGTCGATCGCCCGCCGGCGACCGACAGCCAGCAGCCAGGCGGTGGGATCGTTCGGGACTCCGCCCGTCTCCCAGCCGACCAGGGCCTCCCCGAGGGCCTCCTGCGCGACATCCTCGGCGAGCGCGAAGTCGCGGGTGTAGCGGGCGAGTGCGCCGACGATGCGGGCGGTCTCCATCCGCCACACCGCCTCGACGGCGCGCCTCGCCTCGCTCACAGCTGCCCGGTGGCCTCGCGCCAGGCGCGCTCCTTCTGGATGTACTCGTTGTCCTGCGGGAATTCGTCGATCGACGGCACCCGGCGGATCTCGGCCTTCGTTCCGGAGGAGTACGGCAGCCGCTTCGCCCACTCGACCGCCTCTTCCTGCGAAGCGACGTTGAGGATGTAGAAGCCGCCGAACAGCTCCTTCGTCTCGCCGTAGGGGCCGTCGGTCACGACGGGCGTCTCCCCGGTGAAGTCGACGACTACGCCGTTGGCCGCGTCGTCGAGTCCCTCGGCGGCCAGCAGCACGCCGGCCCGGATGAGTTCGTCGTTGAACTTCCCCATCGCATCGATCATCTCGGTGAAGTCGATGTTCTGGAACTTCGCGAGGCCTTCGTCGGTCGCGCGCATGATGAGCATGTACTTGGGCATGATGTGTGGTTCCTTCTCGGTCTGGAGGGTGCTCTTGTCGACCCTCTCATCCCAAGGTCGAACGCGCGAGAGCCGGATCGACACCAGGCCGGAATTCTTTTCTAGAAGTCGTCCCACTGCGACGTCGCCTGGTTCTCGGGGAGGAATCCCGGACGCATCGGCGCGAGCTTGGCGGAGGACTGCTCGAGACGCTGGGCGAACTCGTCGTCGACGATGTCGTCCCAGTCCTTGTCCGACGGTTCACTCACGAGCTGGCTCGCCGGGCCGAGCAGCACCTCCACGTCACCGAACTCCCCGGTCACCGTGCGCGCGGGGACGAACGCCGTCTCCGACATCCCCTGCCGCGCGAGCGCGCTCGCGTACTCGAGGATGGCGGCGGAGATCCTGTCTCCGGTGTAGAACGCGGTACCCGCGTAGATGACCTTGCGCATACCCGCGAGTCTTACCCCAACCCCGCAGCGACGCCACCCCTTGCGGCACCCGCCCGCGAATGCAGTGCCAGCCCGGAGACGCCGCCGGCCGCGTATGCGCCCCGCTGCCGCTCGGCGCCGTTGCCGTCCGCGAACACGGCGGTGACGAACGTCCTGACCGTCTCCTCGTCGCCGTGTGCGTCGAGCCCCGTGCTCGCGGCCCGCACGAGCGCGTCGATCACGACCGGCGCCGGCTGCATGGTTCCGGATGTCGGATCGAGGAGCTGACCGCGGATGCCGTCTCTCGCCGCGTGCCAGAGCGACGCATCCAGAAGCTCGGCCTCCACCACCGGCGGATCTTCCGGTGAGGCGACGAGACCACGGGTCAGGGCGGCGAGGGCGATGCTGCTCTCGACATCCGTCTGCGCGTCGAACACGCGCACCTCCACCGTCGGAAAGCGCTCGGACGGCCGCGCCACCCAGTTGAGCGTGCCCGCGTCCGTGGTGCCACCGACCCCGCGGAGTGCCGCCGTGCGCGCGTCGTAGTCGGCGGCATCCTGGAACCGCGGAGGGATCCCGTACGTCGTCCAGCGTCGGCTGTGGATGGCGCGCCAGCTGTCGAAGCCGGTGTCCCGCCCGCGCCAGAACGGCGAATTCGCGGAGAGAGCCAGGAGGGCGGGGAGCCACGGACGCAGCCGGTTCATGGCGACGACGGCCGCCTCCCTCGACGGGACGCCGACGTGCACGTGGAGTCCGTTGATCTGGTGGTCGGGGACGATCGCCCGGAACTGCTCGGCGATAGCCCGGTACCGGTGCTCGGGTGAGAGCGCCGCGTCGTCGCGCATAGAGAACGGAGCCCCCGTGCTCGCGGCCAGCAGTCCGAGGCCCCCGGCGGCGGCGGCGAGGTCGTCCCGGAACGCCCCGAGCGCGGCGCGCGCCTCCTCGAGGCGGGTGAACACCTGCGACGGATGCTCGATCTGCGACGCGAAGAACTCCCCGGTCGGGCTGCCATGAGACTCGCCAGTTGCACTGCTACCGGCGCCGCCTCGCGCACCGTCGGCGCCGAGTGCCGCCATCACCGCGCGCGCCGCATCGACGGGCACGAGGGTGACCGGATCGAGGAGCATGAATTCTTCCTCGATCCCGAACGTTGTCTGCACGTGCGCTCCTGTCCCGGTCGTGCTCCGCACGGTACGCATGACGCAGCGCCCCTGGCAACCCGTTGACGGTGTGAGAATGCGGCGGGAGTGTCGAGACATGACACTTCGCATCACCCCGCGCGGCCCGGTCAGCGCTCAGCTGGCCGAGGCGCTCCGCACCGCTCCCGACCGCGGCATTGCGGCGATGGAGCTCGCGGCCTCGCTCACGAACGACGCGCTCGCCGCCGAACCCGACCTCGTCGCCGACGACGACCTCCAGCTCGCCCTGCTCCTCAGCTACGGCCTCTCCTACGGCGATATCGGTGACGCGGATGAGGCGTGGGAGTGGCATCCCGCACATTTGGCCGTGCGCGGCCCGATCGAGCAGCTCTTCGAACGGCAACTGCGCGACCGGGTCGGCTCCGCTGACCTTCCGGAGGCGAACGCGGAAGCGGTCGCGTCGTACCTGTTCGCGCTGACCGCGGACGACAGCGGGCCGAGTCTCTCCCGCTACCTCGCGAAGAAGGCGACGGACGAGCAGGCCCGCGAGTTCGTGATCCAGCGCTCGATCTACACCCTGAAAGAGGCCGACCCGCACTCCTGGGCGATCCCCCGCCTCACCGGACGCCCCAAGGCCGCTCTCGTCGAGGTGCAGTCCGACGAGTACGGCGGTGGCCGCCCGGAGCGCGTGCACGCCACGATCTTCGCGGGCACGATGCTCGGCCTCGGACTGGACGACAGCTACGGCGCCTACATCGACCGCGTACCGGCGGTGACGCTCGCATCGTTCAACATGATGTCGATGTTCGGCATCAACCGGCGCCTGCGCGGCGCGATCGTCGGCCACCTCGCCGCGTTCGAGATGACCTCCTCGATCCCCAACCGGCTCTACGGGAACGGCTTCCGCCGCCTCGGTTACGGCGAGAACGTCACCTGGTACTTCGACGAGCACGTCGAGGCGGATGCGGTGCACGAGCAGATCGCGGGCCGCGACCTGGCCGGCGGGCTGGCGGAGCAGCATCCGGAACTGCTCGACGACATCGTCTTCGGCGCGAAGGCCTGCCTGTATGCGGACGGCCTGGTCGGCGCCCATCTGCTGGAGCGCTGGCAGGCGGGCGCGAGCTCGCTGCGAGAGGCGTCGGAGGTGGCGGCGTGACCAGCGTGACCGGCACGGCGGGGGCGGACGACGAGACACTGATCGTCGCCTGCACCGACGGGCCGCTGCTGGTGCGCGGCCCGGTGCGCCTGGAGGGCTCCGACGGCCGGCTCATCGAGCAGACACGCCGCACCGTCGCTCTCTGCCGGTGCGGCGTGTCCACCATCAAGCCCTTCTGCGACGGCACTCACAAGCTGGTGAACTTCCGCACGGACCCGCAGTTGGAGGAGTGACGCGCTAGGCTGCCGCCGCCGAGCGGAAGTAGTAGCCGGCCTCCAGGTCTTCGAGCAGCGTCGGATGCGTCGGCGTCCAGCCGAGGAGCTCCTGCGTGACCGCACTCGATGCCGGCACGTCGACCGAGAAGAAGCGGCCGATCCAGCCGAAGTGCTGTTCGGCGTCATCCGGCGCGATCGACACGGTGGGAACCCCTAGACCGCGGCCGATCGCCTCAGCGATGTCGCGCGTCGCGATGCCCTCCTCTCCGACAGCGTGCAGGATGCTTCCCGCCGGGGCCTTCTCGAGCGCGAGCGCGATCATCCGGGCCGCGTCGCGACGATGGACGGCCGGCCACCGGTTGGAGCCGTCTCCGACGTATCCGGATGCTCCGCGCTCGCGGGCGACGCCGACCAGCGTGGACACGAAACCGTGGTCTCCCTCGCCGTGCACCGTCGGCGCGAACCGCAGGCTCACGGAGCGCACCCCGTTGTCTGCGAAGCCGAGCGCGAGGTTCTCGCCGCCACCGCGGGGAGAGTCGGGACCGACCATGGGCGACACGTCCCGCTCGGTCGCCAGACGACCGGGGGCGAGCAGCGCGACGCCGGACGCGAACAGGAACGGACGATCGGATGCGGCCAGCACGTCGCCGAACGTCTCGACGGCGGCCCGCTCGGTGCGACCGGCGCCGAGGTAGTCGGAGAAGTCGTGGTTGAAGGCGAGGTGGATGACGCCGTCGGCGTTCTCTGCGCCCGCCCGCAGGCTGTCGAGGTCGCCGAGATCACCCCGCTGAACCTGTGCGCCGGCGGCGGTGAGGGCCGCGGCCGAGGCGTCGGACCGGGCGAGCCCGGTGACCTCGTGGCCGGCGGCGATGAGCTCCGGGACGACGGCTGAGCCGATCCAGCCGGATGCTCCAGTGACGAATACCCGCATGGGAGACCTCCTTCTCGTCCGGTCGTCGCGGCCGGGCGGTTGATGTCAGTTACTGTCATCACAGTACACCCTCATGTCAGTCCCTGTCATCACTAGACTGGGATCATGGGACGCTGGGAGCCGGACGCGCGTGGTCGCCTGCGTGCGGCCGCGATCGAGCTGTTCAGCGAACGCGGCTTCGACCAGACCACGGTCGCCGACATCGCGGAACGCGCGGGCGTCACGGAGCGCACCTTCTTCCGCCACTTCGCCGACAAACGCGAGGTGCTGTTCGAGGGTTCGCAGGTGCTGCAGGCGACCGTCATCGAGGCGATCGCGTCGGCGGAGCCGGGAACGCCCCCGATCGAGACGGTCGCCGCCGCGATGCAGGCCGGCGCCGGCCTCCTTCAGGGCAACCGCGACTATTCGCGGCTGCGCGCCACGGCCATCGCCGCGAATCCGAGCCTGCACGAGCGCGAGCTGCTCAAGCTGGGGCGTCTGGCCGCCGCGGCCGCGGAGGCGCTGCGCGACCGGGGTGTCGCGGAACCCGCGGCCAGCCTGGCGGCGCAGACGGGCGTGACGCTCTTCTCGGTCGGGTTCGAGAAGTGGCTCACCGACGGCGCCGTCGACGACTTCGCGCTGCACATCCGGGAGTCGCTCGCCGAACTCAAGGCACTCACCGGCGACGCGTGAGCACCCGGGCAGTTCCGCGACGATGGCGGGTTGCCCGAGCGCCGCACCCGGCCTACTGTTGGCGCGAACTTCGCCTCGACCAGGCGATGCCTCCGACCCGAAGGAGACCACGAGCATGACCCGTGCTCAGCGAGACCCGCAGGGGCTCCGGCGCTGGCGCCTGGCGAGCATCGTGGTGTGTTCGGTCGGCATCGTCGCGGGCGTCTCGGTGATCGCGCTCACCCCCTACAGCAACTGGGGTGCGCTCGTCACCGGCGTGTTCGGTGCGGCCTCGGTCGGGATGTGGTGGCTGGGCACGGCGCGACCGCCCGGCGACGACGGCTGAGTGCTCAGCCCTCGTCGAGTTCGCGCGGCACGGTGATCGCGTCGACGAGCGCGCCGTTGCGCCACACCGTGATCTCGATCGGCCGGTCGATCGCATCCTCGACCATCAGCTGCTGCACCGCCGTCGTGGTCACGACCTTCTGACCCGCGAGTTCGACGACGATGTCACCGCGACGGAGCCCCGCATCATCGGCGGGGCTCCCGGCGACGATGCCGGCGACCTGCAACCCGGTGGGCGAGCCGATGCGCGCCGTGAGCTCCGGCGAGAGCGGAACCTGCGCGCCCGCGATCCCGAGCCACGCCCGCCGCACCCTCCCCTTCGCCATCAGGGTCGCGATGATCTCGCGGGTCGTGCTGTTGATGGGAACGGCGAGGCCGACGCCGATTCCCGCGACGGCTGTGTTCACGCCGACCATCCGGCCCGCGCTGTCGGCGAGCACGCCGCCGCTGTTGCCGGGGTTGAGGGCGGCATCCGTCTGGATGACTTCGTCGATGACCCGTCCGGAGGGCGTGGGCAGCGAACGTCCGAGTGCGGAGACGATGCCGGCCGTGACGCTGCCGGCGAGCCCGAGCGGGTTACCGAGGGCGACCACGACCTGGCCGACGTGCAGGTGCGAGGCGTCACCGAACTCGACCGGCTCGGGAACGGACCCGCGCGCGTGCAGCACGGCGAGGTCGGAGAGCGTGTCGCGACCCACGACATCGACTTGCGTCGTGGTCCCGTCGCCGAAGGCGGCTTCGGCCGACCGCGACCCGGCCACGACGTGGGCGCTCGTGAGGAGGAAGCCGTCGGCCGTGATCACGCTCGCGCTGCCGGCACCGGAGCCCCGGCTGCTGCGCACCGTGACGCTCGCGACGCTCGGGAGCACACGCGCGGCCACCGCGACGACGGTGCGCGAGTACGCGTCGAGCAGCCCGTCGTCGTCCATCGCAGGAACGCCGTTCTCGTCGTTCGACTCGTTCATGAGGATCACGAGCGTACGCCGCGCCCGGATGCCCGAAGCCCGCGTTCGCTCCCAGCTAAGCGTGTGCTCAGCGCGCGTCGATGCCACTCCGCAACGGCGCCATTGCGCAAGCCCCTAACGTGCCGGCATTGCGCGGCGTACAACTCGGCAGATGAGAGCACTCACCTGGCAGGGCACCAAGCGCGTCGCAGTCGTGGACGCCCCCGACCCGCGCATCCAGCAGCCGACCGACATCGTGATCCGCATCACCTCGACGGCGATCTGCGGCTCCGACCTTCATCTGTACGACGTTCTCGGGCCGTTCCTGGCCTCGGGCGACATCCTGGGGCACGAGCCGATGGGCATCGTGGAGGAGGTCGGGTCCGACGTGCGCACGCTCAGCGTCGGCGACCGCGTCGTCATCCCGTTCGTGATCGCCTGTGGCGAATGCCACATGTGCCGCCTCGGCCTGACCACCCAGTGCGAGACCACGCAGAACCACGACCACGGCACCGGCGCGAGCCTCTACGGCTACACCGAGCTCTACGGCTCGGTCCCCGGAGGTCAGGCCGAGCGTCTGCGCGTTCCGCTCGCCGACTTCAACGCGCTCAAGGTGGGCACCGAGCTGCCGGATGACCGCTATCTGTTCCTCAGCGACATCCTGCCGACCGCGTGGCAGGGGGTCGAATATGCGAACGTGCCCGAGGGCGGCGTGCTCGGGGTCATCGGGCTCGGTCCGGTCGGCCAGTTCGCCAGCCGCATCGCCGTGCAACGCGGTCACCGTGTCGTCGCGGTCGACCCCGTACCGGAGCGGCGGGCCATGGCGGAACGGCACGGCGTCGACACGTTCGACCTGAGCGACGACGCCGCGGACTGGCTGCGCGAAGCGACGGACGGGCGCGGCCCGGATGCCGTGATCGACGCGGTCGGGATGGAGGCGCACGGCAACCCGGGCACGGCGGCGGTGCAGTCGGCGGTCGGATTCCTGCCCGACGCGGTCGCGAAGAAGCTGATGACCACCGTCGGCGTCGACCGGCTCTCGGCCATGATGCTCGCGATCGACGCAGTGCGCCGCGGCGGGACCGTCTCGCTGAGCGGGGTCTACTCCGGCGTCGCCGATCCGATGCCGTTCATGACCATGTTCGACAAGCAGCTCGCGCTGCGGATGGGCCAGTGCAACGTGCAGAGCTGGCGCGCCGACATCCTGCCGCTCGTCGAAGACCCGAGCGATCCGCTCGGCACCGAAGACCTGGTGACCCACCGCGTAAGCCTCGAAGAGGCGCCGCGCATGTACGACCTGTTCCGGGACAAGGAGGACGGTTGCATCAAGGTCGTCCTCACCCCGTGAGTCCGGCGAACCTCACGCGCAGTCCTGCCGTCGTCACAGCCGATACGGGTGGCGACGGCACGGTCTACCTCCTCATCCACGGCATCGGGGTGAGCTCCCGCTATTTCGAGCGCCTCGTGCCGCGGCTCGCGCCGAACGGACGGGTCGTCACGATCGACCTGCCCGGCTTCGGGCGCGCACCGAAGCCGGACCGCCCGTACACGGTCGAGGACTTCGCCGAGGTAGTGGCCGACGTGGTCGATCGGCTCCGGCTCGGCTCCTGCGTCGTCGTCGGCCATTCGATGGGCTCGCAGGTCGCGACCCGGCTGGCGCTCCGGCGACCGGATGCGGTGGCGGCGCTCGCCCTCATCGGGCCGGTCATCGACGCGCGCGAACGCAGCGCCGTCGTCTCCGGGCTGCGACTGGCGCAGGACACCATCGGGGAGCGTCCGCGCGCGAACTGGCTGGTGCTCAGCGACTACCTGCGCTGCGGGCTGCCCTGGTACCTCGCTGTACTCCCCTCGATGCTCGCCTACCGCATCGAGGACGACCTGCGCGAGGTCACGGCACCCGTCACGCTCATCCGCGGCGCCGGAGACCCGATCGCGCGCACCGATTGGCTCCGGATGCTCGCCGAACGCGGCCCCGCGGCGACCGCTGTCGAGGTGGCGGGCGCCCGCCACCTGGTGATCCACTCTCACCCGGCCGAGACGGCGCGGCAGCTCCGCCTCCTCGCGCAGCCGGCGCACTGACGCGCCCCTGTGAGGGCCCGCGGGAGCCGAGGTGCCCTGAATCGTCGCCATTCGCGTGCCGTAACGACGATTCGGTGCACCTCAGCCTCGCCCGATGGGCATGCTGCTGCTGGCAGGATGGGGAGATGACCTCTGAGACCAGGGCCGACGACGGCCTCCGCTACGTCGAGCCTGCGGGCGTGCATCCGGAATCGCCGCTGCTCGGAGGCGACGTGACCGAGGGCGTGGTGCGCGTCGCGGACACTGTGCGCCGACCGGTCAGCGAGTCGTCCGAGCGGGTGCGGCGGGTTCTGGAGCACCTCGACGCGGCAGGGTTCGACGGCGCCCCGCGTTTCCTCGGGGTCGACGCCTCCGACCGGGATGTGCTCACGTTCGTCGAGGGCGAGGTCGCCGGCCGGCCGTGGCCGCTGTGGGTCGGAGACGAGGAGCGCGCGGTCAGCGTGGCCCGGCTGGTGCGACGCTACGACGACGCGGTCTCGACACTGGGCACACCCGAGTGGTCGCGCACTGCCCGTCCGTCCGACCCCGCGGGATGCCCTCCGCCCGTCGCCGGAGCACCGACCCTCATCGCCCACATGGACATCACGCCCGAGAACGTCGTGTTCCGCGACGGCCGGGCTCACGCACTGATCGACTTCGACCTCATCCGCCCGGCGACCCGCGTGGAAGAGCTCGTGAACCTTCTGCTCTGGTGGGCCGCCTGGATGCCGCCCGAGGACCGCTACCCGCCGCAGCAGGGGATCGACGCGGCACGCCGCGGCGCGGTCCTCCTCGACGCCTACGGCCTCGAGTCCGACGATCGCGCGCGGGTCGTCGACGTCGCGCGCAACGCTGCCGAGCGCTCCTGGCATCTCATGAAGCGCAACGCCGCAGAGCGCGGCGGCGGCTGGCAGCGGATGTGGGACGAGGGGGTCGGCGACCGCATCCTCCGCCGCGGCCAGTGGCTGACCGCGAACGCGTCGGCGTTGCACGCCGCGATCACCTGAGTGCTCAGGCGCCGGTGGGCGGCCCGATGATCAGTGGATGCTCCAGCGCGTCTTCGTCGAGCCGGAAGACGAGCTTGGTCGCGCGCTCCACCGCGTCGGAACCACCCGTCTCCCAGGCCCGGGCGAGCTCGCGGTACCCCGCGGCGATCTCCTCCCACGGCATGTCCATGCTCTGCACCACCACCGTGAGGTTGTAGCCGAGGGCGACCGCCGACTGCGCCACCAGGCGCCGCAGCGTCAGGTTGGGGTTCAGCTGGTTGACGCTCGCGAAGTACCGCGCGACGGTGTGGACGAAGGCGCGTCCGTCGTGCTCCTCGAGGTGACCGACCGAGACGTGCACCGCCTCGATCAGCCCGGCCCGGTCATCCGGAGTCGCGACCCGGTAGGCGAGCGTCGTCGCCCCGACGACGAGCACACCGATCGCCTGCAGGTAGTCGACGGCCTGCTCCGGCCGGGGACGAACGACCCTGGTGTGCGCCTGGGGCGCCGTCTCGATCAGTCCCTCGAGCGTCAGCGCGTAGAGCGCCTGGCGGATCGGAGTGCGCGAGATCTTGAGCCATCGCTGCAGCTCGGCATCGTCGAGCACTTCGCCCGGCTTGAGGTCACCGTCGAGGATCGCCTTCTGGATGGCGTCGTACGCCTGATCGCGGATGAGCCGGCGCGGCTTGCGCTCCTCGGGCGCCGCAGGGATGGGCACGGCGGACCTCCTTCGTTCCGCCCAGCTTGCCAGATACGCCGCTCGGCGGGCGGGGTGCGGTTGGAGGTCTAGATTGTTGTTTCAATTTCAGCTAGATTGGGCGCTGCCGATGACCCCCCTCCTCGGCAGCGATGCGCATCGCACCTCAGTTCGACCTCGCCTCTTTCACAGAGAGCGAGCCGCCAGAGGACCCCGGGCTCCGACCGGCCTGGGGCTCTCTGGCCGGGTCGAGCGCCGCAGCCACGTCCTCGTCCACGAGCCCTGCGTTGATGGCGCCGGCGATCAACGCTCCAGCGCCGAGCGACACCGGGACGTTGGCCCGCGGGTCGACGACATTGCCAACGGCCCAGACTCCCGGGATGCTCGTCCGCCCGTCCGCATCGACGGCGACCCAGCGCATCCCGCGCGCCTCGGTGGTGGCGGCCCCGAGGGCCAGCAGGAGCTCGTCGCGCGGATGCATCGTGGGTCCGGTGAAGATCGCCCCCACCTCGACCACGGACCCGCCGGCCAGTTCGACGCCGGTGAGGCGATCGTCACGATCGACCCGGATGCGGGCGATCGCGCGCCGCTCGATGCGGATGCCGCGCGCGAGCAGCCGGCGCGTCGCCTCGTCATCCGGGTCGCCCACGCCGTTGACGAAGTAGACGATCCGCTCGGACCATTGGCGGAGCAGCTGCGCCTGCTCGACACTCTGCGGCGACGTGGCGACGATGCCGATCACGCCGTTGCGGCGCTCCCAGCCGTCGCAGTACGGGCAGACGACGACCCCGCGCCCCCACTGCTCGCGCAGCCCGTCGATGTCGGGCAGCTCGTCGCGCAGGCCGGTCGCCACGAGCAGGCGGCGTGCCCGCACGGCCCTACCCTCGACAGCCACCCGGATGCCGTCCCGTCCGACCGACGCCGTGGTCGCCTCGCCCGCGATGAACGCACCGCCGTAGCCCTCGACCTCGGCCCGCCCGAGGCGCAGCAGCTCGGTCGGCGGCAGGCCGTCGTGCCCGAGCACGCCGTGCATGTGCGGCGCGAAGCGGTTGCGCGGCTGACCTCCGTCGATCACGACGACCGAGCGGCGGGCGCGCACCAGCGCCAGAGCAGCGCTCAGCCCGGCCGGCCCTCCGCCCACGATCGCGATGTCGACGTCGGTCATGTGCGTCTCTGCAGTGTCGTTTCCCATGCTTCGACCCTGGCGCTAGGGCTGCAGTTCTGGCAAGCTTGGTTGCTGAAACAGCAACTTCCGAGAGACAGGGGCACCACGATGACCGATGACATCCGGGAGGTGCTCGCCACCGCGGGCGCACGCATCCGGGCCATTCGGGAGAGCCGCGCGCTGACCCTCTCCGCCGCAGCCGAGGCCAGCGGGATCTCGACGAGCACCCTCTCGAGACTCGAGTCCGGGAGCCGTCGCGCGACCCTCGAGCTCCTCCTGCCACTAGCCCGGCTCTACCGGGTGCCGCTCGACGATCTCGTCGGCGCGCCCGCGACGGGCGACCCGCGCGTGCATCCGCGCCCGGTGCTGCGCAACGGCGTGACGACCATCCCGCTCTCGCGCAGCGGCGGCGAATGGAGCGCGTTCAAGCAGATCCTTCCGCCGCGACCGGACGCCGAGTACACGCAGCGCGTTCACGAGGGGTGGGATTGGCTCTATGTGATCTCGGGCCGCCTGAAGCTGTGGCTCGGAGACGAGACCTTCGTGCTGGAGGAGGGCGAGGCAGCCGACTTCGACACCCGCACACCGCACGCGTTCGGCAACCCCGGCCCCGGCGTGCTCGAGGTGCTCTGCCTGTTCAACAGCCAGGGTCAGCGGATGCACGTGCGGGCGGCCGCCCCACCGCTCACGCAGGGCGCGCCGGCCTGAGCAGCCACCCGAGACCGTGCGACGACAACGGGAGAGGGCCCCGCGACGTCTCGCGGGGCCCTCGATCTCGGCCCGGTGACGGGCACTATCGGGCTGCTATACGGCACCCGGGCGCGCACGCTGGGTGAGCGCGACGAGCGAGCCGCCGAAGAGCCCGAACATGAGGCCGACTCCCATGGCGAAGAAGGAGACACCGAACGACACGACGGAGGTGAAGAGCGACGCCCGCAGGAAGGACGCGTTCATCACGGTCGCGCGGAGCGGGTCTTCCTTGTCGAGCTGGGCGTAGGTCTTGCCTTCAGAGGAGTGCAGCGCGTGCTCGTTGATGATGTTCGCCTCGGCGAGCGCGGTGAACGGGTCGGTGACGTTCGCTCCGGGGAACCACTCGGAGTCTGAGGCCACCGTGATGTGCTGGTCGGCGAGCTGACTGCTGACGACACCCCACACCACGCCGCCCGCGACGAGCATGACGACACCGGCGAGGATCGAGAGGAATCCGGTCCACCGGATGAACCGGTGGCGCGTGAGCCCTCGGGTGCCAGCAGAGGCGGTAGAAGTCGAAATGTCGGTCACAGGAAGACCCTTCGTCGGTAGTGGATTCTGTTCGCGTTCGTCGGCGAACGGAAGAAATTCTACGCTCTGTAGAAGTCGCGATCCGGGGTGTGGTGGCCGTGCAGCGACGGGTCTGCCGGACACGTGCGCATCTGCGGGCCGTCTACGTGCGAAGAGTGGCCCATCTACGTGCAACCGACGCGTCACTCCTCGGAAGCCCTGTGTTCAGGCACTTGTTGACCCCCGTTCGCGTGTCGTCTGCTCGACGCGCGTCACCCTCCCCTTGAATGGGATCGTGAGCGAGCGATGGGTAACACCAACGGGGAACGCCCCTCATGTCGGCGAGCGGGTGACCCTGGTGCGTTGGGTCCGCTCCCTCGACGGATGGGGGTCCGAAACGGTCAGAGGCCGGCATCAGCGCCTGGATGGCGACGAGTGGGTGATCGACGTCCTCGGCGAGGAGCGGCGACTGCCGCGCTCCGAGTGGTCGCACTGCCAGGAGTAGTCAGTTCGTGAGATCGTCCCGGAGCGTGTCGAGCAGGCGCAGGAACCGCGCCCGCTTCTCCGGGGTCCCGACGTCGCCGGCCGGCATCGTCAGCTCGATACCCGAACCGTAGACGACGTGGACGGTGACCCGTCCGGGCCACTCGACCTCGTCCTCATCGCTGATCGATCGACCGGTGGCGGTGATGTTGATGTACGCGAGTCCCCTGCGCGGATAGAGCCGCGCGCTGATCCGGGCCGCCTCACCGGGCGCAGGGATGTCGGCCGTTCCGAGCACGAGAGCACGCTCCGTGTACACGACGATCCGGAAGGCCAGCGTGCTGTCGTCGCGCTGGAGCCCCGCGTCGATGTAGGCGACGGGATCGTCGCCGACGGCGAGCGCGACGCCGGTCAGCAGCTTCTCATACCAGGCGGGCTCGGGGTCCCAGAGGCTGGCGAGACCGCTCTCGGCGCGCAGAGCACCGTCGATCAGATCACGCACAGCGCTCAGGTCGGGTTGCGTCATGGGCTCCTCCTTGCCGGTCTCAGTGTGCGTCAGCATCCGGCGATTCGGCAACACCGCCGGCCGGTTCGTAGCGTGAAGGATTGCCGGGACAGCCGGAGAGGACGGGCGAGGTCGCGCAGCGACGGCGGGGAGCCCTACTGTCGATGGTGGCGCATCCACGATCACGACACGTTCCACCGTCCGTGACGCCGCGCGAACGAAGAGAGGCCGCATGAGCACGGCGAGCACCACCGAGGTCGAACCGGCGCCGACCCGCGGCCTCCCGGTACCCGCCCTCGCCGGCATGGTGGTCGGCTCGATGGTCGGAGCCGGCGTCTTCTCGCTGCCGAGCACCTTCGCCGCGGCTACGGGCGTGGTCGGCGCGGCCATCGCCTGGACGATCGCGGGGCTCGGGATGCTCACCCTGGTGTTCGTGTTCCAGCGCCTCGCCGTGAGAAAACCCGAGCTCGACGCCGGCATCTACGCATACGCCAAGACCGGGTTCGGCGACTACGTCGGGTTCTTCTCCGCGTTCGGATACTGGGCGAGCGCGTGCGCCGGCAACGTCACGTACTGGGTGCTGATCGGCTCGACGCTCGGCGGGCTCTTCCCCGCGTTCGGCGCGGGCAACACGGTCGTCGCCGTCGCCGTCGCGACCGGTGGTCTCTGGCTGTTCCACTTCGTGATCACGCGCGGAGTGCGGCAGGCGGCGATCCTGAACTCCATCGTCACCGTGGCGAAGCTGCTGCCGCTGCTGCTCTTCGTGGTCGTCGTCGCGATCGCGGGGTTCAACTGGCAGACCTTCACTGCGAACCTCTGGGGCGGCGCCACTCCGGATGCCGGCGCACTGCTCGGACAGATCCAGTCGACGATGCTGGTGACCGTCTTCGTGTTCCTCGGCGTGGAGGGCGCGACCGTGTACTCGCGCTACGCCCGCCGCCGCCGCGACGTCGGGCGTGCGACCCTCCTGGGATTCCTGAGCGTTCTCGCGCTGTTCGTGCTGGTGAGCATCCTGTCGTTCGGGGTGCTGCCCCGTGGAGAGCTCGCGGGGCTGAGGCAGCCGTCGGTCGCCGGGGTGCTCGAGGCGATCGTGGGCCCGTGGGGCTACTGGTTCATCAGCATCGGCCTCATCGTCTCGGTGCTCGGCGCCTACCTCGCGTGGTCCCTGATGGCGGCCGAGGTGCTCTACACGGCCGCGAAGAGCGAGGATGCCCCGCGGTTCCTCACCCGCACGACGAGACGCGGGGTGCCGATAGCGGCGATGCTCCTCACGACGACACTCGTGCAGGCGCTGCTGATCGTCACGATCTTCTCGAACGACGCCTTCGACTTCATGCTCAAGCTGTGCAGCTCGCTGGCACTCATCCCGTATCTGCTCACGGCCGGCTACGCCCTGAAGCTCGAGACGCGGGCCGGCGACGACCCGGCCGGCCGCTCGCGGCGCGGCTTCGCGGTGGCGGCACTCGCGACGATCTACGCGCTGTTCCTCGTGATCGCCGGCGGGCCGACCTACCTGCTCGTGTCGTTCATCATCTATGCGCCCGGCACCGTGCTCTACGTCATCGCGCGACGCGAACGCGGGCTGCGCGTCTTCACGCGCTGGGAGCTGGTGATCTGCATCGCCGCGATCACCCTGGCGGTGGCGGCCGTGGTGGCACTGGCCACAGGGGCGATCGTCATCTGACCCGGCACCGATCGCCGGTGCGGACGCGCGACGCACGGCGAAAAGACGCCGCTTGAATGGTCGAGCGGGCGCGCCGAAGCACGCCCGCTCGCCGTTGAGGCCCCAGGGGTCGGTAAGGGCCTCGTTTCGGGGGTTGTGGACTCCCAGGTCTAGATGGTCGTGTCGTCGACGTCCGTCGAGCGGCGCGTGACACGCTCGCCCGAGACGGGGTCGACACCCTGGCGCGTCGTCGAAACTGCAGTGCGACGGCGCGTGATCAGGACGATACCCAGGATGATTCCGACGACGCCGGCGGCCATGAGGATGTAGCCGACGAGGTGGAGATCGATCCAGGACACCTGCACGTTGAGCGCGAAGGCGAGGATGGCGCCGACGACGAAGAGCACGATTCCGGTTCCGAGGCTCATGAGCTTCCCTTCCTTGTCGTTCTGTTGTCGTTCGTCAGGCCGTCCTCAGACTCGACGGCTTCCGGTGAGCATCCGCACCAGCCACACGACCACTGCAATGACGAGCAGCACGATGCCGACCCAGAGCAGGAAGTTGAGGGACGAGACGAAGCCTCCGGTGAGAAGCAGGATGATCGCGATGATCGCGATGACGATCAGGAGAATGTTCATTGTGGGGAACTCCTTCTTATGCGGATCGCGGTTGCGATCCGTCAGCGCACCCATGCAACAACTAGTTCACGAAACTAGCAAGTGGGGAGAGGGGCATAGAAATCTCATGGAAATCGGAGTAAGGGTCTAGGCCTTGCTGTCGTCGATCTCGTCGACCGCCGAACGCATCCGGTCGAGGAATCGCGTGACCACCTGCATTTCTTCCGGACTGAGCGACTCCGCCGCCAGGATGACCTGCGAGTGCGTGTCGCCGACAGCATCCCGGATGCCCGGATCGTCGGCCTTGAGAGGGATGATCTCCACCGAGCGGCGGTCGGTGCGGCTCGCCCGCCGCTGCACGTAGCCTCCGCGCACGAGGCGCCCGATGAGCGCCGACGTGGACGCGGTCGAGATGCCGAGGTAGTGCGCGATGTCCTTGGCGTTGGTGACCGTGCCGGTCTGGTCGTTCGCCAGGATGAATCGCAGCGCGAGGAAGTCGTTCTCGCTCATGTTCATCGTGACGCCCTTGCGCCTGCGCATCGCCGCTTCGGCGGCGCGGTAGGCGCGCAGTGCGTTCAGCACGGCGTGGGTTCCCGGCGAGTCGGGGAACCCTCCGGCGTCGCCTGGAGGAGGTGGAGCGTCTGTCACGCCATCCATTCAAGACCCGAAATCGCTAGTTAATCTAGGTATTCCCTGTGACTGTGCGATCGGCCCGGAGGCGTCTACAGTGGTCCGGACTCTAGGGCTCACGAAAGGAGCACCACGATCGACCACCCGACCGGACGCGTGTTCGGTGCACGGTTCCAACTCGTCCGCGTGATCGGACGCGGGGGTATGGCCACCGTCTACAGCGCGCAGGACCTGCAGCTCGATCGGGCCGTCGCCGTCAAGGTGTTCGCGGCAGGCGAGGCCAGCGACGATGCACGCCGCCGCGCCGAGACCCAGCTGCTCGCCCGGCTCAACCACCCGAACCTGGTGACCCTCTTCGATGCGCACCTCGCGGCGTCCGACGCCGACGAGGATCCCAGCTACCTGGTGATGGAACTGGTCGACGGACCGAGCCTGCGCGACGAGCTGAAGCGGGGTCCGCTGCCGGCTCCCGAGGTCGCCGCGCTGGCGGTCGAACTCGCTGAGGCACTCGTGGCCGTGCACGCGGCCGGGGTGGTGCACCGCGATCTGAAGCCGGCGAACATCCTGCTCGCGCTCACCGGCCTGCCGTCGGTGCCCTACCGAGGCAAGCTCGCCGACTTCGGCATCGCCCATCTCGTGGGATCGGAGAGGATCACGAGCAACGGCATCGTGATCGGCACGGCCGCCTACCTGAGCCCCGAGCAGGCCCACGGCGCCGAACCCGGCCCGGCGGCCGACATCTACTCCCTCGGCCTCGTGCTCATCGAAGCGCTGACCGGCAACCGCGCCTTCCCGGGGACCGCTGCCGAGTCGCTCGGCGCGCGAGTGGTGCGCGATCCGCTGGTGCCATCGAACCTCCCGCCCGCGTGGGCGGAGCTGCTCACCGCGATGACGGCGCGCGCGCCGGAGGCACGACCGGATGCGCTCGAGGTCGCCGTACGGGCGAGGGAGCACGCCGCCGAGCTGGACGGGTGGGCGCCCGGAGAGGATGAGACGGCGCCAGCGACGGTCGTGGCGGGGGGCGCGGGTGCGGGTGCTGCGGGTGCGGGTGTCGGTGCGGGTGCCACGCCGGATGACCCCACGCTCCTGCTCACACAGGCGTCGGCCCCGCCGCCGATTGCGGAGCCGCCCGCCAGGCGTCCGCGCCGCGGACTCATCGGCGCCATCGTCGCCGTCGCCGTGGTCGCCATCGCGGCGGTGATCGGCGTCGGCGCGTGGATCGGCGCCAACGCGCCCGCTGCCACCCCCTCGCATATACCGTCGCAGACTGTGGCACCCGTCGCCCCCGTGAGCAGCACACCCCCGAGCCCCCGGCCGACCCCGTCGGTCACGGCACCAGCAGCGCCCACTCCCGCGACGCCCACCACGACACCGAGCGACAAGGGAAACGAGAAGGGCAACGGGAAGCCCGGGAACGACGACGGCCCCGGCCCCGGGAAGGGCAAGGTCAAGAAGGACAAGGGCTGACGCCCCGACCGAGCTATCGCGGTGTTACGACTCCGGTGCTACGAGTCCTTGCCGACGGCGGGCTCACCGACGAATTGGTGGGCTTCGCTCGCCAGTTCGGGCCAGTCCTCGGTGTCGCCGACGCGTGCCCAGGCGCCCCGCGCTTCGACCACGCCGGCGGATCCCGGCTCGGCCACGCCGCGCTCGATGAGGTCGGCCGTGCGTTCGGCGGGCAGATCGACCACGAGCGCGTCTCCGTCGAGGCGCGCGAAGAGCCGACCATGCACGTACAGAGCGCCTTCCGTGGCCGCGACGTCGTCATCCGGGTCTTGCAGCAGTTCTTCCAGCAGGCCTTCGAAGGCGATTTCGGCGCGTTCGCTCACGTGATCCTCCTCTGTGGGTGAGTGCCACAGTAGCCCACACCGGCGCACACGGGGATGATGGGCAGATGAACCCTGTCGACGCGCTCAACGAGATCGCCTTCTGGCTGGAACGCGAGCTGGCACCCAGCTTCAAGGTGCAGGCGTTCCGGCGTGCGGCGGCGATCATCGCCCCCCTCGATCCGGATGAGCTGCAGCGTCGCGCAGACGACGGCCGCCTCAAGCGCACCAAGGGGATCGGCGACCGCACGTACCAGGTGATCACCCAGGCGCTTGAGGGCGGCGTCCCCGACTACCTGGCCGGCCTGCGCGAGTCGGGTGCGCATCCGCTGGCCGATGGCGGGGGCGACGTGCTCGCCGCGCTGCGAGGCGATCTGCACAGTCACAGCGAGTGGTCCGACGGCGGCACACCGATCGAGCTGATGGCGTCGGCGGCGCAGGCGCTCGGTCGCGAATACCAGGCGATCACGGACCACTCGCCGAACCTGAAGGTCGCCAACGGCCTCGATGCCGAACGACTGACCGAGCAGCTCGCGCTCGTCGAACGGCTCGACGCCGAAGCGGGCGACGGCTTCGCGCTGCTGACCGGCATCGAGGTGGACATCCTCGAATCGGGCGAACTCGACCAGACACCCGAGCTCCTCGGCCGCCTCGACGTCGTCGTCGCGAGCGTGCACTCCAAGCTGCGGTCGGACCGCGCGACCATGACGCGCCGGATGCTCGCAGGCATCCGGGATCCGAACACGAACGTGCTCGGGCACGTCACCGGACGCCTCGTGGAGGGCTCACGCGGAACGCGGCCGCCCTCGGAATTCGACGCGGCAGCGGTGTTCGCCGCCTGCGCCGAAAACGATGTCGCGGTCGAGATCAATTCGCGTCCGGAGCGTCAGGACCCGCCCGACGACCTCATCGCCCTTGCCCTCGACGCCGGCTGCGTGTTCAGCATCGACACGGATGCGCACGCCCCCGGCCAGCTCGACTTCTTGCAGTACGGGGCGGCACGCGCGGCATCCAACGGGGTGCCGCTCGACCGGATCGTGACGACGTGGCCGCTCGACCGCCTGCTCGACTGGCTCGGCTCACCGCGCAACCGCTGACCCGCCCGGACCGCGACGGCTGACCCCCAGACACAGAGGAAGGGTGAGACCCGTGGACGGAGTCTCACCCTTCTCTCGACGCGGCACGCGATCGGCAGGCGCCGCGCACGGCACGTGGATCAGTGCTTGAACGCGTCCTTGACGTTCTCGCCGGCCTGCTTGACGTCGGACTTGGCCTGGTCGGCCTTGCCCTCCGCGACCTTCTCGTCGTTGCCGGTGGCGTGGCCCACTGCTTCCTTGGCCTTGCCCTTGACGTCTTCAGCGGCGTTCTCGATCTTGTCCGATGCACCCATGTGATGTCCTTTCCCCGTTGCCCGGTTCGGCAACCGTGCTTTCGCGTTGCCCGGAGCGACAACACTGGGGAACGTACGCCGTGCATCCGGGTGTCTCTATGGGGTAGACGAACCTTTCGGCAAGTGCACGGGTTCGCCGGAGTTTCCGGCCGATTCGCATATCGGGAGCGCGCGTGTCAACCCCCTCGCTCCGATGCGCGGGCTCCCGGATCGTTCTCTACACTGGCGAGCGGAGGCATGATGGCAGCGTTATCGGAGCCGACCGTTCCTGCGTTGCTCGGCCGGTACCGACCGGAGAGCCTCGTCGGCCGGGGAGGCATGGCGACGATCTTCCGTGCCCGGGACGAGATCCTGGGGCGTGAGGTCGCACTGAAGGTCTTCCGCTCCGGCGGGCAGGCCGATATGGAGCAACACCACACGGAGCTGAGCGCTCTCGCGCGCCTCAGCCACCACGGCATCGTGTCGCTGATCGATGCGGGCGTCGACTACTCAGCACCGGATGACCCCCGTCCGTTCCTCGTCATGGAGCTCGTCTCCGGCGCCGACCTCGCGACCACGCTCGCCCAGCGCCGGCTGTCGGTGCGCGAGATCAGCGAGATCGCCTTCGACCTCGCCGAAGCGCTCGAGTACGTGCACGCCCAGGGCGTCATCCACCGCGACATCAAGCCGTCCAACGTCATGCTCGTCGAGTACGGCACGTCGGCCTTCCGCGCCCGTGCCCGGCTCACCGACTTCGGCATCGCGGTCGACACGTCGGAGCCGCATCCCGACGAGTCGGGCGTCACCACCGGCACCGCCGCCTACCTCAGCCCGGAGCAGGCCTCGCACCAGCAGGCGACGACGACGAGCGACATCTACTCGCTCGGTCTCGTGCTGCTCGAATGCTTCACCGGCTCGATCGCGTTCCCGGGCGGCATCGTCGACTCGGCACTGGCCCGGCTGCAGAACGACCCGCCGATCCCTGCCGACCTCCCGGACGACTGGAGCGTGCTTCTCACCCGGATGACCGCGCGCGAGCCGGCCGACCGGCCGGATGCCGCCGAGCTGGCCCTGGCGTTCCGCGAGGCGGTCATCACCGCTGTCGGCAGGCACCGTCAGCCGGAGGCGTAGCGCCGGGAGCGTAGCGCCGGGGCGCACTTCGCTGTCACACGGATGCGCGCGCCGGCCGCCGAGCGGTAGCGTCGTGCGGTGGACATCACCGACTGGATCGAACACCGCCGTCACGACGGAGAACTCGTGGGCTGGATGCGCCCGGAGGGCGAGTCGTTCGTGCCCGTCGACCTGCTCGGGCGCGACGTGAGCGCGGCGACGGACTGGCTGTCGGCGGAGGAGCAGCTCGAGGAGCGCGGCCTCGGCTTCCTCGCGGAGCCGTACCTGCTCGAGCTCGAGGACGGCGAGCGCAGGCGCGTGCGGATCACGGAGGTCAGCACAGAGGGCATCCGGCTGCTGAACGACGAGTTCGGCGCGGCCAGCGCCGTCGGGGCGCCGCGGATCGAGTACACACTGGCCTGGCCGGCCCCGGCGCACCTGCGCCCGCTGCGCTGACGCGCCGCCTCGCCCCGGGCATCCACCCGATGGTGAACAGTCATCGGTCCAGTACTGGCGAACGGCGCCGAAACAGAGTTCGCTGGGTGCGCGGGCACGGCGGTGCGGGAGGAAGGGAGTCCGGATGACGGACGGACCGGCACGACAGGCGGGGGCGGCGGTCGCCGTCGCGCAGGACTGGGGCCGTCGCGGCTTGGGACTGCTGCGGCGAGCGGGCGTCGTGGCGGCCGACTACGAGTACGCCATCCGGCACCAGGTGCGCGCCGAGTTCGACCGCGGCACCCCGGAGGCGCTCGTGGAGATCGACGGCGATCGCGCGCCGGTCGTGCTCCTGCCCGGCATCTTCGAGACATGGCGCTTCCTGCGGCCGCTCGCGCGGCACGTGCACGAGAGCGGGCATCCGGTCCACGTGATCACCGCGCTCGAGCGCAACCTCGGCTCGATCGCCGACGGCGCTCGCACGGTCGCGGAGTACCTGGAGCGGCACGATCTGCGCGACGTCACGATCGTGGCGCACAGCAAGGGCGGCCTCATCGCCAAGCAACTGCTCGGGATCCCCGAGGTGACCGGTCGCGTGCGGCTGCTCGTCGCGGTGTGCACGCCGTTCTCCGGATCGACCCTGGCGCGGTTCGTGCCGTTCCAGAGCGTGCGGTCGCTGCAGCCGTCGGACGAAGCCCTGCGGCAGCTGGCCCTCGCGTCGGATGCGAACGCCCGGATCGTCTCCGTCTCCGGGTGGTTCGACCCGCACATCCCGAACGGCAGCGCGCTCGACGGCGCGCGGAATGTGCAGCTGCCGGTCGGCGGTCACTTCCGCATCCTGGCCAGCGCGGAACTCTTCGCGCTCATCGACGACTGCCTCGGCGACCCGGAACGCCCCGACGAGCGGCGGGACGATTCCGCCGGCTAGGCCGGACGTTCCATGTCGACGATCCAGTCGAAGGCCACCGGCAGTGCACCGAGCACCGAGATGTGTCCCTCGCGCGGGCGCAGCCAGAGCTCGGCGCGCGGCAGGCGTCCGAGCATCCACTGGGCGTGCGCGGCCGGCACGACACGGTCGAGGCCGCCCTGCACGAGCAGCACGGGCGCCTCGATCTCGGCGAGTTCCACGCCCCAGTCGCTCACGTAGGCCACGTCGTCGTCGATCTCGCCGCCCGGTCCCGCGCCCCCCGCTCGTCCCGCGTCGGCGCCGAGCACGCCCCAGGCGCCCTCGAGTGCCGTCCAGTCGGCGCGGACGAAGCTGCTCTCGTCGAACTCGGCGGTCTCGGCGAACCGCGCGCGGGCGTCCCGGCTCTCGCGCGCAGACCGGAGGGCGCCGTCCGCCGCCATCCCGTCGAACCAGCCGATCTCGTCGGTGTACGGGGCGACCGCGGCGAGCGCCACGACGGCGAACACGCGGTCGGGAGCCAGGCCGGCGCAGGCGAGCGCATGCGACCCGCCACCGGACGCCCCGACGGTCGCGAACTTCCGGATGCCCAGCGCATCCGCGACCGCGAGCACGTCGCGCGCCGCAGCGGCGATCGAGCGACCCGGCAGCGGCGAACTCCCCTCGTACGACGGACGCGTGACCGAGACGATCCGGATGCCCCGCTCGGCGGCCGCCTCCACCACCGGCGCGAGGAGCCGGCCGGTCTGCGGCGTCCCGTGGTGCCAGAACGCGGTGAGACCACCGCCGCCGGCCGCCGCGCCGACCGGCCCGCTGTCGTAATACCGCACCGCGCGATCGCCGACCCTCAGTTCCGCCCCATCGTCCATCCGCCACCTCGTCGTCGTAGTATTCCCCCGACGTTATCGCTGAAGGCCGTCGGAGGGCACGGATGAACGACAGCAGCACGGAATCGCTCTCGGCGCTCGCGCCGCTGCGGGTCACGATCTTCCGCGCGCTGTGGATCGCCTCGGTCGTCAGCAGCATCGGCACGTGGATGCAGACCGTCGGCGCCCAGTGGCTGCTGGTGGAGCAGCCGAACGCGACCGCGCTCGTGCCACTCGTGCAGGCGGCGTCCGCGCTGCCGTTCCTCGTGCTCGGCCTGCCCTCGGGCGTGCTCGGCGAGTTCCTCAACCGGCGCAGCCTGCTGATCGCGGTTCAGGCGTTCCAGGTGGTCGTCGGCCTGTTGCTCACCGTGCTGACCTGGCTGGGGGCGATGCCGCCGAGCCTGCTGCTGATCCTGACGTTCCTGCTCGGGGCCGGCAGCGCCGTGCAGCTCCCGGCGTATCAGGCGCTCGTCCCCGAACTCGTCCCCCGCGCGCAGATCGCGAACGCCGCCGCGCTCAGTTCCATCGGCGTCAACGTCGCCCGGGCCATCGGGCCTGCCGTCGCCGGAGCGCTCATCGCCTTCATCGGGGTTCCCGCCGTGTTCCTGATCGACACGGCCACGTTCGTACTGTTCCTCGTGATCCTGCTGGGGTGGCGCGGCTACCATCCCCCGCCGCAGCGTGCCGAGCCGTTCGTCGACGCGACGCGCGCGGGCATCCGGTACGTCTGGAACGCGGGCGTGGTGCGGCGCATCATCATCTGCCTCGCGCTCTTCGTGATCCCGGCCAACGCGATGTGGGCGCTGCTTCCGCTGGTCGCCGAGGGGCGGTTGCACTTGGACGCCGGCGGCTACGGCCTGCTCCTCACCGCACTCGGCGTGGGCGCCATCGGCGGGTCTCTTCTGCTGCCGCGCATCCGGGCCCGCTGGGGTCTCAACACGCTCACGCTCGTCGCGTCCGCGATCTACGGGATCGGGATGCTCATCCTCGCGTTCGACGCGCCGCTGCTGCTGATCATCCCCGTGCTGGTCGTGATCGGCGTCGCCTGGATCGGGGTCGTCGCGTCGCTGAACGGCGCGGTGCAGGCGTTCCTGCCGGTCTGGGTGCGTACCCGCGGCGTCTCCGTGTACCAGCTGGTGTTCTTCGGGAGCACGGCGGCCGGCGCCATCCTGTCGGGCATCCTGGCGCAGGTGTTCGGGATCCCGGCGGTCATCGTCGGAGCGTCCGTCATCATCGTCGCGGCCGCCGCGTCGCAGCTGATCTGGCCGCTGATCCGCACGGAGGGCATGGACCGGTCGACCGCGCAGCTGCCGCTGAGCGAGCTGCCGGGCGTCCCCGTCGGCGACGAGTCCGACGAGGCGGCGACGCTGGTGCTGCTCACCTACGTCATCCCGCCGGAGAAGCAGGCGGACTTCCTCGACACGATGCGGATGCTCGAGCGCAGCCGCCGGCGCACGGGCGCGCGGCACTGGGTGCTGTACCGCAGCCGCGACGCGGAGAACACCTACCTCGAGGAGTTCAGCACCGGATCGTGGCGCGAGCACCTGGCTCAGCACGAAGACCGCCAGACCCGGTACGACCTCGATCTCGTGCGCGCAGCATCGGCGTTGTCGTCGGAGCCTGTCGTCGTCCGGCACTACACCGCCGCCGGGGGCACGTGAGGAGCCGAGGGCGCATGGCGAGCCGAGGGCGCATGGCGAGCCGAAAGCGGCGTAGCGCACGTTTTCTGCGTCGAAGCACTGAATTGCGCACGATTCGATCGCCGAACGGAGCCTTGCGCTCGCAAATGTGCATTCGCGCATCCGGATGTGGCAGCCTGTCGTAGCCGCACCCGCCGTCGCCGCAGCCACCAGCCGTCGCACGCGCCGCGCGGCCCAGAGAGGACACCATGGAACGCCACAACGAGACGCCCGCCACCCGGATGCACGCCGTCTCCCACGAGACCGAGGAGATCGTCGACCTCGTGCTCGACTACTCGCGCCGGCGCATCCTGAGCAGTGACACCCCGCTCGACAAGCCGATGGCCGAACCGGAGCTGCGTCGGCTGGCCGGCTCGTCGATCCTCGACAACGGCATCGGCGCCAAGCGCGCCCTCGCGCTCTTCGAGCACGTGCTGGCTCCCGCCTGCATCACCACGGACCACCCCCAGTACCTGTCGTTCATCCCGACCGCGCCCACCAAGGCCGCCACGGCGTTCGACCTGGTCGTCTCGGCCAGCGCGGTGTACGGCGGCTCGTGGCTCGAAGGCTCCGGAGCGGTCTACGCCGAGAACGAGGTGCTCTCGTGGCTCGCGAAGGAGTTCGGTCTTCCCGAGACCGCCGGCGGCGTCTTCGTGCAGGGCGGCACGCTCGGCAACCTGTCCGCGCTCGTCGCGGCCCGCGATCACGCCCGCGCAACCCTGACGGATGCCGGCGCCGAGCTGCCCGCACGCTGGAAGATCGTCTGCAGCGCCGAGGCCCACTCGTCGATCGCCTCGGCCGCCAGGGTGATGGACGTCGACGTGGTGCCGGTCGCCCCCGCCGAGGGCGGCATGCTGAGCGGCGCGAACGTGCGCCCGGCGCTCGAGGAGCACGGCACTGCCGTATTCGCCGTCGTTGCCACCGCCGGCTCCACCAACTTCGGGATCGTCGACGACATCGCCACGATCGCCGCCTTGCGCCCCGAGTTCACGTTCTGGCTGCACGTCGACGGCGCCTACGGCCTGGCCGGGATGCTCTCCCAGCTCGCCCGCGACCGGTTCGCCGGCGTCGAGCACGCCGACTCCGTCATCGTCGACCCACACAAGTGGCTCTTCGCCCCGTTCGACGCCTGCGCGCTCATCTACCGCGACCCCGAGGCGGGGCGCCGCGCCCACACGCAGCACGCCGAATACCTCGACACCCTCACCGAGACCGCCGAGTGGAGCCCGTCGGACTACGCCGCGCACCTCACCCGGCGTGCGCGCGGGCTTCCCCTCTGGTTCTCGCTCGCGACCTACGGCGAGAACGCCTATCGCGAGGCGGTCAGCGCGTCGCTGCGGCTGACCCAGCGCATCGCGGCCGAGATCGAGTCGCGCGAGGGCTTCCGCCTCGTGCGGCAGCCGCAGCTCTCCGTGGTGGTGTTCGAGCGCGACGGCTGGGACCGCGCCGACTACTCGGCCTGGTCCGCCCGGCTGCTGGACGAGCAGCGCGCGTTCGTCACGCCGAGCTCGCACGCGGGGCGCCCGAACACGCGGTTCGCCATCCTGAACCCGATGACGACGTTCGAGCAGCTCGTGGGGATCCTCGACACGATGGTCTGACGGCGCGGCCGGCCGGTCACGCGGCGACGGCGTCGGGCAGTTCGCCGGTCGGGGTGCGGCGGCGCACCGACATCACCACGACGCAGACCACGATGCCGGCGAACAGCACCAGGCTCACCGCGCCCGTGCCGAAGCCGAGGCCGTGGCGCGCGGGCGGCAGGGCCAGCCAGTCCGAGAGGGACGCGCCGAACGGACGCGTCAGCACGTACGACATCCAGAACGCGGCGGTTGCGCCGAGCCCCCACCAGCGGTAGGCGACGCCCGGCAGCGCGAACAGCGCGGCGAACAGGATGCCCGACGTCAGGTAGCCGAGGCTGAAGGTCACCGCGGTCAGGTCGCCGACGGCCGTGCCGAGCGCGAAGGTCGTCATCACTGCTGCCCAGTAGAAGAACTCGCGCGGTCGTGTATCGATGTGGTGCACAGAGAGGGTGCGCTGCGTGGCGTACCAGACGGCGAACACGGCGGCCAGGATCACCAGGAAGGCCGACGTCGAGACCAGATACGGCACGCCGAACTGCACGTGGATCACGTCGGCGACCATCGTTCCGAATACGGCGACCATCAACACCGCGAGCCAGTAGACCCAGGGGATGTAGCGGCGCACCGCGAACTGCAGGATGAGCGTCGCGGCGAGCACCACGGCGGCCCCGGCGACGGCGACCGGCGGATCGATCTGGTGCACCAGGAAGTCGGACGTCGTCTCGCCCATCGCGGTGGTGAGGACCTTGGCCACCCAGAACAGGGCGGTCACTTCGGGAACTTTGTTGCGCAGCACGGCAACACGGTGCCACCCCCGCACTAAGAAACCGCTGAGATGCGGACCAGTAGATTGAGCAGTCATGGAGCGTGAACGGCAACTGGTGCTGCTGGTCGAGGACGACCCGCGCCTCGGACCGTTGATCGAGCAGGTCCTGGCCGAGACCTACGACGTCACCCTGGTCGCCGACGGCGACGAAGGTCTGCGCGTCGGGCTGGCCGACCCGTTCGATGTCATCGTGGTCGATCGCCGGCTGCCGGGGACCGACGGGGTGACCATCGTCGAGACGCTCCGTGCGCGCCGGGTGGTCACGCCCATCCTGATGCTCACCGCGCTCGGCGCCGTCGCGGACCGGGTGAACGGGCTCGACGCCGGCGCGAACGACTATCTGGTCAAACCGTTCGAGTTCGATGAACTGCTCGCGCGGCTGCGAGCGCTCACCCGCACGTTCACCGGCGAGGGACCGGCGCTGCCCATCGGCGAGTGGCAGTTCTATCCGGAGAGCCGCTGCATCTACTCGCCGTACGACGGGCGCATCCAGCTCACCGTGCGGGAGAGCGCGCTCGTGCGGCTGCTGGCCGAGAACCCGCTCCGCACCTTCACGCGCCGCCAGATCCTCCGTGAGGTGTTCGAGAGCGACGACCAGCCCGGAACGGTCGACACCTACGTGCACTACGTGCGCCGCAAGACCGACAAGGACCTCATCGCTACAGTGCGCGGCGAGGGGTATCGATTGGGACAGCCGTGAGTCGCCGCTCCGAGACCGACATCGACGCCACGGCCGTCCGACGCGCCTCGCGGATCGTAGGCCTGCAGATCACCATCGCCTCCGGCGCCCTGGTGATCGCCGCGATCGGGGTGGCGTTCTTCTTCGTGCTGGACCAGTTGCGGCCGTCGGAGCTGGCGGAGAAGCCGCGCCCCGGTGAGCACAAGATCTACATCGACACCACCGAGGCGCTGGTGGCGTTCATCGTGGTCGGGGTGCTCGCGGTGGCGGTCGCCGGCGTGGCCAGCCTGATCATCACGCGCCGAGCGGTCGGCCCGCTCGGCCGGGCCCTCCACATGCAGAAGGCCTTCGTGCAGGATGCGAGCCACGAGCTCCGCACGCCCCTCGCCGTGCTCGACGCGCGGCTGCAGATCCTGCAGCGGAGGCTCCCGGCCGACGACCCCTCCTCGCCGATCGTCGAGGAGCTGCGCGCGGACACCCGAGCGCTGATCGACATCGTCAACGATCTGCTCCTCGCCGCCGACCCCCAGGATGCGTCCCCCGAGCCGATCCCGGTTGTCCCGGCCGTTGAGCGCGCCGTCGAGGCGATGCGGGTGCTGGCGCAGCCACGTGGCATCCGGGTGGTCTTCGACGCGGACGGGGAGCCGTCGGTGGCGGTGCCGATCGCGAGTCTGCAGCGCTGTGTGACCGCGCTCGTCGACAACGCGCTCACCTATGCGCCCGACGCCTCCACCATCACGGTGACGGTCAGAACCCAGGGGCGCAGGATGCTGCTGACCGTGGCCGACGCGGGCCCCGGCATCCAAGGCATCGACCCGCAGCGCATCTTCGACCGCTTCGCGCGGGCGCCGCGACCCGCAGGTGCCGACGCGCGACCGAGCTTCGGCATCGGTCTCGCACTGGTGCGGGAGATCGCGGCGCGCTACGGCGGCGGAGTCGACGTGGCGCAGACGGGCGAGGCGGGCACAGTGCTCGAGCTGAGCCTCCCCCTCGCCTGACGCGCGCGGCCGCCCGCGCTCCGTGCGCGGACCGTTCACAGAAGTTCCCGAGATGTACACCTCAGAAGGATCGCCCCTGCATTCTCTTGGAGGATTCTGAGACCGGACCGGCTGAACTGGGGAAGACCGTTCGCCATCAGAGGGGAGGTCTCGATGTCACTCGTCGCAACGAAGCCGACACCCCGCACGCGCGCCGCCCTCGGCGCGCTCACCGGTGCGCGCTGGTTCGTCGCCTCGCTCGCCGGCCTGCTGGCGACGTCGATCGCAGCAACCGGATCGTGGATCCCCTCCCTCTGGGGCGACGAGGCCGCGAGCCTCATGTCCGCCGAGCGCTCCCTCCCCTCGCTGGCCGGGATGCTCGGCCACGTCGACGCCGTGCACGGCACCTACTACCTCGGCCTGCACTGGTGGATCCGGGTCTTCGGGACCTCGCCGTTCGCTCTGCGCTTCCCGAGCGCCGTCGCCGTCGGGCTCGCGACCGCCGCAGTCGTCGTGATCGCCTGGCGGCTCGAAGGACGGCGGATGGCGATCATCGCGGGCGCCGTGTGCGTGATCCTCCCCCGCGTCACCTACATGGGCGAAGAAGCCCGGTCGTACGCCTTCAGCGCAGCGGCCGCCGCCTGGCTCACCGCGCTCCTCATCGAGATCCTGCACCGCCGCGAGGTGCGGATGCGCTGGTGGGTGGCGTACGGGGCCGTGCTGGCCGTCGGCACGTACTTCTTCCTGTACGTCGCACTCTTCGCGGCCGTGCATGCCGTGATCCTGGCATCGGTGCGCGCGCGACGCTCGACCCTGATCGGCTGGGGCGCCGCGGTCGCCGGGGCCGCCCTCGCGTCCGTTCCCCTCGGCCTGGTGGGACTGATCGAGCGGAACCAGATCTCCTACCTCGCGATGTCCGAGCAGGTGACCCTCCCGACGCTGTTCGGTTCGCTGTGGTTCGGTACGTGGTGGGTGGCCGCGGGCGCGTGGGCGCTCATCGTCGTCGCCGTCGTGGTCGCATGGCGCAGGCGTCGCGGCGAGATCCGGGCGACGGCGGATCCCGCCCCGTGGATCGCCAAGCGCGGCCTCCCGACGCTCGAGGGCGTCGCCATCGCCTGGCTCGTCGTGCCGACGGGCATCCTGATCACGGCCCACGCCGTGATCCCCGACTTCACCGCCCGCTACGTCTCGTTCTGCGCGCCCGCAGCGGCGATCCTGATCGCGTGCGGCATCCGGGCTCTGGCCGACAGGCGCCGGTGGGCGGGCATCGCCGCAGGCGCCCTGATCGTCGCCCTCATCGTTCCCGTGTACATCGGGCAGCGCACGCCGTACGCGAAGAACGACAGCGACTGGGCGCAGGTGAGCGCCGAGGTCGGGGCCAACGCGCATCCGGGCGACGGCGTGATCTTCGACGAGTCGGTGCGCCCCTCGTGGAGGCCGCGCCTGGCGCTGCACACCTATCCGGCAGGCTTCGCGGGCCTAACCGATGTCACCCTCGACGTGCAGTTCACCCAGAACGACACCTGGCACGACCGGGCCTACTCCGTCGCCCAGGCGGACGAGCGCAACCGGCTGGTCGGAATCGAGCGCGTATGGCTGGTCGAGTTCGCCGCCACGCCGTCGACCCCGGACAGCTGGGGCCTTGACACCCTCGAACGCGAGGGGTTCGTTCAGACGGGCACGCGCATCGCCACCCATCGCGAACTCATCATCGAGCTCGAGCGCTGACAGCCCGGCGGGGCCGCAGGTTCCGCCGCACACGCCGACCGAACACCACCCGAAAGGACCCTGTGTCACCCATCGCCATCCATGCCGGACTCCTCGACCCCCAGGCCCTCATCGACGGGGCGGGACCGTGGGCGCTGCTCGGCGTGTGCGCGATCGTGTTCGCCGAGTCCGGCCTGCTCATCGGGTTCTTCCTGCCCGGCGACACGCTGCTGTTCTTCACCGGAGTGCTCACGCTCTCCGGCCACATCCCGCAACCGCTCTGGCTGATCATCCTGTGCGTGTCGGTGGCCGCGATCCTCGGCGACCAGGTCGGGTTCCTGATCGGGAGGAAGAGCGGCCCGGCGATCTTCGAACGGCGGGAATCCGGGCTGTTCAGCCGCGCGAGCGTGGAACGCACCCAGCGCTTCTTCGACCGCTTCGGCCCGGCGGCGGTGACCGTGGCCCGGTTCGTCCCCGTCGTGCGCACCTTCGCGCCGGTGGCGGCGGGTGTCGGCAGGATGCGCCGCTCCACCTTCACGGCGTACAACATCGTGGGCGCCGTGGTGTGGTCGGCCGCGGTGATCCTCATCGGCTACGGGCTCGGGCACATCCCCGGTGTGGCCGACTTCGTGGCGACGTACCTCGACCTCATCCTGATCGGCGTCGTCGTGCTGTCGGTGGGACCGGTGATCGTCCGCGCCATCGTGCTCCGGATGCGCCGCAGCAGGGTCGACGCCGACAGCTGACCGCCCGTCGGGCGATGCGTGGCGAGCGGCTACGGCAGGATGTAGCCCGCTGCGGTGAACAGGCGGTACCACTCCTGCCGGGTCAGCGGGATGTCGGAGCCGGCGGCCGAATCGCGCACGCGTCCCGGGTTCGTCGTACCGAGCACCACCTGCATCTGCGCGGGGTGCCGCGTGATCCACGCGACGGCGATGGCTGCGGGCGGCACATCGTAGGCAGCGGCCAGCTCGTCGATGACGTCGTTGAGCTCGGGGTAGCTCTCGCGGTCGCCCAGGAAGACCCCGTCGAAGAACGCCTTCTGGAACGGCGACCACGCCTGCAGCGTGATGTCGTGCAGGCGGCTGTAGTCGAGGATCCCGTTGTCGCGGTCGATCGACTGGTCGAGACCGGCCATGTTGGCGGCGATCCCGGAGGCGATGAGCGGGGCGTGCGTGATGCTGAGCTGCACCTGATTGATCACGAGCGGCTGGCGCACGAACCGCTTGAGCAGCTCGACCTGCCCCGGCGTGTGGTTGGAGACGCCGAAGTTGCGCACCTTGCCGGCGGCGTGGAGCGTCTCGAACGCGGCGGCGACCTCTTCCGGCTCCACGAGGGTGTCGGGACGGTGCAGCAGCAGCACGTCGAGGTGGTCGGTGCGCAGGGCCTCCAGCGACTCGTCGACCGACGTCAGGATGTGATCCTTCGAGAAGTCGAAGGATCCCTCGCGGATTCCCACCTTGGACTGGATGATCCACGATTCGCGATCGCTCGGGCTGAGCCGCATGGCGTCACCGAACCGGCGCTCGCAGCCGTGCGGCTCGTCGCCGTAGACGTCGGCGTGATCGAGATAGTTGATCCCTGCGTCGCGCGCCGAACCCACGAGCTCGCGGACTTCTTCGTCACTGAGCTTCGAGATGCGCATCAGGCCCAGGATGATGTTCGAGGCCTCGAGAGTGGTGCCGGGCAGGGTGAATGTCTTCATGTCTCCATCCTCCCGCTCAATCCCGAGAACGCCACCCTTTGCCATCCTGTGCCGCGAGGCTGCTCCCCGCTACACTGCGGGAACCGGGCTGCCGGAACCGGGCGGTGGGACCCGGCACGTTGGACGAAGAGGGGTGGACGATGACGTCACGGCGAGTTCGACCGAAAGCGGTGATCGGCTGGGGGATCGGCATCGCCGTGGGCGGGGTGCTCTTCCAGATCCTGGTGCCGACGCTGCTGTATCCGATCAACGACATCGGCGCTGCGACGACCGACATCGACCAGTCGCTGATGTGGATCCTGCGGGTCGTGGTGCAGGTCGTCGGCAGCCTTCTGCCGTACCTGGGCGCCTCGGTGATCGGGGCGGGTCTCGTGATGCTCTACATCGACGCGAACGTCGTGCGCAAGAACGCGCACGCGTTCCAGCTCCGCGCTCCAGACAGCACCGACTAGGCAGGCCGCGAGGCGGTGCACGGCCGGGCCCCGAGTTCTATCGTGGGTGCATGACGTCACTCTGGTCGATCGGGTCGCGCAATTCCGTGCTCAGCATCGCGTCCGCCGAGTCGGTGCTCTCGATCGGCTCGGTGGGTTCGGCCCTGTCGATCGGATCGGTCGCCTCCTTCGCCTCGATCGGATCGTTCGCGTCGGCCATGTCGGCGGTTTCGTCCCACTCTTTCCAGGGTGCGGGCTCGCTGCTCTCGGGCCAGTCCAGCTTCTCGCGGCTTTCGTGGCGGGCGGACGGCGCCGACCGCAACGGCGGCTTCCACCTCGACGCGCCGACCGCGCTGACGCGTGCCGCTCTGATCGCGGGCGCCGTCGCGGCGCTGGGCTTCGCCTGGTGGGCGGCCGGCGCGCGACGCCGATGAGCGACGATCTCGCGGCGACGCCGGCGAACGCCGACGAACGCGCCGTCGACGGGATCAGGTCGCTCGTCGCCGACGCGGTCGCACGGCTCTCGGAGGCGGGTGCGCGGCAGGAGGAGCTGGCCACGTTCATCCCGCGACAGCGCCGGATGCTCATCACGCGCGAGCCCGTGCTGCAACCGGTCGGACGAGTGTGGCGCCTGGGCGTGCTGCTGCTCGACGCCGACGGCGTTCTGCGAGCGACCGGGGCCATCACGCGGGCGACGGAGCCGGGGCGGCCGGCATATCAATCGCAGTCCGCGGAGACGCGCCGCGCCTACCGGGCAGCGGCGCAGCGCGGGCATTTCGCGTCCGGTGCCACGGTGAACTACGACGCGGAGGTCATCGACCTCGACGCCGAGAGCCTGCGTTCGACCGCAGGACCGCTGTTTCTGCGCGACGGACGCGCCCTCGTGCGCTGGAGCCCGACGGCGACGGATGCCGACGCGGTCGACTTCGCGCGCTACCTCGCCGAGCGCGTGGAACTGCTGGTGTCACCGCCGCAGGGCGCGTAGCGCGCGGTCGGAATCAGCTCGTCGCCGTGCCCGACGACGGCTTGGCGGCCTTGCCCGTGATGTCGTCGAGCTTGTCGCTCGCCTTGTCGACGACGTCGCTCACGCGGTCGCCGAGCTCGCTCGCCGCCTTGCCCGCCAGGTCCTTCACATCGCCGGCGACCTGCTGAACGGGCGCCGACTGGGTGAAGCCGTTGACCTGGCGCTTGATGCGTTCGTACGCCTGCCGCCCGGACTTCGAGCCGAACACGTAGCCGACGCCGACGCCGGCCAGGAAGATGATGAATTTCATGGGTTCTCCTCGTGAGATGACGGGGGATGTTCCGGACCCGACGAACCGTACGCGCGATCCCCGCCGCGCGACAGGGCTTGCAATCGGGCCGTGTTCGTCGTTTGCCAGCCGTGTTCGTCGTTTGCCAGTAGTGGTGGGGCCAGGCCCCGGATAACCACCGCAAGTGGCAAACGACGGCGGGCGGGCCGGCGGGCGGCGGGCGGCGGGCCGACGGCCGCCGGCCGGGGGCGGCGGTGGGAGACTGGGCCGGTGATCGACGGGAACGGGATGGCGCTGGGCGTGGCGCATGGCACACCCAGCGGGCGCGCGCTGCTCCGCGCGCTGGTCGCGGAGCTCGCCGGAGCCACGCCGATCGACCCCGACGCCGTGATCATCGAGGCCCGGTGCCCCGACTGCGGCGGCGACCACGGTCGTCCCGTCGTGATGGCCCCGGATGCCGCGCGGCACATCCACGTCGGCCTCAGCCACGTCGGCGACACCGTCGTCGGGGTCGCGAGTGCCGATCGGAGCGTCGGGATCGACGCCGAGCCGGCGGGTGCGCTGGCCGACGGCGAGCGCGCCCAGCGCATCCGGGAGCTGATCGGACGCCACGACGGCGATCCACTGCGGCGCTGGACGGCCATCGAGGCCGTGCTCAAGGCCGACGGCCGCGGGCTGCGCGTCGACCCGGCCACCGTGTCGCTCGACCCACTCGAGCCGCTCGACCCGGCCGACCCGGCCGACCCGCGCGCTTCGCACACGAGCGCCTGGCGCGCATCCGTGCCCGGCGACACGCGCCGCTACATCGTGACCGAGGTCGCCGTCGAGGGCCTGGTCGTCAGCGTCGCGCGCGAGCTCTGACGCGGTCCGGCGCCGGCGGCAGGTCGGGCACCGGCAGGGCATCGAGCCACGCGTCGAACAGCGCGTCGAGCACGTCGGCGGACGCGCCGGTCACCTCGGCGGCGAGCGCGCGGAAGTCGTCCGTCACGGCCGTGCCGAATCGGCGGCGCTCGGTCCAGGCACGGAGCAGCCCGAAGAACGCCGCGTCGCCGACGGTCAGCCGCAGCGCGTGGAGCGTGAGCGCACCCCGCTTGTAGACACGGTCGTCGAACATCAGCGCTGGGCCGGGATCGGCGAGGAGCAGATCCGCCGGAAGCGTCCGCAGACCCGCGTGGTAGCGGCGCGCGAGCTGGTCGGCCGTGTCGCACCCCGCGCGCTCCGACCAGATCCACTCCGCATAGCAGGCGAAGCCCTCGTTGAGCCAGATGTGCTGCCAGGCGGCGAGGCCGACGCTGTTGCCGAACCACTGGTGGGCGAGCTCGTGCGCGATCAGCCGTTCAGAGCCGCCCTCGCCGTCCACGTGGTTCTCCCCGAAGATCGCCGAGCCCTGGGCCTCGAGCGGGATCTCCAGTTCGTCCTCCGTCACGATCACGGTGAAATCGGGGAACGGGTATGGTCCGAAGGCTTCGGAGAAGGTCTCGAGCATGGTGGCGAGCGGCGCGAAGTCGGCGTGCACGCGCGCCTCGAGCTCGGCCGGGAAGACGAACACCACCGGCGTCGGGGCCACCTCGACGTGCCGGCGCAGGTATCCGCCGATCTGAACGGTCGCGAGGTAGGTCGCGGTCGGTTCGTCGCACTCGTAGAGCCACGTGCCGCGACCCGACGCGAACCCGTGACTCACCAGCCGCCCGGTCGCCACCACCGTGTACGGCTCCTCCGCCGACATCCGGATGCGGTACCGCGCCTTGTCCGACGGGTGGTCGTTGCACGGGAACCAGGTGGGCGCACCGTTCGGCTGCGCCGCGACGATCACGCCGTCGGTGAGCTCCTCCCACCCGACGAGGCCCCAATGACTGCGCCGCGGCGCCGGCGACCCCGCGTACGCGAGCTCGACGGTGAACTCCTCGCCGGCCGCGATCGGCTGAGCGGGCGTCACGACCACCTTCGACGGCGTCTGGCGGAACCGGGTGCGCTTCTCACCGGTCAGGCGGACGCGGGAGACCCGCAGACGCACCAGGTCGAGACTGAACGATGTCAGCTCCTGCGTGCTGCGCGCCACGATCACCGCGGTGGCGTCGAGCCGGTTCGTCGCGACCCGGTAGCGCAGGTCGAGGTCGTACGAGTCGACCGCGTAACCCCCGTTGCCGGAGTGCGGCAGATAGGGGTCCCCCGCGTTGTGCGCACCCGCGCTCTTCGCCGTCGTCACGAGACCACGGCGTGGTAGTCGGCGATGGTGACCTCGCGCCACGGACCGATGGGGTTGCCGCTCCACCGGCTGCGGTCGGGAACCAGCTCGCCGCGCATCACGAGCGATGCCGGGCCCACCGTCGCGTGCCGTCCGATGAGCGCCGCCGGCAGCACCACGCTGTGCGGCCCGAGGGTTGCACCGGTCTCGAGGGTCACCGTGTCCATGCTCATGATTCGATCATGGAACAGGTGCGTTTGCACCACGCAGCCACGATTCACCGTGGAGGCGTCGCCCAGACGTACGAGGTCGGCCTCCGGCAGCCAGTAGCTGTCGCACCAGACTCCGCGGCCGATCGAGGCACCGAGGCTGCGCAGCCACCACACGAGCGCGGGGGTCCCCGCTGCCGCCTGCGCGAACCACGGGGCGGCCACCATCTCGGTGAACGTGTCGGAAACCTCGCTGCGCCACACGAACGACGACCAGAGCGGATGCTCGCCCGCCCGGATGCGGCCGATGAGCACCCACTTGGCCGCGGTGCTGACCAGAGCGGCGACCGCACCTGCGGCGAGCATGACCACGCCGCTCAGCAGAACGGTCGCGAGCACGCCCCACGCGTCGGCGAGCGCGGCCAGGGCGAACAGCACCGCCAGGCCGAGCCCGCAGGTGACGAAGACCGGCACGATCCGGCACAGTTCCCAGAGCGTCCTCGCCAGGCGGAGCCCCGTCGACGGGTTGTACGTGCGATTGGCGTCGCCCTCCGCCGCCGTGCGCCTGAGCCGCACCGGCGGCGAGCCCAGCCACGACGATCCGGGCTTCGACTTGCGGGGAGCGGCGGAGAGCACGGCGACGAGCCCGTCACGCGGAACCCGGTGCCCGGCCGCAGCCATGCCGGAGTTGCCGAGGAAGGCGCGGGCGCCGATCTCCGCCCGGGCGATCCGCACGCGCCCGCCGCCCAGTTCGTACGACGCGACGAGGGTGTCGTCGGCGAGGAAGGCGCCGTCTTTGACGACCGTCATCGCCGGGAGCAGCAGCACGGTCGAGGCCTCGACGTCACGGCCGACCTGCGCTCCGAGCATCCGGAGCCAGACGGGGGTGAAGAGGCTCGAGTAGAGGGGGAACAGCAGCGTGCGCGCGAGGTCGAGCAGCCGCTCCGTCGTCCAGACCTGCCAGCCGACCCGCCCACGCACGGGGAACGTGCCGACGGAGAGGCCGAGTCCGAGCAGGCGGACTCCCGCGACGACCGCAACGGCGAGCACGAGGCCTGCGACGAGGGTGGCGGGGATGATCGCTGCGATCGATCGCACCGCTGCCTCGGCGAGCGAGTCCGAGCCTGCGATGAAGATCGCCACGAGCACGCCCCCGGCCGCGAAGGCGATGACGGGCACGAGGGCGATCGCGATGGCCGAGGCAGCGTAGGCCGCGAGCCAGCGCGTGTGACGCGGCGGGCGCTCGGGCTCCCACCACGCCGTGGCCGGGCCGACGCGCTCGGCCGGGGATCCCGCCCAGCGTTCGCCGGCGCGCACCCGGCCGAACACCGCGGAGCCCGGCGCGATCGCGGCGTTCTTGCCGATCCGCGCCCCGGGCAGCAGGGTGCTCCTCGCGCCGATCGTGCTGTTCGCGCCGATCCGGATGGCCCCGATGCGCAGCAGGTCGCCGTCGATCCAGTAGCCGGCGAGGTCGACCTCGGGTTCGATCGCGGCACCGGCGCCGATCCGCAGCATCCCGGTCACCGGCGGGAGGGAGTGCAGGTCGACATCCGGACCGATGCGGGCCCCGAGGGCACGGGCGTAGTACGTGATCCAGGGTGCGCCCGCCAGGCTCACCGCACCGACCTGGTGGGCGACCTGCTCGGCCAGCCACAGGCGCAGATGGACGCCGCCTCCGCGCGGATAGTCACCCGCCGTCACCCCGGACAGCAGCAGGCGTGCGCAGACGACCGAGATCGCCATCCGGCCGAAGGGCGTCGCGAACAGCAGCAGTCCGATCAGCAGCACCCACAGCGGCGTCGACGGGAGGAAGCCGAAGCCGGGGAACGCGTGCAGGATGGCGCTCGCGGTCAGCAGCCAGACCACCCACCGGATGCCGCTGAAGACGAAGAGCGGGACGCCCAGCAGCGACTGGAGCCACTGCATCCGGGCCGGTGTCGGCGGAACGATGTGGGTCGACTCGGGCTCGGGCGGGTTGGACGATTCCCTCGAGGCGAGCTCGGCGGCCATCGCACCCAGTCTCGGATGCGCGTAGATGTCGGCGACGGTGAACTCCGGATCGCGCTGCCGGATGCGGCTCACGAGCTGCGCGGCCGCGAGGGACCCGCCTCCGAGGTCGAAGAAGTTGTCGGAGGGCGCGGTCGCCGGGAGCCCCAGAACTGCCTGCCAGTCGGCGGCCAGTTCACGGACGCCGGGGTCGAGATCGGCGGAGCCGTCGTCGTCTGGGAGCGGCCAGGGGAGAGCAGCGCGATCGACCTTGCCGGAGGTGCGTGTCGGCAGGTCGCCGACGACGGCGAGCACCGGGACCAGCGCGGCGGGCAGCTCCTCCCGCAGCCGGGCCAGGGCCGCGCCGCGGTCGAACGACGACGGATCGGCGACCGCGAGGTAGCCGACGAGCACCTGGTTGCCGGCCGCGGTCGTGCGCACGGCGGCGGCCGCGCCGGAGACCCCGGACAGGTTCTGCAGCGCCGCCTCGATCTCGCCGAGCTCGATGCGGCGACCGCCGACCTTCACCTGGTCGTCGGCGCGCCCCTGGAAGAGGAGGCCTGCGCGATGGAAGCGCACGAGGTCGCCGCTCCGGTAGGCGCGGTCCCAGCCGATCGAGGGCAGCGGTGCGTACTTCTCCGCGTCTTTGACGGGATCGAGGTAGCGCGCGAGCCCGACGCCGCCGATGATCAGCTCGCCCACCTCGCCATCGGCGACCGGATGCCCGTCCCCGTCGACGACCGCGAGCGCCCAGCCGTCGAGCGGAAGTCCGATGCGCACGGGGTCGCCCGGATGCAGCAGGGCCGCGCACGCGACAACGGTCGCTTCGGTCGGCCCATACGTGTTCCACACCTCGCGGCCGCTGACCGCCAGTCGCTCGACGAGTTCCGGAGGGCAGGCCTCGCCGCCGAAGATCAGCAACCGCACGTTCTCGAGCGACTCGGCCGGCCAGAGGGCGGCGAGGGTCGGAACGGTGGAGACGATCGAGATGCCCCGCGTGGTCAGCCACGGACCGAGATCCATGCCGCTGCGCACGAGGGAGCGCGGCGCGGGGACGAGGCAGGCGCCGTGCCGCCAGGCGAGCCACATCTCCTCGCAGGAGGCGTCGAAGGCGACGGAGAGCCCCGCGAGCACCCGGTCGCCCGGCCCGATGGGCTCGTCCTGCAGGAACAGTCGCGCTTCGGCGTCGACGAAGGCGGCCGCGGAGCGGTGCGAGACAGCGACGCCCTTGGGGGTGCCGGTGGACCCCGAGGTGAAGATGATCCAGGCGTCGTCGTCGGGCTGCGGGGCGGAGACGATCGGCGTCGCGGACGTGCTCGGATGCGCGGGTGCGCCGGAGAAGAGGGCGGCGGGTCGCGGCGCGGGGTCGGCTGCGGCCGAGGCGGCTGGGGCCGGGGCGGCCGCGGTCGAGTGGGCGGGGGCCGGGTGAGCGGGGGTCGACGGAACGAACTCGCCGTCGCCGCCGATCACACCGCGGACGGCCGCCTCGCCGAACACCAGCTCCGCACGCTCATCCGGATCGTCGGCGTCGACCGGCACATACGCGGCACCTGCCGCCATCACCGCGAGGATGGCGATGTACAGCTCGCGCCGCCCCGACGCCATCCGCACGCCCACGCGATCGCCCCGACGCACGCCTGCCAGGGTGAGGCGGGCGGCGACGACCACCACGCGCGCCATGAGCTCGCGATAGCTGAGAGCGCCGTCCGCGTCTTCGAGAGCGGACGCATCCGGATGCGCGGCCGCCGTCGCCCGCAGGATGTCCAGGAGGGTGCGCGGCGCGGGCGCGTCGGCGAGTCGATCGAGGATCCCCGCTCGGGTTTCGGTCACGTCTCAACTCCGGTCGCCGCGGTGCCCGCTCGAACAGGCACGTCGCGGGAACGGTACCCAGCGGCGGTAGCCGGGAGGTGAACGGACTCGATCGTGAGCCGGCTCAGTCCCGTGCGGAAACTGTCATGGCCGGCAGGTCTCAGGCGTCGGCTGCGGCAGTGTGAGCCGAGAGCGCATCGACCAGTGCGGCCTTGCTCAGCGTCGAATAGCCCCGGATGCCCGCCGCCCTCGCTCGTCCGCGCAGCATCGCCACGGTGAGATTCGGGTCGGTGTGCGGCGCGTCGGCGTGCGGCGCGGTCGCGACCGGCGCAGTTCGTGCCGGGGCGGGTGCAGTTCGTGCTGGAGCCGGTGCAGTTCGTGCGGGCGCAGGCGTGCGAGGCGCGGATGCGACGGCCGGCACCTCCCTGACAGGAGCAGCACGCTTGGCAGCGGGCTTAGCGGAAGCTCTGGCGGCGGGCGACACGGTCGAGGCCGGCTTCGGCGCCGACCCGGACTTCGCCTTCACTGTGGTCGACGTCGAGGATGACGGCTTCGACGCCTTGGACGCCGACGGCTTCGACGACTTCAGCGCTGGGGACTTGGCCGACTTCGAGGAGGACGACTTGGAGGGTGCCGACTTCGCGGAGGACGACTTGGAGGGTGCCGACTTCGCGGGCGCCGACTTCGCGGGCGCCGACTTCGCCGACTTCTTCGCCTTGGTGGCCTTCTCCAGCGCGGCTTTCGCGGCAGCTGCATCCTTCTCCGCCCGGCGGCGCAGCTTCTTCGCTTCGGCCGCCAGGTCGTCCGCCTTCTGGCGCGCCTTCTTGTCGACCTTCTTCGCGGTTCTCTTCGCTTCCGCGATCGCTGCCTCGGCCGCTGCGAGAGCGCTCTCGGCCGCCTTCTCGAGCGTGGACTTCTTCGCCATGTGATTCCCTTCGACCGCATGTCGGGCGGGTGCTCGGCGTGCCCAGTCTGGCACCGCCGCCGCGCGCACGCACCTGTCCGCGCCATCAACCGTCATCCGCGCCGCCCACCGGCCTGCCTTCGCCGTCGTTTGCCAGTTGTGGTGGTTATAGGGGCGTGGGGGCCACCACTACTGGCAAATGACGGTCGGCGGAGCCGGAGGCGGAGCTGGAGGCGGAGCCGGACGCGGGGCCGGACGCGGCGCCGGACGCGGCGCAGGGTGCCAGAATGGCTGCGTGACGGAGGCGGCGAGCATCCGGGGCACTGGCGACGGCGCCCGCGGTGACACGCGCGCCGACGCGGTCCGCCGGTTCGAGCAGGCGGCTCAGCGCTGGGTCAGCAGCCGGTCCGCCGGCGCCACGCCCGACGCGACCACGCACGACGCGACCACGCACGCCGCCGCCACCACCGCCGTGCTCGTCGAGGGCACGAGCGACCGCGCTGCCCTGCTCGCGCTGGCCGAGCTTCACCAGCGGGATCTCGCCGCGGAGGGCGTCGCCGTGCTTCCGATGGGCGGAGCGATGAGCATCCGGCGCTTCGTGGGGTTGCTGGGCCCGTCGGGCCTCGGGATGCGCCTCCGCGGCATGTGCGACGCCCACGAGGTCGGCTTCTTCGAGCGTGCCGGGATGCCCGCGGACGGTTACCAGGTGTGCGAGCCCGACCTCGAGGGCGAGTTCATCCGGGCGCTCGGACTCCCACGGATCGAGGCGGTGCTCGCCGCGCAGGGCGACCTCCGACTCTTCCGCACCTTTCAGCAGCAGCCGGCGCAGCGCCCGCGATCCACCGAGAAGCAGTTGCATCGCTTCTTCGGCACGACGTCAGGACGCAAGGAGCACTACGCGCGGGAGCTCGTGCTCGCCGCCGGGGTCGAGCGGGTCCCTGCACCCCTGAACCGCCTGCTCGACTCGCTCTGAGCCGCACGGCGATGCCACCCGCCGATCGCGAACGCTCGCCCCGTTCCCCTGCGCGGAGTGTTCCCCTAGCATCGGACCGTGGCCAGGACGCCGTCCGCTCAGTCCGTCCGCCGAGCCGTCGTCCCCCGGCCGGTCCTCTTCCGAGCCCTGCGCGCCGCCATCGTCATCCCCGGTGTGTTCGCGATCGGCACGCAGCTCCTCGGCAGCGCGACGATCGGGCTGTTCGCCTCGATCGGGTCGGTGTCGATGCTGCTGTTCGTCGACTTCGGCGGGAGCATCCGGCAGCGAGCGCAGTCGCAGGCCGGCCTCGTCATCGCCGGCCTGTTCTTCGTCGCGCTCGGCACCCTCTGCTCCCGCAACATCTGGCTGGCGACGTCGGTGACACTCATCGTCGCCTTCGCGGTGCTCTTCTCCGGCGTGGTGAGCTCGGTGCTGGCCGGCGCCCAACCCGCCGTGCTGATCAGCTTCCTGCTGCCCGTCACGTTTCCGGCGCCCGTCGACCTCATCCCCGACCGGATGCTCGGCTGGCTGCTCGCCGGCATCGTCTCGGGGGTCGCGATCCTGCTGATCCCTCCGCACCGCAAGCCCGAGCCGCTGCGCTCCCTCGCCGCGGAGGCCTGCGCGCGACTCGGCGAGGAGCTCTCCGCGCGAGGAACGGGTTCCGCCACGGGTGCGGCCGAAGCCCGCGACGATCAGGCCGCGTCGGATGCCGCCGTCGCGGCCCTGCGGAACACCTTCTTCGCCGCTCCCTACCGGCCATCCGGGCTCAGTCGCTCGGCGCGCGCGGTTGTGCAGATCGCCGAGCAGGTCATCGCCCTGCACGCGGGGCTCGATCGCCGCTCGGAACACGACAGAGAGGGCGAACGCGCGACGTTCGAGGCCATCGGGGTCGCGTTGCAGCGTTCCGGCGGGGTCCTGGCGTCGGACCGGTCCGACCTCGAAGCCCTGCGCCCGTGCCGCACCGAACTCCGGCGCGCCCGCGAGAACGCGGAGCGCGCGGTCGTCGACGCGATCCCGGATGCGCTGGCCGGCGCATCCGGACAGCCGCGCTCGGCAGCCATGATCGCCATGCTCGACGAGCTCGAGCCCGCCTTCGCCACACAGGATGCCGCGCAGATCGCCGACGCGATCGTGGAACAGGTGCAGAGCTGCGCCGAGGCGCGGCAGCGCTCGTGGTGGCACCAGCTGATGGACCGGTCGGCCGCATCATCGGCCAGGGACAGGATCGGCGCCCACGTCGACCGTCGCTCCGTGTGGCTGCGGAACAGCATCCGCGGTGCTCTCGGGTTCGCGGCGACCGTCTTCGTCGCCGACCTGCTCGGCGTCGAGCATGCCTTCTGGGTGGTCTTCGGGACGCTGGCGGTACTGCGCTCGAACGCCGCCAACACGGGGCAGTCGGCCATCCGGGCGATCGCGGGCACGCTCCTCGGACTCGTGATCGGCATCCCTCTGGTGCTGGCGATCGGCGGGCAGGTCTCGGTGAACTGGATGCTGCTGCCGATCGCCGTCGCGTTCACCGCCATTGCGTCCTCGCTGTCGTTCACCGTCGGGCAGGCCTCGTTCACCGTCACGCTGTTGCTGCTGTTCGGAGTCGTCGAACCGGTGGGGCTGCAGATCGGCATCGTGCGCATCGAGGACGTGGCGCTGGGATGCGCGGTGAGCGTGCTCGTGACGCTGCTGCTGTGGCCCCGGGGTGCGGCGGCCCGCCTCAACCAGGCGCTCTCGAACGGCTTCGACACGGCGGCGCAGTTCTTGAGCGGGGCGACGCAGTTCGCTCTGCTCCGCGGGTACAGCGAGGCAGAGCTGACGCCGCCGCCCGACGACGACCGCGCGTTCGCCGCCGACTCCGCCCGCCGCCTCGACGACGCGTTCCGCCAGTTCCTCTCCGAGCGCGGCGCGAAGAGCATCGACTTGTCGGAGCTCACGTCCCTGGTCGTTGCGATCGCGTCGGTGCGCAGGCTCGCCACGGCGATCTGCGACCTCTGGGAGCGCGACGACGAGGGCGCCGGAGATCCGCAGACGGCGGCGAGGAGCGAGATCCTCCTGTCGCAGGCCGTCGTGGTCGGCTGGTACCGCCACGCGGCGGCGGCCCTGGCGCAGAACGCACCGGCCCCGGATCCGCCCGCCGGGTCGGGAGTGACCGCCAGCCGGCTGCTCGACGCGTTCCGGCGCGACCTCGGCGTACCGGATGCCGACCAGGCGCTCACCGCGTTCAAGCTGGCTTGGACCAACCATCACATCCGCGTCGCCGCCGTCATCGCGCGGGACATCGCGCCGGCGGTGTCGGCCGCCGTCGAGATGGGGGTGGCGCGGAACGCGTGGCTCTTCCCGGTGCGGCGCCGCAGTCGCCTGCGGGCGGCCGTCGCCTGACCGCTATCGGGCTGCTCCCGGCGGCCGCATTCATAAGGAGCACGACATGACGGATGACTCGCAGATCGAGATCCGCAACGACCAGGCCGACGGCAAGTTCGAGGCGTGGCTCGGCGACCAGCTCGTCGGCGTCGTCGTGTACGAGAGGAACGGGCAGCGCTACCTGCTCACGCACGCGGCCGTCCTCCCCGAATACCAGCATCACGGGATCGGCAATCGACTGATCGGCGGCGTGCTCCAGACGATCCGCGACGAGGGGGCGACGGCCACCATCATCTGCCCGTCGGTGCGGACCTTCGTCGACCACCATCCGGACTACGCCGACGTCGTCGACGCAGCGTACCCCGGGGTCCCCTCCAAGGCGGTCTGACAGTCCTGTGTCGCCGAGAGGTGCGAGATGTCGGCCATTCGACCGGAATGAGCGACATTGCGCACCTCTCGCGTCAGGAGGTCGCCTCGGAAAGATCGCGTCAGGAGGCAGCCTCCTCGGCGGCCTCGCCGTGCTCGACGATGTCTCCGCTCGTGAACAGGATGCCCTGCGCGGTCTCGCGCCACTTCGCTTGGCCCGCAGCAAGAACTCGAGCTCCATGCTGAAGTGCTTGTACTCCTCGCCGAGCGAGTCGAGCATGATCGCCTTTGCGACCTCGTCCTTCTCGACGGCGATGCGCTGCTCGTACCAGCCGATCGCCTCCGCCTCCTCGGACAGGCTCGCGCACATGCGCGCAAACGTCCTGGTCTCCTCGCTGAGCTCGGCCGGCGGCTCGTGATACTGGTCGGTGGACATGGGATGCTCCTCTCGCTCTTCTGCTGCTTCTTCTGCTCGCTGCTTCGCAGTCGCCCGCGACTGTACGCCTGACGTATCGTGGGGCATCCCGAGCGATCCAACCCCGACGATCCCGCCCGAGGAGGACCGGATGGCACGAACCTTCGAGACCGTCGACGAGTACATCGCCGCGGCCGACCCCGCCGCCCGAGAGGCGTTGACGCGGCTGCGCGAGACCATCCACGCCGCGGTGCCGGATGCTCCAGAGAAGATCCGTACGACATGCCGGCGATCGCGGTGGCCGAGAAGCACTGGCTGCATTTCGCCGCGTGGAAGCGTCACGTCGGCATGTATCCGGTGTCGCGCCTGGAGCCCGAGCTCGAGGAGCGGATCCGGCCGTTCCGCACGACGACCTCGACCGTGAAGTTCCCGCTGGCCGCGCCCATCCCGTTCGAGCTGGTCGGCGAGGTGGCGAGGGCCCTGGCCGCTACGGCAAGCTGACAGGATGACCGACAGCGCCCCCATCACGCCCGAACTCGAGCAGCGGCTCCGCACGATCTTCGAGGGACGCGACCGCACTCACATGCAGCCGACGATCGACGCCTTCCTCGACGTGCTCGCCGAGCATCCGGACAACGCGTATGTGCTCTACGACGTGGGCGGTTCGTACGACACCGCCGGCGAGGAGGAGACCGCTCTCGGCTACTACGAGCGGGCGATGGCGGCCGGCCTCTCGGGCGACACCCTACGGCGCTGCCTGCTTCAGCACGGCAGCACGCTGCGCAACCTCGCGCGCTACGACGACTCGCTCGCGGCGCTCGACCGGGCTCTGGAGCTCTACCCGCAGTCTGAGTCGGTGCGGATGTGGCACGCGCTCTCCCTGCACGCGGCCGGACGCAGCGACGCGGCCGTGGCTGCGCTCATGGAGCTGGCGGTGGACGAGATCCGCACGGAAGATCTGCTGCGGTACGAGGCGGCTGTTCGCGGAAATGCGGAGTACCTGTGGGGGCTCGACGCGTCACGGACCTCATCCGCCCAGAGCTGAGCGCGCGAACCCACCGCGTGGCGCGGCCTCGCCGGCGCGTTCCCGTTCCTCAGGCGTTCCGTGGCAGCCGGAACCGCGCGGCCGCCGGCGTTCCGTGCAGTGCCAGCCCGGACAGGATGTCCCCGAGGGCCGGCCCGAACTTGAAGCCGTGGCCCGAGAAGCCGGTGGCGACGGTGACCGGACCGACGCGGTCCAGCACGAAGTCTTCGGTGTCGGTGTTGTCGTAGAGGCAGCTGATCGGCGCGGGCGTCGTGGCGTCGACGCCGGGCAGCCACTCGGCGACGTACGCCGTGAGATCGGCGAGCCGGTTCGGGTCGATGGTGCGGTCGCGTCGTGCCGGATCCACGGTCGGTCCCGTTCCGTGCAGCCCGACCTTGACGCCCTCCCCTGGCGTGAGCAGTCCGTAGACGCCGGGAGGACGCACGCCGTTCGCATCGGGAAGGCGGTGATGCACGAAGCTCGGCCACGCGCTGTCATCCGCGGTGTCGGGCTGCAGCGACGGGAAGTGCGCCGGCTGCTCCTCGGTCACGCGCACCGGCGGCAGCGGCGATCCCTGCGCGGCGAGCCAGTCGCCGATCAGCCCCGGTGTCCACGACCCGGCCGCGATCACCACCCCCGCTGCCTCGAGACGCTGCCCGGCGACGCTGACGACCACGCCTCCGTCGGTGACCTCGATGCCGTCGACCGGCGATTCGAAGCGCAGCTCGGCGCCGGCCCGCTCGGCCTCCGTCAGCAGCGCCTCGATCGCGACAGCCGCCAGCAGTCGACCGCCGGAGGGCGCGAACAGCACATCGGTCTCGAAGTGCAGCCCCGGCCAGCGCGCCGCCGCCTCGGCAGCCGTGAGATGTTCGGTCGGAATGCCGGCCCGGCCGAGCGCGGCCTCGACGGCGCCGACCGACTCGGGGTCGCCGTGATCGATCGCCCCGTTCAGCTGCAGGATGCTGCCGCCTGTCGCGGTCTCGAGCGCGCGCCATCCGTCACGGGCTCGCAGGGAGAGCTCGATGTAGTCCTGCTCCGCATACCCGTGCCGGAATATACGGGAGCCGCCGTGGGACGATCCCCGGTCGTTCCCTCGTTCGAAGGCCTCCAGCAGCAGCACGGATGCTCCTGCCTCGGCGAGTGCGTGCGCGGTCGCGGCGCCGACGACTCCGGCGCCGATGACGATCTGGTCGTACGGCATGCGTCGAGGTTAGGCGATGGGCGTCGCGCCGGCACGCACCCGTGACGCCTCGTGACGGCGCGCTGTCGCCACCGCCTGCCAGGATGAGATCACACCGACCGGACGACGAAAGAGAGATCGATCGTGATCACCGTGCACCTCCGCTACGAGATCGACGCCGACAAGCTGGCTGAGTTCACCGACTACGGCAAGCGCTGGATCCGGCTCGTCGAGAAGCTCGGCGGGACCCACCACGGCTACTTCATGCCGAGCGAGGGCGACAGCGACGAGGCGTTCGCGTTGTTCACCTTCCCGTCGCTCGCCGAGTACGAGCGCTACCGCACGGCGGCCACCACGGATCCGGAGTGCCAGGCGGCGTTGCAGTTGGCTCGCGACACCGGCTGCATCCGTCGCTACGAGCGGCGCTTCGTCACCCCCGTCTTCGAGTAGCCCGCGAACCTCGCGAATGAGGGGTCCCAAACGTCGCCGATCGGGCACGAAAGCGACGATTCGGACCCCTCATTTGCGACGGAACGCAGGTGCGGGCAGCCCGGTCACGGGGCGAGGAGCGCCGCGATCAGCAGCAGCGCCGGGATCGCCAGCACCGTCGTGAGCAGCACCGTGTCGCGGGCGATCGCCACGCCCCGCTCGTAGCGGGCCGCGAAGTTGTAGACGTTCTGCGCCGTCGGCAGCGCCGCGAGCGCGACCGCGGCGAACAGGCTCTGTCCATGCAGCCCGAAGACGAGCGAGGCGACCAGGAACGCGACCAGCGGCATCACCGCCGATTTGAGCACGGACGCTGTGATGATCTCGACCCGCCCCTGGTCGGCCCGAAGCGGACGCGAGCCGTAGAGCGACATCCCGAACGCCATCAGCACGAGCGGAACGGCGGCGCCGCCCAGCAGCACGAACGGCTGGAAGACGGCATCCGGGATCGTCAGGCCGCTCAGATCGACCAGGATGCCGGCCACCGACGCGATGATCATCGGGTTGCGGATGGGCTGCGTCAGGATCGAGCGCAGGGACACGCTTCCGCGGGACGACACGTCGAGCACCGTGAGGGCGATCGGGGCGAAGACGATCAGCTGGAGGAGCAGCACAGGCGCGACGTACGAGGCGTTGCCGAGCACGTAGACCGCGACCGGGAGACCGATGTTGTTCGCATTCACGTAGCCGGCACCCAGCGCGCCGATCGTCGTCTCGGCGGCGCCGCGACGGAAGAACAGCCGCGACAGCAGCACGAACGCTCCGACGGCGACGAGGGCCGCGACCGCGGCGACGACCACCTGCGTGGAGAACACCACGTGCAGGTCGGCCTTGGCCAGGGTGACGAAGAGCAGCGCCGGGTTGGTGATGAAGAAGGCGATGCGGTTGAGCACGAACGCCGCCTGCGGGCCGCCGATGCCGAATCGCCCCGCGAAGTAACCGACGACGATGACGAACGCGATGATCGCGAATCCGACCACCACACCGCCCATCCGCCCAGCCTAGGGCGAATCGAACGGCGCCGAGACGTTGCCGCGGCCGTTGCCACGACGGGCGGAAGACTCCGCCCGTCAGGAAGGCTGCCGCGCTAGGAGACCTGGCGGGACGACGCCAGGATGCCGGCGGCAGCGAGCGCGGCGCCGATGGCATTGGCGGTCTCCTTGAACACCGCGTCGGTCTTCGTGGCCCCGAGCGCTCCGCCGGTCGCGACGGCGCCGGCCGCGACCCGTCCGAGCCGCGTGACGATCTGACCGTCGAGGTGCATGATCTGCACGGTGAACGACATGGCGAGCTGGCGGCCGGAGAGGCCTCCGAAGAGCACCGTCATCAGCACGCTGCCGCGCTTCGCGACGAACCCGCCCGCTGGCGTCGACTCGACCGTGAACCCGCGTTCGGTGAGGGCCTGCGCCACCACCGAACGCACCTGCTCGGGAGAGGCATTACTGAAGAACTCGTGACCGGACGCCATGGAGACTGAGCCTAGCCGCGCCGCGCGGTGTCGCCGAGCCGGCGCCTGGTGGCGACGACCACCGTCGCATCGAAATCGTCCGAGTGCTCGATCCGGCTCTCCAGCCCCGCAGCCGCGAAGAGCGCGGCCGACCTCTCGGCCTGCGGCACGCTCGTCTCGATGAGCAGAGAGCCGCCCGGCGCCAGCCAGGTCGGCGCACCCGCGGCCACGCGGCGCTGCACGTCCAGGCCGTCGGCGCCGCCGTCGAGCGCGATCGCCGGCTCGTAGTCGCGCGCCTCCGGGGGCATCATCCGGATCGAGTCGGTCGGCACGTAAGGTGCGTTGACGGCGAGCAGGTCCACATGCCCCTGCAACTCCGGCGGCAGCGCATCGTAGAGATCCCCCTCGAACACGCGCCCGGCCGGCTCGATGTTCGCCCGCGCGCACCGCACGGCGGCGGGCTCGATGTCGGCGGCGACCAGCTCGACTCCCGAACCCAGCCGGGATGCGATGGCCGCGCCGATCGCGCCCGCTCCGCAGCACAGATCGAGTACCACCGACTCCGGCGTGCCCAGACCGACGGCGAGATCGACGAGGAACTCGGTGCGCTGGCGCGGGACGAACACGCCCGGTTCGACGACGATCCGGAGTCCGCAGAACTCGGCCCACCCGAGCAACGTCTCGAGGGGATGCCCGGCGACGCGCAGCGAGACCAATTCCTCGAGCCGTTCGGGCGAGTCGGCCGCTTCCGTGAGCAGCAGCGCCTCGTCTTCAGCGAAGACGCATCCGGCTGCGCGCAGCCGCGCCACGAGCGCGGGATCGGGATCGGTCACGAGGCCTCATGCTATCCCCGCGACCGGGTCGGGACCTCAGCGCCGTCACCTCAGTGCTGGTAGGGCTGTGCGCGCAGCACCCGCGCCAGGTGCGCCGCGTTCTTCGCCATCGAGGCCGTCGTGCTCGCGACGGACTCGGGGGTCTCGTCGAGGTCTTTGTAGTCCACGCTCCCCATCGCCTCGCCGTTCCAATAGGTGGATGCCTGCGACGGAATACTGAACCCGACATCGTTGAGCCCCTGGAACAGGTCCGCGGCGATCGCGTGCGCTCCGTCCTCATTGCCCACGACACCGACGACCGCCACCTTGCCCTCGACCAGTGGCCTGCCCTTGTCGTCGGTCTCGGACAGTTCGGCATCCAGTCGTTCGAGCGCCCGCTGGGCGATGCTCGACAGGTGACCCATCCACGTCGGTGTGACGATGACCAGGATGTCGGAGGCGATGATCTGCTCCCGGATGCGCGGCCATGCGTCACCGTCGCCCTCGTCGAGTTCTACACCGGCCTTCACGTCGTAGTCGGCGAGGCGCACCGCGGTGCCGGTGACCTCGTTCGCCGCCAACTCGTCGAGGATCTGCGTCGCGAGCAATTGGCTGCTGGATTCCGCCGGAGAGGGCTTGAGCGTGCAGACGAGGGCGATGGCGCTGAGCGGAGCGGTGCTCGTTGTCGAATCGGTCATGGGGGCAGTGAACGCCCGGCCTCCGGAGCGCGCAAGGGGCTTGCGTGAGAGCTTGCAGTTCCGCAAACACGCAGCCGTGCGCCCTTGACCACGGGCCGACACCCTCGTATGACTGGGTGATGAAACGCATCCACTACGCCAGCGGCTCGCTGTTGACCGGCGACGCTATCGCCGAGGTCCTGCTCCGCTACGCAGCCGTACTCGCGACGAACGAGTCCGCGGCGGAGGTGCGCGCACCGGCTCTCGCGGACGACGGACTCGTGAAGCCTGTCCTCCTCCTGCTGGGGCCGGCGAGTCAGATGCTCGCCGAAGAAGAGGAGTCCGAGCATCCGGAGATCGTCGATGCCGATTTCGTCGCCGCGTGCGAGAAGGAGATCCGGGCGCTGGGCCCGCGGCGGGCCGAGTACGTCGCCGACGGAACCGACGAGACAGCGGGGCTCGACCTCGATTACCTCTGAGCGGAAAGCGCTGAGAAGACGCCGAGAACGCGCCTCAGAAGCCCTGGGATCGCTGAGCGGAACCGATCACTTCGGCCCGACCCCCTGGTGCGATCGCGTGGCGCGCGTACTATCCCGCACCAGATAGCAAACGGGGAGAGGGCATGCAGGTGTACCACGTCTACATCGACGACCTGCGGTTCACTTTCGTCGATCGAGCTCCTGTCGAGCAGTTGAAGGAGCGCGTCGTCGAAGCGAGCCGGGCCGCCGGTGCGTTCGTGCCCATCACGCAGTCGAGCCGTCCGCCCAGCGAGGTTTTCGTGACCAGCGCCACGAAGATTCGCATCGAGACGGCGAGCATCCCTCGCGAGTCCGCCGGGACCGGCGAAGGGGACGAGGACGACGACGCGTTCTGGTTCGACTTCGATTCCCTGTCGTAACGAAATGACCTCCCTCTGGCTGGACGCCACCGCCCCGATCCCGACCGATCCGTTCGAGGACGACGGGCAGTACGACGTCGTCATCGTCGGCGCCGGGATCACCGGACTCGCGACCGCGCTGATGACCGCCCGTCGCGGGGCGCGCGTCGCCGTGCTCGAGGCACGCACGGTGGGCGCGGTGACGACCGGGAACACGACCGGAAAGCTCAGCCTGCTGCAGGGCACCGTGCTGTCGCAGATCAAGCGCCACGCCTCAGACCGCGTACTCAGCGCCTATGTCGACGGCAACACCGACGGCCAGGGCTGGCTGCTCGACTACCTGCAGGACCGCGGCGTGCCTTACGACGTGCGGGATGCGTTCACCTACGCGACCACCGACGACGGCGCCAGAGCGATCCGGGCCGAGGCCGAGGCGGCCCTCATCGCCGGCCTTCCCGTCGACGATGAGCCCGGAGACCTGCCCTTCACCGTGACGGCCTCCGTGCGTCTCGCGGATCAGGCGCAGTTCGACCCGGTGGCGGTTCTGCGCGCGATGGCTGAGGACGTGCGGGCGCTCGGCGGCGTGATCGTGGAGGGCGAGCGGGTGACGGATGTCTCCGCCTCCGATCCCGCCGTTGTCACCAGCACGTCCGGACGCACGCGCGCGGGCAGGGTGCTGCTCGCGACGGGCACGCCGATCCTGGACCGCGGCCTGTACTTCGCCAAGCTCGAACCGCTGCGTTCGTACCTCACGGCGTTCACGGTGCCCGGGGACATCCCCGCCGGGATGTACCTGTCGGCGGATGCGCCGACGCGTTCGCTCCGTACCGCCACGGCGCCGGCTGCGGTGACGGCCCTGGATGGCCGCGAACTGCTCCTCGTCGGCGGCAACGGGCATCCGGCCGGGCGCGCCGACTCGCCCGCCGAACTGCTCGCCGACCTGACCCTGTGGGCGCAGGAGCACTTTCCCGGTGCGGAGCGCACGCACTGGTGGGCGGCGCAGGACTACCGCTCCGCGAACCAGGTGCCGTTCGTGGGCTGGCTGCCCCGCGGCCGCGGCCGGCTCTACCTCGCGACGGGCTACAACAAGTGGGGACTGACGAACGCGATCGCGGCCGCCATCAGCCTCAGCGCGAACCTCACGGATGACGAAGAGCCGGAGTGGGCGCGCGTCCTCCACCACCGGGTGACGCATCCGGTCGATCTTGCGACCGGGGCCGGCTTCAACGCGGCGGTCGGCAAGGAGGCGGCGACGCACTGGGCCGCGGCGGAGACCGGCCCGTCACTCGGCGCGCACACCACGCCCCCGCCCGAGCGCACCGGGGTCGTCGGACATCGCGGGGCCGCTCCGGTCGCCGTCTCCACGGTCGACGGGCGCACGTGCGCGCTGTCGGCGGTGTGCACGCACCTCGGCGGTGTCGTGCGCTGGAACGACGCCGAACTCTCGTGGGACTGCCCGCTGCACGGATCCCGGTTCGCTGCGGACGGCACCAACCTCGAAGGACCGGCCACGAAGCCGTTGGCACCCATCGACGAAGACGACTGAAATACCGGTGTGCGTCATCCAGCGCGTGGGGGGTGGTCAGCAAGGTCTGTCCCGCAGTAGGGTCGCGGCATGACTATTCCCAACGACGACAGCAAGCCGGACCAGCCCGCCTCGGACGGCTCCGTGCCGGCGCCCGACGCCGCCGGGTCCGTTCCTCCCGCCGCCCCGGTCCCGCCGGCCCCGCCGGCGCCCGACGCCGCGTATCCGCCCGCGCCGCCCGCTTCCGCTCCTGGCGCCTTCCCCTCCTACGCGGCCACACCCGCCGCTCCCGCCGCCGCGCCGACGACCCTGCCGAGCCAGGTCAACATCGCGTTCTGGCTCTACATCGGTGCGGCCGTGCTCAGCGTGATCAGCGGCATCATCACCGTCGTGATCCTCGGCTCGAGCCGTCAGTCGACCATCGACTCGCTGCAGAACAGCAACGTGAAGACGAACGGCATGACCATCGACCAGCTCGCCGACGCGTCGATCGCGGTCGGCACGACCCTCGCGATCATCACGCTGATCTTCTGGGCCATCGTCTTCGTGCTCTTCGCCTGGTTCATGCGCCGCGGCGCCAACTGGTCGCGGATCATCCTCACGATCCTGACGGTGCTCTCGCTGATCAACGTGCCCTGGGGCTTCGGCGCCGGCGCGCTGCAGGTGGTGCTCGCGATCGTGGCGACCATCCTGATCTGGCTGAAGCCGGCCTCGGCCTACTTCGCCGCGGTCAAGGCCTCCAAGGCGCCGCGCGTCTGATCGACGGACGACCTGCTCGTGCTGGGTCCGCGCGCTACGTGCGCGGACCCCAACCACGAGCGGGATGCCGGGTCAAGGCCTCGACCCGATTCGACGATGCGCCTAGTGTCGCTTCCGGTCCTCCGATCCCCAGGTGGGCCCGCTACGTAGAAAGCAGGTATCGGCAATGAACATTCTGCTCATCATCATCGCGATCGTCGCGATCGTGCTCCTGTTCACCGGTGGGTTCGTTCAGGCCCTCAACTGGCTGCTCTGGGTGGGAATCATCCTCCTGGTGTTCGCCGTCATCGTGTGGCTGGTACGCATGATCAGCGGCCGTCGCTCGGTCTGACCGCCGACAGCAACGTCGAACCCCCGGATGCTCGTGCATCCGGGGGTTTCGCCGTTAAGGGGGGCAGCCGCGGCCTCTTCCGTTCGGGATCAGCCGTTCGGGGTCAGCCGTTCGGAGTCACCGCCCGCAACTCCGGAACTCTGCGCGCTACCCGGCCTGACGTTCCGGAATTACGCCCGGACACGCCGTCCTCGCCGCCGACCTTCCGGAGTTACGCAGCCGCCTTCTCGGCAGCCGCGCCGAGCCGCGGGGTAGAACCACCGCGCAGGCGCGAGTACCGTCCGCGCCGGATCGCCGGACACCCGTCCACCCGTGCATCCGGACCCAGCGATCCCGAGTGACGGAAGGAGCCGGCGATGCCGCAGAGCGAACCCCAGCTGAAGGACCAGAAACTGTACGAGGACCTCCGCAAAGAGGGCAACTCGAAAGAGAAGTCGGCACGCATCTCGAACGCCGCTGCCGCACGCGGGCGGTCGTCGGTCGGACGCAAGGGAGGCGAATCCGGATCGTACGACGACTGGACCGTCGCCGACCTCAAGAAGCGCGCCAAAGAGATCGGGCTCACCGGCTACTCGAAGAAGAACAAGTCGCAGCTGATCACGGCGCTGCGCAACCACTGACGGCCGGCCCCGCACCATCGCACACGCGCGACCGTCGTACACTCGCGACATGGGACTGCGCGAGGTCGCGGACGAGCTGTACGGCAAACCGGCGGGGGACTTCACCGCGTCGAGGAACGCCGCCGCGTCCGGCGCGGACAAATCCCTCGCGAAGGAGATCAAGGCGCTGCGCAAACCGTCCGCCGCCGCTGCCGCCATCAACGCGCTGGTGCGCGAGCATCCGGAGGTGATCGACGCGATCCTCGAGGTCGGCGACCGGATGCGGGAAGCGTTCGCCGCGCGCGACCGTGACGAGATCCGGGCGGCGACCGCCGAACGGCAGCGCCTGCTGCAGTCCGCCTCACGTCACGTCGAGGGCGCGAGTGCGTCCGTCGTGCGCGAGATCGAGGAGACGCTGCAGGCGGCCGCGATCGATCCTGCGGCAGCCGCGGCGGTGCACAGCGGGATGCTCGTGCGCGGGCTCGAGTCCACCGGCGTCGATCAGGTGGACGTGACCGACGCGGTCGCGCTCCCGATCGACCCGGATGCGCTCCAGCGTTCCGCACCCGCGCGCGGCGATCGAGCGGCGGCCGTCACGAAGCAGAAGGAGTCGGCCGAGTCGGCGAGCGACCGTAGAGAGCGTGAGCGACGCATCCGATCGGCCGAGAAGGCGCTCGAGCACGCCAGGGCGGCGGCGGACACCCTCGACGACGAACTCGACGAGGAGGTCGACCGCAGAAGCGATCTGGAGGCCGAACGCGACGACCTCGCACGCCGGCTCGAGCGCACGCAGGACGAGCTGACCGAATCGCGAGCGGCCGAGCGCGAGCTACGCCGGCGCATCACGCAGGCACACGCGGCGGTGCGCGACGCAGAGAAGGCACTGCGCGCGACGCAATGACCCCGCGGTGGCTCGCCGGGTGCCCCGGGCCGCCCCGCCGGTCACTCCCCGCGCTGCAGGTACTCCGCGACCTCGTCCTCGGCCATCACGATGAGGCCACGGGAGCTGGTGGCCGACAGCATCATCGCTTCCAGCCACTCACGGTTGAGCGTCGGCGGCTTGGTCGCTTCGAACACGTACTGCACCGGGATCGCCGGTGAGAGCCACAGGCTGACCCGACCGGAGCCGCGCTCCGGCGGCTGAGCCCAGCTGACCAGGAAGCCCTCGTGCATCCGGAGCTTGGTGGTGACGGCGATCTTCAGGTGCGAGAGCACCCGATCGTCGAACTCGTAGCGGGCACCTGCCCCGTAGATCAGAGTCCCCATGCTTCATCCTCGCACCGTATCGCCACTGGAGGCGAGCACTATTCCGGAAGGTGCCTCTCGGCCTCTTCTTCACTCATCACGACCATGCCGCCCGTGCGCTGCGATGTGTGCATGAGCGCCTCCAGCCAGACGGTGTTGATCGCGGGCGGCCTGCTCCCGCTGAACTGGAACACGAGCGGGACCTCGCGACTGATCCACAGCGAGACGCGGCCGGAACCCTGCTCGACCGGCACATCCCAGTTGAGCAGGAAGCTCTCGTGACGACGGAGCTTGGCAACGATCGCGAGCTTGACGTGAGTCAGCACCCGGTCGTCGAGGTCATACTCCTGACCTGCTCCGTACACGAGTTTTCCCATGCTCAGAAGTTTGCCCTAATTATCCGACGGATCGCGCCTCACGCCGGGGGGATTGACACGGATCCCGATTTCCGATTAGAGGCCGCAGCGACGCGCGGGTCAGGCCGCTGCCTGCTCGAGCACCTCGTCGGCGCGTTCGGGGCTGCCCTCGGCGAGGCCGCGATCGATCCCGCGCCGCGACGCGAGCCACATCGCGACACCGACCAGGAACACGAGGCCCTCGGTGACCGTCAGCGCCCAGATGATGCCGGGCAGCCCGAACCAGAGGTTGCCGAGGATCACGATCGGGATGAACAGGATGCCCTGCGTCATCGACATGGTCGTCGCCGCGAGGGCGCGTCCGGTGGCCTGGAACAGCGACGTGATGAGCCCCGCGAATCCGTTCGCGATCATCGCCACGAGCTGTGCCGTCAGGATGGTGACCCCGATGGCGAGCACGGAGGGGTCGGGCACGAAGAGGGAGAACACCTGGTCGCGGAAGAGGAACACCACCGCCGAGAAGACCAGTCCGACGCCGCCCACCGTGATCGCGGAGGCTCGCAGCGCCGACGTGAGACGGCTCTTGTCGCCCTTTCCGTACGCATAGGCCAGGAGCGGCAGCACCCCGAGCGTCACGCCCATCAGCAGGAACTCCGGCACTTGCGCGATTCGGACCGCGACGCCCATGGCGGCGAGCGGACCGTCGCCGTAGGCGGCTGCGAGGTTGTTGAGCACGAGGGACGTGACGATCAGGAACGAGGCCTGGAGCAGCTCGCCGACACCGACACCGAAGACGGGCTTGAGCACGGCGGGCGAGAGGGTGAACCAGCGCGGCGCGAGGCTGACGTGCTCGCTGTTCCGCTGCAGCCAGATCACGAAGTAGGCGACGACGCCGAGGTTCGAGAGCCCCATGGCCAGGGCTGCACCCGCGACGCCCCAGTGCAGCACCAGGATGAAGAGCACGTCGAAGACGAGATTCGCGATCGTCGAGGCGATGAGGCCGATCATCACCTGGCGCGACGCCCCTTCCGCCCGCACCAGCTGCTCCAGACAGAATGCGGCGGCCAGCACCGGTACGAAGGCGAGCATGACGGCGACGTAGGCGCTGGTCGCCGGAACGGCTGCAGCATCCGCGCCGAGCAGCGAGACGAGCGGCTCCAGCAGGAGCAGTCCGGCGCCGCCGAGCACGACGCCCGCGATCACGGAACCCCAGAGGGCGAACGACGAGACATGCTTGATCCCGCCGGCCTTCGCCGGATCGTGTTCCGCTGCGCCGAGCAGTCGGGAGATGAGCGCACCGCCACCGACGCCGAACACGCCGCCGACGGCCATCACCAGACCGAGGATCGGCGTACCGAACGTGATGGCGGCGAGCAGAGCGCTGTCGTGCAGCGAGCCGATGAAGCCGGCGTTGATGACGTTGTAGACCGCGCCGACGATCATCGCGGCGGCCATCGGCACGCAGAGGTGCACGAGGGCTCGGATGATCGGGGCCGTCGAGAGGTACCAGCGGTTGGAGCCGACGGCGTCGGCCTTCACCGGTGTTTCGAGGTTCGTGGTGCTCATGAGCTGCTCCTTTCCGGGCAGGGCGGAGCGCGCGCCGACGGACGCCGGCACGGCGAGGAAGATGGTGCGGGTGTTGCGGGAGGTTCCGAGCGCGGTTACGACCGCGTGGCTATGGCCGCCGGGTTACGACCGTGTGGTTACGACCGTGTGGGTTGCGGCAGTTCCGCGGTGATCTTTCTGAGGAGGGTCTGGAGGGTCGCCCGCTCGGTCTCGTCGAGCGGCGCGAGGATCTTGTCGTCGGCGGCCGCCATCGCTTCTTCGAAGCCGGCGACGAGCTCGGCGCCGACCGGTGTGGCGTAGACGCGCTTGCTGCGTTCGTTGCCGGGTTCGGTGCGGCGCTCGACGAGGCCGCGGCGTTCGAGCCCCTGCAGAAGGCTCGAGACACTTGCCGCGCTCGTTCGGCTGATCTGCGCGATGTCGCGCTGGATCGCGCCGGGATTCTGCTCGAGATAACCCAGGGTGAAGGCCTGCTCAGGTGTGAGCTCGCGCTCCTTCATCCACTCTTCGCCGGCCTTGCGCTGGGCCCAGCCGATCCACCGGAGCAGCTCGAGGCCGCTGCTGGGCGCGTTCTCCCGTTCGTTCATAATAAGGAGTCTAACTGTTTGATCTCTAACTGTCAACGTTCGAACTGATTGCATTGCCGAACGTGATGCGAGTTATTGGAAAGCGGCGCCGAGATCGATTCCCTCCCGTCGGCCCCCTGGATAGGCTTGATGGGTTCGCGCGCTCAGCACACGACATGGCAAGGAGGCCTCACGGCATGCCAACCCCTCTCACCGTCGCCGCAATCGGCTTTTGGCACGTTCACGCCGGCGACTACGCGAGATCAGCACGCGAACATCCGGACACCGAATTGGTGGCCGTCTGGGACGACGACGAGCAGCGCGGCCGTGCGGCCGCCGAGGAGTTCGGCGTCGAGTTCGTCGCCGACCTCGACGAACTGCTCGCGCGGCCAGAGCTCGACGGCGTTACGATCACGACCAGCACCGACCAGCACCACGAGGTGATGCTCAAGGCCGCCGCCGCCGGAAAGCACATCTTCACCGAGAAGGTGCTCGCTCCCACGGTCGCGGAGGCGGAGGACATCGTCGCCGCGGCATCCGATGCCGGTGTCGCGCTGGGCGTCTCCCTGCCCCGGCTGTACGACGACTACACGCAGGCGATCCAGCAGATCATCGACGACGGCTCGCTCGGCGACCTCACCTACTCGCGCGTGCGGCTCGCCCACGACGGGTGGGTCGCCGGCTGGCTGCCCGACCGGTTCGGTTATCCGTCCGAGGCCATCGGCGGCGCGCTCACCGACCTCGGCTGCCATCCCGCGTACCTCACCCGGCTCTTCCATCAGGCGGACCCGATCGGGATCACGGCCACCTACGGCAGCGTCACCGGCCGCGAGGTCGACGACAACGCGACCGTCACGGCGGAATTCCCCGGCGGCCATCTCGGCGTGTTCGAGGCGAGCGTCGTGACGTCGCCCGGCGCGTTCACCATCGAGCTGCACGGCACGGAAGCCTCCGTGATCTTCGGCTTCGGAGGCGAGCGCCTGCTCGCGAAGGGCGGTGCGTTCGGCGACGACTGGCAGGAACTTCCCCTGCCGCCGGCGCAACCGGACGCCTTCGCCCAGTGGGTGCGCCACATCCACGACGGCACCACCGCTGACGAGAACATCCGCACCGCGATCGAGCTCACCCGCATGGTCGTCGCGGCCAACGAGTCCGCCGCATCCGGCACTCGGGTCGCGCTCGAGGCCGCACCCGTCCGCTGACCGGCCGGGCGCAGCACGCGCATCCGGATGCGGTCCCGTCCGTTCCCTCCACCGAGCACGCTCGGCCCTTCAACGACCCCACGAATCTTCAGGAGAATCCACTCATGACCACCCCCGTCCGCATCGGACTCATCGGCGCCGGCGGCATCGCCGGAGCCCACGTCGCCGGCTATCTCCGCAACCCGGAGACAGTCACCTTCGCCGCCGTGGCCGACCCCGTGCGCGAGAGCGCCGAGGCGCGCGCCGGCGACACCGGCGCCGCGATCTACGCCGACTACCACCGGATGCTCGCCGACGCCGACATCGACGCCGTCGACATCTGCCTCCCGCACCACCTGCACAAAGAAGCCATCGTCGCGGCCGCACGCGCAGGCAAGCACATCCTCTGCGAGAAGCCGCTGTGCCTCAGCTTCGAGGAGGCGCGCGAGGTCAGCGCCGCTGTGGAGGATGCCGGCGTCACCCTGATGTGCGCGCACAACCAGCTGTTCCTCCCCGCAGTCGCCAAAGCCAAGGCGCTGATCGACGCCGGGACCATCGGGCAGGTGTACGAAGTGCGCACCACCGACAGCTTCTACAACGACTTCGACCCCGAGAACATGGGATGGCGTGCGCACGCGAAGACCAGCGGCGGCGGCGAACTGATCGACACCGGCTACCACCCGACCTACCTGCTGCTGCACCTGGCCGGCGGATCCCCGGTGGAAGTGACCGCGATGCTGGCAACCCACCGGCTGACGTTCATGGAAGGCGAGGACTCCGCGACGGTGATCGTCCGGTTCGACAACGGTGTGATCGGCACGATCGTCACCAGCTGGGCATACGAGGCCGCGGACAGCACCGAACGGTTCAGCGCCGTCGGCTCCCTCGGCTCACTGACCAGCGACGGGACCACGCTGAGCTACCACGTACGCGGCGAAGACCCGGTGGTGCTCGAGCTGGAGCCCGTGCACGAATTCGGCGCCGAAGTGGCACACTTCGCGCGGAGCATCCTCAACGACACACGCCCGCTGCACACGCAGAAGGAAGGAATCGAGGTACTCGGCATCATCCTGGGCGCCTACGAGTCCGTGCGCACCCGAGCCGTCGCCGAGGTTCGCGCGCTCGAACCGGTGCGTTAGGCCTGCCGCGGGCGGGTGGTGCGCCACCCGCCCGCGCATGCGCTCTCGACCGCTCCCTCACTCGCCTCCGCCCTCGGCTCATAACTCCGGAATCGCGGCTCGACGCGCCGCCGCGTTCCGCCTTACTCCGGATGACTGAGCCGTCGGCGGTTCAGAGTTCCGGAATTGTGCGGCGGTTCGCTGGGCGGGCACGCGATCACGAACCGGACGATCGGTATGCTCGCGATCATGGAATCATCGCCGCTGATCGGCTTCCCCTGGCTCGGGATCATCCTTTACGTCGTGTTCCTGGCGGTGATCGCCGGCGCGCTGTACCTGATCATCCGGCTCGCGGTGTTCCACGCGCTGCGCTCGCATTCCCGCTGGCTCGCGCGGTCGTCCGGGAACCCGCCCGGGCCTGGCGCTCCGCCGTCCTCATAACTCCGGAACTCCGGGTCGACACGCCGCCGCGTTGCGCATAACTCCGGATGCTCGAGCCGTGCGAGGCAAGGACTTCCGGAGTTGTGCGGCAGCGAGCGGGCGGGCGGGCGGGCGGCAGCGAGCAGGCAGGCCGCCTCAGCCGATCAGCGACACCGCGCGCGCGATCACCAGCGCGAGCAGCACGAACCCGCCGAACGACTCGAGCGACATCAGCAGTTTCGCGCGGTGGGTCAGGGGCATCGTGTCGGTCGGGCTGAACGCCATCGAGTTCGAGAGCGAGAAATAGAAGTAGTCGACGTAGTTGGGCACCCAGTCCATCTTCTGGCTGGAGCCGCGCGCCACCTCGTCGATCGCGTCGTGGTCCTCGTCCTGCGGAAAGCGGAAGTCGGCCAGCGGAAGCTCGTGCCGCGCCACGGACACACGAGAGACGGGACCGCCCCGATCGAGCACCCAGTACATGAGCGCGAAGGCGATCACGTTCGTGACCCAGACCTGCAGCGACGCGAACAGCAGCTCGTACCCGTTGCCGTGCTTGGCGAGCAGCCGGATGATCGTCTCCACGAACGCGACCTGGTTCGCGACGAGGATCAGGATCGCGAGGGCGATCTCGAGGCGTCGCGACCAGCGCGATTCCTTCGTGAGGTGGTGCGGGTTGTAGGCGATGAGGACGATCAGCAGCACCAGGCAGATGCCGACGACGACGTAGCGCTCGATCAACGGAACGACGCTGGGCAGGATCGCGTAGGCGGCGAGCGCCACGAGGGTGGCGAACACGGCCGGCCAGCGATGCTCCGGCGCGACGTTCCTCGCGCGTTTGTCGTCTTTGTCACTCACAGTCGGACCATATCGCGCCCGCGACCTCGGGTCCGTCTACGCCCGCCGCCAGTCGTCGCTGGTCAGGTGCGATCCCGCCTGCGGGCCCATCTGCAGCATCCCGCCGTCGACCGTCCAGGACGCGCCGGTGACGTACGCCGAGGCCGGTGACGCCAGGAACGCGATGACCGCCGCCACCTCACGGGCGTCCCCCGGGCGGCCGAGCGGGATGCCGGGGCGGTGCACGGCGCGCGGGTCCTCGTCGTCCGCGTCGTTCATCGGCGTCGAGATCTCCCCCGGCGCCACCGAGTTGCAGGTGATGCCGTACTCACCGAGCTCGAGGGCCAGCGTCTTGATCATGCCGCCGAGCCCGTGCTTGGCGGCGTCGTAGGCTGCGGAGCCGACGCGAGGCTGGTGCTCGTGCACACTCGTGACGGCGATTATGCGACCGCCGCGGTCGGCGTCGACGAGCCGGCGGGCGATGCGCTGGATGCAGACGAACGGTCCGTCCAGGTCGGCGGCGACCGTCGTGCGCCACGTCTCCCAGTCGGTGTCGAAGAACGCAGGCCCGCCGTTCACGCCCGCGTTGTTCACGAAGACGTCGCAGCCACCGAGTTCGTCGGCGAGCGCGTCGATCACATCGCCGCACGCCGGGGCGTCGGTGGTGTCGAGCTGTGTGACGACGGCACGACGGCCTGCCTCCCGCACGAGCCGCGCCGTCTCGTTCGCGCCGTCCTCGTCGGAATGCCATGTGACGCCGACGTCCATTCCCGCCTCGGCGAGGGCGACGGCGGTGGCCCTCCCGATGCCGGAATCGGATCCCGTGACGATAGCGGTGGTCGGTGTGAAGTCTTCTGCGCTCATGCGCGGGAGTGTGCGCCGCAAACGACCGATGCGACAGGGGCTTGCGTCCGCGTCCCGCGCGGGTACAGATGAAGGATGAGTCTTTCCGCAGTTCTCTTCGACGTCGACGGCACACTGGTCGACTCCAACTTCTTGCACGTGGACGCCTGGCAGCGCGCGTTCGCCGAGCTCGGGCAGCCCGTGGATGCGTGGCGCATCCACCGCGCGATCGGCCAGGACTCGAGCCGGCTGCTCCGCTCCGTCGCGGGTGAGCACGACGACGACTGGAACTCGCGCGCGAAAGACCTGCACTCCCAGTACTACCGCGAGCTCGCTCCCCGGCTGCGTTCGTTCAGCAGGGCCGCCGAACTGCTCCGCGAACTCAGCGGCCGCGGCATCACCGTTGTGCTCGCGACGAGTGCCCCGGATGACGAACTGGAGCTGCTGCGCGCGGCGATCGGTGCCGACGATGCGATTCGTGCTGCAACATCGGCCGACGACGTGGAAGAGGCGAAGCCGGATCCGGGCATCCTGGAGGTGGCGCTCGATCGAGCGGGCGCGAGCCCGTCGGAGGCGCTCATGGTGGGCGACTCGGTCTGGGACCTGAAGGCGGCGGCGCGGGCGCACATCCGGTCGATCGGGATGCTCTGCGGCGGCGTCGGCCCGTCGGAGCTCCTGGATGCCGGAGCGTGGGACCTCTTCGACGACCCGGCCGACCTGCTCTCGCGCCTCGACGAGCTCCTCTGACGCGCCCGCGGGCGATGCGCGGGCGTCGTTAAGAAGGCGCGCGGGCGTCGTAGGGTGATGGCATGCCCCTGACGATCGTGACCGGCGGGAGCCGGGGAATCGGCGCCGCGATCTGCCGGCGTCTCGCCGCCGACGGACACGACATCGTCGTCGGCTATCGCACCGATGCAGACGCCGCCGACGAGGTGGCCGCCGAGGTGCGCAGCGCGGGCAGACGCGCGCTGACCGTCGAGCTCGACACGACCGACGAGTCCCAGGTCGAAGCACTGTTCGCCGCAGTGGCCTCAGCCGGCTTCGGCCCCGTGACCGGGCTGGTCAACAACGCCGGATCCGCGAGCGCATTCGGCCCGCTCGCCGACGCGGACATCGCCGCCGTGCGACGGGACATCGACGTCGACCTCGTCGGAGTGCTGATCTGCGCCAAGCACGCGATCCGCGCGATGAGCACGACCGGCGGCGGGTCGATCGTCAACATCTCGTCGGCGTCCGCATACCTCGGCAGCCCCGACCGCTACGTGCACTACGCGGCGGCGAAGGCAGGGGTGGATGCCGTGACCGTCGGACTCTCGAAGGAGGTCGCCCGGCTGGGCATCCGGGTGAACGGCGTCGCTCCCGGCACGATCTACACCGGGTTCCACCCCGAACCCGACAGGCCGGAGGTCGTGGCCCCGACGGTCCCGCTGGGTCGCGGCGGACAGCCCGACGAGATCGCGGGCGCCGTCGCGTGGCTGCTCTCGGACGACGCGTCGTACGCGACCGGCACCACCATCCGGGTCACCGGCGGCCTCTGACCCCGCCCGCCTCGAGTTGTGCCGAATGTCGCGTCGAACGTCGGGCCGAACAGGACATTCGACGCACGTCGGAGTGCTCAGCGGAGCCTCAGTCGCCGACGGTGATGATGACGGTGCGGCCGGGGTTCAGCTTCGTGCCGCCCACCGGGTTCTGCGCGGTGACGAGGCGTTTCGGGGAAAGCGCGACCGCGTCCCCTTCCGCGTTGTGCACCACTACCCGGTAGTCGGCCCCGCGCAGCAGCTTCGCCGCCAGGTCGGAGGGCTTCCCGACCACGTCGATCAGCGCGGCGGCCGTCGTGTCGCTCGTGGGCGGCGCGACCGTCTCGCAGGCGGTGAGGCCGGCCACCGCGAGGGCGGCGACGAGAGCGAAGCGCACCGTTCGCATCAGCATGGGGCCATGCAACCCCGGGCCCTGCATCCGGTCAATCCCCGTTCGGCCGAGCCCAGCCCGACCCGAGCCCGGCCCGACCTCGCCCTACCCGAGCTCGCGCAGCGGCGACGTGCGTTCGCCGGGCGCGTCCCCCGTGTTCACGGTGCCCTGCGGCTCGATCAGCATCGCAGTGACCTCGCCATCCGTCTTCGGACAGTGCTCGACCCCGCGCGGCACGACGAACACGTCGTTCGGGCCGAGCTCGACGTCGCGGTCGCGCAACTGGATCGTGAGCCGGCCGGAGAGCACCAGGAACAGCTCATCCGTCTCCGGATGACTGTGCCAGACGAACTCGCCGAGCAGCCGCACCACCTTCACGTCGTAGTCGTTGATGCTCGCGAGCCGGTGCGGCTGCCACGGCTCCGCGATCCGTGCGAGGGCGTCGTCGATGTTGCGTACCTCAGGGGTGACCATGTGAGCACGTTAGCGCGCGGGCCGACCCGCGCGCATTTGACCCTTGCGCCGCGGGCCCAGGGGGCGTTGGATGCTGCCTGAGGCATCCGACGAGAGGGGTCAGCAATGTCCGCCAGTGAACTCGAAATGTCCAGCGTCCGCTATCCGTATCGGGGGCGCATCTTCCACGTCGAGAAACAGGCCCCCGGCCGGTGGGTCGTGCTCGACGAGTCGCATGCCGAGCTCGGAACGCTCATCCGCGTCTCCGTCGAGGGCGAGGAGCACGAGCCGGTCTTCGGAGCCGTGCCGACCGGCTTCACGGAGACGCTTCACGAGGGCTCCGATTGGAAGATGCTCGTGGCCTCCCTCATCAACGAGGCGCTCGAACCCGAGACCGCGTCCACGGGAAATCAGGGTGAGGCATGACGGTCTCCCTCAATCGCACGGCTCTGACGCACGCGCGGCGCCTGGTGGAGCAAGGGAAGGTCGTGCGCGACGAACGCGACGCCTGGAGCGAGGATGCGCCCAGCACGGATGACGAGAACGCGTACATCGAGAAGCACGGCTACGGCGAATACGGCGAGTGGTTCCTCGGCACCGACACGGAGAAGAACGCCGAGACGAAGGGCCGCTACAGCTTTCCGTTCGGCGACTTCAGCAAGGTCCATCGCTGCGCGGTGATCTCGCTGGAGAGCCGTGCCGCGCAGAACGACCACGACGACATCGCGAAGGCCGCGAAGAATCTGCTCGAGCTGATCGATAAGGATCGATAAGCGCCGCCCGGCGGTTACGATACGGAACGTGAGACCGACGCTGAGGACGGCTTTGGGGTGGATTGCCGCCGTGCTCATCAACGTGGGCGCTCTCACCTTCGTCGCCGGACTCATCCTGCCGCGCGCCGGCAGCGGGCCGGCAGTGCTGCTGACGGGCGTGTCCCTCTGCTTGCTCGGCGTCGCGGTCGGAGCGGCGTGGATGCTCGGCGCGCGCGCGCCGCATCCGTGAGCCCGCACCCGTGGGCCCGTACCCGTGAGCCCGCGGCTGCCTACCGGACTCCCGAACACGAAGAAGACCCCACCCCGGGGATGACGGGATGGGGTCGCACCGGAGAGGGGATCAGTCCGGTGGTTCTGTGTTCTTGACCAGGTCGGGATTCGACGGCTGCTGAGCCGGGTCGAAGTCCGCAGGCGGTGGCTCCGCCGCTTCGCCGCCCGTGGTCGAGGCGTCCGTGACGTCTTCCGCGCCCTCCGGCGCTGTGCCGGTCGCGGGTGCGTCGCCGGTCGAGGATGCGTCCCCGCTCGAGGGCGTGCCCGCGCCGTCATCGCCCGACTGGCCCGGCTCGGTCTCCGCCGGCTCAGCCGCCTGGGCGTTCTCGAAGCGTTCGGGCTGGTCTTCGGCGGGGATCCCCTCGCCGTCGGCGTTCGGCAGTCCACTGGTATCTGACATCGACATGCTCCTTCCGGATCGGAATACGTGCGACAGTACGGGCAGTCGTGCTTACGGCTGGCCCTCTTCGCTGTACGAGGTCTCGCCGTCGTCGTGCTCGTTCGGCGCCGCGTCGGGGTCGAGGTCGCGGATGGCGTCGCCGATCACGTTCTGATCGGCCGTGGGCTCGATGGCGCCGCCGTCGTCGCCCTCGAGGCCGTCGACGAGGCCGTTCGTCTGGTCGGTGCCGGTGATCGGCTCGACCGGGTCCTCCGAATTCCTGTGATCGCTCATACCCCCAACGAACGCGAACCCCCTCGCTTCTGCAAGGGGGTTCACGTGTGCCGTCAGACGGCGTACGCCGCCAGGCTCTGGCCGCGCGACCGCTCAGGCAGGGACGGCTGCACCGTTCGCCGCAGCCACCAGCTGGTCGAGCTGCTCGCTCGTCACCGGGCTCCCGGGGAACGCGGCGACGCGGTTGAGCGGCATCGACTCGACCATGCGCATGAGCGACGGATCGGCGAGCATCCCGGCCATCGCACTGTCGCCCATCTGTGCGAGAGCGCCCGACAGGATCGCACCGCCGACGGGGTGCTTGAGCCACTCGCCCAGGGTCGACTCCGCGGTCAGGGTCGCCAGCCCGGCATCGCCGTTGAGGGTCGCGCTCGCGCTCGCGCGCAGGTCGCGGGAGGAGGAGCCGACGCTCACGACGTACTCGCCGCCTTCGACGACCCAGCGCGCACGCTCGATGTCGTAGTACGCGAGGTCTTCGTTCGGGATGGCGATCGTCACGTGCTCCGATGCTCCTGCCGCCACCGCCACGTTGGCGAACCCCTTGAGCTCGCGCGCGGGGCGCGACACCGACGACCCGGGAACGGCCACGTAGACCTGGACGACCTCGCGCCCATCCCGATCGCCGGTGTTGGAGACGGTGAGCGTGACGTCGATGCCCGCGTCGCTGCCCGTGACGCCGAGACCGGAGAACTCGAAGGTCGTGTAGGAGAGCCCGTGACCGAACGGGAAGCTCACCGCGGCATCGCGCGCGTCGTAGTCGCGGTAGCCGACGAAGAGGCCCTCGCCGTAGCGCACGTGACCCGCCTCGCCGGGGAAGTTGAGGAACGCCGGGGTGTCTTCGAGTCGCAGCGGGATGCTCTCCGCCAGCCGGCCGGACGGGTTGACGGCACCGAACAGCACGTCGGCGACGGCGCCGCCGCCGGCCTGTCCGAGCAGCCAGCCCTCCACGATGGCCGCCGCGCGGTCCGCCCAGCCAGAGAGGCGCACGACGCCGCCGTTGGACAGCACGACCACTACGCGGTCGCTCGCGCCGAGCACGGCCTCCAGCAGCGCGGTCTGCGCGGCAGGGAGCTCGATGTGCTCACGGTCGAAGCCCTCCGACTCGTCTTCGGCGGGCAGCCCGAGGAAGACGAGCACGTCGTCCGCCGTCTGAGCCAGCGCCACCGCCTCGGCGGTGAGCGACTCGGCGGAAGGTGCGGCACCGTCCGCGCCCGCGTCGTCGAGCACATACCCCGGCGCGAAGCTCACGGTCGCCTCACCGGCGAGCGCGCTGATCTCGTCGAGCGCGTTGTCCAAACGGGTCGGGACGATCTGCGAGCTTCCGGCACCCTGGTAGCGGGGCGTGCGGGCGAACTCGCCGATCACGGCGATGGTGCGTGCGGCATCCGGCTGCAGCGGGAGCACGCCCTCGTTCTTGAGGAGCACGATGCTGCGAGCGGCGACCTCGCGGGCGAGCGCGTGGTGCGCATCCTGGTCGTAGGAAGCATCGGCATCCTGGTGGTCGACGACCTTCTGCACGAGGTCGATCATGCGGTCGGCCGCAGTGTCGAGCACCGACTCGTCGAGCGAGCCGTCCGCCACGGCGGCCACCAGCTCGGCATCCGTGACCCCGTTGGTCGACGGCATCTCGAGGTCCAGGCCGGCCACGAGCGCCGCGACCCGGTCGTTGACCGCGCCCCAGTCGGAGACGACGAGACCGTCGAAACCCCACTCGTCACGCAGCACGCTGGTCAGCAGCCACGGGTTCTCGCTGGCGTAGACCCCGTTGATGCGGTTGTAGGAGCACATCACCGTCCACGGCTGCGCGTGCTCGACGACGTGCTGGAATCCGCGGAGGTAGATCTCGCGCAGCGGGCGCTCGTCGATGTCGGCACTGACGCGCAGGCGGTCCGTCTCCTGGTTGTTCGCCGCGAAGTGCTTGAGCGAGGCGCCGACACCCTGCGACTGCAGGCCGTTCACGAGCGCCGCACCGAGCCGGCCGCTGAGGATCGGGTCTTCGGAGAGGTACTCGAAGTTGCGCCCGCACAGCGGCGAGCGCTTGATGTTGATGCCCGGTCCGAGCAGAACCCCGACCCTCTCGGTCTGCGCCTCGGCACCCAGCGCACGGCCGACGCTCTCGAGGAGCTCGGGATCCCACGACGAACCGAGGGCGACGGCCGGAGGGAAGCACGTGGCCGGAACGCTGTCGCCGATGCCGAGGTGGTCACCGCCCTCGCGCTGCTTGCGCACGCCGTGCGGTCCGTCGGTGAGGTAGATCGACGGGATGCCCGCCCGTTCGATGCCCTTCGACTCCCAGAAACTCAGCCCGCTCGTGAGCGCGGCCTTCTCTTCGGTGTTCAGTTCGGATGCGCGCGGCAGTCGGTCGACCATGATTCTCCTTCGATACGGTCCCGGGATACGGAATACCTTACATCACTCGGTTTTAAGATCACAGCCCCTGAACCAGGCCCGCGTGCGACGGGACGCGGGTACGCAGGATGCCGGATGGATCTGCACGAACGTGCGCCCGGCCGTCTAGCCGTGCTACGCCCGCAAGCGTAGAGTCGGCGTCACGACAGCGTGCCGACGATGAGCGCCGTCAAGCGGTCATGTCGGCGGAAGGAGCCACGATGAGCGCATTCGACGAGCAGGCCGGCGACGAGCGGGAGAACCTCGAGGGCACGTACACCGAAACCGACGGTGAAGGTCCTGTGGAGCGCACGGTGCACGGCCAGTACACCGAGACCGAGGAGTTCGCCGGTCCGGAGACCGAGACCGAGGGCAGTTACGTCGACTCGGACGGCGTCGAGGAGACGCTCGCCTCTGACGAGCAGGGCGAGTACACGGAGACCGACTACTCCAAGTCGGACGACGACCCGGCCTGATCCGGCAGTCCCTGTCGCACGAGCTCGTCGTGCGCGCGGCGGTAGATCGCGCGGATCACGGGCGACTTCGCGTTGTTGTACTCGTGCATGTACGTCCAGTGGCGAGAGGCCGCGTCGCGCTTGGCGGCCTCGTAGAGCGTCCGGTCGTCATCGTTGCTGCGCAGCCAGTCGCGCAGGATGATGTGGCGGCGCGGTTCGTCGGCGCCCACGGACCAGACGTGCAGGTTGACAGGGTTGGCGGGCCCGGTGAACAGCCGGTGCTGCTCCCAGTGCGGCTCGCGCACCGTCAAGACGTAGCCGGCGGCCTCGAGTGCCGGCGCGTACGCGGGCTCGTCCGACGAGTCGGCGACCGTGAGGTCGATGTCGATGATCGGCTTCGCTGCGAGCCCCGGAACGGAGGTCGATCCGACGTGCTCGACGGCCAGCGCCCGATCCCCGAGCGCCTGCCGGATCCGGGCAGCCTCGCGTTCGAACAGCACAGACCACTCCGGGTCACTGGCGACGACGGCGATCGGCACCGCCAGCTGCACGAGATCGCCGACCACGGCATCCCGCATCTCGTCGTCGGTGACCGGCGGGTCGGCGGGGAGCGGCGGCAGCCAGGTCACCGAAGCTGCTTGGCCTTCTTCTTGACCGCCTTGCGGGCCTTGTCGGCATCCTTCTTCGCCTCGGCGCGTGCCTTCTTGACCGTCGGATCGTTCCAGAACGACGTGACCGCCTTCTCGATCTGGTCGTACCGTTCGCGACCCGCGCGTGCTCCCAGCACGTAGGCGAGCGCCGCGATCACGAGGATGACGAGGAATTTGGGACGCATCGGATCTCCTGCCTGTCTGAGTTACGGACGGTAGCCCTCACGGGCGCGCCTGTGAACCCCGTCCGCGGAACACCCGCTCCAACAGCAGGTCGACCGGCTTGGTGAGCAGGTGCAGGAGCAGCCAGTACATCCCGATCCCCGGGGCGACCACGACCAGCACGAAGCAGACCAGCATGATGAGCACGGGCGTCGAGCCCCGCACGATGTTGACCTGGTCGCGGGCGTCCTCGCGCACGAGGTCGGGGTCGCGATAGAGGATCACCTCCATCCAGAACATCGCCGCGGAGGTGACGACCAGCGTTCCGACATAGAGCGCGTAGACGTCGGCGCGGCCGTTCTTCGCCTCGGCGAGCACATTGGTCGTGAACGGGATGAAGACGATGCCCGCCAGCCAGATCAGGCTCGCGGTGATCAACGGACGCGAGTAGCTCTCCACCCACTCGAAGACGCGGTGGTGGATGGTCCAGAACCGGCCGATCACGATGAACGAGATGCCGAAACCGAGGAACGCGCCCCAGTTGTCGCTGACGAGCTCGCCGAGGCTCATGTTGTTGTTCTGGATTTCGCCTGCGATGTCGACCAGCGGCAGCACCAGCAGGGTGATCGCGATGGCGACGGTGGCGTCGGAGAAGTTCACCAGCCGGTCGAGGCCGCGCTCCGTCTTGATCGCCCGCATAGGGTCATTCTGCCGCGACGCCGGCGCATCGCGGGGAGGTCGGCGCGTGAGTGGCCGACGACCAGCCGGCTCACCGGCAGAGCTCAAACGCATGGGTGGTCACCAATTGTCGCTGCGGGGCCCGGATCGGGGCCGCACGCGACAGTTAGTGACCACTCACGCGCGCCAGAGGTTCAGTGGCTGTGGATGGGGAGGGGCTCCGAGGCCAGCGGGGCGGCGCAGGGCGGCGCGGTCAGCCGAGGGCGGCGACGAAGTCGCCGGCCGTGACCACCTCGGCCTGACGCGGGAACACCTTCTCGGTGAGCACCCGGTGCACCTCGGGGTCGCGGTCGAAGACGCCGTCGCTGAGCACGATCACACGGAAGTCGCGGTCGGCCGCGTCGCGGACCGTGGAGAGCACGACACCGCTGGTCGAGATGCCGGTGAGCACGACGGTGTCGATGCCGCGCGACTCGAGCTGCTCCCGCAGGTCGGTCGTGCTGAAGGCGCCGACGCGCGACTTGCGCACCACGATCTCGCCGTCGGCGGGCTGGATGCGCGGGTCCACCTGCACGGCGACGTCGGCGGCGAGCATCCGGCCCGAGGTGGCCGCGGCCGAGAACATGATGTTGTTCGGCGACACCAGGGACGCCTCCTCCGCGGTCAGTGCGACGTGCACGTACCCGACGGTCAGGCCGGCCGAGCGGGCCGCGTCGCGCACGGCGAGGAGCTGCGCAAGGAAGTCGTCGGCGTCGGGATGCTGGCCGAGGATGGAGGGCTGCAGGTCCATCAGGAGCAGCGCGGTGCGGGCGGGGTCGAGGGCGCGGAGATCGTTCACATACGTAAACTACTTGCCCGACGCTGAATGCGGGCCGAACGGGCACGACCGACGGGTCGCGACCGACAGATCAGGGCCGACGGATCAGAGACCGAGCGTCTTCTTGATGATCGCTTCGGCGTCGTCCGTCGAGGCGGCCGCCTCGGTGGCCTCCTGATTGGCCTCGGTGATCGCCCGGATGACCTCGTCGCGCTGGATCCGGACGCCGCGTGGGGCGTCGATGCCGATACGGATGCCGTCGCCGCGCGCATCCAGGATCGTCACGACGATGTCGTCGCCGATGAGCACGCGCTCCCCGGGTTTCCTCGTCAGTACCAGCATTCGCTCAGCCTATCCCGACCGGCGCACCGCCGACGGGTGAACCGTCGAGCCAGCCGATCGGGATGCCGAGCCCGCGTGCAGAAGACGGGGTCGCGGTGAAGGCCGAACCCGAGACGACGAGCGCATCGACGGCCAGGATGCCGTCGACGGCGCGGACCCAGGCGGCGGTGTCCTCGGTCTTGCGGGAGACGTCGACCGCCGCCCAGACCTGGTCGGGGGCGATCGAGGCGAGCGCCTCCGCGAGCCCGGCGACCTGCTCCGCTCCTCCCGCCACGCCGAACGCGGCGACGATCGGCCGTTCGCGTCGCACGCCGTCGGCGCGTGCGCGGAGGGCGCCGCGCCGGTCGTCGACCCGCGGTGCCGCGGCGCGCGAGCATCCGCCCGGTCGCACCTCCGCATCGCCGATCGCTTCGGCGAGCATCCGGGCGGCGGTGAGCGCGTCGGTTCCGAGTCCGATGACGAGGGTGAGGTCGCCGCGGCCGCGGAGCAGAGCGGGCGGCGGCGCGACAGGTGCGGCCGGGGCGGCCACCGGACTAGCCGGCGCAGCCACCGCAGGAGCGGGCACCGCGACCGGATGGGCGGGCTCAGCGACCGTCGCCGGCCATTCGTCTGCGGGAGTGAGGCCGCCGACCGCGGGGGACGCGGGAGGCACGGGGAGATCGGGCTGCGCCGCGACGGACCCCGAGGCGACGGACGCCGCGAGCTCATCGTCGCCGACCGTCTTGACCAGGTCGTCGAGGATCGCCTGGAACGCCGAGCCCGACGTCGACACCGCCGGCAGCACGTCGTCGGGTTCCGCGAACTCCGCGGCGATCAGGCCCGCCGCGATCGACATCGACCCGAACTCGGCCGCCGCCTGCGCCGCCGCGTCGGCTTCCGCATCCGTCCCGCTCAGCCACTCAGGCTGCGATCGGTTCCGCAACGCGGACCACCCCCACCGTCTCGATCGCTGCCTGCACAGCCGTGACCTCCTGGTACGACAGCACCGGCAGCCCGCTCAGCTGCCCGGCCACGAGCCGCCGCACCGACGGCCGCAGCGCGGGAGCGCACACCAGGATCGCGCTCACCCCGGCGTCGTCGAGCATCGTCGCGGTCTGCTTGAGCGACCCGAGCACCGCCTCCAGGCGCACCGGATCGAGCACGATCTGCGTGCCGACCTCCGACGGGCGCAGCCCTTCGAGCATCGCCTGCTCGAGGCCCGGATCGATCATGATCACCCGCAGCGCGCCGCCGTCGAGGTGCGGCGCGACGATCGCGGGGCCCAGCGCCGCCCGTGCCGACTCCACCAGCCCCTCCGGATCGTTCGAGACCTTCGCCCGCAGCGCGAGCGCCTCCAGGATGCGCGGCAGGTCGTTGATCGGAACCTGTTCGACGAGCATCCCCTGCAGCACGCGCTGCACCTCGGCGAGCGTCAGCAGATTGGGCACGAGCTCATCGACCGCCGAGGGGTTCACCTGCTTGACGCCCTCGGTCAGCAGACGCACGTCCTCGCGGGTGAGCAGCCGTGCGGCGTTCGCGGTGATGATCGACGACAGGTGCGTGATCAGTACCGAGACGCGGTCGATCACGGTCGCGCCGCCGAGTTCGGCGCTGTGCCGCATCTCAGAAGGAATCCACTTGGCGCCCAGCCCGAACACTGGCTCGACGGTCGGGGTGCCGGGCAGGGCATCCAGGCTGTCGCCGAGCGCGAGCACCCGACCCGACGGTGCCTGCCCGCGGCCCGCCTCGACGCCGGCGATCTTGATCACGTAGGTCGACGGCGGCAGGTCGGCGCTGTCGCGCGTGCGCACCGGTGGGACGATGATGCCGAGGTCGAGCGCGATCTTGCGGCGCAGGGCGCGCACCCGGGCGAGCAGGTCGTCGGAGGCGCCGCTCACGATGTCGACGAGGTCGGGGGCGAGCGTGATCTCGAGGGCGTGCACGCGCATCTGCTCGAGCAGGTCGTCCGTGGTCTCGGTGCCGCCGGCCTTCGCCACCGCGGCCTTGGCGGCCTCCGCCTTCTTCGCGGCCGCCTGCGACGTCTTCAGTCGCTGAGCCGCCAGGATGAGGAACGCACCGACCAGCACGAACGGGATGGGCGGCATCCCCGGGATCAGGGCCATGACGATGGCCGCGCATCCGGCGATCGTGAGGGCGTTGCGCGACTGGCTCAGCTGGCCGCTCGCGGTGGTCCCGATGTCGCTCTCGGCATTGGACCGGGTGACGATCATGCCCGTCGACACCGCCATCAGCAGCGCCGGGATCTGCGTGACCAGGCCGTCGCCGATCGTGAGCAGCGTGTAGGAGTTGATCGCGTCGCCGATCGGCATGCCGCGCTGGATCATCCCGATGGCGATGCCGCCGACCACGTTGATGACGATGATCAGGATGCCCGCGATCGCGTCGCCCTTCACGAACTTCGACGCGCCGTCCATGGCGCCGTAGAAGTCGGCCTCCGCCGACACCTCTGCGCGGCGCGTGCGCGCCTGGTCCTCGGTGATCAGGCCGGCGTTGAGGTCGGCGTCGATCGCCATCTGCTTGCCCGGCATCGCGTCGAGGGTGAAGCGGGCGCCGACCTCGGCGACGCGCTCGGCACCCTTGGTGACCACGATGAACTGGATGACGATGAGGATGAGGAACACCACTGCGCCGATGATGATCGAACCACCGACCGCGACGTGGCCGAACGCCTGGATGACCTGGCCCGCATAGCCGTCACCGAGCACCAGTCGCGTCGAGGCCACGTTGAGGCCCAGCCGGAAGAGCGTGGCGACCAGGAGCAGCGACGGGAACACCGAGAAGTCGAGCGGCTTCTTGACGAACATCGTGGTGAGCAGGATGACCAGCGCCAGCATGATGTTGACGATGATGAGCGTGTCGAGCAGCCAGGCGGGCACCGGCACGACGAGCAGCATGATGATGCCGACGACGCCGATGGGAACGGCGACCTTCGCGGTGGTCGATTTCATTGCAGTCCTCCCAGAACGGGCGTCATCGTGTGGAATCCGTGTGCGGAGCCGCGTGCCTTCAGCGACATGACGAAGGCGAGCACGCGGGCCACCGCACTGTAGAGGTCGATCGGGATCTCGTCGCCGAGCTGGCAGCTCGCGTGCAGAGCGCGGGCGAGCGGAACGTCCTTGACCACGGGCACGCCCTCCTCCTGCGCCTTCTCGCGGATGCGGAGCGCGATCGCGCCAGCACCCTTCGCGACGACGCGCGGCGCCGACTTGCCCGGCTCGTACTTGATCGCGACCGCGATGTGCGTCGGGTTGACGAGCACGACATCCGACCCGCCGATCGCGGCGATCATGCGGTTGCGGCTCATCGCCAGCTGCCGGGAGCGGCGCTGCGACCGCACGAGCGGGTCGCCCTCGGCGTTCTTGTTCTCGTCGCGCACCTCGCGCTTGGTCATGCGCGTCTGCTTGCGGTTGCGGCGCATCACCACGAGCACGTCGAGGCCGGCGAGCACCAGGCCGGCGCCGACGGCCGCCTGGATCAGCCCGACCGCACCCCCGGATGCCGCGGCGAGTAGCGAGTTCAGCGACATGCTGCCGGCGGTCAGCAGCACCGGCATCAGCCCCTGCACGACGAGGTACAGGCCGACGGCGACCACGGTGGACTTCAGCAGCGTCTTGGCGCCCTCCCAGAGCGCGCGCATCCCGAAGATGCGGCCGAGACCGGTGACGACGTTGAACTGCTCGTACTTGCCTTCGAACTTCTTGAAGTGGATACCGCCCTGCACCGCCGCGCCCGCGATCACGGCGAGCGCGGTGACGACGAGCATCGGGGTGATGGTGGTCATGATGCTGCCGAAGGCCTCGCCGAACGCGGTCAGCGCCACGGCGGGATCCGGGTTGCGGATGACGGAGGTCACGGTGAACATCTGGTCGACGCCGGCACGGCTGGCGAGATCGATCGTGACCGGGAGCATCACCGCTGCGGCGCCGACGCCGATCCAGGCGGTGAGGTCGGTCGACTTGCCGAGGCGGCCCTTGGAGCGGGCCTCCTTCATCCGTTTATCGGTCGCCTGCTCGGTGCGTTCCTGCGCGTCGCTCATCGGCCCACCCCCAGCATCGTCTTGACCGCCGTGCCGGTGAGCCCCTCGACCACGCCGGGCAGCGCGACGAACAGCACGCCGGAGAGCACGACGGTGAGCATGATCTTGAGCGGGAAGCCGAGCGAGAAGGCGTTGAGCGCGGGCGCGACGCGGGTCAGCAGGCCGAGGCCCACATCGGCGAGGAAGAGCACGACGATGAGCGGTCCCGCGATCTGCACGGCGGCGAGGAACATCTGGCCGACTCCCGACACCATCTGCTTCACCGGATCGGCCAGATCGATGCCGGCCGCGAGCGGGATCGCGTCGAACGAGCGCACCAGGCCGCCGATGATGAGCTGGTAGCCGCCGGAGGCGAACAGCAGGGCGAGGGCGGTCATCTGGAACATCCGGGTGAACTGCGCGCCGTTGACCATCGACTGCGGGTCGTAGGCCTGCGCGAGCTGGAAACCGCCGAACAGGTCGACGAGGTTGCCCGCCGACTGCACGGCGGCGAACACCAGGTACACGAGGAAGCCGAGCGTGGCGCCGACCGCCAACTCCTTGAGGAGGTCGAGCACGAAAGCGCCGGTGTCGGCGGAGCGGTAGCCGGCGGCGACGTTGGGCGCGACCGCGATCGCGAGGCCGATGGCGAGCATCCCCTTGATCTGCGCCGGGATGCCGTTGTACGAGAACGGCGGGGCGATCACCAGGAAGGCGATCATCCGCAGCGACGCCAACGCGACCGCCTCGATCGTGCCCAGATCGATCGGGATGTTCATCAGCCGCCGCCCAGCAGCGAGGGGATCTTCTCGAACAGCACGTTCGTGAAGGTGATCATCTCGGAGATCATCCAGTGCCCGCAGATCAGCAGCGCCACCGCGACGGCCGCCGCCTTCGGGACGAACGAGAGCGTGACCTCCTGGATCTGCGTGATCGACTGCAGCAGCGAGATGGCGAAGCCGACGACGAGCGCGGTGATCACGATGGGCGCGGCGAGCTTCGCGGTGACCAGGAGCCCCTGCATCGCGATGTCGAGTACGGCATTGGCGTCCATCAGCCGCCGCCCTTGTAACTCGAGATGAGGGAGGTGATGATGAGCCCCCAGCCGTCGACGAGGATGAACAGCAGGATCTTGAACGGCAGCGAGATCATCACCGGCGGGAGCATCATCATGCCCATCGACATGAGCGCTGCCGACACCACCATGTCGATCACCAGGAACGGCACGAAGATCACGAAGCCGATGATGAACGCGGCGCGCAGCTCGGAGATCATGAAGGCCGGGATGAGCGTGAGCATCGGCACCGCGGCGGGCGTCGCGGGGTTGGGGCGCCCAGCGGCGCGGGTCATCAGCGCGATGTCCTCCTCGCGCACGTGCGCCAGCATGAAACCGCGCAACGGTGCCTCCGCCAGTTTCACCGCGGCCGTGAAGTCGATGTGACCGTTGAGGTACGGCTGCACGGCATGGCTGTTGATGTCGATCAGCACCGGGCTCATGATGAACAGCGACAGGAACAGGGCGAGGCCCGCGAGCACCTGGTTCGGCGGGATCGACGGGAGCGCGAGCGCGTTGCGGGTGAGCGCGAGCACCACGAAGATCTTCGTGAACGACGACATCATCAGCAGCAGCGCCGGGGCGACCGAGAGCAGCGTGATCCCGAGCAGGGTCAGGATGGCGGCCGACGGCGTGCCGTTCGGCCCGTTGATGTCGATGGTCACGCCACCGGTGCCACCGGTGCCGGGGCCGGCGGGGCCGCTCGGCGTCGGAACGGGGCTCGGCACCATCGGCAGCGGCGACGCGTGCGCGACGTTGACGCTGATCAGCACCATGGCGACGGCGGCGACCACTCCGAGGAGGATCATCACGCCGAGGCGCGGGGAGCGGGCGAGTCGCCCGACGGCCGCCCTCACTTCTTCGCGCGCACCGCCGAGCTCGCCTGTCTCCACGTGGCCGGTGACAGGATCGAGCCCTTGAGGGCCTCGTCGAAAACGGATGCGCGTCCGTGCGCACTCAGGTAATCGGCATCCTGCCTGTCTGACGTTCCGGGCTTCACGGCCCCGGAGACCGATACTGCTTCGCCCTCGACGACTGCGGGCTCCTCGACCCGGTCGAGGGACTTGGCGAAGGTCTGACGCACCGGCGCGAGCCGGGTGACCTCTGCATCGACGGGGCGGTCCCCGGAGTGCAGCACGTTGACCGCGCGCTCGGTGACGCCGAGCACGAAGCGGGTTCCATCGACGTCGACCACGACGACCGACGCCTTGGCGCCGACGCCCTGGCGGCCCACGACCGTCACCGCGTTGCCGCGTCGGGCGCCGCGCTTGCCCTTGGTGACGCGTCGCTGCACGTACCAGAGCACAGTGACGATCACGCCGAGTACGACGAGTACTCGGAGGGCGACGAAAACGGTATCCACGAAGAGGTCAGTCCAGGTCTTCTGCGGCGTCGAGGATCTTGGTGATGCGCACCGCGTAGTCCTGGTCGATGACCACGATCTCGCCGTGCGCGATCAGGCGTCCGTTGAGCAGCACATCGGCGGGCGAGCCGGCCGAGCGGTCGAGCTCGATCACAGCGCCCGGCTCCATGGCGAGCACGTCGCGCACGGGCATCCTGGTGCGGCCGATCTCGACGGTGAGCGCCATCTCGACGTTGCTGATGCGGCCCAGCTTGCCCGCGAGGCCGCCGGCGAGCGAGGCGCGCTCGGTGGTCGACTGCCGGATGCGCACCGCGAACCAGCCGGCGATGCCTGCCGGCGCGGCCAGTTCGAAGACGACGGTCTCCGGGTCGGAGAAGAGGTCGGTCGCGTCGTCGACGCGGGCGTCGTCGAGCACTCCGGCGCCCAGCGCCTCGCTGGCGGCCTCGAGCGCCGGCTGCAGCACGTCCTGGAGGGCGACGACCGGTGCGCCGTCGGTGGTGTCGTCGACCAGCTCGGGGGCGTCGAGCAGCACGACCGCGAGATCCGCGGAAACCGATCCGACGAACGTTGCGACGACGGCGCGCGCGGTCTGTCCCGCGAACCCGTCGGTCGTGTGCAGGCGCGGCGTCAGCGGCGCCCCGGTCGGAAGCACCCCGGCGAGGGCGCGCGCGGCCGCCAGGGGCAGCACGGTCGAGGTGGTGGTCATGCTCATCGTGGTCAGTCCTCTGTCTTCACGATCACGCAGGCCAGGCGGGAGCCGTTGGCTCCGAGCGCGGCGCCGGCGACGGGGTGGCCCCCGACGGCGAGATCGAACGGTCGGTGTTGCGGGTGCGGGATCGACAGCACGTCGCCGACGGAGAGCCCGAGCACGACGCTCGGCTTCACCTGGGCGGGCGTGAGGCGCAGCGACACGTCGACGGGGACGTGCGCGAGCTGCGCGTCGATGAGTTCGCGCGCGTTGTCGGCGCTGCTCGTGGGGTTGGTCTCGCCGAGCTGCGGCAGCAGCGCGAGGGCCGGGATCGCGACGGTGGCGGTCGACACGTTCTCGCCGACCCGCAGGTCGAAGCTCGCGACGATCATCAGCTCGGTGGTGGAGGCGGCCTGCGCGAACTGCGAGTTGTACTGGATGGCGTCGACGGCGATCGGCGCCACCAGCAGAGCGCCGAGCGAGTACCGCAGGTCTTCGAGTGCGTCGTCCATGAGGCGGCGGACGAGCGCGTGCTCGATCTGGGTGAACGTGCGCTCGATCGTGGTCGGCGTTCCCTGACCGCCCAGCATCGTGTTGACCCACGACAGGGCGGCGGTGGTCGGGAACTGGATGACGCCCTTCGGCGCCAGTCCGTCGAGCTCGCAGAGCACCATCGCGGTCGTCTGCGGAAGCGAGGCGGCGTACTCGTCGTAGGTCTGCATCGCGACCAGTCCGCACGTGACCTGGCTGAGCACGCGCACCTTGGCGGTCAGCTGGGTGGCCCACTGGCGGGCGAAGGTCTCGAACGCGAGCTCGAGCACGCGCGAGTGCTCCCTGGCCAGGGTGGTCGGCCGGCGGAAGTCGTACACCTGTGCCTCGGGAGCGCTGGTGTCGGCGAACAGGGTGGTCACGAGCCCGACTATCGGCCGCGTCGCCCCCCGCGTTAGGGAAAACCTGCGCGACTTGATGCGACTCCGAGTCTCCGGAGCTAGGCGGGGCGGACCTGCGTGTCGCCGGAGGCTTCCGGAGCTGCGACGGCCGGTGCGGCGGCCCGCGCGGGAGCGGCCGCCGGGGGCGTCGCCGGTGGACGTCCGGGGAGGAAGAACGAGAGCCCGATCGCGACGACCGTGAACCCGACAGCCCACCAGAACGCCACGTCGAACGCGTCCGCGATCCCCTCGAGACCGTGCGCCCCGATCGCCGCCGACTGCAGGATGACCGCGAGCAGCGCCACCCCGAAGGAGCCGCCGATCTGCTGGGCGATCCGGGTCAGGATGCTCGCGTGCGGCACATCCGCCCGGTCCAGCCCGATGAACGCGACGGTCATGAGCGGGATGGTCACCGCCCCGAGTCCGAACCCCCGCACGAGCAGCGCCGCCATCAGGATCCACTCGTTCGTCGTCGCGCTCGCGAGTGCGAACGGAACGGTGGCGGCACCGACGATCGCGAACCCGACCAGCGCCACCCAGCGGGCGCCGATCGTGTCGGTCAGCCGGCCGGCCGTCGCGCGGCTGATCAGCGTGCCGATGCCCTGCGGCACCAGCAGCAGCCCGGCTCCGAGGGCATCCGTGCCCCGCACCTCCTGGAAGTAGAGCGGCATCAGCAGCATCGCGCCGTACAGCGAGGCGCCGGAGAGGAACAGCAGGGCCGACGACGAGGCGACCGGACGGTGCCGGAAGAGCCGCACATCCACCAGCGCACGCTCGCCACGGCGGATGCCCCACACGACGAAACCGGCGAGCAGCAGCGCTCCGGCGATCAGGGGGATGAACACGTCGGCCCGGGCGAAGCCGCCGTCGCGCGCGACGTTGGAGAGACCGTAGAGGATGCCCACCATGGCGGGTGAGAGCAGGAGCAGCCCGACGACGTCGAGGCGTGCGCGCGTCCCCGGCGCATCGCGCGGGATCAGCCGCATCGCGAGGATCAGCCCCAGGATGCAGAACGGCACGTTCACCCAGAACAGCCAGCGCCAGTCGAACGCGCTGAGGATCGCTCCCCCGACGACCGGGCCGAGGATCGGCCCGAGGACCGCAGGCAGGCTGACGACCGACATGATGCGCCCGAGGTTCTGGCCGTGCGCCGCCTGCATCACGAGGGTGGACATGAGCGGCAGCATCATGCCGCCGCCGATCCCCTGCACCACGCGGAACGTGATCAGGCTCGGGGCGTCCCAGGCGAGACTGCAGAGGATGGAGCCCAGCAGGAAGATCGTGAGCGCCAGCATCCAGAGGCGCCGGCCCCCGACCCGTTGCTGCGCCCAGCCGACGATCGGGATGGTCACACCGAGGGCGAGCAGATAGCCGGTGCTGACCCACTGGATGGTGTCGACCGAGGTGTGCAGATCCGTCGCGAGCGTGTGCAGAGCCACCGAGACGATCGTGGTGTCGAAGATCACGGCGAGAGCGCCGGCGATCACGGCGATCGAGATCCTGAGCACTGCCGGATCGATGCGTTCCTTCTCGGCCATCGCCACTCCTTAAGATACGTGGATGTATCTTGTGATGCTACGCCGTCACGATAAGATACACAAATGGATCTCATCGACGAGGCGCCCGCCCGGCGCCGACGCGGGCAGGAGCTCGAGGACGCCCTCCTCGACGCCGCCTGGGACGAGCTCGTCGAGGCCGGCTACTCCGACTTCACGATCGACGGCGTCGCCTCGCGGGCCGGCACGAGCCGGCCCGTCGTCTACCGCCGCTGGCCGACGAAACCCGAGCTCGTGCGCGCCGCCATCGCCCACGAGAGCGCGAAGAGCAGGCGCCCGCTTCCCGACACCGGCACGCTGCGCGGCGATCTGGTCGCCCTCATGCAGCAGGCGAATGAGACGCGCCTCGGCTTCGCGGCCGTGCTGAGCGCCCACCTCGGCAGCTTCTACCGGGAGACCGGGAGCAGCCCGTCCGATCTACGCGACATCGTGCTCGCCGGGCGGGAGTCCACCATCGACACCATCTACGACCGGGCCATCGCGCGCGGCGAAGTGGATGCCGAGCGCCTGACACGCCGCATCCGCTCCCTGCCGAGCGACCTCTTCCGGCACGAAGTCCTGATGACGCTCAAACCGGTGCCGCAGCAGACGATCGACGCAATCGTCGACGAGGTGGTCATGCCGCTCTTACGATCCGGGCGCAGCGGCCGATAGTCGCCCTGTGACGGCTCACCCGGAGCCGAGACCAGGATTCGCGCCCATGATCGTCGTCACCCGATTGAACGACACCCAGTTTGCGGTCAACCCCGACCTCATCGAGCGGATCCACGCCAGCCCCGACACCACGCTCGTCATGGTGGACGGCGCCAAGTTCATCGTCACCGAGAGCATGGGAGAGGTGATCGAGAAGATCGCCGCCTACCGGGCACGGGTCATCGCGCTCGCCCACGACCTCCCGGCGTCGGGTCCGCGCCCCGTCGGCACCCCGCAGCTCGGTCTCGTCCCGCCCGCGGAGGGCGACGACGGCGAAGGCGACGATCTGGGCAGCACCCGTCGTCCCCTCACCGACCCCTCCCGCACCGTCCCCCTGCGCGCAAGGAAGAAGTGATGGATCCCGCAACCATAATCGGCATCGTCGTCGCGTTCGCCTCCGTCGTCGCGATGGTGACGATGGAGCACGCCCAGCTGAGCGCGCTGCTGCTGCCCGCCCCGATGGTGCTGGTCTTCGGCGCGACCATCGCCGTCGGCATCGCGAGCGGAACGGTCAAGGACTTCCTCGTCGCCGTGAAGGCGCTCCCGCGCGCCTTCCGCGGCAAGATCGACCCGCCTCAGAAGGTCATCGACCAGGTCGTCGGGCTCGCCGAGAAGGCCCGCGCGAACGGACTGCTGGCCATGGAGCAGGAGGCCGACGGCGTCAACGACCCGTTCCTCAAGCGCGCCCTGCAGAACATCGCCGACGGCACCGACGGCGACGAGCTGCGGGTCCTGCTCGAGGACGAGATCGCGACGCGCTCCAAGAGCGACCGCGTCGCCGCCAAGTTCTTCAGCAGCATGGGCGGCTACGCGCCGACGATCGGAATCATCGGAACCGTGGTGTCCCTGACGCACGTGCTCGAGAACCTGTCGCAGCCGGGTGAGCTCGGCCCGATGATCGCCAGCGCGTTCGTCGCGACCCTCTGGGGACTCCTCTCCGCCAACTTCCTGTGGCTGCCGATCGGCGCCCGCCTGCGCCGGCTCTCCGAACTCGAGGTCGACCGCATGACGCTCCTCATGGAGGGCGTGCTCGCCATCCAGGACGGCAGCCAGCCGCGCCTGCTCGGTGAGCGGCTGCGCGCGATGGTCCCGGATGCTCCGGCCAAGCTCAAGACGGACAAGCCGAAGGCCGACAAGCTCAAGGAAGCCGCCTAGCGATGGCCGCGTCCCGCCGGCGCAAGCACGAGCCCGAGGAGGAGCACGAGAACGAGGAGCGCTGGATGGCCTCCTACATGGACATGGTCACCGTGCTCATGTGCATGTTCATCGTGCTGTTCGCCATGTCCACGGTCGATCAGAAGAAGTTCGCTGAGCTCAAGGACTCGCTCGCCACCGGCTTCGGCCAGGTGAAGTCGCAGAAGATCGACACGGCGAGCGGCGTCATCGTGCCGCCGTCGCAGGTCGACGACAAGGGCGACAACACCGATCTGGCGCTGGCCGAGCAGGAGGCATCGAACCTCAAGGCGCTCCGCGACCGCATCATGCTCGCGCTGGGCCGTGACGGCCTGCAGACCGACGTGACGATGAAGATCGACGCCCGAGGTCTCACGATCGGCCTGGTCGGCAACGAGACCTTCTTCGCCTCCAACCGCGCCGAGCTCAGTGCAACGGCGGTCGCAGTGCTCAACGACATCGGCCCGGCGATCACGGGTGCGCCCTACCAGGTGTCGATCGAGGGGCACGCCGACCTGCGCCAGCCCGGCGCGCCGTACCCGACGAACTGGGAGCTGTCGGCCGGGCGCGCGACGAGCGTGCTGCGTCATCTCGTCGAGGTCAACCGCTTTCCGCAAGGGCGCATCGCGGCGGTCAGCTACGGCTCGGCCCGGCCGCTCGCCAACGCCACGGGAACCTCCGACCGCGATCTCGCTGCGAACCGCCGCGTGGACGTGGTGGTGCTGTCGAACCAGCCGGACAAGGTGCGCGCGCTCATCCCGCAGGCTCTGAAGACCCCCGCCGTCGGCGCCGGCTGATCTCCCGGAGTCAGCTGAGACGGACCGGACGCACCTTCACCGGCGCGAGCCAGTACGCGACCAGCACGGCGGTGATCGAGCCGGCGGCCATGATCGCGGCGAGCACGACCACCTGGAAGCGTCCGGCTTCGAGCGGCGATACCCCACCGAAGATGGCGCCGACGAACGCGCCGGGAAGCGTCACCAGACCGGTGGTCTTGGTCTGGTCGACCGACGGGATCAGCGCTCCGTAGACGGCCCCGCGCGCCAGCTCCAGCGTCGACTGCCGCGGCGTCGCTCCCAGCGCGAGCCAGCCCTCGACCTCGTCCCAGTGGTCGTTCACCCCCTCGGTGAAGCGGCGCCCGGCGAGGGTCGCGATGCTCATCGAGTTGCCGATGATGATGCCGCCGATCGCGAGCACGTAGCGCGACGAGAACGCGATCGCCCCGGTGGTGAACACGATCACGAGCGTCACGGCGATGCCGGCCGCCATCGCGGATCCCATCATGAGCGCGTGATCGCGGCTCCAGCCGATGCGTCGCGTCGCCGTCGCGGCCGCCACGCAGAACATGACGAGCAGGGCGGCGGCCACCCAGAGCGGGTTGGTGATGACGCCGGCCAGGATGAGGCTGATGACCGCCAGCTGCAACGCTCCGCGCAGGATGGCGAGCAACGGCGCCCACCGTCGCGGCACGCGGTAGGCGGCGAGCACCGCTGTCGCGACCGCGGCGAGCAGGAGCACGCCGAGGAGGGTCGGAGCGAGCTCGCTGAGAATGGGCATGCTCCGACCCTACGGTCGCGGAACGGTGAGTCGCATCAACTCGGCCTTCGCGGCGGATCGGAGCGCCGAGTCGATGCGACTCAGGCGGAGCGTCGAGCGTCGGCGTAAAGCGTCAACGCAAAGCGTCAGCGCTCGGCGATCGCGTCGAGGCGGGCGAGGGCCTCGACGGGCAGGGTCAGCTCGGCGGCCGCGACGTTCTCGCGCAGGTGCGCCACCGACGAGGTGCCCGGGATGAGAGCGATCGCCGGCGAGCGCTGCAGCAGCCAGGCGAGAGCGACCTGCTGGGCCGACGCACCGAGATCCGCCGCCACCTCGTCGAGAGTCGACGACTGCAGCGGGGAAAAGCCGCCGAGCGGGAAGAACGGCACGTAGGCGATCCCCTCCCGTTCGCAGCGCTCGATCAGCGCATCATCTCCGCGCCGCACCAGGTTGTAGTAGTTCTGGATCGTCACGACCGGAGCGACCGCGAGCGCCTCGTCGAGCTGCGCCTCCGTGACGCCGCTGAGCCCCAGGTGCCGGATGAGCCCCTGCTGCTGCAGGTCGGCCAGCGTCTCGAACTGCTCGGTGATCACCTCGTCCGTCGTCCCCTCGGCCGAGCTGAGGCGGAGGTTCACGACGTCGAGCGAGTCGAGCCCGAGGTGTTCGAGGTTCTCGTGCACCTGCAGCCGGAGGTCCTCGGGGTCGAGCACGTGCATCCAGGAGCCGTCGGGCCCACGGCGAGCGCCGACCTTGGTGACGATCCGGAGCTGCTCCGGGTACGGATGCAGCGCCTCGCGGATGATCTCGTTGGTCACCACCGGTCCGTAGAAGTCGGCGGTGTCGATGTGAGTGATGCCGAGCTCGACGGCCTCGCGGAGCACGGCGATGGCGGCGTCACGGTCGCGCGGCGGTCCGAAGACGCCGGGACCGGCGAGCTGCATGGCGCCGAACCCCATCCGGCTGATGGTGAGGTCGTCGGCGAGGGTGAGGGTGCCACCGGGAGCGGTTGTGATCATGGGAGTCCTTTCGACAGAGACGATCCTCACCCCGCGGGCGCGGCAGCGGGAGAGCCGCGGTGATCCTGGGACCAGGAGGGACAGGCTCCGCCCTCCGATCGACGCCGTGCGGGCGCAGAATGTTCTCGTGGAGACGAACAACGCCCTCGGTGAGTACCTGCGCGCCCGCCGCGAGCAGGTGCAGCCGGCCGACGTCGGCCTGGAGGTCTCCGGCGCCGGCCACCGGCGGGTTCCCGGACTGCGCCGCGAAGAGGTCGCGATGCTCGCCGGCATCAGCTCCGACTACTACCTGCGGCTCGAGCAGGGCCGCGACAGCCACCCGTCCACCCAGGTGCTCGACGCCATCGCGCGGGTGCTGCAGCTGAATCCGGAGGCGTCGGCGTATCTGTTCGAGCTCGCGAACCCCAAGCCGCCGCGCGCACGACGCCGGCGAGCCGAGCGGGTGCCCGAGGGCATCCTGGTGATGCTGGACGCGATCGACATGCCTGCCTTCGTCGAGGGCAAGTACACCGACGTGCTCGCCGTCAACCGGATGGCGACCGCACTGATCCCGACGATCGTGCCGGGCGGCAACCGGCTGCGTTCGACGTTCCTCGACCCCGTCGAGCAGGAGTTCTTCGAGGACTGGGAGAAGGGGACGGAGGGAGTCGTCGCCGCCCTGCGCGCCCGCGCGGCCGGGCAGCTCGACGACCCGCGCCTAGTCTCGCTCATCGGCGAGCTGTCGTTGCGCAGCGATCGCTTCCGCCGGCTGTGGGCGCGGCACGACATCCGGCGCATCGAGGGCTCGATGACGGCGGTGAACCATCCGCAGGTGGGGCGCATGGAGCTGTACCGCGAGAAGCTGGTGCTCGCGGCGGCGGACGGTCTCGTGATGGTGGTCTACCACGCGCATCCCGGCACGGAGTCGGAGCGGCTGCTGCAGCTGCTCGCGTCGGCGACGCTGCCCGCGGCGGGGGCCGGCGCGCCCTCGCGGGTCGTGCCATAACGCGACGCCGGCGCAGTGGGTGGTGCGGTATCGCACGATCGGGCGCGGGGCGTCGGGCGGCGCGGGTGAGCGCCGGTTACGCGGCGGAGCGCCGGTTACGCGGCGGCGGGCGCCGGCGGAGGCGGTGGCGTGGACGGCACGCCGACCGGCTGCTTCGACGGCTGCGCCCAGAAGATGATGAGCACGATGATGCCGGCGATCGGCACCAGGAGCCAGAAGATGTGTCCCCAGCCGTACCCGGCGTCGCGCAGGCGTCGCACCGCCACCGCCAGGTTCGGAAGCAGCACGCCGATGCTCCAGAGGCCGGAGAGCAGCGATCCGAGGTAGGCGTTGTCACCGATCTGGATGACGTTGAACAGGTTGAGCGCGCTCGTCACGAGCAGGTTGAAGAGCGCCCACCACCAGAATTCGGGCCGGGATGCCCGCCCCGTGAACTCCGCGTACTTGCGGAAGACGGTCTGGATCGCTTCGCCGAATGACATCTGCCTGCTCCTGCCGATCTGGTGGGCCTCAGCCTAGTGGGGTGCGGCGGCACCGGCGAGGGGTGCGAACCAGAGCGGAGATGAGCTAGTTTGAGGCGCATGAAGCAGACCGAGGATGGCTCCATCTTCACTCCCGGCTTTTGGACGTTGCTTCTCGGAATGGTCCTCGGCGCCACGTTCCTGCTCGCATCGACGTTGTTGGTCACAGCGTGGGTGAAGGCGGCGAGCTATGAGGGCGTAGGAGAGAGCGGCGTTCACGATCTGCTCATCTGGGGATTTTGGCTCGCGGTGATCAGCCTGGCCGGGACGGTCCCGGCCGCCGTCTGGCGTGTCACTGCGTGGCGCAGTCGTGCGAGCATCGTCCACGCTGCCTGATCAGCGGGACACAACTTCGGCAGCATCTTCGGGCGAGATGTGCGAAAAGTCCCCCATCCGCGCGGAATGAGGGACTTTTCGCACCGTTCGGCGCCAGGCGCCGCGCGGCGGCTAGCGCTTGAGGTTGGTGAGCTCCTGCAGCACCTCGTCGGAGGTGGTGATGATGCGGGCGTTCGCCTGGAAGCCGCGCTGCGCGACGATCAGGTTCGTGAACTCCTGCGAGAGGTCGACGTTCGACATCTCGAGCGAGCCGCCCTGCAGGGTGCCGAGGCCGCCCTCGCCCGGGCCGCCGAGCTGCGCGTTGCCCGAGTTCACCGACTGGCGGTAGGTCGAGCCGCCGGCCTTCTCGAGACCGCCCGGGTTCACGAAGGTCGCCAGCGCGATGCGGCCGACGGCCTGCTTGTCGCCGTTCGAGAACAGGCCGATCAGCGTGCCGTCCTTCGAGAGGGTGAACGACTGGAGCGTTCCCGCCTGCTTACCGTTCTGGTCCTTGAAGGCGACTGTGGTCAGGTCCGCGTAGCCGGTGACCGTCGAGAGGTCGACGCTCACGCCGCCGATCGCGAGCGTTCCGCCGCTGGTCAGCACGCCGTTGGTGAAGGCGAGTGCGCCGGTGGCGGTCGCGCCGTTCGCGTCGGAGCCCGCGACATCCCAGCCCGTGGCGCTCTTGGTGAAGGTCAGCGTGAGGTCGCGGGCCGCGCCGTTGGCGTCGTAGACCTTGACGTCGCGCACGAGCTGGTCGCCGACGGCCGCACCGGATGGCAGGTTGCCCGAGACGCTGGCGCCCGTCGTCGCGGAGGCCGGGGCGACCGCCTTGAGCGGGATGGTCACGTCGCCGAGCGCCCCGCCCTGCTGCACGACGCCGTTGACGGCGTTCCAGCCCTGCAGGATCGCACCGCCCGGGCCGACGAGACGGCCGTCGGCATCCGGGTCGAATGAGCCGGCACGCGTGTACTGGGTCTGGCCGCCCACGTTCACCACGAAGAAGCCGTCGCCGTTGATCATGATGTCGGTCGCGCGGCCCGTGGCCTGAGCGGCGCCCTGGGTGAAGTTGGTCGAGATGCCCGCGACGAGCACGCCGAGGCCGATCTGCGCGGGGTTGGTTCCACCGGTCTGCGCCTGCGGGCCGCCGGCGCCCTGGACGAGCTGCGAGAGCGTGTCCTGGAACTGCACGGCCCCCGACTTGAAGGCGGTGGTGTTGACGTTGGCGATGTTGTTGCCGGTGACGTCGAGCATGGTCTGGTGCGAACGGAGGCCGGAGATGCCGGAGTAGAGAGAGCGGAGCATGATGCTGCCTTTCGTGAGGAGAGGGGTGTGAGGTCTGCTGGAGGGATGCCGGGCGGCTCGGTGCCGGGCGGCTAGGTGGTGGTCGACGGGTCCGTCGTCGACGGCGTGGTGGGCGTCGTCGGTGTGGTGGGCGTTGCCGGAGCGGTCGGCGAGACCACCCCGGAGATCGAGTCGAGCGGGATCTTCTTGTCGCCGATGGTGACGACCGGCACCGAGCCGGCGAACGACACCGACGATGCGAGCCCCGTCTGGCTGTCGCCGTTGGAGTCGAGGTACTCGACCGTATGGCCGACCAGGTTGGTCGCGGCCATGCGCATCTGCAGCGCGAAGTTCTCGGTGTTGGTGGAGTCCATGCTCGTGAGCTTCTCCATCATCGCCAGCTGCGTGGTCTGCCCGATCATCTGGTTCGTGTCCATCGGGGAGCTCGGGTCCTGGTTCCGCAACTGCGTCACGAGAAGCTGCATGAACGCCTCGCCGTCGAGGGACTGCTTGGGCTGCCGGGTGGGCAGGGTGGTGTAGATGCCGCCGGTAGCGGCGGGGTCGGTTGTTCCGGTGACGGAATCGACGGCCACGGTGGCTCCCTTCTGTTCGGTCGTGCGTTTCAGGCGATGAGGTCGATGGTGTGGGCGAGTCCGTCGGAACGGACCCCAGGGTCGTGCTCGGCCGCGACCGCCGATCCGGATGCGCGGCGCGTGGCCGCGCGATCGTCACGCGGGGTGCCCTGGGCGTTCCAGCCGCGCTGCTCGTCGCTCTGCGAGGACGGCTGGTTCTGCGACGAGAGGTCGAGCGTTCCGCTCAGCCCGGCCCCGGAGAGGTCCTTGCGGAGGTCGGAGAGGATCGAGCGCAGTGCGTCGCGGCCGGCGTCCGTCGGGGCGAACAGCTCGACCCGGACTCCCTCGGCACCGACATGCGCGCGCACGGTGACCGGACCGAGGAGGTCGGGCGTGACGTGCACGGTCATGACGTGGTCGCCACGTCCAGCGGACGCGAGCGTGAAGATGGGACGCGCGAGCTGCGCCGGAAGCTGGGCGGCCGCACTCGACGAGTTCGACGGGGCGGCCGTGGTCGCCGCGCCGGACGCGGGGGCGGTCGGAGCGGCCTGCGTCACCCCGCTCGCACCCGCCGTCGCGCTCGCGCTTGCGCTCGCCGTCGCGCTCGCGCTCGAATCGAGGGGTCCGGACACGCCGGCCGCTGCCGCGCGAGACGGCGTGTCGGGACCCTTAAATCCGTCGGCACCGAGGGCGGAGGGGGTGGGGGCGGGGGATGCCGGGGTGGAGGTGGAGGTCGCGGGTGTGGTGGGGGCGGGGGCGGTGGGTGCGGATGACGACGCCGCGGCCGCGGGCTGCTGACCGGGTGAGGTCGGTGTCGAGGAGGCGCGACCGCCCGCCGCGGCCGGGTCCTGCTCGGTCGCGGCGACGGTGGCCGTCGCGGTCAGGTCTGCGGAGGTCGCAGCGGCGGTCGCGCTCGAGCCCGTCGCCGCGGGCGTGGTCGCGGACCCGGTCGAGGCGGCCGGGCGGCCGGAAGGACGCACCGGAGGCGTGGCCACGAGCGCGGCCGCGTCCTCCGCGGCACCGGCTCCCGGGGTCGTGCCGGCGATCTGGGAGGCCTCGGTGGTCTCGGAGGTCGCGACCGCGGCGGCCGACGTGGCGGCCGCGGCCGTCGGCGTGACTCCCGCAGGCGACGCTGATGCGCTCCCATCCGGTGCGCCGGCCGTTCCGACCACACCAAGGGTGGCGGCAACGCCGGTCGCGGCACCCGGCACGGCGATCGACGCCGGCTGCTGCGCATTCGAGACGGTCGCTCCCGTCTGCGTGGCCGGGCCCGTAGCATCGGGGGCCGCGGCCCCGGCGGTCGCGCTCGACGACCCGCCCTGGGCATCCGTCGCCGGAGCGGCCTCCGCCGTGGTGCCGGCCGCATCGTGGGCGGCGCGCTGATGGGGAGCCGTCGAAACCGGACCGGTCGTGTCGGCCGCCGGATCGCGATGCGTGTCCTTCGCCGAGGGCTTGCGCTTGTCCGCGCCCGACGACGCCGGTTCGGTCGCGCCCTTGAGGAACTGATCGAACGCCGAACCGTTCGACGGGTTCGAGCGCGACGTCGATCCGCTTGGGGCGGCAGGGGCCGCCGCAGGAGCGCTGGGCGCGATGGTCGGGCTCACAGGGATCCTCCGGACAGCAGTGATGAGAAGAGGGACCGCAGCATGGCGGCCTGGTCGGCCGACGAGGTGCTCGACCCCGCGGCGCTGGACCCGAGACCGCTGGACCCGAGACCACTGGACCCGAGCAGGCTTGCTGCGAGATCCGAGGAGCCGAGTCCGCTCGACCCGAGTCCGCTCGACCCGAGCAGGCTCAGCGCGGACATCGCCGACGCCATGGACGCCGCCGACGCCGAGCCGGAAGCCGCCGTCGAGGCGGTCGCCGTCGAAGCCTGCGGCACCACGCGCCGGATCGTGTCGATCTCCGAGTCGTCCATGTACGCCTCGACGAGGCTCACGTTCTTGCCCTCGCGCGGCGCGTGGATCACCTTGTGGTCGCCTGCGTAGATCAGGATGTGCTCCCCGCCTCCGGTCACGATGAGATCGCCTGGCTGGGCCTGCGCCAGCGACGGCACCTCCGTGCCGAGCTTCGCCTGGCCCGAGACGAGTCGTGGGACGTCGATGCCGAGGTCCTTGTAGACGCGCTGCACGAGCCCCGAGCAGTCCAGACCGCTCGACGTGGTTCCTCCGAAGACGTAGGGCACCCCGAGGTACTTCTTCGCATCCGCCACCACGTCGGCCCCGGTCACCGTTCCTCCGCCGAGCAGGGCGCCCGCGTCGGACGTGCCGGTCGTTGCGCCCGTGCCGGACGTCGATCCGGTGCCGAGCGCCTGCGAGAGCGCATTCGCGAAGTCCGTTCCCGTCGACGAGCTCGAAGCGGTCGACGACGTCGCCGACGTGAACGTCGGGTTGTCGAGCTGCACGAGCGTCGACTGGATCTGCGCGATCCTGCTCAGCGCATCAGTGATCGTCATCCTTCGCTTCCTTCCCGTTCGCGCACCCAGGCGCCGGTCGCTGCTTCGTCGAGGGCGGCCTGCTCGACCGTGAGGTCGTGCGCCACTAGCTCAGCGCGGTGGCGGCCTTCGAGCTTCTCGAGCCCGACCGAGCGGGCCTTCGCCGCGGTGAACGCGACCTGCGCCTCCGCGGCGTCCCGTTCGGCGCGCTCGGTGAGAGCCGCGAGGTCGGCCAGCATGCTGCGGCTCGAGGCTCGGGCCGCCGCGACGGCGAACAGCGAGGCCGCGTCGGTGGTCTCGAGCGAGACGTTGTGCAGGGCCGCGATCGCGCGCGCCTGCTGGGCGCCCGCATCCCGTCGCAGCGCGTTGGCCGCGGCGAGGTCGCTCGCCGCGTGCTCCTTCTCGATCTGGCGCAGCCGGAGCAGGCCGGCCAGCTGAAACGCTCGTGCCATCACACACCTCCCATGGTCGGCGCGGTCTGAGCGAGCAGACCGGTGAGATCGTCGAGTTGCCGCCACGCATCGGCGGCCGTCGCCGGCTCGCCCAGGTTCTGGCGCAGGAAGGCGTTGATCGCCGTCTCGTTGGCGACCGCCGCGTCCACGCGAGGGTTGCTGCCGGGCTTGTAGGCGCCGACGTCGAGGAGGTCCTGCGCCGCCACCTTGGCGGCCAGGATGCTGCGGAGGCCCACCGCCGCGGCGCGCTGCTCCGGTGTGGTCACCCGCGACGCGAGGCGCGAGATCGAGCCCAGAACGTCGATCGACGGGAAGTGCCCGACGACGGCCAGCCGCCGGTCCATCACCACGTGCCCGTCGAGGATCGACCGGGCCGCATCCGCGATGGGCTCGTTGTGGTCGTCGCCGTCGACGAGCACCGTGTACATGCCGGTGATCGACCCGACCTCGCCGGTCCCCGCACGCTCGAGGAGCTGCGCGAGCAGGGAGAACGTCGAGGGCGGGTAGCCGCGGGTGGCCGGCGGCTCCCCCACCGAAAGGCCGATCTCGCGCTGCGCCATCGCGACGCGCGTCAGCGAGTCCATCATGAGCATCACGTGCGAACCCTCGTCGCGGAACGACTCCGCGATGCGAGTGGCCACGAAGGCGGCGCGCAGGCGCATGATCGCCGGCTCGTCCGAGGTCGCGACGACCACGATCGAACGGGCGAGTCCCTCGGCGCCGAGGTCGTCCTCGAGGAACTCCCGCACCTCGCGTCCGCGCTCCCCCACCAGGGCGATGACCGAGACCTCGGCCTCGGTCCCGCGCGCGATCATCGAGAGGAGGGACGACTTGCCGACGCCAGAGCCGGCGAACAGGCCGAGGCGCTGGCCGCGCCCGACCGTCACAAGGGTGTCCAGCGCGCGCACACCGAGCCCGAGCGGCGTATCGATCCGCGCGCGGCGCATGGCCTCGGGTGCGCGGTGATCGAGGGAGACATAGCCGTCGGGCTCGATCGGGCCCTTGCCGTCGACCGGCCGGCCCAGCGCGTCGATCACGCGGCCGAGCATCCCGTGGCCCGTCGGCACGAGCATGGGGGCGCGCGAGGCACGGGCCGGGGCGCCGGCCGCGATGCCGGTGAGGCGTCCGAACGGCATGCACCGGATGCGGTCCTGCGTCGTCGCGACGACCTCGGCGTGCACCACCGGATGCTCGCCGATGGTCACCACGTCGCCGATCGCCGCGTCGATTCCGCTGATCTCCGCGCCGAGGCCGACGATGCTGGCCACCCGGCCGACACGCTCGGGCGCTGCGGCACGCAGCGCGGCGTCCCACCGCCGTGCGAGCACCGCGGGCCCCGTCACGAGAGCACCTCCCTCGCGCGGTCCAGTGCCGAGCGGATGCGCGCATCCAGCCAGCCGTCGGGAAGCTCGCCGATCGCGTCGCCGGGAGCCAGCCCCGGGTCGGCCACGAAACGGATCGACTCCTCGAGAGCGGCATCGCCGCACGCCTGCAGGACCGCGAGATCCGCGGCGTTGAGCCGGACGACGCTCACGCTGCCACGCGACTCGTCGCCGAGTGCGCGACGCACCGCGGCCCGCGCGGCGGAGAGCCGGTCGGCGAGCGCGTCGCCGACGACCGCTTCCGCGAGGCTGAAGGCGGCCTCCACCAGCGCCCCCTCGGCATCGTCGACGACGGGCAGGCTGCACTCGCGCAGCTCGACGGCGGCCGACCTCAGTGCGGAGACGAGCTGCGCGACCCGCCGGGCCGCCGCATCGCTCTCCGCTGCCCGTTCCGTGTCGGCCTCCGCCATCCACACGGCCTGTTCGGCCGCGGCACGCCTCAGGCCGTCGGCGTAACCGGCGGCGTATCCGCGTGACCGTGCCGACGCCGCGGCGGCGTGCTGGACCGCCGACTCCGCGAGCACCGGGATCGGGACGGGCGAGAACACGGTCTCACTCGACATACGCGTCGTCCTCCGTGCGCTGCACGGTGATCACGCCCTCGGCCTCGAGGTCGCGGATCGCGCGGACGATCTCGGCGCGGGCGTCCTCGATCTGCGACATCCGCACCGGTCCGAGCACCCGGATCTCGTCTTCCAGGATCTCCCGGTTGCGCTCGGAGAGGTTCGAGGTGATGATCTCGGTGACCTGCTCGGAGCTGCCCTTCATCGCGACGGCGAGCACCGACGCGTCGACTCCGCGCAGCACCTGCTGCACGTCGCGCGCTTCGAGCTTGACGATGTCGGCGAACGTGAGCATGCGCGAGCGGACCTCTTCGGCGAGCTCCGGGTTGCGTCGCTCAAGGGCCTCGAGCAGCGCCTTCTCGGTACTGGCGTCGGCACGGTTGATGATCTCGACGAGAGGCTGGACACCGCCCACGACGTCCGACGCCTCGCGGGAGCCCACGACGGCGCTCGCCCGCTGCTTCAGAGTGTCGGCGACGACGCGGACGGCATCCGGACTCGCGCTTCCCATCGTCGCGATCGCGTGCGCGACCTCGGTGCGGGTCTCCTCGTCGAGGCCGCCCAGCACCCGGGAGGCGTGATCGGCCCGAAGGTGGGCGAGCACGAGGGCGATCGTCTGCGGAAGCTCGCCGGCGAGCAGCATCTGGATCTGACCGGGCTCCACGACGTCGAGGAACTCGAACTGCTTGCCCGCCATGGTCGAGGCGACGCGGTTCAGTACCCCCGTGGCCTTCTCGGCGCCGAACGACGCTTCGAGCAGACCGACCGCGATGTCACGGCCGCCGCGCGTCGACATGCCGCCACGCACGGTGATGTCGTGGAACTCGCTCAGCGCCTTCTCGGCGACGGCGGGGTCGACCCGCCGCAGCCGCAGGATCTCCGCGGTGATCTCGTCGGCTTCTTCCTCGGAGAACTGCTTCATCACCTGCGCCGCGCGCTGCTGATCCATGTTCATCAGCACGACGGCCGCCTTCTGGGCGCCGGTCAGCGGGGTCTTGAGGTCGTTCATACGCCCGCCCGATCATCCATCAGGCTGCGCAGGAACTCAGCGGTCTTCTGCGGGTCGCGTTCGGCCAGCGCCTCGATCTCGGCACGGCGGCGGTCGGCCTCCATCTCAGGGCCCGACGGATCGGGCAGGGGGTCGAGCTGCATCGGGATCGTGGGCGCTGCCGGTTCGAGGGCGATCGGGAACGGTGCGGCCTCGAGCGCGATCGTGTCGGCATCCGCCTCCAGCTCGGCCTGTTCGGCCGCGCGCCGACGGCCACGGCGGAAGAGCGCGAAGACGATGATCGCCGCTGCGAGGATCGACGCCGCGATGATCGAGGTGCGGATGATCCCGTTCAGCTGGTCGGCGGTGGCGGCGTCCTTCGCCTGCTGCAGGGCCTTCGCCGCCTCGGTGGCGCCCGCCTTGCTGAAGTTGACCATCTCGACGCTCACCGAGTCGCCGCGCGCGGTGTTGATACCGGCGGCCGCGTTGACCAGGTTGGTGATCTCGGCCGAGCTGACGCCGCTCACGGCGTCCTTGTTCAGCGCGACCGACACGGTCTGGCGGTTGATCGAGCCGGCCGGGATCGTGCGCGTCTCCGTCACCTTGTCGACCGCGTTGTCCTTGGTCGTCGACTCGGAGTTGAACGAGCCGTTGCCGTTTCCGGTCCCGTTGGGGACAGCGATGTTGTCGGGACCGAGCACGCCGGCCGCGGACCCGCCGGTGCCGGTGTAGGTCTCTTTGGTGTTCGACTCGCTGAGCGATGGAGCATTCGTCGGGCTGGTGTACGACTCGGTGTTGCGCTGCGCGGTCTCATTGCTGAGGTCGGCCGCGACGACGACGGTCGCATTGCCCGGTCCGACGACCTTGTCGAGCATGTCCTGCACGGCCCCGCGAACCCGCGTCTCGTAGTCGCTCGCCTGCTTGTCCGCTCCCCCGGTCGCTCCGGTGCCGACCGCGCTGAGCACGGTTCCCGAGGAGTCGATCACAGCGACGTCGGTCGGCTGCATGCCGGTGATCGCCGCGCTGGTGAGGTGGACGATCGCCTGCACCTGATCGCCCGAGAGGGTGACGCCGTTCTGGGTCTCGACGAATACGGACGCCGTCGGGTCCTTCTTCTCCGACACGAACACCGTGTCCTGCGGGATGGCGAGACGCACCGAGGCGGCCTTGACCCCCTTCATGGCGCCGATGGTCGAGCCGAGCTCGCCTTCCATCGCACGCTTGTAGGTGACCGACTGCTGGAACTCCGACGACGTGACGCCCATCTTGTCGAGCAGGGAGTAGCCGCCCGTGTTCGACGACGGCAGCCCCGCCGAGGCGGCCTTCAGGCGCTCGTCGTAGACCTTCTCCTGCGGCACGAGGATCGTGCCGCCGCCGTCGGTGAGCTGGTACGGCACGTTGTCGGTCTTCAGCTGGTCGACGATGCTCGACGCGTCCGAGGCGGCGAGGCCGGAGAACAGGGGCGTGTACTGGGGCTGCGTCGCCCACATCGTCAGGCCCGTGATGCCGAGGGCGACGACCACGACGCCGATGATGGCGATGGTGCGCTGTGCGAACGAGAATCCGCGGATCGTGTCGCCGATCCGCCGGAAGAAGCTCGTGACCTGCTGAGGCATCAGGCCTGCATCCTCATGATCTCGTTGAACGCGTCGACGGCCTTGTTACGCACGCCGGCGACCAGCTCGAGGGTCACCTGCGCACGGGACGAGGCGAGCGTCGCGTCGTGGATGTCGGTGAGGTCGCCGGTGACGGCCTTGATCGCGAGCGAGTCCGAGGTGCCCTGCAGCTGCTGCAGGTTGTCGACGGCGCCCGTGAGGGCGCTGCCGAACGACGCTCCGCCCGTCGCGCCGGTGCCGGATGCGGCGGTCGCGCTGAGCGCGCTGGCCGGGTCGAGGGCTCCGACGGCTGCGGTGTTGCCGATGGCGGCGATGGGGGGCATCAGTTGCGTCCGATCTCGAGGGCGGCCTGGTAGGTCTCTTTGGCACGGTCGACGACGCCTGCGTTCGCCTGGTACCCGCGCTGCGCCATGATGAGCGCTCCCATCTGCGACGACAGGTCGATGTCGGGGTAGCGCACGTAGCCCTTCTCGTCGGCGACGGGGTTGTCGGGCTCGTAGACCATGCGACCCTCGGCGCTCCCGTACGCTGCGCCCGCGACGTAGACACCGGAGGTGCCTTCGCCTTCCTGGGCCTCGATGTACCGCGCCTGGAACGCCGGGCCGCTGGTGGGCTTCGCGGTGTTGATGTTGGCCAGGTTGTCGGAGATGGCGTCCAGCCACTTGCGGTGCAGGGTGAGCCCTGTGCCCGCGATCCCGATCGCGTCGAATGTCATCAGCTGGTCCTCAGGGCCGCGCGGATCGCCGTGAACTGGCCGCCGGCCGCCTGCGAGGCGAACTGGAAGCGCAGCACGGTGTCCACATTGGACAGGGTCTCGGTGTCGAGGTTGACGTTGTTGCCGTCGAGCCTGGTCGGCTCGAGCGAGCGCGCCGTGGAGGCGGAGACATGACCGTCACCGTTCGCGACCGACTGAGCGAGGGCATCCTCGAAGGACACCCGCTCGGCCGTGTAGCCGGGGGTGTTCACATTGGCGATGTTGTTGGCGATCGCGCGCTGACGCGCGGCGAGACCGTCGAGAGCGCTGGCCAAGGCCGCGCTGGTCACGGATTCGAGCACGGGGACACCCCATCGGTAGTCGTCTGTGGTGGACGGCCGATCCATGGCCAGTTCATCGAGCGATCCGTGCTCACTCAGTGCTATCGGCAGGGCGAGGGTATGCGTTAGGAGGTTGCGGAAAACTGCTTCGCGACGGCCGCTCGAGGGCGCAGAAAAGCTCATTTCCCCACAGAGTCATCCACAGCTCTTCACACGTGTGGAATTACACCGCGGTAATTTCGAACAGGCATTCGAAAGTCGGTCTCACGCAGCAAATATGCTGTTCAGAATGGGTTTTCAGTCCGACACTCCCGAATGCAGAACTGTATCCCGCGCGTGTCCTCCACATCTCGGAGGTCGTCATCCACCAGTTGTCCCCAACGTTATCCACAGGGTGACGGCCTGTGGGGAAGCGTGCTCATCCGAGCAGCGAAGAGGACGCTATCCGGCCCGGGTCGCGCGTTATCGCACTTCGAGGCGCGACGGCGTCGCCGAACCGCACGATCGACGACATATGCGCTCGGGGCACGGTGGCGAGAAGAAGTGGGAACGCGGGTTGAGCGGAGCGGCCCGAGGCCGGCAGCTAGCCGATGAGGTCGAAGTACACCGGGTGCGCGCTGGATTCCGCCGGGGGCACCGAACGCACCGCGGCGAGGTGCTTGGCCGTCGTCTGACGCACATCCTCCAGGTACCGGATGGTGTGCAGTTGCGCCTCGAGCAGGCGGGCCGCCCGTTCCACGAGCTCCGGCGGGATCGGCCCGAGGGCGATCGGCGGGCGCCACGGAACGGGATCGATCTGCGCGACGGCGCGCTGCAGGTCCTCTTCGACACGGCCGAGCGCATCGTGCCAGTCGCGCACGTGCACGGGTTCCTCGTCGGTGTACTCGAGCTGTGCGTCAGGCGATGCCAAGGTCGCGTCCCTCCCCTGTCTCCGACGAGGTCGCCGGCCAGCCGGCACGGGCTGCGCCGATCCCGGTCGATCCTGCGGAACCGGCAGCGGCAGCGGCAGCGACACCATCGGCCGGCAGCAGAGCCGCGGCCTCGTGCCAGGTGTCGCGCAACGGCTCCATGAGCGAGATCGCCTCGCGCACCTTCTCGGCGTCGCGGTCGATGTTCGCGGTGACGATCAGGTCGGCGACGTAGGTGTAGAGCTGCAGGAGGCCGTCGGCCCCGTCCCAGACGTCGACCTTCAGCGACGACGCCAGTTCGGCGACGATCTGGTCGGCGTGGCGCAGGTTGTCCCAGGCGACCGGCCAGTTCTGCTCGGTCAGCGCGGTCTCGCCGCGGGTGAGATCGAGCACCAGGCGGTCGTACAGCATCGTGAGGAGGCGCACCGGCGATGCGGAGAGCACCGAATCCCGGTTGTACGCGTTGAGCTTCGCGGCCGCGCCGCTCACCAGCGTCACGACGAACTCGAGGAGAGGCCGGCGAGCTGTCCGGTCAGCCACGAGGACTGCGACTGCAGCTGCTGGAGCTGGACTTCGAGGTTGGCATACGTCTTCTCCAGGGTCGCGCGGCGGTCCGCCAGGCGCGTATCCCAGTCGGTGATCTGGTCGTTGAGTCCCTTGACCGTCTTCGTCTCACCGGCGATCTTCGTCGTGACCGTGCCGTCGTACTTGTCGCTGATCTGGTTCGCGGCATCCGCGACCCGGCCCGCGATCGTCTGCACCGCGGCCTTGACCTTCTCGGGGTCCGCGGCGAGCGCGGCGCCGAACTTGTCCTTGTCGAACTCGATCGTGCCGTCGCGGGTGATGCTGATGCCGTACGTCGACGGAGAGATGCCGTCGATCGGCAGCGAGGCGGCCGAGAGGAGTTTCTGGTTGGCGTCGCGCACCGTCGAGTCGCCGGTGAAGGCGCCCGCGGTGACGACGGTTCCTCCGGCGGAGTCCGTCGATGTGGAGACCGCCGTCTTCGAGGTCACGAAGGAGAAGATGTCGTTGAGACTCGTGACGAGCGAGTTGGCGACATCCGAGATGGCGCTGTCGTTGCGCGCGACGGTGAGGCTGACGGGCGTCGTCGAGGCGGCGCTCACGGTCATCGAGACACCGGGGAGCAGGTCGGAGAACGTGTTGGTGGCCGAGGTGACGGTCTGCGCGGCGCCGGTTCCCGCCCACAGGGTGACCTGGGCGTCCTGAGCGGCTCGCACCTGGGCGGCACCCGGCTCGCTGAGCAGATCGGTGGCCGTGCCGGCGGTGACATCGGCCGGGGTCCCGCGGTAGGCGGTGAAGGAGCCGGCGGCGCCGGTCTTGGTGGAACTGAGCTGCAGCCGGTAGAGCGGCTGCCCCGACGGGTCGAGCCCGGCGGAGACGCGGGTGGCGCTGACGCCGACGCCCGCCTTGTTGATCGCGGCGGCGACATCGGCGAGCGATGAGCTCGACGCGGTCACCTGCTTCACGGTGCCGTCGGCGGCGACGAAGGTGAGCACAGGGGGCTGATCCGGCCACTGCGTGAGCGGTCCGGTGACGGACACCTGCGACTGGGCGAGCTTGTCGACCGTGAAGTCCAGCGTCCCGTCCGTGGCGCCGGGACCGGCGGTCGCGGTGACACTGGTGGAGCTGCTCGTCGCGGTGTGGAGGTCGACGCCGGCCGGCTTCGACGCGGCAGTCGCGGCGGTGGCGAGGGCGGCGACCTTGGTGTTGAGGGCCTGCATCGCGGTGATGTAGGTGGTGGAGTCGGTGACCTTGTTCTTCAGCAGGGTCTGCGGAATCGCCTCCGCCTGCATCAGGCTGTTGATCAGCGACGTCGTGTCGAGTCCGCTGATGAGTCCGTCGACGGCCATTCCCATGCGGTGGTCCCTCCCTCGAGACTGCGGTGGTGCGGGTGGATGGTGGGCGGCCGGGACGCGTTTGGGGTGCGCGCCCCGGCCGCCTGCCTGCTACTAGCGGAGCAGCTGCAGGACGCCCTGGCCGGACTGGTTGGCCTGAGCGAGCATTGCGGTACCCGCCTGCGACAGGATGTTGGAGCGGGTGTACTTCACCATCTCCTCCGCCATGTCGGTGTCGGTGATACGCGACGAAGCAGCCGACAGGTTCTCCTTGGAGACGTTGAGGCTGCGGATGGTGCTCTCGAAGCGGTTCTGGACGGCACCGAGGTTGGCGCGCGCGGTCGAGACGCTGGTGATCTGGGTGTCCAGAGCAGCGATCGAGGTCAGCGCGTTGGCCGCGGAGTCGAACGTGAGCGCGCCGACAGCGGTCGCGACCGTCGCGACGTTGGCACCCGTGAGGTCGACGTCGATCTGGTCGTTGGCGGCAACGGAGCCCGCGCCCACCTGGAAGGTCAGCTTGGCGTTGGAGCCGTCGAGCAGGTTGATGCCGTTGAAGTTCGCGTCACCCGAGATGCGGGTGAGCTCCTTCGTGAGCTGGTCGACCTCGGTCTTGATGGCGGCGCGCGAGTCGGCATTGTTCGAGTCGTTGCCGGCCTGGACAGCCAGGTCGCGCACGCGCTGCAGGATCGAGTGGACCTCGGTGAGCTGACCTTCAGCGGTCTGCACGACGCTGATGCCGTCCTGAGCGTTGCGAGCTGCGACGGTCAGACCGCCGACCTGCGACTTCAGGCCCTCCGAGATGGCCAGACCGGCCGCGTCGTCCGCCGCACGGTTGATGCGGAGGCCGCTGGACAGCTTCTCGAGCGACTTCGACAGGTCGCTCTGGGTGTTGTTCAGGTTGCGGTAGGCGTTGTTGGCCGCGATGTTGGTGTTGATCTGCATACCCATGATTACTTTTCCTCCATGATGTGGGCTGTTGCGACGCCCATCCGTGGGCGACATTGGGATCTATCGGCCGAGTTGCGCATCCCGTTAGGCATCCGGATCAGGACGCGGTTCAGGATGCGCTGCGGGCCGACGACTGGGCGGGGGGAGAGAGGCGGGCGACGTTGGCGACGGCGTGCTGTGCGAGGCGCGCCAGGTAGGCGCTGCGGCGGGCCTGCGAGGTCTTGGCCTCGATGATCTCGGGGTCGCCCTCGTCGGCGTAGTGCGTCGCCATGCCCTCGCGCATCAACCGGATGGCTTCCGACCGCTGCTGGGACACCGCGGAGTGCGTGATGCCCAGTTCCTCCGCGACCTCGGTGACCGTGCGGTCGTCGAAGTAGATCGCCTGCACGACGTAGCGCATCCGTTCCGGGAGGGCCTCGACCGCAGCCCGCACGTACGCGGTCTGCTCGCCGGCCAGCAGCGAGTCCTCGGGCGAGACGGTGTCGGCCACCAGGAACGATTCGGTGGTCTCGTCGATGGTGGTCACGGTGCGAGCCGCGTCCGACAGCCCCGCGGCCGCCGTCTCGCGGTCGACGCCGAGTGCGTTCGCCAGCTCGTCCACGCTGGGGGTGCGGCCGAGCGCTGCGGTCAGGCTCTCCTGCACGCTCATCGTCTCTTTGATGCGCTTGCGGGCCGACCGCGTCGCCCAGTCGCTGGCGCGCATCTCGTCGGCGAAGGCGCCGACGATGCGGGTGCGGGCGTAGGCGCCGAACGGGATGCCGAGGGTCGGGTCGTACGCGGTCGCTGCGGTCACCAGGGCGAGGGCCCCGGCCGAGGCGAGATCGTCGCGCGAGAGATGGGTGGCGCGTGCGCACAAGTCGGAGACCAGATAGCCGACGAGCGGCAGGTTCTCGACGACGAGCGTGTTGCGTTCGTTCCGGTTCACGCGGGCGACCCCTGTCTTTATCTGCTTGAGTACACGGCACCGACCTCCGATGGGTGTTCGGCGGCTAGTGGTGCTTTGTTTCTCGGGCGGTGCTGTGGATGCTCGGTCATGGTCGGGTACCGAACAGGCGCTAGGGGTCTTTCTCGGTGTTCACGGTAACAACGGACCACCGCGGAAAGCTTGTATTAATTGCCCCCACTACGGGGCTGCGCCTACCCCCAGTACGGGGAATGGAGGTCTCCCTGTGAAAAGCGATACGCGATTCAGGCATTTCACTGTCGCCGAGTCCTAACATCGGCCTTGACGGTGCCGATGGTGTTCCCTGACGGCGGGTGATCCGCCCGCTGAGAACCCGAGGGGACCAGGTGCGCACTTCGACTCACGAGGAAGTTGGTAGCGACATGGCCGCGAGCGAACTGTCAGCGCAACTCTGGAGGGAACGCGAGCTGCTCGAGCTGCTCCTGTTCAAGCTCGAGGAGGAGCAGCTGCTGTTGACCGCCGGCAAGTCGCGCTGGATCTCGCACGCAACCCGCGAGGTCGAGCAGGTCATGGAGCGCATGCGCGCCGTCGGCCTCGCCCGCACCGTCGAGGTCGCCTCGCTCGCCGACGAGTGGGGCATCAGCCCCGACTCCAGCCTGCGCGAGCTCGCTGCCGCCGCCCCCGACGGCATCTGGTCCGACATCTTCGCCTCCCACCTGATCGCGATGACCGAGCTCACCGCGCAGATCGCCGAGGTGCGCGACACCAACGAACGCCTGCTGCGCGACGCGGCCCGCTCGACCCAGGAGACGCTGAGCGGCCTCTCCGGCGCGGCCGGCGACCCCGGCATCTACGGCGCAAGCGGCGAGAGCCGTCCCGGAACGTCCGGCGCCCGCCTTTTCGACACCGAAGCGTAAGGACCCGGATGAGCACCTTCAGCGGCCTCAACACCGCGTACACCGGTCTCGTGGCGGCCAAGGCCGGACTCGACGTCGTCGGCCAGAACATCGCCAACGCGGGCACCGCCGGCTACACCCGCCAGCGGGTGACGACCTCCGGTGTCCCCGCCCTCAACACGGCAGGCCTGTTCAGCGGCGGCGTCCGCCCCGGCCAGGGCGTGAGCGTCGACGGCATCCAGCGTCTCGACGATTCGACGCTCGACGCCCGCGTGCGCAGCACCACCGCCCTCTCCGGCTACTCCGGAACACGCGCGACCGCGCTCGCCACGCTCGAGGCCTCGCTCAACGAGCCGGGGACCAACGGCCTCTCGACCCAGCTGCAGAAGTTCTGGGCCGCCTGGCACGACGTCGCGAACCAGGCGGGTGAGCAGGCGCCGGCCGGCGTGCTGCTCGGCCAGGCCGGGTCGCTCGTCACCCAGCTGCAGCAGGGCTATCGGGCCGTCGACGACCAGTGGACCGCCCTGCGCACGAACGTCGACGGCATGGTCGGCGACCTCAACCAGGCTGCGACCGAGGTGGCCGACCTGAACGGCCGAATCCGGTCGACCCTCGCCGCCGGCGGCAACGCCAATGAGCTGATGGACCGCCGCGACCTCCTCACCACGAAGATCGCCAACCTCGCGGGCGGGGTCGTCCGCCCTCTCGACGACGGCACCGTGGATGTGCTGGTCGGCGGCAACGCGCTGGTCAGCGGCACGACGGCGAACGCCGTACAGGCCGCAGGCGCCCGTCGCCTCGGCGACGCGACCGGCGACCCCGTGCGACTCGAGTGGGCCCACCGGCCCGGTTCGGCGATCGCCATGGAGGGCGGCGCCATCTCGGGTGCGCTGTCGACGCTCGCGCCGGCCGACGCATCCGGAACCGGCGGCGTGCTCGCCGAGGCGGCGGCCAGCTACAACGCGTTCGCCGTGACCCTCGCACAGAAGGTCAACGACGTGCACCGCACCGGTTCCACCCCGGGCGGCACGACCGGGCTCGACTTCTTCGCCATCGACGCCACCCAGCCGGCCGCGCTCGGCCTGTCGGTGGTGCCGACCTCCGTGAGCCAGATCGCCACCGGCACGCCGGGGGCAGGCGGCAGCGACGGCAGCATCGCCGACGCGATCGCCCAGCTGGGCACGGGACCGGATGCCGTCGACAAGCAGTGGGCCGCCTTCGTGGTGCGCGTCGGCGTCGCGAGCAAGACGGAGGGACAGCAGTCTGATCTCGCCGATCTGGCGTCCTCGGCGGCCACCAGTGCTCAGCTCTCGAACTCCTCCGTCGACCTCGACGAGGAGAACATGAACCTGCTGGCCTTCCAGCACGCGTACCAGGGCGCCGCCCGCGTCATGACCGCCGTCGACGAAGCTCTCGACGTGCTCATCAACCACACCGGATTGGTCGGGAGGTAACCGTGTTCACCCGCGTCACCAATGCCACACAGGCACTCAGCGCACAGCACGCACTGCAGTCGAACCTGCAACGGCAGACCGCGCTGTACGACCAGGCGACGAGCCGCCGGCAGATCACCAAGCCGTCGGACGACCCGACGGCCACGGCGAGCGCGCTCAACATCCGCTCCGACGCCGCCGCGACGAGCCAGTACGCCCGCAACGCCGACAACGGCGACGCCTGGCTGACAACGGCCGACTCGACGCTCACCTCGGTCGAGAGCATCATGGGGCGCGTCCGCGACCTCACGGTGCAGGGCGCCAACGACGGCGCCCTCTCCCCCGAGGCCAAGGAGGCGATCGCCACCGAACTCGACGGCCTCAAGAAGAGCCTGCTCTCGGCCGCCAACACGACCTACCTCGGCCGCACGGTCTTCGCCGGCAACTCGAGCGCCGGTGTCGCGTTCCAGCCCGACTACAGCTACACAGGGGTCGCCGGGAGTACAGTCGAACGCAGAATCGGGCCCGATACGACAGTGCGGGTGGATGCCGACGGCGCCGCGGTCTTCGGAACCGGCGCGACCTCGGTCTTCGCCCTCATCGACAACACGGTCAACGACCTGCGCACCGGGGTCAACGTGGGACCGAGACTCACTGAGATCGACGACCGGACGAAGGCAATCGTGGGAGAGCACGCAGAGATCGGCGGCCGTCAGACCCGCATCGACAAGGCGAAGGACACCCTCGCCGTCGCCGGCAACTCCCTCGAGGCGCAGCGCTCCTCCCTCGAAGACGTCGACCTCAGCAAGGTGCTCCTCGACCTCAAGACGCAGGACGTCAACTACCAGACCGCCCTCGCCGTCACCGCACGCGTACTCCAGCCGACCCTGATGGACTTCCTCCGATGAGCGCTCTGACCTTCCTCACGCCCCCTCCCGGACTCGAGCCGCTGAGCGAGTTCGAGCTCACGCCCGTCGCCGGGGCGGCCGGTCTGTACACGCTGCAGGCCGTCGAGCGTCCCGAGATCCGCATCTTCGCGATCGACGCGGGCACGCACCTCCCCGGCTACTCCCCCGAGCTGCCGGATGACCGTGCCGCCGAACTCGGCGTGACGAGCGCCGACGAGGTGCTCGCCCTCGTCGTCGTGAATCCGTCGCACGAGGGCAGCACGGTCAACCTGCTGGCTCCGGTGCTGGTCAACCGCGCCACCGGCGCGAGCCTGCAGCTCGTGCTCGAGGACGACTCGTTCCCCGTGCGCGCCGAGCTCGCCTCGCTCGCCCGGGCGTAGCCGGCGCTCCTTCTTCGCCGGCGCTACTTCTTCTTCGCCGGCGCCGCCTTCGGCGCGCACGGCGCGTAGGTGGCCAGCAGGGCGACCTGCTGCTTCTCCGACCACGGGAGGCTCGCGACGACCTTCGCACCCGCTTTTTTGGCTGGCACCTTGGCGACGATCGAGGCGAGCCGTTGGGCGAGGGCCTGCACATAGCCGGGGCCCGGGGTCGAGTTGTTGAGCGCAACCACGATCGTCAGGCCGGAGCTCGGGTCGCTGAACATCGCAGAAAGGGAGCCCGGCATCGCTCCGACGCTTCCGCGCAACGGACCGAGCTGCAGCATCCCGAGCCCGTAACGGTGCCACTGCGAGCCGATCGCCAGGCTCTTGTCCTGCTCAGCTGCGCTCTTCTCGGTGAGCAGCGAGCCGCTGGCGAGCGCCTGCACGAAGCTCTTGAGATCGGGGACGTTCGAGATGACCCCTCCGGCCGTCCACCCCATCGACGGGGACAACCTGCTGACGTCCGTCACCGGCTGGGTGCAGAGGGGCTGCCCCGCGCCGTTCAGCGGGCTCTGGTAACCGGCCGGATGCGGGCCGGGAACGGTCAGGTCGCCCGAGGCGGGGAACGAACTCGAGTTCATCCCGAGGCGGTTGAAGACGTACTGTGCGTAGAGGTCTTTCCAGCTCTTTCCCGCGGCGTTCTGCAGGGCCATGCCCAGCAGGATGTAGCCGGCGGACGACTGCCCGAACTTCTGACCCGGTGTGCCGTACGGCTTGGTGGCGAGTCCGTCGCTCACCAGCTCGAGCGCCGGCCACTCACGGGTGGGGTTGGCGATGAAGTTCGCGCGCAGCTGGGGAACGTAGTCGCCGATTCCGGAGGTGTGCTGACACAGCTCGCGCAGGGTGACTCCCGAGACGCCCACGAAGCCCGGCACGTACTTGGTGACGGGATCGTCGAGCTTCACCTTTCCGTCATCGACCATCGAGAGCAGCACCGAGCAGGTCATCGGCATCGTGTTCTCGGCGATCCGGAAGCCCATGTTCGGCGTGACCGGCGTCGTGCCCTTGACCGCGGTCGTGCCGATCCCCGCCGTCCAGCTGCCGGCCCACGGCGCCCAGACGCCCACCATGGCCGCCGTCGACCCGGACTGCTTCACGGCGTCGGTGACGGCGCCGGTGAGCTTGGCCGTCACGTCGGACGAGAAGCCTCCGGCCACCTGGTCGGGGACGCGCGCCGTGCCGCTCGCGTACGGGGTGCAGGCGGCGAGGAGCAGGACGAGAGCGCTCGCCAAACCGACGACGGTGACCCGCCGGACCCCGCTCGGTCGTCGTTGCATGTTCCATCCCCCGATGGTTCGTGGTGCGCTGTCCAAGGATTCTAACCTCCCGGTCGAGGGCGGCCTGGTCCGCGCGCCAGGACCGCGACATACGATCGTCGCCATGGAGAACTTCAGCCGGGAGATCGTCGACGCGGTCCTGCGCCACATGAACACGGACCATCGTGACGACAACGTCGTCATCGTGCGGGCGAACGGCGCACCGGACGCCTCGGATGCCGAGATGACCGCACTGGACACGGCCGGAGGGGTCTGGCGCGTGCCCGGCGGTGAGGAGCTGCGCATCCCGTGGACCGTCCCGGTGACCGAGCGGGCGGACATCCGGCGCGCCGTGGTGCTCCTCTACCGTGCGTCGTGCACCGCACTCGGTGTCGAACCGCGCACCGAGCAGGGGTAGCGGCGACGCGGCGACCGCCGACCAATCCGTTCCGCGCGGGCTTCCGAACACTGAGAGAACACGGCGCACGCCGTGTGTTTCCACTAGGAGGAACGAAATGCGCACATCACCGAACCGCCTGGTCGCCACGATCTTCGGCGCGGTCTATCTGGTCGTCGGACTGCTCGGCTTCGCCTACACGGGCGGCGTCGGCTTCGTCGCGACCAAGGGCGGCCTGATCCTCGGCATCTTCGAGGTCAACCCGCTCCACAACATCGCCCACCTGCTGATCGGCGCGGCCCTGCTGATCGCCGGACTCACGCGGGTCGCAGCGGCCAAGGCGGTCAACACCACCGTCGGCGCCGTCTACCTGCTGCTCGGCATCGTCGGATTCTTCCTGGTCGGCACCGGGGCGAACATCCTCGCGCTGAACACCCCCGACCACTTCCTGCACCTCGTGAGCGCGATCGTGCTCCTCGGTGTCGGTCTCGGCGCCGAGCGAACCGTGCGCGCGAACTCGGCCGTCGCCTGACCGACTGCCATGGCGAGCACACTGATGGGGACTTCTGTGGGGATGTCCGGAACAGTGACCGGCGCTGAGCGGACCGAGCCGATGCCGACGGTGACGTCCGTCGCCCCGGCCACCCGGGCCTGGCTCGCCGTGGCCGCGCTCGGGGCGGGACTGCTGCACGCAGCTCTCGCCCCGAGCGCACCCCTCCCGGCCCTGATCGTCCTCGTGGCGATCGGGGCCGCGGAGCTCACCTGGGCGGCGATGACCTTCGCCCGGGAGCGCCCACCCCTGCTGCAGGCGTCCCTCTACCTCGCGCTCCTCCCCGTCGCGCTGTGGGCGACCGTCGCCTCCGCCGGAGCCGCAACGGGCGCCGGCACGATCCTCGCGCTGCAGCCCCTCCCCCTCGCCGTCGCATCCGGCCTCGATCTCGCGGTCGCCGCGACGGTGGCCGTCGTGCTCCGACGCCGCCGGCCCGCGCGTGACTCGGGTGCCGTCCGGTTCGTGCTGACGCTGCTCGTCAGCGCCGCGGTCGTCTCCGGGGTGACCATCCCGGCCCTCGGCCTCACGAGCGCGGGCCTCTCCGCGGTCAGCGTGCATCTGCAGCACAGCGGCCACCACTGACCCGCAGCCGCCCGGATCTGCGGCTCCGCTCCGATCCGCGGCGGCCGACCATCCGTGTCGCCGCCCTCCCCTCCGCAACTCCGGAACTTCTGCCGCCTCGCGGCCGCCGTTCCGGAGTTGTGCGTTCACCGGCGGCGTGTCGGCCCGAGGTTCCGGAATTGCGGGCGCGCCAGACCTTCCTGGCAACCTTCTGGCCGCGGGTTCCGCCGTCGCCACCGCTCCCCTAAACTTAGGTAACCCTAAATCGGGCCGTCGACCTTTCGACCTCAGGAGCATCGTGGCCGATATCATCCCCTTCTCGCAGGCGTTGCGCGAGCGCACCCGCCCCGACCACGGGTCGAGCGAGGGCGCCGATTTCATGCAGAACCTCATGATCGGCAAGGGCACCCGCGACGACTACATCTCCCTGGTCGCTCAGCACTACTTCATCTACGACGCGCTCGAGACGGCAGCGACCCGGATGCTCGCCGATCCGGTCGCATCCGTGTTCATCACCCCCAAGCTCACGCGGCTGCCGGCGATCGAGTCCGACCTGGAGTTCCTGCTGGGCGGCGACTGGCGGGATCGCGTCGCACCACTGCCCACCACCGAGCGCTATGTCGCGCGCATCCGGGAGGTGGGGGAGTCGTGGCCGGGCGGCTTCATCGCGCACCACTACACCCGCTACCTCGGCGACCTCTCCGGCGGGCAGATCATCCGCACCCTGATGCAGCGGCAGTTCGGGTTCGAGACGAACGGTGTCGGCTTCTACCTGTTCGCCGAGATCGCAAAACCCCGCGAGTTCAAGGATGTCTACCGGGCGCAGCTCGACGCAGTGGACTGGGACGACGCCGAGCGCGAGCGGGTCATCGACGAGGTCATGCTCGCGTACCGCTTCAACACGGGGCTGTTCGAAGACCTCGCCGCCGCCAAAGCCGCCGCCTAGCCCGCTCCCCGCCCGGCCCGCTCCCGGCCCCGTCCCCGTTTCGTTGAGGGGCGGCAAATGCAGGTCCCTACGGCGTGTTTAGCTGACTTTGCCGCCCCTCAACGAAGCGCCCCCGACGAAAAGAGCCCGCGTCAGCGGGTGGTGAGGGCGAACGAGGCTTTGCCGAACTTCACGACGGAGCCCGGATCGACCTCGTGCCGCACGTTCGGGTCGCAGGAGTAGGCGCCGTCGCCCGGGTAGACGATCGTGGTGCCGTTGGCCGATCCGAGGTCGAGCACCCAGAACAGCCCGTCGTACTGCCCGAAGGCGAGGTGCGCGCGAGAGACCGACTTGGTCTCGTCCGCGATCTCGATCAGCTGCACGTGAGCCGGGTCGTCGAGTTCGGTGCCCGGCGTGTGCACCGCGGGATTGCGGCCGATCACGCCGTTGCCGGAGGTCTCGATGTGCTGGCCGTCACTGAAGTCGAGGATGAACGTCACCGCCATGTGCTTCTCCAATCCGGGTATGAGGTCAGGGCGAATCCGGGCACGAGGTCAGGGCACGAGGTCAGGGCAGGCTGGGCGTGCGCGGCCGGGTGCGCATGAAGCGCTCGACGTCGGGGTCGACCATGATGTCGCTCGGACGCAACGGGCGCGACAGGTAGAGCCCGTCGAGCGACGTGATGCGGCTGAGCGCCACGTAGGTCTGGCCGGGGCTGAACGCGCGGGTGCCGAGGTCGACGATCGCCGAGTCGTAGGTCTTGCCCTGCGACTTGTGGATGGTCACCGCCCAGGCCAGCCGCAGCGGGAACTGCGTGAACTCGGCGACGACGTCTTTGGTCAGCTTCTTGGTGGCGGGGGAGTACGAGTACTTGAACTTCTCCCAGATCGCCGGCTCGACCTCGTGGATCTCACCGTCGACGTCGACGTACACGTTCGAGTCGATGCGCGTCACCGTGCCGATCGTGCCGTTCACCCAGCGGGGGCCGTCTCCGCCCTGACCGACATCGTTGCGCAGGAACATCACCTGCGCCCCCACCTTGAGCTCGAGCGTCTCGTCTGCCGGATAGGCGCGGCCGCCGAAATCGCCGCTGACCTCGGCCTTGGCCGTGAGCGCGCGGCCGGGCAGCCGTTCGAGCGCCTGGGCGTTGATGCGGTTCACCGCGTCGTTGCGGCTCGCCAACGTGATGGTGCCGTCGCTCGGCGCCGGCCGCGCCCCCATCTCGTTGAGGCGGTCGGCGATCTCCTTGGTGACCTGACCGTGCCGCACGGCGTTCAGCATGTACTTGAAGTCGGACTCGTGCTGCCGGTGGATCTCCACCAGCTCCACGATCTTCAGGTCGGCTTCCAGCCAGATGCGGGCGTCGAAGAACCACATCGACCGGTAGTTGTCGCCGAAGTAGGCCCGCTCCTCGGGGTCGCCGGGAACCGGTGCGAGTTGGTACGGGTCGCCGAACAGCACGATCTGCGCCCCGCCGAAGGGCTCCTTCGGTCGCTGCCTCGCCTGACGCAGGCTGCGGTCGATCGCATCCATCAGGTCGGCGTTCACCATCGAGACCTCGTCGATGACCAGGGTGTCGATGCTGTTGAGGAGCTTGCGCAGTTCCGCGCTCTGCTCGATGTCGTGGTCGGCGATGACGCCGATCGGCAGCCGGAACAGCGAGTGGATGGTCTGGCCGCCGACGTTCAGCGCCGCGACGCCGGTCGGTGCGCTGATCACGAGGGACTTCTCGGTGTTCCACGCGAGATGGTTGAGCAGCGTCGATTTTCCGGTGCCGGCGCGGCCGGTCACGAAGACGTGCTCACGGGTGTTCTCGATCAGTTCGAACACCGCCTGCTGCTCGGGCGAGAGGGTGAGGCGGCCCATCCGAGTCCCTTCGTTCGCACGACGTAGCCGAACTACTCTAACCCGCTCACGGATGCCGGAGGCCATTGTCCACAGGACCATAGGATGGCCTCATGGGTGGGGATGAGACGGACGGTTCGCCGGCACATCCCCTCGCCGCCCTGTCGCCGCGCACCCGCGTCGCCCTCCTCTGGTCCGGCATCGCCGTTCTTCTCCTGCTCGCGTTCTTCGCGGCGGTCGGTGCGCTGCAACGCGGCCCGTACAGCGCCGGCGGTTTCGTCTCGGCCTACCTGGACTCCCTCGCCGATCACGACGTGAACGCCGCCCTGTCCATGCCGGGCGCCGACCCCACGGCCCCCTCCCTCCGCGCCCAGGGTCTGCCGAGCGCGCCCTCCCGCGAACTGCTCCGGTCCGACGTGCTGCCGTCGCTGACGGGCATCCGGATCGTCTCCGACGACGACCTCGGCACGGGGGAGCACCTGGTCGCGGTGCAGGCGAAGGCCGACGGGCACCCGGTCGCCGCGCGCTTCAGCGTTCGTCAGACAGGCGCCGTTCTCGGTCTGCTCCCCACCTGGCGCTTCGCCGCGACGCCGCTCACGGTGGCTCGCATCACCGTCGAGCACGCCGACACGTTCACCGTCGGCGGCCACACGCTCGAGCCGCGCGCCGCCGCAGACCTGCCTCCCGACGCCTTCAGCGTCGCGGCCGACTACCTGGTCTTCGCGCCGGCCGTGTATTCGCTCGGCCACAGCGACCAGTACACCGAGGCGAAGCCGGTCACCCTCACCGCACGCATGCCGGGCAGACAGGTCGAGGTGAGCGTGGTGGCCCAGCCGAACGCCGCGTTCGTCGAGAAGACCGAGAAGCAGCTCGACGCCTACCTCGACGGCTGCGCCGAGCAGCACGTGCTGCAGCCGACCGGATGCCCGTTCGGCGTCGTGATCGACGATCGGGTCGAGGGCGTGCCGACGTGGAAGATCGTGAAGTACCCACCGGTGACGATCACGGCGGGGGAGCGCGGCTGGATGATGCCCGACAGTCAGGGGATCGCCCACCTCTCGGTGACGGTGCGGTCCCTGTTCGACGGGACGGTGACGAAACGGGAGAGCGACGAGCCGTTCGCCGTCTCGCTCTCGACGATCACCATCCGCGACGACGGCGGCCTCGACATCACCGTGGCGGACTGACCGCCGCGAGCGCGGCCGCAGCCGCCGGCTAGCGGGAGGCGCCGTCGCGCGTCGCCAGCTTGGCGAGGCGCTCGTTGTACGCGTTGAGCTCGGCCTCACCGGTGCGGTCGGCGTTGCGATCGCGGCGCTTGGTCTCGCGGTCGTCGTTCCTGCCCCACTGCACGGCCACGATGATCGCCAGGATGACCGTGGGGATCTCGCCGACGCTCCAGGCGATCCCTCCGCCGGTCTGCTGGTCGACGAGCGGCAGCGCGCCCCAGGTGCGGCCCATCGAGCCGAACCAGTCGGCGAGCAGCAGCCCCTGGGTGGTCATGATCGAGAGTCCGAAGAACGCATGGAACGCCATGGTTCCGAGCAGGAGGATCAGCCGGAACGGATACGCCAGCCGGTACTTGACCGGGTCGATGCCGATCAGCGACTGCACGAACAGGTAGCCCGTGATCAAGAAGTGCACGATCATCCACTCGTGCCCGATGTGATCCGTTGTCGCCCAGCGGAAGAGCGGCGTGTAGTAGAAGGCCCAGAGCGAGCCCGCGAACAGCACGGCGGCCACGATCGGGTTCGAGATGACCGCGGCGAAGCGCGAGTGCACCGCAAGCAGGATCCACTCCCGGCCGCCGCGCGAGCCGTCGTTCCGCTTGCGGATGGCCCGCACGGCGAGCGTCACGGGCGCACCGGGAACCAGCAGCAGCGGCACCATCATGGTGAGCACCATGTGCGCCAGCATGTGGGTCGAGAAGAGGTACTTCTCGTACACGTTGATGCCGCCGGACGTGATGTAGAACAGCAGCACGAGGCCGGCCAGCCAGAGGATCGTGCGGTGGATCGGCCAGCGGTCGCCGCGCTTGCGCAGGCGCCACACTCCGGCCAGGTAGAAGAAGGCGGCGAAGGCGCAGCCGAGCACCCACAGCAGGTCGAAGTTCCAGCTCGTGACGAGCCGTCCCCAGGTGAGCTCGGGCGGCAGCTTCTCCCCGGTGAGGATCTCCGCCGGGGTCGGGGTGGTGCCGAGCTTCTCGGCGACCGGCGTCGCGGTACGGGCGAGGGCGGCCGCCACACCGGAGGCGATCCCCATGAAGGCGAGCTCGGCGGTGACCAGCCACCAGAACGCGCTGCGGGATCCGCCGGCAGAGAGCCGCCCGATGAGGTAGCGGCGCTGCAGCACACCGAACAGGCCGAGCGCCCCCAAGGCCGCCACCTTGATCAGCACCAGGATGCCGTACGGCGTGGCGAGCTGCGCGAGAGTGCCGACGCGCAGCTCGGCGTTGACATAACCGGATGCTGCCACCACGATGAACGCGATCAGCGCCAGCGTCGAGTAGCGCTCCAGCACCGTGACGAGCCGCCCGCCCTCGAAGCGGCGGCGGAGGACGATCATCGTGACCAGACCACCCAGCCAGATGGCTGCGAACAGCACGTGGAGACCGAAGGAGGTCACCGCGGCGTCGTGGCCGGCGGCATCCGCGCTGTGGCCCTGCTGCGCCATCGGGATGATCGAGGCGATGGCGAGCGCGGTGACGAAGATGAGTGCGGTGTGGTTGCGCACCGCGAAGCAGAGCACGGTCACCGCGGCGGCGATGAGCGTGATGCCCAGCCAGGCCTGCCCGAGAGACACGCTCGTGATGAACGAGCTCAGGCCGTTGGTGAACGTCGCGTCGAACGACAGCGGCACATTGGAGGCGCTGACGAAGGTGAAGAGACCGGTCACCGCGGACGCGACGGTCATGACGGCGGCGGAGCCGGCGGCGAAATCGAGGGAGGCGCCGAACTCGGGCTTGCCCGGGCTGAACGCGAAGCAGGCGAGCACGAGGGCGCCGATCGCGCCCGCCGCGCTCAGGTTGACGATGAGCGTCGCCGTGGGGAGGCCCCAGCGCACGAGAGCGCCCGGATCGGCCAGCAGAGGGGCGGCCGCGCCACCACCGAACGCGAGTGCCGCGACCATCGCGAGGACGGCGACGATCAGCAGCACGGCTGGGCCGGCTATCCGGACGATTCGGGGCACCGGACAAGCCTACGTCGAGGCCGCTGAGAGGCTGCACACAGCCGGTCCCGATGCGCGTGCCCGCGCCCGCGCCCGTGCGCGTGCGCGTGCCCGAGCGGGAGGCTCACGCGGATGCGACGAGGGCGGCACCGCAATCGCGGCACCGCCCTCGAGGAAGCAGGTGAGACTACTTGACAGCAGCCTTGAGCTTCGAACCAGCGGTCAGCTTGACGCGGTGGCCGGCCGGGATGTTGATCTCGGCGCCGGTCTGCGGGTTGCGGCCGGTGCGGGCAGCGGTCTCGGTGCGCTCGGCGGCGAGCCAGCCCGGGATGGTGACCTTGCCACCGTTGGAGACGGTCTCCGCGACGGTGGCGAAGAATGCGTCGAGCACGCCACCGACGGCAGCCTGGCTCTGACCCGACGATGCGGCGATCGCGGCAACGAGCTCGGTCTTGTTCAGCGACTTGTCAGCCATTGAGTGTCCTCCTCGGACCTTGTGCTGTCTTTACAGCTTCTTAGTGGAACGGTTGAGGCCACGCGGGCCGTTACGTTTGGTCGGTTCGACCGCCTCGAATGTATCAGAATCCCGCGAGAACACGCGGATTCCCGGCGTTTTTCGCCAACTAGGTCGATGAATCCACAGACTCGGGTACGACGAAGGGGTGCCCGGCCGAAGCCGGACACCCCTCACGAGTGTTCGTCGCGCTGATTACCAGCTGGACTTGGTGATGCCGGGCAGCTCGCCACGGTGTGCCATGTCACGGAAGCGGACACGCGAGATCCCGAACTTGCTGAGGTTTCCGCGCGGGCGGCCGTCGACGGCGTCGCGGTTGCGCACGCGGATCGGCGAAGCGTCGCGGGGGAGCTTCTGCAGGCCCAGGCGGGCCGCTTCGCGCGACTCGTCGGTGCCGTTCGGGTCGACGAGGGCCTTCTTGAGCTCGGCACGCCTCGCGGCGTAGCGCTCGACGATTACCTTGCGCTGCTCGTTCTTGGCGATCTTGGACGTTTTAGCCATGTCTTAGCGCTCCTCTCGGAAGTCGACGTGCTTGCGCACTACGGGGTCGTACTTCTTGAGCACGAGACGGTCGGGGTTGTTGCGACGGTTCTTCTTGGTCACGTAGGTGTAACCGGTTCCAGCCGTCGAACGAAGCTTGATGATCGGACGGACGTCCTGCTGCTTTGCCATTAGATCTTCTCCCCACGGGCCAGGAGGTCCTTGACCACGGATTCGATGCCACGGGCGTCGATGACCTTGATGCCCTTGGCGCTCAGGGTCAGGGTGACGTTACGGCGAAGCGACGGAACGAAGTACGTCTTCTTCTGGATGTTCGGGTCGAAACGACGCTTCGTGCGTCGGTGCGAGTGCGAAATGTTGTGTCCGAAGCCGGGAACGGCTCCAGTCACCTGGCACACTGCTGCCATTGCTGTTCTCCAATACCGCGGAGCCGAATGCTCCGCCCAAGGTCACTTGTCGGCACGCTCAACGCCCGTCATCCGAGGAGTTGGGGGTTTGCGTACGATCGAAGTGGGAGAGGCCCACTCGACCAAACATCAATACTACGCGACGGACGGCCGCCGCGCCAATCACGCCGTCAGGCGGGGCGCGAGCAGTTCGCGCACAGCCCGAACACGTCGACGACGTGCTGCGCCTGCGTGAACCCGTGCGACGCCGCAGCTGCCTGCGCCCACTGCTCCACCGCATCCGCCTCGATCTCGACCGTGAGCCCGCAGTTGCGGCAGATGAGGTGATGGTGGTGACCCGTCGTGCACGCCCGGTAGAGGCTCTCGCCGTCGGGCGACTGGAGGGAATCGGCGTCGCCCTCCGCGGCGAGATCGGCGAGCGCCCGGTAGACGGTCGCGAGGCCGATCGGGGAGCCCGTCTCGTGCAGGCTCAGGTGAAGCCCTTGCGCGCTGATGAAGCCCTCCGTCGAGGTCAGAGCCTCGCGGACGGCCTCTCGCTGCCAGGTGTTGCGTTTCACGTCATCCAGGCTATCCCGCCAGCCTCACGGGACGCCGGGAACCCTGACGGGCTCCGACGATCCGGCAGATGACGTAGATGACGAACGAGATCGTGGTGACGTAGGGGCTGATCGGCAGCGACCCGCCGAGGGCGAGCATGATGCCGCCCACCACGGAGACGAGCGCGAACGCCACGCTCAGCAGCGGCACGGCCAGCGGCGACGACGAGATGCGCATCGCGGCGGCGGCCGGCGTGACGAGCAGGGAGAGAACGAGCAGCGCGCCCACGATCTGCACCGACACCGCGACCGCGAGCCCGAGCAGCACCATGAAGGCCAGCGCGACGAAACGCACCGGTACGCCGCGGGAGGCCGCGACATCCGCATCCAGGCTGTCGAAGCTGAGCGGGCGCCACATCAGCAGCAGGCCGACCACGACGACGGCGCCGATCACCATGAGCCAGCCGAGCTGCGGATCGTCGACCGACACGATCTGACCGGTGAGGAGTCCGAACTTGTTCGCGCTGCGCCCCGGATACAGGGCCAGGAACAGGATGCCGAGTCCGAGCCCGAACGGCATCAGCACGGCGATGATCGAGTTGCGATCGCGCGCCTTGGCACCGAGGATCCCGATCAGGATGGCCGCGATGAGCGATCCGGCGAGCGAGCCGAGCACGACATTCACGCCGAACAGCAGGGCGGCGGCGGCACCGGCGAACGAGAGTTCGCTGATCCCGTGCACGGCGAACGCCATGTCGCGCTGCATCACGAAGACGCCGATCAGTCCGCCGACGATGCCGAGCACGGCGCCCGCGAAGATCGAGTTCTTCACGAGCGCGAGCAGTTCGCCGTAGTTGGCGAAATTGAACAGCTGCGACCAGAGATCGGGGGAGTCGGCGAGGTGGGCGATCATCGTGCCGCCTCCCGGTGGTCGTCGTGGGCGTGGTCGTGCGTCTCCGCATCCGGGATGCCCACCACGACGATGCGGCCGTGGGTGCGGATCACGTCGACGGGAGTGCCGTAGAGGTCGGTCAGCACGTCGCTGCGCAGCACCTCTTCCGGCGTCCCCTCGCGGAACCGGCCGCCGGCGAGGTAGAGCACCTTGTCGACCATCCCGAGCACGGGGTTCACATCGTGGGTCACGAACACCACCGCGCTGCCATGGTCGCGCCGGCGCCGGTCGATGAGCTCGCTGACCCCGCGCTGGTGCTGCAGGTCGAGCGAGAGGAGGGGCTCGTCGCAGAGCAGGAGGGCCGGGTCCCCGGCGAGCGCCTGCCCCACCCGCAGGCGTTGCTGCTCGCCGCCGGACAGCGACCCGACCGCAGCGTTCGCGTACCGGCGGGCGCCGACGGCATCGATCAGCCGTTCGACCTGATCCCGGTCGGAGCGCGAAGGGATCGGCAGCCCCCAGCGGTGGCCGTTCACGCCGAGCGCCACCAGGTCGCGGGCGCGCATCGGAGTGCCGGGAGAGATGAGCTTCTGCTGCGGGATGTAGCCGATCCTGCGGTCGCCGCGGCGAACCGGATGCCCGTCGAACTCGATCGTGCCCGCGTCGAGCCGCTGCTGACCCAGGATCGTCTTCAGCAGACTCGTCTTGCCGGAGCCGTTCGGCCCGAGCACCGCGACGAACTCGCCGGCATGCACGTCGAGGTCGAGCCCGCTCCAGAGCGTGCGGTCCCCGAAGCCGAGGTCGGCGTTGCGGAGGCTGAGCACGATCGGACCCTCGGACGGGTCGGGGACCCGATCGAGGGGTTCGGTCTCGGGACCACCCGGGTTGGTCGTCACGCGCCGAGGGCTTTCGCCACGGCGTCGATGTTGCCCGTCATCCAGCTGTCGTAGTCCTTGCCGCTCGGGAGGGTCTCTGTCACCGGCACGATCGCTACGCCGGCCTTCTTGGCGGCGGAGAGCACTCTCTCGGTCTCCGGCCCGCTGGTCTGCTCATTGTAGGCGAGCAGTTTCACGGCCTTGCTGTCGAACAGGTCGACGGTCTTCTTGAGCACTGCGGGGGAGACGTCGGTGCCGGCCTCGATGGCCTCGCTGAACGCGGCGGGGGTCTTGTCGACCAGGCCGATCGCCTCGAGCAGGTAGAGCGGCACGGGTTCGGTGATGGCGGCGCCCTCGCCGGCGTGCGTCTTCTTCAACTCCGCCGTTCTGGCCTCGAGCGCGGTGAGCTCGGCGGCGAAGGCCTGCCCATTCTTCGCGAACGTCGTCGCCTGGGCGGGATCGGCCTCGGTGAGCGCCGAGACCAGTCGGTCGGTGAGCTTCTGCATGGTCGGGAAGTCGTACCAGACGTGCTCGTTCAGCTGCCCATCGACAGCCTTCTTGCCGGAGATGTCGACCGCGTTCAGCACGGTGGCCTTCGATTTCGACGAGGCCAGCATGGTGTCCATGAAGTCGTCGTAGCCTCCGCCGTTCTCGATGACGATGTCGGCCTTCGAGATCGCGAGCTGGCTCTGGGCGCTCGCCTCGAACGAGTGCGGATCCTGCGCGGGGTCGGACATGATCGAGGTGACGGTCACGGCGTCGCCGGCGATGCTCTGGGCGATGTCGCCGTAGACATTGGTGCTGGCGACCACCGAGAGCGTGTCGGACGTGCGACCGCCCGAGGCGCCGGCGGAGCCGGTCGAGCATCCGGCGAGCGCGAGCGTCACGGCGGCTGCGGCGGAGAGGGCGAGAGTGGAGACGAGGGTGCGCGTCTTCATGGGGGGACCTGTCTAAGTCGTGATGGACGGCCGATTGCGGCCACACTCGACGTTAGCTGTTATTGATAATGATTGTCAAAACCACGAGGACGCCGTCAGTCGAAGCGCACGAAGGCGCGCAGCACGCCGCCGTGCACTTCGCGGGTGTCGCCGAAACCGAGCGACTCGTAAAAGGCCTTCTGCGCGGGCTCGTCGTCGGTCAGCAGCACCTTCTGGCGCACATCCGGATACGCGTCGAGCAGCGCCGACACCAGGCGGCGGCCGAGGCCGGTGCGCTGGGCATCCGGGTGCACGAGCACGTCCTGCAGGTACAGGATGCTCGCCCCGTCGGTCACCACGCGGGCGAGGCCGACCAGGCGGTCGCCGTCGCGGGCGGTCGCCACCAGGGTCGATCCGGCGAGCGCGCGTACGAGTCCGTCAGGGTTCTTCGTGTACGCGCTCCAGCCGACCGCCTCGTAGAGGGCGAGCGCCTCATCGCGCCCGACAGCCCCCGCAACGCCCCCCGCGTCGATCACGACCACGCTGCTCCCGCTCCCGCTCCCGCTCATCCCGCCAGCCTAGGCCGAGGCCAACGCAATATGGGCGGCGGGGTGGGCTAGGGCGGGGCGGGCGACGGCGGGTGGGTGCACAATGGGCGGATGGCCCGAGCGGCGGGAACGAAGACGGGGGAGCGGCGCGGCGCGTGGCGCACGCCGCAGCTGCGGGACGACGGCGACCAGCGCCATCCCGTCGGCTGGCTGGAGCTGTTCTTCGACCTCGTCTTCGTCGTCATCGTCGCCGTGCTCGCGAGCGGCGTCGACGAGACCCACGATCTGGTCGCCTTCACCGTGCAGTTCATCGCGGTGTTCTGGATCTGGAACGCCTTCACCTACTACACCGAGCGTTTCGAATCCGACGGGATCGAGACGAGGGTCTTCACCTTCATCGCCATCCTGAGCGTCGCCGGCCTGGCCATCTGGGGACGCGACGGACTCGGCTCGAACTACCTCGGCTTCGCGTTGTCGTACCTGCTCGCCCGCAGCCTGAACATCGCCCTCTGGCTGCGTGCCGGGTATCACGTGCCGCGTTTCCGCCGCGCCGCGTTCGGCTTCTTCGGCGGATTCCTCGTGTCGGCCCTGCTGATCGTCGTGAGCTTCTTCGTTCCGCACGACGTGAGACTCGTGCTGTGGACGGCGGCCGTGCTGCTCGAGATCGCCACCCCGGCGATCACCGCACGCTTCCAGGCCGGGCTCCCGCCGATCACCGAGGACAAGTTCCCCGAGCGCTTCGGGCTGTTCACGATGATCGTGCTCGGGGAGACGGTGGCGGAGGTCATCCAGTCCGTCGCCGCGGCGAACACTCTCGAGCGGCTCTCGGGCCTGACGATCGCGGATGCTGCACTCGGCCTCGCGGTCGGCTTCGGGATGTGGTGGGTCTACTACGACTTCGTCGCGCGCCGGCCGGTGCGGCAGCGGTTCGGCATCGTGCTCGCGTGGGTGTACCTGCACATGATCATGCTGATCGGGATCGTGCTGGCGGGGGTGGGCATCGCCCTCGGGTTGCACGACACGGCCGCACCCATGGAGCCCTTCGACCGCTCGCTGCTGCTCGGCGGCGTCGCCCTGGTGCTCGTCACGATCGCCGTCATCGAGACGACCCTGGCGCGTGGCCCGGATGAGCCGACGGCTCCCGTGCTCAGCCCGGCGCTCAAGGCGGGAGCCGGAGTCGTGCTCGTCCTGCTGGCGATCCTCGGGCTCCCACTCGCGCCCACCGCCGTGCTGCTGATCACCATCGCGGCCCTGGCGGTGCCCGCCGTGTACGGCGCGGTCGTCTGGTACCGCGAGCACTGAGCGGTCGAGTCAGAGGAAGACGACCGCGCTCGGCTCAGTCGAGCAGCAGCGCCGGCTCTTCGATGATGCTCGCGACGTCGGCGAGGAAGCGCGACGCGACATCCCCATCGACGATGCGGTGATCGAACGAGGCGCCGAGCGTCGTGACGAAGCGCGGGCGCACCTCGCCGTCAACGACCCACGGCTTCTGCTTGATCGTGCCGAGCGCGACGATGCCGACCTCGCCCGGGTTGAGGATCGGCGTACCGGTGTCCATCCCGAACACGCCGATGTTGGTGATCGTGATCGTGCCGTTGGCCATGTCGGCCGGCGAGGTCTTGCCGTCGCGCGCGGTGATCGTGAGCTGCTCCAGCGCGGCCGCCAGCTCGAGCAGCGACATGTCCTGGGCATCCTTGACGTTCGGCACGATGAGCCCGCGCGGCGTGGCCGCGGCGATGCCGAGGTTCACGTAGTGGCGGATGATGATCTCCTCGTCGGTCCACGACGAGTTGACCGTTGGGTTGCGCCGCACCGCCCAGATGATGGCTTTGGCCATGATCAGCAGCGGCGACACCTTGACGCCGGCGAAGTCGGGCGAGTTCTTGAGCCGCTTGACGAACTCCATCGTGCGCGTCGCATCCACGTCGACGAACAGGCTGACGTGCGGGGCGCTGAACGCGCTCGACACCATGGCGTTCGCGATGGCCTTGCGCACTCCCTTGACCGGGATGCGCTCCTCACGGTCGTTCGGCCACTCCGGCGTCTGCAGGTTGCGGAACACCGTGGCCTGCGTCGCCTCGCGCAGCACGTCGTCGCGGGTGATGTCGCCAATCGGGCCCGTGGGAGTCACCTGCGTGAGGTCGACGCCGAGGTCTTTGGCGAGCTTGCGGATCGGCGGCTTCGTGATGACGGGAGGGTGCGGCGTCGTCGCGATCTCCGGGCGCACCGTGAGCGGCGCCGCCGAGGCAGCGGGGGCTGCGGAGGCCGTCGGCGCCGAAGCGGCAGGCGGGGTCGGCGCAGCCGGAGCCTGTGCCGCAGGTGCCGCAGCGGCCGGAGCCTCGGCGGTCGCTGCAACGGTCACGGGGACGGCGTTGGTGCCGGGGTGGCTGACCCGGCGGCGGCGGCTGGAACCGTGGCCCGACGCCCCGTAACCGACGAGCGGGGCCTCCGCCTTCTCGGCCGCGGGAGCAGCATCCACCTCGTGCGAGACACTCGCGGCGGTGTCCGTCGCGGCCTCCTGCACCTCGGTCACCGGTTCGGAGACAGGAGCGTCAACTGCTCCTCCGGCGTTCGAGACCGTGATGATCGGGGTTCCGACGTCGACCGTCTGCCCCTCCGACACCAGCAGTTCGCCGACGACGCCCTCGAACGGAGAGGGAAGCTCGACGAGTGATTTGGCCGTCTCGATCTCGACGATCACCTGGTTGACCGCCACAGAATCACCGGGGCCGACCTTCCAGGAGACGATCTCCGCCTCGGTCAGGCCTTCGCCGACATCCGGGAGGAGGAACTTGGAATCGCTCATGCTGCCACTTCTTTCGGTCCGGTCAGTAGGAGAGGCTGCGATCCACGGCTTCGAGCACGCGGTCTGCATCCGGAAGGTACATCGCCTCGACCTTCGACGGCGGGTAGGGGGTGTCGAACCCGGATACCCGGATGACCGGTGCCTCGAGCGAGTAGAAGGCGCGCTCGGCGACCGTGGCCGCGATCTCCGATCCCACGCTGGCGTTGCCCTGGGCCTCCTGCACGACGACCAGGTGTCCCGTCTTGCGAACCGAGTCGAGCACAGGGCCGTAGTCGATCGGCGAGACGGAGCGCAGGTCGATCACCTCGAGGCTGGTTCCCTCCTCGGCCGCCAGGTCGGCGGCGTGCAGCAGGGTCGACACCATGGCGCCGTGCGCGACCACGGTCACGTCGGTGCCGGCGCGGGCGACCCGCGCGGAGTGCAACGGTGACGCGTTCTCGGCGAGGTTGACCTCGCTCTTGACGAAGTAACGGCTCTTGGGCTCGAAGAACAGCACGGGGTCGTCGGAGGCGATGGCCTCCTGGATCATCCAGTACGCGTCGTGCGAGTTGCTCGGGCTGACGACGCGCAGGCCGGGAGTGTGCGCGAAGTACGCCTCGGGGCTCTCCGAATGGTGCTCGATCGAGCCGATGTGGCCGCCGTACGGCACGCGGATCACGATCGGCATCGTGACCGTTCCCTCGTGGCGGTTGCGCATCCGGGAGAGCTGGGTGGTGATCTGGTCGAACGCGGGGAAGATGAACCCGTCGAACTGGATCTCGCACACCGCGCGGTAGCCGCGCATGGCGAGACCGATCGCGGTGCCCAGGATGCCGGACTCGGCGAGCGGGGTGTCGAGCACGCGCTGCGGCCCGAACTCGGCGTGCAGGCCCTCGGTGACGCGGTAGACGCCGCCCAGCGGGCCGATGTCCTCGCCCATCAGCAGCACCTTGGGGTCGTTCGCGAGCGCATCGTGCAGGCCCTTGTTAATGGCCTTGCCGAGCGGCATCGAGACGATGGGGTTCGCTGGGACGGCAGGGGCCGCGGACTCGGCGACCGGCTGCGCGGCGGCGGCCGGCTGAGCGGCAGCGGCCGGCTGTCCGGCGGCCGGCACTACTTCCTGCTCGGTAGCCTGCGGTACTTCGGGTGCTTCGGGTGCTTCGGGTGCGTCGACCTCGACGGCCTCGGCGACCTCGTCCGCCTCCGCCTCCGCCTCCTCCTCGAACTCCGACTTCGGAACGTCGCCCTGCTCGAGGTCGGGGTCGGCGTTCACCTGGAACGCCGCGGTGATGTCGACGGGCGCAGAGCCCTCGGCGACCGTGTCGGGCTCGGGCTCGACGATCAGCACGTCCTCGGTCGGCGTGGCATCGCCTGCGCCATCCTGAGCGCCGTGCTGGGAGTCGGGGGCGGTGGTGGTCTCGTCGACGAGCTCGGCCTCATGCACTTCGAGCTGCTCGTCCTCGTCGCCGACACGGTCGGCGATCACGGGGAAACGCTGGTTCAGGTCGCTCATGCGCGCTCCTCATCGAAGGACGCCTCGTAACGCTGCGCCCATTCCTTCTGCTCGGCAATCAGCGGGTGCGGCTCGGCATAGACGTGGTCGAAGATCACGTCCATGGGCGGCGGGACCACCTCGAGCAGCCGGCGCCGGGCGTCGGCCGCGAGGTCGGCGGCCTCTTCGTCCACCGACGAGAAGAAGGAGTCGCCGACGCCGAGGTCGGAGAGGTACGTGCGGTAGCGCGCGATCGGGTCGCGGGCGATCCATGACTGCAGCTCGTCGTCGGTGCGGTACTTCGTGGGGTCGTCGGCGGTGGTGTGCGCGCCGACGCGGTAGGTCACGGCCTCGATGAGGGCAGGGCCTTCGCCTGCACGCGCCTCGTCGAGCCACTTCTTGGTCACGGCATAGCTCGCGAGCACGTCGTTGCCGTCGACGCGTGTGCCCGGGATGCCGAAGCCGCTCCCGCGCAGGTACAGCGGTGTGCGCGACTGGCGCTCGACGGGCACCGAGATGGCCCACTGGTTGTTCTGCAGGAAGAAGACCTGGGGCGTGCGGTAGCTCGCGGCGAAGACCAGGGCCTCGCTGACATCGCCCTGCGACGATGCGCCGTCACCGAAGTAGACGACCACCGCCTCATCCTTCTCCGGGTCGCCCGTTCCGGCCTTGCCGTCGAGCTGGATGCCCATCGCGTAGCCCGTGGAGTGCAGGCTCTGCGAGCCGAGCACCAGGGAGTAGAGGTGGAAGTTCCCGTTCTCTGCTGGGTTCCAGCCGCCGAGCGTGACGCCGCGGAGCATTCGCAGGATGTCGACGGGGTCGAGACCGCGGATCATGCCGACGACGTGCTCGCGGTACGAGGGGAAGATGTGGTCCTGGGGACGCGCCGCGTGGCCGGAGCCGACCTGGGCCGCCTCCTGGCCGTGGCTGGGCACCCAGAGGGCCAGCTGGCCCTGACGCTGCAGGTTCGCGGACTCGTGGTCGAACCGGCGCACCACGACCATGTCGCGGTAGAAGCGCCGATAGTCGTCTTCACCGAGACGCTCGAGATAGGGGAGGTATTCCGCGGCCTCGTCGGTCGGCTGGAACCGGCCATCAGCCGTCAGCAACTGGACGGTGTTCGCCGGGCGCGGGTTATCGTTCGTTGCAGCCACCGTACTAACCTAACCGCTTGGCCGGGTGCCCATTTGGTAGGTTCCGCACAAGATCGGCCGCGACCTGAAGGAGTTTCTCCACAGATTCCTGCTCCCCGACGCTGATCCGGATGCCCTCCGGTGCGAATGCGCGAACGGTCAGTCCGGCATCGAAGAAGGCGTCGTTCGCCCAGGCCGTCTCGTCGCCGGTCGCCAGCCAGATGAAGTTGCCCTGCGCCTGCGGAACGTTCCAGCCCTGCGCGATGAGCGCATCCCGGAGCTCGTCGCGACGCATCGCGACCCGCGCGACGCGCTCCATGAGCTCGTCCTCCGAGTCGATCGACGCGAGCGCGGCCACGCGGGCGGCGTCGATCACCGACAGCGGGATCGCGGCGGAGCGTGCCGCGTTGAGCACCGCCTCCTGACCGACGGCGTAGCCGATACGGAGCGCGGCGAGCCCGTAGGCCTTGGAGAAGGTGCGGAGCACGACCAGGTTGGGGTAGCGGCCGAGCAGCGGGATGCCGTCCACCGACCCGTCGTCGGTGACGAACTCGTAGTAGGCCTCGTCGAGGAGCACGAGCAGGTGCGGCGGCACCGCCGCCATGAACGTCTCGAACTCCGCGGCCGTGACGATCGGGCCGGTCGGGTTGTTGGGGGTGCAGACGATGACGACACGGGTGCGATCGGTGATCGCCGCCGCCATCGCGGCGAGATCGTGCGAGCCGTCGGCGCGGTTCGGAACCTGCACACTCGTCGCACCGGCGACGGTCACGAGACCCGGATACGCCTCGAACGAGCGCCACGCGTAGACGACCTCGTCCCCGGCTCCGGCGGCGGCGGAGATCAGCTGCGCCAGCAGGGAGACCGAGCCGTTGCCGAGGTGCACCTGTCCCACGCCGATGCCGTGGCGCTGGGCGAGCCGCTCACGCAGATCGAGACCGCCGGCGTTGGGATAGCGGTTGAGGTCGCCGAGAACGGCGCCCACCGCATCCACCACCGAGGGCAGCGGAGCGAAGGGGTTCTCGTTGCTGGACAGCTTGAAGCCGTCGGCCGGTGCCGCGCGTCCCTGCTTGTAGGCGGGTACGTCCACGATCTCCTGGCGCAGCTTCACGCCGGGGGCGTCTTCAGAGCTCACAGACCCAACTTACCCGCGGCCGCATTCCGCAGGGGGAATTCCTCGCACGCCCGATTGGCGGCGCAGGGGTACAGAATCCCGGTCACGCTGCCATCATGGTGCCATGCGATTCCTCCTGCGCCTCATCATCAACGCGTTCGCGCTCTGGCTGACGACGCTCATCGTCTCGGGCGTCACCGTCAAGCCGTACGACCCGGGAACCCTCCCGACCGTTCTCACGTACCTGCTGATCGCCCTGATCTTCGGTGTGGTGAACGCGATCGTCGGCACGGCCATCCGGATCGTCGCCTTCCCGCTGTACATCCTGACGCTCGGGCTCATCTCGTTCATCGTGAACGGTCTCCTCCTGCTGCTCGTCGCGTGGATCAGCAGCCTGATGGGCTTCGGCCTCTACATCTCGGGCTTCTGGTGGGGCGTGCTCGGCGCGCTGGTGCTCGGCCTGATCGCCTGGCTGCTCGGGCTCGTGCTGCGCCCGCTCACCCGCCGCGACTAGCCTCCGGCGCCGGCCGTGGTGCGGATGCGCGAGAATAGTCGCGTATCCCACCACGCAAGGAGCCTCATGACCGCCCTGCCTCCCCAGCCGCTGAGCCCCCTCGACGGCCGTTACCGCCAGGCGGTCCTCGGCCTCGGCGACCACCTCTCGGAGGCGGGCCTCAACCGGGCCCGTGTGCAGGTCGAGGTCGAGTGGCTGATCTTTCTGACCAGCCACCGGATGTTCGGCTCGTCGCCCCTCACCGAGGCGCAGGTCGAGTCGCTGCGCGCGCTGGCCGCTGATTTCGGGCAGCCCGAGATCGACCGCCTCGCCGAGCTGGAGGCCACCACCAAGCACGACGTGAAGGCCGTGGAGTACCTGGTTCGCGAGCGCCTGCACGCGCTCGGTCTCGACTCGATCGCGGAGCTCACGCACTTCGCCGCCACGAGCGAAGACATCAACAACCTTTCGTACGCCCTCACGGTGAGCGCCGCGATCAACGAGGTGTGGCTTCCGAAGCTCCGGTCGGTCATCGGCGAGCTGCGCGCCCAGGCGATCGAATACCGCGACGACGCGATGCTGGCCCGCACACACGGTCAGCCGGCGACGCCCACCACGATGGGCAAGGAGCTCGCGGTCTTCGCGTACCGCCTCGAGCGCGTCGCGGCTCAGGTCGACCGCACCGAGTACCTCGGCAAGTTCAGCGGGGCCACAGGAACGTTCGCCGCGCATGTGGTCGCCGATCCGGATGCGGACTGGCCCCGCATCTCGCGCGAGTTCGTCACCAGCCTCGGGCTCGAGTGGAACCCGCTCACCACGCAGATCGAGTCGCACGACTGGCAGGCCGAGCTCTACAACCGCGTCTCCCACGCCAACCGCATCCTGCACAACCTGGCCACGGACATCTGGACGTACATCTCGCTCGGCTACTTCCGTCAGACGCCGGAGCCCGGCGCCACCGGATCGTCGACGATGCCGCACAAGGTGAACCCCATCCGGTTCGAGAATGCCGAGGCGAACCTCGAACTCAGTTCGGCGGTGCTCGACTCGCTCGCCGCCACCCTCGTCACCAGCCGCCTGCAGCGCGACCTCACCGACTCCACCACGCAGCGCAACATCGGCGTCGGGCTCGGCCACTCGCTGCTCGCGCTCGACAACATCCAGCGCGGCCTCGGTCAGATCGCTCTCGACCGCGACCTGCTCGCCGCCGACCTCGACGCCAACTGGGAGGTGCTCGGCGAGGCGATCCAGACCCTGATCCGCGCGGAGGTCACCGCCGGCCGGTCGCAGATCACCGACCCGTACGCGCTGCTCAAGGAGCTCACCCGCGGCAAGCGTGTCGACCGTGATGGACTGGTTGAGTTCGTGGCCGGACTCGATCTCAGTCAGGCGGCCAAGCAGCGCCTGCTCGAGCTCACGCCGCAGACCTACACGGGCGTCGCGTCCGCCCTCGTCGACTACCTCTGAGCCCCGAGTCGCCGCCGCCATCGAGTCCAGGAGAAATCAGCCGTCGGGTCGCGATGACCCCGATTTCTCCCGGACTCGATTACGTCGGGCTTCGGGGTGAGAGGGCCGGGCTCAGTGGGGGGCCGGGCCGTCTTTCTTCTGCTCGGCGTTCTGCTCTTCGAGGTCGTGCACCTCGGCCGCGTTCGGCTTGAACGCGAGGGCGAACAGGGCCATCAGCACCAGCGAGAGGATGAAGGCGACGCCGAGCGCGATGCCGGCCAGAACGAATTCCCGGGTGGAGATGAGAACGATCAGGCCCACGAACACGCCGAGAGCGGCGGAGATGCCGAGCAGCTCGGTGGGCAGGAAACGGTCTCGACGGCTCGGCTGGGTGCTGGAAGTCACGCGGGGGTCTTTCTTGTCTCGCCTGCTCACGATCCGCTCCCAGCGCTCTCGGGGGCGGTGTCGTGACGCGCGGCGTTCTGAAGAGTGGCTCCGCCGATCGCCTGGAAGACGCCGACGACGACCGCCCAGGCGCCGAACAGGCCGATGGCCAGCACGACGTCGGACGGGATGAGGAGGAACACGATCGCGAGCACTGCTGTGAGCGATCCGGTCACCAGCCAGTCGCGTGCAGCCGGGTCTTTGGCGCGGTTACGCAGTCCGGCGTAGAGCTCGAGGAAGCCGGTGAGCGCTGCCCACACGCTGACCAGGAAGAGGTAGAGGCCCAGTCCGCTGGTCATGAGCGTGAGCGCGAGGATGCCCGAGAGCACCCCGATCGCGCCCTGCACCAGGAAGAGCGTGCGGGTGACGGGGTCTGTGACCGTGCGCAGACTCAGCAGCGCGACCGCGAACCCTTCGATCAGGGCGAACACGCCGAAGACGATCAGGCCGAACTCGGCCGTGTGGGCGTCGCGGGTGAAGGTGATCACCGCGGCCGCGATCAGAGCGACGACGGCCCTGACGACGGGGACGACCCAGTACCGTCTGGATTTCTGGGCAGGAACAGCGGGTGCCACGAGGCGACCTCTCTCATACGGGATTCCCTCCCAGTTTAGTAGCGCCATTGCTGCGCGTTTGCCGCGTGGAGGACCGCGCCATCACTATGCTCGGCCCTGTCGGCGACCGGCCGGCCGACCCACGAGGAGATTCGATGCGCATCGGATTCGGCATCGTCCGCGTCGTCATGGCCGTGCTCACCATCGTCGCCATCGTGGCCCAGTTCGTGCACAGCGCGAACTTCACCAGGGCCGACGGCGGCGATGTGGGGTTCTTCGCTGTCAACTTCTTCAGCTTCTTCACCATCGAGTCGAATGTCGGCTACGTCGTCGTGCTGCTCATCGGCGCGTGGTTCATGTTCACCCGGTCGGGCGCCGATCCGGAGTGGTTCAGCATCCTGCGCGCGGTGATCACGACCTACATGGTGACGACCGGGATCGTCTACAACCTGCTGCTGCGGAACATCCCGCTCCCGCAAGGGCGGACGCTCGAGTGGTCCAACGAGATCCTGCACGTGGTGGGACCGATCTACCTGCTGCTCGACTGGCTCTTCGCGCCAGGGCGCACGCAGCTGCGCACGAACGTGCTGTGGTGGATCGCGAGCTTCCCGATCGTCTGGGCGCTCTATACGCTCATCCGGGGCCCGCTCGCGATCGACAAGCTCACCGGAAGACCCTGGTACCCGTACCCGTTCATGAACCCGGCGACGTCGGCGAACGGCTACCTCTCGGTCTCGTTCTATGTGCTGCTCATCGCTGCGGTCATCCTGTGCGTCGGGTTCGTGATCCTGTGGATCTCGAGACGCTGGCCCGGGCGATCCGCGGTCGCTGCGGTCGAAACCGCCTGAGACCTCAGACCGGACGGACGGCGGGGGAGTCGGTCTTCGACCAGACGATGGTCGCGGTCACCGCTGACAGGGCGAGCAGGAACGCGCCGGTCGGCGTGATGGTGTCCGCGATGCGGTGCTGAGCGAAGAGGCCCGACACGATTCCCGCGAAGAGGCCGGCGATCGAGACGATGGCGTAGGCGTACGACACGACGCGCGTGACCCCGGTCGCCAGCAGGCCGCGTAGCAGCAGGGCCGCCGCGGCGATGAGCCAGGTCGCCGCCACAGGGAAGACCAGGGCGAACCCGAGCTGGTCGCGCAGGAGCAGCCCGGGCGCGAGATAGAGCGGCACCGTCGCGATGAGGAGCACGAGGCCGAGCCCGCAGAAAGTCAGCAGGCGTGAGCGGTCCGTGCGCATCCCCTGGATCGGCGCGATCAGCGACGGCCAGGTCAGCGCCCCCGCGAACGCCACCACGGCCAGCGCGACGGCGCCGACACCCTGGAGCAGAGCGAGAAGTGTGACGTCCATACCTCTATTCCACACCGCGCGGCCGGTGCTCGCGTCGTGCGCTCGGCCGACCCGCATCATCCTCGGGAGGTATTCTGCGGGCGGTGCCCGCATTGCATGTTCAGTGCTGCTCCTCGTCGCAAGACTTGAGAGGATGTTCCTGTCGGGCCATCGCGGTGGTACCGGAAGTGAACCCTGGGAGATCTCGCTGCGCGAGGCCCAGGGTTCTGCGCTTAAACGGTGACGATCGTCACACGTTGCCGGATCGGCCCGAGAAACGACCCCTCGCCGCTTCGACCGAAGTTGATTGCGCCGCACACCGTGTCCGGAATCCATAGCAACGGCTCAGCCGAGCCGCGCTGGTGGTGCATACGCAACGAGCTGTCGATGACCTTGCGGGCACGAAGCGTGTCCAACAGTTGACGATCCAGCCGGTCTTCCTTTCCGCAAGACTCCAGGACTGGTCCGGCTCTGATTCGTCCACGAACGCGGTGATCAGAGGACGACTTCCGCCACATTCCTTCATCGACCGAGCTCCCCATCGGCGGCGATCACGTCGTGAAGGTACGCCACCGCGAGCCGCTCCGCTTCGGATCGACGAGTGACAGCGCTGCTGAGCGACGCCATCCATTCGCGATAGAGCGCCGCGCACGCGAGCAGGGCCTGCGCTGCGGCCGCGCGGTCGTAGGCGCCGATGGTCGCCTGCAGCGCCCGCGCATCGTCGGGCGCGACCGCCTCGAGTCGACGGACGCCCCGTGGACGCTCCCCGGCGCGCAGGGCGGCCAGCGGGCCGAGGACGAGCGAACGCAGGTCGCTGAGCACGCTCAGCACCTCGAAGAGCTCCCCGCGTCCCAGCTTGGTGGCGCCGTAGTGCACCCAGACCCAGAATCGGTCCTCGAACCACTGAAAGTCGGTTGCGGCCACCTCGAGCGGATGCGCGGCCAGTTCACGCGCCAATGCATCCGTGCGGTCCGAGACGATCACGGGATCATCGATGCGCTGCGCGAAGTCCGAGATCCGCACGAACTTCAGGTCGACATGAACGACAGGCGGCCCGACCAGGCTCACGATCAGGCGCGGCTCCCCGACGTGTTCACCGGTGAATCCGATGACGAGCGGCGTCCAGGAACCGACGAGCTCGAGCCGTTGCGCCATGACCTCGTCGAAGGCCCCGTCGGCGACGGCGATGATCAGGTCGACATCCGAGTAGTCGTCTGCGTGCCCAGCGGCGATCGATCCGGCGACGGCGACGCCGACCACACGGTGATCCGCCTGGATGCGCGGCAGTGCGGCATCCAGGACGTCGCGCTGCAGGCGGGGCAATTCCATGTCGAGACGGCGCGGGGAGTCGCGGCCTAGATCGGCGCCATATCGGTGAACCGCGAGAAGTGGCCCTGGAAGGCCACGGTGACAGTTCGCGTGGGGCCGTTACGGTGCTTGGCCACGATCAGGTCGGCCTCGCCCGCGCGCGGGTTGTCCTTCTCGTAGGCGGACTCGCGGTGGAGCAGGATCACCATGTCGGCGTCCTGCTCGATCGATCCGGATTCACGGAGGTCGCTCAGCGCCGGCAGCTTGTCGGCGCGCTGCTCGGGGCCACGGTTCAGCTGCGAGAGGGCGATCACGGGCACCTGGAGCTCCTTGGCGAGCAGCTTGAGCGCTCGGGAGAACTCGCTGACCTCCTGCTGGCGGCTCTCGACGCGCTTGCCGCTCGTCATCAGCTGGAGGTAGTCGATGACGACCATCTTGAGGCCGACGCGCTGCTTGAGGCGACGGCACTTGGCCCGGATCTCGACGAGCGTCATGTTCGGGCTGTCATCGATGTAGAGCGGGGCGTCATTGATGCGACCGCGGGTGGCGGCGATCGTGGTCCAGTCGCGGCTCTCCACCTTGCCTTTACGCATGCTCTGGAGGGGCACCGATGCCTCGGCCGAGAGCAGACGCATCGCGATCTCGCTGCGACCCATCTCGAGGGAGAAGAAGATCGTGGGCATCTCGTGGTGGATGGACGCGGCCCGAGCGAAGTCGAGCGCGAGCGTCGACTTTCCGAGCGCCGGACGCGCGGCGACGATGATCATCTGGCCCGGGTGCAGGCCGTTCGTGAGCTCGTCGAGCTCGGCGAAGCCGGTCGGCACGCCGGTCATGGAACCGTCTTTGTGACTCGCGGCCTCGATCTCGTCGATCGCGACGGTCACCGCGTCGGTGAGCGGCACGTAGTCCTCGGTCTCCTGCGAACCGGTGACCGAGTAGATCTCGGCCTGCGCGTTGTTCACCAGATCGAGCACCTCGCCCTCGGCCTTGTAGCCCATCTGCGTGATGCGGGTGCCCGCCTCCACGAGACGTCGCAGAAGCGCCTTCTCGGCGACGATGTTCGCGTAGTAGCCGGCGTTGGCCGCGGTAGGCACGAGGCTGGTGAGCGTGTGGAGGTACTCCGCACCGCCGGCGCGGGAGAGCTCGCCGACCTTGGTCAGCTCGTCGGTGACCGTGATCACATCGGTCGGCTCGCCGTGCGAGTACAGCGACAGGATGGCGTCGTAGATGATCTCGTGCTTGGGGATGTAGAAGTCGCCACCGCGCACCACTTCGACGACGTCCGCGACGGCGTCCTTGCTGAGCAGCATCCCGCCGAGCGCGCTCTGTTCAGCCAGGAGGTCGTGCGGCGGCGTTCGCTCGTGAGTCCTGCCTTCGCCCGGTTCGCGTTGGTCAGCGAGACCCAGATGGGCGATCGACACGATGTCTCCTCTGTTGTTCGTTGCGTTGCGCGGGCGTGCGTATTCGGCGCTCGTTTCCAGTGAACGCCTGCACGCGACCCTGCGCGCGACGGCTCGCTGGCGAGACCGATACTCACTCCTGGATACTGCGACCCACCGACACGATGAGTGCGAAGCCGGGTTGCGCCGACCCCCGTGTGTCGACGTCGCTCCACCCTAGGGAGCGCGTGACGATCCTCACAACTCGGCCTGTGGATAACCCTGGGGACAAACTGCGCGAAACGCCGTAGCGCTTGTGCACAACCTGTGGGGAGAACTGTGGAAAGTCAAAGAATTTCGGCGGTTATAGATCCCCTGACCAGGGATTTATCCTTCCCCACCCTGTGTGTAGAAACTTGTTTAAAGGTTGTGTCGAACCTTGTCCCCCGTGAGGGTGTCCCTGTGTACAAACATGAGGATGAAGCTTGCGTCCGCGCGTTAAAAGGGTGTAGCGGCGGGCCGGAGCCCGCCGCTACGAATACTGCTCGAGTGCGCCTACTTGGCAGCGACCACCTGAAGGGTGATCGTCGCTGACAGATCGTCGCGGAGACGAACGGTCGCCTCGTGGTCGCCCACGACCTTGATCGCGTTGGGCAGCTCGATCTTGCGCTTGTCCAGCTCGCCGATACCGGCCGCCTTGACGGCGTCGGCAACGTCGGAGGTCTTCACCGAACCGAAGAGGCGGCCTTCGCGACCGGCCTTGACGGTGAGCTTGACCTTGGTGGCCTCGAGCTTCGCCTTGAGGTCCTGGGCCTGCTCGATGGTGGCGAGCTCACGGGCGGTGCGAGCCGCCTTGATCTGCTCGACCTGCTTCTCGCCGCCACGGCTCCACGCGATGGCGAAGCCCTGGGGGATGAGGAAGTTGCGTGCGTAGCCGTTCTTGACGTCGACGACGTCACCGGCCGAGCCGAGGCCGGAGACCTCGTGCGTCAGAATCAGTTTCGACATATCCGTGGCTCCTAACGGCCCGAGCCGGCGTAGGGCAGAAGCGCCATCTCGCGCGCGTTCTTGACGGCGCGGGCGATGAGGCGCTGCTCCTGCACGGAGACACCGGTGATGCGACGGGCGCGGATCTTGCCACGCTCCGAGATGAACTTACGCAGGGTAGCGACGTCTTTGTAGTCAATGACGCCGACGCGAATCGACTTCGCGGGTGCGGCGTTCTTGCCGTCCTTGCCCTTGCGGATCGGCTTGCGGCGGTCGCCGCTCGACTTTCCAGCCATGATTTCCTTTGCTTTCGTTGAAGTGTGTATCGCCGCAGGGAGTCACTCCCCGGGTGCACCCTTTAGAAGGGAGTCTCGTCGTTGTAGTTGCCCGGCGTGTTCCAGACGTCCGACCCGGAGGACGAAGCGTCGGACGGCGCTGAGGCAGCCCACGGCTCTTCGACGGCGCCGCCGGGTGCTCCACCCGGGCCGCGCGACGACTGTGCGCGAGTGATCGAAGCAGTGGCGTAGCGAAGCGACGGACCGATCTCGTCGATCTCGAGCTCGATGCTCGTGCGCTTCTCGCCCTCCTTCGTCTCGTAGGAGCGCTGCTTGAGGCGACCCTGGGCGATGACCCGGGAGCCCTTCGTCAGCGATCCGGCGACGTGCTCGGCGAATTCACGCCAGACGCTCGCACGCAGGAAGAGAGCCTCACCGTCCTTCCACTCGTTCGCCTGACGGTCGAACGTGCGGGGAGTGGACGCGATGGTGAAGTTGGCAACCGCGAGTCCGTTCTGCGTGTAACGCAGCTCCGGGTCGCTCGTGAGGTTGCCCACCACGGTGATGACGGTCTCGCCGGCCATCGGACTAGGCGCCGGCCTTTTCGGCGGCAGCAGCCTTGGCGGGAGCGGCAGCCTTGCGGGCGGCCTTCTCGTCGGCGAGCTTCGCGGCGGCGGCGACCTGAGCGATCGCCTCTTCTGCACGGAGGACCTTGGTGCGCATGACGGCCTCGCTGAGCTTCAGCTGGCGGTCGAGCTCCTTGGTGGCGTCGCCGTCCGAGGTCAGCTGAACGACGGCGTAGATGCCCTCGGTCTTCTTGTTGATCTCGTAGGCGAGGCGACGGCGGCCCCAGATGTCCACATTGTCGACGGTTCCACCGGCGTCGCGAACGACGTTGAGGAACTTGTCAAGGCTGGGAGCTACGGTGCGCTCGTCGATCTCTGGATCGAGGATGACCATCAACTCGTACTGATGCATGACTAACCCACCTCCTTTGGACTTAGCGGCTACAGACGGTCTGTAGCAGGAGGGTTCTACATCTGCTGCGCGGGCATAGATCTGCCCAGACAACCTACCTAGAGTAGCGGACTGCGGGCATCCGGCGCCAATCGGAGCGGGACGGGCTCAGGATGCCGAGCGCTCCGACCACCATGCGAGCAGCCGGCGGGTGGCCTCCTCCTCGCCGAGCGGCCCGTGGTCGAGGCGCAGCTCGAGCAGGTACCGCATTGCGTCACCCACCTCCCGGCTCGGCCGCAGGCCCAGGATGCGCATGACCTGCTCGCCGTCGAGGTCGGGGCGCACGGCATCCAGTTCCTCTTTCTCCTGCAGCTCCCGGATGCGCGCCTCGAGGTCGTCGTAGGCGAATCCCAGCCGGTCGGCCTTGCGGCGATTGCGGGTCGTCACATCGGCGCGGGTGAGCATGTGCAGACGTTCGAGCTGCGGCCCGGCATCCCGTACATAGCGGCGCACGGCGGAGTCGGTCCAGTGCCCTTCGGTGTACCCGAAGAACCGAAGATGCAGCTCGATCAGGCGCGCGACCGCGTCGATGGTCGCCTTGTCGAAGCGCAGAGCGGTGAGCCGTCGCTTGGCGAGCTTCGCCCCGACCACGTCGTGGTGGTAGAAGCTGACCACTCCTCCCGGCTCGAGGCGGCGCGTGGCCGGCTTGCCGATGTCGTGCAGGATGGCCGCGAGCCGCAGCACGAGATCGGGCTCCGAGCCCGGATGGCGTTCCTTCTCGTAGCCGATGGCCTGATCGAGCACGGTGAGGCTGTGCTGGTAGACGTCCTTGTGGTGGTGGTGCTCGTCCATCTCGAGGCGGAGCGCAGGGATCTCGGGGATGACCCGATCGGCGAGACCGGTCTCGACCAGCAGTTCGATGCCGTCGCGCGGACGGTCGGTGACGAGGAGCTTGCTGATCTCGTCACGCACCCGCTCGGCGCTCACGATCTCGATGCGGTCGGCCATGTCCGTCATCGCACGCCGGGTGTCCTCGTCGACCGTGAATCCGAGCTGCGAGGTGAAGCGAGCGGCGCGCATCATCCGCAGCGGGTCGTCGCCGAACGAGATCTCCGGGCTGCTCGGGGTGGTGATCGTGCGGCTCAGCAGGTGCTCGACGCCCCCGGACGGGTCGACCAGCTTCACCTCCGGCACCCGCAGCGCGAGCGCGTTCACGGTGAAGTCGCGGCGCAGCAGGTCGTCTTCGAGGCTGTTGCCGAACTCCACGTCCGGTTTGCGTGTCTCGCCGTCGTAGCTGTCGGTGCGGTAGGTCGTGATCTCGACCGTGTCGTCGCCGAAGCGGGCACCGATCGTGCCGAAGTCACGGCCGATGTCCCAGACCGCGTCGGCGATGGGCCCGACGATCGACAGGATGCGGTCGGGGCGCGCATCCGTCGTGAAGTCGAGGTCGTGCACGGCGCGGCCGAGCAGGGCGTCTCTGACAGGGCCGCCGACGAGCGCCAGCTCGTGTCCGGCGTCGGCGAAAGCCGTGGAGACCTGGGTGACCGTCGCGGAGCGCGCGAGGTCGCCGAGGCGTTCGAGGGATTCGGCGACGCTCTGCATGGTGCCCCAGTTTACGGGCGTGCTCGCCGCGGTCTCTCAGGGCCCGCACTCTAGAATCGTCGACATGGAGGCCGAAACGGGATCGTGCGTCGACGCATGAGCGTACCCGGCCTCACCCGACTGCGGGGTGTGCGGGGCCTCGCTGCGCTCATCGGCGCCACCGTCGCCCTTGCCCTCGCTCCCGCTGCTGTCGCCGGCGCAGCCGCGCCGCCTGCCGCTCACGCCGCTGCGGCGTCATCCGCCCGCGCCGCCGCTGCCGCCGCATCTTCGCCGATCACCGCGTCGGTGACGACCATCGACGGGGGAGTGCTCGGCAAGGGCAAGAACCTCGTCGCCTCCGTCAGCGTCAGCAACACCTCGGAGACCGCGTACCCGGCGGGCACGGTCGATCTCTGGGTCGACCCGGACCCGCTCGCCACCCGCTCGAGCCTCTCGTCCTGGCTCGCCGCCACGGACGCGCCCGACGGGACGAGCACGATCGGCCACGCCGCCGTCGGCGCTCTGGAGCCGGGGACGAGCACGGTCGTCACCGTGACGGTCCCCGCGGCGAACGTGCCGTTCGCGGCGAGCACGACACAGGCGGTGTACGGGATCGGTACGACCGTCACCCTCCCGTCGGCCACCACCGCGATCGCCCGCGGCAGCGTCGCGTGGAACCCGGGAGGCGCAGCGACCAAGTCGTCGATCGGCGTCGTGCTCCCCATCATCAGCCCCTCGACCGGCGGGGGACTCATCTCCGCCGACGACCTCACGACCTACACGGCCGCCAACGGCGTGCTCACACGCGATCTCGACGGCGTGGCCAAGCACTCGACGGTCGCGATCGGCATCGACCCGATGATCATCGCGTCCATCCGGGTGCTCGGCAACGCGGCGCCGGCGACCGCGAGCGACTGGCTCGCACGGCTCGCCGCCTTGCCGAACGACGTGTTCTCGCTCGGCTTCGGAGACGCCGACCTCGTCGGGCAGATCCAGAGCGGCATCCGCACCCCACTGACGCCGACCTCGCTGTCCTACGCGCTGGATCCGAAGAACTTCACGCCGTCGCCGACACCGGTGGGCGAGGCGCCGGTCACGGAGACCCCGGCGCCGACCGGCGGCACCACGGAGACGCCGACCCCGACGCCCACCCCCACCGCGGGAGCCGGGCCGGTCCTCCCGACGCTGGACGAGCTGCTTTCGTGGACATATACGATGCAGGGCATCGCGTGGCCGGGGGATGCGACCGTGGTCAAGTCCGATCTGCCCGCGCTGGTCACGGCAGGGCTCACCACCACCATCGTCTCCGGATCGAACACGAACGCACCGGGGATGCAGAGCACCCCGAACGCCGTGCTCCCCTTCACCGGCGGCAAACTGGCGGTCTCCGACTCCGGACTCTCCGATGCCATCCGCGATGCCGCGTCGGCACCGAGCGACGTGGCCTGGAACAGTGCGATGTCGAAGGTCAACGCCCAGCTCCTGCTGACCAGCCAGGAGAGCGCGGACTCCAAGAACCTGCTGGTGGCGTTCGACCGCGCGTGGCCGTCGAGCGGCACGCAGCTCGACCGCACGCTCGACGCGCTGCTCGGGTCCGCCTGGTCGGCCCCCGCGACGCTTCCGTCGACCCTCGCTGCGCCCTCGACCAGCGGCCTGAGCCTCTCCGACAAGCCGGAGGGCCCCGCACGGATCGCCTCGATCAAGAACCTGGCTGAAGACGAGAAGGCGATCGGCGGCTTCTCCACGGTGCTCGACGACCCGACGACCATGACCGGCCGCACCCGGGCAGAGCTCCTCACTCTTCTCGCCGTCTCCTGGCAGGATCCCCGCAACGACTGGGCTGCAGCGGTCGTCGCAAGCCGGAAGGCGACCTCGGCGACTCTCGATTCGATCACGATCCTGCCGACCGAGAACGTCAATCTCGTGAGCGCTCAGGGCTCGATCCCGTTCACGGTGAGCAATGAACTCAAGGGCGAGGCCGTCAACATCGTGCTGAGCGCCTCGCCGTCGAACAGCCGGCTCGAGATCGACGAGGACGCGACCAAGCACATCCTGCCCGAGTCCCGCGCCACTGTGCTGGTTCCGGTCAAGGCCAAGCTCGGCAACGGTCAGGTGGTGCTCTCGCTGCGGCTGTTCAGCCCGACCGGTGTGGAGATCGGCTCGCCGAGCTTCGTGACGGTGGACGTGCACGCCGACTGGGAGGGCATCGGAGCGCTGATCTTCGGAATCCTCCTGGTGCTGCTCTTCGGCTTCGGCATCGTGCGCAACATCCTGCGACGCCGCAAGCGCGGCAGCGACGACGACGAGGCGACGGGCGCGGGGGCAGGGGCGGGGGCCGATCCGGATAGCGCACCGGATGCCGGACTACCCGCCGCGCCGGATGCCTCACCGCACTCCTCGGCGGAGAAGGACTCCGAGCGTGGCTAGCGTCGGTCGCGCGAGCGCGATGCTCGCGTCGGGCACGTTCGTCTCGCGCATCCTCGGCTTCGTCAAGGCCTGGCTGCTGCTGCAGGCCATCGGCGCCGTCGCGTTCGCCTCCAACCCGTACGCGACGTCGACCATCGTCCCGAACAGCATCTACGCGCTCATCGCGCAGGGCATCCTCAATGCCGTCCTGGTGCCGCAGATCGTGCGGGCGTCGTCGAACTCCGACGGCGGCAAGGCCTACATCAACAAGCTCGTCACCGTCGGCATCGTCGTGTTCGCCGGCGTCGCGCTGATCGCCACGCTGCTCTCGCCGGTGCTGATGCAGCTCTTCGGTCTCCGTGGCGATGGCGCCGCGATCGCCACGGCGTTCGCCTACTGGTCGCTGCCGCAGATCTTCTTCCTCGGCCTCTACACGCTGCTGGGGGAGGTGCTCAACGCCCGCAAGTCGTTCGGGCCTTTCACTTGGGCGCCGGTGGTCAACAACGTCATCGGCATCACGATGCTGGTCATCTTCATCGCCGTCTTCGGGTCGGACCCCGACAGCCTGCGCGGCGCGCACGCGTGGAACCCCGCGATGGTGGCGCTGCTGGCCGGCGGCGCGACGCTCGGCGTCGCCGTGCAGGCGTTCATCCTGTTCTTCTTCTGGAAGCGGATCGGACTCCGCTTCCGCTTCGACTTCGCCTGGCGCGGCGTGAACCTCGGTCACGCCGGACGCGCGGCCGCCTGGACCTTCGGCATGCTCATCGCGACCCAGATCGCCGGCCTCGTCGAGACGAACGTGGCGAACTCGGTCGGCAAGGGATTCGCCGGTCCGGCGATCATGAACAGCGCCTGGCTGATCTTCATGCTCCCGCACGGCATCATCGCCGTTTCGATCGTCACCGCCTACTACACCCGGATGGCGGAGCATGCGCATCGCGGAGACACGGTGTCGTTCCGCTCGGACTTCTCGAACGGCGCCCGCTCCATCCTGCTGCTCATCGTGTTCTCGGCCGCCGCCCTCATCGTGGTCGCGTTCCCGTTGGCGAGCGTCTTCACTCCGACCTACCAGGACTACGGGTTCGTGCTCATCGCCTATCTGGTGGGCCTCGTGCCGTTCTCGATCGTGTTCATGGCGCAACGCGCCTTCTACTCGCTGGGCGACACCCGCACACCCTTCTACTTCACCGTCGCGCAGGTGGTCCTGATCATCGCCGGTGTGCTTCTCTGCCTCACCGTCGACCGGTCGTTCCGCGCCGCTGCTATCGCGCTCGTCGTGTCGATCGCCGGCACCGTGCAGGCGATCATCGCGATCTGGCTGCTCCGCCGGCGCATCGGGGGAGTGGACGGCAGGCGCATCCTGCGCGGCCTGTGGCGGTTCGTCGTCGCGGCGGTCGCGGCGATGATCGCCGGAGCCGGCTTCCTCGTGCTGCTCGGCGGGGTGCGGGAGGGGTCCTTCTCGGTGTCGTCGTTCTTCGGCGCGCTGGTGTCGATCGCGGTCGTGGGCGTCGTGATGCTCATCGTCTACGTGGGCTTCCTCGCCCTGCTGCGCTCGCGCGACCTGGAGGCCGGGCTGGTGCCGCTTGTGAACCGGCTCAGCCGCCGATCCTGAACCCGCTTCTCGCGGGGCTGTGACCCGGATCGGTGCGGATTCTGAACCGTTCGGCCGCCCGCTCCGAACACACAGGTGACACGGAATAGCATCCGCCTAGGATGTGTTCTACACGTCAGCGATTCCAATCGGGACCGCTACAGATAGTGCAAGGAGCTCCGCTGTGCGGCAGATCATCATCATCGGTTCCGGCCCCGCTGGGTACACGGCTGCGGTCTACGCTGCCCGTGCCAATCTGAATCCGCTGCTGATCGCCTCGTCGGTCGAGGCGGGCGGCGAGCTGATGAACACCACCGAGGTCGAGAACTTCCCCGGCTTCCCGGATGGCATCCTCGGCCCCGACCTGATGTTCAAGATGCAGGCGCAGGCCGAGAAGTTCGGCACGGAGGTCGTGCTCGACGACGTCGTGTCCGTCGACCTGTCGGGCGACGTGAAGACCGTCACGCTCGGATCCGGTGCCGTGCACCAGGCCCTCGCGGTCATCTTCGCCACCGGCTCGGCCTATCGCAAGCTGGGACTCGACGACGAAGAGCGCCTGTCGGGCCACGGCGTCTCCTGGTGCGCCACCTGCGACGGCTTCTTCTTCCGCGAGCGCACGATCGCCGTCGTCGGCGGCGGTGACTCGGCGATGGAGGAGGCCAACTTCCTCACCCGCTTCGCCGACAAGGTGTACGTCATCCACCGCAAGGACAGCCTCCGCGCCTCCAAGATCATGCAGGACCGCGCGTTCGCCAACGAGAAGATCGAGTTCGTCTGGAACTCCGAGGTCGTGGCGATCAACGGCGACCAGACCGTGAAGAGCGTCACCCTGCGCGACACCGTGAACGGTGAGAAGAGCGACCTGGAACTCCAGGGCCTGTTCATCGCGATCGGCAACGACCCGCGGGTGCACCTCGTGCACGGTCAGCTCGACCTCACTCCGGAGGGCACCATCGCGGTCGCCGGCCGGAGCTCGAAGACGAAGGTCGCCGGTGTGTTCGCAGCCGGTGACGTGATCGACCCGACCTATCGTCAGGCGGTCACTGCGGCAGCATCCGGAACCGTTGCGGCTCTGGATGCCGAGCACTACCTCGCGACCCTCCCAAAAGACCTGCTGGCCCAAGCCGTTCCGGCTGAGGCGAGCGATCTCGAACTCACAACAACCGCATAAGGAGAACTACACAATGTCTGCAGCACGTTCGGTCACGGACGCTTCTTTCGAGAGCGACGTCCTCAACAGCGAGAAGACCATCCTGGTCGACTTCTGGGCAGAGTGGTGCGGCCCGTGTCGCGCCGTCGGACCCATCCTCGACCAGATCGCGTCCGAGCACTCCGACAAGATCGAGATCGTCAAGCTGAACGTCGACGAGAACCCGCAGACCGCTGCGAAGTACCAGATCACCTCCATCCCCGCGATGAAGGTGTACCAGGGTGGCGAGGTCGTCAAGACCGTCATCGGCGCCAAGCCGAAGCCCGCCCTCGAAGCCGACCTGGCCGCCTACCTCGCGTAGCCGACCAGTCCTTCACAGACCCGTCCGGCACACGCCGGGCGGGTCTTTTTTTTGTACCTCCCGCTGTACCGCGCACCATCCGCACTGCGTTACCTCGCACCACCCGCACCAAAAGTGTCACCGGCACCACGTCCCGACCCGATTTCGGGTCGGGACTCCACCCAAATAGCATTGGCAAACGGCGTTAGAAACGGAAGAGACGTGACTGATCAGGGCAGCCCGCGTTCACGCGGCAACAATCTGGACCCGTGGTACAACCACTACGCGCAGCGTACGAGCGGCCTGGCCGCCAGTGAGGTCCGAGCCCTGTTCGCCGTCGCCAGCCGCCCTGAGGTGGTCTCTCTGGCCGGCGGCATGCCGTTCGTCTCCGCCCTCCCCGAAGATCTGGTGGTCGGGGCGATGGATCGCGTGATGCGCGAGCAGGGTCCGGTCGCGCTCCAGTACGGCTCGGGGCAGGGCGTTCCTGCACTTCGCGAGCAGATCCTCGACGTGATGGCTCTCGAAGGCATCAGCGGGAGCGCCGACGACGTCGTCGTGACGACGGGCTCCCAGCACGCTCTCGAGCTGTTCAGCAAGCTCTTCCTCGACCCGGGCGACGTGGTGCTGGCCGAGGGCCCGAGCTACGTGACCGCCATGGTGATCTTCAAGTCGTACCAGGCCGAGGTCGACCACGTTCCGATGGACGAGAACGGGATGATCCCCGAAGCGTTGCGCGAGCACATCGCCCGCCTCAAGGCCGATGGCCGGCGAGTGAAGTTCTTGTACACCGTGCCGACGTTCCACAACCCCGCCGGAGTGACGCTGTCGTGGGAGCGCCGGCTCGAGATCCTCGAGATCGCGCGGCAGAACGACATCCTGGTACTCGAGGACAACCCGTACGGGCTGCTGTATTTCGGCGAGAAGCCCCCAGCCGCGATGCGCTCCGTCGAGCGCGAGGGTGTGGTCTATCTGGGCACCTTCTCGAAGACGCTCGCCCCGGGCTTCCGCGTCGGCTGGGCGCTGGCTCCGCACGCCATCCGCGAGAAGCTCATCCTCGCGAACGAGGCCGCGGTGCTCAGCCCGAGCTCGTTCAGCCAGCTCGTCGTCTCGCAGTACCTGAGCGACGCCGACTGGAAGGCGCAGATCGACACCTTCCGCGGGGTGTACCGGGAGCGCAAGGAGACGATGATCTCCGCGCTGCAGGAGCACCTCCCCGATCTGAGCTGGACGGATCCGAACGGCGGGTTCTACGTCTGGCTCACCCTGCCGCCGCACCTGGACTCCAAGGCAATGCTCCCGCGCGCGGTCACGGAGCTCGTGGCATACACGCCCGGCACCGCCTTCTACGCCGACGGCTCCGGACGCCACAACATGCGGCTCTCGTTCTGCTACCCGACACCGGAGAGCATCCGGGTGGGAATCCGGCGCCTCGCGACCGTCATCAACGGCGAGACCGATCTGCTCGAGACATTCGCCGGCACGGGACTGCTCTCGTCCGTGCGAGCGGACCGCACGAGCAACAACCTCCCGACCGACCTCCGCTAGTCGCAACGAGTTAGGAAACTACCTGATCATGGCCGATATTTCCGCTCTCGATATCGTGGTGCTCGCCGGCGGGATCTCGCACGAGCGCGACATCTCACTGCGTTCTGGCCGTCGCGTGGCCGACGGTCTCAACTCCCTCGGCCACACGGTGTCCTTCCGGGATCCGGATGCGTCGTTGCTGGGTTATCTGGCCGAGAACCGACCCGACGTGATCTGGCCGGCCCTCCACGGTGCGAGCGGCGAGGACGGCGCTCTGCGGGCACTGCTCGAGCAGACCGGCATCCCGTTCGTCGGCTCGCGCACCGACGCCGCTCGCCTGGCCTGGTCCAAGCCGACAGCGAAGACACTCGTTGCCCGGGCCGGGGGCGCGACACCTGCGTCGGTGACCCTGCCGAAGGAGACGTTCCGGGAGCTCGGCGCCAGCAGCGTTCTGGCGACGGTTCTCGCCGGGCTCGGTCTTCCCCTCGTCGTGAAGCCGGCCCAGGGTGGTTCTGCGCAGGGCGTGACGATCGTGACGACAGAGGACGAGTTGCCGCGAGCGATGGTGGACGCGTACACGTATGCAGACGTCGCGCTCATCGAGCGCAAAGTCGAGGGCGTCGAGGTCTCGGTCGCCGTGATCGACACGGGCGATGGTCCGGAGGCGCTGCCGGCCGTCGAGATCGAGCCTGTGGAAGGGGCATACACCTTCAACGCCCGGTACAACGCGGGGGAGACCCGGTTCTACGTGCCGGCGCGGCTGGACGATTCCGTGGCTGCGACCGTGGCCGAGGCAGCGACGACCGCTCACATTGCCCTCGGGCTGCGGCACCTGTCGCGCATCGACCTGATCGTCGACGCGGATGGCGTGCCGTGGTTTCTGGAGGCGAACGTGCTTCCCGGCCTGACCGAGACCTCGATCATGCCGCAGGCGATCGCCGCCTCCGGGCGGGACCTCGGTGACGTGTACGCGGCGCTCGCACGCGCAGCGATCGAGGACTCCGCGACGGGGCTGTAGGGACGACTGCCGCGGCCGCCGGCCTGGAGCGGCGCTCTGCATCGTGTTTCACGTGAAACGAGATGGCGTGCGGGAGCCCCACTCGTATCGCAGGTCAGCGTTTCACGTGAAACCGGGAGAGTCAGCTGTAGCTCGGCTGGCCGATCTCATCGAGGATGCGGTTGAGGTCCTGAATGGTGGCGAAATCCACCACGATCTGGCCTTTTCGTGCACCGAGCGAAATCTTGACGCGCGTATTGAGCCGATCACCGAGCCTTTCGGCGATTTCGTCGAGGTGCCCACGATGCTTGCCGGCCGTGACCTTCGTGCGGGCGGGCTTGGGCTCTTTGCTCGCGACCGCCTCAGCAGCGCGTACCGAGAGATCCTCGTTGACGATCTTGTCGGCAAGCCGCGTCATCGCAGCATCATCGGCACCGACGGAGAGGATGGCACGGGCGTGCCCGGCACTCAACACACCCGCCGCGACGCGGGACTGAACGCCCGAAGGCAGTTTCAGCAGACGCAGGGTGTTGGTGATCTGCGGGCGTGACCGACCGATGCGGTTTCCGAGCTCTTCCTGTGTGATCCCGAAGTCGGCGAGCAGCTGCTGGTACGCGGACGCCTCTTCGAGCGGGTTCAGCTGCGAGCGGTGCAGGTTCTCGAGCAGAGCATCACGCAGCATGTCCTCATCGGCGGTGTCCTTGATGACGGCCGGGATCGTCGGGAGCCCGAGCTGCTTGGTCGCGCGCAGCCGGCGCTCGCCCATGATCAGCTCGTACTTGTCCTTCTGACCGGCGATCGGGCGCACGACCACCGGCTGCAGAACACCGACTTCGCGGATGCTGACGACAAGCTCGTCGAGCGCCTCGCGGTCGAACTCGGTGCGCGGCTGCGCAGCGTTGGGAACGATGTCATCGGGGGAGAGGTTCGCGAGGCGAGCCCCCGGCACAGCGACGAGCTCCTCGGCCTGCGCCGAGGAGTCGGGGAAGAAGACATCGACGGGTCGTGCCGACGAATCGGTGGTGGGGATGAGTGCGCCGATCCCGCGGCCCAGTCCTGTGCGCTTCGCTGCCATTAGCGGGGTACTCCTCTTCGTGCGATCTCCGCAGCCGCCTCCAGGTAGGAGAGGGACCCGGACGAGTTCGTGTCGTAGCTGATGACGCTCTGCCCATAGCTCGGCGCTTCTGAGATACGCACCGAGCGCGGGATGATCGTGTTGAGCACTTCCTTGGGGAAGTGGGCTCGTACGTCCTCTGCCACCTGATGGGCGAGGTTGGTGCGCGAGTCGTACATCGTGAGCAAAATGGTCGAAACCCGGAGCTTCGGGTTCAGGTGCTTTTCGATGAGCTGGATGTTCTTGAGCAGCTGACTCAGCCCCTCCAGCGCGTAATACTCGCATTGGATCGGGATCAAGACTTCGGTCGCCGCCACGAAAGCATTGATCGTCAGAAGTCCGAGGGACGGGGGGCAGTCGATGAGCACGTAGTCGAAGTCGTATTCATCGAGGAACGTCGCGAGCGATCTGGAGAGTCGCTGCTCACGGGCGACCATGGAGACGAGCTCGATCTCGGCGCCGGCGAGGTCGATGGTCGCGGGGATCACGAACAGTCCGTCGAACTCGGGGCTCTTCTGAATGACCTCTTCGAGTTCCTTGTCGTTGACGATGACGTCGTAGACGCTGGGTGTGCCTTCCCGGTGCTCCACACTGAGCGCGGTCGACGCGTTGCCCTGTGGATCCAGGTCGATTACGAGCACTCGGGCGCCCGATTTCGCCAGCGCGGCGGACAGGTTGACGACAGTCGTCGTCTTGCCGACCCCACCCTTCTGGTTGGAAATCGTGAATATCCGAGTCCGCGAGGGGAGGGGGAGTGTTTCCGCGGCGATTGCCTGTCGGCGACGTGTCAGATCCTGAATTTCGCGCGCGAGCGGCGTCGATCCATCGAACTCCTTTGAGGTCACATCGACCTGGGCGTCCTGATCAGGATGTTTCACGTGAAACCTTGTCGCTCGATATGGTGTCCAACACCGCGTTCAGCAGTTGGGGCAGTCGTCGGGGAACAGTCGCGCCAGGGCAGCGGACCACCCGATCAACTCTAGCTTGAATGAAAGTCTGACTCGTCCGGTCCTCCTGACTGTGGATGAAACTCCGTGTTCCGCACCCGTGGAGGAAACTTCGTCCTAAATCCGCCCAGGGGCCCGCGTTTCACGTGAAACATTGCCGGCACGGCCACACCCGTACATTCAGAGAGCGGTAAGGACCAACGCCTGCGAATCGGGGGCGCAAGGTGAGTACAGGGAGGTCCCATCCAGCCCGCGCACGATGCGGCGTTCGTGGCCATAGCACCGCTGGGTGGGGTGAGCTCCCCAGCCGACGGGGCCGACAGTGCGTCTGTGCATGCGCAGCACCGCATCGCAAACACAATGGACGCGGAATTCAAAGCAGCCGCGGTCGCACAGCGGTAGCAGCTGCCCAAGGCGCTCCTGACGCTTCGTAGTCGGGGCCGACCGGGGCGCTAGCTACTACCCAAGGGCACTACCGGCGCTCCACAGCCGGGGGCCGACCGGGCAGCAGTAACAACTACTGACGCTCCACAGCCGGACGCCGACCGGGCAGCAGTAACAACTGCCCAAAGACACTCCCAACGCTTCGCAGTCGGACGCCGACCCGGGGGGCGCGACAACTCCTGCCGACGTCCGCCCGCGCAGCATCGCTGATGCCAGCACGCGAGAACCGTGCGGTCATGGCCACTCGCCGGACAATCTCTGACTCGACACACCTGGGTACGGCGAGGCTCAGCGTCCTACAGCCGGCCTTCGCGCGCCGGAAACGGCGGACTCGTGTGAGGAGCGTCACCCTCCTGCTGGCGGCGGCGGCGATGACCTTCGGGAGAGCCCGCCGCGCGCGCGTGGAGCTGCGAACTTCTGTGGGGGAGAGCGCACACCTGGGCCGAGCACGGAGCTAGAACCCGCGAGTCGCCTGAATCGCGAGTCGCGTCCTCCCCACGTCCGCCGCGGCCGCGACTCGCATGAGGAGGGGTGCCGCGCGCCATCCGTGAAGCCACGCCAAGTCGAGTAGTGGTGTCGAGGATTGGCCTGGTGTCAGGGCGGTCCGATCTTGACCAGCTGCAACGCTCACGCCATGCGCCGGCCGACGCCCAGTCCGTGTCGCCGAACTCGGTCTGGCGATCGGCAACCCCGTGTTGTGGCGCGAGCCTGCCGCGCCCGCCCCACGCGCTTGTACGACCGCGCTCGCCCTGTCGGGTAGAGGACCCTACGTCCAACACCGGTCGGTCGACGAAGTGTTTCACGTGAAACATGCCGCCTAAGATCTAGCGACGGACCCCGTGCGAGGCGCATTCAATCTCGTCCGCGACCGACAAGCACGAACACGCCTCCAGGCTGCGCAACGACGATCTGCGCCGTCCCGCGCACAGGCCCACCGGTGCCGGGGGAGGGGTGATGCCTCTTGGTTGCGCTCCGGCAGATCACGCTTGAACCCAAACCAAACCAGTACCGCTAGGTGGCAGGCATAGGCAGCCGTTGCCAGCCATGTCCATTAATGGCCGAACGCGAGGAAAGAAATCGAGACTGGGTCACCAGACCCAACCTCACCGTGAAGGACTCGGGCGGTCAGAAGGCACGCGCCTGCCCGTCAGTCGTCATCTTCCCGCTGCCTGCGAGTACCAACCGACCACAACACGGGGCCGACGAGGAACGGGGCCGGCGAGCGAATGGCGAAACCGTCGAACACATCCGTCGAGAACGGATCACCGGGCACCCGCGCCACCCACCGAACAACTGCCAGGAACGAGTGGCGGCCAGCTACCTCGCTCAGCGAGCCCCGCTGGCAGATGATTGGACCCCAGACGCCGCGTACCCAGCCTCCGTCACGTCGGCATCAGTCTCGCCTCCGCGTCCCATGAGGGCGGATAGTCCGCGTCTCCTGCTATGGCCATCAAGCAACGACTCACCAGGCTGATTGAGATGTGAGCTCAACGCCCCCCTGGCGTCGAATGTTTCACGTGAAACGTCGGCTGGAATGATCGGCGGGAGCCGCGTGACTTACAGGGAGCGAGTGGCCGAGGAGCCAGTCAGACGCGCAACGCTCCGCTTGTCCGCGGCAGAAGCCGATCGCAAAACACGGGTGCCTTCCCGACGCTATAGCGGCTCCAGTCTGGAAGGCGCACGCTCGACCAGCTCTCCGTGCAAAGCCCTGTGCCTGGTCGTCCGCGAGTGCAGATTCTCTCGAACCAGACAGCGGCGGGACTCAGTGAGCGTCTCGCGATCGAGTGAACGGGAGCACGTCCGCTGAAGTGAGCTCGGGCCAGGCGAGTGGGGGAGTGCATCCGAACGGCGACAGCTCGACGACGGGTTGACCCAGGCCACCTAGCGTCCGATCGGAACACGTTCGATCGACCACGCGACTCTCTCGCTCGAGGGTGCCGAATCCTTATCCTTGAGGCGAATGGATCGACCACCCCGATGCAGACCTGGTTCATGAGCGATCGCGTCCGATCGCCGATCAGCCAAGAAACGGACAGCAGACTCGACCCGGTTAGGACCGCTGGCCCATCGCCGAATAGTGGCGATCGCAAAAAAAACGCCACAAATCGCCGCGAAAACGGCCACCGAGCCATTGCCCAAACGGCCGGAGAATGGCTCTGACAGCAGCGAAGAGGGGTGCTTCCGCGCGCTCAGAGCGATTCTGCGGGTCCCATCGACCCTCCGCGCCGACCGAAAACTAGCGGACGCCGGCCCGAATCACGCGGGTGACGTCGTCGAGAACACCCTCGCCGAGGGTGAGAACCTCGACGTCGTGCAGTCTGAACTTGCGGATCTCCTTCGCGGCGGCATCCACCTCGGCAGGAGCGCCGGCACCCTTCATGAGGATCAGCTCGCCGCCATCCCGAACCAGGGGAGCGGTCAACGGGATCAGCTTGCGGAACGCACTCACTGCGCGCGCCGTCACCTGATCGAGAGGGGCATCAAGTCGGGCCTCCTCCGCCCGGGCGCGAACGACCTCGACGTTGTCGAGTCCAAGCTCCTCGACCTGCTCGGACAGCCAGGCAACACGTCGCTCCATCGGCTCGATCAACACGAGTGTCACATCCGGGCGGGCGATGGCAAGCACCAAGCCGGGAAGGCCGGCGCCACTACCGACATCCCCGGTTCTGCCGGGGCGCAGCAATGGCGCGACGATCGCACAGTTCAGGACGTGGCGTGACCAGAGACGGGGGAGCTCGAGGGGTCCGATGAGACCACGCTCCTCACCCTGCTCAGCAAGGTTTCTCGTGAAGCGTCGCGCGAGATCGATTCGCTCGCCGAAAAGTTCGGTCGCCGTCGAGGGCTCGGTCTCGAGGAGTTCCGTCGTCACGTTGTGTGCCGGCCTTTAGCGTTTCACGTGAAACTAGGCTGCGGTGATGACCGTGTGGCGGTCGCGACCCTCGCCCTGCGAGTTCGACACATAGCCGCGCTCGGACACGATGTCGTGGACCAGCTTGCGCTCGTACGACGACATCGGGGGAAGGGCAGCCTGCTCCGCGCCCTCTTCGATGCGCGTGATCGCGCGGGCGACGAGTTCCGCGAGCTCGGCCTGTCGAGCGTCACGGGATCCACCGATGTCGAGGATCAGCCGCGAGAACGAGCCGGTCTTGCTCTGCACCGCGAGGCGCGTGAGTTCCTGAAGAGCGGTCACGGTGTCCGGCTTGGAGAGCAGACGAAGGTTCGTCTCCTCGCCCGCGTTCACCGAGATGTACGACCGGCCGTTACGAGTGTCGATGTCGATGTCGCCGTCGATGTCGGCGATGTCGAGCAGCTCCTCGATGTAGTCGGCGGCGATGTCGCCTTCCTGGTCGAGCTGCGCTGCGGTCGGCTCCGCGTAAGCACTCTCACCGGCGGTCTCAACGTCGTTCGACGCCGCAGCGGCGGAATCGGTCGACTCGGCGGCGTCGGCGGTTGCGGCATCCTGGTCGACGATGGACTCGGATTCGGTCTGCTGTACGTCGGTCATCTGTCGGGTCCTCACTACTTTCCGGCTTGCTTCTTCGCGCGGTTCTTGCCGACCGGCTGAACTCGCTGCGTCGGCTTCTTGACCTCTTCGACCGTCAGAACGGTCGCGCCGTCGGCCTCGACGAGCTTGCCCTTGCGGGCCAGGCGCGCCTCACGTGCCTTCGCGGCGTCCGAACCGGGCGTCGGCATGTTGCGGATGACGAGGAACTGCTGGCCCATCGTCCAGATGTTCGAGGTCAGCCAGTAGAACATGACTCCGAGCGGGAAGGCGAAGCCCGAGAAGAGGAAGACGAACGGGAGCAGATACAACAGGATGCGCTGCTGCTTGAACTGGGGGCTCGCCTTGGTCTCCGGCGACATGTTCTTCGAGACGATCTGCAGCTGCGTCAGGAACTGCGAGCCGGTCATCAGCACCACCATCGTGGCGGCGATAACCATGACGGCGACCTGCTGCGGGTGGGCGTTCAGCGCACCCTGGAAGCTCTGGTGGAGCGGTGCGATACCGAACAGCGAGGCGTTCCCGAACTGCTGGGCGAGCGTCTCATTCAGCGGGCCGACACCGGCCTTGCCGCTCTGCGCCCCATTGAGCACCTGGAAGAGGCTGAAGAAGATCGGCATCTGGAGCAGCAGAGGCAGACACGAACTGAGCGGGTTCGTGCCCGTCTTCTTGTACAGCTCCATGGTCTCGCGCGACATGGCCTCGCGAGAGAACTGGTCCTTCTTGCCCTTGTACTTGTCCTGGATCTTCTTGAGCTGCGGCGCCACCTCGAGCATCCGGCGCTGGTTCTTGATCTGGCGAACGAAGATCGGGATGAGCGCGGCACGGACGACGACGGTGAGTCCGACGATGGACAGCACCCACGTCAGGCCCGCTGCCGGGTCGAGGCCCATGTTCGTGAGCAGCCAGTGGAAGGCCACGAGGATCAGTTCTACGACCCATTTGATGGGCCACAGAATCGTTCCGATGATGTCCATGTGGTTGCTAGGCCTTTCCCTGGCTTGCTGCGACGACGAAACCGAACGACGTCACCCGATAGCGACGGTTCTTCTTGAGAGGGACGTCATCGACCCCTCCGGCTGCCCACGGGTGGCAGCGAGCGATACGGCGGACGGCGAGCGCCGACCCCACTACGAGCCCGTACTCCTGGATGGCCTGCAAAGCATACGAGGAACACGACGGGTAGTAGCGGCACACGTCGCCGTACAACGGCGAGACGACAGCGCGATAGCCGCGCAACAGCAGAACCGCGACATTCCGAGGCATGAGCAGCACTGCTGTGAGCGCGGTGTTCATGAACGGAGGTTGCCTCTACTGGTGATGCGGCTGATCGAGCGTGACATCTCTTCGTGCAGGGTAGCCCACTCCGCATGAGCGGACGCTGGCAATGCCCTGATCACGACATCCATGCCAGGCGGGAGCTGGGGGAGCAGCTCGTAGGCCGCCGCCTTGAGCCGGCGGCGAACGAGGTTGCGCCGGTTGGCGATGCCCACCGTCTTGCCGACGATGAAGCCGAATCGCACCACGTCGGGATCGCTACCAGGGCGCACGTACGTCACGGTGTTCGCTCCGGTGAAGCGAGCACCGCGCCGCACGGTCGCCTTGTAATCGGCCCCCCGCGTGATGCGATTGGCGTGAGCGAGCACCCGGCCGGCCAGCTAACCGGGCTGGGTTAAGCCGAGAGCTTCGTGCGGCCCTTGCCGCGACGAGCGGCGAGGATGGCGCGCCCGGCACGGGTGCGCATCCGCAGACGGAAACCGTGGGTCTTCGCGCGCTTGCGGTTGTTCGGCTGGAACGTTCTCTTGCTCATATCAATCTCCGTGTGGTCTCTTAACAGGCCGGTGCTGAAGGAAAAGCCAGCACGGGGAGGCCATGAAAAGTTTTTGGGCAGCCTGAACGGCTGAAGTCAACTGATTAAAGCTACGACCTGAGGCCGACGAGGTCAAACCAATCGAGCCAAATCCATTGATTATGCACAGCATTAGCAGGAAAGCCGAGAACGACGCGCCGCTGTATTCCGAAGAACGAATTTGATCCCGTGCCTGTGGATTAGTTACCGTGGGGGACGAAAGTTATCCCCAGCCGTACCGAAAAAGGGCCGGAGATCGCTACGGTATTGGACACACAGCGGTGGATAACCCTGTGAATACCATTCCGGCGGCGACCACGCTTCCGGCTCGACGCTACGAGTCACGACGTTGTGACCTCGTCGTCGGATGACGGCATCAACACGACGACGAATACGGGGAACGATGGCAGGCGGCGAAGCGTCCATTTCTGCGGCATGGCAGAACGTGCTCGACACACTCGAGACGGATGACCGCATCACACCGCAGCTCCACGGCTTCCTGAGCCTGGTCGAGCCCAAGGGCATCATGGCAGGCACCTTCTACCTCGAGGTGCCCAACGAGTTCACCCGCGGCATGATCGAGCAGCGCAGCAGGGTCCCCCTTCTCAACGCCATCGGCACCCTCGACGAGGGACTCGAGGTCAGCACCTTCGCGATCGTGGTGAATCCGGAGATCCAGCAGGAGACGATGGCGGGCCCGACGGAACCGTCGGAAGCCGCGTACATCGAGACTCCGCTCGTGGCACCCCCGGCCGAGATCACGGCGCCGCCCCGCAACAACGACACCCGCCTCAATCCCAAGTACAGCTTCGACAACTTCGTCATCGGCCAGTCCAACCGTTTCGCCCACGCGGCCGCCGTCGCCGTCGCCGAAGCGCCGGCCAAGGCGTACAACCCGCTCTTCATCTATGGGGACTCCGGGCTGGGCAAGACGCACCTCCTGCACGCCATCGGCCACTACGCGATGAGCCTGTACCCGGGCATCCGGGTCCGCTACGTCAGTAGTGAGGAGTTCACCAACGACTTCATCAACTCGATCGCGAACAACCGCGGCTCGTCGTTCCAGGCCCGCTATCGCAACATCGACATCCTGCTGATCGACGACATCCAGTTCCTGCAGCGAGCGGTCGAGACCCAGGAAGCCTTCTTCCACACGTTCAACACCCTCCACGACCACAACAAGCAGGTGGTCATCACGAGCGACCTCCCGCCGAAGCACCTCACCGGCTTCGAAGACCGGATGCGCTCCCGCTTCGAGTGGGGTCTGATCACCGACGTGCAGGTCCCCGACCTCGAGACCCGCATCGCGATCCTCCGCAAGAAGGCGCAGAGCGAGAAGATCCAGGTCCCCGACGACATCCTCGAATTCATGGCGACGAAGGTGTCGAGCAACATCCGCGAGCTCGAGGGGACGCTCATCCGGGTGACCGCGTTCGCAAGCCTCAACAGGACCCCTGTCGACATGCCGCTCGTGCAGACCGTGCTCAAGGACCTCATCACGCTCGACGACGACAACGTCATCGCGCCGACCGACATCATCACGAACACCGCCGACTACTTCAAACTCACCGTCGACGACCTCTACGGCTCGAGCCGATCGCAGGCTGTCGCGACTGCCCGTCAGATCGCGATGTACCTCTGCCGAGAGCTCACCAATCTGTCGCTGCCCAAGATCGGTCAGCTGTTCGGCAACCGCGACCACACGACCGTGATGTACGCGAACAAGAAGATCAGCGAGCTCATGAAGGAGCGTCGTTCGATCTACAACCAGGTGACCGAGCTCACCAGCCGCATCAAGCAGAACCACCGCTACAGCAAGTAGCCGCTGGCGCTCCGAGAGTTATCCACAGCCTCTCCCCAACGTGGGGACAATGCGGTTTCCGCACATGTGGATAACTTGTGGACAACATCCGGAAACTCGGGGCGTTAATGGGGACGAATCATGAGTGCTTGTGAGTTACACGATTTTCACGGCCCCGACGATCGGCCTGATTACACCGGGTCTCCCCAGGCCATCAACAAGTGACATGGCTGTGCTTCCCTGTCATTCCGCGGTCTCCACCGAGTTATCCACAGTTTCCACAGCGGTTAACACCATTAATCGTTAACTCTTCTTAGTGGGGATGCCGACAACCTTCGCCCGGCGCTCGAATCGCAACTTTCCCCGACGGGGGCAGGCGCTAGGATTTGTCACGATCCATTTCCCGCCGACGACAGAGGTGACTTCGTGAAGTTCCAAGCCAATCGGGATGTGTTCAGTGAAGCCGTCTCGTTCGCTGTCAAGCTCCTTCCGCAGCGCACGACCCTTCCCATCCTGAGCGGCGTCCTGATCGAAACAACCGATACAGGGCTGCAGCTGTCGTCGTTCGACTACGAGGTCTCGGCGCAGACCGAGATCGCAGCCGAGGTCGAGGAGCCCGGTCGCGTCCTGGTCTCCGGCCGCCTTCTGGCCGAGATCGCGTCGAAGCTCCCGAACGCACCCGTCCAGCTCTCGACGGAAGACTCCAAGATCGTCGTGCGCGCCGGATCTGCGAACTTCACGCTGCTCTCCATGCCGGTCGAGGAATACCCGAGCATCCCGCAGGTGAGTGGGCAGTCCGGTCTGGTTCCGGCCGACGAATTCGCCGAGGCCGTCGCCCAGGTCGGCGTCGCCGCCTCCCGCGACGATGTGACCCCGGTGATCACGGGCGTTCAGCTCGAGGTCGGCGACAACACGCTCGGACTCGTGGCCACCGACCGCTATCGCGTGGCCGTCCGCGAGATCGACTGGGACAACGGCACCACGTCGGGTGAGCCCGTCACCGCGCTCGTGCCCGCGCGCACCCTCACCGAGATCGGAAAGACACTCGGTCACAGCGGCACCATCGCGGTCTCGATCACCAATCGCGACGATCGCGAGCTGATCGCCTTCACGGCCGACAAGAAGACCGTGACCTCCCTGCTCATCAAGGGCAACTTCCCGCCTGTGCGCCGGCTCTTCCCCGAGACGGTCGACAACTACGCGGTCATCAACACGGCCGAGCTCATCGAGGCGACGCGACGCGTGTCGCTCGTCCTCGAGCGCGAAGCCGCCCTTCGGTACACCTTCTCCGCCGACGGACTCACCCTCGAGGCCATCGGTTCGGAGCAGGCGCAAGCATCCGAGAGCATCGACGCTCTCCTCACTGGCCAGGAGACGGTGGTTTCGTTGAAGCCGCAGTTCCTGCTCGATGGTCTCGGTGCAGTGCACTCGGAATTCGTGCGCATTTCCTTCACCAAGACCGACAACCCCAACAAGCCGGGTCCGGTGCTCATCACGAGTCAGACATCGAAGGACCAGGCCGGCGCGGACAACTACAAGTACCTGCTGCAGCCGAACCTGCTGCTGCGCTAGTCGTCTCGCGTCCGAGAGAACAGAAGAAGGACAATCATGCACATCGGCCTCATCGGTCTCGGAAAAATGGGCAACAACATGCGTGCCCGCCTCGAGAAGAACGGCATCGAGGTGACCGGATACGACACCAATCCCGATGTGTCGGATGTCGCAACACTCGCCGACCTCGTGGCAGCACTGCCCGCCCCGCGCACGGTCTGGATCATGGTCCCGGCCGGAGCGATCACCGACGCCGTGGTCACCGACCTCGAGCCGCTGCTCGAGAAGGGCGACCTGGTCATCGACGGCGGCAACTCGCGCTTCACCGAGGACTTCAAGCACGCAGAGCAGCTCGCGCCCAAGGGCATCGACTTCATGGACGCCGGTGTCTCCGGCGGTGTGTGGGGTCTCGAGAACGGCTACGGCCTCATGGTCGGCGGCAGCGCCGAGCAGGTCGAGCGCGTGATGCCCGTCTTCGACGCGCTCCGCCCCGAGGGCCCGCGCGACGAGGGCTTCGTGCACGTCGGAATGGTCGGCGCCGGTCACTACGCCAAGATGGTGCACAACGGCATCGAGTACGCGTTGATGCAGGCCTACGCCGAGGGCTACGAGCTCCTCGACACCCGCAAGGACATCGTCAAGGACGTCACCGGAACCTTCAAGGCGTGGCAGCGCGGAACCGTTGTGCGGTCTTGGCTGCTCGACCTCCTGGTGCGCGCTCTCGAGCAGGACCCGGAGTTCGAGCACATCGAAGGCTATGTACAGGACTCGGGCGAAGGACGCTGGACCGTCGAAGAGGCACTCGCCAACGCGGTTCCCGTCCCCACGATCAGCGCGTCCATCTTCGCGCGGTTCGTCTCCCGCCAGGAGGACTCGCCCGCCATGAAGGCCGTGGCTGCGCTGCGCAACCAGTTCGGCGGCCACGCCGTGAAGGCCGTGGATTAACCCTCTTTGAGAGTTACACATCTTTCCCTGACCGACTTCCGTAACTATCGACACGCGGAAGTCCCGCTTGCGGCCGGCGCGAACCTCTTCGTCGGCCGCAACGGTCAGGGCAAGACCAACCTGGTCGAGTCACTCGGCTACCTCAGCACCCTCGGCTCCCATCGGGTCTCGAGCGACCAGGCGATGATCCGGCAGGGTGCGGAGTCCGCGATCGTGCGGGCCCGCATCCAGCACGAAGGCCGGGAGCTGCTCGTCGAGGTGCAGCTGAACCGCGGCACCGCGAACCGTGCCCAGGTCAATCGGTCGGCCGTGAAGACCCGGGAGCTTCCTCGCTACTTCTCGAGCGTGCTCTTCGCTCCTGAAGATCTCGCGCTCGTGCGCGGGGAGCCGAGCATCCGGCGCCGGTTCTTCGATCAACTGCTGGTGCAGCGGAACCCCCGCTTCTCCGGAGTGCTCGCCGACTACGAGCGGGTGCTGAAACAACGCAACACCCTGCTCAAGTCGGCGCGCTCATCCGGTCTGCGTGAGAGTCAGCTCGGCACCCTCGACATCTGGGACGAGCGCCTGGTCGCCCTCGGCTCCGAGCTGGTGGATGCGCGGGTCGACCTGGTGCAGCGGCTGACGGATCCCCTCATCTCGGCCTACCAGTCCGTCGCCGGCGACGACCACCATCCGAAGCTCATCCCTCTTCTCACGGTGCGCGGCGCGGATGTCGACGACATCGACGCTGATGGATCAACGGATGCCGGGGCTGTAACCGACTCGACCGGTTTCTCGACCGCGGACGCGTTCCGTCAGGCTCTGGCGACAGTGCGGCGCAAGGAGCTCGACCGCGGTCTCACGCTCATCGGGCCGCACCGCGACGACATCCTGTTCGAACTGAACGGCCTGCCGGCCAAGGGCTACGCGAGCCATGGCGAGTCCTGGTCGTTCGCGCTCGCCCTCAAGCTCGCCTCGGCCGAGCTCCTGCGCCGCGAGTCGGTGACGGGGGATCCAGTGCTGATCCTCGACGACGTGTTCGCCGAACTCGACCAGGCGCGGCGCCGGATGCTTGCAACCGCCGTAGCAGGTTACGAGCAGGTGCTCATCACGGCGGCGGTCTTCGACGATGTCCCGGCCGACCTGACGGCACACACGGTGCGCATCGAGGCCGGGGCAGTGGTGGAGCCTGGGCCAGTGGTCGATCCCGCCGCAGAACTCGAGGCAGGTTCCGAGGCCGACCATGCCTGACGAGCGCCCCGAACTGAGCGAGGCATCGGCGGTCTACCTGCGGTTCCGCGAGCTGTTCGGGGGAGTGCCGAGCCGAACCCGGCGAGCGAAGAAGCGCGACGAACGGGATCCTTCCGCCAGCCAGCCGTTCGGTAAAGGCCGGGATCCGCACGGCGTCGGCGATGTGGTCGACGCGCTCGCGACGCAGCTCGGCTGGAGCTCGTCGCTCGCTCAGTCGGACCTGCTCGCAGGCTGGCTCGAACTGGCCGGCGAGGAGACCGCGAAGCACGCGGTCCCGGAAGGCATCACCGAGGGTGTCCTCACCGTCAGATGCGAGTCGACGGCATGGGCGACCCAGCTGCGGATCATGCGCTCCGACCTCCTCGCGCGCATCGCCGACAGGTTCCCCCAGGCGGAGATCCAGTCCATCCGTTTTCAAGGGCCGGACGCCCCCTCCTGGAAAAGAGGCCCCAGGTCGATTCCAGGGCGCGGTCCGCGCGATACTTACGGCTGAGTGCACAAAAGAGGTCAGCCGCGTAAAAATAACGCGTCAGACGGGCGATTTCGGGCAATCCGGCACCCATCGCTTGGTAGAATGTATAGGTCACACCCAGTGCGGTCAGGAGCCTAACTTCATATGACGATGGAACCGAACAAGGCCGAGGCAGAACACGACTACGGCGCCAATGAGATCCAGGTACTCGAAGGTCTCGAAGCCGTACGCAAACGACCCGGAATGTACATCGGTTCCACCGGCCCTCGTGGACTCCACCACCTCGTTCAGGAGATCGTCGACAACTCCGTCGATGAGGCTCTCGCCGGCCATGCCGACAACATCGTGGTGACCATCCTCGAAGACGGTGGTGTGCGCGTCTACGACAACGGCCGTGGCATCCCGGTCGACATCCACCCGGTCGAGAAGAAGTCGACGGTCGAGGTCGTCCTCACCATCCTGCACGCCGGCGGCAAGTTCGGTGGCGGCGGCTACGCCGTCTCCGGTGGCCTGCACGGCGTCGGCAGCTCGGTGGTCAACGCGCTCTCCTCCCGTCTCGACGTCGAGGTGCGCCGTCAGGGCAACGTCTACCGGCAGAGCTATCGCCACGGTGTTCCCCAGGCTCCGCTCGAGATGGGCGAGGCGTCCGACGAGACGGGCACCATCATCACCTTCTGGCCGAGCCCGGAGACCTTCGAGAGCGTCGAGTTCGACTACGACACGCTCCGCACCCGCTTCCAGCAGATGGCGTTCCTCAACAAGGGGCTCCGCATCGCCCTCACCGACGAGCGTCCCCAGCCCGACGAAGACGATGACGCCGAACCGCGCTCCGACGTGTTCCTCTACGAGCAGGGTCTGACCGACTACGTGCACTACCTCAACTCCGCCAAGAAGGCCGAGGTCGTCAACGAGGAGATCATCTCGTTCGAGTCGGAGGACACCGAGCGCAAGATCGCGCTCGAGGTCGCGATGCAGTGGACGACGGGTTACAACGAGAGCGTCTTCACCTACGCCAACACCATCAACACGCACGAGGGCGGAACCCACGAAGAGGGCTTCCGCGCCGCACTGACCACGCTGGTCAACCGGTACGCGCGTGAAAAGGGCATCCTCAAAGAGAAGGACGACAACCTCTCGGGCGACGATGTGCGCGAAGGACTGACCGCGGTCATCTCCGTCAAGCTCTCGGAGCCGCAGTTCGAGGGTCAGACGAAGACCAAGCTCGGCAACACCGAAGCCAAGGCATTCGTTCAGAAGGTCGTCGGCGACCGGCTCGGCGACTGGTTCGACCGCAACCCGAATCAGGCCAAAGACATCATCCGCAAGGCGCTGCAGGCTGCGACCGCCCGTCTGGCCGCCCGCAAGGCGCGCGAGACCGCACGTCGCAAGGGTCTGCTCGAAGGCGGCGGAATGCCGGGCAAGCTCAAGGACTGCCAGTCGAAGGACCCGTCGATCTCCGAGATCTTCATCGTGGAGGGCGACTCGGCCGGTGGTTCGGCCGTTCAGGGCCGCAACCCCGAGACGCAGGCGATCCTTCCGCTGCGCGGCAAGATCCTGAACGTCGAGAAGGCCCGTCTCGACCGGGCGCTCGCCAACAACGAGGTGCAGGCGATGATCACGGCGTTCGGCGCCGGCATCGGCGAGGACTTCAACCCGGACAAGGCGCGCTACCACAAGATCGTGCTCATGGCGGATGCCGACGTCGACGGCCAGCACATCACCACGCTGCTGCTCACGCTCCTCTTCCGCTACATGCGTCCGCTCATCGAGCTCGGCTACGTGTACCTCGCACAGCCGCCGCTCTACCGGCTCAAGTGGACCAACGCGGAGCACGAGTACGTCTACAGCGACCGCGAGCGCGACGCCTTCCTGGCCGACGGCATCGCGGCTGGCAAGCGCATCCCGAAGGACAACGGCGTGCAGCGCTACAAGGGTCTCGGCGAGATGGACTACAAGGAGCTGTGGGAGACCACGATGAGCCCCGAGACCCGCACCCTGCTGCAGGTCACACTCGACGACGCCGCGGCGGCTGACGAGATCTTCGCCACCCTGATGGGCGAAGACGTCGAGTCGCGCCGTAATTTCATCCAGAAGAACGCGAAGGACGTGCGTTTCCTTGACATCTGACGACAACACCACCGGAGACGAGAACATCGTGACCGACGGCGACGACGCCACCACCGACGGAGCCGGCTTCGGCATCCACGGCCGCATCGACCAGGTCGATCTGCAGTCAGAGATGCAGCGGTCCTACCTCGACTACGCGATGAGCGTCATCATCGGGCGTGCGCTGCCCGAGGTGCGCGACGGTCTCAAGCCGGTTCACCGACGTGTGATCTACGCGATGTACGACGGCGGCTACCGCCCCGACAAGGCGTTCTCCAAGTGCGCCCGCGTGGTCGGCGACGTGATGGGGCAGTTCCACCCGCACGGTGACACCGCGATCTACGACGCCCTCGTTCGTCTCGTTCAGCCGTGGAGCCTCCGCTACCCGCTCGCGCTCGGGCAGGGCAACTTCGGCTCGCCCGGCAACGACGGCGCGGCCGCTCCGCGATACACCGAGACGAAGATGGCCCCGCTCGCGCTCGAGATGGTCCGCGACATCGACGAGGAGACCGTCGACTTCCAGGACAACTACGACGGTCGCACCCAGGAGCCGGCGGTTCTTCCGAGCCGTTTCCCGAACCTGCTCGTCAACGGGTCGGTCGGCATCGCGGTCGGCATGGCCACGAACATCCCGCCGCACAACCTGCGCGAGGTCGCGGCCGGCGCCCTCTGGCACCTCGCGAACCCGGATGCGTCGCGCGACGAGCTGCTCGAAGAGCTGATCAAGCGCATCAAGGGGCCGGACTTCCCGACCGGTGCCCAGATCCTCGGCATCAAGGGTATCCAGGACACCTATCGCACCGGTCGCGGCTCGATCACCATGCGCGCCGTCGTGACGATCGAGGAGATCCAGGGCCGCGTGTGCCTGGTCGTCACCGAGCTCCCGTACCAGGTCAACCCCGACAACCTCGCGATCAAGATCGCCGAGCTCGTCAAGGACGGCAAGATCGGCGGCATCGCCGACATCCGCGACGAGACGAGCGGCCGCACCGGTCAGCGCCTCGTCATCGTGCTCAAGCGCGATGCCGTCGCGAAGGTCGTGCTGAACAACCTCTACAAGCACACCCAGCTGCAGGAGAACTTCGGCGCCAACATGCTGGCGATCGTCGACAACGTTCCCCGCACGCTGCCGCTCGACGGTTTCATCACCGCGTGGGTCGATCACCAGATCGAAGTGATCGTCCGTCGCACGCAGTTCCGTCTGAGAAAAGCCGAAGAACGCGCGCACATCCTGCGTGGTTACCTCAAGGCTCTGGATGCACTCGACGAGGTCATCGCGCTCATCCGCCGGTCGCCGACCGTCGACGACGCGCGAGAAGGCCTGATGGACCTCCTGGAGGTCGACCAGATCCAGGCCGACGCCATCCTGACCATGCAGCTGCGCCGCCTCGCGGCCCTCGAACGCCAGAAGATCATCGACGAGCACGACGCGATCGAGCGCGAGATCGAGGACTTCAAAGCCATCCTCGCCGACCCGCAGCGTCAGCGCACGATCGTCAGCGACGAGCTGACCGAGATCGTCGACCGGTTCGGGGACGACCGCCGCACCGAGATCATGTTCGGCTTCGACGGCGACATGAGTGTGGAAGACCTCATCCCCGAAGAGGAGATGGTGGTCACGGTGACGCGTGGCGGCTACATCAAGCGCACGCGCAGCGACAACTACCGCAGCCAGCACCGCGGCGGCAAGGGTGTGAAGGGTGCGCAGCTGCGCGGGGAGGACGTGGTCGACCACTTCTTCGTCACCACGACGCACCACTGGCTCCTCTTCTTCTCGAACAAGGGCCGCGTCTATCGCGCGAAGGCCTACGAGGTGCAGGAGGCCGGCCGCGATGCCAAGGGTCAGCACGTCGCCAACCTGCTCGCCATGCAGCCGGATGAGGAGATCGCCGAGATCCTCGACATCCGCGACTACACAGCGGCCAAGTACCTGGTGCTGGCGACCCGCGACGGACTCATCAAGAAGACCGCACTCAGCGAGTACGACACAAACCGATCCGGCGGCATCATCGCGATCAAGCTCCGCGAGGAGGACGAGCTCGTCTCGGCCCTGCTGGTCGAAGACGATTCCGATCTGCTCCTCGTCTCGCGCAAGGGCATGTCCATCCGGTTCACGGCGTCCGACGAGGCGCTCCGTCCGATGGGCCGTTCGACCTCCGGTGTCATCGGCATGCACTTCCGGGGCGAGGACAAACTGCTCGACGCCTCCGTCGTCTCCGACGAGGGCTACGTGTTCGTCGTGACCGAGGGCGGCTATGCGAAGCGCACCGCCGCCGACCAGTACCGCCTGCAGAACCGCGGTGGTCTGGGCATCAAGGTCGCCAAATTGAACGACGATCGCGGCGACCTGGTGGGCGCCCTGATCGTGGACGAAGACGACGAGGTCCTTGTGGTTCTTGCCAGCGGCAAGGTGGTACGCTCTGCCGTGGCCGAGGTACCCGCCAAGGGCCGAGACACCATGGGTGTCGTATTTGCACGTTTCGCCGAGTCCGACAAGATCATCGCTCTGGCCAAGAACACCGAACGTAACCTCGATTCTCAGGAAGCTGACGAAGAATCCGAGGACGCCGGGAAGGAAGAAACCGTAGATGAGCAGTAGTGTCGCCGAGAAACTCGCGAAGAAGTCGTCGCGTCGACCGACGTCGGCCAAGCAGGTCCGGCTCAAGCTGGTCTACATCGACTTCTGGTCGACTGTGAAGCTGTCGTTCCTCGCTGGGATCTGCCTTGCGATCATCGCCATCGTCGGCACGTTCCTGGTGTGGACCGTGCTGGACCGCACCGGCATCTTCGACCAGGTGAACAGCCTGTTCAAGGACATCTCCGGGGCGGGCGGCACCGACCTGAAGGCCATCCTGGGCCTCGGGCAGGTGATGGGCTTCTCGCTCGTCGTCGGTGTGCTCGACATCATCGTGATCACCGCGCTCGGCGCCGTGTTCGCACTGCTGTACAACCTGTCGGTGAAGATCACCGGTGGGCTGCTGGTCGGATTCACGAACAGCTAGAACGGCGGTTCGGCGCGATTCGAGCCCGCTCGATTTCGTAATGCCGGGGCAGATCAGGTAGTCTCTAATCTGCCCAATCGGGGATATAGCTCAGGCGGTTAGAGCGCTTCGCTGATAACGAAGAGGTCCGAGGTTCAAGTCCTCGTATCCCCACGCAGAGTGTCATATGAACGACACGCTCCCGATTCGGGGCCTTAGCTCAGTTGGTAGAGCGCCTGCTTTGCAAGCAGGATGTCAGGAGTTCGAATCTCCTAGGCTCCACAAGAAAGTGTCTGAGCGTCAGCTCGCGGCCGGTGGCACGATCGGCCTCGTCGGGAACGGGCTCGAGTACGACACGCTCGTGGTCACGCTCCCGAGTGTTCCGATCTTGCCGGTCACCTGCTCGAGGTGCCGCATCGATGTCGCCACCACCTTCAGGATGAAGCAGTCGTCGCCCGTGACATGGTGCGCTTCGATCACTTCGGGAGTCTGCCCCAGCAGATCGTGCAGCGGCGTGTAGACGCTGCTCGGGTATCTCAGCCGCAGGAACGCGAGCACGGAGTACCCCAGCCGCTCCGGGTCGACGACCGCCCGGTAGCCGCCGATCACACCGGCTTCCTCCAGCCGGCGGACGCGCTCGGCAACCGCGCTGTTCGACATGTGCACCGACCGGGCGAGCTCGGCGATCGACTGACGGCCGTCGCGTTGGAGCTCGGCGAGGAGGGCATCATCGACGGAATCCGTGCTGATCGTGAAATTCGCGGCCATGCCCGGATTCTTCCACGAAAACGACGGCGCACGAGGCCGAACGCCGTGAGAAGTCTCTTCAATCCGGGCATCCGGCTGCCTAATCTCGTAGTCATGTCAACCATCGAAGCGCCCGTCGCCACCGCCCCCGCCACTTCCGACACCGTCGCCGCCGTCGCCGCCACCGCCATCTCGCCGTCGGAGGTCGCCCGACATTTCGCGGCGAAGCTCCGGTTCGAGACCGACCCCTCCGATGTGAAAGCAGCGCTGGATGCCGGGGAGCGGTTCGCCCTGGTGGACAGCAGGGGCGAGACGTCGTGGCGTCAGGGCCGCATCCCCGGCGCCATCCACCTGCCGACGGCCCAGATCGCGGAGAGGGCCGCCGAGCTGATCGACCCGTCGACCCCGGTCGTGGTCTACTGCTGGGGGCCGGGATGCAACGGCTCGACACGGGCAGCGCTCCAGTTCAGTCTGCTCGGGTACGACGTCACGGAGATGATCGGCGGCTTCGAGTACTGGGCACGCGAGGGACTCGGCATCGTCGACGACCACGGACGGATCGAACGCCCGACCGATGAACTGACGGCGCCCGTCTCCGTCGCGGCGATCGACTGCGACTGCTGACCGCGCGGGGCGTGCGCGTCCGGGTGCGACGCGGGCCGGGTGCGACGCGGTCCGGTGTTACTTGAGCAGCCGCGACAGCACGCGGTCGGCGAGCGGCTTGCCGCCGGTCTGGCAGGTGGGGCAGTACTGCAGCGTCGAGTCGTGGAAGATTACCTGCCTCACGGTGTCGCCGCACACCGGACACGGCTGACCCGTGCGGCCGTGCACCTGCATCCCGCTCTTCTTCTCGCTCTTCAGCTCGGAGGCCGCGAGGCCGTCTGCGCGCGCCAGTGCCGCGCGCAGGGTGGATTGCAGCGCCTCGTAGAGACGTGCGGCGTCGTCGGCCGGCATCGCCGCCGGCTTGAACGGCGACATGCGCGCGGTGTGCAGGATCTCGTCGGAGTAGGCGTTGCCGATTCCCGCGATGATCGACTGGCTGCGCAGTACGCCCTTGATCTGAGCGCGACCGGCGTCGTGCAGGATGCCCTCGAAGACCTCGAGCGTGAACGACGGATCGAGCGGCTCCGGGCCCAGACGCGCGATGCCTGGCACGTCGCTCGGGTCGCGCACCACCGAGATCGCGAGACTCTTCTTGGTGCCGGCCTCGGTCACATCGAAGCCAGACCCGTCGTCGAGCACGAGTCGAGCGGCCAGCGGGCCGTGGCCAGGACGACCGGACGGTGGGGGCGGAGCGCCGTCGCGCCAGCGGATCCACCCCGCCCGCGCGAGATGGATCGTCACGTGCAGAGCCTCGCCCGACGCTGCGTCCACGGCGATGTCGAGGAACTTCCCGTGGCGGCTCACGCCACTGATCGTCGATCCGGACAGCTCGGACACGGGCGGGTCGAAGGTCTTGAGCGCAGCGAACGCCACGATGCTCAGCCGATCGATGACGCGGCCTCGCAGGCGCGCATCCAGGTCGGCCGCCAGTGCGGTGACTTCGGGCAACTCGGGCACCATCCCAGTCTGCATCCCGCCACCGACATCCGCGAGTAGTCTGTCGGGATGGATATCCGGGTGGCCGCGTACGGCGTGATCGTCGATGAGGGCCGCATCCTTCTCGCGCACTGGAACGAGGGAGGGCGCTCCGGCTGGACCCTGCCGGGTGGCGGCATCGATCCTGGGGAGGACCCGGTCGACGCTGTGGTCCGCGAGATCGCGGAGGAGACCGGCTACGTGGCCGAGGCAGGAGAGCTGCTCGGGATCGACTCGCACATCGTGCCGGCCGAGCATCGCTTCGATCCGGATGCCGGCCCACTGCACGCGCTGCGCATCGTCTACCGCGCTCGGGTGGTCTCCGGATCGCTCACGAACGAGCTGGACGGCAGCACCGACGAGGCGGCGTGGTTCTCGCTGACGGCCATTCCGTCACGACGGGTCGAACTGGTCAACGTCGCGCTCCGGATGGCCGGTCTCGCCGACTAAGCGGTCGCGCGGGCCGAACCTTCGCTCGGCATGATGATCCACAGTGCGAGGTACGCGAGGAACTGCGGGCCGGGAAGCAGGCACGACAGCACGAACAGGATGCGCACCGTGCTGGGTCGCCACCCGAAGCGTTGCGCGAGGCCGGCACAGACCCCGCCGAAGATCCGGCCGTTGAGGGGACGCTGAAGAGTGTTCATGCTTCTACGGTGCCAGCCGAGCCGGGCGCTGACCATCGGGGTAACCCCCGAATGATCCCCGACACGAGAAGAGGGCGGCACCTCTGCGGTGCCGCCCTCTCGTGAAGCTGTCGCCTCTTCGCTCGTTCGCCTACTCGGCGGCGGGCGCCGTCGGCTCCTCGTCTGCGACCCAGAGCTCGTCGTCAGCGCGGAACGTCTGCCAGACCGCGTAGAGCAGTCCGACCGCGGCGATGATGCCGAGCCCGACGGCGATCACGGTGCCGGCGCCGGGGCCGGACTTCTCCGTCACTGCCTGGGCCCGCTTCGACACGTCCTGTGCACGCTTCGAGACCTCGCTGCCCGCCTTCTTGACGTCGCCGATGAAGGCGCGGGCGCGGGCGTCGCGTGCATGGTCGACCACCGACATCGCGGTGCCGATCGTCGCTCCGACGGCCGGGATCACATCGGTGACCAGCCGGTCGCGGGCGACGCCGGCGACGCGACTCGCGGTCTGCGTCGCGGGGCGCACGTACTGGTCGTATCCGTCGCGGACGCGGGGAGCGAGCTCTTCGCGTGTGTAGTAGTTCGCCTGGCGTCGGGCCTCGCTCGCAAGAGCATTGGCGTTCGCCAGAACCTCCTGCTGCGCACCCCACAGCTCCTCGGCGCTACTGCGCAGGCGTTTGAGTTCCTTCTTACGCTTCCGTGTCAGGCTCATCTGGACCTCCATTGCGTCGTGTAGCGATCAGACTCCATCTTGCCACCGAATGGGCTGTGGATGACCCGAGAGGTGAGAACCCCTGTGCAAGAATTGATGCCATGTCAAAGCACACCGCCGTCGCCACACTCCACACTAACTACGGGGACATCAAGGTCAACCTCTTCGGCAACCACGCCCCGAAGACGGTCAAGAACTTCGTGGGCCTGGCGACCGGTGAGATCGAGTGGACCAACCCGCGCACGGGTGCCAAGACGACCGACAACCTGTACGACGGCGTTGTGTTCCACCGCATCATCCCGGGCTTCATGATCCAGGGCGGCGACCCGCTGGGCAATGGAACCGGCGGCCCCGGCTTCCAGTTCGACGACGAGATCAACCCTGAGCTCGACTTCACCGAGCCCTACATCCTCGCGATGGCCAACGCCGGCATCCAGATGGGGCGCGGCACCAACGGTTCGCAGTTCTTCATCACCGTCGGCCCGACGACCTGGCTGCAGGGCAAGCACACCATCTTCGGCGCGGTTGAAGACGAGGCATCGCGCAAGGTCGTCGACAAGCTCGCCGAGCTCCCCACCGACGCCCGCGACCGTCCCCTCGACGACGTGGTCATCGAGTCGGTCGACGTCGAGCAGGTCTGAAACAGTAAGGCCTGAGTAGCGCCATGTCCCAGCCCGCTGATGTTCGGGCGAGCACCTGCTACCGGCATCCGGATCGCGTCAGCTACGTTCTCTGCCAGCGGTGCGGGCGAACGATCTGCCCCGAGTGCCAGACGCCGGCGGCCGTCGGTGTCATCTGCCCGGAGTGCATGGCGCAACAGCGTGCGACCGCGCCGAAGACAAAGCCTGCCATCCTGACCAGGATGACCGGGCGCGGCGCCCCGGTCGTCACGTATACCCTGATCGGCATCTGCGTGCTGGTCTACATCCTGCAGTCGCTGCCGGGCATCGGCGGCACGATCACGCAGGCGATCCAGTACGCGGGCGCCTACTCGTACCCGACGGGCACCTTCGGCGGCGTCGCCTTCGAGCCGTGGCGCCTGCTCACAACGGTGTTCGCGCACGCGAGCATCCTGCACATCGCGCTCAACATGTACACGCTGTGGGTGTTCGGGATGCTCCTCGAACCGCTGCTGGGTCGCGCGCGGTTCCTCGCGCTCTTCCTGATCAGCGGGTTCGCCGGGTCGGTGGCCGTGCTGCTGATCGCGTCGCCCGTGCAGCCGGTGGTCGGCGCATCCGGCGCGATCTTCGGGATGCTCGGGGCCTTCCTCGTCATCCAGCGCCGGTTGGGCGGCAACGCGACCCAGCTGTTCATCCTCGTGGGCATCAACCTCGTCATCGGGTTCATCCCGTCGTTCGGGATCGCATGGCAGGCGCACGTCGGCGGTCTGATCGCCGGAGTGCTCGTGGGACTGATCTATGTCGAGACCCGCACGTCCGCACGGCGTCGCCTGCAGATCCCCCTCCTCGTGGTGCTCTGCCTGATCCTCGTGGCGCTCAGCCTCATCCACCTGTTCGCCTGAGCCGGCAGCCCTCTTTCGCGGCTATCCCCGCTCTCCCCAATGCGTGGATAAGTTATCCACAGCCTTATTAACAATGGGGATAATTACACGCGTGTAACTCTCCACAGGCTTATTAACACTGGGGAGAACCGTGTGAGGCGAGTCCACGGAGTTCTCCTCACTGTGGATGAATGGTGTGGATAACCGCCTCGAGGCCGCAAAAAACCGGGACCGGCCGAAGCCGATCCCGGTGGAGTCGAAGAGTGGCGGGTTCAGCGCCAGCGGGTGGTCATAAGGAAGCCGATGAAGGCGATGCCGAAGCCGACGAGGATGTTCCATGCGCCGAGGGCCGGAATGGGGTACTGGTTCTGGCTGACGTAGAAGACGATGATCCACACCAGCCCCAGCAGCATGAAGCCGAACATCACGGGCTTGAACCACACGGGGTTCGGGGCGTCCTCGCCGGACTGCGCGTCGATGCGCTCGGGCTTGGTCTTCGACTTGGTGCGTGCCATAGCACCATAGTGTAGCGGTCGAGGCTGGGCGGTCAGGCCGCGTCATCCCCCGCGTTCTCGGGGTAGACGAGCCTGTGGAGAACTCTGCGGTCGCCCAGCAGTGGCAGCTAGCATGATCGACATGAGCGACCCAAACACCAGCGACCCGCCTGCGGCGCGTGGCCGGCGTTCGAGCCGCGCGACGGGTCGAACTCCTCGGCCCCCTCGACGGCCGACGTTCCTCGGTGTTCTGGGGGAGCTGCTGATCACCGCCGGTGTGCTCGTGCTCCTCTTCCTGGGCTGGCAGGTCTGGTGGAACAGCCTCGTGCTCGCCGGTCAGCAGACCAACGCCGCGAGCGAGCAGAGCCAGCGGTGGCTCGAGGAGGCGACGAAGAGCCCGTCGCCCAGTGCCACGACCACCCCGGCGCCGAATCCCACGGGGACGCCGACCCCGGCCGCTCCGCCGACCCTCGGCGCCCAGCCGGCCGACTACCAGCCGTTCGCCGTCATCTACATCCCCCGCCTCGGCGCCGACTGGAAGCGAACGATCCGCCAGACGGTGGACACGGAGAAGGTCCTCAACAGCTACGACGCGGGTGTCGGGCACTACGAGAACACCCAGCTGCCCGGCGAGGTGGGCAACTTCGCCGTGGCGGGCCACGACAGTGGTTGGGGAAATACGTTCATCGACCTGTCGAAGTTGCGGATCGGCGACCGCATCTACGTGCAGACGAAGGACGGCTGGTACACCTACACCTTCCGCAACTTCGAGTACGTGCAGCCCACCGCGGTCACCGTCATCGCGCCGGTTCCACGGCAGCCGACCACGAAGCCGGTGGATCGGCTCATGACCATCACCACGTGCAATCCGCCGTTCCACGCCGGGGAGCGGCTGATCGCCTACAACGTGTTCGCCGGGTTCCAGCCGACGGCGAAGGTTCCGAACGAGATCGCGGCCGCCGTCGCGGCGAACGGAGGTTGAGCATGTACGCAGCGCTGTGGCGCGTCCTGCCCGGGCCGGTGTGGGTGCGCATCCTGATTCTCGTCGTGCTGGCGGCGGTCGTGCTCTTCGCGCTCGTCACCTGGGTGTTCCCCTGGGTGGATTCGCTCTTGGGTCCGCAGGAAGGTACCGTGGGGCCGTGACCCGCGTACTCGTCATCGACAACTACGACAGCTTCGTCTACACGCTTAACGGCTACCTTCGTGAGCTCGGGGCGAGCACCGACGTGGTGCGCAACGACGACATCCCGGAGCAGGAGCTCGCCGAGCGTCTGGCGGAGTACGACGCGGTGCTGGTGTCTCCCGGGCCCGGAAAGCCCGCCGATGCGGGCGTTTCGATCCCGGTCGTGAAGATCGCCCTACGCACCGGTCAGCCGCTGCTCGGGGTCTGCTTGGGTCATCAGGCGATCGCCGAAGCGTTCGGAGGCGTCGTGACGAACGCCGAAGAGCTGATGCACGGCAAGACGTCGCAGGTCACCCACGACGACAGCGCCTTCTACGACGGTGTTGGGCAGCCCTTCACGGCCACGCGGTACCACTCTCTCGCGGTCGTCGACGGAACGGTCCCCGACGACCTGGTGATCACCGCACGCACCGCCGGAGGCGTCATCATGGGCCTGCAGCACCGCACCGCGCCGATCTACGGCGTGCAGTTCCACCCCGAGTCGGTGCTCACCGAGGGCGGTTACCGGATGCTCGGTAACTGGCTCGAGGTCGCCGGTCTCGCCGGTGCCGCCGAGCGCTCGCGCGCGCTGAACCCGCTGGTCAAGCTGGCCTGATCCCGCTCAGCGCTGCGCATGCCTGCGTTCAGCCGCATGCCTGCGCTCAGTCGCATGCCTGCGCTCAGTCGCATGCCTGCGCTCAGCCGGTGCAGTAGGTGAGACCGACGGTCGAACCCTGCGGGACATCGCCCGGCGCCACCGACTGCGTGTGCACCATCGGGGTCCCCGAATCGGACGGGCAGGTGTTGTCCGGCTTCGGATCCGCGGTCAGTCCGAGCTGCGACAGGATGCCGGTGGCGGCTTGGATCGACTGCCCGACCAGGTCGGTCAGGGTCACCTTGCCGCTGGACACGGTGAGATTGATCGTGTCGCCCTCGTGCGCGGTGGCGGACGCGGCCGGATCGGTCTTGATGACCACATTGGCAGCAACGGTCGCCGAATTCTCGGTCGTGAGCGTGCCCACGGTCAGCCCGGCCGCCGTGATCGCCTGCTTGGCGGCATCCGCGGTCATGTTGTGCACATCGGGCACGGTCACCGACTTCTTGCCGGTGGAGACGTAGACCGTGATCGTGTCGCCCGTGGCCACGACGATGCCGGCACCGGGATCGGTGCGCACCACCTGGCCCTCCGGATAGGTCGCGCTCGCCTCCGTCGCCTGGGTCCACTTGAGCTTCATGCCGTCGAGTTCCTGCGTGGCCTTGTCGACCGTCTGACCCGAGAGGTTGGGGACCTCGCGGGAGGTCTCCGGCAGTGACGTGCTCGGCGCGAGCCGGAGCACCCAGGCGAGAACCGCGACGACGACGACCGCCATGACAGCGATACCCGCCCAGACCCAGATGACGGGTGGGCGACGCTGGGTGCGCGTCATCGTCTGGTCCTCCGCCAGCTGACGGAAGGCCGCCTCCGGACCGGAGACCACGCTCGGCGGCGCGCCGAAGAGGGACTCCGAGAGGGGGTCGGGCTGCTTGTGGATCGGGACCTTGCCCGATGCGGCCGTCTCCAGGTCGGTGCGGAACTCGGCCACCGACTGGTAGCGCTCGAAGCGATCCTTGGTCATCGCGCGCGAGACGACGACGTCGAGCGCAGGCGAGACCTTGGGGTTGATCGTGCTGGGTGCGACCGCCGTCTCGCTGACGTGCTGGTACGCGACCGCCACCGGGGTGTCGCCGCGGAACGGCGGCCGCCCGGTGAGCATCTCGAAGAGCACGACGCCCGTCGAATACAGGTCGGTACGCGCATCCACGGACTCGCCCTTGGCCTGCTCGGGCGAGAAGTAGCTGGCGGTTCCGAGGATGGCGGTCGTCTGCGCCACCGTGGCCGACGAGTCGCTGATCGCGCGAGCGATGCCGAAGTCCATCACCTTGACCTGGCCGGCCTTGGTGATCATGATGTTGCCCGGCTTGATGTCGCGGTGCACGACGCCGGCGCGGTGCGAGTACTCGAGGGCCGTCAAAATGCCCTCGGTGATGCGCACGGCCTCGGTGATCTCGAGCGGCCCACGCTTGATGAGGTCCTTGAGAAGCACGCCGTCGACGTACTCCATCACGATGAAGGGCAGCTGCGCCTCGTGCCCATTGGGCTCGCGCACGGTCTCTTCTCCGGCGTCGAAGACGCGGACGATCGTGGGGTGCGCCATGCGGGCGGCCGCCTGGGCCTCCTGCCGGAACCGGGTGCGGAACGCCGGGTCGGTGGCGAGCGACGGCTTGAGGAGTTTGATCGCGACCGTTCGCCCCAGCCGGGTGTCGGTACCGCGATGGACATCGGACATGCCGCCGCGACCGATGAGTTCGCCCACCTGATATCTGCCTGCGAGCAGGCGGCTATCTGGGCTCAATGCGAACTCCTTTCCGGGTGAGGACTCCGGATAGTGTAGCGGGGGCTGTCTGGATATCTCCTAGGGGCGCGGCCGTGGCGACGACGGTCACTGACCGGCGCTGGGGTCGGTCGTCCCCTCGCCGCCGGGGACGGGCGCCGCCGGGTTCACCGTGTAGGTGATCGTCGGCGACGGATCAGATTCGACGGACTCGCCGCAGAAGATCGTGTAGGCCATCTGGTGATCGCCCTCGGTGGCGGTCCAGGTCGTGGAGTTCGCGTTGACGGGCGGCTGCGCCTGGCCGTCGATGATCAGACGACGGCCCGCGAGCTTCTGACCCGCCGGGCAGGTGGCAGAGCCGAACGTGATCGTGACGACGTTCTTCGTCGGGTCGGCATCGAGCGTGAACGGGGAGGGCGGCGAGGCGCTGACCGTGTCGGTCGGCGTGGGTACGGGGGTGACTGGCCCCCAGACCTTCACCGTGACCTCGGACCCCTTGGGCACGGGGCCGGTCGGGTTCACCGAGTAGACCTTGTTGACGTCGGCCGCCTTGGTGGCCGCGTTCCCCTGCTGCACGTTGGCGATCATCCCGAGGTCCTGCAGCTTGGCGCGGGCCTGGTCGGCGGTGAGCCCGTCGAAGTCCGCCTCGTTGATCGGCACGGTGTTGCTGGTCGGCGTCGGCGTGCTGCTCGGCGTCTGCGACGGCGTCTGCGAGGCGGTCTTGCTCGGGCTCGTCGACGGCGTCACGGGGTTCTTCGGCTGGGCGACCAGGGCGATGATCGTGCCGATCAGCACGAGTGCGAGCAGCGCGATGAGGGCGATGAGCGGCCAGGTCCACGGAGACCGCTTCTTGGTGGTGGTCGAGGTCTGTGTCTCCGTCTCCTCCGTCAGCGGCGCACCTGCCGCGGGGAGGACGGTGGTCGCCTCCGTGGCGGCGCCGGCCGACGGCATGAGCACGGTCGACGCGCTCGTCAGCCCGGCCACGCCGAGAACGGCCGGCACGGAAGCGGCAGCGGCCTGCACGTCGCCGCGGCGCAGCGCCTGGGCGGCACGCGCGAGGTGGGCAGCGGACGCCGGACGATCGGCCGGGTTCTTGGCGATGCAGGCGAACACGAGGTTGCGCACCGGCTCGGCGACGGTCGCCGGCAGCTCGGGCGGGGCTTCGTTGATCTGCGCCATCGCGATGGCGACCTGCGACTCGCCCGTGAAGGGGCGGCGGCCCGCGAGGCACTCGTACGCGACGATGCCCAGCGAGTAGATGTCTGTGGTCGGCGACGCTGGGTGCCCGGATGCCTGCTCGGGCGAGAGGTACTGCACGGTGCCCATGACCTGACCGGTCGCCGTGAGCGGCACCTGGTCGGCGATGCGGGCGATACCGAAGTCGGTGATCTTGACGCGGCCGTCGGGGGTGATCAGCAGGTTGCCCGGCTTGATGTCGCGGTGCACGAGACCGGCGGCGTGGGCGGCGTGCAGTGCGGCGGCGGTCTGCGCGACGATGTCGAGGGTCTTGTCGGTGCTGAGCACATGCTCGCGCTCGAGGATGGTGGAGAGCGCCTCACCGGGCACGAGCTCCATCACGAGGAAGGCGCTGCCCTCTTCTTCGCCGTAGTCGAAGACGTTGGCGATGCCCTCGTGGTTGACGAGGGCCGCGTGCCTGGCCTCCGCACGGAAGCGCTCGAGGAAGCCCGGGTCACCCAGGTACTCGTCCTTCAGGATCTTGATCGCGACGGTACGACCGATCACGAGGTCGGTGGCCTGCCAGACCTCGCCCATGCCGCCGATCGCAATGCGCGACTGCAGCTCGTATCGTCCCCCGAAGGTGAGCCCTGCTGTGGGTCTCATTTATTCAGCACCGCCTCTAGTACTTTCTTCGCGATCGGAGCGGCGATGGAGTTACCCGTGCCGTTCTGACCTTGGCCACCGCCATTTTCAACAACTACCGCCACTGCGAACTGGGGGTTCTCAGCCGGGGCGAAACCCGTGAACCACAACGTGTACGGATCGTTCTCGCCGTTCTGCGCCGTCCCGGTCTTTCCGCCCACCGTGACCCCGTCTATTCTTGCATTGCTCGCCACGCCGTGATCGACCCCGTCCACCATCATCTGCTTGATCGTGTCGGCGTTCTCCTGGGTCGCCGCCTGGTCGAGCTGCTTGGGTGTGAAGCTCTCGATCGTCTGCAGATTCGCGGACCGGATCGAGTCGACGAGGTTCGGATACATGACCTTTCCGCCGTTCGCGATCCCGGCCGACACCATCGCCATCTGGAGCGGCGTCGCCCGGTCGTCGAGCTGTCCGAACGATCCCTGCGCGCGCTGGGCGTCGTCCGTATAGAGCGGGTACACGCTCTTCTCCACGGGGATCGGGATCGAGAGGTCCTGGTTGAAGCCGAACTTACCGGCCTGCGAGTGGATGGTCTCCGCATCCAGCTGCATGCCCAGCTCAGCGAACGGGATGTTGCAGGAGAGGATCTGCGCCGTGGCGATCGACACCGTGTTGCCCGGACCGCAGGTGCTGAAGTTGTCGTTCTTGACGACGGTGCTCGTGCCCGGCAGCTGCAACGACGACAGGTTCGGCAGCTGGCTGTCTTTGTTGTACTTGCCGGTGCCGAAGGCGGCTGCGCTCATCACGGGCTTGAACGTCGATCCGGGCGGGTTCAGGTTTCCGCCGATCGCACGGTCGATCAGCGGCTGTGAAGGCGTGTCGACCAGCTGCTTGTACGCCGCGTTCACGGCCTCGGTGTCGTGGGAAGCGAGCACGTTGGGGTCGAACGTGGGCTTGGACACCATCGCCAGGATGCGACCGGTCTTCGGCTCGAGCAGCACGACGGCGCCCTGGTAGTCGCCGAGCGCGTCGTATGCGGCCTTCTGCGCCACGGGATCGATGGTCGTCTCGACGGATGCCCCCTGCGGGTTCTTGCCGGTGAGGATGGCGTTCACCCGGTCGAAGAACTGGGAGTTCGACGCGCCGCTGAGCGTGTCGTTCAGGGCGCCCTCGAGGCCGGTCGCCTGTCCGTCGATCGGATAGAAGCCCGTCACAGCCGAGTACAACGGCCCGTTGCTGTAGACGCGCTGGAACTTGTAGACGTCCTTCGACGGCACGGACTGCGCGACGGGCTGGCCGGCGACCAGGATGGCGCCGCGCTGCTGGGAGTAGCTGTCGTTGCGGGCCCGGCTGTTGCGGGCATCCGCCGACAGGGTGTCGGCCTGGAAGACCTGCAGGATCGACGTGGCCACGAGCAGCGCGAGGAACATCGCCAGAACGATGGAGCTGACGCGCTTGATCTCACGATTCACTCAGCTCACCACCAATCGTGGTTGATTGCGGACGGTGTCGGACAGGCGCAGCAGCAGCGCCACGATGATCCAGTTGGCCACCAGGGACGATCCTCCGGCCGCCAGGAACGGCGTGGTCAGTCCGGTCAGCGGGATGACGCGCGTCACGCCGCCGATCACGATGAAGCACTGCAGAGCCACAGTGAACGACAGCCCGACGGCGAGCAGCTTGCCGAAGTCGTCCTGCCCGGCGAAGCCGATCCGGAGCCCGCGTGCCACGAACAGCAGGTAGAGCGCGAAGATCGCGAACAGGCCGGCGAGGCCGAGCTCTTCGCCGAGGCTGGCGATGATGTAGTCGCTGTTCGCCACCGGGGTGACCCAGGGCTGGCCTTGGCCGAGTCCGGTGCCGATCAGGCCGCCGTGCGCGAGCCCGAACAGGCCCTGCACGAGCTGGAAGCTGCCCCCCTGCGCGTCGTAGACCTGCTGAGAGAACGGGTTGAGCCAGTTCTGGAAGCGGTCGTTGACGTACGGGAGGACCTGGCTGGCGACCACGGCGCCGCCGACGATCAGCAGCACACCCAGGATGACCCAGCTGATGCGCGCCGTCGCTGTGTAGATCATCACCAGGAACAGGCCGAAGATCAGGAGGCCGGTGCCGAGGTCGCGCTGGAAGACGATCACGGCCATCGACATCAGCCAGACGACCAGGATCGGGCCGAGGTCGCGCGCGCGGGGGAACCGCATGCCCAGGAACTTCTTGCCGACCATCGAGAGGGAGTCGCGCCGCTGCACCAGGTAGCCGGCGAAGAACACCGCGAGGCACAGCTTGGCGATCTCGCCGGGCTGGAAGCTGAACGGGCCGATGTGGATCCACACGCGGGCGCCGAAGATCTCCTGGCCGATGCCCGGGAGCATGGGCAGGAGCAGGAGCAACAGGGCCGCGAACCCGAAGATGTAGGTGTAGCGCTGCAGCACCCGGTGGTTGCGGATGACCATGATGACCACGAGGGCGCAGATGATCGCGATCGCGCTCCAGACGATCTGACGCACCCCGGCGCTGTTCCAGCCGACATCGGCGTAGTGGATGTCGATGCGGTAGATCTCCGCGATACCGATGCCGTTGAGCACCGTCGCGATTGGGAGGAGGAACGGGTCGGCCTGCGGCGCCACGTAACGCAGCGCGATGTGCATCCCGAACACCAGCACCGAGAGGCCGACGCCGAGGTAGACGAGGGTGAGGTCGACGTGCCCGAGGGCACCGAGCTGCACGAGCACGATGGCGGCGGCGTTGATGCCGCAGGCGATGAGGAGCAGCAGCAGCTCGAGGTTGCGGAGGCGGGCGGGGAGGCGCAGCCGTCGCACCCGACCCGTGTCGGGCCTGGGCGCGTCGGTCACTGCCGCTCTACTTGCCTGAGACATCGCTCAACTGTTCTACGATCGATCGCGCCGCGCTCAGCGAGTCGGCGTTGATGGTCTGCTCGACGAGCTGTTTGTCGTACGAGGGCAGGGTGTCCACGGGCGTCGACGACTCCTCGTAGACGTGGGACAGGGTGATCGGCCCGAGGTTCTGCTGCACCCCTTGGTAGACGGCGACGTTGCCGGCCGGGGATGCGCCCACGAAGTAGCGGGACTGCGTCCACTGGTAGCCGAGCAGGGCGGCCAGCGCGATGGCCACCACGAGAACGATGACCCCGACGAGCCAGGTGATCTTGCGGCGGCGGACGCGTCGCTGGTCCTCTTCGATCAGCTCATCGAGGTAGTCCTCGGACTGCGGCTCGAAGTGGGTCGGGCCCGTCGCCGGCCGGATCGGGTGCAGCCGCAGCGTCGGGAGGCGCGTGGTGCGCGAGGTCGGCTTCTGGTCGCCTCCGAACGACAGCGGTGCGGATGCCGACCCGACGGTCACCGGGTCTTTCATGACATCGCCGGGCGCGACATCCGCGATGTCGAGGAGCACGACCGTCACGTTGTCGGGAGCGCCCGCGTCGAGGCTCTGGCGGACCAGCTTCTCCGCGACCTGGCGGGGAGCGTCGCGGGAGGCGAGCGCGGCTTTGAGGTCGTCGTTCTTGACCACGCCGCTCAGGCCGTCGGAGCAAATGAGCCAGCGGTCGCCTGGCTGGGTGTCGAGGATCCAGGTGTCGATCTCGGGGGACGCGTCGACGTCGCCGAGCACGCGCATCAGCACCGAACGGCGCGGATGCACCATCGCCTCTTCTTCGGTGATGCGGCCGCTGTCGACGAGCCGCTGCACGAAGGTGTGGTCGATGGAGACCTGCTTCAGCTCGCCGTCGCGGAACAGGTAGATGCGCGAGTCGCCGATGTGCGCGAGCGCGATCTGGTCGCCGACCCGGATGAGGGCGCTGACCGTCGTGCCCATGCCCGTGAGCTCTGGATGCTCGAACACGGTCTCGGCCAGCAACGAGTTGGCGGCGATCAGTGCGGACTGGAGGGCGAACTCGGCTTCCGACGCGGTCTGGTACTCGCGGTCGGCCTCGCGGATGCGGTTGACGGCGATGGCGGACGCGACGTCGCCTCCCGCGTGGCCGCCCATCCCGTCGGCGACGACGAACAGGTCGTGCCCGGCGTAGCCGGAGTCCTGGTTGTTGGAGCGGATCTTGCCGACGTGCGAGACGGCCGCTGCCCTGTTCGGAGCTGCCACGGCTACCGTCGCAGCTCGAAGGTGGTCGTTCCGATCTTGATCGGGGTGTCGAGAGGGATCTGAGTCGGGACACTGACGCGCTTGCCGTCGAGGAAGGTGCCGTTGGTGGAGTCGAGGTCTTGGATCATCCACTCGTCGTTCCAGAGCAGGAGACGCGCGTGGTGGGTGGAGGTGTAGTCGTCGCGGATCACGAGGCCGGACTCGCTCGAGCGCCCGATCGTGATCGGCTCACGGCCGAGTGCGAGCTCGGTTCCCTGACGGGGACCCGAGGTGATGACCAGCCGCGTCGCGGAGACGAGAGTCGCCTTCGGCCGGCCGCTCGCGGTGTTCGCGCCGGACGGCAGGGTGGACACGGGCGGCGGCTGCATCGTGGGGGCGGTCGCACCGGAGGTGGGGGCGGCGGGGAACGGCGACGGGGCCGCGGCGGCCTGGGGCTCGGGCAGCTTGCGCACCCGCTGTCCGAACAGGTCGGTACGCAGGGCGTAGACGATGCCGAAGACGAACGCCCAGAGCAGGAGGAGGAACCCGAATCGCAGAACGAGCAGCGTGAGCTCGCTCGGGTTCACGACTCGCTCCAGAAGCCGCCGACGTCGTGGCGACGCGTGGCGTCGTCGACGAAGTTGCGCGGCGGCGACGGCGGTGCGGCCTCGGGCAGCACGCGGAACACGATGCGCGTGCGGCCGATGCTGATCACCGACTCGGGCTCGAGGATGGCTTTGCGCACGGGCTGGCCGTTGAGCTGCGAGCCGTTCGTCGAGCCGAGGTCTTGCACCTGCGCCCGCTGGCCGTCCCAGATGATCTGCACGTGCTTGCGGCTGATGCCCGTGTCGTCGACGGTGATATCGGCGTCGCTGCCGCGGCCGATCACGGTGGTGGAACGGCTCAGCGGGTAGCGCTTGCCGTTGATCTCGAGCACCGGGGTCCAGGCGACGGCGCCCTTCACGTTCTCGGAATCGACCTGCAGCATCCCCTCGGACACGGAGGCGTCTTCGACGAGGTCGATGGAGATGCCGCCCGCGAACTGGTAGTGCTGGCTGGTGGCGTGCTGCTGCACGAACGAGACGAGCTCGTCGGTGAGCGCGGCGCCCATGCCGTGCATCCGCTTGTAGTCGCTCGGCGACATGGTGAGCACGAAACGATTGGGTGCCAGGATGCGGTCGCGCGTGACCACCGCGGCCTTCGTGTCGAGTTCGCGCCGGAGCGCACTCGTCAGCTCGACCGGTTGCAGCCCCGATCGAAAGGTCTTGGCGAACGCACCATTGACAGCACGTTCGAGACCTCTCTCGAAGTTGTCCAGAATGCCCACAGGTCTCCCGCTCCGGCTCGTCGACTATGAGCATGTTAGTCGGCCCCGGTGAGAAGCCGCCCAAGCGCTCCTCTCTATTGTGCGAAGATCCATCCCGGGAATGACCTGTGCAGTACCCCGGTGCTGCGCGTGCCGGCATGCCCTGAGCGGGCGGCAGCGGCCCGAATTCAGAATGCGCGCGCTGTCGTGATAATCTCTCCTAGTTCGCGCGAGTGGCGGAATTGGCAGACGCGCTGGCTTCAGGTGCCAGTGCTCGAAAGGGCGTGGGGGTTCAAGTCCCCCCTCGCGCACGAACGTGAAAGGCCCCCGGTGATCCGGGGGCCTTTCCCTGTTTCCGGCCGCGATTGCAGACCGGACGCAACCTCGCGACTGGGAGGATGGGCCGCATGGCATCGTTCATCTTCATCTACCGGGCCGGCCCCGACCCCGTGCCGGCCGATCGGGTCGCGCAGAACAGGGAAGCATGGCGCGCGTGGAACATCGCGCTGCAGGAGGACTACGGGATCCGCGTCGCGGGTGGAAAGCTCGTGACATCGAGCGGCGTCAGCGAGTACAGCGGTGACGTGCGGGGTGCGTCGATGGTGGAGTTCGAATCGATGGATGCCGCCGTCGAGGTCGCCACGAGGAGTCCGAACCTCGCGTTCGGCGGAAGCGTGGAAGTGCTGGAGGAGTACGGGACCAGCCGCTGAGCACTCTCCCGGGTCGACGACGCCGACCCGAAACTGTGTGAGGAATGCTCAGTTCACCTTTCCTGAACGGTTTTCGAGGGCTAGCCTGAGGCCAGGGCCCGCACGCCGGGCTACTGCCTCTGACAGGACATCGAAGCCCTGTGACAGTAGAACGTGATCGCGAGCCGTTAAGGAGCGATCGGATGCGCGCCCTCCGAATCCCCGTGGCACTCGCCGCCTCTGCCGCCCTCGTCGTGGCCGCCATGGCCGTACCGGGAGCAGCCGGGATAGCGCCCAATGCGTCGACCGTGCGCTTCATGGCGGCCGGCGACTTCGGCACGGCCGCCTCGGCGCAGGCCGTCTTCGCGGGCATCGGCTCCGCGCATCCCGACCTCGCCCTCGCACTCGGCGATCTGTCGTACACGCCGACCGGTCAGGAGCAGTCGTGGTGCGACCTGGTCACGCAGAACGTCGGGGCCGGCTTCCCCTTCGAGCTCGTCTCCGGCAACCATGAGAGCAACGGTCAGAACGGCAACATCAACGACTTCTCGGCCTGCCTTCCGAACCAGTTGCCCGGCGCGGTCGGGACCTACGGGAGGCAGTACTACGTCGACGTGCCCCAGGGCGCTCCGCTCGTGCGGTTCGTGATGATCTCCCCGGCACTCCCGTTCGCCGACGGCACCTGGAGTTACGCTGCGGGCACGTCCCGCTACAACTGGACGGCGGCTGCGATCGACGGGGCACGCAGCGCGAGCATCCCGTGGGTCGTCGTCGGTATGCACAAGCCCTGCCTGTCGATGGGCCAGTACACCTGCGACCCCGGCGCCGACCTGCTCAACCTCCTCGTCAGTAAAAAGGTCGACCTCGTTCTCAGCGGTCACGAGCACCTGTACCAGCGCACGAAGCAACTGGCGACGGGTGCCGGATGCCCGGCGATCGTCCCCGGGACCTTCACCGCAGCCTGCGTGGCCGACTCCGACACCCTCATGACGAAGGGCGCCGGCACGGTCTTCGCAACGGTTGGAACGGGAGGCAACGGCAACTACGACATCAACCCGGCCGACTCCGAGGCGGGCTACTTCGGCGCAACGCGAGGCGTGAGCGCGGCTCCGGTCTACGGCTCTCTCGACGTGACGGCGTCCGCGACGGAGCTCACCGCTTCCTTCGCACGGGTCGCGGGCGCGGCCTTCACGGACTCCTTCACCCTCGGCGCAGGGGGTGGCAACGTGCCGCCGACCGCGAGCTTCACGTCGAACTGCACCGATCTGAGCTGCTCGTTCGACGGCATGGCGTCGGCCGACCCCGACGGCACCGTGGCCTCGTACGCCTGGGACTTCGGTGACGGCTCGACCGGCAGCGGCATCACCGCTTCACACGTATATTCCGCTGCGGGCACATACACGGCGCGGCTGACCGTGACCGACAACGGGGGAGCATCCGGCACGACGACCAGGACGGTGACGGTCACCGCTCCGCAGCAACCCGGCGCACTCGCGAGCGACCCCTTCGAGCGCGTCGTGAGCAACGGCTGGGGTACGGCTCCGACGGGCGGCGCCTGGACCTTCACGGGGAGCGCGACCAGATACGCCGTCGCCGGCGGCGTCGGCACCATGCAGTTGCCGACGGCGTCGGGTGGAACGACCTATCTCGCCTCGGTCGCGTCTGCGGCGACGGATCTGCGGTTCACTGTCGCACTCGACAAGCTGCCGTCGTCCGGAAGCGTCTACCTGTCGATCTCGGGCAGGCGCATCGCCACGGCGGGCGCGTACCAGTCGAAGGTCGTCATCTCGTCGGCGGGCAAGCTCTCGATGTACATCGTGCGCGTGAACTCGACGGGAGGCGCAGAGGTGATCGTGCAGAACGGGGTCGCCATCCCGGGAACCTACGCGGCGGGCGCGAAGCTCTCCATCAGGCTGAAGATCACCGGCACGAACCCCACGCTGATCGAATCGCGCGCCTGGCTGACCGGCACAGCGGAGCCGACGACGTGGCAGCGTTCCATCTCGGATGCGACACCCGAATTGCAGGGACCGGGCGGGCTCGGGATCACGGGCTACCTGTCGGGCGGAGTCGCCAACGCGCCGCTCTCGCTGAGTGTCGACGACCTGACGGCCGTCACGCCGTAGGAGCTGCCGGCGGCACGGCGGCACAGCGGCACCGCGTTTCTTCAATACAGCGCTCCCTGTACTATCGCGGGAATGGAGACCGCCTCACCCACGGCACCGTGACGTACACCGCGGCTCGCGCAGCTGACGTCGAACGGGTGCGTCCCGGTCAGCCCGCCGCTGCCGCCCGCTCCGCCGAGGCGATGATCGCGTCGACGCCGAAGCGGAAGATGTCGTGATCCTGCAGCGCACCCAGTTCGCCGGCCACCGAGGCGAGGTGCGGCTGCTTCGTCGGGTCGACCAGCAGCGGGCCCTCGAACCACGGGCTCGAACTGCCGGACGATGAGGCACCGGCTGAGGTGTCCGCGTCCGGATCGGCGTGATCGCCCCGGCCTCGCGCGATGCCTGCCGCTTCGGACAACACGTACGAGGCGTAGAACGCGTAGTGCTGCACGAGTGACTCGCCCGCGAGCCCGGCCTCGGCGAACGCGCCGAGGATGCATTCGATCGTGTCGGTCTCACCCGGACCGTTGGTCGTGAGCACCGTCGCCTCGAGGGCGATCGATGGCACGGCGACGAACGCCTCGAGGGTGCCGACCGCGAGGGAGGTGAGGCGCTGTCGCCAGTCCGCGCTCAGATCGATGCGCTCGATGACCCGCACCAGCACGTCGTCGAGCAGTGCCTCCATGAGTGCCTGCTTGCTCGGGAAGTACCGGTAGATCGCAGTCGGGTCGACGCCGAGCGCTGCGCCGATGTTGCGCACCGAGACGGCAGCCGTGTCGTGCCGGGAGCCGAGCTCCAGCCCAGCCCGGATGATGACCTCCCGGCTCAGCCGGGGCCGCTCCGCTCCATCGGGGCCTCGCGCTTCGGCCATGTTCCCCTCGCGTCCCTGCTCGGGCGTCGCCGCCGGTCGGCCCGCTCGATCTGCGACAACTCTAGGCGATGGACGAATGCAGTCAACAGCGTTGACAACACCCGTGACACGCGATTAGCATCCCATCAATCCGCCTCGACGACGAGCGGTGGCGCAGCTTCGACGAACCGAGGTCTCCACGTGACAACAGCCGATACGGTCTTCACCGGCGGTGCGATCTTCACCGGCTCCGGCCATCCGCTCGACGGGTTCGCCGTCATCGTGCGTGCGGGCAGGATCGACTCCATCGTGCCGAGCGACGAGGCCGCCGCCGTGATCGGGGACGACACGACCGTCGTCGACCTCGCGGGCGCGCTTGTCGCCCCGGGATTCCAGGACGCGCATATCCATCCGGTGGGCGGCGGCATCGAGCTGCTCCAGTGCAATCTCACCGACGCGACGGATGCCGCGGACGCGCTGCGCCGGATCGCGGAGTACGCGGTCGAGCATCCGGATGGCTGGATCCTCGGCGGGGGCTGGTCGATGGATCACTTCGCGGGCGGGGCGCCGACACGGCAGGCCCTCGACGAGTCCGTTGGCGACCGCGCCGTTCTGCTGAGCAGCCGGGACCACCACAGCGTGTGGGCGAGCTCGGCCGCCATCCGGATGGCCGGCATCGACGCCTCGACGCCCGACCCGGCAGACGGCCGCATCGAGCGCGAGCCCGACGGCTCACCCGCGGGAACGTTCCACGAGGGCGCGGCCGACCTGTTCGCGTCCGTGCGCCCCGAGAACGACGACGAGCTGAGCTATGCGGGCCTGCTCCGCGCGCAGAGCGAGCTCCTCCGGCTCGGGATCACCGGATGGCAGGACGCCCTCATCGGCACGGCCGCCGGGCTCAGCGAGAATCTGGGCGCGTACCGCAGGGCTGTCGAGGAGGGGACCCTCGTCGCGCACGTGGTCGGAGCGCAGTGGTGGTCACGCTCCGAGGGTGATGAGCAGGTGGCCTCGATGATCGAGCGGCGCGATCAGGTCGCCGCCCTCGGATCCGACCGCTTCCACGTGGGAACCGTGAAGATCATGGTCGACGGCGTGGCCGAGAACGCCACCGCTGCCATGAAGGCCCCGTATCGGGATGCCCACGGGCACGACACCGCCAACCGGGGTCTCTCGTTCATCGACCCCGTGCTGCTGCGCGACTACGTCACGGCGCTCGACCGTGAGGGCTTCCAGGTGCACTTCCATGCGCTCGGCGACCGGGCCGTGCAGGAGGCGCTCGACGCGGTCGCGGCGGCCAGGGCGGCGAACGGGGCGACGGACGGGCGCCACCATCTCGCCCATCTGCAGGTCGTGGCCGAGGAGGACGTGCCGCGCTTCGCGGAGCTGGAGGCGATCGCCAACCTGCAGGCACTCTGGGCCTGTCACGAGCCGCAGCTCGATCAGCTGACCCTGCCGTTCCTGCAGGAGAGCGCGGCGAGCCGCCAGTACCCGTTCGGCGATCTCGAGCGTCACGGCACACGACTGGCGGCCGGCAGCGACTGGCCCGTCTCCAGCGCCGACCCGGTCGAGGCGATCCACATAGCCGTCAACCGTGTCTCTCCCGGTAGCGACGACGCGCCGCTGGGGGGTGCGCACCAGCGCATCCCCCTCGCCGCGGCGCTCGCCGCATACACCTCGGGCTCCGCCTATGTGAACCACCGGGATCACGACACCGGCTCGATCGCGCCCGGCTACCTGGCCAACCTCGTCGTGCTCGATCCCGACCCCTTCGCCGGGCCGGTCGAAGACATCCACCTGTCCGAAGTGGTCTCGACGTGGGTGGAGGGCGAGCCCGTCTACACGCGTGAGGGCTGACCAGCCCCGACCATCCGACAGACCCCAGCCCCCCCCGAACCCCAAGGAGCGCGCCATGACGACATCCCCCTCGAACCGGCGCAGAGCGGCAGCCGTCGCCGGCGCGCTGACCGCCGCACTGCTGCTCGCCGCCTGCTCGCCCCAGGGGTCCTCGGGCGGCAGCAGCGGCGACCACCCGAGCTTCACGCTCACCTCGAAGACCGCGGCGCCGTCGGGCGACATCCCGTCGTTCACCTGGGCGATCTACGCGGAGCCGTTCACGCTGGACTACGCGCACGCCTTCGACTACCCGGACAACCAGGTGCTCGCCAATGTGTGCGAGTCGCTGCTGCGGCTCAATCCGGACTGGACCCTCTCGCCGAGCCTCGCCACATCCTTCAGCCATCCGACGCCGCTGAAATGGGTCTACGAGATCCGTGACGGAGTGACCTTCCACGACGGGACGCCGCTCACGGCGGCCGACGCCGTGGCCTCGATGCGTCGTCACCTCGACCCGGCCGTGGGCTCGGCGTGGTTCTCGGTGTACCAGAACGTTTCGTCGATCACTCAGACGGGCCCGCGCGAGGTCACCGTCACGACGACGAGGCCGGACTCGCAGTTCAACCTGGCGATGGGCGGTTCGGCCGGCGTCGTGGAGTCGGCGGCGACCCTCGCGAAGGCGGGGGCCGACTACGGCAACTCGACCGGCGGGGTCAATTGCACCGGTCCCTTCGAGTTCACCTCGTGGAAGTCGGGGGAGAGCATCACCCTCACGCGCTACCCGGGCTACTGGGACTCGACATTGAAGGCGAAGGCGGGCAAGGTCACCTTCCTCTTCATGAACGACTCCACATCGCGCACGAACGCGCTCACCTCCGGCGAGGTCGACGGCAGCTGGATGATCCCGATGGACGCCGTGGACAAGCTCTCCGGCTCCTCGTCGGGCGGCAAGCTGTACTTCGGGCTCAACACCGCGGTGAACAGCCTCGTCGTCAGCAATCTCAAGGGACCGCTCGGTGACGTGAACGTGCGCAAGGCGCTGATGATGGCGCTCGACCGTCAGGGGATCGTCGACGCCGCCGTCAAGGGCTACGGCACGGTGACCGACGCCCTCACGACGAAGTCGGTGTGGGAGGGCGCGAGCAAGGATGCCCTCGCCACGGCGTTCACCGGGCTGCACGCCTACCCGTACGACGTGAAGGCGGCCAAAGCCCTCGTCGAGAAGGCCGGGGCGACCGGCAAGCAGATCGTCATCAGGACGGCGCCGATCGGCACCGACTTCAGTGTCGTGGCACAGGCGACGGCAGCGGCGGCGCAGTCGATCGGCCTGAAGGCGAAGATCGAGACCGTCACACCGAACGCGTACACGACCCTCTTCAGCGACCCGGCCGCGCGGGCGGGCGCCGATCTCTTCTACACCTCCTGGTATCTGTCATCGCCGGATCCGCTGGAGATGTACTCCGTGCTCCGCACCGGGGACTTCAGCAACTACGGCAACTGGTCCGATCCCTCGTTCGACGCCGTCGTGTCCGATGCTCTGGGAATCGACGACCCCGCTGCGCGCTCGGAGAAGTCGGCCGAGGCCCAGCGCATCGCCAACGATCAGCTCCCGTGGCTGCCGCTGTTCGAGTCGCCGACCTCGGTCTACCTCGGAAAGCGCATCACCGGCGTGCAGCCGTCGGTCGCGTTCCTCTACTACCCGTGGGCGGCCACCATTGGCGCCCGTTAGGCCGGCCGGCCGCGCCGAAGCGGCGGCGCAGTGAGCGTCGCCCGCCGCGTGCTCGGCAAGCTCGGCTCGCTCCTGCTGACCCTGTTCCTCGCCTCGCTCCTGGTCTTCTTCTCGCGGTTCCTGGTGCCGGGCGACCCGATCAGCTTCCTGCTCCGGGGGCGCAAGCCGAGCCCGCAGGCGGTCGCCGATCTCACGGCGCAGTACGGCCTCGACCTGCCGCCCTGGCAGCAGTACGTGAACTGGGTCGGGGGCATCCTGCACGGCGACTTCGGCCGCTCCCTGCAGTACCGGCAGGACGTCGCGACGGTTGTCGGTGAGCGCCTGCCGGTCACCTTCGGGCTCGTTCTCATCGCCGGGCTGATCATCACGGTGGTCGGGCTCGCGGCGGGCGTCGTCGCGGCGCTCAACAAGGGCCGGATGCTCGACCGCGCCGTGCTGGTCGGGCTCACCGTGCTCGCCGCGATCCCGTCGTTCGTGGGATCGATCGTGCTCATCTCGGTCTTCGCCGTGCAGCTCGGCTGGTTCCCGTCGTTCGGTTCCGGTGACGGATTCGTCGACACGATCTACCACCTCGTCCTGCCGTCGATCGCGCTCGCCATCGTGTTCATCGTGCTCGTCGGCAAGGTGACCCGCACGTCGATGGTCGACCAGCTCGCACGCGAGCACGTCGAGGTGGCCACGAGCAGGGGGCTGACGCGGGCCACCGTCATCCGCCGCCACGTGCTGCGCAACGCGATCGGGCCGATCGTGACGGTGAGCGGCGTGCTCGTCGCCGGGCTGCTGGTGGCCAGCACGATCGTCGAGTCGGCCTTCGGGCTGGCCGGGATCGGCTCGCTGCTCGTGCAGTCGGTCGACCGGCTCGACTTCCCCGTGGTGCAGGCGATCGTGCTGCTCGTCGTGACAGCCTTCGTCGTGGTCAACGCGATCGTCGACATCCTCGAACCCGTGATCGATCCGCGCTCGGCGGCAGGAGCAGGTGCCCGATGACGACTCCCACCATGGCCGTGAAGGTGCTGCGGGCATCCCGAACGCGACGGCCGGCGATCAGCTGGACCATCAGTCTCGTCGTGCTCGCCGTGATCACGCTGGCCGCGGTCTTCGCCCCGCTGATCGCGCCGTACGACCCCGATCACATCGACTTCACGGCGATCTACGCGTCGCCGAGCACCGCGCACTGGCTGGGGGCGGACGCGCTCGGCCGGGACACGCTGAGCCGGCTGATCTTCGGCGCGCGCACCGCCTTGATCGGCCCGTTCATCGTCGTGATCGCCTCCACCGCGGTCGGCATCCTGCTCGGCCTCTTCGCGGCGTGGCGCGGAGGGTGGATCGATGCCGTGCTCGGTCGCGTGTTCGACGTGCTCTTCGCGTTCCCGTCGCTGCTCATCGCCATCATGGCGGTCGCGTTGTTCGGCAAGGGACTGGTCGCACCCGTCATCGCGATGAGCATCGCGTATGCCCCGTTCGTCGCCCGGCTCACCCGGTCGCTGGTCCTCGCCGAACGCAGCCGGCCCTACGTGGCGGCATACCGGGTGCAGGGCTTCTCCGGCGGCTGGATCGCGCTGCGCCGGGTGCTGCCGAACGTCGCTCCGATCGTGGGTGCGCAGTCGACGCTGAACTTCGGCTACGTGCTCGCCGAGCTCGCCGGCCTCTCATTCCTCGGCCTGGGGGTGCAGGCTCCGACCGCCGATTGGGGCGCGATGATCAACGAGGCGCAGGCCGGAATCGTCGGCGGCCACTTCCTGCCCGCGATCGTTCCTGCGGTGGCCGTGGTGATCGTCGTCGTCGCGGTGAACATCGTCGGCGAAGAGCTCTCGGACCGGATCGGAGGCGCATCCGCCGCATGACACTCCTCGACATCTCGCAGCTCACGCTCGATCTCCCGACCGGCGCGCGGCTCCTGCACGACGTCTCGCTCCACGTCGGCGACGGCGAGACCGTCGGCCTCGTGGGCGAGTCGGGCTCGGGCAAGTCGCTGACCGCCCGAGCCGTGCTCGGTCTGCTGCCCACCGGGGCCACGGTGACCGGTGCCCTCCGGCTGGAGGGCACCGAGGTCATCGGCGCGTCCAGGCGCGAGCTGCTGCGCCTGCGCCGCTCGCGAGCAGCCATGATCTTCCAGGATCCGCGCGCCGGCATCAACCCCATGCGCACGCTCGGTGACCACCTGACCGAGGCTCTCCGCCTCGGCGAGGGCTGGTCGGCATCCGCTGCACGCGCCCGGGCGATCGAGCTGCTGCACGCCGTGCGACTGCCGCGGCCCGAGGAGCACCTGCGTCAGTACCCGCACGAGTTCTCGGGCGGGATGCTGCAGCGGGTCATGATCGCGGGGGCCCTCGCCGGCTCCCCGCAGCTGCTGGTGTGCGACGAGCCCACGACTGCGCTCGACGTGACGACCCAGGCGGAGATCATCGCGGTCCTCACCGAGCAGCGGGCGCGGCGCGGGATGGGCATGCTCTTCATCACTCACGACCTCACGCTGGCGGCATCCATCTGCGATCGCGTCTACGTCATGCGCAAGGGCCGGATCGTGGAGGAGGGGCCGGCGCGCCAGGTGTTCCGGCAGCCGCGCGCGGAGTACACGCGGCTCCTGGTCGCCGCGACTCCCACCCTCGACCTCACACAACAGGGGCCCGGCGACGAGCGCGCCGCGATCCCGGATGCGGACCCGGCCCGCCTCGTGCCCTCCGACGCGCCCGCGCCGATGCTCGAGGCGCGGTCGCTGTCGAAGACCTACCACCCGCGGGGCAAGGCGCCGGTGCCGGCCGTCCAGGACACGTCGATCACTGTCCATGCGGGGGAGGCGCTCGGCGTGGTCGGCGAGTCCGGGTCGGGCAAGTCGACGCTCGCTCGGATGATCGTCGGGCTCGAGCATCCGGATGGCGGGGAGATCCGCATCGACGGCATCGAGCGCGCCACACGGCCGCGCGGTCGCGCCGAGCGGCTCGCCCATGCCCGCAGTGTGCAGATGGTCTTCCAGGACCCGTACCTGTCGCTCGACCCGCGCATCCCGGCGGGACGAGCGATCGAAGACGCCCTGCGGCTGCACGCGCCGTTGACCTCCGGTGAAGCGCGGGCACGCGCTCTGGGGCTGCTCGACCAGGTGGGGCTGAGCGAGGAGCACGCGCAGGCGCATCCGCGCACGCTCTCGGGCGGCCAGCGTCAGCGGGTGGCGATCGCTCGCGCGCTCGCCATCGAGCCGCGCGTGCTGGTGATGGACGAGGCGACGAGCGCGCTCGACGTCTCCGTTCAAGCGCAGGTGCTCGACGTGGTCTCGGAGATCCGGCGTGCCCGCAGCCTCACGGTGCTGTTCATCAGTCACGACCTGGCTGTGGTGCGCCGCGTCTGCGAACGGGTGGTGGTGATGCGTCAGGGCCGCATCGTCGAGCGCGGGGTGACGGACGACATCCTGCGGCATCCGGAGCATCCGTACACGCGGCTTCTCATCGACTCGATCCCGGCCATCGTCGCGTAGCCACGCCGGTCAGTGGTCGCCGGAGCCCGGCTCGGAGCCTGCCCCGGGGTCCGGCTCGGCGTCCGCCTCGGAGTCGATATCCGACACCGCCAGGAGCAGTGTGTCGATCGCGGGCCCGGATGCGTCCGGTTCGCCCGGATGCGCGAGCTCGGCGGCGTGCCGTTCGACGGTCCGCGACTCCAGCACCGTGAGACCGGCCGCGCGCGCCGCCCGCTCGAGCTGTTCTGCGGTGTGCAGCACCGCAGGGTCCCGTGGACCGGGCGCGCCGGTGCCGAGGTTCGAGCGGTCATGGCCGATGACGAGCATCCGCCCGCCGGGCACGAGCCACCCTGCCACCCGACCGATGACGGCGGCGAGGTCGGGCTCGGGCAACTGGAGGTAGGTGATCGTGACGAGGTCGAACAGCTCGGCCGGAATCCAGTCGAGTGCGTCGCCGACGACCCACTCGATCTCGAGCTCCGACGCTGCGGCCCGGTCGGCGGCGATGGCGAGACCCGCAGCGGAGGAGTCCACTCCGGTCACCACCCAGCCGCGCTCCGCGAGCCAGAGGGCGTTGCGTCCGTCACCGGTCGCGAGGTCGAGGGCGCGGGCGGGATCCAGCGCCGACACGATCGCGACGAGGTCGGGTGACGGCTCGGAATGCCACAGGGCGCCGCTGTTCTTCGCGGCGGCCTCGCGGTAGCGCGCGTCCCATTCGTCCGCTCTCATGACGGCCATCCTGACAGGCGATCGCACCGAATGACACCCTCTTGCGTGTCGCCCGATTTGGGGGACAGATTCGTGTCCTCCAAACAACCTACAGAACGTTCTTTCTAGGTATGCTCAGGGACTGTCACACACCCGAGTTACAGCCTTTGCCCCACAGAATCGCGTCGGTGCTCCAACCCGGATCTCCCGGATCGCCGAACCGAAGCGGAAGGACGTATCGTGAACCACCCGAATGGAATCTCAGTAGACCCCGACATGGCAGCCCAGCGCGCCAACGCCTTGCTCGAGTCCGAAATCAAGGCCAGGATCGGCTCGGTCCGCGAGCTGGCCCAGCGCCTCAACGCCCTGGACGCCGCCATCCTCGAATACGAGGTCGCCTGGCACTCGGCCACGCAGGCCGGCTGGACCGAGGACAAGCTGCGCGACATCGGATTGCACTCGCCCGAGTCGTCGCCCGCCGTCGCAGGCCGCCGCTCGACGGGCAGCCCCGCCGAGCCCGTCTCCTCCCTCGCGCCCGCTCCCGCTCCGGTCGCCGTGGCTCCGGCCGCCGCAGCTCCGGTTGCCGCAGCTCCGGTCGCGCCCGTCCCGGTCGCCGCTGCACCGTCCGCGCCGTCGCCGTCGATCGCGCCCGTCGTGCAGCTCTCGTCCGTCTCCGCACTCACGCCGCCCTCGCTCACCCCGGTGAACGACTCGGCGCGCCCCTCTCTGTAACACCGCCCTCCCGTCGCCCCCGCTGGGAGCGACCGATCGGAAAGCGCCCCGACAGCGCACCCGATCTCCCGGCGCCACCCGACCGGCGTCTACCACCGCACCCGACCGCGGCCGACGCGCCCGACTGCGCCCACGCGCGCTCCGGCGCACCCGCATCACTCACCCGAGAACAGTCACACTGTCTACCCGAAGGACACGTCTGTGAACACCACATACACCTACAACCGCGCCCACGACGACGCCCACCTGCTCGCCCGCCGCCATGAGCGCGACCTGCAGTGGGCCAAGGAGCGCCGCCGCCAGCACGAGCGCGAGCTCGGCGAGGCCCGTCTGCTGCTCGCCACGAAGCCCATCGCGCTCGCGGCCAAGACCATCACGGTCTCCGTGCTGATGCTCCTCGCCATCGCGGGCGCGGACTGGTTCGTGCAGAGCGTTCGCCTCCCCGCCGAGTGGATGCCCACCATCCAGTACGGGGCGCTCGCCCTGGTCGTCGCCGTTCTCGTCGGTGCGCTCATCTCCCTGCGCCGGGTGCGCGCACGCCGGTCTGCGGCCAGTGCCCTGCTGGCCACGCATTCCGCGCGGCTCGCCCACACGCAGTACCACATCGGCGAGAGCGTGCACTCGTTCATCGACGCCAAGGTCGATGTGCACAACACGCGCCAGGTGCACCTGGTCTGAGACGTCGCGACGCCGTCCCTCCGTCGCGCTCGAACGAGGGGTCCCGACACGCCGCGTCCGATGGACGATGGATGGCGTGTCGGGACCCCTCGCTGCGGGCTCCTCCGGTCAGCGGCGGCGCAGGACGACCGCGACCCCCGCGCCGATCACGGCCAGTGCCGCAGCACCGATGAACAGCCACGAGAATCCGGACGACAGCGCGACCGCGGTTGACCCTCCTGCCGCGCTGACGCCGGCGGCCCGTGCCGCGGCGATGGAACCCAGGATCGCGAGGCCGAGCGCTCCGCCGACCTGCTGACTCGTGTTCACGAGGCCGCTGGCGAGACCGGAGTCGGCTGCCTCCGTGCCGTCGACCGCGAGCTGGGTCGCTGTCATGAACACCGCGCCCAGCCCGGCGCCGATCAGGATGCTCGGACCGAGCAGGCCGCCCACGAACGTCGCCGCCGGACCGGCCGCCGCGAGCCAGAGGATGCCGCCGGCGAAGACGACCAGCGCGCCGGTCACCGTGGAGCGGAGTCCCACCCGGGAGACGACCGTCGGCACGACGCCCGCGACGAGCACGAGCGCGCCGGCGAGGGGCAACTGGCTGACGCCGGCCGTGAGCGCGTCGTAGCCCAGGACCTCCTGCAGGTACACCGAGAGCGCGAAGAACAAGGCGGTGGTCGCGCCGCCGGCGAGGAGCATCACGAGGTTGCCGGTCGCGGCATCGCGGTTGAGGAAGAAGCGGAACGGCACCAGGGGATGCTCGGCGCGGCGCTCGACGATGACGAACGCCGCCAGCAGGGCGAGGGCGGCAGCGGCCATCCCGAGGGTGAGAGGGCTGGCCCAGCCGAGCTGGCCGGCGGAGCTCAGTGCGGCGACGGTCGCCGTCAGGCCGAGGGTGATCGTTACGGCTCCGGCGACGTCCATGCGCTGGGCTTCGGCCCGGGGGTCGCGGCCGACCAGCGCCGGGATGACGGCCAGCACGACGATGCCGACGGGCACGTTCACGAAGAACACCGCCTGCCAGCCGAGTGCAGCGGTGAGCACGCCGCCGAGCAGCACGCCGGCCGCGCTCCCGATCCCGGCGACGGCGCCCCAGACGCCCAGCGCCTTCGCGCGGTCGCCCGCCGAGATGAAGAGCTGAGTGAGAAGGGCGAGGGATGCGGGAGCCAGCAACGCGGCCGACGCGCCCTGGACCGCGCGGGCCGCGAGGAGCATCCCGCCTGTCGCGGAGAGGCCGGCGAGGGCAGAGGCGGCCACGAACCCGGCGACGCCGATGAGGAAGACGCGCCGGTGCCCGAAGCGGTCGGCGAGGCGTCCGCCCAGCAGGAGGAGCCCCCCGAATGGCAGCACGTACGCCGTGATCACCCAGGCGAGCGCTGCGGTGTCGAGGTGGAGCTGCGTGCCGAGCGCGGGCAGGGCGATGTTGACGATCGAGGCGTCGAGTACCACGAGGAACTCGGCGAGGGCGAGCACGGTGAGCGCCCACCAGCGGTGGGTGCTCCGTGAGCTCCCGGTGGGGGCGAGGGCGGTGGTGGTCATGGTGGGATCCTTTCGATGGTGAGTGACTGGTCAATCACTAATGGAGATGCGGAAGAGGGGTTGGTGCGGACGAGAGCGGAGGGTTCGGAGTGGGCCGGCGGGTGTCTCGGTACCGGGTGTCGGCTAGGGGTGGCGGATGCCGGCGGTCAGGAGGCGCGCCCAGTCGGCGGTCTCGCCGTCGATCCCCGTGGTGACGATCAGGTGGCAGAGCTGCCCGAAGGCGATGAAGCGCTGCACTGCGTCATCGGATGCGCCCGAACGGCTCTTCGCGAAGCGGGTGACGCGTGCCAGGCCGTGCCGCAGCGCCTCGCCGATCTCCGGCACGTCGGCCGCGGACTGCGCGTGCACCTGCAGCATCAGGAGGGAGCGGTCGCCGATCAGGTCGGCGTAGGCGTCGCCCATCGCATCGAGGATGCCGTCGGGCGTGTGGTCCGTGCCGGCCTCGGCCCCGGTTTCGAGTGCTTGCTCGATGAGATCGAAGCACCGCTCGAGCGCGGCGACGAACAGGCTCTCCTTGCCGGGGAACAGCTTGAAGACGTAGGCCGTCGAGATGTCGGCGTGCGTCGCCACTGCCGCGATCGGCGTGCCGAGGTACCCGGTCCTGCCGAACACCTCGATCGCGCTGGCGATCACGGTCTCACGCCGGGCTTCGGCGGTCGAGAGGGTGGAGCGGGAGTTCGTTGCCATGTGAGTGACTGTACACTCACTCTTCTCGTGAGGCAAGTGACCGTTGCTCACAGTGGAGCACCCGGTCTACGGTGAGCAGCATGACGGGGTGGAATCGCAGGGTGATCCGGATGTCAGCGGGGGCGCTGGGGCTGGCCGCGGTCGTCGCGCTGACGGCGTGCAGTTCCGCGCGGACCGGTTCGACGGTCGACGACCCGCCGCAGTCCTCGGCGCCGCTCGCAACGGGTTCGGTCGTCGATGCGCTCGCCCCCTCGCCGTCCGCAGTGGTTCAGACGATGAGCCCGCCGACGAAGGCCGACGTGCTCGAGGGGACGACGGCATCCGGCCTGCTCAGCATGCCCTGGGTGCTCGTGTCGTTGTCCGCCGATCATCGCGTCGCCGAGATCGTTGCGGTGACGGGCAACGGCAGCTGTGTGGTGCCCGTCGGCGTGCGCGTCCAGCGGAGTCCCGGTGCCGTGACCCTCGCCGCGCTCAGCCGGAAGGTGCCGGACCAGTCGTGCGACGCCCGCCTCGACTTCGAGCGACTGACCGTGGAACTGCCGGTCGCGGTCGGCGGCGACGTGCGACTCATCCACCCGCCGACGGACCCGGACTGGAGCAATCCCGCGTTCCTCGCCGGGCTGACCTAGCGGGGTTCGAGAACTCCGTAGTCGAGGTACACCGTGCCGTCGGTGAAGCGGTGCTCGTCGCGCAACTCGAGCCGCACGAACAGGTCGTGGGGGAGTGCGGTAGTTCCGCCGCCGACCGAGACGGGAACGACGAAGAGCTGCACCTCGTCGACGAGTCCTGCGCGGAACGCCTCGACGGCGAGTGTCGGACCCCCGACGCTGACGGCGCGATCGGCGCTCGCGGCGAGGCTCCGCACGGCATCCGGTTCGAAACGACGCTCGATGCGCGTACGCGGTGTGGATGCCTCACTGAGCGTCGACGAGTAGACGACCTTGTCGGCAGCCTTCCAGATGGCGGCGTAGTCGCTCATCGCGGCCGACTCGTCCGGGCCCGTCGGCATGGTCTGCCAGACCCGCATGGTCTCGTACATCCTGCGGCCGTAGAGGTACGTGCCGATCACGCGCTCACGGTCGTTGACGAAGGCATGGACCTCTTCGCTGGGCGCGGCCCAGTCGAAGCCGCCCGTCGTGTCGGCCGTGTAGCCGTCGAGCGACATGATCGCCGAGTAGATGATGTCCGCCATGGAGGCACCTCCCTCGGGGCACTCTACGCTGCGGCATCCGGTCTGTCAGCGACGGGTCGAGACGCTAGGCCACCGTCCCCTCTAGCCCACCGTTTGGGGGAAGAGTGCGGCCAGCGCGTGGAGCTCGTTCCCGAACAGCACCGGCACGACGAGGTCGAGCACGAATGCGATTCCGAAGACGAGCGCCACCGCGCCGGCCGCGATGACGACGAGCACCGCGAACAGCTTCAGATAAGCGTTGTCCGCGATCGTTGCGAGAGCCCCCCGGCCTCGCGTGACCTGCGCTACCGAGCCCGTGATCGGTAGATGATGGTCGAACGTCGTCATGGTCTTGCTCCCCTCACTGGCCGACTGCTCCAGTCAAGCGAGCGGAGGGCGGCGGGGCATCCACCGTGGGTCGCCCGTGAGTCATCCGCGGGTATGACTTACGGGAGGCGAGCTCCGCCCAGGGGTGGGCGGGTAGTCAGGGGAGCGGGTTCTCCCGGAGCCAGGTCAGCACCTGCTGGGCGTGCGTGTTGGGCGGGAAGATCGGGTAGAAGGCGTGCTCGATCGCGCCGTCGCGCACCACCAGGGTCAGGCGGCTGTAGAGGCGCTCGCCGCCGGCGATGAAGGTCGGCAGCCGCAGGGCGTCCGCGACGCGGTGCTGAGGATCGGAGATCATGGCGAACGGCAGCTGCAGCCGGTCGACGAGTTCGCGCTGGTAGTCGCGGCTCTGGCTCGAGAGGCCGAAGACCGCATCGACACCGGCCGTCCGCAGATCATCGAAGTGGTCGCGGAAGTCGCAGGCCTCGGTGGAGCAGCCGCGCGCGCCGGGGATGGCGTCCCAGCCGTCGGGAAGGTCGACACCCGGGCGGCCGGTGAGCGGGTACAGATAGACGATCGAGCGTGCAGAGCCGGATGCCGGGCCACCGAGGCGGGAGAGGTCGACGGTGCGCCCGTCCGTCGCCGGCAGCGCCAGTGGGGGAAGCGCCATACCGGGCAGATGATCGGCGGCGCCGTCGTCGACCGGGCGGGGGAGGCCGGATGGAAGGGACGTGAAGTCGGCGGGTGGCGTCGGGGGAGCATCCGGGAAGCCGCGGAGCGCGCTCTCGTCGAGCCGCCGGGCGAGCAGATCGCGGCGCGCGGTGAGGGTCGCGATCGCGTGGTCGAGGTCGGCGATCCCGTCGCGATAGGCGGCGAGGGAGGCGGGGCACTCGTCGCTGTGGATGTGACCGGTTCCGAGGCATTCGATGAAGGGAGTGGCCTTGCTCGGAGCGATTCCGACCGCGGCGAGTTCGCGGATCTCCGCCACCGCGCGCACGTGCTCGTCGCCGTAGTCGCGGTAGCCGTTCGAGAGCCGGTCGGGCACGACCAGGCCGAGGCTCTCGTAGTACCGCACCGCCTTCACCGTGACGCCGGCCCGCTCCGCCAGTTCACTGATCTGCATGTCGTCCTCCTCCCACAGGCTAAACCTTCCCCCACGGGTCAAGGTCAAGCTCCGCTTTCGTCGAAGGGCGGCGAACGCAGCCAAAACCGACGAGGTGGATGCGTTAGCCGCCCCTCAACGAAAAAGGGTTGAAAGCGGTGTACACTAATGATTAGTGGGCTAATGAATTGAGGAGACGATGGCCGGACGTTTCATGAGCTGGTATTCGCGCGTGAACGAGTCGCTGATCAGGGTCGCGGGCCCCGCACAGCTCGGCGCGGGCCACCCGGAAGGTCCCGACCGGCGGTCGGCCGCGTCGCCGTGCCCGATCTGCGGCAACCCGATGACCGCGCACGAGGTGCTGCGGCCCGACGGGCAGCGCGACGCCACCAGGCTGATCTGCCCGGCGACCGCCTCGGTAGGATGACGCCCGTGTCAGAAGACCTGCTCGCCCTCGAGAACCAGGTGTGCTTCGGCCTCGCCGTCGCCGCTCGGAGCGTCATCGCGCTCTACCGTCCGCTGCTCGATCCCCTCTCGCTGACGCATCCGCAGTACTTGGTGATGCTCGCGCTGTGGGAGCGCGATCCGCGCTCGGTCCGCGACCTCGGCGAGGCGCTGCAGCTGGAGCCGGCCACGCTCTCGCCGCTCCTGAAGAGGCTCGAGGCGACCGGCTACGTCGAGCGCAAGCGGAGCACGAGCGATGAGCGCGCCCTCGAGGTGACGCTCACCGACAGCGGCCGCGCCCTGCGCGCCGAGGCGGAGAAGATCCCGCCGCAGATCGTCGCCCGGCTGGGACTCCCGGTCAGCGAGCTCGTGCACCTGCGCGAGGGACTGCACGCGATCATCGCGGCGGCGGTCCGACCGGCCTGACCGTCCGGCACGTCGGAACGAGCCGCGTGATCAGAGCTCGTCGGCGCCGGTGCTGCGCTCCTCGACCCGCGCGCCGGTCGACGGGTCGATGCCGGTGCGTGTCGTCGTGGTCGTCCTGCGCCGCCGCAGCGTGAAGATCAGCGACAGCACGAACACGATCAGCCCGGCGCCCATCAGGATGTAGCCGACGATCCGCAGATCGATCCAGGCGAGCTGCACGGTGATGGCGAACGCGAGGATGGCGCCGACGACGAACACGAAGATTCCGCTTCCGATGCCCATGACGGGCTCCTTCCGACTGTGCCGCATCCCTGCTGCATCCGGGTCGCGGTGCTGCGGCACACTATACGCCGCAGCCGGCCGCGTCACTCGGCCCGCGAGAACTCCGAGGCCCTGGCCACCTGCTCCGGGGTCAGCGCCACGCCCGTGTACCGCTCGAACTGGCGGGCCGCCTGCAGTGCGATCACCTCGGCGCCGGTGATGAGGTTCTTGCCCGCCGCACGTCCGGCCGCGATCAACGGCGTCTCCGACGGGAACGCCACCACGTCGAACACAGTGGATGCCGCCGCGATGTGCTCGGGAGAGAACGACAGCACGTCGGCCGCGTCGCCGTGCATCCCGAGGGGCGTGACGTTCACGATGATGTCGAACGGCGCATCCGGTTCGTCGGCCACCCACGCGTAGCCGTAGCGGGAGGCGAGCGCGGAGCCGGCCTCCTCGTTGCGCGCGACGATGGTCACGTTCTCGAACCCGACGCCGCGGAACGCCGCGACGACCGCCTTCGCCATGCCGCCCGACCCGCGCAGCAGCACGCTCTGCGTCACGTCGAGGCGTCGCTCATCGAGCAACAGCTCGACGGCCTCGTAGTCGGTGTTCGACGCCGTGAGCACGCCGTTGTCGTTGACGACCGTGTTGACGGACTCGATGGCGAGCGCCGACGGCTCCAACACGTCGACGAGCGGGATGATCGCCTCTTTGAACGGCATCGACACCGAGCATCCGCGGATCCCGAGCGCGCGGATGCCCCGCACGGCGCCCTCGAGGTCGGTGGTCGTGAACGCCTTGTAGATGAAGTTCAGACCGAGTTCGTCGTACAGGAAGTTGTGGAAGCGGGTGCCGATGTTGCTGGGCCGGGCCGCGAGCGACATGCACACCTGCATGTCCTTGTTCAGGATGGGCATGAGGCCATCCTCTCAGAGCGCGTGAGCGATTCCGTCGACCAGGCGGTCGATCACCTCCGGTGCTCCGACGGCTCGGGTCGGGTTGAACTCGCCGATCGACAGGATGCGGAACCGCGGGTCCCGGCAGATCATCGCGAGCGCCTCGGTGAGCGCCGCGAGGGTGGGGCCCGTGTTGCGCCCGCCCGTGTCCTCGGCGAGTGGCGCATCCGTGAAGTCGAGCACGTCGACGTCGACATGCGCGACGATCGGCCCTGGACCGAGCGCCTCGAGGGCACGGGCCGCTGCCGCCCGCGGATCGTGGGCGAGGTCGTCGCTGACGGTCATCTGCAGCCCCAGCGCGTCCCGGATGCGGCGCTCGCCCGGAGTGGATGCGGACGGCACCACACCGAGCAGGTGCACGTGCTCCGGGGTCAGCAGCGGAGCGGGACCCAGCGCATCCCGCAGCTCGGGGAGGGCGCCGGGCACGTCGAGCAGGTGGGCGAGCCCCATCCAGTCCAGTGCTCCGTCCGTCGTGGTCTGCGGGGTGTTGAGATCGGAGTGGCGATCGATGTAGAGCAGCGAGGCATCCGGAGCGCGGGGGACCAGCGCGCTCATCGCACCGAGCGCGACGAGGCAGCTGCCGCCGAGCAGGAGCACATCCGCTCCGTCGTCGAGCGCGGCTCCGACCTTCTCGGCGACGGCCGTGACCGAGGTCACGACGTCGCCGAGGTTCTGAGCGAGCGGATGCTCGTCGTCAGGACTCCAGATCTGCACCGGCCCGTCACCGGCGTCGGTCACCGTGATCCCGCGCGAACGCAGGCGATCGACCAGCCCGTGCTCCCGCAGGACCGCGGGGGCGAGCTCCTGCCCCGGGGCGTAGCTCCCCGCGCTGGAGGGGGCTCCCACGATGACGAGCGTGCGGTCGTCGACGGTCATCCGCCCATCCTGCTCCTGTGTGCGCGCCCGCGCGAGGGAGGTGGACGGGCGAAGCAACCCCGGCTGGTCGTGGACCTCGCTCGGGGGTCGACGGATGCGTTCACAACTTGACTACAACCCACGGATATTGCACCCTTATCGCATGACCGCCACTTCGGGTCCGCTCGTCCGTGGCGCACGCAACCCCGGGTCGCAAGGCGCGCTGAGGCACTTGAACCAGGAACGGCTTTTCGAGTTCCTCCTGGCGAACGGCCCATCGACCCAGGCGGAGCTGGCGCGCGGAACGGGACTCTCGACCGCCACCGTCTCGAACATCGTGCGAGACATGGCGGCCAAAGGCGTCGTCGCCACCAGCCCGGTCAACAGCTCAGGGCGGCGCGCCCTCCTCGTGCGGCTGACCGACACCGGCGACATCGCCGTCGGCGTCGACTTCGGCCGGCGGCACGTGCGCATCGTGCTCGCCACACTCGGCTACGACGTGCTGGCCGAGGAGTCCATCGTGCTCCCGCTCGGCTACGACGTCAGCGAGAGCCTGACGGCGGCCTCCGAGCTGCTCGACCGGATGCTCGAGGCGGGCGGTTTCGAGCGGCAGTCCGTGCTCGCTGTGGGCGTCGGCATCCCCGGCCCCATCGACCGCCGCACCGGAACCGTGCTGCAGGGCGCGATCCTGCCCGAGTGGGTCGGAGTGAACCTCCGCGAGCTCGAAGATGCCTTCCGCTTCCCCGTCATGGTGGACAACGACGCCAATCTCGGCGCGCTCGGCGAGGTGACCTGGGGCGAGAACCGCGGGGTGCGCAACCTCATGTTCGTGAAGATCGGCTCCGGCATCGGCGCGGGCCTGATCCTCAACGGCCAGCCGTACTACGGGTACCTCGGGATCACCGGCGAGCTGGGCCACACGCCCGTCGCCGAGCACGGCATCATCTGCCGCTGCGGCAACCGCGGATGCCTCGAGACGGTCGCGTCGACGACAGTGATGATCGAGTCCCTGAGTCGTGGAGCAGAGAAGCCGATCGGCACGGCCGACATCGTCAGGCACGGTCTGGCGCGCGACCCGGCGACCCTCAGGATCGTCGGCGACGCGGGGTCGGCGATCGGCCAGGCCATCGCGAACATCGCCAACATCATCAACCCCGAGATCGTGCTGATCGGCGGCCCGCTCGCCGGTCTCGGCGATGCCCTGCTCGACCCCATCCAGCACGGGATCCTGCAGAACGCCCTCCCCGCGATCGGCGAGACGACGACGTTGCGCATGTCGTCCCTCGGCGACCGTGCGGAGTCCCTGGGAGCCGCGGCCCTGGTCATCCAGAGCTCGCTCGCAGGGCACGACTGAGGTCCACCCCGGCCGAAGCCCGTCAAGTCGTTATCAGGTCGTTGTGTTCACTATTTGACGCCAAGGTTGAACGTAGCGTTTACTACTTAGGCAGATAGTTCGCTGTAAAGCTATAAACCCGAAGGAGCGACGATGTCGTCGAACGCAGTCATCTTGGAGATGCGCGCGATCACCAAGGAGTTCCCTGGTGTGAAGGCTCTCGAAGATGTCTCCCTCACCGTGAAGGCCGACGAGATCCACGCGATCTGCGGCGAGAACGGTGCAGGCAAATCAACTCTGATGAAGGTTCTCTCGGGTGTGTACCCGTACGGGACCTACAGCGGAGACATCGTCTACAACGGCGAAGAGATGCGCTTCAAGGACATCAAGTCCAGTGAGCAGCAGGGCATCGTCATCATTCACCAGGAACTGGCGCTCATCCCGGAGCTCTCGATCACCGAGAACATCTTCCTCGGCAACGAGCCCGGCCGGAGAGGCGTCATCAACTGGCAGGAGGCCAAGACGCGTGCCGTCGAGCTCCTCGCCCGCGTGGGTCTCACCGACGACCCCGACACCCCCATCAAGAACATCGGCGTCGGCAAGCAGCAGCTCGTCGAGATCGCCAAGGCGCTCAACAAGTCGGTGAAGCTGCTCATCCTCGACGAGCCGACCGCCGCCCTGAACGAGGCCGAGTCCGCCCACCTCCTCGACCTGATCCTCGGACTCAAGTCCAAGGGCATCAGCTCGATCATGATCTCCCACAAGCTCAACGAGATCGAGCGCGTCGCCGACGAGATCACGATCATCCGCGACGGCCGCACGATCGAGACGCTCAACGTGAAGGCAGACGGCGTCGACGAGGACCGCATCATCCGCGGGATGGTCGGCCGCACGCTCGAGAGCCGCTTCCCGGAGCACACGCCGAACATCGGCGAGAAGTTCTTCGAGGTGAAGGACTGGGTCGTGCAGCACCCGCAGATCACCGAGCGGCTCGTGGTCAAGAACTCGAGCTTCTTCGTGCGTCGCGGCGAGATCGTCGGCTTCGCCGGCCTCATGGGCGCCGGCCGCACCGAGCTCGCGATGAGCGTGTTCGGCCGCTCCTACGGGAACTTCGTCTCCGGCGAGCTCTACAAAGACGGCAAGGAGATCCAGGTCCGCAACGTCAGCGAGGCCATCGACGAAGGCATGGCCTACGTGAGCGAGGACCGCAAGGTGCTCGGCCTCAACCTGCTCGACGACATCAAAGAGTCCATCGTCTCGGCGAAGCTCAAGAAGATCTCGAAGTTCAACGTCGTCAACGACGAGGAAGAGCACAAGGTCGCCGAGGAGTACCGCAAGAGCCTCCGGATCAAGACCCCGGATGTCGACCGCGGCGTCAGCACCCTCTCCGGTGGAAACCAGCAGAAGGTCGTGCTGGCCAAGTGGATGTTCACCGACCCCGACCTGCTCATCCTCGACGAGCCCACCCGAGGGATCGACGTCGGCGCGAAGTACGAGATCTACGGCATCATCCAGCAGCTGGCCTCGCAGGGGAAGGGCGTCATCGTCATCTCCTCCGAGCTGCCCGAGCTGCTCGGCATCTCCGATCGCATCTACACGATCTTCGAGGGTCAGATCACCAATGAGCTTCCGATCAGCGAAGCAACCCCCGAAACACTCCTGAAAAGCATGACATCCGCCGCGAAGAGGCCCGTTACGAAGGGTGCATCCCACTCATGACCACACAGATCCCCGAAAAGAAGAAGTCCGGAGGAATCCGCGACCTCGGCAAGATGTTCGGCGGCGGCCAGTCCACCGGTCGCCAGTTCGGCATCCTCGGCGCCCTGGTCGTCATCATCATCTTCTTCGAGATCCTCACCGGCGGTAAGACGCTCGAGCCGGTCAACCTGATCAACATGGTCAATCAGAACGCCTACGTTCTGATCCTCGCCATCGGCATGGTCATGGTCATCATCGCCGGGCACATCGACCTGTCCGTCGGCTCGGTGGCGGCGGTCGTCGGCATCATCGTCGCCAAGTCGATGAACGACTGGCACGTGCCGTGGCCGCTCGCGATCCTGCTCGGCCTGGTCATCGGTGTGCTCATCGGCGCCTGGCAGGGCTGGTGGGTCGCCTACGTCGGTGTCCCCGCCTTCATCGTGACCCTGGCCGGCATGCTCATCTTCCGTGGCCTGAACCAGCTGATCGGCAACGCGAACACCATCCCGGTGCCCGACGGCTTCACCTACATCGGCGGCGGCTTCCTGCCCGACTGGGGACCCGACTTCGGCTACAACAACTCGACGCTGCTGCTCGGACTGATCATCGCGGTCGTCATCGCCTACATGGAGATCCGCCGCCGCCGCACCCAGACCAAGATGGGCTCGGAGAAGGCGCCCCTCTGGGTCAGCATCTTCAAGGTGGTCATCCTCGACGCGGTCGTCATCTACGCCGCCTTCCTGTTCGCAGGCGGCCGCATCGGCACCAGCTTCCCGGTGTCGGGCGTCATCCTCGGCATTCTCGTGATCCTGTACTCGTTCATCACCCGCAACACGATCTTCGGACGCCACATCTACGCGGTCGGCGGCAACTGGCACGCGGCCGAGCTCTCCGGCGTCAAGATCAAGCGCATCAACTTCTTCGTGATGATGAACATGTCGGTGCTCGCCGCGCTTGCCGGCATGATCGCGGTCGCCCGCTCGATCTCGTCGGGCCCGCAGGACGGCCTCGGCTGGGAGCTCGACGCCATCGCCGCTGTGTTCATCGGTGGCGCCGCCGTCTCCGGTGGTATCGGTACCGTCGCCGGGTCCATCATCGGTGGTCTCGTCATCGCCGTCCTGAACAACGGCCTGCAGCTGCTCGGTGTCACCTCCGACAAGGTCCAGATCATCAAGGGCCTCGTGCTCCTCGTGGCGGTCGGCGTCGACGTCTACTCCAAGCGCACGGGAGGTCGGTCGCTGATAGGCCGGTTCAGTCGCAAGGAACGCGAGGCCGCGGCCGTCGGGGCCGACCAGCCAGAGGTCCTGCCGACCGGCGACTCCGCCGAGGCGAGCAGCCGCTCCCTCTCCCACTAGAACTTCGTTTCTGCACCACAACACAACAATCCCTGCACCATCCATAAAGAGAAAGTGAAAGTACACATGCGCAAAATCGCACTCGCGACAGTGGCCGTCGCTGCTGCCGCCGCGCTCGCCCTGTCGGGCTGCTCGAGCCGTGGGTCGGGTTCCGACTCCTCGGCCGCCGGCTTCGACAAGGGCGCGACCATCGGTGTCGCCCTCCCGACTAAGACGTCGGAGAACTGGGTGCTCGCCGGTGACCTGTTCACCAACGGGCTGAAGGACGCCGGATTCAAGGGCGACGTGCAGTACGCGGGCGCTTCCGGTGCTGTCGCCGACCAGCAGTCGCAGATCCAGTCGATGATCACCAACGGGGCCAAGGTCGTCATCATCGGTGCCGTCGACGGTGGCCAGCTGGCCGCTCAGGCGAAGGCTGCACATGATGCAGGCGCCAAGGTCATCGCGTACGACCGCCTCATCCTGAACTCGCCGGACGTCGACTACTACGTCGCGTACGACAACGAGAAGGTCGGCGAGCTGCAGGGTCAGGCCCTGCTCGACGGCATGGCCAAGAAGTACCCGGGTAAGAAGAACTTCAACATCGAGCTCTTCTCCGGTTCGCCCGACGACGCCAACTCGGCCGTCTTCTTCAACGGCGCCATGAAGGTCCTCCAGCCGAAGATCGACGACGGCACCCTGAAGGTCGTCTCCGGTCAGACCGACATCAAGCAGACCGCTACCCAGGGCTGGCTGCCGGCCAACGCGCAGACCCGCATGGACACCCTGCTTGCCAAGAGCTACGGTTCGACCGAGCTCAACGGTGTGCTGTCGCCGAACGACACCCTGGCTCGCGCCATCATCACCTCGGTGAAGGGTGCAGGCAAGCCGGTCCCGACCGTCACCGGTCAGGACTCCGAGGCCGAGTCGGTCAAGTCGATCATGGCGGGCGAGCAGTACTCGACCATCAACAAGGACACCCGCAACCTGGTCAAGCAGGCCATCGCGATGGTGACCTCGCTCTCGAAGGGCGACAAGGCGGAGACCAACGACGACAAGTCGTACGACAACGGCAAGAAGGTCGTTCCGGCCTTCCTGCTGAAGCCGGTCATCGTCACCAAGGAGAACGCGGCCGAGGCGTACGCCAACGACCCGACCCTCGAGCCGCTGACCAAGTAGTCAACGACTCACCGTCTCGCTGAGACGACGAGCGGGCCGGATCCCTTCGGGGGTCCGGCCCTTTCTCTGTCCGGCGAGTGGCTCCGCGGTGCGCGGCCGCCCGCACACGAGTAGGGCCGGAGCGGATGATTCCGCTCCGGCCCTGGTCACCCCCCGGTGTCCCCCAGCTGATTGCTGACTCTCACGTTATGGCCAGGTCGCTCGCACCGGCATCCGGGCTGGCACGGATCTTTCTCATCCGTTGAAGGGCAGCGAACGCAGGAAAACACGCCGTGCGACCATGCGTCCGCCGCCCCTCAACGAAAGAAGACTCGAGCCGTCTGAGAGGATCGGGAGAGTGAGGCGAGCAGACGGAAGCGCGGGCGACGCGGACTACGGAACGATCGGACGCGGCTACACGTACTACCGTCGGCCCGACCCTGCGATCGAGTCGGCGATCGTCGAAGCACTCGGTGATGCCGCGACCGTGGTCAACGTCGGAGCGGGCGCCGGCTCCTACGAACCGCGCGACCGAGCCGTGACCGCGGTCGAACCCTCCGCCTCGATGCGAGCACAACGGCCCGCCTCGCTGCCGGTTGCCCTGGATGCCACAGCCGAGCAGCTCCCGTTCGCCTCCGGTTCCTTCGAGGCGGCCATGACCACGTTCTCCGTGCACCAGTGGGGAGACCTCGCCGCTGGGCTGGCCGAGCTGCGACGGGTGGCGACCGGCCCGGTCGCCGTACTCACCTGCGATCCGGATGTCCTCGACCGGTTCTGGCTCGCCGACTACGCGCCCGAGGTGATCGAGACCGAAGCGCGACGCTATCCCCGGCCCGCGCTCATCGCTGAGCTGCTCGGTGGGGAGACCACCGTCACGACGGTGCCGATCCCGCTCGACTGCACCGACGGCTTCGGTGAGGCGTACTACGGACGCCCGGAGCTGCTGCTCGATCCCGGCGCCCGGCTGGCGAACTCGGCATGGAGCTTCGTGGGACCGGAGGTGGAGGAACGGTTCGAGCGCCGCCTGCGCGACGACCTCGCATCCGGAGCCTGGGACGCCCGGTACGGCGCCCTGCGCACCACGCCGGAGTTCCTCGGCTCCCTCGTCCTCATCGTCGCGCGCCCCTCAACGTGAGAACGTTGCCTCAGGCATGCTCGGCCGGCTCGGTGCGGCGGAGGATCTGCGCGACCGACCGTGGGAAGACGAGGAGCAGCAGCACCAGCAGCACGAGCACGACGCAGGCGGCCGTGATGGCCGCGGTGCGGTTGAGGGTGACGTCGAAGATGAAGAACACGACGCCTGTGGTGAGCACCGCGACCAGAGCCAGCGTCGCGCGCAGCAGGATGTTCGCGATCACCACCGCCCGCACCTTCTCGTGGCGACGGAAGAGCTGACGGTGCAGCGCCACGGGGGCGAGCGCGAGCGCCGTGCACGCGGCCGCGATCACCACGAGCGCCAGGTAGAAGCCGACCTGAAACGTGTCCAGCTCGTGGAACCGCTGCTGGAACACGATCGAGAGCAAGAACCCGCTGATGATCTGGGTTCCGGTCTGGGTCACCCGCAACTCCTGAAGGATCTCGGCCCAGTTCCGGTCGGCGCGTTGGGACGCGCTCTCGTCGCGTCCGTCGGTGGGGTCGATGTCGATGCCTCGGCCCGTCGATTCGGCCATCACTGCCTCCCGGATGTCGTGCGCTCCATCGTGCCCGCCGCTGTCCGTCTGCGCAATGAGGCGCGGTAGAAGCGGACGAGGTCGGCGGCCGGAGGGCGGCGCCGGTCCATCGTGGTCGCATCCGTCCGCTTGGCGGCGAGGTGGTGGCGCCATGACTCGGCCGCGCAGCGGTGGTCCCAGCCGGCGGCGGCAGCGGCCTCGAGCGTGCGGCACCAGCCGATCAGTTCGCGCCCCTCGGACCGCGCCGCCCACGTGACCACCCGGAACCAGACATCCGGATGATTGGGGTCACCGAACGCGAAGCGGCGCACGACCGCATACGGCGTGTCCATCGCGCCCTGCCGCAGCAGCCACTCCGACGCGTGCGCGTTGGCGACGGGATGCCACGGGGCCACTGCTCTCCTTCATACCTGGTGCGCAGCCCGGCCCGCTGCACTCACAGAGTACGAACGGCCGCCGACACCCGGCGTGCGCGAGCGGCCCGATCCGCCGAGCGGTGCCGAATGTCGCTCATTCGGCGAGAATGGGCGACATTCCGCACCTCTCGCGCGGAGGGGTTGTTGTCAGGGGATGAGCCGGATGAGTGCGGCGACGACGGCCGCGGCGGGAACGACCACGATGAACGGGACGCGCAGGGCGTAGAGGGCCGCCGCGATCGCCAGGGCCGGGATGCGCGCATCCAGCACGAGCCCCTGGCCGGCGCCGAACGTCTGCACGCAGATGAGAGCGGCGAGGAGTGCCGCGGTGAGGAGGTCGCTGATCCGCGCGACCGTCGGATGGTCGAGTGCCCTCGGCGGCACGAGCCAGCCCACCGCTTTCAGGGCGAGCACCGCGATCGACGCGAGCAGGATGATGTTCCAGGTCGTCACGGCTCCACCTCGCGTTCCATCGGGATGGCTTCGGGATGTGGGGGGTCCGATCGCGCGCCGAAGAGGTTGAGCGCGCCGATCACGATCGCGACGGCCGCGGCGGCCAGCACCGGGAGCCCAGGGGTGAGGAACGGTGTGAGCAGCGTGGCGACGAAGCCGGCCGCGACGGCGACGGCCTGGGTCTGGCGCGCCTTGAGCCGCGGCCAGAGCAGGCCGAGGAAGGCGGCCGCGGCAGCAGCATCCAGCCCGTAGGCCTTGACGTCGCCGATCAGGTTGCCGAGGAGGGCGCCGGCGAGGGTGGTGAGGTTCCACCCGATGTAGACGACGAGGCCCGTCGTCCAGAACCCGATGCGCTGGGCGCGCGGTTCTGTCTGTGCCGTGGCGACGGCCGTCGACTCGTCGATCGTGAGCTGGGTGGCGGCGGCGCGGCGCCAGAATCCGGGTCCGATGATGCGGGACAGCCGCAGCGCATAGAACGAGTTGCGCACGCCGAGCAGGGCTGCGCCGGCGATGGCCGAACCCCCGGCCGCGGTGCCGCCCGAGGCGAGCACGCCGATCAGCGCGAACTGCGAGCCACCGCTGAACATGAGCAGGCTGAGCACGCAGGTCTGCCAGATGTCGAGTCCGGATGCCGTGGCCAGTGCGCCGAACGAGACGCCGTAGGCGGCCGTCGCGATGCCGACGGCCCAGCCGGAGCGTGCGGCGACGCGCTCGGGTCGGCTTCGGCTCATCCTCCGACGATACCCAAACGGACGACGGCTCGGCGGTGGGCAGGTCGGCGACGCCGCCTCCGGGCGGTCAGGCGAAGAGGCGGGAGACGAGGTCCTCGGCGGTCTGGTCGGTGAGCGTCCACGGCTGGAAGATCACCCGGTAGATGATCGGGGCGACCACATGATCCACGATGTCGTCGGGGGTGATGCCCGCTGCATCCGCTCGGTCGAGGAACATCGTCGCCTCGAGGCGGCGATTGCGCAGGCAGTCCGACTCCCGGTCGCCGGCATTGGCGGCGCCGCCGCGCAGCAGCGCGGCGTTCACGGGCTTGCGATAGTGGGCGACGATCTCGCGCGCCCACTCGGTGAGGTCGTCCTGCAGGCTTCCGCTGTGCGGCAGCTCACGCTCGGGGTCGAGGTGGTAGGTGGCGATGTCGTTGATGAGGGTGGGCAGGTCTCCCCAACGGCGGTAGATGCTCGTTGGGTTGACGCCGGCCCGCTCGGCGACGAGCGGGACCGTGACGCGATCGCGGCCGCGCTCCTTGACGAGCTCCTCGACCGCCGTGCGCACATTGTGGATGACCGCGGCGCTGCGTCCACCCGTACGTTTCGCCCCTGTGGTCTGGGTTTCCATGCCTCGATGGTACGCCCGGAATGAATTAAAGCAAAATATGTTGCTTTAATTCAGCGGCGGGTCTAGCATCCCTAAAGCAATCGGATTTGCTTTTAGTGTCTGCTCTCAGGAGGGGAAGATGTCAACAGCCGCAGAAACAGGCTCCATCGCCGCCGTTCGTCCCGCGCGTCGCACGCTCCGGCCGATCGCCGCGTTCGTCGGCGCCGCGCTCGCGTTCGTCGGCGTGACCTTCGCCGCGGGCGCCCCCAGCCCGCTGTTCGTGCTCTACCAGCAGCAGTGGGGCTTCCCCGACTGGGTACTGACCGGCGCCTTCGCGATCTACGCGATCACCCTTCTCGTGACGCTGCTGATCGCCGGTTCCCTGTCCGACCACATCGGTCGCCGACCGGTGCTGATCGGAGCGCTCGCGCTCGAGATCGTCTCGATGGTGCTCTTCCTGTTCGCCCGCGACATCGGGTGGATCATCGTGGCCCGCGCGGTGCAGGGCGTGGCGACCGGTGCGGCGACGGGAACCTTCACGGCCTCGATCGTCGAGCTCGCTCCCCAGCGCCACAAGAAGCTCGGGGCGGTCATCGGCGGAACGGCGCCCATCGGCGGGATCGCACTCGGTGCGCTCGTCACCGGCATCGCCGTGCAGTTCACCGCGCAGCCGACGCTCCTCATCTTCACCGCACTGGCGCTCGTCTTCGTCGCCGGGATCGTCGTGGTCGCCTGGTCCGCCGAGACGGTCGAGAGCCGCCCGGGAGCGGTGCGGTCGCTCATCCCGCGCCTGAACGTGCCGCGGGCCGCGCGCCGCGAGTTCACGGGGTCCATCCCCGTGCTGGCCGCGACCTGGATGCTCGCCGGCCTCTTCCTCGGGCTGGCCCCGTCGATCGTGCACGGGGTGTTCCACATCGACAGCGGACTGGTCAACGGCCTCATCGTCGCCCTGCAGCCGGCGGTCGGCGCGGTCGTCGGGTTCCTGCTGAGCCGGGTGCCCGCTCGCCTCGCGATGATCACGGGCATGGCCGCGGTGATCGTCGGCGTGGTGCTCGCGACGGTGGCGATCGCGGGCGGGGTGCTCTGGCTGCTGTTCGTGGCCGCGGTCTTCGGCGGGGCGGGCTTCGGTGCCGCGTTCTCGTCGAGCCTGCGCATCCTGGCTCCGCTCGCCCCGAACGACCAGCGTGCGGAGCTGTTCGCCGCCGTGTTCCTGGTGAACTACCTGGCGTACGGGGTGCCTGCGCTCGTGGCGGGTGAGCTGATCGGGATGGTCGGGCTGTTGCCGTCGGTGATCGGGTACGCGGTGGCGATCGCGGCGGTCGGAGTGGTGGCGCTGGTGACCCAGCTGGCGCTCGCACGTACGGACCGCGCGGCCCGCGCGGCCGGCCCGGCGATCGCCGCCACGGTCGTTGCTGCTGCATCCCGCTGCCCCCGCGCTGCCGCCGACTGAGGCCGGGCGTCGTTTGCCACTTGTGGTGGTTACATTGCCTGGATGACCACATCAAGTGGCAAACGACGATCAGGAGAGGCGCTCGGCGCGGCTGGGCCGCGCTCAGGCGACGTCGATGAGCGCCTTGCCGACGAGGCCGTTCTCGACCGCGTCGTGCGCGGCGGCCGTGTCCGCCAGCGTGAAGCGCGTGATCGGCAGGCCGTGCTCCGTGCCCACCGGCAGAGCGCCGTCGGCCAGCGCCGCCGAGACGGCGCGCACCGCAGCCGCCTTCACCTCGGGCGGAGTCGTGTAGGTCAGCACGAACTGGAACCGCAGGTTCTTCGACATGCTCGGCCGGGTGGGGATCGTCACCCCGGGGGAGTCCGCGCCGTCGGCGTAGATCGCGATCGAGGCATCCGGTGCCGCGACGCGCACGTCGAGCTCGGCGTTGGCGGCCGCATTGACCTCCACGATGATGTCCACGCCGCGCGGAGCGAGCGCGCCGATCGCCTGGGCGGCATCCGAGTCGCGGTAGTTCACCACGTGGTGGGCGCCGGCGGCGCGCGCCAGTTCCGCTTTTTCGTGACTGCTCACGGTCGAGACCACGGTGGCTCCCGCCCAGACGGCGAGCTGGATGGCCGCATGCCCGACCGCGCCTGCGCCCCCGGCGACGAGAACGGTGCGGCCGTCGAGCGCGCCGGGCGCGAGCTCACCGGGTGAGTTCTCATGCACGGTCAGGGCGCGGTGCGCCGTGAGTGCCGGGATGCCGAGCGAAGCCCCGACGTCGAAGCTCACGTCGTCGGGCAGGCGGACCACCTGACCGGCCGGGACAACGGCGAGCTCCTGGGCCGTGCCATCCGGACGCTTGTAGGCGGCGTCCCACACCCAGACGCGGTCGCCGACGGCGATGCCGCTCACGCCGTCGCCGATCTCGTCGACGACGCCGGCGCCATCCTGGTTCGGGACCTGCGGCTGGGGGAGCTCCGCCTCACCGCTGCCCTGTCGCGCCTTCCAGTCGGTCGGGTTCACCCCCGAGACGTGGATGCGCACGCGCACCTCACCCGCGGCGGGATGCGGCTCGTCGCGCTCGCCGAAGTGGAGGACGTCGGAGGAACCGGTGGACGAATAGGTGACAGCCTTCATGCTCCCAGCCAACCACCGCTGAGGGAGAACTGTTCCGAAAATGCGGGCGGGCGTTCCGAAAACGTTCAGTCCGTCAGCCGGGAAAACACGATCCCGGACTCGATCGGCGAGCCCGGGATGGTGTCAGGCATCCGGCCCCCACGTGTGTCGCCCGGAATCATTCGGTCCGACGTGCGCCTGGATGCGATGACACCAGGGTAGCCAGGCTCGCGCGCGATCGCGAGGGGGATGACTTCCCGGCCGTGTCAGGGTACGGGTCGGTCGGTGGTCATCCGGTCGCGCAGCCCCCGGAGCTGATCGGAGCGGTTCTGACCGAGGACAGAACGGGGCGGAGCTCGGCCAGGGAGAGCGCGTAGCCCGTGTCCGGGTCGGCGGTCGAGCGTGCGAAGACGACACCGGCGACCCTGCCGGAGGAGTCCAGCAGCGGGCCGCCCGAGTTGCCGGGTCGCACCGATCCGCGCAGCGAGTAGATGTCGCGCTCGACGATGCCGCTCTGGTAGATGTCGGTGCCGCGAGCGTTCAGTCGGTCGCGTACGCGCTGCGGGCTCACCGTGTACGGGCCGTTGCCGGGGTAGCCGGCGGCGTAGGCCTGGGCCCCCGCGGTGAGGTCGGGGCCGATGTCGAGCGCGGGCGCGGTGAGGTCGGTCACGTCGAGTACGGCCAGGTCGCGCTCCGGATCGAAGGCGGTGAGCGTCGCGCTCTCGGGACGGTCGGTGATGGGGTCGCGGACGACGATCGAGGAGGCGCCCGCGACGACGTGGGCGTTGGTGACGACCCGGCCGCGGGACACCACCCAACCGCTTCCCTCCGAGTCGACACCGCAGTCCGGCTTGGAGGCGAGCACCGTGACCACCGAGTTCTCCGCGCGGGCGACGGCGGCCGGCACCGCCGTGCTCGGCGGCTGAGCGGTCTTGATCGACTCGCCGCCCTCGAACACCTTGGGCAGGCCGGCGTCGGCGAGCACGTCGTCCACGGCGCCGAGCACGGTCGACGACGGAACGGGCGCGACGCTGTCGAGCGTGGCGACGACGCGCGACGAGTTGGCGGCCTGGACGACCGTCGCGATGTTGGTGGCGAGCGCGAAACCGGCGAGCAGCCAGACGACGACGGCCCAGGTCAGCAGGCCGAAGACGGAGCCGATCAGAGAGTCGAGCCACCGGATCGGACCGTGCCGCAGCACCTTGCCGATGACGGATGCGAGTGTCACGGCGATCGCGTAGGAGACCGCCGCGCACGCGAGCACGACCAGGGAGGCGATGACCGACCGCTGCATTACGCTGGTCCAGCCCATCGACGCCAGCCAGGCTACGGCTGCGGGCGCCAGCGCCAGACCCGCCCAGAGTCCGAGACCGAGACCGACGAGAGAGGCGGCGGCCTTGATCGCGCCATTGCTCCAGCCCGCGGCGATCGCGGCGACGGCGAGCACGATGAGCACGACGTCCACCACGATTTCCACGTGGCCACCCTGCCCCATCTGGCTGGGGGAGTGCTCAACCTCCGGTGTGGAGTCCTGGTGTATCCGCTGGACCCCTTCCGTCGGCGCGCGGGTGGGGATACCGTTCATCGCCACGGTCGATGGGCCGGCCGTCCAGGCCGCCCCGGCACAGCCGCGGCGACTCAGCCGCAGGAGAGGATCACTGATGAGCGATGAGCAGAACCGTCCCGATCTCGACGAGGGCGAGCGCGAGATGACGAGCGCCGACTTCACGGCATCCGATCCGGAGCACGGCCAGGAGTCCGAACCGTCGCAGCAGCAGCACCACAACGCCGAGACCGAGGAGGACACGGCATCCGGCGGCGCGCCGGATTAGGCGATCGACCGGCTCAGAGGCGGCCGTCCTCCTCGTCGCCGTCGTCGACGGCCGCCGGATCGGGGAGGCTCGCCGGAACGATGTCCGGGTCCATCTGGTAGTCCGGAATGGGTGGCTGCGGGGTCTGGGCGTCCTTGTCCATGGGCTGAACGTACGCTCCTCGACGGATCGCCGAAAGCCCCTGTGTCGCGGATGACGCCCCGCGTACCGTGCGCCGCATGTCCGATCAGCTCACTTTTCAGAATCCAGTCGACCGTTACCCGTCCGTCGATGCGCCCGAGCAGCAGCAACCGGCGCCAGGCCTCGACGAAGAACTCACCCCCACCGCCGACCGCGGTGAAGAGACCTACCGGGGCACCGGACGGCTCGAGGGCCGTCGTGCCCTCATCACCGGAGGCGACTCCGGGATCGGCGCTGCGGTGGCGATCGCGTTCGCCAGGGAGGGTGCGGATGTCGCCATCGCGTACCTGCCCGACGAGGAGCAGGATGCCCGCGCCGTCGTCGAGCTCATCGAGAAGAGCGGCAGCACGGCGGTCGCCCTGCCCGCCGACATCACGACCCCGGATGCGTGCCGCGCGCTGGTCGGTGACGCCGTCGAGGCGCTGGGCGGCTTGGACATCCTGGTCAACAACGCCGGCAAGCAGCAGTTCTGCGAACGCCTCGAAGACCTGAGCGACGAGCAGTTCGACGAGACGTTCCGCACGAACGTCTACGCGATGTTCTGGATCACGAAGGCGGCCCTTCCCCACCTGCCCGCCGGGTCGTCGATCATCAACACCACGTCGGTCCAGGCGTATCTGCCGAGCGAGATCCTGGTCGACTATGCCACCACGAAGGCCTCGATCAACACCTTCACGAAGGCGCTCGCCTCGCAGCTCGCCCCCCGCGGCATCCGGGTGAACGCGGTCGCTCCTGGACCGATCTGGACGCCGTTGCAGGTGTCGGGTGGCCAGCCGAAGGACAAGCTCCCCGACTTCGGCGAGCAGACGGCGCTCGGCCGGGCGGGTCAGCCGACCGAGCTGGCGCCCGCCTACGTGTTCCTGGCGTCGCCGGAGTCGAGTTACGTGGTCGGCGAGACCCTCAACGTCAACGGCGGCATGCCCACCCCCTGAGCCGGCGCGCGCATCCGAGCGCGCACCCGAGCTCGCACCCGCGCTCGCACCCGAGCTCGCACCCGCGCTCGCACCCGAGATCGAGTCGGGGAGAAATCACGTGGATCGGCCGAGAACCGATACTTTTCCCCGACTCGATCGCGGGCCTGGATGCGCGGGCCTGGCTGCGCGGGCAACGCCGCGCGGTGACGCGCGCGAGCGACGCGCGCGGGTGACGAGCGCGGGCGACAAGCGCGTCGGCGCTCAGTCGCCCGACGCGCCGCCCGACGCGCCGCCCGAACCGCCGCCCGAACCGGACTCGCCGCCTGACGCCCCGGCCGCGGGACCGGCCCCGGCCCCGGGGCCGCCCGCCGGCGGCTTGCGCCGCGCCGTGAACACCACGATCAGCACGCCGGCGATCGCGAGCACGACGATCCCGATCGCAATGCCGATCACGAGCCCGAGGTTGCCGGAGTCACCAGACGCGGTCTGCGTCGGCACCGCGGATCCGGCCGTCTCGGTCGGCTGCGCGCCAGGGGTCGACGACGCAGAGCCCGTCGGCGATGCAGTCGAGGTCGACCCGCCGCTGCTCCCGCTGCCCCCGCCGGCCCCGCACACTGCGGTCTCGCTGCCGCCCGCCGCGGCCGCCCCGGCGGGCGGCTGGTACACGAACTTCACCGTGTTCGACACCGTGTGCCCGTCGGCCGAGACGATCTGGTAGGTCACCGTGTAGTCCCCGGCGCCGCCGAGGGCCACGGGCGCGGTCACGACGGTGTCGGCGACGGTCGGGCATCCGGTCTCGAAGTGGCGTACCGCCGAGCCCGAGCCGGGTCCGGTGACCGTCACGAGGGTGCTCGCGCCGTCACCGGAGAGATCGATCACCCGGTCGTTGAACGTGAGCGTAACCGTCTGAGGTGGTGTCGTCACCGTCGACCCCGCGGCAGGGTCGCTCGACACGAGATAGTCGTGCGCGGATGCCGCGGCGACGGGCGCGAGCGCCAACGCGAGCGCGCCGAGAGCGACGGCGGATGCGGTCAGCAGTCGCAGGCGCATCAGGCGCCTGCCTGTCCGCGCGAGCGACGCGTCACGGCGAACACCGCGACGACCAGGGCGATGGCTCCCAGCGCCAGTCCGGCGATTCCGAGTCCGATCGCGACGGCATCCGTGATCCCATTGGACGCGGCGGTGGGAGCCGGGGCGGGCGTTGCGGTGGCCACCAGGGGGCTCTCATCGCCGGCCGGCACCGGGTCGTTCACGTAGAGGGTCGGCGCCGGGTGCTCGGGTTCCTTGCCCGAGGCTGGCGTCGCCTCCGTCCAGTCGACGACGGTGCCGTCGGAGTAGGTCTGGTGGGTCGGCAGCGCGAGACTGCCGACATCCGGGACCGCTCCCGCGGAGATCGTGAACTGCTGGAACTGGCCCGGTGCGATCGATACGCCACTGCCCGCCGTCCAGGTGACGCGCACCGGCGCCTCGGTGATCGTGCCGCCCTCCGCAGTAACCGGCTTGGAGAGTTTCTCGGTGTCGACGGTCGTCGTCCAGCCGGCGATCGGCAGGTAACTGACCGAGGTGAACGGGTGGTCGGTGGGCAGGTCGACCACCAGCTTGACGGTGCCCGCGGTCGCGGATTCCGTCGGAACCCGGAACGTCAGCGTGGTGTAGCTGCCGGGCGTCGCCTGGTCGGGGTCGACGTGCACGTGGGCGCTCGCGGCGAGCGGGGCGCCGAGGAGGAGCAGGGCGGTGGTTCCTGCCGCGATGGACGCGGCGATGGTGCGTTTCTTCATGGGGATGTCCTGATCGAAGTCGTTGGGTCGAAAGCGGATGCGCGTGCGCGCGATCACCGACGGCGCGACCACGGCACCCGTGGTGGCGCGCGTCAGAACGCGGCGACGGCGACCGGTGGACCTCGATGGCGCAGACGCCCGAGCGGGATGCCGAGCTCACGCAGGTGCACGGGTTCGGTGTCGACCGTGGCGATCGCCGAGGAGCGCGGCACGACCGGAAGGCTTGCGAGGCTCTGAGCGGCCAGCGCAGCGCGTGTCAGCCGGGCGACGCCCATCCTGGCGGTGTCGCGGAGCCCCCAGAACGCCCGCTCGCCGAAGCGCAGCGCGATCACGGTGACGAGAACGGCGGCCGCATGCGAGAGCCACATCGCCGGATCCGACGGAAGTATTCCCATGTCGGCATGTGCGCCGGCGGCATCGCTGATCGACATCGTCAGCTGCGACCCGGAGTGCAGGTGCTGCATGCCGCCGGCCTGCATGCCGCCGGCCGCGGTGAACGTGGCCGTGCCTCCGCCGAGTCCGAAGAGCGCGTGGAAGAGCAGCTGACTGAGGACGACCGAGATCGTGAGGCGCCAGAGCGAGAGGCGCCGCGTGGTCAGGGCGATCGACGCGATCGTCGCGAAGGCGAGACTCAGTGCGAGGGGAACGGGCCCGGGGGCCGCTCCGCCGCCGGCCACGTGGAACAGGGCGGCGACGAAGATGGCGACGCCGGACGCGAGCAGCCCGCGCAGCACGCGAGCCCATCTCGATCCCATAGTGCGTCCCTCCGTCGGCCGTTCTCGACCGTGGTTCGTAGCAAGTCTAGGAGACGGATGGGGTGACCACGGGGCCGCTCAGTGCAGCAGCCGCTGCCAGTCCTGCGGCACGCGGCCCTCGGGCCCGGGCGCCGGCTGATCGAGTGGATGGTGCTGCGGCGCCGCCAGGTCCGGCCCGTCGGAGAGCTGTTCGGTCTCGTAGTCGTAGAACCACGTCTCACCGGGCTCGAACGAGCGGATGACGCGGTGACCGGTCTCGCGGAAGTGCGCAGTCGCGTGCTGCGAGGGTGAGCTGTCGCAGCATCCGACGTGACCGCACGAGGCGCAGCGTCGCAGGTGGAACCACCAGCCGTCGGTCTCCGTGCACTCAACGCAGACGGGTCCACTGGGCGGGACCGCGGGGTCGATCGACGTCGTTTCGCTCATATCCCCCATTGTGGTCATCCGCCGAGCCGAGCGCGAGACGGTATGTATCCTACGAATGCCCGGAGCCGTGGAAGGAGGCCGCATGCCGAGAGGAGCGAACCTCCCCGCGATCGCCGCGTTCAACGACACGGTGGTGCTCGACGCGATCCGCCGTTCGGGTGACGGGATGAGCAGGGTCGAGCTGGTGGGAGCCACGGGCTTGTCGGCGCAGACCGTCTCGAACGTGAGCCGCCGGCTGCTCGGCCAGGGCCTGATCAGGGAGGCCGGCAAGCAGATCGATGGGCCGGGCAAGCCGCGGACCATCCTGCAGCTCGAGCCACGAGGCTCGTACGCCGTCGGGGTGCACCTCGACCCGACGGTGATCACCTGCGTGCTGCTCGATCTCGAGGGCTCCGTGATCGAGCACGTGCGGCGCCATTCGCCCGTCTCCGGCGACCCGGCCGAGACGATCGCCGCGGCCGTCGACGCGATCGGGGATGTGCTGAAGCGCTCCGGCGTCGACCGCTCGCGGGTGAGCGGTGTCGGCGTGGCCGCTCCCGGGCCGATCGACGTCGGAACCGGCGTCGTCGTGCGACCCCCGCTCGTGCCCGGCTGGAACGACCTGCACCTGGGCGAGGAGCTCACGGCCGCGACCGGCCTGCCGTCGCTGCTCGCGAAGGATGTCACGGCCGCCGCGGTCGGCGAGCGCTGGCGCGACCCGGCCGGCGCGAGCGGCAACTTCGTCTTCGTGTACTACGGCACCGGAGTGGGTGTCGGCATGGTGCTCGCGGGCGCGGTCTACACCGGCGCATCGCAGAACGCGGGCGACGTGGGTCACGCGATCGTCGACCCCGGGCTGGATGGCGCCCTGTGCGCCTGCGGTCGGCGCGGCTGCTACGGCGAATCCGTGCGGCCGTACCGTCTCGTGATGCAGGGCATCCGGGCGGGCGTGCTCCGGGCGCCGGGCGGCGCGCCCGTTCCGGATGGGGTCGACCTCGACCTCGACGTCGACACGGTGGACGAGCTGTTCACGGCGCTCACGCGCGCGGCCGACGACGGGGATGCTGCGGCGGCGGCCATCCTGGATCGCTCGATCCGGAACTCGGCGCTGTACCTGTCGAACCTGGCGGCTCTTCTCGACATCGATCGCGTGGTCTACGGCGGTCCGTCGTGGGCGCGGGTGGAGCGCCGCTACCTGGAGCAGCTGCCGGAGCGCCTGCGCGAGATCGACATGAGCATCCTGACGCACCCGGTGACGCTGGCCTCGAGTTCGGTCGGCGACGACGTGGCCGCGGTCGGCGCCGCCTGCCTCGTGCTCGACGCGACCTTCTCACCCCGCTGAGCCGACTCACCCCGCTGAGCCGACTCACCCCACTGGGGCGCGGGCACATCACCGTTCCGTAAATGTTCTGACAAAGTCTTGCAATGTAAATCAAATTGATTTATAAAATACGACTAGGGTCCGGCATCGAGGGCGTGAGCGCCCACCGGACATCGAAGCAAAGGAGCATCGATGAAACGCAGCAGGATACTGGCCGCCGTCGTGGCCGCGTCCACCCTCGTCGCTTTGGCCGGATGCTCGTCGTCCGGTTCCAACGACGGGAAGACCATCAAGGTCGCCTATCAAGACTTCGGATCCGACCTCATGAGCGTCTTCATGAACAAGGCGAAGAAGGGCTTCGAAGCGGCCAACCCGGGCGAGAAGGTCACCCTGGTTCCCATCAAAGCCGCCGAGAACGACTACTACACGAAGCTCGCGCTCATGAACCGCAGCGCGTCCACCGCCCCCGACGTGCTCTACGAAGACACGTTCCTCATCCGCTCGGATGCCCAGGCCGGCTACCTCGAGCCCCTCGACTCCTACGTGAAGAAGTGGGCCGACTGGTCGCAGTTCTTCGACAACGCGAAGGACGCCGGTAAGGGCGACGACGGCAAGATCTACGGCGTCTCGATGGGCACAGACACCCGCGGCCTCTGGTACAACAAAGAGATCTTCGCCAAGGCGGGTCTGCCGACCGACTGGAAGCCGAAGACCTGGGCCGACGTCATGGACGCGGCCAAGACGATCAAGTCCAAGGTCCCCGGTGTCACGCCGATCAACATCTTCTCCGGCAAGGCCGGCGGCGAGGCCAGCTCGATGCAGGGCTTCGAGATGCTCCTCTACGGAGCGAGCAAAGACGGACTGTACGACGCGAGCAGCGGCAAGTGGATCACCGGATCCCAGGCCTTCACCGACTCGCTGAAGGTGCTGAAGGACGTCTACCAGGGCGGCCTCGGCCCGTCGCAGGAGATCACCAGCGACACCAACTACCAGAACATCGTCACGAGCCAGCTGCTGCCAGAGGGCAAGCTCGCGATCAACCTCGACGGCTCGTGGGTCTCGAACACCTGGCAGTCCACCGGCGCCAAGCCGTGGGCGGACTGGAACAAAGTCATGGGCACCGCGCCGATGCCGACCCAGAACGGCGACGACCCGGGCAGCATCAGCATGTCGGGTGGCTGGACCCTCTCGATGGGCGCCAAGAGCAAGGCCAAGGACGAGGCGTTCAAGTTCATCACCTACGCCCTGAACAAGGACAACTCGCTCGACTTCGCCATCAAGCTGAGCCAGATCCCCGTTCGCAAGGACGTCGCGGCCGACCCCGCGTACGCCAAGGCGAACCCGACGTCGGAGTTCTTCTCGTCGCTCGTCGCCGTCACCAAGTTCCGCCCGGCGACCCCGGACTACTCGAAGATCTCCAACGGGATCCAGGTGGCCATGGAGTCGGTGATGACCGGTCAGCAGTCACCGGCTGAGGCGGCGAAGGCGTACGACGACACGGTCGTCGGCATCGTCGGGAAAGACAAGACGGAGTCGGAGTAGCTCCAGTGACGTCGACACTCGACGCCGTCGGCTCCGACGCGCGCGGCCGGGGAGGATCTCCCCGGCCGCAGCGCCCGGAGCGCACGGCACGTTCGCGCAGAATGGGCCGGTCCGTCGCCAGGGCCGTCCCGCTCGTCCCGGCCATCGGCCTGCTGGTCGTCTTCCTGGTCGGTCCCATCCTCGCGTCGTTCTACGGCTCGTTCACCAACTCGTCCCTGACCGGCTCCGCCGCGGCGGACACGGAGTGGATCGGCCTCAAGAACTACATCGACCTGTTCAACAGCCCCGACTTCCCGGTGGCGGTCGTGCTGACCCTGGTGTTCGTGATCGGTTCCGCCGTGATCGGCCAGAACGTGATGGGCATGGTGCTCGCCCTGCTGATGCGGCACGGCGGGCGTGTGGTCGGCGCCATCGTCTCCACCTTCGTGGTGGGCGCGTGGGTGCTCCCGGAGATCGTCGCCGCGTTCGCGTCGTACGCGTTCTTCAGCTCGAAGGGCACCTTCAACGCCATCCTGGCCGCGTTCGGGATCGCCGGCCCGGCGTGGCTGTTCGCCTTCCCGATGCTGGCGGTGATCCTCGCGAACACCTGGCGCGGCGCCGCGTTCTCGATGCTCGTCTACTCGGCGGCGCTGTCGGAGGTGCCGCCTGAGATCACCGAGGCGGCAGAGGTCGACGGCGCCAACGGGGTCAAGCGGTTCTTCCTCGTGACGCTGCCGATGATCCGCCGCAGCATCTCGACCAACCTCATGCTGATCACCTTGCAGACCCTCTCGGTCTTCACGCTGATCTACGTCATGACCGGCGGCGGTCCCGGCAACAAGAGCATGACCCTGCCGGTGCTGGCCTACCAGGAGGCGTTCAAGTTCTCCGAGCTCGGCTACGGCACCGCGATCGCGACCATCCTGCTCCTCGTCGGCGCGATCTTCGCCTTCGTCTACGTTCGCGCACTCAAATCGGAGGTGGACTGATGTCGTCGATCCGGCTGTCATCGCCCAGCGGCAAGGGCCTCAAATGGCTCGCCAACGTGCTGCTCATCGTCATCGGAATCGTGTTCGTGCTGCCCATGGTCTGGGTGGTGCTCGCCTCGTTCGACGGCGGTGCGACGCTCGCCGTCGCGTGGCCGAAGCAGTGGACGCTCGAGAACTTCCAGAAGGTGCTCACCCCCGAGCTCGCCTTCGTTCCGCTCTGGAACAGCCTGCTGCTCTCGGCGGGCTGCGCCATCCTGACGGTCATCGTGGCGGTGCTCGCCGCCTACCCGCTCTCGCGCTACCGCAACCGGTTCAACAAGCCGTTCCTCTACGCAATCCTGTTCGGCACCTGCCTGCCGATCACGGCGATGATGGTTCCCGTCTACAGCCTGTTCGTGTCGCTGAATCTGATCGACTCGCTCGGCGGGACCATCCTGTTCATGGCGGCGTCGTCGTTGCCGATGGCCATCTGGATGACCAAGAACTTCGTGGATGCCGTGCCGATCTCACTCGAGGAGGCGGCCTGGGTCGATGGTGCGTCGAGCATGAAGACGCTGTGGACGGTCGTGGTGCCGCTCGTGCGGCCCGGGATCGCCGTGGTGTTCATCTTCGTGTTCGTGCAGGCGTGGGGCAACTTCTTCGTTCCGTTCGTGCTGCTGCTGAGCCCGGAGAACCAGCCGGCGGCGGTCAGCATCTTCACCTTCTTCGGTCAGTACGGAGCCGTGGCGTACGGACAGCTCGCCGCCTACTCGCTCGTCTACTCCGTTCCGGTCATCGCTCTCTATGTGCTCGTCTCGCGGGTGCTCGGCGGTTCGTCGGCGCTCGCCGGGGCGGTCAAGGGCTGAGCCCCTTCGCCTCCCCAGCCCGTACCTCTATATAAGGAGTCTCGTTGTATCAGCAGAATCAGCTCGTGGAGATGCGCGTGGACCGGTTCGTCCGCGAGCGTCTCGCCCCCGCGGTGGAGCGCGTGCGTGTGCCCGTGACGATCGAGGCGTGGGAGGTGCCGGATGAGCCGGTGCCGTTCGCGCAGGCGATCGCCGCCCCGTACGTGCCGTTCGCCGTCGGTCAGCCGTGGGGCAAGCCGTGGGGGACCACGTGGTTCCACGTCACCGGCACCGTGCCTGCTGAGTGGGAGGCGGACTCCGACGATGTCGAGCTCGTCGTCGATCTGGGCTTCACGGCCGGCCAGGTCGGGTTCCAGGCCGAGGGCCTGGTGTGGACACCGGACGGCCGCATCCTGAAGGCGCTCGAGCCGTACAACGGCTACGTGCGGCTGCAGGTCGCGCCCGGCACGTCGTTCGAGCTCTACCTCGAGGCCGCCTCGAATCCGGATGTCGGCAGCGAGTTCGTCGACTTCATCCCGACCAAGCTCGGCCGCAAGTCGACCGCGCCGCCGACCCCGATCTACGCCCTGCGGCGCATCGACGTCGTGCACCGCGACCGCGAGGTGTGGGAGCTGATCCAGGATGTCTGGACGGCTCGCGGCCTCGCGGCGGAACTGCCGGAGACGTCGCCGCGCCGCGCATCCCTGTTCGCCGCGCTCGACGCCACGGTGGATGCGGTGGATCCGTGCGACGTGAGCGGAACCGCGTCCGCGGGCCGCGCCGTTCTCGCGCCGGTGCTCGCCTCGCCGGCGGCCCCGAGCGCGCACCGTGTGTTCGCCGTCGGCCACGCCCACATCGATTCGGCCTGGCTCTGGCCCGTGCGCGAGACGGTGCGCAAGTGCGCCCGCACGTTCTCGAACGTGCTCGACCTGATGGACCAGGATCCGGACTTCGTGTTCGCCTGCTCGTCGGCCCAGCAGTTCGCCTGGATGAAGCAGTTCTATCCGGAGCTCTTCGAGCGCATCCGGGCGAGGGTCGCCGAGGGGCGCTTCATCCCGGTCGGCGGCATGTGGGTGGAGTCCGACACGAACATGCCGGGCTCGGAGGCGCTGGCGCGCCAGTTCGTCGAAGGCAAGCGGTTCTTCCTCGAGGAGTTCGGCTACGAGCCCAAAGAGGTGTGGCTGCCCGACTCGTTCGGCTACACCGGCGCGCTGCCGCAGATCGCTCGTGCGGCCGGCGCCGACTACTTCCTCACGCAGAAGATCTCGTGGAACGAGGTGAACCGGTTCCCGCACCACAGCTTCGACTGGGAGGGCATCGACGGCACCCGCATCTTCACGCACTTCCCGCCCGTCGACACCTACAACTCGCAGCTCTCCGGAGCCGAGCTGGCGCACGCCGAGCGCAACTTCCAGGACAAGGACAGGGCGAACACCTCCCTCGTGCCGTTCGGCTACGGCGACGGCGGCGGTGGCCCGACGCGCGAGATGGTGGCGGCCGCGCGGCGCACCGCCTCGCTCGAGGGCTCCCCGACCGTACGGGTCGCCTCACCCGCGGAGTTCTTCGCCGCGGCGTCTGCCGAGTTCGACCCGGCGCCGGTGTGGGCCGGCGAGCTGTACCTCGAGTTCCACCGCGGCACCTACACCTCGCAGGCGCGCACCAAGCGCGGCAACCGCCGCAGCGAGCACCTCCTCCACGAGGCGGAGCTCTGGGCGACCACGGCCGCCGTGCGCGCCGGCGCCGCGTATCCGGTCGAGGCGTTGCGCGCCGCCTGGCAGACGGTGCTGCTGCAGCAGTTCCACGACATCCTGCCCGGCTCGTCGATCGGGTGGGTGCACGACCAGGCCGAGCAGAACTACGCGATCGTCGCGCAGTCGCTGGAGGTCGTGATCGCCGAGGCGATCGGCGCACTCGGCGCGGGTGCACCGGATGGTTCGGGTCCGGCCGCCACGGCCGTCGCCTTCAACGCCTCCCCGTACGCGGTCGACGGCGTTCCTGCCTACGGCGCCGCGGTGCCCGATCGCGGAACGGACGCCGGCATCGAGCGCGACGGAGACGGCTATCTGCTCTCGAACTCCGTCCTGAGCATCCGGATCGACGGCGACGGTCTCATCTCCTCGATCGTCGACCGCGCGACCGAGCGCGAGGTCGTGCCGCCGGGCACCCGCGCCAACGTGCTGCAGGTGTTCCGCGACACCCCGACGCAGTGGGATGCGTGGGACGTCGACGTCGAGTACCGCCGGTCGGGCGTCGATCTCACCGGCCTCGAGAGCCTCGACGTGATCGCCGACGGGCCGACACGCGTCGGCCTGCGGATCGTGCGCCGCACCGGTGCCTCGGTGATCACCCAGACGCTCACCCTCGACGCCGGCGCGCACGCGCTCGACATCGAGACGCACGTGGACTGGCACGAACGGCAGCGGATGCTCAAGCTGGCGGTCCCCGTCGACGTGCACACGTCGTCGGCGCGCTCCGAGATCCAGTTCGGCCACATCGACCGTCCCACCCACACGAACACCAGCTGGGACACGGCGCGCTTCGAGACGCCGGCCCACCGCTGGGTGCACGTCGCCGATGCCGGATTCGGAGTCGGCGTGGCCAACGACTCGACCTACGGTCACGACATCACCCGTCACGCGCGCGACGGCGGCGGAACCTACTCGCTCGTGCGGCAGACGCTGCTGCGCGCGCCGATGTTCCCCGACCCCGTGGCCGACCAGGGCGAGCACGTGCTGCGCTCGGCCATCGTCGTCGGTGGTGTCGACCGCGCGATCGAGGAGGGCTACCGGCTCAACCTGCCGTCGCGCGCCGTCTCCGCCGGACCGGAGGTGCAGGTCGAGCCGCTCGTCGCCTCGTCCGACCCCGCCGTCGTGATCGAGACCGTCAAGCTGGCCGAAGACGGATCGGGCGACGTGATCGTGCGGCTCTACGAGGCGCACGGCACGCGGGCGACCGCGGACATCAGCACCACGTTCCCCCACTCGGGCGTGATCGAGACCGATCTGATCGAACGCGAGACCCCGCCGGATGCTGTGGCCGGGTCGTCGGAATCCGGCGTCACGGTGGCGCTCCGCCCCTTCCAGCTCGTCACGCTGCGCTTCGCACGCTGACGCACCGACCGTCCGCCCCGGGCCGCGCGAACCCCGGGGCGGGCGACACCTCTGCGACCGCCCACCCGGTCCCGATTTCAGGCGCCGGCACAGCACCCGAACTGGGGTGCCGAATCGGCTGGGAGCACCTCCGCCCGCGGTTATCCTGGCGACGTGACGGCTGGGGACTGGACGAGACGAGCGCTGGTGGTGGAGGACCACGCCCTGATGCGTTCGCTCGTCGCCGACGGGATCGGCTCCCGCGGGTTCGAGGTCGCCGCCTTCGGCCGGGCCGCTGACGCGCTCGATGCGCTGGAGTCGTTCGACCCCGATCTGCTCGTGACCGACATCGATCTGGGCGAGCGTCCGAACGGCGTCGAGCTGGCCGGGATCGTCCGCTCGCGTGCTCCCCACGTGGCGGTCGTGTTCCTCACGAACCTCTCGCGGGAGGCCGCTTCGGCCAAGGCGCGCGAGCTGATCGCCGGGGCGTCGTTCGTCAACAAGGGTGCGATCGAGTCGATCGACGAACTGGTCGACGCGGCCGAGGCGGCGCTCGACGACCGCCCGTACGCGCGGGAGGTGCCGCTGCGCGCGCCGCAGACCTCGCTCGCGGGCCTGAGCTCCACGCAACTCGCGACCGTGCGGCTCCTGGCCGCCGGCCTGACCAACGCGGAGATCGCCCGACGGCGCGGCGTCTCGGTGCGCGCGGTCGAGAAGAGCGTCGAGCGCATCTTCGCCGCCCTTCAGCTCTCCGACGACGGCGTCGCACCCCGGGTGGCCACGGCCGCCGCGTACATCGCCACATTCGGCGACCCGGCGACGGGGCTCGGATGATCCCGCCGTCAGCGCGCCGGATGCTCGCCCGGGCCACCGGCCCGAGTGCCGTCACCGTGTGGACCTGGCTGGTCAGCGCACCCTTCGCGCTCACCGCGATGTCCGGCTCGCAGTACGTGGAGCCCGGCTCGCCGTCGGGCGCCATCTGGGGACTGGCGGCACTCGAGCACGTCGGCGTCGGCATCCTTCTCCTGGCCTGCCGGCTGCTGCTGCGGCCCGTGCGTGGCGGACTCCGGCCGATCGCGGTGCTTCTGGTGTTCGCCGTCGTCGGCGCCGCCCGCCCGTACCTCTTCCTCGGGTCTGCGGCCCTGCTCGGCATCGACGTGACCGTCGGCGACATGGCGTCGCGGGTCGCCGTGAACATCGTCGTGTGCGTCGTGTCGTTCGCACTCATCGCGATCTGCGTCGACCTGGTGCACGAGCACTTCCGGGTGCTCGGGCGGCTGCGCGCCGTCCAGCGCGCGGCGGACGCCGACAGCGAGACCGGACGGCGCCGCATCGAGGAGCTCCGCGAGAACGTCGTCGACGCGGTGCTCGCCCGCATCGACGAGACCGTGCGGCCGGCCATCCGGCCCGGGCTGGCGCCGGGGGAGGCATCGCGGTTGCTGCGCTCGATCGCCAACGACATCGTGCGTCCGGTGAGTCACGACCTGTTCGACTCCGAGCCGGACGAGCCCGTCGCGACCGCACCCGAACTCGCCGAGCCCCGGATGCGCGACTGGCTGCTGGCCTCTGTCACCGAGCTGCGACCGGCTCCACCCGTTTTCACCTCGCTGCTGTTCGTCGCGCTCTTCGTGCCCTACGCGGTGGGGGCATACGGCATCCCGCTCACGGTGGTGCAGGGGGTCATTGCGGCCGCCCTGTTGTACGCGGGGAATGTCGTCGTCGGCTGGGCCGCGCGTCATGCCGCCGGCCCGGCCGCCACGGTGGTGGTCATCGTGGGCTACTTCGCCGTCGGGGTGGTCGTCGCCGCCGAGAGCACGGCCCTGGTCGACCTCAGCGGCTTCCGCACCGACCTGGTCTGGATGCAGGCGCTCCTGTTCCCGGTGATCGCCTGCGCGATCGCGCTCGTCGTGTCACTCGCGGCGAGTCTCGGCGACGACGAGCGCCGGCTCGAGGAGTCGCTGCAGTCCAGCGTCGCCGTCGCGGCCCGGGTGCGTGCCGCCTACGACCACGAACGCACGGGTCTCGCGACGCTACTGCACTCCGGAGTGCAGGCCGACCTGATCGCGACGGCGCTGGCCATCGCGGGAGACGACGACGCGGATGCCGAGGGCGCCGTGCGGGATGCGCTGGACCGCATCCGGGCCGAGCTGGAAGGGGCCCCGGTGGAGACGCGCGACGGCCGGGGGCCGCGCGTGCAGGTCGGCCGGCTGGTCGACAGCTGGAGTTCGGCCATGCCGCTCGCGGCGGAGATCGATGAGGCCGTGTGGGACCGGCTGCACGATCCGGTGCGCCGTCAGGTGGTCGTGGACGCGGTGTCGGAGGGACTCGCCAACGCGGTGCGCCACGGGGACGGATCGGCCGTCACGCTGGCCGTGCGGGCGAGCGGACGCGATGGCGTCACGGTCGTCGTCACCTCAGGAGGTCAGCTGCGTGGCGGCCGTCCCGGCATCGGATTGAGAGACCTCTCGCGGCATTCGGAGGTGATTCTGAGGCAGCGTCTCGGCGCCGTCGAACTCGCGGTGGCCGTCCCGTGACCCCGAGGCGGATGTCGTAGAGACCGAACCCGCCGAAAACCGAGCGCTGACGGGCATGTACGCTCGCTCCAGTCGAGACGACGAAGGGGCCTTCCAGAGCCTCATCGCTCGTATCACCCCCGGACAGGGGGCGCTTTCTGCGTGACCCGAACACGCAGGAAGGGCCCCTCCGACCTCGCACATCGTCGTGTCCGGTTTCCTCGCGGGCGATTTAAGGACAGAATGGTGGGAACGCGTTGCGCCAGGCCCGGCGCTCTTACCCCGCCCACGAAAGCCCCCGATTTGCCAAACTCCAGTGCCCCGATGCGGTCTCGCCGCACCTACAGGGCCCCGGTCGTCGTTGTCGGCGTCCAGGCGTCCGAGGTGTCTGCCGACGACGCAGCACTTCTCGACGGCACACGCGCGGGCGAGCAGGTGTGGTCGAGCAGACGCGAGCGACTCGAGCACGAGCGCACCGGCACCCGCGAGCCGCGCCCGGCCAGGGCTCCGCGTTCCGGCCACTCCGCGCGCTCCGAGCGCTCCGCCTCGAGGGCGGCCGCCGTCGAGGCCAAGAACACCCGCCGCGAGGTGAAGGCCAAGCGCGTCGTGGCCGCACGTGCGACTCCGGCACCCACCGCCGTGCCCCACGGTATGCGCGGCGCGTTCGCCCGCCTGCGTGGCGGAGACCGCCGCCGCTTCGGGTTCCACGCCGTCGTGTTCCTCGCTCTCTCCGCGTTCTTCGGCACCGCTGCGCTGCCGGCATACGCCACATCCGACACCGCATCGGTCGAGGGCGACACGAGAGTGGCGCTCGCCGTGCAGACGCTGACGGGCGGTGGCGCCGCCACCATCCAGACCGTCGCCCGCGATGCCTTCTCGACGCAGGAGGCGGCCATCGCGCTCGACTCCACCCAGAACAACTACGTCTCGCCGACCGTGCAGGCGCTCGCCACCCAGCTGATGGGCGCTGTCGCCACCGGCCGGCTCGTGGGTTCGATCCCCGACCACATCCCCGAGATCGCCAACCTCGCCGAGGGCAAGGCCGTGCCCGACTGCGGCATCGACTACCGCGTTCTGCAGGCGATCTCGGTCGCGCTCGCGCACTACCGCCAGGTCGGAGTGAGCGACATCAACCGCCGCTGCACCGGTCAGATCGAGGGTGCGGGAACGGACTCCTCCCACTACGCCGACGGCGGCGGCCACGCGGTCGACTTCTACCTCCTCGACGGCCAGGCGCTCACCGGTGGCGATGCGAAGTCGGTCGAGCTCATCCGGTACCTCGACCCGCTCGTCCCCGCCGGCTCCGGCCTCGGTCAGGTCGGGTGCCGTGAGTCGATGTCGCTGACGAACTTCGTGCCGTTCGACGACACCTGCAACCACTTGCACATCGATTTCGGCAAAGCGCAGGGCGTCGCCCTCACGCAGTAGCCCGCGTCGCGTCGCGTCGTCGCGCTCAGAAGAGGTTGAGCGCCGCCCACTGCAACAGGATGACGGTCTTGCCGTCGACGATGCGCCCGTCGGCGATCATCGGGAGCGCTTCGTCATAGCCGATCGTCACGGCCTCGATCTCCTCGCCCTCCTCTTCGACGCCGCCTCCGCCGTCGACGTCCCCTGCCGTGTACGGGGCCGCGAAGAAGTGCACACGTTCCGTCACCGACCCGGGGCTCATGTAGAGGTCGAACAGGTGACGCAGCGTGCCGACCGTCACCCCGAGCTCCTCGGCCGCCTCCCGCCGGATGGCGTCTTCCGCCGAATCGTCGTCGAGCAGCCCGGCCGCGGCCTCGATGAGCAGGCCGTCCGGATGCTCGTTGACGTAGGCGGGAAAGCGGAACTGCCGGGAGAGCAGGATCGTGCGGGCATCCGGGTCGTAGAGCAGGATCGTGGCGCCGTTGCCGCGGTCGTAGGTCTCGCGGGACTGCGTCGTCCAGACGCCGTCACGGCCGAGGAAGTCGAAGGTGGTGCGGCGCAGCACGTGCCAGCCGTCGGAGGTCACCTCGACATCGTGGATGCGCACTCCGGGGTTGCGGTCGAGGTCGCGTCCGACGGCGTCGAGGCCCGTGCGTCCGCGGGCATCCGGGATCGTGGTTCCGGGGCGGGCGGAGGCGGTGGGGTCGTCGGGCGCGCTCATGGTCCGAGCCTACTGAGCGCACTCCGGCCCGCTGAGCGGCGTGGCGCGCTCAGGAGCGGTAGCGCCGGCGCACCTCGCGCGCGGCCAGGATGCCGGCATCGTCCGCGTCGCGCGCCTTGACGATCGCCTTGTCCGACTTGAGCGGCAGCCGCAGGTCGGTCGTCGCGTCGATCCCGGCTATCAGCTCGCGGGCCCGCTCGATCTCCGAATCGAGCTCCGCGCCGAGCAGCAGCGCGACGTTGGCGATCCAGATCCAGAGCAGGAAGACGATGATGCCGGCGAGAGCTCCGTACGTCTTGTCGTAGCTGCCGAAGTTGCCCACGTAGAACGCGAAGAGGGCGGATGCGATGCCGAGCACGATGATGGCGGCGAACGATCCGGTGGTCAGCCAGCGGAACTTCGGCTGCTTGACGTTCGGGGTCGCGTAGTAGAGCAGAGCCACCAGCAGCACGATGGCCACCACCATCACCGGCCACTTCAGAACGGACCACACCACCTGCACGGTCTCGCCCACGCCGATGGCATCGCCGATCGCCGTCGCGACGGGACCTGAGATCACCAGCAGCACAGCGATCACGGCGACGAGCACCAGCGCGGCGATCGTCACGCCGAGCTGCACCGGTCGCAGCGAGAAGACCGTTCGACCCTCACGCACGCCGTACACACGATTGAGCGCGCGGCCGAATCCGCCGACGTACCCGGAGGCCGACCACACGGCACCGACGATTCCGATCACCAGAGCCCATCCGCTCGCCGGAGACGACGCGAGGTTCTCGATCGGTCCGCGAACCGCGTCGAGGGTGCCCGGGGCCACCTGGTCGACGATGCCGAACAAGGCATCGATGCCCGACTTGCTCTGACCGATCAGCCCCAGGATGCTCACCAGGGCGATCATCGCCGGGAACAGCGACAGCACCGCGAAGTAGGTGAGGCCGGCGGCGAGGTCGGTGCAGGCGTCGAGCGAGAAGCTCCGCAGGGTGCGCTTGAGGATGAACCCCCACGGCAGCTTGGACCACGAGACCTGGTTCATCCCCTCGATGCGTCCCACGGCTTCCGCCCGAGCGGAGCCGACGCCCCCGTTGTCAGCGGGGGCCACGCGACCGTCCCCGGACAAGCAGGACCACCGCGCCGGCGGTCGCCGCGAGCGTTCCCAGGAACAGCCCGACGGCCAGCACCGGATGCGAGCGGATCTGCACGCCCGGGTTGAACGTCGCGAACAGGTCGTCGAGCGTGCTCGCGAGCTCGTCCCTGGTCTGCTCGAGGTCGAGCTGGATGGTGTGGATGCCGGCGTCCTTGGGAAGCGGTGGCCGTTCGGGGCGGCGGTCGGTCACGGTCGCTCTCCCTTCAGGGCGCGCACGTCGTCGCCCAGTTCCTGCTTGAGGTCGTCGGGCACCGGCGGAAGCCCTCGCTTGAGGCTGGCGCGCCCGATGAGCGCGGCGATCCCGGCGAGCAGCAACAGGATCACGGCGACGACGAGGGCGGCGAGCCAGGCGGGCAGGATGAGCGCGAAGGCGAGGATCGCCGTCGCCACCAGCGCGCACAGTGCGAAGAACACGAAGGCCAGGGCGGCGACCAGCAGTCCGGCGCCGATGCCTGCGGCCTTCGCCTTCGCCGTCATCTCGGCCTTGAACAGCGCGAGCTCGCTGGAGACCAGGCGGCGCAACTGCGCGACGAGATCCCGGGTCAACTCCGGAATCGGTCGGAGACCTCGGGTGGTGCGCCTCCGCTCGCGCGGAAGAGGCGGCTTTTCGAAACTCATGCGGGCTCCCTTCAGGCCGTCTCAGGCGACCGTACCCCAGCAATGGGGTGCCGCCAAGGGCATGCACCGCCTGCGCGCCGCTGGACTCGGAACGCGTCGGCGCATCACACTGGTCTCATGAGCGGTTCGGATCACACGCAGCGCGGCGGCGTCCTCGTCGCCGTCGTCCCCGGGCAGTCGGTGACGGTGCTCGAACAGGCGGCGAAACTGGCCGACGACCTCGACGTTCCGTTGGTCTGCGCGAACGTCGACCCGAACCGGTATCTGGTCTCCAGCTACGTCGACGGCACGGTCGTGGCGCTGCCGTACGACCCGGATCTGCCGGAGACGGAGGAGGAGCGGTTCGACCCAGAGCTCGAGGAGCGTGTGCGCAGCGTGCTGACCCCGCTCGGTATCCCCTTCACACTCGAGCAGCTTGCAGGCGACCCGGCCTGGGCGCTCGCGCGACTGGCCGAGGAGGTCGACGCCAGGTACATCGTGGTCGGAACCCGCGAGGCCGGCATCCGGGGGAGCATCCGGGAGTTCTTCAACGGCTCGGTCGCGGTGCACCTCGCCCATCGGCAGCACCGCCCGGTGATCGTGGTGCCCATCGCTCCGGTCGAAGGCTCGGGACGCCTGCCCTGGGAAGACCCGCCCGTATAGTGGCCGGCCCTCCTCCCGTTCATCTGCACTGGCGGTACATCGGGCTCGTCTTCGTCGGCGGTGCCATCGGTACGGCCGTGCGTGCCCTGATCGCTGCAGCCGTCCCCCCGGTCGCCGGCATCCCCGTGGCGACGTTCGGCATCAACGTCGTCGGCGCCTTCGCGCTCGGGATGCTCTTGCAGAGCCTCGCCCTCCGGGGTGACGACACCGGATGGCGGCGCGATGTGCGCCTGTTCGCCGGAACCGGCATCCTGGGCGGCTTCACCACCTACAGTGCCTTCGCCGTGGACGCCGACGGACTCATCGTGGCGCAGAACCTCGGCGGCAGCATCCTGTACGCGGTCGCGACGATCGTGGTGGGCGCGCTGGGCACGCTGGCGGGTATCGCCGTGGCGTCGCGGATCGGGCGGTCGGCCCGGTGACGCCGCTGCTGCTCCTCGCGATCGCCGCCGCCGGAGGGCTGGGCGCCGTCGCGCGACTCGTGCTCGACGGAGTGCTGCGCAGCCGGTTCGCCGTGAACTTCCCGCTCGGCACGACGGTCATCAACGTCACGGGCTCGTTGCTGCTCGGCCTGGTGACCGGGCTCGCGCTGACCCACGGCCTGCCGGCGGAGTGGCGCGCGGTGCTGGGCACCGGGTTCCTCGGCGGCTACACCACGTTCAGCACGGCGAGCTACGAGACGGTGCGGCTCGCGCAGCAGCGACGGTACCGCGCCGCGCTCATCAACGGCTTCGGGATGATGGTGCTCGCGCTCGCCGCGGCCGGGCTCGGCCTCTGGCTCGGATCGCTCTGACGGCTACTCGTCGCCGTCGTCGTCCTGCTCCATCCACCACTCGGTGAACTCCTCGGCGCGGCCGTCCGGAGCCAGCCGGATGAGCCAAAGATTGCTGTAGACCGGGCCCGCGTGATAATCGGTGACGCCCTCGACGAAGTACTGCGGGCCGTCCTGACCGAGCAGCCGCCACTCGAACGTCGCCGCGCCCGGATCGTCCTGAGCGTCCAGCCAGCCCTCGACGATCTCGAGGTGGCCGTCCCACGGCTCGGCGAACGGCTCGGTGCGGTACGAGGCGTCCTCGGTGAACAGTGCGCGGATGTCGTCGGGGTCGTTGCTCTCCCATGCTCGGCGGTACAGGTCGATCCAGTTCGTGATCGCGTCGCTCATGGCACCGTTATACGCCCCCGGCGCGGTCATGCACCAGGGTGGGGACGCCCGGTGAGGGCGCCGTCGCCGGTCGCACGCGCGGGCGCGCAACGCGGCCTGCAGAAATTCTTTCGGCACTTAGTCGAAATGCGGTGGTGCCCGGGCGACGTCATCACGTACCGTCACAACCAAGGAGGCGACATGCAGTATCTGTTCCTGATCCGCACGGATGTCGATGCGGAGCCGTATCGCGCAGAAGACGACAACATCGAGGAGTGGGGTGCCGAGGTCGTCGCCCGGGGGAAGCCGACGCAAGGCGACCGGCTGCGGCCCATCGAGGAGGCGAAGACCGTTCGGCTGCGCCATGACCGTCTGGATGTCACCGACGGGCCGTTCGCCGAAGCCAAAGAGTGGGTCGCCGGCTACGACCTCCTGGAGTGCGACTCGATGGAGGAGGCCGTCGGAATCGCCGCGCGGCACCCGATGGCCAGGTTCGGCCGCGTCGAGGTGCGGGAGGTCTGGCCGTTCGAATGATCGGCCGTCCACGACCGGCTCGCTAAGGTGTGACCCATGGATGCCGCGCTCGCGTCGTGGAGCGAATTCAATGTCGCCGTCGCCGGGGCGGGCGCGGCGCTCGGCGGTCTGCTGATCGTGGCGCTGTCGGTGAACATCCGGCAGATCGCCGAGTCGCGCGGACTGGCCGCCCGTGCGGGAGCCGCGATCTCAGCGCTGATCCTCGGCGTCGTGCTGGCCTGCGCCGCATTGATCCCCGGGCAGGCGCTCGTCGTCTACGGAGTGGAGGTGCTCGTGGGGACAGCGGCCGGCGCGGTGATCGCGGTGCTGGCCGCTCGCGCCATCACGGGCGACCAGGCGGCGGACGCGTATCACCGGTACGACACGGGTCACATCGCGTCGTTCACGCTGCCGCTTGCGATCTTCGCGGTCGGGGGAGTGCTGCTCGTGTTCTCCCTGACCGCCGGCCTGGTGCTCGTCGCGATCGGCACGTTCACCGCGCTGATCGGCGCCGTCGTGTTCTCGTGGGTGGCGCTGATAGAGATCCTGCGCTGATCGAGAAGTTGCGCTGACGGCTCTACGGCAGGGCGAACGGAGGGCGCGAGAGACCGGCGGTGTGCGCGCCGGCGGGGTCGGCGTCCACCGCGACGATGCGGTTGTCCGCATCCACGTGCACGACCGTCGGCTCGAAGACGCGGGCCTCCTCGTCCGTCAGCTGGGCGTAGGAGATGACGATCACCAGATGGCCGACCTCGGCCAGGTGGGCGGCCGCACCGTTGACGCCGATCACGCCGCTGCCGCGCTCGCCGGCGATGAGGTACGTCTCGAAGCGGCTCCCGTTGGCGATGTCGACGACGCTGACCTGCTCACCGGGGAGCAGATCGGCCGCATCCAGCAGATCGGCGTCGACGGTGAGCGAGCCCACGTAATGCAGATCCGAATGCGTCACGGTGGCGCGATGGATCTTCGACTTGAACATGGTTCGGAGCATGAGGTTCCTTAGGGTGCGCGTCGGTCAGTGCGCGAGGGCGAGCTGGGGGAGCGCGGCGATGAGCCCGGCGAGCTCGGGCAGGTCGTTCGCCTGGCTGAGCGCGCTCTCGAGGGCATCGTCGTGGATGGGCCGCGCCCGGTCGAGCAGGTGGTGGCCGGCAGCGGTCAGCTCGGTGTAGATGCCACGGCGGTCGTCGTCGCAGAGCACCCGGGTCAAGAGTCCGCGCTCCTCGAGCCGGTTGACGAGCCGGGTCGTGGCGCTCGGGCTGAGCGCGCTCGCGCGGGCGAGCTGCTGCATGCGCATGTGCCAGCCGTCCTGGCGGCTGAGGGCGTCGAGCACCGTGTACTCGACCACCGAGAGCTTCACGTTCGCGGTGAGTGCCCGCTCCAGCTCGTTCTCGATGAAGTTGTGAAGTGCGGCGAGTGTTCGCCAGCCCTGGGCGCGCACCTCGACCGCGTCGTCGGCGATTCCCATGTCGGTCTCCCTGATCGGTTGCTGCGCAGGGTTGCATCAGATACTTGCATGTGCAACTATTTATGACGCGCCTGCAACTATCAGAGTACGCGCCTTTGGACCCACCACCCAACCCAGACAGGAAGTTCTCATGCCCGTCGGCCTCATCGCCCTCGCCCTCGGCGGATTCGGCATCGGCCTCACCGAGTTCGTCATCGCCGGCCTCCTCCCGGAGGTCGCTGCCGATTTCCACGTCGACGAAGCGGCCGCCGGCTGGCTCATCTCGGGCTACGCTCTCGCGGTGGTCGTCGGCGCCCTGGTGCTGACGGCCGCGCTCATCCGGGTGCCGCGCAAGGCGGCGCTGATCGGGCTGATGGTGCTCTTCATCGCGGGCAACGCTCTTTCGGCCCTCGCGCCCACCTACGAGGTCATGCTGCTCGGGCGCATCCTCGCCGCGCTGTGCCACGGCGCGTTCTTCGGCATCGGATCCGTCGTCGCGGCCGGGATGGTCGCGCCGGACAAGAAGGCGCGCGCCATCGCGATCATGTTCACGGGACTCACCGCCGCCAACGTGCTCGGCGTGCCGTTCGGCACCCTGCTCGGTCAGGCGCTCGGCTGGCGCTCGACGTTCTGGGCCATCACGATCATCGGCGTGATCGCACTCGCCGGCGTCGCCCTGCTGGTGCCGCGGGTCTCAACGGACGCGAAGAGCGCCGGCGTGCTGCACGAGCTGCGGGCGTTCCGCTCCGGTCAGGTGTGGCTGTCGATCGTCGTCACAGTGCTCGGCTTCGGTGGGATGTTCGGCGCCTTCACCTACATCGCCTACACGCTGACCCAGGTGTCCGGCTTCGCATCATCGGCAGTGCCCTGGCTGCTCATCCTGTTCGGTGTCGGTCTGTTCGCCGGGAACGCCATCGGCGGCCGGCTCGCCGACCGCGCGCTCGACCGGTCGCTCCTGATCATCCTGATCGGTCTCGCGATCGTGCTCGCCGCCTTCGCGCTCGTCGCAGGCAACCCGATCGCCACGATCGTCGCGCTGGTGCTCATGGGGGCCTTCGGGTTCGCGACCGTGCCCGGGCTGCAGACGCGCGTGATGATGTACGCGGAGCAGGCGCCGACCCTGGCCTCCGGCGCCAACATCGCCGCGTTCAACCTCGGCAACGCCGTCGGCGCCTGGATCGGCGGCATCACGATCACCGTGGGACTCGGCTACACGTCGCCCCTCTGGGTGGGCGCGGCGCTGACCGTCGGGGCCGTCGTGGTGATGGCGATCGCCGCCGGGACCGCGCGTCGCGGTTCCCGCGCCGGTGTCCAGGCGAAGTCGGAACAGCCACTTCCGGTGGGATAGAACGGCGAGTACAGTCCCTCGTACCAACGCGCGACCCAGGGGGTGATCGTGATGGACGGTACGAGCACCGTGAAGCTCCCGTTCCTCACTCCTGCGCGCATCGTGATCGGGTCGCTGATCGCCGGAGCCGGGCTCGCACTGCTCGGCGTCCTCCTCGGGGGCTCGCCCGCCTCCGCAGCCGAACCGGCGCCCCCGCAGCCCCCGGCGCACTCCGTCACGGGGGTCGTGGGCTCGGTGCTCGGCAAGGTCGACGGTGTCGTTTCGGGTGTCACGCAGAAGACCGCGAAGGTCGCAGAGTCGGTCACGAAGCCGGTGGCCGCGGTGGTTCCTGCTCCGGCATCGACGATCGTCTCCCACGTGACCGCGCCCGTCTCGGATGCGGTGGCCGACATCGCCGCCGCCAAGCCGGTTGCCACAGTGGTCACGCCGATCGCCAAGGCCGTCGACCCGGTCGTCGACACCGTCACCGCCACGATCCCGGTGGTGCACGAGCTGATCGGGGACGATCCCGTGACGAGCGTCACGGCGCCGGTCGCCGACACGGTCGACGACGCGATCGCCGGTGTGGTTGACGGGGTGACGGACGCGATCGACCCGATCGCGCATCCGGCACCCGGTGGTGGGCTGCCGGGACTGCCCGGTCTGCCGGGGCTTCCCGGTGTGCCGGATCTACCCGGTCTGCCCGGAATCTCGGGTGGCCCGGCGTCGCCCGGTGACACGCTCGGCGCGCTCGGTGCTCCCGCGGGTGCGGGGATCACCGTGGTGGCCGCTCCGACGTCTTCGAATGACCCCGTGGGCGCGTTCGCGTCGCACCGAGGCGGCAGCGCGGCGGCGACCTCTGCGACGGCGGGTGGGTTCGCCGATCCGGGCGGCAGCCCGTTCGCGCCGCGTGCACCGATCGGAACGCCGGACGGCACGACGACCGGCTCTCTTTCGTCCGGGGCAGGCGGCTTCGCGCCCGCCGCTGCCATCCCCGGCGATCGCTTCATCCTGCTCGCCGGCGACTCCGCCGCGAGCCCCCGTGCCACCGACGACCGACTCCCGTCGTCGCCGGTCGCCGACCACGATACGAACCCCGACTGAGTGGGTCGACTCCGCCTGTCCCCAGGCGGAACGCGACCGAAGCCTCCCGCACGGGAGCAGCTGACACTCAATCGAAAGGTTCTACGACCATGAACAAATACGTCTCGAGGGGGCTGTGGTTCACAGTCTTCCTCGGTGGACTCTCACTCGCCGGGGTCGGTGTCGCGAACGCGGCCGAGACCAGCGGCTCCGACGGAACGGCCTCGGGCGACCAGGCCGCCGTCGACCTCACCATTCCGGTCACCATCGGCGGAAACGGCATCAGCGTGCTCGGCGACTCGACGAGTTCGGGATCGGCCGCGGCCGCGCCTGCTGCTGCGCCTGCGCCGTCGGTCTCGACCTCCGGGCTGGGCGGCGTCGCATCCGGTGACCAGGCGCTGGTGAACGTCAGCGTTCCGGTGACAGTGGCCGGCAACGCGATCAGTGCGGTTGGCGACTCGTCGAGCAGTGATTCGGCGGCGCCTGCTCCGGCCGCTCCTGCTCCGACCGCCCCTGCTCCGGCGCCGGCTCCGACGACGTCGGGTGCGAACGGGATCGCCTCGGGGATCCAGGCGCCTGTGGCGGCGGATGTCCCGGTGACCGTCGGTGGCAACGCGATCAGCGTGCTCGGCGACAGCTCGTCGGCGGATTCGACGACGGCGGCTACGGTTGCCGATTCGCCGGCATCCGGATCGTCGGCCGCGGGATCGACGACGTCGGGCGCTGACGGCATTCTCTCGGGTGTTCAGGCTCTGGTGAACGCCGACGTTCCTGCGACGGTCGGCGGCAACGCGATCAGCGTGCTGGGCGACTCGTCGAGCAGCGGATCGTCGGTCGCGACGCCTGCCGCTCCTGCGGCGGCCTCGGGTCCCGGATCGGGTGCGGCTCCGACGACGTCGGGTGCGGATGGCATCGCGTCGGGCATCCAGGCGCCGATCGATGTTGCGGTGCCGGTGACGGCCGGCGGCAATGCGGTCAGCGTGCTGGGTGACTCGTCGAGCTCGGGTTCGACGACGACCGGTGGTGGCGCGGACAGCCCTGCGGGGTCGGGTGCGACGACGACCGGTGACGACGGCATCCTGAGCGGTGTTCAGGCGCCGATCGATGCTGCACTGCCGGTGACGGCTGGCGGCAATGCGGTGAGCGTACTGGGTGACTCGTCGAGCTCGGGTTCCACGGCGACGGGCGGTTCGACCGCTCCCGGCGCTGGTGGAACGACTGGTGGGAGCACCACGACCGGTGACGGCGGCCTGCTCGGTGGCATCCAGCTGCCGGTCGGTCTCGACGTTCCGGTGACGGTGGGAGGCAACGCGGTGAGCGTCGTCGGCGACACTACGTCCGACGGCTCGGAGGTCTCCACCCCGGTGACCCCGACCACCCCGGTGACCCCGACCGACCCGACGACGCCGACCGACCCGACGACACCGACCGATCCGACGACACCGGTCACGCCGGTAGACCCGGGTACGGATGAGAACGCCGCCGGCGGTCTGGGCGAGACGACGGGAAGCGGAACGGCCACGGCCGGCGCCGATGGCATGGTCGCGCTCGACAGCGGGCCGGCCGCGGATGCCGCATCTGCTCTGGCCGAGACGGGCTCTGAGACCGGAGACCTCTCCGCGCTCGGTGTCATCGCGGCCCTGCTGGCGCTGTTCGGGTTGGTGCTGACGTTCGGGGCGCGCAACCGTGAGGCCGTGCGCCTCCACGCGGCGCGCCGCACGCACCGCATCCAGTGAGAACAGGCGGAGGTGCCGCCGGGCGATGCGTCCGGCGGCACTCCGTCATGCCCGGGCCGTGTCCGCGGAGAACCTGTACTCACAACGCCGGACGTTTCAGCCGATGGCGCTCGTAAGTTCCGGAATCAGGAGGCTCGCGGCGGCGTGTCGCCCCTGGGTTCCGGAGTTGTGAACGGCTGCCGCCGTCTGCCTTCCGAGTGCGCGGCTGCGTTCATCCGGAACTCTGGTCGGCCACCCGGCGTGTCAGCGCACAACTCCGGAACGATCGCGTCAGGTCGGCTTCGGGTTCCGGAGTTGCGGGACTGCCGAGCAACCGCCGGCCGCCCGACGGCCGAACGACCGCCGCCCGAACGACCGCCGCCCGAACGACCGGCGCCCGAACGACCGCCTACAGCTCGACCGAACGGTTCTCGCCGATGTCCGGTCGTGTCCGTGTCACCGCGGCGCGCGCGATCTTGAACGCCGTCACGATGCCCGGCTCGTTCGTCGCCCAGAACTCCGCGGAGTCCGCGTGAACGAGCAGCAGGGCCACCGCCGGGTCGTCCTTGCCCGCCGGGAACCAGGCGTCCATCGAGGGCGTCCAGAGCTCGTCGACCTTCTCGCGGTCGTGCACCACCTCGGCGGTCCCGGCGATCGACAGGTAGCCCTTGCCCGTGTCGTACGCCACATTCACCTGCGGGTGGGCGTGGATGTCTGCGATCTTGGGGCTCGGATCCTGGGTGAAGAACCAGAGGTCCCCCTCGAACTCCGCCTCCTGGGTGGCGAGGGGCCGCGAATGGAGGTCGCCGTTGGCGGTCTGCGTCGTGAGGAGGGCGACCTTGGACGCCTTGATCAGGCGCGCGATCGTCTCGAGGTCGTCGGTGCTGGCGGTGTCGCCGCTCGTGGTGCCGGTGCCGGTTTCGTCTGTCATGGCGGTCACGGTACGCCGCACCCCGGCGAGCGCAATCGCGATTCCCCTCGCACCCGCCCGTGACTAGGTTGAGGGCATGAAGACCGCACGCAGCACCCTGGTCGTAGTGGCGGTCGTGGCCGCAGCCGTCCTCTCCGGATGCGCGGCCGACCCCGGCGCGCCGACCTCCTCCACGACTGTGGTCTCCCCGTCGCCGACGCCATCCGCCACACCGCCGTCCACCACATCGCCGTCCGGGACCCCGTCGGACGCGTCGCCCGTCGGCGGCTGGGGCGACGATGCCTCGGGAAAGGCGAACGTGGTGTTCACCGACGACGGCACGCTCTCCGGCAACGACGGCTGCAACCACTTCAGCGGGTCGTGGAAGCAGGCAGCCGACGGGTTCGAGATCAGCGCGATCGTCTCCACTCTGATGGCCTGCCCGGACGTCGATGCGTGGCTGGCGACGATGACCGCGGTCACGGTCGACGGCGACACGCTGCACGTGTTCAAGGACGGCACCGAGATCGGGACCCTGCCACGGCAGTAGCGCCCCCTGCGCCCGGCGTGCGCCGTCCAGCTCGTCACGAATCGATGATGCGCACCAGCTCGTCGATGAAGCCCGTGAACCCGTCGGAACGCCGGATGAGCTGCAGCACGGCCTCGCGGTCGGAGAACACCTCGACGAACTGATCGAACACCGTCTGGAAGCCGCCGCGGCCGGCCGCGTCGAAGGCGATGAACGCGATGACGTTGACGCGCGAGTCGCCCCAGTCCATCGCGTTGTCGTTCACCACGATCGCGATCGCCGTGCGTTTGGCCGTCATGGCCATCGCGTGCGGAACCGCCAGCGAGTCCGTGAACGCCGTCGACGACATGTGCTCGCGCTCGATCGACCGGTCGACGTAGTCCTGGTCGATCGCTCCCGCCTCGATCATCCGGTCGCCCAGCGCCTGGATCATCGCGATCGCGTCGCGTGCGTAGAAGTTGCGCAGGAACAGCGACTCGTCGAAGTACTCGAGCAGGTCGTTCTTGATGCGGGCGCGCCGGCGCTGGCGGCGGATGCGGGCGATCGCCTGCCGGGTGTGCTCGATGTCGGCCTCGGTCAGGAACGGCTGCACGACGATCGCGTTCTCGCGGTGTCCACGCGGTTCGATCGTGGTGAGCACGAGGTCGGCGTCGATCGCGTCCCAGTCCACATCCGTCGAGGTGATGACACTGGTCACGTCGAGCTCGTCGCCGAGCGCGTTCTCCAGGCGCTCGCGCAGCAGGATGTGCATGTCGTAGTAGTTGGGGCAGACCACCGCGCAGGTCACCGAGTCGCTCCTGCGTGACTGCTGCTCGAGGTACGCGCCGACGTGCATCGCGATGTAGGCGATCTCATCGTCGTTGACCACGATGTCCTCCGCGGTCTGCAGGCGGCTGGCGATGTAGACCGCGAGTTCGTAGATGAGCGGGTACGAGCTCTTGATCGAACGGGTGAGCGGGTTGCGTGAGTATGACTTCTCGTGAGCGCGGGCGACCAGGTTCTGCACGTGCAGCGTGAGCCGCACGATGAAGTCCTCGTCGCGCAGGTCGACCAGGTACTCCAGCGAGGCGCGCGCGATGATGCTGCGCACCACCTCGAGGTCGCCCTCGCTCACATACTGCGCGACGGTGGCCTCGCCGGCACCGGGGGCGATGACGCGCGTGCGCAGCAGGATCGCCAGGTAGTGCAGCTCGGTGCGGTCGAGCGCGACGTCGAAATGCTGCGTCACCAGCGCGCCGAGATCGGCGGCGAGCGTGCGGATCGTCTCACTCACATCCGGATCGGCTGTCGCCGGGAGCGCGCGGTGCTTGGCGACGCGGTCGAGCGCGACCGCCATGTGCAGCAGCACGTCGTTGATGCCGTACTCGTTCACGAAGTAGCCCCGCGCGTCGAGCATCTCGACCAGATCGGATTTGAAGGCGGCCAGCCCCTGCGAGTCGAACGCCTCCTGGATGCGCGCCAGCTCGACGACGCCCTGGCGCATCTCGTCGCGGAACAGCCGGCTGAGCAGCTTGCGCCGGGCGATCTCCGGCCCGGTGAGCTGAACGCGTCCGCCGTGGCGTGCCAGCGCGAGCTCCGTGTCGGCGAGGACACCGCGCATCCTGGTCAGATCGGACTCGAGGGTCGAGTCGCTGACGAACAGGCTCTCGGCCGCTTCGTAGACGTCGATGCCCTCGGGCTCGTCGAGGAGCCTCCGCACCAGGAAGACGAGCCGTTCCTGCGGAGAGCGCACCGCCCCATCGGCCGCGGTCGCCCCGTCGTCGAGGAACCGCTCGTACGCCTCGAAGTCGAGGCGGTAGCCGTTCGGTCCGGACTCGACGAGCTCGAGCGGAGCCGCCGCCTCCTTGAGCTCCGTCACATAGTTGCGGATGCTCCGGGTCGTGACTCCGAGGTCGTGTGCGAGTTCGGCCGCGGTCACCCAGGCGGCACGGCGCGCCAGGATGTCCAGCATCCTCGCCTGCTTCGCCGGGAGCGCCACGTGTCTGACCTTTCCGCCGTGCGCTTCGCGCACGATGTCACCTGAGTCAACCACCTCGCCGTGTTCCGCCAGCGCGTTTCCGCGAAGTTTCCGGTCCCGCGGAAGAAACGCTGCTGGATCGGCATGCGGCAGCGGGGGAGCATGGCAATGATCCACCCCGCAGCTCCACCAGCTCCGTCCGCTCCATCGCTTGATCAGCAGTACCTCGAAAGGCAGATCGATGAAGATCCTCGTCGTGTGCGGTGCCGGCGCGTCCAGCACGTTCGTCGCGCTGAAGGTGCGCAAGGCGGCCGGCCTCCGAGGAATCCCTGCCACGGTCGTCGCGGGCAGCGCCGATCAGCTCGAGACATTCACCGGTGTCGACGTCGTGCTCGTCGGAGCGCACCTCGCCCCGGGTTCGTCCGAGCTGCGTGAGCGTGCCGCGGCCGCCGGTGCCGCCGTCGCTGTCCTTCCCGCCGTCTCGCCGGCGGCCCTCGACGGCGACACCGCGCTCGACCTCGCGCTCGACGCTGGCCCTGTGCGCGAGCACGACGGCACTATGGGAGCACCCACTGCAATTCCGAGTCACACCGAAGGAGTACAGAATGGCTGAGCGGATCATCACTGTCGGATCGAGCCACGGGCTGCACGCCCGCCCGGCGAAGCTCTTCGTCGAGGCGGTCAACAAGTCGGGCGCCGCCGTCAAGCTCACCAAGGAGGGCGGCAAGACCGTCGACGCCGGCAGCATCCTCGGCGTCATCTCGCTCGGCATCGACCACGGCGACAAGATCGTGCTGACCACCGAGAGCACCGACGCCGAAGGCGTGCTCGACGATCTGGCCGAGATCCTCTCCACCGACCACGACGCCTGATCATGTCCGACATCGCAACAGAAACGCTCACCGGCGCCGGCATCGGTCAGGGCATCGCCCTCGGCCGCGTGCTCCGGATGTCCGCACCCCTCCCCGAGCCGGCCGACGAGTCGAGCGCCCGCACCCCGGATGAGGAGCGCGCCCGCGTCGCCGAGGCCGTCGCAACCGTGGCTGCCGACCTCCGGGCCCGCGCCGCTGCGGTGTCCGGCACGGCCGCCGACGTGCTCGAGGCCCAGTCGATGATGGCCGAGGACTCGACGCTCGCCGACGACGTCTCGCAGCGCATCTCCACCGGCAAGACCGCCGAACGCGCCGTCTTCGAGGGTTTCGCGGTGTTCCGCGACATGCTCATCGACCTGGGCGGCTACATGGGGGAGCGCGCGAGCGACCTCGACGACGTGGCCCAGCGCGTGATCGCCGCCCTCGCCGGCCGCCCGGCGCCCGGCGTGCCCGACTCGGACGAACCGTACGTGCTCGTCGCCCACGATCTCGCCCCGGCCGACACGGCGCTGCTCGACCTCACCAAGGTGCTCGGCCTCGTCACCCGCGAGGGCGGCCCCACCTCGCACACCGCGATCCTCGCGAGGGAGAAGGCGATCGTCGCGATCGTGGGTGTCGCGGGCGCGGACGCGCTCGCCGATGGCAGCGAGGTGATCGTCGACGCGGGCGCCGGAACGGTCACCGTCGCCCCCGACGAGGCCCAGCGAGCGGATGCCCAGCGACGCATCGACGAGCGCGCATCCGCTCTCGCCGGAGGTCTCGAGCCGGGTGCCCTCGCCGACGGAACCCCGATCCCGCTGCTCGCCAACCTCGGGTCGCCCGACGGCTCGCAGAAGGCGCTCGAAGCGGGAGCGGAGGGCGTCGGACTGTTCCGCACCGAGTTCCTCTTCCTTGAGCAGCGCATGGCGCCCACCGTCGAGCAGCAGCGGGGGCAGTACACCCGCCTCCTCGCCGATTTCCCCGGCAAGAAGGTCGTCGTGCGCGTGCTCGACGCCGGCGCCGACAAGCCGCTCGAGTTCCTGAACGACGCGCACGAGGACAACCCGGCGCTCGGGCTCCGGGGGCTGCGCTCGCTGCGCGCCAACGAAGACATCCTGCGCGAGCAGCTCACGGCGCTCGCCGATGCCGACGCCGTCTCCGAAGCAGACCTGTGGGTCATGGCGCCCATGGTGGCGACTGTCGAGGAGACGCGGTACTTCGTGCGCCTGGCGACCGAATACGGTCTCAAGACCGCCGGCGTCATGGTCGAGGTCCCGTCGGCGGCCCTGCTGGCCGACCGCGTGCTGCGCGAGGCGGCCTTCGCCTCGATCGGCACCAACGATCTCACCCAGTACACGCTCGCGGCCGACCGTCTCCTCGGTTCGGTCGCGGCATATCAGAGCCCGTGGCACCCGGCCGTGCTCCGCCTCATCGGCGAGGTCGGCCGCGCGGGGACCGCCGCAGGCAAGCCGGTCGGGATCTGCGGCGAGGCCGCGGCCGACCCGCTGCTCGCGGTCGTGCTGGTCGGCCTCGGCGCGACCACCCTCTCGATGTCGCCGGCGGCCATCGCCGACGTCCGGCTGTCGCTGCGGCAGCACACGCTCGACCAGGCCAAGCGCCTGGCCGGGATCGCCCTGGCCGCCGACGGCGCGGCCGAAGCCCGGGATGCGGTGCGAGCCGCCATCGCGGGAGAAGCCCCCACCACACCAGAAAGAGACGAGGCACCATAATGACAACGGCGTCAGAGACGACGACGAGGAAGCCGGGAGGCGCACGGGTCCACGTGCAGCGCTTCGGTACCTTCCTCTCGAACATGGTCATGCCGAACATCCCGGCGTTCATCGCCTGGGGCATCATCACGGCCCTCTTCATCGCAGAAGGTCCGATCCCCAACAAGGACATCGCGAGCATGGTCGGCCCGATGATCACCTACCTGCTCCCGCTCCTGCTCGCGAACACCGGTGGACGCCTCGTCTACGGCGTGCGCGGCGGCGTCGTCGGCACGATCGCGGCGATGGGCGTGATCGTCGGGACCGACATCCCGATGTTCATCGGCGCGATGGTCATGGGTCCGCTCGGCGGCTACCTCATGAAGCTCGTCGACCGCATCTGGGAAGGCAAGATCAAGGCGGGCTTCGAGATGCTCGTCAACAACTTCTCGGCCGGCATCCTCGGCTTCGTCCTCGCGATCGGCGGGTTCTTCGGCATCGCCCCGCTGGTCGAGGGCCTGAGCAAGGCGCTCGAGAGCGGGGTGAACTGGCTCGTGTCGGTGCACCTGCTTCCGCTCGTCAGCATCCTGGTCGAGCCCGGCAAGGTCCTGTTCCTCAACAACGCCATCAACCACGGTGTCTTCACCCCGATCGGAACCCTCGAGTCGCAGCAGGCCGGCAAGTCGATCCTGTTCCTGATCGAGACGAACCCCGGCCCCGGTGCCGGCATCCTGCTCGCGTGGGCGATCTTCGGCCTGGGCGCCGCCCGAGCGGCGGCTCCGGGAGCGTTCATCATCCAGTTCTTCGGCGGCATCCACGAGATCTACTTCCCGTACGTGCTCATGAAGCCGATCCTGATCATCGGCGCCGTCCTCGGCGGCATGACCGGTGTCGCGGTGAACGTCGCCTTCCAGACCGGATTGCGAGCGCCAGCAGCACCAGGGTCCGTCTTCGCGATCTTCGCGCAGGCTCCCGTGTCGAGCATGTTCGGCATCGCGTTGGCGATCGTCGCGGCAGCCGCCGTCTCGTTCACCTTCACTGCCATCGTGTTGCGGTCCAGCCGGAGGCGCGACATCGCGGCGGGCAACGCCGGCGACCTCGCGGGCGCCGTCGCCCAGACCGAGGCCAACAAGGGCAAGTCGTCGTCGGTGCTCGGCGGCCTCGTGCAGGAGGGTGAGCACGACACCGGCGATGCCCAGGGCGACGCCACCGACCGACTGGTGCGCAACATCGTCTTCGCGTGCGACGCTGGGATGGGATCGAGCGCCATGGGCGCGTCGGTGCTTCGCAACAAGATGAAGAAAGCAGGAGTCGAGGGGGTCACGGTCACGAACCAGGCGATCAGCAATCTCGACGGCACGGCCGACCTCGTGATCACGCAGCAGCAGTTGACCGATCGCGCCAAGGGCCAGTCGCCGGACTCGGTCCACGTCTCGGTCGACAACTTCATGAACAGCCCCAAGTACGACGAGGTCGTCGAACTCGTGAAGAGCCAGACGCAGCAGAACACACCGGAGGACGTCAAGAAATGACAGAAACGATTCTCGACCGGGCGAACGTGGTGGCCGCGGGCAGCGCGACCACCCGGGAGGACGCCATCCGCGAGGCGGGCGCGCTGCTGGTGAAGGCCGGCGCCGTCGAGCCGGGTTACGTCGACTCGATGCAGGATCGCGAGAACACCGTGTCCACGTTCATGGGCAACGGGCTCGCCATCCCGCACGGCACCAACGAGTCCAAGGACGAGATCAAGCACTCGGCGCTGTCGTTCATCCGCTACTCCTCCCCGCTCGACTGGGGCGGGGAGGAGGTGCGGTTCGTCGTCGGCATCGCCGGGCAGAACAACGAGCACCTGGAGATCCTGTCGAAGATCGCCATCCTCTTCTCGGAGGACGACGATGTTCAGAGCCTCCTCGATGCTCCGGATGCGGACGCCCTGTTCGCCCTCCTGGGGGATGTGAACGAGTGAAGGCCGTCCACTTCGGCGCCGGCAACATCGGCCGCGGCTTCGTGGGGCTCCTGCTCCACGAGGCCGGGTACGAGGTGGTCTTCGCCGACGTCAACGCCGAGCTGATCGACGCGCTCGCGGCGGCGGACTCATACACGGTCCACCTGGTCGGAGAGACGGAGGAGACGCGCGTCGTCGACCGCTTCCGTGCGATCAACAGTTCGACCGACGAGGCGGCCCTGATCGCCGAGATCGCGACGGCCGACGTGGTGACCACGGCGGTCGGGCCGCGCATCCTGCGGTTCGTCGCCCCCGTGATCGCGGCCGGACTGGCCGCACGCCCCGATGACGCTCCGCGTCTCGCCGTGATGGCGTGCGAGAACGCCATCGGCGCGACGGATCTGCTCGCCGCCGAGATCGCCGACGGACTGCCCGACGATGCCGCACGTGAGGCGGTCGCGGCAAAGGCGGTCTTCGCGAACACGGCCGTCGATCGCATCGTGCCCGCGCAGGACCCGGCGGTCGGCATCGACGTGACCGTGGAGACCTTCTCCGAGTGGGTCGTGGATCGCACGCCCTTCGCGGGCGCCGAGCCGGACATCCCGGGCGCTCACTTCGTCGACGACCTCGCGCCGTACATCGAGCGCAAGCTGTTCACGGTGAACACCGGTCACGCGACGGTCGCCTACACCGGCTTCCTGCAGGGTGCGACCACGATCAGCGAGGCCATCGCCATCCCGGCGGTGCGGGCGGCGGCGGAGGCGGCACTCGCCGAGACCTCGGCGGCTCTCACGGCGAAGCACGGTCTCGACCCGGAGGAGCTCGCCGCGTACCGGGCGAAGATCCTCGACCGGTTCTCGAACCCGTACCTCGTCGACGAGGTGACGCGCGTCGGCCGGGAGCCTCTGCGCAAACTCGGACGCAACGAGCGTTTCATCGGCCCGGCGTCGGACTTCGCGCAGTACGTCGGCCGCACTCCGGATGCCCTGCTCGCCGCCGTCGGAGCCGCGCTGCGGTTCGACGTCCCGGATGACTCGCAGAGCGTCGAGCTGCGGCGCATCCTCGAGGAGGCGGACCCGGACGAGGTCGTCACCGAGGTGATGGGCGTCGCGGCCGGCGAGCCGCTGTTCGCGCCGCTCGTGGAGATGGTGCGCGCGGCGCAGGCCTGACCGGGCCGCGGCCGGTCGTGCGTTATCGCGACGCGGGCGCGGTCGGTGGTGCGTTTCCGCACGATCGGCACGCGGCTGGCGGCGAGCTCAGCCCGCGTCGACGGTTTCGCGGGGCAGCAGCGGCGCCGACGGATCGAGTGACCACGCGAGCACGGACGGCCACTCGCCGTAGCCGGCCGTGCGCTCGAGGTGGCCACCGCCCGGGATGACGACAACCGGGATGCCCAGCGGCGCTCCGAAAGCGGTGTCCGCACCCTCCGGGCAGTAGGGGTCGGCATCCGAGGCGGCGATCGTCGTTGCTGCGGACGGGCGGCTCGGGGTGAGGGCGGCGAACGCGGCGATCTCCGGGATGCCTCCGACGAACTCCCGTGACGGTGGCGCCACCAAGAGCACACGCTCGACGGACGCGTGGTCCGCGGGACGCGCGCCGAGCCAGAGCAGACACGCGAGGCTGTGGCACAGCACCGTGACGCGGGCGCCGTGGGCCGAGGCCTCGGCCAGAGCATCCGCCACCGCGTGCCGCCAGGCGGCGACGGACGGCGTCGCGGCATCCGGCAGTTGCGGGTAGACGACGCGCTCCCCGCGCTCGCGCAGGGCCGCGGCGAGCTCGTGCTGCCAGTGCCCGGGCGGGCGGAAGTTGTCCCACCCGTGCAGGATCAGGAACGCGCGGGCGCCGGGCGCGGTCGCGGTCGAGGTCATCTGCTCATCAAAACGCACCGGACACGTCGCTCGCAATGCGGTCCCGCCGATCAGGGGCGCGCGGGCGATCGATGCCGGAGGGCGCGGCCGGGGCGATGCGCGGTGCGCGCCGCATCGTCGATCACGGGCTCGCCGGCCACGAACACCCACGGGATGCCGGCGGCGGTCCGCCGCGGGTCGTCGTACGTCGCGCGGTCCGACACCCGCGTCGGATCGAACAGCACGAGGTCTGCCACCGCGCCGGGCACGATCCGTCCGCGGTCGGTGAGCCCGAGCCGGGCCGCCGGTCGCGCCGACAGGTGCACGATCGCGTCCTCGAGCGTGAGCACGCCCTCCTCGCGCACATAGCGGCCGAGGTAGCGCGGGAACGTCCCCCAGCCCCGTGGATGCGGCTTCGCGCCGATCAGGATCCCGTCGCTGCCCCCGGTGTGGCGCGGATGACGCATCATCGTCCGCACGTTCTGCTCGTCGCCGACGTGCTGCAGGATGCTCGTGCCGAGCCGGTCGGCGACGAGCAGTTCGAGGAACACCTCGGACGGCCGCTGTCCGTCGCGCGCACCCAGCGCCGCGATCGTGTGGCCGACCGCCGGCGCGAGCTGCGGGTTCCGCACGCCCGCGATCTCGATGGTCGCCCAGTCGACAGGGACGCCGTGGCAGCCGTCGGACCCGGTGACCTCGAGTTCGCGGACCACGCGCTCCCGGATGCCGGGGTCGCGCATCCGGTCGATGGTCGCGTCGGGACCACCCACCGCCGACCAGCTCGGCAGCAGGGCCGCCAGCGTCGTCGCGCCGGAGAGGTAGGGGTAGCTGTCGAGCGTGATGTCGACGCCGGCGGCGATGCCCCGGTCGATGAGCTCGACGAGTTCACCGGCGCGGCCGCGGTTGACGTCGAAGTTCATCGTCGCGTGGGTGAGGTGCAGCGCGCAGCGGGCGCGCGCGGCGACGTCGATCATCTCCGCATAGGCGTCGAGCGCGCCTGCTCCGTAGGAGCGCTGATGCGGTGCGTAGAAGCCTCCGTGCGACGCGACCACTTCGCAGAGCGCGACGAGTTCGTCGGTGCTCGCGAACATCCCGGGCACGTAGGTGAGCCCCGACGACATCCCGAAGGCGCCATCGCGCATCTCGTCGTCGACCAGGCGGCGCATCCGGGTGAGTTCGCTGCTGGTCGCCGGGCGGTCGTCGGTGCCGACAACGGCCATGCGCACGCTGCCCTGCGGCACGAGGTAGGCGACGTTCGTGGGCGGCCGGGCGTCGTCGACGGCGCGCAGGTATTCGCCGACGCTGCGCCAGGCGAAGTCGACGTCGGCGGGCACGCCGTTCCAGCCGGCGATCTGCTCACGGATGACCGGCATCGTCGCCTCGGTGGCGGGAGCGTACGAGAGGCCGTCCTGACCGAGGACTTCGGTCGTCACACCCTGCGAGACCTTGGCGAGATGGTCGTGGTCGGTGAGCACGGCCAGATCGGAGTGGGCGTGCATGTCGATGAAGCCGGGGGCGATCGCGAGCCCGTCCGCGTCGATCACGCGCGCTCCGGCGGGCGCGGCGACGTGAGGGTCGCCGGAGGTTCCGACGACGGCGACGCGTCCGTCGGCGACGAGCACGTCGGCCGTGCGCCCCGGCTCTCCCGAGCCGTCGAGCACGAGGCCGCCGCGGAGCAGGACGTCGCCGTCGCCAGGCACGGTCATCGCCGGCGGGCGGCGGCGGAGAACTCGCGGGCGCGGGCGGTGATCGTCTCCCAGTCACCCGACTCGATGGAGGAGGCGCTCACCACGCTGGAACCCGCCGTGACGGCGAGCGCGCCCGCTGCCGACCACTCGGCGGCGTTGCCCGCGTGCAGGCCGCCCGACGGGACGAACGGCACCTCGGGGAACGGACCACGCAGGTCTTTCAGATAGCCGGGACCCACGAGGGAGGCCGGAAAGACCTTGACCGCCGCCGCGCCCCACTCGACGGCGCGCATCACCTCGGTCGGGCTGAGCGCGCCGAGCAGCACAGGGACGCCGGCCTCCCGGGCGACGGCTGCGACTCCTTCGTGCAGGCCCGGCGTCACCAGGAACTGCGCGCCCGCCCGGATCGCCGCCTCGGCCTTGTCGGTGTCGGTGACGGTCCCGGCCCCGATCACGGCTCCGGTCGTCCCCGCCTCTGCGACGGACGCCGCGATGATCTCGTCGACACCGGGGGTGGTGAACGTGAACTCGACCGTGCGGATGCCGCCGGCGACCAGAGCGCCGCAGAGCGCCACCGGGTCGTCGATGCGGGGCGCACGCACCACGGCCAGGGTGCGGTCGGTGCTCAGGATGTCGACGATCATGCGTCTCCTCTGGTGTGTCTCGTCTGAAGGATGTGCCGGTTGCGCAGGTGGTGCGTTCAGCCGAACGCGGTCTCGAGCAGCCCCGTGACCCGGGGGTACGGGGCGTCCACGTCATCGATGACGGCCAGTGCCCGCCACTTGTCGAAGGTGGTGCACGGATGCGAGAGGCCGAAGCGCACCACATCGCCCACCTCGAGCGCGGCATCCGGAGGCACCGCGACGAAGCTGTGCTGGTCGTTCATCGCGGTGACTGTCGCGCCCGTGAGCGGCCGGACCTCGGTCGATCCGAAGGCGCGAACCGCCTGAGGGATGGGGAGGCCCTCGTCATAGGGGAAGTCGCGCTTGCCCGCGTCCACCAGCGCCAGGTCCGGCTCCGGCCGGGACACGACGGTCGCCCAGCCGTGGATGGCGGAGCGGAACGATCCTTCTCCCACACGCCCGAGCGGGGTGATCCCGCTGTAGAAGCCGTCGTCGTGGGTGATGTACGCGCCCGACCGCAGGAGCACCTCGACCGCCCGGCCGCGGTGCCCATCGAGGTCGCGGAGCGGCCCGAGCACGTCGGCGACGACGTCGAAGTACGCGCTGCCGCCGGCGGTGACGATGACGGTCTCGCCGTGCGGGTAGAGGCCGTCGGCGGCGATGGCGTCGTGCAGTTCGGCGAGGCGCTCGAGATACGTACGCACGGTCTTCAGCGATTCGGCGTCGCCGGAGTGCGCCAGCGCGCCCTCGTAGCCGGCGACGCCCGCGAGCCGGAGCGAGGGGGATGCGGCGATCGCGCGTGCGACGGCCAGCGCCTCGGGCAGGGTGCGTGCGCCGGTTCGGCCGCCGGCGCCGCCGAGTTCGACGAGCACGCCGAGCGGCGCACTGGCCCGGGCGGTGGTGTCTGAAAGGGTCGCGTGCATGATCTCGACCGCGCGCACCGAGTCGGCCCACACGATCACCTCGTGCGTGCCCGCCCTCGCGTCGGCCGCCGACGCGAGCCGCTCCGCGACGAAGCGCAGCGCATCCGGTTGCACGAGCGCGTTGGCGAGCATCACGCGCGGGATGCCCCAGTCCATCGCGACGGAGAGCTGCCAGGGGGTCGCGACCGTGATGCCCCAGGCTCCGGCGGCGAGCTGGCGCTCCCAGAGCATCCGGTTCATGGTGGTCTTGCCGTGCGGTGCGAGTCCGACACCGGCGCGTTCGCACCATGCGCGCATCGTGTCGAGGTTGTGCTGCACGGCCGCCTCGCTGACGGTGACGAGCGGGGTGGGGAAGGTGCTCAGGGCGGGGCGCCGCTCGCCCAGTGCCGCGACGTCCGTGTCGTCGTACGACAGCGGCAGGGCCTTGCGGTCGCCCATTCGCGTCTCCTTCGCTGCCTGTTGCGGGTTCATCGATTGCACAGTGTGCAACGTGCGTTGCACACTGTGTCCTCCCTGTTCTACCATCCTGAGAGACGCCGGCGGAACCCCGCAGGCGTCGACGGGGCACATGAACGACGACCGACCGGAGGAGCTCGAGGTGGCGGACGACCGACCGATCGCGATCACCACGATCGGCGAGGCGATGGTCGTGCTGTTCCCCGAGGGGCAGCGCCCGTTGGCGGAGGCGCACGAGTTCGGGTCCGACGTCGGAGGTGCCGAGTTCAACGTCGCCACCTCGCTCGCGCGCATGGGCGTCGCGACCGCCTGGATCTCCCGCCTCGGCGACGACGGCTTCGGCGACCGCATCCGCGCCACCGCGCTCGAGGCCGGCGTCGACCTCCGGGCCGTCGAACTCGATTCGGAGCGGCCGACCGGGCTGTACGTCAAGGAGTCGCTGGCGGGTCCGGACGGCGCACGCACCCGGATGCACTACTACCGTCGCGAGTCGGCGGCGTCGGCGATCGGTCCCGCCACGCTCGACGGCGAGGGCGCGACGCAGGTCATGTCGACCTCGTCGATCGTGCACACCTCCGGCATCACGGCCGCCCTCTCGGCGAGCACGGCAGAGGCCGTTGCGGGACTGCGCGAGCGTGTCAGGCCGTCCGCGATGGTGAGCGTCGATCTCAACTACCGGCCGCTGCTCTGGCGAGGGCGACCCACCGACGCCCTCGATGCGCTGATCGCGCAGGCGGACACGCTCTTCGCCGGGGTCGACGAGGCCGGCGTGTACTTCGGCCACGCGGAGCCGGACGCGCTCTTCGCTGCGCATCCGCACCTCGACCGGCTGGTGCTGAAAGACGATGACAGGGCCGCGTCGACGCTGCTGCGCGATGGGACGACCACCCACGTTCCGTGCCTCACCGTCGAGGTCGTCGAGCCGGTCGGAGCGGGCGACGCCTTCGCCGCCGGCTATCTGGCCGGGCTGGCGGAGGGCCGCACGGACGTCGCATGCCTGCGGCTCGGGCACGCGCTCGCGGCGCTCACGCTCATCGGCGCGGGCGACCGGCCACTCACGGTTCCGGATGCGGCGGAGCGCGATCGCATCGCCGAGGCGCCCGACGCCGAGTGGAACGGGTGGCGCGTGCATCCGGGTGATATCCCGTGGCGGAGCCGCGCGTGAGTCAGTCTCTCTCCCGGGCCCTCGACCTGCTCGACCTCGTCGCGCGCGGGGTCGACTCGCTCGATGCGCTCGCCGATGCGGCCGGTGTGCACAAGACCACGGTGATGCGGCTCCTCCAGACGCTGGACGCCCATGGCTACGTCACGCGTGACGCGTCGTACCGGTACCACCTGGGGTCCGCGGTGTTCGCGCTCGCCCAGACGGCGCTCGACGGCCAGGATGTGCGCAGGGTCGCCTCTCCGACACTGCAGTCGCTCGGCGCTGCGACGGGACAGACCGTGCACCTCGCCGCATACGACGACGGCACCGTGATCTACATCGACAAGGTGGAGTCGCGGCAGCCGTTGCGGATGTACTCGCGCATCGGGCTCCCGGCTGCGCTGCACGCCACTGCGGTGGCCAAGGTGCTGCTGGGCGGCCTCGACGACGGCGAGCTGCAGCGCATCGCCGACGCGATCGACTACGAGCGGTTCACCGGCTCGACCATCCTTACTCCGCGGGCCCTGGTCCGCGAGGTGCGGCTCAGCGCCGAGCGCGGGTGGGCGGTGGATCACGAGGAGCACGAGACCTTCATGAACTGCGTCGGCGCTCCGGTCTTCGGCGCAGACGGACGGGTGGCCGCCGCCGTCTCGATCTCGGTGCCGAACCAGGTGCTGAGCTACGACCAGGTGCTCGGCCTGCTGCCGGCGCTGCATGCGGCCACCACGACGATCTCCGCGAACCTCGGCTACTCCGGGGACGCCCCGTTCCTCCCACCGGCCCCGTCCGCCTCCCACGGCTCACGGAGCTCCCGCGTCTCGAAAGGACAGTCATGACCGACCGCATCGCCCTCTCCACCACCGACGCCCCCGCACCGGCGCACACCTTCTCGCAGGGGGTCAAGCGCGGCCCGTTCGTGCAGGTGTCCGGCCAGGGCCCTGTCGATCCGGCCACTGGCGAATACGTGTTCGGCGGCGATGTCGCGGCGCAGACGACCCGCACGCTGCAGAACGTCGAGGCGATCCTCGCTGCGGGCGGCGCCACGTTCGACGACGTGATGATGCTGCGGGTGTACCTGACGAAGCGCGAGGACTTCGCGGCGATGAACGACGCCTACGGCGAGTTCGTCGGCTCGCGGGTCGCCTCCGGCGTGCTGCCCTCGCGCACCACCGTGTTCACGGGGCTGCCCCGCGAGGAGATGCTCGTCGAGATCGACGCGCTCGCCGTCACCGACTGAGCCCGGGAGCGAAGCCGTACCGCTCGAGCCGCTGTTGCGCCGAGGTCGCGGCCGTTGTCGCACCGAGGTCGCAGCAACTGCGTGTGCCGGGGAAGCATCCGCCACTAGATTCACCGTATGAGCGACATCGCGCTGACCCTGGTGATCCTCGCGCTGGTCGTCGTCGCGTTCGTCAGCGGCAGGATCCCGGCGGGGCTCGTGGCCATCGGCGCATCGCTGGCCTTGCTGGCGACCGGCGTGCTCGACCTCTCCCAGGCGTTCGCGGGCTTCGCCGACCCCGCGGTCGTGCTGATCGCCTCCCTGTTCGTCGTGGCGGAAGGCCTCGACGCCACGGGACTGACGGGATGGGCCGGACAGCAGATCGTCAACCGCGGCGGGACGCGGGTCGGCGTGCTCACCGTGCTCGTCATGCTCGTCGTCGCGGTGCTCTCGGCCCTGATCAGCGTGAACGGAGGCGTGGCCGCGCTGCTGCCGGTCGTCGTCGTGGTCGCCTCGCGCATCCACGTCGCCCCGTCTCGACTGCTGCTGCCGCTGGCGTTCGGCGCGCACGCCGGCTCCCTGCTGACCCTCACCGGCAGCCCGGTGAACGTGATCATCTCCGAGCTCGCCGCCGAGACGGGGCATGGGGCCTTCGGGTACTTCGAGTTCACTGCGATCGGAGCCGTGCTCGTGGTCGGCACGGTACTGATCACCGTCGTGTTCCGGCGCTGGCTGGTGCCCGACCGGGTGCCGGCGACGATGCCGCGCGATCTGAGCGATCATGCCCGCACCCTGCTGAGTGCCTACGCGGTGCCGCAGCCGTTCGCCATGGTGCGGGTGCGGGCGAACTCGCCGCTCGTCGGCCGCACCGCGGCGGAGGCGGACCTGGAGTCGGTCGCGGCGGTCCAGCTCATCGCGGTTCAGGGCACGCGCCGCAGGCCCGCCGGCGAGACCATCCAGGCCGGCGACCGGCTGCTCGTGCGCGGCGACACGTCGAACATCAAGACCCTGCAGAGGAAGGCCAAGCTCGACGGGCCGACGGGGAAGCGCGGGGGACGCGCGGACGCCCTCATCGACGCGACCTACGGCGTCGCCGAGGTGGTGGTGGCGCCGCGGTCGTCGATGGTCGGTGAGACGGTCTTCCCCGGCATGATCACCGACAGCGGCGACCTGGTCGTGCTCGCCGTGCAGCGGGCGGGTGAGCCGATCGATGCGGCGACCACCGTGCTCGCGTCCGGCGACACCCTGCTCGTCCAGGGGCGCTGGGAGGCGCTCGACACCAACCTCGCGGATCCCGCGCTGCTGGTCGTGGACGCGCCCGACCAGTTGCGCCGGCAGGCGGCGCCGCTCAGCGGCCGTGCCTGGGTAGCGCTCACGATCCTGGTGCTCATGGTGATCTCCCTCGCGACCGGCGTGATGCCCGCGGCGGTCACCGGCCTGCTCGCCGCCGCCGCCATGGTCCTCACGCGCTCCGTCACGGTGGAGCGCGCGCATCGCTCGATCTCGTGGACGACCCTGCTGCTCGTGGCCGGCATGATCCCGATGTCCACCGCGATCACGCAGACCGGGGCGGCCGCCCTGATCGCCGACGGTCTCCTCTCGGTGGTCGGCCGGTTCGGCCCGTTGCTGGTGCTCCTCGCCCTGTGCCTGGTGGCTCTCGTGTTCGGGCAGCTCATCAGCAACACCGCGACCGCCCTGATCATCGCGCCGATCGCTGTGTCGGTGGCCGCCGAGCTGGGAGTGTCGCCCCTGCCGTTCCTGATGGCGGTGGCGGTGGTGTCGGCGGCGGCCTTCCTCACGCCGGTGGCGACGCCGGCGAACTTCATGATCATGGGTCCGGCCGGTCTGCGCTTCGGCGACTACTGGCGGCTCGGCATCGTGCTGGTGGTGCTGTTCCTCGCGGTCGCGGTGCTCCTGGTGCCCGTGCTCTGGCCGTTCTAGGCTGCTCCGGCGTTTTGGGCGCTGCGCGATCGGGCAGGATGGGGGAGTGAGTGGACAGCCGATTCTGAAGGCCGACGGTGTGGGTTTCGTGCGCGGCGGCCGCACCATCCTCGACGAGATCGGCCTCGAGGTGCGGGCGGGCGAGCACTGGGCCCTGATCGGAGCGAACGGCGCGGGCAAGAGCACCATCCTGAGCATGCTGGGTGCCGTCGTGCATCCGACCAGAGGCACGGTCGACGTGCTCGGCCGGCGGTTGGGGCGCGTCGACCTGCGCGAGCTGCGCGGCCTCATCGGCCACGTCAACCCGCGTCACCAGGTGCGCTCCGCTCTCACCGTGAAAGACGTCGTGCTGACCGGAGCGACCGGAACCACGGAGCTCATGATGCGCTGGGAGCCGACGCCCGAGCAGTCCGCCAGGGCCGATGAGCTCATCGACCTGCTCGGGATGCGCGGCCTCGCCGACGCGACCTGGCCCACCCTGTCGCAGGGCGAGCGCGGACGCGCGCTGATCGCCAGGGCGCTGCAGCCCGACCCGCACCTGCTGCTCCTCGACGAGCCGAGCACCGGGCTCGACATCGCCGCCAGGGAGCACCTGCTCGACCGGATCGACGGGCTGCGTGCTCAGCATCCGGATCTCGCGAGCGTGCTGGTCACCCACCATCTCGAGGAACTCCCCGCCAGCACGACGCACGCGGTGCTGCTGCGGGACGGCCGCATCGTGGCGCAGGGCGTGGCCGATGACGTGCTCACGAGCTCACTGATCAGCGAGACCCTCGACTATCCGCTGAGCATCACGCGCACGGACGGCCGGTGGGCTGTGCGCACCGCCCGCTGACCGCGCGGAGCACGACGCCCGCGCTGCGCACACTGCGGGTTGGCTGCGCGTAACCCCACAGCCCCGTACGCGGGTGTACGTTCCGCATATGACGCGAATCGTGGCAGTAGAGCCGGTGGTTCCTGCACGGAGCTACAGCCAGGACGAGATCACCAGTGCGTTGCTCGCGATGATCACGAGCGATCCGGGTCGGCAGGCGGTCATGCGGCGCATCCACGCGTCGAGCGGGGTCGAGACCCGCAACCTGGTGATGCCGCTCGAACAGTACAGTTCGCTGGCCTCGTTCCAGGAGTCGAACGACTACTTCATCGCCGAGGGCACGACCCTCGCCGAGCGTGCCCTGGTGGGCGCCCTGCACGCGGCGGGCCTCGAGCCGGCCGACGTCGACTTCCTCCTGTTCACATCGGTCACGGGCATCGCGGCCCCCTCGATCGACGCTCAGCTCGTCTCGCGGCTGGGCCTGCGCCCCGACGTGAAGCGGCTCCCCAGCTTCGGACTCGGATGTGTCGCCGGCGCGGCAGGGATCGCACGCGTGCACGACTACCTGGTCGGGCATCCGAACGAGGTCGCTGTGCTGCTGTCGGTCGAGCTCTGCTCGCTCACCGTGCAGGCGAGCGACGACTCGATGGCGAACATCGTGGCCAGCGGGCTCTTCGGCGACGGAGCCGCCGCCGTGATCATGGTCGGCGACCAGCGGGCGCAGCAGCTCGGACTCGGCGGACCCGAGATCGTCGACACCCGCAGCCGCATCTACCCGGACACTGCCGACGTGATCGGGTGGGACATCGGCGGCACGGGCTTCCGCATCGTCCTCAGCGCCGGCGTGCCCGAGGTGATCGACCGCAACTTCGCCGCCGACGCCGCCGGGCTGCTCGCCGCGCACGATCTGACGATCGCCGACGTGGGCGCCTGGGCCGCGCATCCGGGTGGACCGAAGGTTCTCGAGGCGTTCGCGCGGGCGCTCGATCTGCCCGACGGAGCCCTCGACGCCAGCTGGAGATCGCTGGCGCGGGTGGGCAACCTGTCGTCGGCGGCCGTGCTGCACGTTCTCGCCGAGCTCATGGACACGCATCCGGCGGCCGGCACCAACGGGCTGCTGTTCGCCCTCGGTCCCGGGGTGACGGCCGAACTGGTGCTGCTGCGCTGGGCCGACGGCGAGAATCTCGCACCGGTTGGCGAGGCGATCGGCGCGGCCGCGTGATCCTCTACACGGTGCTCGTTCTGGCGACCGGCGCCGAGCGCATCGCGGAGCTGGTGGTCTCGACGCGCAACGCCCGCTGGTCGTTCGCGCGCGGTGGGGTCGAGTTCGGCCGAGGGCACTTCCCGCCGATGGTCGCGCTGCACACGGGTCTGCTGCTCGCCTGTCTGGCCGAGGTGTGGTTCGGCGACAGGCCGTTCATCCCGTGGCTGGGCTGGCCGATGTTCGCCCTGGTACTCGCCAGTCAGGGACTGCGCTGGTGGTGCATCGCGGTGCTCGGCCACCGCTGGAACACACGGGTCATCGTCGTGCAGGGGCTGCCCCTGGTGAATCGCGGACCGTACCGCTGGCTGACGCACCCGAACTACGTGGCCGTCATCGTGGAGGGCTTCGCGCTCCCGCTCGTGCACACCGCGTGGATCACGGCCCTCGTCTTCACGGTACTGAACGCCGTGCTCCTCTTCGCAGTGCGCATCCCGTGCGAGAACCGCGCGCTCGCCACGGTCGTCCCTGCGACGCCATGAACACCCCGAATGCCGGCCTGATCGTGGTCGGGGCCGGACCGGTCGGACTGGCGGCCGCGATCGAAGCACGCCGCTCCGGAATCGACGTGCTGGTGATCGAGGCCCGTGAGGGACCGATCGACAAGGCCTGCGGCGAGGGCCTGATGCCCGGAGCGCTGCACGCACTCCTGCGGCTGGGCGTCGATCCGGACGGCAGCGACCTCGCCGGGATCGCGTACATCGACCGCGAGCGACGGGTCGAGCACCGGTTCGCGGGCGGCGCCGGCCGTGGCGTGCGGCGCACGGTGTTGCAGGCCGCGCTTGCGCACCGCGCGGTCGAGGCCGGTGTGCGCATCGAGCACGGACGCGTGATCGATGTGGAGCAGGACGCCGAGCAGGTGACGGTGCGGCTGGCCGACACGGATGCGGTGCTGCGCGCGCCCTGGCTCGTGGCGGCGGACGGCTTGCACTCGCCGATCCGGCGCCTTCTCGGCCTGGAGCGGCCGCCGCAGCCCGAGCCACGCCGCCGCTACGGGATCCGTCGCCACTATGCGGTCTCGCCGTGGACGGACCTCGTCGAGGTGCACTGGTCTAAGGAGGTCGAGGCGTACGTGACCCCCGTCGACGCGTACACCGTGGGGGTGGCGATGCTCGGCCCGCGTCGGGTCGACCTCGAGCAGGCGCTCGCGGGCATCCCGGAGCTCGCGGAGCGCGTGGCGTCGGCGCCGATCGCAAGCGCGACCAGAGGGGCGGGTCCGTTGCTGCAGCAGACGCGGGCGCGCACGAAGGGCCGGGTGCTGCTGGCGGGCGACGCGTCCGGTTACGTCGACGCGCTGACCGGCGAGGGGATGCGCGTCGGCTTCGCGCAGGCGCGGTCGGCGATCGATGCGGTGCGCTCGGGCGACACCCGCCGGTACGAACGCGCGTGGCGCGCGGAGACGCGGGACTTCCGGATGCTGACGACGGGGCTCGTCGCGGCGGCCCGGTCGCCGCTCCGGGCGCGCATCGTGCCGGCGGCGGTGGCGCAGCCGCGGCTGTTCGGGTCGATCGTCGAGCGGCTCGCGCGCTGAGCGGGGCTGGTGCGGGGGCCGCGTCGGCCGCGTCGGACCCGCCCGCAGCGCGCCCACGCCCCGCACCGCTCCCGCGCCGCATCCGGCTGCAATCGAGTCGGGGGTTAATCACGCGCTGGACCTCCTGAGCGTGATTAATCCCCGACTCGATGAAACGGACGTCCGACTCGGCGAGGCCGGGCCGCCGACTCGGCGAAACGCACAGCCGAGTCGACGAGAGCGGACTGCACGAGAACGGACTCGCGGGTCGCGTCGCGGCGCACGGGGCTGTCGCGGGTCGCGCACGCAGTCGCGCCGAGGCCACGCCGAGGGCGTGAAGTGCACACCTAGTATCCGAAGGAACCTACACAAGCAATACTTCTGGAGGTACGGAATGTCCAGCGACTCCGACGGGACGACGAGCGCGGCCCGCACGACGATCACGTTCTACATCCCGGGCCCGCTGCGCGATCGGGCCCGTGCCGCCTACCGGTCGACGTCCTTCGCCGAGAAGGACACGAGCTGGTCGGAGATGCTGACCAAAGCGCTGGTGGTGGAGGTGGAGCGGCGCGAGGCGCAGTACAACCACGGCGACCGCTACACCGGCGGTGAGGCTCCGCTGAGCCCGGGCCGGCCGATCACCTTCTGAGCCCCGGCCAGCCGATCACCTTCTGAGCCCCGGCCAGACGATCGCTTCTGAGCCCCGGCCAGCCGATCATCTTCTGAGCCCCGCGGGCCGGCTGGCGGACCCACGAGAGCGTCGAGCCCGAACGCAGCGACGCCGCGCACCTCGCCCGGAGGCGGAGTGCGCGGCGTCAGAGGCTCGCCGAAGCGGCAGGACAGCCTGCGCGAATCGCGCGGCCGCGGCTGCGACTAGTTGGCGGTGACCAGGTACGTCACCGAGACGCCGGGCGTGCCGACAGCGACGGTGTACTTGTCGTTGACGTAGATCGCCTTGGTGTCGGTGGCCGTGCCGGAGGCCTTGTAGCCTGCCTTCTCCAGGGCTGCCTTCGCGTCGGCGAAGCCGGTCTTGGTCGTCGGCTGCACCGTCACGCTCCAGCCGTTGTCCTTGTCGCCGCGGGCGACCAGGATCGTGCCGTCGATGATCGGGACGTCGCTCTTCGGGAAGCTCGAGGGGAGCGACTGCGAGGAGGCCGACTCGGAGGCGGACGGTGAGGAGGTGTCGGAGCCGGAGCCGCTGGAGCATCCGGCGAGCGAACCGATGGTGAGGGCCGCTGCGATCACGGCGGGAACGAACAGTTTCTTACGGGTGTGCTGCATGCTGTTTCCTAGTGCTGTATATGTGTGCGAGATTGCCAAACATCCAGCGTACTCCCGGGTCTACCCGGTTCGAAAACGTCTATTCGCATGCATAATCGCAGCGATTCGCCCGACGACTCCAGCGGTCGGCGCGAGAGGCCTCAGCCGAGCAGCAGCGAGCTGAGCTGGTCGGCCGAGTGCACGACCGCGATCGCTCCCGCGGCCTCGGCGGGAGAGCCGTAGCCCCACTCGACGAGGATGGTCGAGAGCCCGTTCTGGGCGGCGCCCTCGACGTCGAACGCACGGTCGCCGACCATGACGGTCTGCGCGAGGTCGACGCCGTTCTCGGTCAGGCGGCGGAGCGCATCGGCGACCACGTCGGACTTGGCGCTGCGCGTCTCGTCCTCGCTCGCGCCGGCGATGACGTCGAAGTACTTGGCCAGGTCGAAGTGCTCCAGGATGCGGGTCGCCTGCAGCTCGGGCTTGCTCGTCGCCACCGCGATCGGGATGCCCGCGTCGTTGAGGCGCGACAACAGGCCGCGGATGCCGGGGAAGACGGCGCTGTCGAAGGCGCCCTTCTCGTGATAGTCGGCGCGGTAGACCGTGAGGGCGTTGCGGGCCTGCTCCTCGTTCATGCCGGCGAACAGCCGCAGAGAGTCGAGGAGGGGCGGCCCGACGTATTCGACGAGCTGGGCGGGGGAGGGCACGGGCAGACCGAGGGTCTCGAAGGTCGAAGCCAGGGAGGAGGTGATGCCGGGTGCTGAGTCAGTGAGGGTGCCGTCGAGGTCGAAGAGGACGCAGGTCCAGGTTCGGGTGACGGTCGGGGTCGGGTTCGTCATAACCGTCCAATGGTAGGTGAGGGATCTCGAAGAACGCTCAACGTCCGCCGAGGGCGGACTCGATGTGCGAGCGGGCGACCACCATAGTGTCGGGGGCGCCCGGATCGAACTGCACCGCGACGAAGTCGGCCGACGTGATGAAGCCGAGCGCTTCGAGGGCCGGGACGATCACCGCCTGCACCTGACTGCCCTCGCCGTCAGCGGTGGCGGCCACGGCTGCCCGCAGCGCGGTCATCGAGGTGAATAGGGGCAGCACGGCCTCGCCCGTCGTCGAGGAGATCGTGCGCAGCCGGGTGTCCTGCGGGGTCGAGCCGGTGACGTCGACGACCAGGCCGCCCTTCACGGCGGCGGCGAGCAGAGCATCCAGGTTCTCGAGGGTCGGCTCGGCCGCGATGGCGGTGAGCGCCTTGCGCACGGCGACGTTCTCGTAGCTCTGCGGGAAACGGGGCTTCATCGCCATCAGAACAGCCTGCTCTCGCTGTCGTCGAGCCCGCGCATCGCGTCGTAGTCGAGTACGAGGCAGCGGATGCCGCGGTCCTCCGCCAGCGTTCGTGCCTGGGGCTTGATCTCCTGCGCGGCGAAGATGCCGGTCACCGGGGCGAGGTGCGGGTCGCGGTTCATCAGCTCGAGGTAGCGGGTGAGCTGCTCGACGCCGTCGATGTCGCCGCGACGCTTCAGCTCGACCGCGACCGACGCGCCCGACGCATCCCGCGCCAGGATGTCGACCGGTCCGATGGCCGTCATGTACTCCCGGCGCACCAGCACGTGCCCGTCGCCCAGCAGGTGGATCTGCTCGGCCAGGAGCTTCTGCAGGTGGGCCTCGACGCCGTCCTTCTGCAGGCCGGGGTCGACGCCGAGTTCGTGCGCGGAGTCGTGCAGGATCTCGTGGATCGAGACCACGAGCATGTCGGCGGTCTTGGCCTGGGTGACCTTCCAGACCTCGGTCACGCCGGCCTCGGCCTGCGCCTCGTCCGGCTCGAGCACGGAGAGCGTGCAGGGCGGGCTCATCCAGTTGAGCGGCTTGTACGAGCCGCCGTCGGAGTGCACCAGCAGACTTCCGTCGGACTTGAGCATGAGCAGCCGGTTCGCGAGCGGCAGGTGAGCGCTGAGGCGGCCGGCGTAGTCGACGGAGCAATGGGCAATGACGAGGCGCACCGGAACATCCTACGGCGCGCAGGTGACGCGTCCGGCCCCGACCGGATGCCCCGGGCGGCGGCTGGCAGGATAGGCGCATGGATCGCGAACTGCTCATCGGCACGTACACCGAGACCCTCCCGCACGTCGACGGCGGAGCGGAGGGCATCCTGAGCGCGCGCTTCGACGGGGAGCGGGTCACGCAGGTTGCGCTGGCGGCAGAGCTGCGCAATCCGTCGTGGGTGACGGCGAGCTCCGATGGCAGGCGCGTGTACGCCGTGATCGAGACGGCACCGGATGGCGGCGTCGCGGCCTTCTCGCGCGGGGCCGACGGTGTGCTCACCCCGCTCGGCACGGCCTCGGCCGGCGGTGCGGAGCCGGCGCACCTCACCCTCGATCCGAGCGAGCGGTTCCTCGTGGCCGGCACCTACGGCGGCGGATCCATCTCGGTGTTCGCACTCGCGGACGACGGCGCCCTCGGCGAACGCGTGACGTTCGTGCAGCACGACGGGTACGGTCCCGACCCGGATCGCCAGGCCTCGCCGCACGTGCATCAGCTGAGCTTCGACCCGGTCACCGGCGAGCTGGCGGCGGTGGATCTCGGTCTCGGCGAGGTGCGGTTCTTCGTCTTCGGCGACGAGGGCGAGCTGACCCTGCGACCGGAGGCCACGATCATCGTCGGGGCGGCCGGGCCGCGCCACCTGGCGTTCCACCCTGACGGCCGCCACGCGCTGCTCGTCAACGAGCTCGACAACACAGTGGATGTGCTGCGCCGGGAGAGCGCGCGCGGCGGCATCGACGGTGCCGGCGGCCAGGACGACGGTGCGAGCAGCGGGGATCGTTTCGCGATCGCGATGGGCGCGTCGACCAGAGCGGCGGATGCGACCGGCGACAGCTCAGCGGCGGCGGTGCGGGTCTCGAACGACGGCCGCACCGTGTTCGTGACCAACCGCGGCGACGACACGATCGGCGTCTTCGCCTTCGACTCCGGATCGGCGGCGGTCGAGCTGGTCGCGGCTGTTCCGGCCGGGGTGCGGGCCCCGCGCGACCTCGTGGTGTCGCCCGACGGCGCGCGCATCCTGGTCGCCGGGCAGAACAGCCGGGATGTCGCGGTGTTCGCTTTCGACGAGGACGGGCGCACGCTCGACTTCGTCTCGCGTACGCCCGTCCCGACCCCGGTCTGTCTTCACTTCGTGTGAGCCCGGCGCCCTCCCGGCGCGCCGTGCGTACGGCCGTCGGGCGAGCATCCGGCGTCTGTCAGCGGCTCTGGACCGCCGCGAAGAACGTGCGGATGTCGGCGGCGAGCACCTCGGGACGCTCCAGGGCCGCGTAGTGGCCGCCGGTCTCGAACTCCGACCAGTGCACGATGTTGTCGTTGTCCCGCTCGGCGAACGTCCGCACCGACTTGAAGTCGTCCGAGAAGACCGCGACGCCCACCGGCGAGTGGTTGACCGCGGGCTCGGTTCCGGCGTGCGCCTCCTCGTAGTGGTAGCGCCCCATCGTGGCCGAGGTGTTCGTGAACCACTCGAGCGACGCCTCCGTGAGGATCTGCTCGGTCGTCACGAGGCTCGTGCCGTTGCCGAACGACTGGAACAGCTCGTTCCAGGCGAGCTGGCCGATCGGCGAGTCGGACACCCCGACCGCGACGGTCTGCGGACGGCTCGAGTTGATCGCGTTGTAGCCCCCGACCGACTGGAACCACTGCATGTGCTCGAGGGCGGCGTAGTCCTTCGGCTCCAGCTTCTCGAACTCCGCGGGGTCGCCCGACGGGAACGAGAACAGCTGCAGCACGTGCGATCCGAGGAAGCCCTCCGGAGCGAGCAGTCCGAGCTCGCGGCCGACCATCGCACCGCCGTCGCTGCCGTGCACCCCGTAGCTGTCGTACCCGAGCCCGCGCATCAGGGTGTCGAACGTGCGCGCGACCCTCGCCATCGTCCAGCCGCGGTCGACGACCGGAGTGCTGAACCCGAAGCCCGGCAGTGAGGGGACGACCACCGTGAAGGCGTCTTCCGCGCGGCCGCCGTGGGCGACCGGGTCGACCAGTGGGCCGATCAGGTCGAGGAAGTCGACGAAGCTGCCGGGGTAGGTGTGGACGAGGAGGAGCGGGGTCGCGTCCTCCTCCGCCGACGGCACGTGCAGGAAGTGGATGTTCTGCCCGTCGATCTCGGCGACGTACTGCGGGAAGGCGTTGATCCGCTCCTCCTGCGCGCGCCAGTCGAAGTCGTTCGCCCAGGTCGTGGCGACCTCGCGCAGATAGGAGTTCGGCACCCCGTACTGCCAGTCGTCCTCGTCGGGAACGGGCCGGGGGAGACGCGTACGGGCGAGGCGCTCGTGCAGGTCGGTGAGGTCGTCGTCGGAGATGGCGACTCGGAAAGGGGCGATGGTTCCGATGGTGCTCGTCTGCGTTGTCATGGCTTCACTGTAGAAAGCTAATAGGACGATACAGTTCCTATTCATCCGGGTTCGTGCAAGGCTTTTCGCGTGACCGACACCGCCGCCCGATTGCTGCGAATCCTGGGCCTGCTGCAGGTCCGCCCGGCCTGGACGGCGCCCGAGCTGGCCGACCGTCTGGGCGTGAGCACGCGCACGATCCGCGCCGACATCGACCGCCTGCGCACGCTCGATTACCCGGTGGATGCGGTGCGGGGCCCGGCCGGCCACTACCGGCTCGGCGCGGGGGCGAAGCTGCCACCGCTGCTCCTCGATGACGAGGAGGCGGTTGCGGTCACCGTCGGGCTGCGCGCGGTGACCGGCATCAGCGGCATCGAGGAGAGCAGCGCGCGCGCGCTCGCGAAGCTCGACCAAGTGCTTCCGGGTCACGTGCGTGCCAAGGTGACCGCGATGAACGAGACGGTCTCGAAGGCCCCGGAGAACACCGGGAGCAACGTGGCCGACCCCGAGGTGGACGCGGACGTGCTCGCCGCGATCGCCACGGCCATCCACGACCGGCACTGGCTGCGCTTCGACGATCGGGGGGAGCCGCACGTCGTCGAGCCGTATCGCCTGGTGAACTGGCAGCGGCGCTGGTATCTCGTGGCCCGGCACGCGCAGACCGCCGAGTGGAACGCGTACCGGGTGGACTGGCTGCGCCTCCGGATGCCGACCCGTCGTCCGTTCGAGCCGCGTCCGCTCGAGGGCGAGGACTACCCGAGCTTCGTGCTGCGCACGGTCGCCTTCGGCGGCTGGAGCGTCCACACGCGCATCACGGTGTTCGCGCCGGCCGCCGAGGTGCTGGCGCGGATCAACGCGGCCGTCGGCGTGGTCGAGCCCATCGACGACGAGACCTGCGTGCTCGTCACGGGCGGCGACAGCGTCGAGGTGATCGCCGTCTACATCGGGATGCTCGGCCTCGACTTCCACGTCGACGGGCCTCCGGCGCTGGTGGAGCACCTGCGGGTGCTCGGCGCGCGGTACGCCCGCGCGGCCGGCTGACGCCCGCCGGCTGCCTGGCCGGCTGCCGCCTGCGCGGCCGGCTGCCGCCACCTGCCGGGGCGTCGTTTGCCACTTGTGGTGGTTATCCGGGGCTCATGACAACTACTACTGGCAAACGACGGTATGCCTCCGTGGAGCTGCGCGCCGGCGCGCCTGAGTGAGCCGACTCAGGCCGCGTTCTCGGTGGCGGGTTCCGGGGTGCCGGCACGCGGCCGTGACGACTCGCGAACGGCGGGCGCCGCGAGGAAGGCCGCCACCAGCAGCACGAGGATCAGGTACAGGGCGTTGAGGAGTCCGAACTCCTTGCCGAGGAAGCCGATCACCGGAGGGCCGACCAGGAACGCGCAGTAGCCGATGATCGCCACCGCGCTCACCCGGGCGGCCGGGTTCGCGGCGCCGTCGGCAGCAGCGGACATCCCGAGCGGGAAGCCGAGCGAGACGCCGAAGCCCCAGAGCACGGTTCCCACGACGACCAGCCAGAGCGGGCCGCCGAGGATGAAGATGAGGAGACCGACGGCGCCGAGTCCTGCCGTGATCCGGATGGCGGCGACGCGGCCGATCAGGTCGACGAGCGGCCCGCCCAGCACGCGACCGACCGTCATCGCGACGACGAAGAAACCGAACACCACCGCGCCCGTCGAGTTGGTCTGGCCGTGCCCGTCGACGGTCGCCAGCGAGATCCAGTCGTTGGCGGATCCCTCGCCGAACGCCATGCCGAGCATCACGACGCCGATCAGGATGAGGCGCCAGTCGGCCCACACAGCGAGGCTCTCGCGCATCCGCTGGCCGAACGGCACCTTCGGCGCAGCCACAGCTTCGTCGCCGAGGTCGGCCTCGCGCGGGATGTAGCGGACGGCGACGACGGCGATCACCGCGATCACGACGGCGACGGCGATGAGGTGCCACGACACGTCGATGTTCAGTGCGGCGGATGCGGCGCCGATGCCGGCTCCGAGCACGGTGCCGAGGCTGAAGAAGGCGTGCATCAGCGGCATCAGCGTCTTGCCGATCTCCCGCTCGACGGCGGTTCCTTCGACGTTCATCATCACGTCGACCATCCCGTTGCCGAAGCCGAGCAGCACGAGGCCGATGGCGACGAGGGGAACGGAGTGGGCGATCGAGGTTCCCACGCCGACGAAAACGAGGCCGACGGAGACGATCATCAGGCCGGACACCATGCCCTTGTGCGGCCCGAAGCGCACGAGCACCGGCGACGAGACGGCGAGGCCGACGATCGCGCCGACCGACATCCCGAGGATGAGCAGGCCGACCGACGACGGATCCTTGCCGAACCCGAGCCCGTCGCGCACGCCGGGGATGCGCGCCACCCAGGTGGCCATCGCCGTGCCGCTCAGGATGAAGATCACGAACACGGCGTTGCGCCAGGCCACCAGCTCTCGGCGGCTGCGCATGGGGGTCGGGGTCGTCTGTGACATGCTCGGTCCTGCGGTTCGGTGATGCTCGGAAAATGGGGCTCGAATCGATTCGATCGAAACGATTCGACTAAGCTACCACACGTGAACGACACAAGCACCGCCTCCGTCGCCCGTCCCACCCTTGCGGCGGTCGCCCGGCTGGCCGGCGTCTCCAACTCGACCGCGTCGCTGGCGTTCAGCGGCACGGGGCCCGTCTCCGACGCCACGCGCGACCGTGTGCTGGCCGCCGCCAAAGAGCTCAACTACGCGGGTCCCGACCCCCGCGCCCGCTCGCTGCGCCGTGGGCGCTCCGGCATCGTCGGCGTCGTCATGGAGGAGCGCGTGCGCGACGCCTTCCGCGATCCGATCAAGATCGCCCTGCTCGACGGCATCACCGAGGAGATCGCCGCGATCGACGCCGGCCTGCTGATCCTGACCGACGCGGGCGAGGCCGCCCAGCGCATCGGGGACGCGCCGATGGATGCCGTGGTGCTCATCGGCTGCAGCCCCCGCCTCGACGAGTCGGTCGCCATGCTTCGCCAGCGCGGCATCCCGCTCGTGGCCATCGAGGGCGACCCCAGCGACGGCGTGCTCACGATCGGGCAGGACAACCGGGAGGCCACCCGCGTCGCCGCCGAGCATCTGCGCGAGCTCGGGCACCGCGACGTGGCACTGGTGACGCTCTCACTCGACCGCGACCGCACCCGCGGACCCCTCACGCCCGACCGCGTCGCTGCCGGCAGCTCGAACACCACGCTCGAACGCCTGGCCGGGGCGCGCGATGTGTTCCCGGATGCGGGCGGCTACGTGACGCGCGGCTCCTTCGTCGAGGAGGGCCGCCTGGCGGGGCACGCGCTGCTCGATGATCCCTCCCGGCGCCCGACGGCGATCATCGCGCAGAGCGACCTGCTCGCGGCGGGCGTCATCCGTGCGGCCGAGGAGATCGGCCTGTCCGTGCCCGACGACGTGAGCGTCGTGGGGTTCGACGGCGTGCGCGTCGACGGCCTCTGGCCCTACGACCTCACGACGCTGGTGCAGCCGGCCATCGACAAGGGCCGCGCGGCCGGCAGCGCGATCGTGGACATGCTCGAGGGCTCGGTGGCGCATCCCGCGACCTTCACGAGCGTGTTCCACCTCGGCAACACCACCGCCGCGCCGCGCGCCGCCGCGCCCGGCGCCGCCGCGCCCGGCGCCTGACGGCGGCCCCGCCGCGCCCGGCGCCTGCCCGCTGACGCGCTACCCCACCTTCGTAACTCCGGAACATCGGCCCACAATCCGGTCCGGCTTCCGGAGTTGTGCAGATCCGGGCGGCGTGTCGACCCGACCTTCCGGAGTTGTGCGCGTGACCGGATGCTGCTGCGACCAGACCGGGGCCACCTACGCCCCGGCCCGCCGTTCGCAACTCCGGAACATCCGCCCTGATCCGGTCCGGCGTCCGGAGTTGTGCCGATCCGAGCGGCGTGTCGACCCGACCTTCCGGAGTTGTGCGGGCGAGCGGACCCTTCGCGCTCCCGGCCCCGCGAGCATCCGGAGCCGGGGGAGAGCGACCCGACCCCGCCGCGCGTCGAACGGGTCGAGCATCCGAACCCGCCGGGGCGCCGCATAGGGTGGACGCATGGATCTCGAAGCCCTGTACCGTGACCTCCACAGCCACCCCGAGCTCGCATTCGCCGAGCATCGCACCGCAGGGATCGTCGCCGATCACCTGAACGGGTTCGGCCTCGAGGTCGTCACCGGGATCGGCGGGACCGGCGTCGTCGGGATCCTGCGCAACGGCGACGGCCCCACCGTTCTGCTGCGCGCCGACATGGACGCGCTTCCGGTGCGGGAGGAGACCGGCCTGGAGTGGGCGTCGACGCAGACCGTCGTCGATGAGACGGGAGCGACCGTTCCCGTCATGCACGCCTGCGGCCACGACATCCACATCACGTGCCTGCTGGGCGCGGTCGAGGCGCTCGCCGATTCCCGGTCCGAGTGGTCGGGCACCCTCGTCGCGCTGTTCCAGCCGGCCGAGGAGCACGGCGGCGGCGCACAGGTGATGGTCGAGGACGGCCTGTACGAGAAGGTTCCGACGCCGGATGTCGTGCTCGGTCAGCACGTCACGCCGCTCCCGAGCGGGATGCTCGGCGCGCACTCCGGCGCCGCGATGGCGGCCGTCGACACGATGGAGGTCACGCTGCACGGTCGCGGCGGGCACGGGTCGCGTCCGGAGACGACGATCGACCCGGTGGTGATGGCGGCCGCGACGGTCCTGCGGCTGCAGACCGTCGTCTCGCGTGAGATCGCGCCGCAGGACACCGCGGTCGTGACCGTCGGATCACTGCACGCGGGGAGCGCGAACAACATCATCGCGCCGAAGGCGACGCTCGGCATCAGCATGCGCAGTTTCAGCGAGGAAGTCCGCGAGCGGGTGCTCGGCGCGGTCGACCGGATCGTCCGGGCCGAGGCGGCCGCATCCGGTGCCGTCGAAGAGCCGACCGTGAAGTTCGGCGAGCGGTACCCGGTCACGGTGAACGAGCCCGAGGCGACGGCGCGGGTGACGGCGGCGTTCACGTCCGAGTTCGGAGAAGACCGGATCTTCGATCCCGGCGCGATCTCGGGAAGCGAAGACGTGGGCAACCTCGCCACGGCGGCGGGCGTTCCGCTCGTCTACTGGATGCTCGGCGGCGGCGACCCCGCGACGGTCGCGGCGGCCATGGCGGCAGGAACGGTCGACACCGACATCCCGTCGAATCACTCCCCGTACTTCGCGCCCCTCGCGCAGCCGACGATCGACACCGGCGTGCGCGCGCTCGTCGTCGCTGCCCGGGAGTGGCTGACGGAGCACTGACCCAGCACTGACAGCCCTGACAGCACTGACGCAGCACTGACGCAGCACTGACGCCGACGGGATGCGCACAACTCCGGACGATCGAGACGACGCGCCGACCGGATCCGCACGACTCCGGAACATCGGGCGTAGCCGCGCGAGAGTTCCGGAATTGCGAACGAGCGGCAGCGCTCAGGCGGTCGCGCCGGCGCGCATCCAGCGCGTCGTACGAGCGCGCAGCCCCAGGGTGAGCGCGCGGGCGCCGATGTACCCGAACGCGAACGCCGCCGTCAGCCACGCCAGCCCGGATGCGTCGTGGCCGCCCCACGCGCCCACCGCCAGCGCCATCGGCACGAAGACCGCCACGTTCGTCAGCCCGGTCAGCGCCAGGTACCGCGCGTCGCCGGCACCGATCAGCACCCCGTCGAGCACGAAGACGTAACCGCCGAGCGGGGCGCCGATCCCGATGATCGCCAGCGCGAGCGGCAGCAGCGCCGCCACGGACGGGTCGCTCGTGAACAGCGCTGCGGCGAACGGGCTGGTCACCACGACGATGGCACCCAGCACGATCCCCGCGCCGACGCCCCACTGGAGGCAGCGTCGCAGAATCGCGCGCACAGTCTCCAGCTCGCCGGCTCCGAGTCCCTTGCCGATCAGGGCCTGAGCGGCGATCGCCAGCGCATCGAGGGCGAACGCCACCGTGGCGAAGACCGTCATCGTCACCTGGAAGGCAGCCAGCTCATCCGGTCCGAGTCGCGTCGCGGTGAACACGGCGAGCAGCATCGCCGCTCGCAGGCTCGCCGTTCGCAGAAAGAGCCAGCCGCCCGAGCGGGCGGTGTGCGTGAGCCCGGTGTGATGGGGGAGCAGCTGCGCGCCGACGCGGCGCGCGTGCCGGGCGACGATCACCAGGTAGACGATCACCATCGCCCATTGGGCGGCCACCGTTCCGATCGCCGAGCCGGCGATGCCCAGGCCCAGGCCGTAGATGAAGAGGAAGTTGAGCAGGATGTTCACCGCGAACCCGCCCACGGCGACGGCGAGTGGCGTGCGGGTGTCCTGGAGCCCGCGCAGCAGGCCCGTCGCGGCGAAGACGAGCAGCATGGCCGGGAGGCCGAGCATCGAGAGCTCGAGATAGCGCGTGGCGGCGGCCGCGACATCCGCGGGCGCGCCGAACAGGCTGACCAGGGCGGGCGACGCGAACCAGCCGCCCACCGCCAGCACGATTCCGAGACCGAGCGCGAGCCAGCATCCGTCGATGCCGGCCGCGACGGCCCCGCGCTCGTCGCCCGAGCCCAGCCGCCGGGCGACGGCGGGCGTCGTGCTGTAGGCGAGGAAGACCATCAGGCCGACGATCGTCTGCAGGATCGCGCTCGCGATACCGAGACCCGCCAGGGGTGTCACACCCAGGTGCCCGACCATCGCCGAGTCGGCGAGCAGGAAGATCGGTTCGGCGACGAGAGCGCCGAGCGCCGGCACGGCGAGACGGAGGATGTCCCGGTCGACCGGGCGACGTTGGAGGAGATTCACGACGGCCTCACGCTATCGCGACCGGGCGACAGGCTGCACCGACACTTCCGGCGCCCCTTCGCGTAGCATCGGCCCATGAGGGTGACGACTCTGGGTGGCGCGACCCACTATCCGCGCCCCGGCAACGCCTGCTCGGGCTATCTGGTGCAGAGCGGCGAGACGACCATCTGGGTGGATGCCGGACCGGGCACCCTCGCCGAGTTGCAGCGTCATGTGCAGCTGGAGGACGTGAACGCGATCTGGATCTCGCACACGCACGCCGACCACACGTCCGACCTGCTCACGGCGTACTACGCCTACCGGTTCGGAGATGTCGAGCCGCGTCCACCCATCCCGCTGTTCGCGCCGACCGCGCTCCGCGAGCGGCTCGTCGATTTCCTGGGCGGGAGCGCGGAGACCGGACTCGACCTGGTGTTCGGGTTCGCCGACCTGGGTGCGTCGCCGGCCGGGGGCTCCGCCGTCATCGGTGACCTCACACTGTCGTGGCGGGCGGTCGACCACGACGTCCCCGGGTTCGCCCTGCGCGTCGACGGGCCGGACGGCTCGTTCGCGTACTCGGGCGACACAGCGCCCTGCGCCGCGCTCGACGAGCTGGCGGCCGGATGCGAGGCGCTGCTGTGCGAGGCGGGCGCGGCCGGGCACGATCCCGGCGAGAAGGCGGCGCACCACACGCCCGAGGAGGCCGGCGCGACGGCGGCCAGAGCCGGCGCCAGGCGGCTGATCGTGACACATGTCGCGCTCGGGCTGTCGGGCGAGGAGGCGGCCGTGCGGGCGCAGACCCGCTTCGACGGGCCGGTCGAGCTCGCGCGTCCGGGGACCATCTTCGTCGTGGAGCGCACCGCGCCCGTCGCGGGCTGACTGGCCGTCCCGGCTGGCCGTCCCGCTCTACACGGTGAGGACGGTCACCCGATCCTTGCCGCTGCGCTTCGAGTGGTACATCGCGCGGTCAGCGATCCGGAACACGTCGATGGCCACCAACTGCGGCGGGTCCGACGGCAGGTGCACCGCCGCGCCGATGCTCGCCGTGAGTCCGTGCGGGAGCAGCGGCGACGCGAGCGGTTCCGTCAGTGCCGCGCGGATGCGCTCGGCGACCGCCGCCGCTGCGGTCTCGTCGGTGTTCTCGCACACCACGATGAATTCGTCGCCACCGTAACGGCCCACGACGTCCGCCCGCCGGACCGAGGCTCGGAGGCGATCGGCCACGGCGCGGAGCACGTCGTCCCCGGCGCTGTGGTCGACCTCGTCGTTGATGGCCTTGAAGCCGTCGAGGTCGAGGAACACGAGGGCCATCGGCTGCTGGGCCGCCCCGCCGCGCCGCATCACGTCGGCGATGTGCGAGCGCAGCACATTTCGATTGGCGAGCCCGGTCAGCGGGTCGAAGTGCGCGATCGCCTCGAGCTCCTGCTGCAGACGAATGCGGATGAGGGCCTGGGAGGCCTGTCGCGCCAGCGCCTGATGCAGCTCGATCTGCACCGCGTCGACATCGCGGACGCGCGCGTGGAAACAGCTCAGCATGCCGATCGCCGTGCCCCCGTCCACCAGCCCGACCACCGTCGCGGTCTCGACCCGGGTCCGCTCCAGCTCGGCGGCGACGTCTGCCGGCGCCTCGGCGCGCTGCACGATCAGCACCTCGCCGTCGGCCAGTTCCGTGTCGGCGTCGTCGATCAGCGACGCGAGCGCGGCCACGGGCCCATCGCCGGCCGCCCGCTCGAAGCGGCCGGCGTCGTCGGTCAGGGTGACCGCCACGCGCGCCGCCGAGAACGCATCCGCCGCGCTCGCCGCGATGGCTGCGGCCAGTTCACTGTCATCCCGTGCAGCGCCGAAGGCGGCCGACGCGTTCTGCAGGGCGCGGAGCCGCAGCGCCGACGCCTCGGCGGAGCGGCGGGCAGCCAGCAGCTGGCGCTCGTAGTCCTGGCGCTCGGTCGTGTCGAAGAGCGCGCTGTGCACCGCGACCTGCGAGCCGTGCTCGTCGATCTCGGCGGTGGAGTTGAGGAGGGCGGGCAGCACCGTGCCGTCGGCGGCGACGATGTTCAGCGCGATCTCGCGCACCTCGCCGCGCAGCCGCAACGACGGCAGGTAGCGCGTCTCGTGGAAGAGCTTGCCGCCGCCGTCGAGCAGCGAGAGGAAGCGTCGCCCGATCACCGCGTCGGCCGTGTAGCCGGTCCAGGCGAGGAAGGTGTCGTTGACGTGCGTGAGCGTACCGTCGGGCGCCGTGGTGATCAGGCCGCAGGGTGCGAGATCGTAGAGCGAGGCGGCGGTCGCCGACGCGCTCCCCGCATCCGGAATCGTCATCGCAGGTAGTCGAGCACGGCGCGGGTCAGCTCGTCGGGCCCCGAGAGGTTCGGGGTGTGACCCGTGGTGTGAAGGCGCACGAGCGCGCTGCCGCGGATGTGCTCGTGCACGTAGGCGCCCACCGCATCCGGCGCGATGACATCGTCGGCGCACTGGATCACCAGGGTCGGCGTGACGACCTTCGCCAGATCGTCCCGGTTGTCGGAGAGGAAGGTCACCGCGGCGAAGTGACCGGCGATCGTCGGGTCCGTCCGGCAGAAGCTCTCCGTCAGCTCGCCGCCGATCTCCGGGCGGTCGGGGTTGCCCGCGATCACGGGCGCCATGGTCGCCGACCAGCCGAGGTAGTTGGCGTCGAGCGCGTCGAGCAGGGCATCGATGTCGGCCTGCTCGAAGCCGCCGAAGTACCCGTCGGTGTTGACGTAACGGGGCGACGGCCCCACGAGTACGAGGGCGCCGAACCGCTCCGGATGGGCGCCGGCCGCCAGCACGCCGATCATCGAGCTCACCGAATGGCCGACGAAGACCGCATCGGTGAGGTCGAGCGCCTCGAGGATCTCGACGACGTCGTCCGCGTAGCCGTGCAGCGAGTCGTACTTGGCTGCGTCGTAGGCGGCGAGGTCGGAGCCGCCGGAGCCGACGTGGTCGAACACGACGACCCGGTAGTCGGCTTCGAAGTGGGGGACGACGCGGCTCCACATCTCCTGGCTGCAGCCGAAGCCGTGGGCGAACACGATCGGCCTGCCGTTCGGGTCGCCCGTCACGGTGACGTTGTTGCGGCGCAGGACAGCCGCGGGATCAGGGGCGGGGTCGGAGGCGGTGAGGGTGGATGAAGTGCGATCGGCGGGCTCTTCGTCGATCAGAGGGGTCGGGTCGGTCGGGTACGGGTGCGGGGACATGCTGCTCCAGTCGGGGTCTGGGACCGGGCGCCGATGGATTCGGGCGATCTCCATTATCCGGCACGGAATCCGCCGGGGTCAGCGGTAGAACCGGGGGCGTCACCAGGAGTATGGCCCCCCGTGCCGGCGCGGTTCGGGGCCCGGAGTATACGAGCCGAAATCCGACCCTCCCGGACGGTTGACTTCTGCCCGGCATCCGCGCACTGTCGCGCACATGCCACACGCTGACATCGATCGCGAACGTCTCGCCGCCGACCTCCCCGGCGCCGCGGCGCGCAACGAGCTCGTCGTGTACTTCCAGCCGCAGATCGAGATCGGTACGGGCCGCGTCGTCGCCGTCGAGGCCCTCAGCAGGTGGGAGCATCCGGCGCTCGGCACGGTCATGCCGGACGCCTACATCCCGTTCGCCGAGCAGAACGGTCTCATGCACGAGGTGGGCGGCTCCGTTCTGATGGACAGTTGTGCGTGCATCCGGGACTGGGCGCGCGAGGGGTGGAACGTCGAGGTCGCGGTCAATGTCGCACCGGTGCAGCTCGCCGGCGATCGGTTCTTCGAAGACCTCGATGGCGTGCTCGGTGGGGCCTCCGGCAGCTCGGTCGCGGACCCGTCGCGGCTCATCCTCGAGATCACCGAATCGGATGCGATCGACGACGTGGATGCGGTGGCGCCACGACTCGACGCCCTCCGCGAGCGCGGGGTGACGATCTCGATCGACGACTTCGGCATCGGCCACTCGTCGGTGCAGCGCGTGGTCGACCTGCGGGCCACCGAGCTCAAGCTGGACCGCGACATGGTCGTACGCCAGGCGACCGGTGTCGTCGCAGCGGCGATCGACTTCGCCCACGGACGGGGCCTGCGCGTGGTCGGCGAGGGCGTGGAGAACGAGTCGCAACTCCGGATGCTCGCGGAGCTCGGCTGCGATCGCGCGCAGGGCTATCTCATCGCGCGTCCGGCGCCGCGGGCTGCGTTCGAGGGCTGGGCGCGTGCGGCGGGGCTGCTCGGGAGCTAGATGTCGAGTCCGTCGACGTCGACGTCGGCCGACCGCGGGGGCTGCTCGCCGCCCACGTCGATCTGCGTCCACGTCACCGGCATGCCGGGGGAGAACAGGATGTCGATGCCAGGGCCCGAGCGCAGGGGAGGGATGTTCACGTATCCGCCGCCGGACTTCACGGCCTCCAGGATCTTCGCACGCAGTTCGTCGACCGGGTCGGGCAGGAAGTAGTCCTTGCCGTCGACCGTGAGCCTGTTGACGATCATCGAATCTGCCTCCGCAACGAGTCGAGGGTGTGTGGGACAACGCTACCGCGATGAGCGCGGTACAACGGTCGCCCGGTATTCTTGGGATGACCGCCGCCGGCGGGGAACGCGAAAGGTTGACGTGGGAACTCTCTTCTACGACGGCGAAGGCTACGAGCTCGACGACCGCGTCCTCTTCCACCTGCAGATCGCGATCAGCAGCAAGCTGCGCCGCGGCGAGAACTTCTTCCTCACCTGGCCCGTGCCGGTGGAGCGCGGAAGCGGCCGGCACGCGATCTGGGTCGACAACGGTGTGCCCATCCACTTCTACTACTCGGGTTCGCGCACGGCCGGCATCAACCGGGACTGGATCGAAGAGCTGGTGCAGTCCGGTGGCCGCGCATCCGGGATGTTCGTCGGCGACGAGCCGGACGGACCCGCGTCATCCCCGGCCTGACCTGATCTCGTTTCGTTGAGGGGCGCAGAAGACACGGCGTAAGGATTTCGTTAGAAGTTTTCACAAATTTGTGAAAACGGCGTAGAGTCCCGCTCATGAATACAGTGATTGAGGCCACCGGCCTCGAGAAACGATTCGGTCGTGTGCGGGCCCTCGACGGGCTCGACCTCTCGGTGAGCGCCGGTGAGGTGCATGGATTCCTGGGCCCGAACGGCGCGGGGAAGTCCACGACCATCCGCATCCTGCTCGGTCTCGCCAAGTCCAGCGGTGGCACCGCGACCCTGTTCGGTCGCGACCCGTGGAAGGACGCGGTCGACCTGCACCGTCGCATCGCCTATGTTCCCGGCGATGTGAGCCTGTGGCCCAACCTCTCCGGAGGGGAGGCCATCGACCTGCTCGCCCGACTGCGCGGCGGCACCGACGACAAGAAGGCCTATGCCGAGCGTAAGAAGCGTTTGACCGACGTGTTCCAGCTGGACCCGTCGAAGAAGGGGCGCGCGTACTCGAAGGGCAACCGGCAGAAGGTGGCCCTCGTCGCGGCGTTCGCCACTCCGGCCGACGTCTACATCCTCGACGAGCCGACCAGCGGGCTCGACCCTCTGATGGAGGCGACCTTCAACCGGGAGATCGCCCGGGTGGCCGCCGACGGGGCGACCGTCCTGCTGTCGAGCCACATCCTGTCGGAAGTGGAGCAGCTCTGCGACCGCGTCAGCATCATCCGGTCGGGCAAGACGGTCGAGACGGGGACCCTGACCGAGCTGCGGCACCTGACCCGCACCGAGATCTCGTTCGCCTCCGACGGCGTCACCGATGAGCAACTGGCGCGCATCCCGCAGGCGCACGACCTGCACGTCGACAACGGCCGGGTGCGTTTCACCGCCGACAGCGATGCGCTCGCCGGCGTGCTGTCCGCGCTCGCCGGACTGGACACCAGGGGACTCACGGTCGCACCGCCCTCGCTCGAAGAGCTGTTCCTGCGCCACTACGGCGACGAGCTGACGGGGGCGAGCGCGCGATGAGCACCGCGACGTCGGCCCCCACCGCGGAGCCCCTCTCAAGCCGGAGCGCCAACGCTCCCGCCCGCCGGCAGAGCCACGTCCACACGCTGGGCGTGCTGCTGCGGCAGCGCATCCGTCGTGACCGCTGGCAGCTGCTGGTCTGGATCGTCGTCATCGCGCTGTTGGCGATGTTCTCGGCCGCGAGCATCCAGAACACCTACGGGGATCCCGCCGGTCGCGCCGAACTGGTCAAGCTGGCGATCGCGAACCCGGCCATCCTGATGCTGCGCGGCCTGCCGCAGGGCACCGGACTCGCCTCCGTCACCTTCTTCGAGATCTACACCTTCCTCGCACTGCTCGCCGGTCTGATGAGCACGTTCCTCGCCGTGCGGCACTCGCGCGCCGAGGAGGAGAGCGGACGCGCCGAACTGGTCGCGTCGACGCCCGCCGCGCGCATCCTGCCGACGGTCGCGACGCTGATCCACGGTGTGCTGGCGAACGTCGTGCTCGCGGTGCTCACCGGCCTCGCCTTCGCCGCCTCCGGGCTCCCGCTCGACGGCTCCCTCACGGCCGGGGCGGCGGTCGGCGGCGCCGGCATCGCGTTCCTCGCCGTGGGCCTGCTCCTCGCTCAGCTCATGATGACCTCGCGCGGCGCCAACGGCTTCGCTGCCGGAATCGTGGTGCTCGCGTACATCCTGCGCGGCATCGGCGACGCAACCGGAACGGTGACCGGCGACGGCACCCACATGATCTCCACCTGGCCGAGCTGGCTCAGCCCGATCGGCTGGGGCGAGCAGTCCGCCGCGTACACCGCGAACGACTGGCGTCCGCTGCTGCTCGACCTCGGCCTGGCCGCCGTGCTGATGGCCGTCGTGTTCTGGCTGCAGTCGGTCCGCGACAGCGGGGCCGGGCTCATCCCGGAGCGCGCGGGACGACGGGATGCCCGGGCGATGCTGTCCGGGCCGGTGGGGCTCGCGTGGCGGCTGCAGTGGCCGACCATCCTGGGCTGGGTCATCGGCGGCCTGTTCACCGGACTGCTCGCCGGCGCGCTGGGCAGCGTGGTGAGTTCGTCGATCGCGAACGACCCGAGTCTCGCGAGCATCCGGAAGGCGATCGGGGCGATCGGGCCCGGCGGCTCCGGGCCGCTCACGCAGATCTTCATCTCGGCGATCTTCTCGATCGTGGGCGTGATCGCCGCCACCTGCGCGACGCAGGTCGTCATCCGGATGCGGCAGGAGGAGGCGAGCGGCTCGGCGGAGATCCTGATGTCCACGCCGCTGTCGCGTGTGCGCTGGCTGCTCTCGTTCATCACCGTCGGTGTCGTCGCGATCGTGCTGGTGCTGCTGGCGGCGGCCGTCGCATCCGGATTGTCGGCGGTCTCGGCCGGGGAGGACGGAAGCGTCATGAACGCCTCGTTCGCGGCGGCGGCGGCGCAGCTCCCGGTCTCGCTCGTCTACCTGGGCGTGCTGTCGCTCGTGTTCACGCTGCTGCCGAGCTGGACCATCGGGCTCTCCTGGACGCTGCTCGGCCTCGGCGCCTTCGTCGGCATCTTCGGCGGGCTCATCGGGCTCTCGAAGGAGGTGCACGACCTGTCGCCGTTCTCGCACACGCCCGTCGTGGTCGGCGCTCCGGACTGGACCGGTGGGTACTGGATGTTCGGGATCGCCATCGTGGCGGCGGTGCTGGCGGCAGTGCTGGTGCGACGCAGGGACTTCGCGATCGGATGAAAGGATAGGGCCGTGGCCACAGACGAGCGCGCGCTGACCGAGGTGATGGAGCATGCTGCTTCGGTGCTGACCGCGGCAGGATTCCCCAAGATGCCGGCGCGCGTTCTGATGGCCCTCACGGTCACCGAAGCGCCCGGGATGACGGCCTCCGAGCTGGCGGAACGACTCGACAGCAGCGCGGCCAGCATCTCGGGCGCTGTTCGCTATCTGCAGACGATCAGCATCATCCGCCGGGTCTCCCAGAACGGCAGCCGGCGCGACCGCTACGAGCTGCCGAGCGACTGGTACGCCTCGCTGGTGCGGCAGAGCCCGGTGTACGGGGTGCTGGCGGCGCAGGCGGACTCCGGGATCGCCGCGGTGGGCGACCCGTCGTCGCCGGCCACGGAGCGCCTGCGCGACATGGCGGGGTTCTACCGCTTTCTGGAGCGGCAGCTCCCGAAGCTCCTCGACGAGTGGGAGCAGGTGCGCGCGGCGCGCGACGCCTGACCCCGCACCGGATGCGCGGCGAGGCGACCCGGCACACGGTGGCGCCGCTGCCATGCTGGGCAGAGCGCCGTGAGGTGGTCGGCGCAGAGCACCAAGGGGTCAGCATGCGCTTCGTCACCGTCCGCGAGAAGGCGATCGTCGTCGCGATCCTGCTCGCCGTCGACCTGGTGCTCACGCTCGTCCTGAACGCGATGGGGTCGGAGATCGGTTCGATCGTGCTGTCGGTGCTGCAGCTCGCCGGCTGGTACGCCGCCACGCGCGTGTTCCGGGGTGCGGGGGAGCCCGTCGCTCCGCGCCGGCCGTGGTGGCGGATGACCGCGCGTCCCGCTCTCAGCGGCGTGCTCGGCCTCGCGTACGGCCTGGTCGCGCTGGTCAACCTCGTGCTGTCGTTCGCCGGATTCGGGAGCGCATCCGGATTCGTATCGATCCTCGTCGAGGCCGTTCTCGCCGTTCTGTTCCTCAACTCGGCGAAGCGGCTGCGCTCTGCCGGGCGTCTGCGGTCCGCCGGGCGTCCGGGAGCGGCCCGGGGTCAGCGGCCCGCCGCTCGGCCGGCGGCCGCATCGGAGCCTGTTCGCCGCTAGCGTCCGCGCCCGGCGTCGATGCCGTTCCACCCCCGCCGACGCACCCCGTAGGCTGGCGGAATGACCGATTCCGTCACCAGCGCCGGCGTCAGCTCCGGCATCGAAACGTCCGAACTCGACCCCGCCGTGCGCCCGCAGGACGACCTCTTCCGGCACGTGAACGGCAAGTGGATCGACCGCACTGAGATCCCCGGCGACAAGGCCAGGTGGGGGTCGTTCATGATCCTCGCCGAAGAAGCCGAGTCGGCCGTGCGCGACATCATCGCCGAGGCGCAGGATGCTCAGGAGGGCACCGAGGAGCGCAAGTTCGGCGACCTGTTCGCGAGCTTCATGGACGAGGAGCGCATCGAGCAGCTCGGCACCGCGCCCATCCAGGCGCAGCTGGCGCTCGCGAGCGACGTGGACAGCGTCCCCGGCCTGCTCGAGACCATCGGAAAGCTCGAACGCCACGGCCTGGCCGGCTTCTACCAGCTCTTCGTCGACAACGACCCGGGCAACCCCGAGCGGTACCTCGTCTTCGCCGAGCAGGCCGGCATCTCGCTGCCCGACGAGTCCTACTTCCGCGAAGAGACCTTCGCGTCGATCCGCGAGGCGTTCGTCGCCCACATCCAGCGGATGTTCGAGCTGGCCGGCTTCGACGACGCCCCCGAGCGCGCGCAGCGGGTCTTCGACCTCGAGAAGGCGATCGCGTCGCACCACTGGGACAACGTGAAGTCCCGCGACTCCGAGAAGACCTACAACCTCTACAGCTGGGAGGATGCCGCGGCCCTGTTCTCGGGCGCCGCGACCGGTGACGCCGATCTCACCGTCTGGGAGAAGGCGCTGGGTGCACCCGAGGGCGCTCTCGCCGAGCTCGTGCTGCGTCAGCCGTCGTTCACCGCCGGGCTCGCCGAGCTGCTCACCGACGACCGCCTCGAGAGCTGGAAGGACTGGCTCGCCTGGCAGATCATCCACGGCGCGGCGCCCTACCTGAGCGGCGACTTCGTCGAGGCCAACTTCGACTTCTACGGCCGCACCCTGACCGGCACGCCGGAGATGCGGGCCCGCTGGAAGCGCGGCGTCTCGCTCGTCGAGGGCGCGATGGGCGAAGCCGTCGGGCGCATCTACGTCGACCGGCACTTCCCGCCGGCGTCGAAGGAGAGCATGGATGTGCTCGTCGCCAACCTGATCGAGGCGTACCGGCAGAGCATCCGGGTTCTGGAGTGGATGGGCGAGGACACCCGCGACCGCGCCCTCGACAAGCTCGAGAAGTTCACGCCCAAGATCGGCTATCCCGTGAAGTGGCGCGACTACTCCAGCCTGGAGATCGACCCGACCGACCTGGTCGGCAACGTTCGGCGCACGAGCACCTTCGAGTTCAACCGCGAGCTCGGCAAGATCGGCACGCCGCTCGACCGCGACGAGTGGTTCATGACGCCGCAGACGATCAACGCGTACTACAACCCCGGTTTCAACGAGATCGTGTTCCCGGCCGCCATCCTGCAGTTCCCGTTCTTCGACGCGACACGCGACGACGCGGCGAACTACGGGGCGATCGGCGCGGTCATCGGTCACGAGATCGGTCACGGCTTCGACGACCAGGGCTCCAAGTACGACGGCGACGGCCGACTGCAGGACTGGTGGACCGAGGCCGACCGCGAAGCCTTCGAGAAGCGCACCGGCAGCCTGATCGAGCAGTACAACGCGCTCGCTCCCGCGCAGGTGCCCGACCACCACGTGAACGGCGCTCTCACGATCGGCGAGAACATCGGCGACCTGGGCGGGCTCGGCATCGCCTGGAAGGCGTACCGCATCTCGCTGAACGGCGAGGAGCCGCCCGTGATCGACGGCCTCACCGGTGCGCAGCGCTTCTTCCTGTCGTGGGCGCAGGCCTGGCAGCAGAAGGGCCGCGACGAGGAGGTCATCCGCCTGCTGGCGATCGACCCCCACTCGCCGAACGAGTTCCGCTGCAACCAGATCGTGCGCAACATCGACGCGTTCTACGAGACGTTCGAGGTGTCGGAGGGCGACAAGCTGTGGCTTTCGCCCGAGGAGCGCGTGACCATCTGGTGACGCCGGCACGACCTCGTGGGAGGGGGCGCACGCACCCCTCCCACGGGGGTAACATCGACCGTGTTGTGCCGACTGCGATCACCGGGTCGGAACCACGCGGAGCCGGGGGGTGCCGCACCCGGATGCACCAGACCCCGATGAAGGACCAACCCACGCCGTGACGATCCAGACCCAGGAATCCGAACGCCGCAGCCGGCATACCGCCGGCCGTCGTGGCCGCCATCGCGGCAGCGATCCGAGCGAGAACTTCAGCCGCGGATTCGCCACGCTGGGCCAGCTGGCGCTCAACGGCGTGCAGGTCTCCGCGCGCGCGACCGACTTGGCGACCGGCACGGTGCTGTTCTCGGTCGATGACCACGTCGTGATGCCGACGGCGAGCATCGGCAAGGTGCTGCTGCTCGTCGAGGTGGCCGCGCGACTCCAGACCGGGCAGCTCAGTCCGCTCGCCCTCATCGACCGCTCGCCGGAGGACGCGGTGGGGGACTCGGGCATCTGGCAGCACCTGCAGGTCCCCTCGCTCCCGGTGGCCGACCTCGCCGCCCTGGTCGGGGCGACCAGCGACAACCTCGCGACGAACGTGCTGCTGCGCCGCGTCGGGCTCGAAGCCGTCAGCGCGCGCACCGAGGCGCTCGGGCTCACCCGCACCGCGCTGCTCGACCTCGTGCGCGATCACCGCGGTCCGGATGACGCCCCGCAGCTCTCGATCGGCAGCGCGAACGAACTGACCTGGCTGTTCTCGGCGCTCGCCCGCGGCGAAATCGTCGACCCGCCCACCAGCCAGCGCGTGATCTCCTGGCTGTCGCTGAACAGCGACTTCTCGCTCGTCTCGAGCGCCTTCGGCCTCGATCCGCACTCCCACCGCTCGGCCGAGCACGGCATCCTGGTCGTCAACAAGACGGGTACGGATGCCGGCGTGCGCAGCGAGGTCGGCGTGCTGCGCGGCCCGCGTGCCGGCGTGACCTACGCGGTCTCGATGTATTTCGACGATGCGACGCTGCCGACCCGCCTCGCGGTGATCGACGGGATGCGCACCGTCGGCCTCGACCTGCTGGAGTACGTCTTCTAGCTGGCCGCGATCACGTTCCCGATCAGACGGATCATCGAGTCCTTCTCATCCGGTCTGGACATGGCGGTCATCAACGTGACGGCAGCGAGCATCTTCGGGTTGACGAGTTCGCGGCCGAGAACCTCGGCGATGCCCGCGACGGTGTCGTCGGTGGACCGCTCGAGCAACTGGACCATCGCGCCGATCTCGCGCAGTCGAGCCTCATTAGTCGCGACACCATGCACGAGGTAGCGACGGAGGACGTCATTGGCCCAGTGTCGGAACTGGACTCCCTGCTGCGATTTCACGCGGTAGCCGACCGAGATGACGACGTCGAGGTTGTAGTGCTCGACGTCACGGTGAACGCTGCGATCACCTTCGATTTGAACCTGTGCATATTTTGCACGAGTTCGGACGCCGGCTAGTTCCTCGCGTTCAGCGTTAGCGATGTGCCTGACGATGACAGTCCTGTCGCGGCCGAATAGGGTCGACATCTGCGCCTGGGTCAGCCAGACAGTGTCGCCATCGGTCTTCACATCGAGCGTGACAGTACCGTCGGCCGACTGATAGAGCTCCACCTCGTCCATCCCCCCATTGTGGCGCAGCGAAGAGTGCGCTCAGTGGCGGTGCAGGCGCTCCTTCAGGAACGCATCCTCGGTCGCGTAGTCGAACCACTTGTCGGCCGCAGCGCGCTCCGCCATCGACGGGAAGACCACCTCCCAGCCCTCCTCGCGACGCTCCGCCGCCGCCACCTCGCGCACGGTCCAGTCGACCGCATCCGCCACCGCGTCCGCGTAGCTCGCCGGCTGCCGGTAGCCCAGCTCGACCCGCGCGCCCGCCATGCTCAGCAGCAGCGGATGCGCGACCGACCAGGGCGTTGAGCCCAGGTCTTCGAGGGGCGGCCCCGGGTAAACCACGACCTCCACGTCTCGCTCCATGATTTCGAAGATCGTGCGGGCGATCTCGGCCACGCTCAGATCGTCCTCGTCGACGGCGTTGAGCACGCGGCGCCCTGGCTTGTTCGCGCAGAGGGCCACGAGCTCGGCGATGTTCACGGTGGCGGAGGTGCTGAAGCGGTTGGCGCCGTTGTCCGACAGCAAGATCTGGTGCCGGTGATCCAGCGCGCGTTTGATGAAGTACCACTCGCGCAGCGCCGGGCTGAAGGGGCCGTGGATCGCGCCCGGCCTCAGGATGCTCACCGGCAGGTCCTCCGTCTCGAGCAGCCGGCGTTCCATGGCGGCCTTCAGCGGCGAGTAGGTGGTCTCGCTGTTGTCGACGGTGGGGTCGGTCTCGCGGAGCGGCACCGGATACTGCGGGAAGTCATCCGGACCCGTCACCACGTCGAGGTACCCGCCGTCGGTCCCGGTGTAGACCGAGCCGGTCGAGATGACGACGACGGACCCGACGTCGCCCGCGAGCCGGGCGAGCTGGTCGGCGTGCCGGGGCTCGTACGCGACGGTGTCGAGCACGAGGTCGTGGCCGCGGGCCCGGGCGAGCAGGCTCTCGGTGTCGTCACGGTCGAGCCGGATGGTGGTGACGTCGAGGTCGGTGAGCGCCGCGTCCCCCGGGTGCTTGCCGCGATGCGCGATGAGCACGGACCAGCCGTCCGCAGCCAGCCGACGGGCGGCGGCCGCGCCGATCTGCCCCGTGCCTCCGATGATCATCGCCGTGCGCGTGGTGTCGACGTGCATGCGACCAACCTACGCCGCGCGCCCCGGAGATCCGAGGGCGTCTGCGCGCGGCAGACGGGAGTCGCGTCCCGCGCTCGAGGAAGGCGCCGCCCGCTCAGGGGAGGAGGGTGCGCGCGAGCGCCAGGTACTCCTTGGGACTCGCATCCGGCAGGTAGGCGCGCCCGATCGCCGCGCCGATCGCCGGAAGGGCGAGCGGATCGGGAAAGGCGAGGTAGATCGTCTCGTACCGGGGATTGAACTTGCTCTTGAACGCGAAGAGCGAGGCGAACCCGTAGGCCGGTTCGAGCGTGCGTGCGAGCAGCGCGAGCACCGTGTCCAGGGCCTCGCTCGAGCCGGGTTCGGCGGAGACCCCTGTGCTCTCGGTGGCATCGGCCGGCGCACCGGCGCCCGCCGGCTTCGTGGCCAGCGGCGCCGCCGACAGGCTGAGCACCTCGACACCGTCGTCGCGCATCCGGAGGGCGGCGGTCGCGATGAGGAACTCCATGATGCCGGGCATCGCGTCGTCCGCCCGGCGCATGAAGTCGATCGTGTAGCCGGCCACGGCGCCGTCGCGGTAGCTGGGGAGCCAGCTGGTGACCGCCTGCACCGTGCCGTCGGGGGCGAACGCGAGCAGCAGGCGCACATCCGGGTCTTTGAGCTCGTCGAGGGCGCCGAGCGTGAAGCCCATCTCGGGCAGCTCCTTCTCGGAGACCCACTGCTCGCTGATCGACGTGATGCGCGCCGTGACCGACGGCGACAGGTCGTCCCAGGTCGTCCAGAGCGTGGTGATGTTCTCGCGGAGTCCGCGATTGTGCGCCTGACGCACCTTCTGCCAGGGCTTTCCGGCGAGGTCGAAGGTCTGCGGGTTCAGGAGCGTCTCTTCTCCGACGGAGGTGTGCTGCCAGCCGAGGGAGTCGAAGACCGGCAGGTACTCGCCGTGCACGCTGTAGAACACCGGGATCCAGCTGTTCACATCGCAGAACGCGACGAACTCGGTGATCGTGCGCTCGGCGCGCTCCGGCGCGCAGACCGGGTCGGAGATAGTGATCGCGATCCCGTTGATGACCCGGTACGCGACGGCCGCCTCGCCGTCTTCGCTGAACCAGTACACATTGCCGGGCCAGGTGCCCATGAAGCCGAGTGTGCCGCCACCTCCGCGCTTGAGCAGTGCCCGGTACCGCAGCTCGTCTCCCGGCGTCCGGCCGGTCACGGTCGCGCGGTAGAGCTGCAGCGTGGCGAGCGTGAAGATCAGCCAGAACACCGGCCCTACCCACTGGTAGAGCACGATCACGAACGGGGATGTCGGGTAGATGACCGTGCCCAGCACGGCGTCGAAGCCGGTGGGCACGAAGCGGCGGCCGGTGGAGGCGAAGACGTCGGCGATCGACGCGTTCGGCACGTACTCCGTGAGGGAGGCCAGGCCTGCGACGAGATAAGCGATCGCGAGCACGGCGAACGAGATGGCCACGGTGAAGACGAAACGGGCGACAGCGCTGCGCGGTGCCCGGATCTGGAAGTGCCTGCGCGTGGCGAGCAGCAGCACGATGGAGCCGATCGGCACGAGCAGGGCGGCCAGCAGCCAGAGGGCGAGCTCGACGAACTGGCCGAGCTCCCGTACGGAGTCCACGTCGAAGAAGATGTCGCCGACGCCCAGCACGATGAAGGCGAGCACGATCGTGCCGGCGTTGACCACGAGACCCAGGATGAGCGCGAAGTGCCGCCCGCGGCGCAGCCCGATCGCGACCAGCAGCAGCAGCACGAGCGGCAGCAGGCTCAGGATGAGCGAGCCGAGACCCGTGGCACCGGCTGCGGCGAGATCGCGGGTGCAGTTCGCGGTGAAGTTGGTGTCGCATGCATCGAGCACCGACTGCGTGACCGGCGCCCGCTGCTCGAAGAGCTGGCCGATGAACGAGAGCGGGCCGAATCCTCCGGGCGGCAGCAGTGCCGCCAGCGGGCCGAGCCCCGTGATCGCGACGATGGACGCGACGAGGTTACGGGTCTCGCCGTGGGAGCTGCGCCGCAGCGGCAGCCGGAAGGGGCCGGGCCGCAGGGCGGCGCCGAGGATGAGCCCCAGTACCGCCGCGATCAGGCGGTACCCGTTGTCCTGGTCGCCGTTGTAGAGCACGAACATGATCACGACCGCGAACGTCAGCAGCCGGATGCGCCGGCGCCAGAGCGACGTGGCGAACGCGCTCGCCGTGATCAGGGCTCCGATGATCCCGATGGTCGGGTCGAGCGTGATGTCGAACGCCGTGGCCGAGGCCCACAGCTCGCCGATCGCGGTGCCGCCCCACTGGATCAGCACGCCCAGCGTGATGCCGAGCACGCCGGTGACGAGGAAGGCGCCGATCGTGCGTGCCGTCCCGAGCAGACGCTCGGCCAGGGCGAGCAGGGTCAGCGACAGCACGACGACGACCACCAGCTGAACCGCGTTCTCGGGGACGAAGAGCGCGGTGAGCGGCGTCCACCACCATCCACGCTCGATCGTCGTGGAGATCCCGGCCGCCCACACGAGGGAACCGCCGGATGCCGTCGCCGGGTGCCAGAGGGTGCCCGTGACGATCGACGTGACGATCACGACCACGGCGAGCCCGATGCTGGCCGGGGCCGCGCGGGCGTACCGGGTCGCAGCGGCTCGAACCGTCGACGGCGTGCTGGGGGAGGCGGTGGCGGTCACAGTGGCACCACCATAGCGGTGGGCTGTCGCGGGACGATACGCCCTAGAGCTCCTTCAGGCGGCCGGCGAGGTAGGCGTCGAGCTCGTCGACCGGGATGCGCTCCTGCTGCATCGTGTCGCGGTCGCGCACGGTGACGGCGTTGTCTTCGAGCGAGTCGAAGTCGACCGTCACGCAGAACGGCGTGCCGATCTCGTCCTGCCGGCGGTAGCGCCGGCCGATCGCGCCCGAGTCGTCGAAGTCGACGTTGCGCCGCTTGCGCAGGTTGTCGGCGAGCGAGCGGGCGAGCGGCGAGAGGCGCTCGTTGCGCGAGAGCGGGAGCACGGCGACCTTGACCGGCGCGAGGCGCGGGTCGAGGTGCAGCACGGTGCGCTTGTCGGTGCCGCCCTTGGCGTTCGGCACCTCTTCTTCGTCGTAGGCGTCGACCAGGAAGGCCATCAGCGCACGGGTGAGGCCGAACGACGGCTCGATCACGAACGGCACGAACCGCTCGTTCTTGTTCTGGTCGAAGAAGCTCAGGTCTTTGCCGGCGTGCTCGATGTGGGTCTTGAGGTCGTAGTCCGTGCGGTTGGCGACGCCCATGAGCTCGCCCCACTCGCTTCCGGTGAAGTTGAACTTGTACTCGATGTCGATGGTGCGCTTCGAGTAGTGCGCGAGCTTGTCCTTCGGGTGCTCGAAACGCCGGATGTTCTCCACGTTGATTCCGAGGTCGACGAACCAGTCCCAGCAGAGCTCGATCCACTTGTCGAACCACTCGTCGTCGGTGCCCGGCTCGACGAAGAACTCGATCTCCATCTGCTCGAACTCGCGGGTGCGGAAGATGAAGTTGCCCGGTGTGATCTCGTTGCGGAAGGCCTTGCCGATCTGGCCGATGCCGAACGGCGGCTTCTTGCGCGAGGTCTGCAGCACGTTGGCGAAGTTGGTGAAGATGCCCTGGGCGGTCTCCGGGCGCAGGTAGTGCAGGCCGGACTCGTCGTCGACGACGCCGAGGAAGGTCTTGAGCAGCCCCGAGAACTGGCGGATCTCCGTCCACTGGCCGACCTTGTCGGGGTGATCAGGGTCGGGGATGTCGGCGAGTCCGTTCACCGGCGGGTGGCCGTGCTCGGCCTCGTACGCCTCGAACAGGTGGTCGGCACGGTAGCGCTTGTGGGTGATGAGCGACTCGGTGAGGGGGTCGCTGAACACCTTGATGTGCCCGGATGCCTCCCAGACGGCCGTCGGCAGGATGACGGCCGAGTCCAGTCCGACCATGTCGCCGCGGCCGCGCACGAAGGTGTTCCACCACTCGCGCTTGATGTTCTCTTTCAGCTCGACGCCGAGGGGGCCGTAGTCCCAGGCCGACCGGGTTCCGCCGTAGATGTCACCGGAGGGGAAGACGAACCCGCGGTGCTGCGCCAGCGTGATTACCGAATCGAGTCTCGACTGTTCAGCCAATGGTGCTCCCAAAATGTCTTGTGCTCCGGGCAGACGGCCCGCCGAACCAATCCTACCGAGGTCGTCCAGGGCCCGCGTCCGCGGGCGTCGCCGCGTCGCCGCGTCGCCGCGCGCCGCGTCGCCGCGCTGGCTCGTCGTTTGCCACTAGATGCGGTCCCGCTGCCCCACCCAACGCATCGACTGGCAAATGGCGGCCGGCCACAGGTGCCGTTTCCACATCCGGATGCGGACCGGGTCGGGGCGCGTCCCTGCTCGTCGTTTGCCATTGGATGCGGTCCCGGTGCCCCACCCACCGCATCAACTGGCAAATGGCGGCCGGCCGCGGGCCGCGCCAGGAGGGCGCAGGGGAGGGAGACAGACACGCCGGCCGGCCGCGGGCAGCGCCGGGCGGTGCCGGGCGCGGTCAGCGCGCGCTGTACTCGCTGTCGAGCATCGCGTAGACCGCGGTGTCGCCCCACTCGCCCTTGAAGATCTCGTTCTGGCGCAGCAGCGCCTCCTGGCGCATCCCGAGCCGTTCGCAGAGCCGGGCCGAGGCCTCGTTCCGGGCGTCGAGCTGGGCGAACACGCGGTGGGCGCCGAGCGTGCCGAAGCAGACCGCCAGCACCGCCTCCGCCGCTTCGGTCGCGTAACCGCGCCCGTGCACGGCCGGGTGGAAGACCCAGCCGACCTCGACCTGTCCGTGCTCCGCGCTCTTCAGGAAGATGCTCATGTCGCCGATCACCCGGCCGTGGCCGCCCTCGGGATCGGGCAGCTCGACGGCGTAGATGAGCCCGTCGCCGTCTTCGGCGAGGTGGTTCATCGCGATGCGCTTCTTGAGGTGCTTGGCCGACTCCTCGTGGTCGTGCACCTCCCAGTAGAGGTAGCGCACGACGTCTTTGCGCTTCTGGTACTCGTGCACGTCGTCGAGGTCGCCCGTGTTCAGCGGCCGCAGCACGAGACGCTCGGTGCGCAGCTCTTCTGCGCCGTACGGCAGGCCGATGACGCCGTGGGGATCTTCGTCAGCTCCGTTGCTCACTGTTCCTCCTGGGTTCGTGGTCAGGATGCGGCGGTTGCGATCAGGATGCGGCGGACTCGTCGCCGACCGCGCGCAGGCGTGGAGCGGCGACATCGTCGACGTCGAGCCCGAACAGCGTGTTCGCGGCGTCGACGACGCTCTGCGCCCCGCCGGAGCGGGCGAGCTCCCTGGCGCGCACCGACGGGGTGTGCAGGAGCACGCCGGCGAGGTGACGAAGCGCGGCCTCCGTCTGCTCGCTCGAGTCGCCGCGGGCCCGTGCGCGCTCGATCTCGGCGTCGAGCACGTCGAATACGTGCGAGCGCAGCGCGATCAGCGCGGGCGTCACCGACTGCTCGGCGGACTGTGCGGCGAACTCGGCGGCGGCGGCGTCGACGATCAGCCGCGCATCCTGTGCCGCGTTGAGCTCTTCGAGCGGGGCGTGCCGGCTGATGGTCTCGAGGTCGAGCAGCTCGGCGCCGCGCAGCTGCGCGACGGCCGGGTCGACGTTGCGCGGCAGCCCGAGGTCGATCACCAGGCGCCGCTCGAGCGCTCCGGGGAGGCTCATCGCCTCGGTGAGCTGGGCCGCGGTGAGGATGGGGTCGGTGGCGGCGCTGCAGGTGACCACGAGGTCGCTGCCGGCGAGCGCGGCGACGAGGTCGGCCGCCTCGACGGGCACGATCTCGTGGGAGAGCGCGAACTTGGCCGCCCGGCCGGACGGGGAGAAGACCCGCACGTCGACGACCCCGCGGTCACGCAGCGCCGCGAGGCTCGCCCCGGCGTAGGCGCCCGTTCCCACCAGGAGCACGCGGGTGGCCGCCCAGTCGGTGACGCGGCTCTCGGCCAGGTCGAGTCCGAGGCGCACGAGCGACCGGCCGGCAGTGGTGATACCGGTGCGGTTCTTCACGCCGCGCGACGTGCGCGAGGCGCCCTGGAAGAGTCGTTCGAGGTCGTGGGTGACCGTGCCGGCCGTGCGGGCCGACTCCAGTGCGCGGCGCACCTGACCGGCGATCTCGCCTTCGCCGACCACGACGGACTCGAGCCCGCTCGACACCGAGAACAGGTGCTCGGCGACGCCTTGGTCGCAGATCACCGTGCTGGATGCGCGCAGCTCGTCGGCGTCGACACCGGATGCGGCGCTCACGGCCTCGATCACGGTCTCGGCCGAGACGGCGACGGCGGCGGTCAACGGCTCGTCGACGTCGAGGTAGGCCTCGAAGCGGTTGCAGGTCGCGAGGACCACGGATCCGCTGATGACTTCGCTGTGCTCGGCGAGCGCGGCCTTCACGGCCGGAGCGCGACGCTCGAGCCGTTCGAGAAGGTCGAAGTCCGCAGTGCGGTGGCTCGACGAGAAGCAAAGAAGCACCTCGAAAGCCTACGCTTGCATCCGCGGAACCTCGAATCGGATCGCACCTGCGACAAGCGCTCAGCTTTCATTCCCGGCACTTTGACAGAATCGTCCGTGTGAACACCCTCGCCCCCTCCCACCCGCTCAACACGCGCACCGCGTCGGCGCGCCTCATCCGCGCCTACCAGGGGGTGCGCCAGAACGTCACACCGGTCTGGTTCATGCGCCAGGCCGGACGGTCCCTGCCCGAGTACCGGGAGCTGCGCGTCGGCACCCGGATGCTCGACGCCTGCCTCGATCCGGCGCTGGCCAGCGAGATCACTCTGCAGCCGGTCCGCCGCCACGGCGTGGACGCCGGAATCTTCTTCAGCGACATCGTGATCCCGTTGCGGCTCGCCGGCGTCGACGTCGACATCGTCCCCGGCAAGGGGCCGGTGCTGTCCTCCCCGGTGCGCACGGCCGACGACGTCGCCCGGCTCACCGAGATCGACGCCGCCTCGCTCACCGAGGAGACGTTCGCTCCGATCATCGAGGCCGTGCAGCTGACGACCGCCGAGCTCGGCGACACCCCCTTGATCGGTTTCGCCGGAGCGCCCTTCACGCTCGCCGCCTACCTCGTCGAGGGCGGCCCCTCGAAAGACCACATCCGCGCCCGCACGATGATGCACGCCGACCCCGAGGCATGGGCGCAGCTCATGGCATGGACCGCGGATGTCACCGGCGCCTTCCTGCGCACGCAGGTGCTGGCGGGGGCCAGCGCCGCCCAGCTGTTCGACTCGTGGGCGGGTTCGCTCTCGCTGCACGACTACGCCGAGCACGTCGCGCCGGCGTCGATGCGCGCGCTCTCGCACGTGCGCGACCTGACGTACCAGGCGGCGGGGCAGGCCGCGGCCGGCGCGACCGGCGCCGGCCACGCGGCCGACAGCGAGACCGCCCGTGAGCCGGAGCCCGAGACCCGCAACGTTCCGATCGTGCACTTCGGCGTCGGCACCGGTGAGCTGCTCAAAGCCATGCACGAGGTCGGGGCGGACGTGGTCGGGGTCGACTACCGCATCCCGCTCGATGAGGCGAGCCGGCGCCTCGGCCATGTCGTCCCCCTGCAGGGCAACGTCGACCCAGCCATGCTGTCCGCGCCGTGGCCGGTGCTCGAGGCGCACGTGCGCGACGTGCTCGCGCGCGGCGTCGACGCCCCCGCCCACGTGCTCAACCTCGGACACGGCGTTCCGCCGGAGACGGACCCGGCGGTGCTGACCCGGCTCGTCGAGTTCGTGCACGCGCTGTGACGGGTTCGGACGCAGAACAGATGGACGCAGAGCAGATGGACGCAGAGAAGTCGGACGCAGAGCAGTCGGGCGCAGAGCAGACGCTCGCCGACGAGCTGCGCCAGGCCGTCGAGGCCCCGCCGACCCGCGTGATCGTGATCGGGGGCGGGATGGCCGGCCTGGTCGCCGCACGCGACTGCGCCCGGCCCGGCTTCTCCGTGACCCTGCTCGAGGCGGGGGATCGGGTCGGCGGCTCCGTCGCCTCCCTCGAGATCGACGGGCTGACCGTCGACGCCGGGGCCGAGAGCTACGCGACCCGAGGCGGTCACGTGCGCGAGCTGGTCGACGAACTCGGGCTCGGCCGCGGCGTCGTCACACCGAACCCGGCCGGCGCCTGGGTGCGGTTCGGGTCGCAGAGCGTGCCCCTGCCCAAGGCGGGGCTGCTGGGCATCCCGAGCTCGCCGCTCGCCAGCGATGTGGTGCGGGCGATCGGCTGGGCCGGCGCGTGGCGCGCGTACCTCGACCGTGTCATGCCCGTACTCAAGATCGGCACGGAGCGCAGCCTCGGCACGCTCGTGCGCAAGCGGATGGGCGCGAAGGTGCTCGAGCGTCTGGTCGCGCCGGTGGCGACCGGGGTGTACTCGGCGCGTCCGGACGACCTGGACATCGACGTGGTCGCTCCCGGCCTCAACTCCGCACTGACCCGGCTCGGCTCTCTGTCTGGTGCGGTCGGTGAGCTGCGGTCCAACGCCAAGGCGGGAGGTGCCGTTGAGGGCATCCGCGGTGGCATGTGGCGGCTGCCGGCCGCGCTCGCCGCCGACATCGCCGAGCGCGGAGGAGTCGTGCGCACCCAGGCCGCCGTGGCCGAACTGCTGCCCTTCGTGGCACCGGAGGAGACGGACGACGCGGTCGCCGATGGAGCAACTGAAAGCGTGCTCGACGGAGCGGCCGAGGGCGACGTCGCCGCCGCTCAGGCCGACGACGCCCGCTGGGTCGTGCGGCTGACCGACGGCGAGGAGCTCCTCGCCGATGCCGTCGTCGTCGCGGTGCCCGCCTCGGCGGCGCTCGACCTGCTCGGCGAAGCCGCCGCCGAGCTCACCACCTTGGGCGACCTCGACTGGCCGCCCGCCTCCAGCGTCGAGCTGACCACCCTGGTCATCACCGACGAACGTCTGGCCGCCGCCCCGCGCGGAACCGGCGTGCTCGTCTCCGACTCGGGGACACCGGATGTCGGGGCCAAGGCGACGACCCACTCCACGGCGAAGTGGTCGTGGCTCGCCCACGATGCGGGGCCGGGCCGTCAGGTCATCCGGCTGTCGTACGGGCGCGCCGGGATGCCGTCGGCGACGAGCGGGATGAGCGACGACGAGTTGCGTACAACGGCGATCGCCGACGCGTCCGCTCTCTACGGCATCCCCCTTGCGGAATCCGCCGTCGCCGGTTTCGCGCGCACCAGCTGGACCAACGCGCTGCCGTACGCGGCGCTGGGCGAGGGGGACCGCATCCGGCAGGTCCGCGACGCGGTCGCGGCGGTCGAAGGCCTCGAGGTGACGGGTTCGTGGCTCACGGGCACCGGCCTCGCCTCGGTCATCCCGGATGCCCGCGAGACGGCGACGCGCGTCAGGGGTCTACGCTGGAGGACACTGACCGAGAACCTTTGACGAACGGGGCCAGCAATGCGCGGAAAGCTTCTCTTTGTCGCCGGAGCAGCGGTGGGCTACGTGCTCGGTGCGCGTGCCGGCCGCAAGCGGTACGAACAGATCAAGTCGGCTGCCGCCAAGGTGTGGGAGTCGCCGGGAATCCAGAAGCAGGTCAACGCCGCAGAGGACTTCGTGGCCGCCAAGGTCGGTGAGGTTCCCGGCACCGTGTACGACACCGCCAAGAAGCTGATCGTGCAGGCTTCGGCTCGCCGCAAGGAGGCGAGCACCCCGGTGCCGTCCCCCGCGGCCAAGGCCGCCATCGACAACGCGGGCGGCTCCGCGAACGGCTCCGCGAGCGGCTCGGCCGGTGGCGCCGGCACCGCCGCCGGACAGGGCGCTTGAGCCGACCACGGCGAGGAGTACGGTGACGCGTATGACCGACAACGACCCGCGTTTCCACGGCGATGCCCGCTCGCGATCGCTGTTCACGCTCGTCTCCGAGCTCCCGCAGCAGCTGATCGCGCTGCTGAAGGCCGAGATCGCCCACCTCAAGGCGGAGTTCGCCGAGAAAGCGAAGCATGCCGGAGTCGGAATAGGCCTGTTCGTGGTGGCCGCCGTTCTGGGCTTCTTCGCCCTCGGCTCGCTGGTCGCCGCGGCCATCCTCGGGATCGCGGTGGCGCTGCCCGGCTGGCTCGCGGCCCTCATCGTGGTCGTCGCACTTCTACTGATCGCGGCGATCCTGGCGCTCATCGGCATCTCGTCGTTCAAGAAGATGAACGGCGTCGCACCGGAGAAGACGATCAACAGCATCAAAGAGGACTCCGAGGCGCTGAAGGGACTTGGCCGCTATGACAACTGAGCGCACCGACGTCGAACGGGCCCGTGCCCAGGTGGCCGACACCCTCAGCGCGATCGAATACAAGCTCAACGTTCCCAAGCGCACCGCCGAGCGGGTTCAGCGGCTGCGTCAGGAGAATCCGCTGGTGCTGGTCGGTGCGGCCGTCGCGGTCGCCGCAGCGATCGGCGGAGTCGTCTGGCTCGCCGTCCGCGCTGCGCAGCGGTGAGCATCCGGCCGCTGTTTTTGGCTCTCACAGGTTTGAGAGGGAGACTGTGAGGTATGAGTAACCCGGCTGCCGCTACGGCAGATTCGAGCGTCCCTGTCGAGAATCCGAGTGGTTTCACTTTGTGGGCCGTTCTGCGCCGCGATCCGGCGCGTCCCGACGATCTCGACGGCACCGACGTGCCCCGTGCGGTGCAGGAGCTCGAAGGCGTGATCGCCGACCTCGAGCTCCAGAACGTCACGACGCGCGGCCTGTACGACGTCTCCGGCCTGCGTGCCGACGCCGACGTCATGATCTGGCTGCACGGGCCCGAGGCCCACACCCTGCAGTGGGCGCTGCGCCAACTGCGCCGCACCCAGCTGCTCAAAGCCCTCCTCCCCACCTGGAACGCCATGGGTGTGCACCGGGATGCGGAGTTCAACAAGTCGCACGTCCCCGGCTTCCTGCGCGGCAAGGAGCCGAAAGAGTGGCTGACGGTCTACCCGTTCGTCCGCAGCTACGAGTGGTACCTGCTTCCCGACGAGGAGCGCGGCCGGATGCTCGCGGAGCACGGCCGCAAGGGCGCCGCGTTCCGCTCGGTGCTGGCCAACACCGTCGCCTCGTTCGCGCTCGGCGACTACGAGTGGATCCTTCCCCTCGAGTCCGACGAGCTCACGGACCTGGTCGACCTGATGCGCGATCTGCGCCAGACGGATGCCCGCCGCCACGTGCGCGAAGAGGTGCCGTTCTTCACCGGCCGCCGCATCGCACCCGCCGAGCTCGTGGAGGTGCTGCAGTGACCGACGTCACGGGCACCACGACCGGCCGGGTCCTCGGAGCAACGCCGGCAGCGGCGAACGGTCCCGAGCACGTCACCGAGCCGGTCGCCTACGACGCGATCCTCCTCGCCGGCTTCGGCGGGCCCGAGGGTCAGGACGACGTCATCCCGTTCCTGCGCAACGTGACGCGCGGGCGCGGCATCCCGGAGGAGCGCCTCGAGGAGGTCGCGCACCACTACCGTCACTTCGGCGGGGTCTCGCCGATCAACGATCAGAACCGCGAGCTCAAGGCGGCGCTGGAGGCCGAGCTGGCGTCCCGCGGCATCGATCTGCCCGTGCTGTGGGGCAACCGCAACTGGGACCCGTACCTGAAGGACGCCCTCACCGAGGCGAACGAGCGCGGGCTCACGAAGATCATCGCGATCGCCACGAGCGCCTACTCGTCGTATTCGTCGTGCCGTCAGTACCGCGAGGACTTCGCGATGGCGCTCGAGGACACCGGCCTCGAGGGCACCATCGAGATCGACAAGGTGCGTCAGTTCTTCGACCACCCCGGTTTCGTCGAGCCCTTCATCGAAGGCGTGCGGGATGCGCTGGCCGATGTGCAGGCGAAGGTGCCGGGCATCGACCCCGCGACCGAGATCGAGCTGCTGTTCACCACGCACTCGATCCCGTCGGCAGATGCCGCACGCTCCGGCCCGGCCGAGCGCGGTTTCGGTGAGGGCGGCGCGTACGCGGCGCAGCACCTCGCCGTGGCGGAGGTCGTGGCTCAGGCGGCGACCGACGGCGTGGTGAAGTGGCAGCTCGTCTACCAGTCGCGCAGCGGTCCCCCCTCGATGCCGTGGCTCGAACCCGACATCAACGACGCCATCGCCGAACTGCCCGCGAAGGGCGTCAAGGCCGTGATCATCGTGCCGCTCGGCTTCGTCAGCGACCACATGGAGGTTCTCTGGGACCTCGACAACGAGGCCATGGAGACGAGCGAGGAGCACGGTCTCGTCGCGGTCCGCGTGCCCACCCCGGGAACGCACCACGCGTACGTGAAGGGCCTCATCGACCTGGTGCTGGAGCGCCGTGACGGCGTTCCGGTCGACCAGCGCCCCGCCATGACGGAGCTCGGCCCCTGGTACGACGTGTGCCGGCCCGGCTGCTGCGAGAACGTGCGGCTCGGTTTCAAGCCGGCGGCTGCGGGGCTGGCGCCGTGACCGGTTCGGTGAGCCGGGCATCCGGACCGTCGGAGCCGCGCGACGGCGTGCTGCGCATCGGCACGCGGGGGAGCGCCCTCGCGGTCGCGCAGACCACCGCCGTCGCCGAACAGCTCGCCAAGGCCACCGGTAACGACGTCGAGCTCATCACCGTCACGACCCACGGGGACACCTCGCGCGAGTCGCTCTCCGAGCTCGGCGGCACCGGGGTCTTCGCCACGGCGCTCCGCGAGTCGCTGCTCGCCGGCGAATGCGACATCATCGTGCACTCCCTCAAAGACCTGCCGACCGGAGACGCTCCCGGTCTCGTCATCGGCGCGATCCCGAAGCGTGCGGACGCCAGGGACACCCTGTGCGCACGTGACGGGCTCACCGTCGAGACGCTGCCGGAGGGCGCCCGTGTCGGCACCGGCTCGCCGCGTCGGGTCGCCCAGCTGAAGTCGCGCCGCCCCGACCTCGAGGTGGTCGACATCCGCGGAAACGTCGACACCCGTCTCTCGCGCGTCGCCGACGGCGACCTCGACGCCGTGGTGCTCGCGGCCGCCGGTCTGGGACGGCTGGGCCGTTCCGACGCGGTGACGGAGTTCTTCCCCCTCTCCCAGGTGCCGACCGCGCCGGGCCAGGGGGCGCTCGCGCTCGAGGTGCGAGCGGGTGACGAGAAGGGGCACGGCGCGATCGCCAAGGCGGTCGCGGCCGTCGATCACGCCACCACTCGCGCCTGCGCCACCGCCGAGCGCATCGTCCTCGCCGGACTCGAAGCCGGATGCGCCGCTCCGATCGGCGCGACCGCCCTCGTCGACGACGGGTTGCTGTTCCTCACCGCGACCGTATACCGGCCCGACGGCACCGAGCAGCTCACCGCATCCCACGCCGCCACCCCCGATTCGATGAGCCGCGCCGACCTGGCCGCCGCTGCTCGCGATGTGGGAGAACGCGTCGTGGCCGAACTGCTCGGCGCGGGGGCCGCCGGCCTGGCACCGCTCGGGAGCGCGCGATGACCACGTCCACAGCATCCACCGGCAAGCCGCTGACCGGCTGGCGCGTCCTCGTGCCGCGCGGCGGTCCGTGGGGCGACTCGGTCGCCGCCGACCTGCGTTCCAAGGGAGCGTCGCCGATCGTCGCCGCGATGATCAACTTCGCGCCGACCGACGATGCCCCGGCCCTGGAGCGCGCGCTCGCGCGGCTGGCCGCCGGCGAGTTCGACTGGATGACCGTGACCAGCGCGACGACCGTCGATGTGCTGAGTGCGCAACGCGCGGTGGTGCCGTCGTCGACGCGCGTCGCCGCTGTCGGCGAGACCACGGCGGCCGCCCTGGCGGCCGCCGGCTACAAGGTCGACCTCGTCCCTTCGGAGGACAACTCGGCCAGGGGGCTCCTCGCCGAATGGGAGGCCGCGACGAACGGGGTCGTCCCGCTGCGCGTGCTCACGCTCCGGTCGGAGATCGCCAAGCCGCTGCTGACCGAGGGGCTCAAGCGCGTCGGCCACGAGGTCGAGTCGGTCGTCGCCTATCGCACGATCGGCGTCCCCGTGCCGGAGAACGTGGTGAACGACGTGGCGTCCGGCCTGGTGCAGGCGATCCTGGTCACCAGCGGGTCGGTGGCGGAGCAGGTGCAGCGCCAGCTCGGCCCGATCCCCGAGAGCACGCTGGTCGCCGCGATCGGACCGCAGACCGCGCGCGACGCCCGCGACTTCGGGCTGCGCGTCGACGTGGTCGCTGCCGAACGCACGGCGGCGTCGCTGATCGAGTCCGTGGTCGAGGCGGCGAACACGGCGTCCGAGCCCGACGAGACCGCCGACGCGGCCGACGCGGGCTAGCCGGCCGCCCGACCCGAATCGGCGCCGTGCAACTCCGGAACCCGCACCGCGCTCCGTCTCGATCTTCCGAAGTTATGGGCGACGCGCCGTGCCGCGCTCGCAGTCTTCCGGAGTTATGCGCCGCCCGTCCCCGCGTAGCTGGGAGCGCACGCAGGGTGCCCCGCCGCCACGCGCGTAGGCTTGCCGAGTGAGCGAAGTGACGCACCCCGTTGTCCGACCACGGCGGCTGCGGCAGTCCCCGGCAGTGCGCCGGCTGACCGCCGAGACCCGCCTCCATCCCGCAGAGCTGATCCTGCCGATGTTCGTGCGCGAAGGCACGCCGGAGGCGCTGCCCATCCAGTCGATGCCCGGCGTCGTGCAGCACAGCATCGACTCGCTCAAACGCGCCGTGGCCGAAGCGGCCGAGGCCGGCGTCGGCGGCGTGATGCTGTTCGGCGTCCCGGAGACACGGGACGCGGTCGGCTCCGCCGCGACCGATCCGGACGGCATCCTGAACGTCGCGACGCGTGCCGTCGCCGCCGAGGTCGGCGATGCGATCGTGCTGCAGACCGACCTGTGCCTCGACGAGTTCACCGACCACGGCCACTGCGGCGTGCTGGATGCGCGTGGGCACGTCGACAACGACGCCACCCTCATCCGGTACCGCGACATGGCGATCGCGCAGGCCGAGGCGGGCTCGCAGCTGCTCGGGCTGAGTGGCATGATGGACGGCCAGGTCGCCGCCGTGCGCGACGCGCTCGACGAGGCCGGCCACACCGACACGATCATCCTCGCCTACGCCGCCAAGTACGCGTCGGCGTTCTACGGGCCGTTCCGCGAGGCCGTCGACTCCCAGCTCAGCGGCGACCGCCGCGCCTACCAGCAGGACCCCGCCAATCGCCGCGAGGGCCTGCGCGAGGCGCGTCTCGACCTCGAGGAGGGCGCGGACGTGCTGATGGTGAAGCCGGCGCTCAGCTACCTCGATGTGCTCTCGGACGTCGCCGCGATCAGCGATGTTCCGGTCTGGGCCTACCAGGTGTCGGGGGAGTACGCGATGGTCGAGGCCGCAGCCGCGAACGGCTGGATCGACCGGCGCCGCATCATCGAGGAGACCCTCATCGGCGCCCGCCGGGCCGGAGCCGATGCCGTCATGACCTACTGGGCGACCGAGGTCGCGAGGTGGCTGCGATGAGCGACCAGGAGGCCCTGGCCGACGGTGCGGCCCTCTCCGACGTGAACCTCGTCCAGTTCGAGCGTGCTCAGCGGGTCATCCCGGGCGGCGTGAACTCGCCGGTGCGCGCGTTCCGCTCGGTCGGCGGCACCCCACGGTTCATGGTGTCGGCCCGCGGTCCGTACATCACGGATGCGCAGGGTCGCGAGTACGTCGACCTCGTCGCGTCGTGGGGTCCCGCGATCCTCGGGCACGCGCATCCGGCCGTCATCGCCGCCGTGCAGGAGGCTGCCGCGCGCGGCCTCTCGTTCGGTGCGTCGACGCCGGCGGAGACCGAGCTCGCGGAGGCCGTGCTGGCCCGCGTGCCGTTCATCGAGAAGCTGCGCCTCGTCTCCACGGGCACCGAGGCGACCATGACGGCGATCCGGCTCGCGCGCGGCTTCACCGGCCGGCCCCTGCTGATCAAGTTCGCCGGGCACTACCACGGGCACTCCGACAGCCTGCTCGCCGAGGCCGGATCCGGCCTGGCCACGCTCGCGCTCCCCGGCTCCGCCGGTGTGACCGAGGCGACGGCGGCCCAGACACTGGTGCTGCCCTACAACGACCTGGATGCCGTGCGAACGGCCTTCGAGGAGCACGGCCCCGACATCGCGGCCGTCATCACCGAGGCCGCCGCCGCCAACATGGGCGTGGTCGCACCCGACGAGGGATTCAACGCCGCGCTAACCGACCTCGCGCACGAGTTCGGTGCGCTCCTGATCCTCGACGAGGTGCTCACCGGGTTCCGCGTGAGCGAGGCCGGATTCTGGGGCCTCGACCGCGGCTACACGCCCGATCTGGTCACCTTCGGAAAGGTCATCGGTGGCGGGATGCCGCTGGCGGCTCTGGGCGGTCGCGCGGAGCTCATGGACTTCCTCGCGCCGACCGGCCCGGTGTATCAGGCGGGAACGCTGTCGGGCAACCCGGTCGCGGTCGCGGCGGGGCTGGCGACCCTCGCGAACGCGGACGAGGCGGTCTACGACCGGCTCGACGTCGTCGCCGACACGGTCTCGGCGGCGGTCTCGGCCGCCCTCTCGGCGGAGGGCGTCGCCCACCGGGTTCAGCGGGCGGGCAGCCTGTTCAGCTTCGTCTTCGGCGACTTCGCGTCGGCGCCCCGCACGTACGCGGAGGTGCAGCGGCAGGAGGCGTTCCGGTACCGGCCGTTCTTCCACGCGATGCTCGACGCGGGCGTCTCGCTGCCGCCGAGCGTCTTCGAGGCGTGGTTCGTCACCGCCGCCCACGACGACGCGGCGGTCGACCGCATCCTCGCAGCGTTGCCTGCCGCAGCCGCCGCCGCCGCCCGCGCCACCCCCTGACCGCCCCATTCCGTTGAGGGGCGGCAAACGCAGGAAAACACGCCGGCGGACGGTGCGTTAGCCACCCCTCAACGGCGAGCGAGCGGATGCGGTGCCCGGCTCAGCCGCGCCGGTCGGCGGCCGCAGCGCCCGCGTTCTCGAAGAAGGGGCGCAGGTGGAGGTCGATCGCCGCGGCGTCCACGTCGTGCGTCTGCCCCTCGACCACCGCGAACTGCGCGTCCAGGATGGCGTCGGCCAGCGCCTGCGCCCCGAAGCGCAGGAAGTCCGGGCTCGCGCCGCCCGCGAGCGTGAGCGTCGGCGTCCTGAGTGCGTGCACCAGAGCATCCGGAACGCTGCTGTCGCCCATCGCCGCATCGTCGTAGGCGAGGGTCGGCGCGATCCGGACCATGCCGGCCCACATCGGGGTGCCGCGCATTCCCGCGATGGCCTCCTCCGGCATCCCGACCCGGCGCACGAACAGCTCGACGGCGCCCTCCTGGTCGCCACGAGCCAGCGCTGCGGTGAGCTCGGCGGTGTACGCCGCGGCCCCGGCGCGTGCTGCCTCCGGCATCAGCGGCGGCTCGTACAGTGCGACGCCGGCGATGCGCTCGCGCCCCAGGGCGGCTGCCGCACGCAGCAGGAGCATCGCGCCCGACGAGATCCCCAGCCCGACCGCGGGTGAGCCGACGGCCGAGATCAGCGCGTCGATGTCCTCGATCTCGCGCCCGACGGCGAAGGGGGCGGTGTCCGTGCTCGCACCGCGTCCCCGCCGGTCGTAGAGCACGACCCTGAACCGGTCGGCGAGGCGATCGGCGATGGGACGCATCGGGCCGGCGTCGCGGAAGCACATCGCACCGTCGACCAGGATGACGACCGGGCCGGAGCCGACCGTCTCGTAGCCGATCGTGGTCCCGTCAGCGGAGGTGAGTGTGGTCATCGTTCGTCCTTTCGGAGTGTGGCTTGTGCGGTCAGCGCAGCGCGGCGCCGAGCCGGATGAGCAGGGCGTCGAGCTGGTCGAGGGCGCGCGAGAAGCCGTGCTCGACGCCGCCCTGGATCGCACGGTCGCGATCGAGCGGGGTCTGGTACCGGATGCGCGCGGTGAAGACGGTACCGTCGCCGTCGTTCTGCAGGGTGATCGTGACGTAGGCGCCCGGACGATCGTCCGTCACGGCGCCGGACGGGTCGGATGACCGTTCGACGTAGGTCACGCGCTCGGGCGGCACGATCTCGCGATAGACCGAGCGCGCCCACACCTCGCCGCCATGGCGTCCGCGCAGGCTGTAATGCCAGACGCCGCCCGGACGGAAGTCGACGCTGCACTGGTCGACCGGATAGTCCGGGGGACCCCACCACTGCTTGAGGTGCTCGGGCTCGGAGAGGGCGCGGAAGACGAGTTCGCGCGGGGCGGCGAAGCGCCGCGTGATGGTCAGTCCGTCGGGGTGGCGGGTCACGGTGGCCGCGCTCATCGCGTGGCTCCCGCATCCGCATCCGCGTCCGCAACCGCACCCGCGGAGCCGTCGTCGGCCACCGCATCCGGGCCGGTCAGGAGGGTGCCCAGATAGCCGTCGAGCCGGTCGAGGCTGCCCTCCCACAGGGAGGCGTAGTGCCGCATCCACTCGTTCAGTTGCTCAAAGGCCTCGGCCTCGAGCCGGCAGCGCCGCCACTGCGCGACGCGTTCGCGCGAGATGAGGCCGGCGCGCTCGAGCACGCTCAGGTGCTTCGAGACCGCAGGCACCCCGACGTCGAAACGGGCCGCGAGCTCGCCGACGGTCTTGGGCCCGTCGCGGAGGTCGGCGATGAGCGCCCGACGCGTCGGGTCCGCGAGCGCCGAGAACATCATCCCGACCCGCGCATCCGCATCATACTTTCCCGCAACGGAACTTTCCACACCAGGAAAGTACCTCGCGGTCGTTCATCCCGTCAAGCCCCGCTTCGTTGAGGGGCGGCAAACGCGCCTAAACACGCCGACGGAGCCTGCTTTTGCCACCCCTCAACGAGAAGCGAGAGGCGAACGCGAACGGAAGGGAGAAACCGGGCTCAGATGTCGGCGTCGGCCGCCGAACGCTGCACCGACTCCACGTACGAGTACGTCGCCTCGTTGGGCCACCCGTCCGCATCCACCAGCGCGTACACGTCGAACGTCAGCTGGTCGCCCCCGCCGGCCGCCCGGCGCAGTGTGCGCGGGGGAGCGTCCGAGGACGCGCGCACCGTGATCGTCTGCGGCTGCACATCCCGCCGCAGCAGCCGGGCCCGGAACGTCGTCGTGCGCGTCATCGTCACGCCTGCCCGTGCGACGCCCGCGAGCGCCGCGAGAGCGAGTCGATGATCACCGCGAGCAGCGTCACCACGCCCGTGATCATGTAGCGGTACGAGCTGTCGAGGTTGAGCAGGATCAGCCCGTTCGAGATCGACTGGATCACTAGGATGCCCACCAGCGCCGACCACGCCCGTCCACGTCCGCCGAAGAGGCTGGTGCCGCCGATGACCGCAGCGGCGATGGCGTTGAGGCTGGTGTCCGTGCCGCCGCTCGACAGCGACACCGACGCCAGCCGCCCGGCCGCGAGCACGCCGCCCAGCGCGGCGAAGCTCGAGCACAGCACGAACACGCTGATGTAGACCCGATCCACCCGGATGCCCGACCGCCGGGCAGCCTCGACGGAGCCGCCGACCGCGTACACCGAGCGGCCCCAGCGGGTGCGCCGCAGCAGGAAGTTCATCAACGCGACGAGGATCACGAAGAGCAGGAACATCGCCCCGACCCCGCGGTCCTTCGCGAGGTACCAGACCACGACGCAGAGCGCCACGAGCAGGAGCGCGGCCTTCAGCGTCGCCAGCGTCAGCGAGCCCTCCGGCAGGCCGGCGCGACGGCGGCGGACGATCGTGCGCCAATCGGTGAGGAACATCCCGAGCGCCGCGATCCCGGCAACGGTGTACGCCAGCCACGGCGGCAGGAACAGCTGCTGCGTGAAGAAGACCAGCGGGGAGTCGAACGGGATGTTGATCGTGCTGTTCTTGCCGAGCACCCAGAACTGCAGGCCGAGCACCGAGAGCAGTGCGGCCAGCGTGATCAGGAAGCTGGGCACCCCGAACGACGTGAAGAGCAGCCCGTAGATCAGGCCGAGCACGCTGCCGGCGAGGATCGCGGCGACGATCGAGACCGCGAGCGGCCAGCCCAGATTGACGAACGTGACGCCGACGATCACCCCCGAGAGGCCGCTGACGGCGCCGACCGAGAGGTCGATCTGGCCGATGAGCAGCACCAGCACGATCCCGATCGCGATGGTGCCGACGGCCGCGCACTGCACGGCGAGGTTCACCAGGTTCTGCGGCGACAGGAACGTCGGGTTGAGCAGCTGGAAGATCGCCCAGATCAGCACCAGGCCGACCACGACCGGCAGGCTGCCGAGGTCGCCGCCGCGCACGCGGTGGCCGAAGCCCGTGACCACGTCGCGGATCGTGTCGCCACGGGGGATCCGGTCGGTCGCCACCGGGGTGGGCGCGGTTCGGGTGCGGGTCACAGCGCACCCCCGTCGAGGCGGTCGGCGTCGTCGAGGCGCTCGGCGCGGTCGAGGCGGTCCGCGCGCCGGCTGACCACGTTGTCGGTGGCCCCGGTGATCGCCGAGATGATGTCTTCGTAGCTGACGTCGGGGATGCGGAAGTCGCCATTGTTCCGGCCGAGCCGCAGCACCGTGACGCGGTCGGCGACCGCCTGCACGTCGGCCATGTTGTGGCTGATCAGGATGACGCCGAGACCCTGCTCGCGCAGCCGCTCGATCAGGTTGAGCACCTCCGCCGTCTGGGCGACGCCGAGGGCCGCGGTCGGTTCGTCGAGGATGACCACGCTCGGCTCCCCGACGAGCGAGCGGGCGATCGCCACCGTCTGTCGCTGGCCGCCAGACAGCGTCGCCACGGCGACCCGCACCGACGGGATGCGCGCCGACAGCTGGCGGAGCAGGCTCCACGCCCGGCTCTCCATCTCCTCCTCGTCGAGCGTCCCGTGGCTGATCTCCCGGCCGAGGAACAGGTTGGCGACCACATCGAGGTTGTCGCACAGCGCGAGGTCCTGGAACACCGTCGCAATCCCGAGTTCCCGCGACGCGGCCGGGCTCGGGATGCTCACCTGTTCCCCGTCGAACCAGATCGTCCCGGCATCCTGCGGGTGCACACCGGCGAGGATCTTGATCAGCGTCGACTTGCCGGCGCCGTTGTCGCCGACGATCGCCACGACCTCGCCGGCGAACACCTCGAAGTCCACCTCGGTCAACGCCTGCACGGCCCCGAACCACTTCGAGATGCCGCGCATCGAGAGCACGGGTTCACGTGCGCTCGTCGCGTCTGCGAATGCGGGGGATTCCATCGTCACGGTGCTGTTCGTCCTATCCGATTCCGTGCTGGGCGCAGGCGGCCTTGTAGTCGCCCGCGCAGATCTTGGCGGCCGTCGCCGGCCCGTAGAACTTGTCCTTCACGACGGAGCTTTCCACATTGTCCGCGGTCACGGCAGTGACGCCGAGGAGGAACGAGGGGATCTCGGCCGTGCCGACACGAACCGTCGTGTCCGCCGGCGGATGCTCGGAGCGCGTGAGGGCGACAGCGAGCTGCGCCGCCTTCTCTGCTTCCGGCTGGATGGCCTTGTAGACCGTCATGTACTGGTCGCCGGCGAGGATGCGCTGCACGGCGGCGAGTTCCGCATCCTGTCCGATCACGGGCCGGAGCGGGGTGACGTCCGCCGCCTTGAGCGACGCGATCGCGGCGCCGGCGAGCACGTCGTTGGCGGCGTAGATCCCGTCGATGCGGTCGCCGAACTGGGTGATCTGCCCGGTGACCCAGTCCTGCGCCTTGGCCGGGTCCCAGGCCGGGGTGTCGTACTCCGCGAGCAGCCGGTAGCCGCTCTTGTCGATCACCGAGTGCGCGCCCTTCTTGAACAGCGCCGCGTTGTTGTCGGTGGGCGATCCGTTCAGCATCAGGATGCCGTGGTCGCCTTTCCCCGCGCCGTCGGCTGCGAGCTTGTCGATGAGCGCCTGCGCCTGCAGCCGGCCGACCTTCTCGTTGTCGAACGAGATGTAGTAGTCGAGGTGCTCGCTGTCGACCAGGCGGTCGTAGGAGATGACCGGGATGCCGTTGGCGCGGGCCTCGGCGGCGATCGAGGCGGCCGCCTGGGAGTCGAAGGGGTCGAGCACGAGCACGCTCACGCCCTGCGCGAGCATCGACTCCGCCTGCTGCTGCTGCTTGCCCGCGTCGCCGTCGGCGTTGGCGTAGAGCAGGTGGCATTTCGGGCAGAGCCGGGTGAGCTCGGCCGCGAAGTACGGCTTGTCGGCGCTTTCGTAGCGCGCGGTGACGGAGTCGGGCAGGAGCAGGCCGATCTTGGCCGTGCGGGGGTCGACGCTCGGCCGGGTGCCGGGGTTGACGGCATTGCTGCAGGCGGCGAGAGCGATCGCGACGACGAGGGCGGTCGCTGTCGCGAGGAGGGATCGCGCGATCTTCACGGGTGCCTCCGTTCGGGTCGTGGCAGGGTGCGGGTTGATGGGTCGGGCATGGTGCCGGGTGTCGTGTCGGGTGTTCGGAGCATGGGAGTCATGGCATCAGTACGGCATCAGGTCGCCGCCGATGTTGGCGCGGTCGGCGGCGTAGATGACGGCACCGAGGGTCGCGGCGCGATTGCCGAGCTGGCCCTCGACGATCTCGGGTGCGACATCGGCGCCCCCGATGATGGACCGTTCCACGGCGTGCCGCAACGGTCCGAGCAGCAGTTCTCCGGCGCGGGCGAGCTCGCCGTCGACGATGACGAGCTCCGGGTCGAACAGGTTGCACAGGTTCGCCGTCGCCTCGCCGACGTGGCGTCCCGCATCGCCGATGGCCCGGATGCACCGGGCGTCGCCCGCCTTCGCCTGCGCCACCACGTCGCCGAGTTTGAGGCTGCCGAGGTGGTCGCGCAGCTCGTCGAGGATGGCGGGGCCGCCGGCGATCGCCTCGAGGCAGCCGCGGTTGCCGCAGCGGCAGAGGGGACCGTTCTCGCGCACCACCATGTGCCCGAACTCGCCGGCGATGCCGTGCGAGCCGCGGTAGAGCTGGCCGTTGAGGGTCAGGCCCGCGCCGATGGTGTCGGCGATGTCGAGGGTGACGGTGTTCCGGATGCCGCGGCCGGCTCCGAGGCGGGACTCGGCGAGCGCCGTCAGGTTGGCGGAATTGTCCACGAAGACGGGCCGCTTCACGCGGCGCTCCAGCGACTCGGCGATCGGCACGCCGTCCCAGCCGCGCATCATCCCGAGGCGTGCGACGGTGTGCGTCGCCTGGTCGATCGGCGCCGGAACCGCGACGCCGACGGCAAGCACCTCGTCACGACGCGCGTCGACCGAGTCGAGCATGTCGGTGAGCAGCAGCGACACCTTGTCGAGTTCGTTGTCGGCGCGATGGTCTTTGGCGAGCGGCATGTGGTGCTCCGCCACGACCGTATGGGCGACGTCGGCGAGGGCGATGCGCATGTGCCGCGTCGATACGTGCACTCCGACCACCAGCCCGAGCGCGTGGGCGAGCGTCACGTGCTGCGCCCGCCGCCCGCTCCGGATGCTCTGCGACGTGTTGAGCACACCGGAGCTCGACAGCTCTTTGACGATGTTCGACACCGTCGCGGGGGAGAGCCCGGTCGCGCCGGCCAGCTCGATCTGGGTCAGGCCGCCGTGGCGTTTGATGGCGTTGACGATGCGTGCCCGGTTCGCCTCGCGCAGAGAGGTCTGCGATCCCGGTGTCCGACGCTGCGTTGCCACCAGATGAGCGTACAGCGCGCGGCCCGGCACTCACCCGGTGTGGGAATGCACGCGGGCAGACGGTTATCTCTTTGTGAACATTCGACGCGCACGACAGGGGTGGGAGTTGGCAGGATAGGGATATGGCCGACATGCATGTGCACTCCGATCGTCTGGAGATCCATCTCACGGCGGCCGAGAAGGTGCTCGCCCTGAAGCGGGACGACCTGCTGATCCCGCGGGAGAGCATCCGGTCGGTGGCCATCACGGAAGACCCGTGGATCTGGATCCGCGGCATCCGGGCCCCAGGCGCCGCCGTGCCGCTGACGCTCGCGATCGGGACCTGGAAGTTCCACGGCGGCAAGGACTTCCTGCTCATCAAGGGCAAGCAGCGCGCTGCTGTGGTGATCGACCTCGAGGGCGAGGAGTACTCGCGCGTGATCGTGTCGACCCAGCACGCCGCCAAGCTCATCGAGACCCTGCGCGTCGACGTGAACGACATCGGCGCCGCCGGCGAGGCCATCGACTAGAGCCGCCGGCCGCGAGCATCCTTCACGGTCAGCCGAGCGCGAGCAGCACGAGCCCCACGAGCGGCAGCACGCCCTGCAGCAGGGCGGCGCGGAGGTACCTGCGGCCGGTGGTGAGCAGCACGAGCGCCGCCAGCACCATGCAGGTCGCACAGAAGAACACCAGCCCGAAGCCGACGTCGCGCAGGGTGGTCCAGTAGAGCACGAGACCCACCGCCGTGCCTCCGGCGAGGAACAGGTTGTAGAAGCCCTGGTTGTATGCCATCGGCCGCACGATGTCGGCGTCGTCCTGCGACGCGACGCCGAATCGCCGCCAGACGGTCGGCGACGACCACATCACGCTCTCCATCGCGAAGAAGAACAGGTGCACCAGCGCGGCGGCCGCGATCAGAATGGATCCGATGATGGCCATGTGGTGAGCATACGCTGGGGTTCGGGAGGGACAGCGGATGGAAACGTCGTGTGTGATCGCCGGAGGTGGCCCGGCTGGAATGATGCTGGGACTCATCCTCGCCAGGGCGGGGCTGGATGTCGTGGTGCTCGAGAAGCACGCGGACTTCTTCCGCGACTTCCGCGGCGACACCATCCATCCGTCGACCATCACGCTGCTCGGGGAACTGGGGCTGCGTGAACGATTCCTCGCGCTGCCGCACAACAGCATCCGCACGCTGGATGCGGTGGTGAACGGCACACGCCTCCATCCGATCGACTTCGGCCGGCTCGGCCCGCCCGACGACTTCCTCGTGCTCGCGCCGCAGTGGGACTTCCTGAACTTCCTCGCGGCCGAGGCGGCGCAGTACCCCGGCTTCCACCTGCTGATGGAGACCGAGGCCACCGGCGTCATCGAGGAGGCGGGCATCATCCGCGGGGTGACGGTCGACGGTCCGGATGGCGCCCTGGAGGTGCGGGCGTCCCTGACGATCGCCGCCGACGGCCGCGACTCGACGGTGCGCCGGGCTGCGGGTCTGCGACCGCGCGCGTTCGGCGTCGCGATCGACGTGCTCTGGTTCCGAATCCCCAAGCCCGCGGTGGTGCCGCCGAGCACGCTCGCCTACGTCGACCGCGGCGGGATGATCGTCACGATCGATCGCGGCGACTACTACCAGACCGGGCTGATCATCCCGAAGGGCGGCTTCGACGAGCTCAAGGCGGCGGGGCTCGAGGAATTCCATCGGGTCCTGTCCGGGATCGCGCCGGTGCTGAAGCCGGTAGTCGGCAACATCGAGAGCTGGGACGACGTGAAGCTGCTCTCGGTGCAGATCGACCGGCTCGAGCGCTGGTACCGTTCCGGGCTCCTCGCCATCGGGGATGCGGCGCACGCGATGTCGCCGGCCTTCGGTGTCGGCGTCAACTACGCGATCCAGGATGCGGTGGCCGCGGCGAACGCGCTGGTCGCGCCCCTCAGAACGGGTGCGGTCGATCTGCGGGTGCTCGATGCCGTGCAGAAGCGCCGGTTGCCACCGGTGGCGCGGATGCAGGGGCTGCAATTGGCGGCGCACCGTCGGATCGCGCGGCCCGGCGGTGCGGCGATCCTGCCGGACCCGGCGCCGGAGCCGCTGCGGCTGGCGCTCGACGCCGCCATGCCATTGCTGCAACGGGTGTCGGCGCGCGTGATCGGCCGCGGCTTCCTCCCGGAGTCGCTCGCTCCCGAGCTCCGGGAGCCGGCGCGCGTGCCCGCCGTCTAGCGCCCGCCGGCGCGTGCTCGCCGTCTAGGAGAGCAGCATCAGCACGAAGCCGATCAGCGGCAGCGTGCCCTGGATGATCGCCGCGCGGATGAAGCCGCGACCGGTGGTGACGAGCACGATCGCCGCGGCGAACATGCTGGCCGTGGTGAAGAGGATGAGCGACAACCCGGCCGCGTGCATCCCGACCCCGTAGAGAATGAGGCCGACGATGGCCCCGATCGCGAGGAACAGGTTGTAGAAGCCCTGGTTGTACGCCATCGGACGCACCGTGTCGGCGACCTCCTGCGAGGCGATGTTGAACCGCTTCCACACGGCCGGCCGCGCCCAGCCGACGCTCTCCATGACGAAGATGGCGATGTGCAGGGCCGCGGCGAGGGTGACCACAACGGTCGCGAGGACGATCATGCTGTCAGCATAGGGCCGCCGGCGCCCACGGCTCCGGACCCCCGCACGTCACTCCCGCACGTTCACCACGGTGCGCCCGCGCAGCCGGCCGGCCAGGATGTCGTCGGCCGCCGGCACCGCCTCGGCCAGCGGGATGAACGTGGTCATCGCCGCGAGCGACTCCGGATCCAGGTCGGTCGCGAGCCGCCGCCAGGCCGTCTCGCGCAGCGCGAGCGGCGCATCAACCGAGTTGATCCCGGCGAGCGTGACACCGCGCAGGATGAAGGGCAGCACCGTCGCCGGGAGGTCGGAGCCCTGCGCGAGCCCGCACGCGGTGACCGTACCGCCGTATCTGGTCTGCGCGATCGCGTTGGCGAGCGTGTGGCTGCCGACCACGTCGACGACGCCCGACCAGCGCTGGCGCTGCATCGGCTTGCCCGGCTCCGTCAGCTCGGATCTGTCGATGATCTCGCTCGCGCCGAGGTCCGTCAGGTACGCCGACTCCTCCTCGACGCGGCCCGTCGATGCGGTAACCGGGTAACCCAGTTTCGCGAGGATCGCGACGGCGACCGATCCGACACCGCCGGCGGCTCCGGTGACGAGCACGCTGGATTCGTCGGCGCGCACCGTATCCGCATCGAGGCCGTGCCGTTCGAGCGCGAGCACCGAGAGCATGGCGGTGAATCCCGCGGTGCCGATGGCGGCGGCCTGTTCACTGGTGAAGATGTCGGGGACGCGCACGAGCGAGGCACCGCTGACCCGGGCGCGCTCGGCGAGGCCGCCGTGGTGGCTCTCCCCGATGCCGCTGCCGTTCAGCACGACGCGGTCGCCCGGGCGCCAGTTCGGGTCGTCGGACTCCTCCACCGTTCCCACGAGGTCGATGCCCGGGATGAGCGGCGAGGTGCGCGCGACCCCCGGCTTCCCCGCGACGGCCAGCCCGTCTTTGAAGTTGAGGTCGGAGAACTCGACGGCGATCGTGACATCTCCCGGCATCAGGAACGCATCAGTGATGCGTCTCACCTCCGCCGTGTGCGCCAGGATGCGCCCGGCATCCGTCTCCTGTTCGATCACGATCGCCCGGAAGTCCGTCATGGCTTTCACCCTACGCCGCGAGGTCGGCGGCTACGGGCGAGGCCGGCGGGAGCCGCATCCGGACGGCCGCGGGAGCCGCATCCGGACGGCCGCCGGCGCCGGTCATAGGATGTCCCCATGCCGCAGACGACGGTACCGAAGACGCGGTCGGCCACGGCCCGCCCGCGGTCGGTCAACGCCGTCGTCGACAACCTCTTCTTCGTGTTCGGTGGCGTCGCCGCTGTCTGGCTCGCCTGGATCGCGCTCACCGAGAGCTTCAGCTGGGGCTGGTTCCTCGCCCTCTTCTTCGTGCTGTTCTGGTTGCTGCTGGCCTACCTCGTGCTGCCGCGGCTGCATCGCATCCTGACCTCGGTCTACGTGCCCGACTACTTCATCGGCCGGGCCCGCACGAGCGATGGACTGCTCGGCGACCCGATCAATCTGGCCGCCGTCGGCACGGAGGCGCAGCTCGACGAGGCCATGTCGAAGGCCGGCTGGACGCGCGCCGACGAGATCACGCTGCGGTCGAGCTGGCGCATCATCACCTCGACCCTGCTGCGGCGGAGCTACGACGAGGCGCCGGTGAGCCCGCTCTACCTGTTCGGTCACCAGCAGGACATCGCCTACCAGCAGGAGGTGCAGGGCAACCCGTCCAAGCGCCATCACGTGCGGTTCTGGCGCTGCCCCGACGGCTGGTTCCTGCCCGGGGGCCATCAGGCCGACTGGATGGCGGCCGGCACTTTCGACCGCGCGGTCGGCTTCTCGCTCTTCACCCTCCAGATCACTCACAAGATCGACGCGAACACCGACATCGAGCGTGATCACATCGTCGCCACCCTCACCGACGCGGGGGTGGGCGTGCAGGTGAACGTGATCAAGGACTTCTCGACGGGGTACCACGCGCGCAACGGCGGCGGGGACAGCATCGAGACCGACGGCGACCTGCCGGTCATCGACGTGCGGTCCGTCCCGGTCGAGGCCGAAGCCATCGCGGTGGCCGATCAGGCGGATGCGCGCCGCGCCGCGCTCGCCGAGCAACGCCCGATCCCGACCGTCCTCGGTTTCCTGCTGATGATCCTGCGCATCGGAGCCGGGGTGGTGTTCATCCTGCTCACGGTGCTCGACTGGCGGCATTTCATCGCCTCCCTGATCGCGGAGTCGACGGTGCCGCTGGATGCGCAGTCGCGGCAGGCCGTCACCGTGGTGCTGATCATCGCGCTCGCCGTGTGGGGTGCGGGACTGCTGATCTACCTGGGGCTCGCCCTGCTGGTGCTGCGCGGCAGCAACTGGGCGCGCATCGCGTCGATGGCCTTCAGTTCGCTCCTGATCGTGCTGGCCGCGATCGACTTCTTCAACGGCGGTCCGCAGGTGTCGTTGCGGAACAATGTGTTCGGCCTGCCGCTCGACATCCTCGTCGTGCTGGCCTTGTCGTCGCAGCGGGCGCGGCTGTGGGCGCGACGCCCGCGCCGACGCGGCGCTGAGAGCACCGATCCGGTCGTGAGGGACCGCGCTGCGGCCGACGGCACGACGGTCGCCTGAGTCATGGCGTCGCCCGGGCGACGCGGTCGGGCAACGCTCTGACACTCAGAGCAGCGGCTTGCGCGGCCCCGACGACTTGAGCGCCGCTTCTTCCGCGTCGAGGAAGGCGAGCACGGAGCGCACAGCCAGATCCTGGTAGCGGCCCTCCGATCGGGCTGCCAGCACTGCCTCCCGCTCGGCCGTGATCATCGACCGCCGCAGGTGCAGGTACTCGACCGGTACGTCCTCGTCTTCGTTCGGGCTCGGGTTCTCGAGGGCGTCCGAGAGGAACACCGCGTTGATGCGCAGCCGCTCGATGACCCGATGGTCCTCGGTGCCGGTGACTCTCGTCTGCAGATGGTCGAGCCCCGCCGTCTGCGCTTCGGCGAGCAGCCGCTGCATCTCTCCGGCCTCCTGGGCGAAGTCGGGCGGCGGCAGCCGCAGCCGCCGGATGATCCAGGGGAGGGCGAGCCCCTCGAGCAGCGTCGCGACGACCACGACGAACGCGAGGAACTGCAGGAACTCGCGGTGGGGTGTCCCGTCGGGCAGCAGGAACACGGCCGCAAGTGTGACCACACCGCGGATGCCCGCGAACGAGACCGCGATGCCGGTCGGCCAGCTCCAGCCGCGTTCGCGGAGGCGCTCCGGACCGTAGCGGTAGATCGCCGTGGTCAGCACCATCCAGATGAATCGCGCGGCGAACAGGGCGAGCAGCACGACGATGCTGATCACCACCGTCTGCCCGACCGTGATGCCCGAGCTGAACGCGCCGCGCAGGATGCTCGAGAGCTCGAGGCCGATGAAGAGGAAGACCGCGTTCTCGAGCAGGAACTGGATCGTGCGCCAGTTGATGGTCTCGGCGATGCGCGCCTCGGCCGTCTGGATGGTGGGCGAGCGATAGCCGAGGAACAGGCCGGCGACCACGACGGCGAGGATGCCGGAGCCGTGCAGGAACTGCGCGGGGATGAAAGCCAGGTAGGGCGTGACGAGGCCGAGCGAGGTGTCGAGCACAGGCGAGCGCAGCTGCTTGCGGATGATCGCCAGCAGGTACCCGATGCCGAGCCCGACCGCGACGCCGACGACGACGGCGAGCACGAAGTCGCCCGCGATGGCCCACGGATTGACCACGCTCACGATGGCGGCGATCGTCGCGTTGAGCGCGACCAGGGCGGTGGCGTCGTTGAGCAGGCTCTCGCCCTCGAGCACCGTGACGAGTCGGCGGGGCAGGTGCAGCCGCCCCGCGATCGCCGTGACGGCGACCGTGTCGGTGGGTGCGACGACGGCGCCGAACGCGAACGCGGCCGCGAGGGTGAGCGCCGGAACCACCAGCCAGGTCGCGACACCGACCACGACCACGGTGAAGACCACGAGGCCGACCGATAGCAGCAGGATGCTGTCGCGGCGCGCCCTGACGTCGACGAACGACGTCTGGATGGAGGCGGCGAACAGCAGCGGAGGCAGCAGGCCGAAGAGCACGATCTCGGGTTGCAGCTGCACGTTCGGCACACCCGGGATGAACGAGGCGCCGGCCCCGACGGCCACCAGCACCACCGGTGCCGACCAGCCGAAGCGGCGCGACAGCCCGGTGACGGTGACCGTGACGAGTACGAACGACACGATCCAGACGATGGTGGCGACCGGATCCATGGAGTTCATGATGGCCGCAACGCCCCCGGGGCGGCAATGTTTCCCGCGTTACGGTGGACAGCCGATCGCTACGAGCGAATGTGGAGGAGGACCGTCTGGGTCACGCCGCGTGCGCGACGCAGTTCACGCGCGCACCCTCGTCCGCGCACCCGTCGCACACCACGAGCTGCTCGCGGCATGACGGGTCGGCGCAGTTGCGCATCCGGTTCGTGTCGGCGCCGCAGCTCACGCACGTGCCGAGTACGGCGGCGTGATCGGTGAAGTCGATCGATCCCCGCCCGTCGAACACGTAGAGCGAGCCCTCCCACAGTCCATCGTCGCCGAAGGTCTCGCCGTAGCGCACGATCCCGCCCTCGAGCTGGTAGACCTCGCCGAAGCCCCGTGAGCGCATCAGCCCGGAGAGCACTTCGCAGCGGATGCCGCCGGTGCAGTAGGTGACCACCGCCTTGTCCTTGAGGTGGTCGTAGCGGCCGCTCTCGAGCTCTGCGACGAATTCGCGCGTATTCGACACGTCGGGCACGACCGCGTCGCGGAACCGCCCGATCTCGGCCTCGAACCGGTTGCGCCCGTCGAAGAACACGACGTCGTCGCGGCTCTCGACCAGCTCGTGCAGGGCGGTCGGGTCGAGGCGCTCGCCGCCGCCGACCACGCCGGAGGCGTCCACCTGCAGCTCGCCGGGCGCGCCGAAGCTCACGATCTCGTCGCGGACCTTCACCGACAGCCGGGGGAAGTCCAGGCTGCGCCCCTCGTCGTCGAGGCCGCTTCCCTCGCTCCACTTCACATCGAGATCCTTGAACGCGGGATAGTCCTTCGTCTTCCGCAGGTAGCGTTTGACCGCACCGAGCTCGCCGCCGATCGTGCCGTTGATCCCGTGCTCCGAGATCAGGATGCGCCCCCGCAGCCCCAGCGACTCGCAGAGGTCGCGCTGCCACAGTCGCACCGCATCCGGATCGGCGAGCGGCGTGAAAGCGTAATAGAGGAGGATCTTCGGCACGGGCACCGCTCCATGCTAGGCCGGACCCCCTGAATGGATTCTCAGTTCACGAGCATCATTCGGTTTCCTCTCGTTCACCAGGATCCGCGATGCTAGGGGTGTACAGAATGCTTGAGAAGTTCCGAATGCTTGAGGCGTACAGTTCATGTCGCGCAGAGGAGGTGGGTCCGTGAGCACCCTCGTGATCATCCCCACCTACAACGAGCGCGAGAACGTGGAGCCGATCGTCGCACGCGTGCGCGCAGCGACGCCTGAAGTAGAAGTCCTCGTGGTCGACGACAACTCTCCGGACGGCACGGGAGCGATCGCGGACGCGCTCGCCGCGGCCGACACGCACGTGCACGTGCTGCACCGCGCGGGCAAGGAGGGCCTCGGAGCCGCCTACCGCGACGGCATGCGCTGGGCGCTCGACAGCGGCTACGACCGGATCGTGGAGATGGACGCCGACGGCTCGCACCAGCCGGAGCAGCTCCGGCGCCTGCTCGACGCCCTCCGCGCAGAGGGGGGCGGGGCTCCGGATGCCGGTGCCGACGTCGTCCTCGGCTCGCGCTGGGTGCCGGGCGGCGGCGTCGAGAACTGGCCGGCGCGCCGGCGTCTGCTCTCGCGCGGCGGCAGCACCTACTCGCGGATCGCGCTCGGCGTGCCCGCCCGCGACGTCACCGGCGGCTACCGTGCGTTCACGGCCGACGCCCTGCGGCGCATCCGGTTCACCGATGTGGAGAGCCAGGGCTATTGCTTCCAGATCGACATGCTGCGGCGCGCATACGATGCGGGCCTGACCGTCGCCGAGGTGCCGATCACGTTCGTCGAACGCGAGCACGGCGCCTCCAAGATGACGGGCGGGATCGTCGCCGAGGCCATGCTGCGCGTGACCGGCTGGGGCATCACCGGCCTCCCGTCGCGCTTCCGACGGCGCCAGCACGCAGCCGCACCCGTCGAGTCGTCCGCGCACCGCTGAGGCGAACAGCGGGTGAACGTCGGGCGACGTCGGGCGTACGGTGAAGTCATGACTGCGACAGACCCGTACGAGCGCTTCGGCGCCGTCCCTCAGTTCACCCTCACCAGCGACGACGTCGCCCAGGATGTTCCGCTCGACCGCGCCCACTGGGGCGCAGGCGGCGGTGGCGGCGACATCTCGCCGCAGCTCAGCTGGAGCGGCTTCCCCGCCGAGACCAAGAGCTTCGCCGTCACCATCCACGATCCGGATGCTCCCACCGGGTCGGGCTTCTGGCACTGGGCCGTGTACAACATCCCGGCCTCCGTCACTTTCCTCGAACGTGGCGCCGGAGCGGAGGGCGGGGGAGATCTCCCGCAGGGCGCGGCCATGCTCTCGAACGAGCTCGGCTCCAAGAGCTTCACCGGTGCGGGGCCGCCTCCCGGCACCGGCACCCACCACTACAACATCGTCGTGCACGCCCTCGACGTCGAATCCCTCGACCTCGACCCCGCGTCGACACCGGCCGTGCTCGGCTTCAACGCGCACTTCCACTCGCTGGCGCGCGCGGTACTGACCCCGGTCGCGACCGCGGGCGACATCTAGGCCTTCGCTCGCGGACTCAGTGCTTGCTGCCGGTCAGCGCGAGCACGCCGCCGAGCCCGATCATCATCACGCCGCCCGCTGCCCCGAGGTGCTCCACGCGCTTCGGGGAGCGGGCGAACCACGTGCGGGCCGTTCCGGCCACGAGGGCCCAGCTGCTGTCGCAGGCCAGCGCGATCAGCAGGAAGACCAGGCCGAGCTCCATCATCTGCAGCGGGATGGAGCCCGCCGAGTAGTCGACGAACTGCGGCAGCACCGCCACGAAGAACACGAGCGACTTCGGGTTGGTGATCCCGACCAGGAACCCCTCCGACAGGATGCGCACCCGAGACCGCGCCGGCGGCGTCGCCTCGTGCGTCACCGCCGTGTGCCGCCGATGCCGGATGGCCTGGACGCCGAGGTACACGAGATACGCGGCGCCCGCGAACTTGATGACGGTGAACACGACGACCGACTGCGCGACCACGGCGCCGACGCCCAGGGCGACAGCGGCGATGAGCGGGAGCATCCCGAGGGCGTTGCCGAGCACGCTGAGCAGCCCGCCGGCGCGGCCGAGGGCCAGCGAACGGCCGATCACGAAGAGCACGCTCGGGCCGGGGATGACGATCAGCGCCAGCGACGCCAGCGCGAACGCGAGCAGGGACGACGTCGGAACCATGCGCACAGCGTACTGCCCCGCCACGCAGCCGGAGCGGGTAGGTTCGAGGGGTGAAGCTCCACAACGTGCGCGTGCACCGCAGCGACGAAGAACTCACCCGTCAGAACCAGCTCGCCTGGAAGATCGCCGAGGTCGCTGCCGACCCGGTCGAGGTCACGCCGGAGGTCACCGAGATGGTGATCAACCGCGTCATCGACAATGCGGCGGTCGCTGCCGCGTCGCTCACGCGCCGGCCGGTCGTCTCCGCGCGGTCGCAGGCGCTCGCGCATCCGCTGCCGACCCGGCAGCTCGAGGAGCTGACCGAGACGCTCGAGCACCCGCAGGACGGCTCGACGGTGTTCGGCGAGGAGCAGGCGCTGCGGGTCAGCCCCGAGTGGGCGGCCTGGGCGAACGGTGTCGCCGTGCGCGAGCTGGACTACCATGACACGTTCCTCGCGGCCGAGTACTCGCATCCGGGCGACAACATCCCGCCGATCACCGCGGTCGCGCAGCACGCGGCGCGCGCGTTCGGCCTGACCGGGCGCGAGCTGGTGCGCGGCATCGCGACCGGCTACGAGATCCAGATCGATCTGGCGAAGGCGATCAGCCTGCATGCGCACAAGATCGACCACGTCGCACACCTCGGCCCGAGCGCCGCCGCAGGCATCGGCACGATGCTCGGACTTCCCGTGGAGACGATCTTCCAGGCGATCGGGCAGGCGCTGCACACGACCACCGCGACGCGGCAGTCGCGCAAGGGCGAGATCTCCAGCTGGAAGGCGCACGCCCCGGCGTTCGCCGGCAAGATGGCCGTCGAGGCGATCGATCGCGCGATGCGCGGAGAGACGAGCCCGACCCCGATCTACGAGGGTGAAGACGGAGTGATCGCCTGGCTGCTCGACGGCCCGCAGGCGTCGTACGACGTCCCGCTCCCCGAGCCCGGCGAGGCGAAGCGCGCGATCCTCGACTCGTACACCAAGGAGCACTCGGCCGAATATCAGGCGCAGGCCTGGATCGACCTGGCCCGCAAGCTGCACCGCGAGCATCCGGAGGTCGCCGACCCGTCGCGGGTCGACGCGATCGTGATCCACACCTCGCACCACACGCACTATGTGATCGGCTCGGGCGCCAACGACCCGCAGAAGTACGACCCGACGGCGTCGCGCGAGACCCTGGACCACTCCATCCCGTACATCTTCACCGTGGCGCTGCAGGACGGCGGCTGGCACCATGTCGACTCCTATCTCCCGTCGCGGGCGGCGCGGCCGGACACGGTCGAGCTCTGGGGCAAGGTCACCACGACCGAGGACCCGGAGTGGACCCGCCGCTACCACTCGATCGACCCGGCCGAGAAGGCGTTCGGCGGACGCGTCGAGATCCGGATGGCCGACGGCACGGTGATCACCGACGAGATCGCCGTCGCCGACGCCCATCCGCTCGGCGCCCGCCCGTTCGCCCGCGCCGACTACGTGAACAAGTTCCGGATGCTCGCCGCCGACGTTCTCGAGCCGGCCGAGATCGACCGCTTCCTGTCCGTCGCCGAACGGCTCCCGTCACTGACCGCCGCCGAGCTCGGCGGCCTCACCATCACAGCGGCCCCGGGCGTGCTCGCTTCCGTCCCGGCCCCGAAGGGACTCTTCTGATGCTCTACTCCACCGTTCCAGCCCACGAGAAGCGGGCCGCCTTCCGCGCCCGGTTGAACTCAGGCGAGCTCATCCGGATGCCCGGCGCCTTCAACCCGCTCAGCGCGCGCCTCATCGAGCGCAAGGGCTTCGAGGGCGTCTACATCTCGGGCGCCGTGCTCAGCGCCGACCTCGGCCTGCCCGACATCGGCCTCACCACGCTCACCGAGGTCGCCGGCCGGTCCGCCCAGATCACCCGGATGACCGACCTGCCCGCCCTCGTCGACGCCGACACGGGATTCGGCGAGCCGATGAACGTCGCACGCACCGTGCAGACGCTGGAGGACGCCGGGGTGGCCGGGCTCCACATCGAAGACCAGGTCAATCCGAAGCGCTGCGGGCACCTCGACGGCAAGCAGGTCGTCGACGAGGACACCGCGCTCAAGCGCATCCGGGCCGCCGCCGACGCCCGCCGCGACCCGAACCTGCTGATCATGGCCCGCACCGACATCCGGGCCGTCGAAGGCCTCGACGCCGCGATCGACCGTGCGAAGGCGCTCGTCGACGCGGGCGCCGATGCGATCTTCCCCGAAGCCATGGCCGACCTCTCCGAGTTCGAGGCCGTGCGCCGGGCGATCGACGTGCCGATCCTGGCCAACATGACCGAGTTCGGCAAGAGCGAGCTGTTCACGGTGGACCAGCTCCGCGACATCGGCGTCAACATCGTCATCTGGCCGGTCTCGCTGCTGCGCCTCGCGATGGGCGCCGCTGAACGCGGCCTCGACCAGCTGCTCGAGACCGGCACGCTCGAGCCGAAGCTCGGCGAGATGCAGCATCGCGCGGAGCTGTACGACCTGATTGACTACGAGGGATACAACGCGTTCGACACCTCGGTGTACAACTTCGAGGTTCGACGCTAGCGACCCGCAGCGAAGGAGCAGCATGACCGATCCGGAGATCCACAAGGGCCTGGCCGGCGTCGTGGTCGACACCACCGCCATCTCGAGCGTCAACCCCGAGACCAACTCCCTGCTCTATCGCGGCTATCCCGTGCAGGAGCTGGCGGAGCACTGCTCGTTCGAGGAGGTCGCCTATCTCCTCTGGAACGGCGAGCTGCCCGGCGACGACGAGCTCGTCGCCTTCGAGGCGCTGGAGCGTTCGCTGCGTGTGCTGGACGACCGCACCAAGCGCATCATCGACGATGTGCCGGTCGCCGCGCATCCGATGGATGTGGTGCGCAGCGCGGTCAGTCAGCTCGGCGGGCTCGACGAGACCCTGGAGCAACCGGACGGCGTCCTCGACCCCGAGCTGAACAACGGCCGCGCGATCTACCTGCTCGCCCAGCTGCCCACGATCGTCGCCTACGACCAGCGTCGCCGTCGCGGACTGCCGGCGGTCGAGCCGCGGGACGATCTGGACTACGCACGCAACTTCCTGTGGATGACCTTCGGCGAGGTCCCCGACGACGTGGTGGTTGATGCGTTCCGTGTGTCCCTTGTGCTCTACGCCGAACACTCGTTCAACGCCTCGACGTTCACCGCCCGCGTCATCGCTTCGACGCTCTCCGATCTGTACTCGGCGGTCACGGGCGCCGTCGGTGCTCTGAAGGGACCGCTGCACGGCGGCGCGAACGAGGCCGTCATGCACGCGTTCGACGAGATCGGGTCGGCCGACAAGGCCGAAGCCTGGCTCGACGACGCGCTGGCGAACAAGCGCAAGATCATGGGCTTCGGGCACCGGGTCTACAAGAACGGCGACTCGCGGGTGCCCACGATGAAGGCCGCGTTCGAGAAGCTCGCCGAGCACTACGACCGCCAGGACATGCTCGACCTCTACAACGCGCTCGAGAAGGCCATGGGCGACCGCAAGAACATCAAGCCGAACCTCGACTACCCGTCGGGGCCGGCGTACAACCTGATGGGCTTCGACACCGAGACGTTCACGCCGCTCTTCGCGGCCGCCCGGGTCGCCGGCTGGACGGCGCACATCGCGGAGCAGTACGCGGCGAACTCGCTCATCCGGCCGCTGTCGCTCTACAACGGGCCGGCCGAACGGCACCTGTCGCGCTAGCGGCGCCGTACCGCCCCCCACTGCCACCTCGTAACTCCGGAAGATCGCGTCGAAATCGGCCGGACTTCCGGAGTTACGCGCATCCGGGCGGCGTGTCGAGCGAACCCTCCGGAGTTGTGCGGGCTCGCCCTCTCGCCCTATCGCCAGAGCAGCAGCGCCTCGCCCTGCCCGCCGCCGCCGCACAGCGCCACCGCCGCCCGCCCCGACCCGCGCCGCGCCAGTTCGTGCGCCGCGTGCCCGGCCAGTCGCGCCCCCGACGCGCCGATCGGATGCCCGAGCGCGATCGCGCCGCCGTGGATGTTCACCTTCTCCGGGTCGAGCCCGAGGTCGGCCATCGACTGAAGCCCGACCGCGGCGAACGCCTCATTGATCTCCACGAGGTCGAGGTCGTCGACGGTCCAGTCGGTCTTGGCGAGCGCCGCTGCGATCGCGTGCGACGGCTGCGAGTGCAGAGAGTTGTCCGGACCGGCCACCTGCCCGCTCGCGCCGACCACCGCGAGCCAGTCGAGACCGAGCCGCTCCGCCTTCTCGCGGCTGGTCAGCACCAGGGCCGCCGCGCCGTCGCTGAGCGGTGACGAATTGCCCGCGGTCAGCGTGCCGCCGTCGGCGAAGCTCGGGCGCAACCGTGCGAGCGTCTCGACGGTCGAATCCGTCCGCACGCCTTCGTCGCTGGAGACGACGATGGGCTCCCCGCGCCGCTGCGGGATGCTCACCGGCGCGATCTCGTCGTCGAAGGTCCCGTCGGCAGCCGCACGCCCAGCCCGCTGGTGCGAGGTCGCGGCGAACGCATCCTGCGCCTCGCGCGTGAGCCCGAGCTTCTCGGTGTACCTCTCGGTGGAGGCACCCATCGAGATGCCCTCGAACGCGTCGGTCAGCCCGTCGTGGGCCGCCGAGTCGACGGCCTGGATCGAGCCGTAGGTCCAGCCTTTGCGGGAACCGGGCAGCACGTGCGGGGCGTTCGTCATCGACTCCTGACCGCCGGCGATGACAACCTCGGCGTCCCCGGTGCGGATGAGACGCGCCGCATCCGTCACCGACACCAGGCCGGACAGGCACACCTTGTTGATCGTCACGGCGGGGACGTCCCATCCGATCCCGGCTGCGATCGCCGTCTGCCGCGCGGGGTTCTGCCCGGCGCCCGCCTGCAGCACCTGCCCGAAGATCACCGCATCGACGGCGTCCGGCGACAGGCCGGACCGCTCGAGAGCCCGGCGGAGCGCGACGGCGCCCAGTTCGACAGCGCTCAGCGAGGCGAGCGCCCCGAGGATCTTGCCCTGCGGTGTGCGGGCGGCGGACAGGATGACAGCGTCTCGTGGACTGTTCACGGCGACTCCTTCGTGGCCTTCGTGCACCGGCTCGTGACCGGCTCCTCCCAGATTCTCATACCCTGGGCTGTTATGGACCGCTACCCCGAGATCGACCCGTTCGCCACCGGAATGCTCGACGTCGGCGACGGTGACCTGGTCTATTGGGAGACCAGCGGCAACCCGGCCGGAACGCCCGTCGTCGTGCTGCACGGCGGCCCCGGCTCCGGCTCCACCCCGGGCGGCCGGCGCACCTGGGATCCGGCGAAGTACCTCATCGTGCAGCTGGATCAGCGCAACTGCGGGCGCAGCACCCCGTCGGCGTCCGATCCGGCGACCGATCTCTCCAGCAACACCACGCACGCTCTCATCGCCGACCTCGAGCAGCTCCGCCGGCACCTCGGCGTCGACCGGTGGGTCGTCTGGGGCGGCTCCTGGGGCTGCACGCTCGCCCTGGCCTACGCCGAGAAGTATCCGGAACGCGTGCGTGCGCTGATCCTGGTGTCGGTCACCATGACGCGGCGCTCCGACGTGCATTGGCTGTACCACGAGACCGGCCGGTATCTGCCGGCCGAGTGGCACGCCTTCCGCGACGGTGTTCCGGAGAGCGAGCGGGATGGCGACCTGGTGGCCGCCTACGACCGGATGCTCAACCATTCCGGCGACGTCGAGGTGCAGGCACGCGCGGCGGAGCTCTGGTGCGCGTGGGAGGACGCCGCGGTCTCGCTCGAACCGGGCTGGCGGCCGAGCGAACGCTACCGCGACCCCGGGTTCCGGATGCAGTTCGCGCGGATCGTCGCGCACTACTTCAGCAACGGCGCCTGGCTGGAGGAGGGGCAGCTCCTCCGTGACGCCGGGCGACTGGCGGGCATCCCCGGCGTGCTCATCCACGGCCGGTTCGATGTCGGCGGTCCCGTCGACGTTCCCTGGCTGCTCGCGCAGGCGTGGCCGGATGCCCGCCTCGAGGTCGTCGGCTCCGCCGGCCATCAGGGCAGCGCGGAGACGACGCGGCTTCTGCTCGAGGCAGCCGCGCAGTTCGCCGACGCGCCCTGAGAGTTTCCACAGGTCGAGTTGTCCACCGATCGGGCGCCGACCGACCCTGTGCGCTCTCCTCTTCTTAGCGTGGGGGCATGTCATCAGACGTCCTGTCCTCAGACGCCACAGCCTCGCACGAAGAAGAGGTGCCGCTCGCAGAGATCCCGCACCATGACAGGCCCCGTGAACGGATGCGCCGGCTCGGTGTCGGCGCCCTCACCGACGACGAGGTGCTCGCCCTGGTGCTCGGCTCCGGGCAGCCCGGCCAGAACGTGATCGCCTTCGCCCGTGCCATCCTGCGTCGCACCGGCGGTTTCCCCGGTCTGGCGACGATGGACTACGCACGCCTCGAGCGGCTCGATGGCGTCGGTCCCGCGACCGCCGGACGGCTGGTGGCGATCATCGAGATCTGGCGCCGGGCGGGAACGGCGAAGGCCTGGGCCCGGCTCGTCGACCATGCGGCCGTCGCACGCATCGTGCTGCCGGAGCTCGTGCACCGCGACACCGGCCGCTTCGTCGTGGTGGTCGCCGACCGCGCGGCGAGGCCGATCGAGGTCTCGCTCCTCCGCGACGGCGGGGTCGATCAGGTCAACGTCGAACCGGCGGAAGTTCTCCAGGCCGTGCTCGCGCGCGGCGGCCGATCGTTCGCGGTGGCGCACAACCACCCCGGGGGCACCCTCGACGCCAGCGTCGCCGACGTCGCGACCACGCGCAGGCTCGATCAGGCCGCGGCCACGATCGGCGTGCGTTTCCTCGGGCACATCCTGGTCGCCGGCGACGAGTGGATGGCCCTTCCGCCGCGGGCTACGGCAGCAGGCGCGTCGGTCCGCGGAAGAGGTAGGTCGTCTCCCGCAGGTTCGACAGGTGCAGCATGAGCATCAGCACCCGCGCGAGTCCCATCCCGAAGCCTCCATGCGGCGGAACGCCGTAGCGGAAGAAGTCGAGGTAGAAGTCGAGTTCCTCGGGCTCGAGGCCCTTCTCGCGGGCCTGCTCCTCGAGGATCTCCACGCGGTGCTCGCGCTGAGCACCGGTCGAGATCTCGACGCCGTTGAAGATGAGGTCGTAGCTGTTGGTGAGCGACGCGTCGTCGGCGTGACGCATGTGATAAAACGGCCGGATGCTCGACGCGTAGTCGGTCAGGAAGACGAATTCGTGACCGAACTCCTCCTTGACGTAGGCCGAGATCTGGCGTTCGCCCTCCGGGTCCATGTCGTCGTCGTGACGGGGGACCTCGTAGCCGCGCTCGGCCACGATCCGCTTCGCCTCGGCGAGGGGGATGCGCGGGAACGGCGTGGTGGGGACGACCACCTCGACGTCGAACAGCTCCTTGATCTGCTCGCCGTGCTTCTCCTTGACCGCGGTGAAGCCGGCGACGATGAGGTTCTCATGGAGCGTCATGACGTCTTCGTGGCTGTCGATCCAGCTGAGCTCGGTGTCGACGCTCGTGAACTCCGTCGCGTGGCGGCTGGTGAAGCTGGGGTCGGCGCGGAACGCCGGGCCGATCTCGAAGATCTTGCCGAAACCGGCCGACTGCGCCATCTGCTTGAAGAACTGCGGGCTCTGCGACAGGTAGGCAGTGCGGTCGAAGTACTCCACCTCGAACAGCTCGGCGCGCGACTCGCTCGGGCTCGCCATCAGCTTGGGGGTGTGGATCTCGATGAAGTCGTTGTTCACCCAGTACTCGCGCAGCGCGTGCTCGAACGTCGTCTGGATGCGGAAGATCAGGTTGTTCTTCGGCTCGCGCAGGTCGAGGAAGCGCCAGTCCATGCGCTTGTCGATCCCGCTGTCGCCGGCGATCGGTGTCTCGGGGATGGCAGCGGTCGCGACGGTGAGCGACGAGAGCTTGATCTCGATCCCGCCGAGCTTCACGCGCTCGTCGTGCTTGAGCTCGCCGGTGGCGGTGACGAAGCTGCCCTGCGAGAGCCCCGAGATGGTGGTCGCAGGCTCGTCGGCGATGACGACGCCCTCGGCGTCGACGTTCCGCGGGTTCACGAGCTGAACGGCACCCGTCTCGTCGCGCAGAACGACGAACTGCACCTTCTTCTGGTCGCGGACGGTCTCAACCCAGCCGGCGACGGTCACAGGGCCGTCGGATGCGGCGGCCAGGTCCTTGATCAATACTCGTGCGGTCACGAAGCACAAGCCTACCGTCCGCTACTACCGCCCGAACGGCCGGTCCGAGCGGCGCCCGACCCCGCGCTCAGTGAATTCAAGGGAAACGCCTCCGTAGACTGGGGCCGTGGTAGCAAGCCAAGTACATCTCGTCCGTCACGGAGAGGTGTTCAATCCCGACGGCATCCTGTATGGCAGGCTGCCGGGCTTCGGCCTCTCCAAACTCGGCCACCGCATGGCTTCCGCCGCCGCCGCCGACCTCGCCTCGCGCGACCGCTCCATGACGGGTCTTCGGGTGTCGCCGTTGCAGCGCACCCGAGAGTCCGCTGCTCCGATCGCGACAGCGCTCGGCCTGACGCCCGAGATCGACGACCGCATCATCGAGCCGACGAACCACTTCGAGGGCACGGTGATGCGACGTGCGCTTCGCAACCCCGTCAACTGGCCCTATCTCGTCAACCCGGTGCGTCCGACCTGGGGCGAGGCCTACAAGCGCATCGAGAAGCGGATGCTCGCGGCCGTCGACGACGCCTTCGATTCGGTCGACGACGGCGACGTCGTGCTCGTCAGCCACCAGCTGCCGATCTGGGTCACGCACCTGTCTGTCTCGGGGGAGCGCTTCTGGCACGACCCGCGCAAGCGCCGCTGCGCCCTGTCGAGCATCACCACCTTCGAGCGCACCCTGTTCCAGCCGAGCGAGCTGCCACCCGCGCCGCCCGGAGCGCCCGTGCCGACCGAGCCCGTGCTGCGCATCGTCGAGGTCGGCTACGTCGAACCCGCCGCCTCGCTGAGCGCCACCGCAACCGATGTGGGGGCCGTGTGAAGCGCCGGACCCGCCTCCTGACCTCCGCCGTGGCGCTCGTCGCCGCGACAGGACTCCTTCTCACCGGATGCACGACCGACAAGCTCGCCGAGCAGTACCGCGCGGGCACCGGTCAGAACTACATCGCCGGTGACGGCACCGTCAGCGAGTTCGCCGCGGCCAACCGCGGCGCCGCGATCTCCTTCACCGGAAAGACAGGGGAAGGCGAGACGGTCTCGTCGAAGCAGTACGCCGGCAAGGTCCTCGTGGTCAACTTCTGGTACGCCGGCTGCCCGCCGTGCCGCGTCGAGGCTCCCGACCTCGAGAAGCTCTACCAGAAGTACAAGGGCTCGGGCGTCGACTTCCTCGGCGTCAACATCTACGACTCGGCGGCCACCTCGGCGAGCTTCGACGACGAGAAGGGCATCACCTACCCGTCGGTCCTCGACCGCGACACGGGTTCCGTCCTCCTGGCGTTCAGCAAGACCGTGCCGCCGAAGGCGACCCCGACCACGCTCGTCATCGACAAGAAGGGCCGCGTCGCCGCCCGTATCCTCGGCGCGATCCCCGACCGCAGTATCCTCGACACGCTCATCAGCGACACGCTCGCCGAGACCGACTGACGTGGGAAGCATCGGAGAGATCGTCTTCAGCGGGCAGCTGCTGCTGGCGCTGCCCATCGCCCTGCTGGCGGGCCTCGTCTCGTTCGCCTCGCCGTGCGTGCTTCCGCTGGTGCCGGGCTACCTCGCGTACGTCGGGGGGTTCAGCGACCCCGGAGAGAAGCGGGACAAGTCCCGGCTGCTCACCGGTGTGGCCCTCTTCATCCTGGGTTTCGCCGTCGTGTTCATCGCCTACGGAGCGGCCTTCGGCGCCCTGGGGCAGTGGCTGTTCCGCTGGCAGGACGTGGTCGTGCGCATCCTGGGTGTGTTCGTGATCGTGATGGGGCTGGTCTTCATCGGACAGTTCTCGTTCCTGCAACGAACGATCAAGCCGTCGTGGCGGCCGGCGACCGGGCTCATCGGCGCACCCCTGCTCGGTATCGTGTTCGGCCTCGGCTGGACACCGTGCATCGGCCCGACTCTCGCGGCCATCAGCGCACTCAGCGTCGGCACGGGCTCTCCGTGGCGCGGGGCGCTCCTCGGCCTCTTCTACTGCATCGGCCTCGGCATCCCGTTCCTCCTCGTCGCCCTCGGCTTCGACTGGGTCGCCGGGTCGGTGGCGTTCCTCAAGCGGCACATCCGTGCCATCAACATCATCGGCGGCGTGCTGCTGGTCATCATCGGCATTCTGATGGCGACCGGCATCTGGAGCGCGCTGATGTCGCAATTCCTGGCGGTGATCCAAGGCTTTGAGCCGGCCCTCTGACCACATCGACTCCGCGCCACCGCGTGAAGACCCCGGCATCGTCCAGCCCAAGCTGGGCTTCGTCGGGTGGATCCGCTGGTTCTGGCGGCAGCTCACGAGCATGCGCACGGCGCTGTTCCTGCTGCTCCTGCTCGCCGTCGCGGCGGTGCCGGGCTCGCTGGTGCCGCAGCGGTCGTCCGACCCGAACGGCGTCACGCAGTACTTCGCCGAGCATCCGGACATCGCGCCGTTCCTCGACAAGCTGCAGGCGTTCGACGTCTACACGTCGGCCTGGTTCTCGGCCATCTACCTGCTGCTGTTCGTCTCGCTCATCGGCTGCGTCATCCCGCGCACCAAGCACCACTGGGATGCGCTGCGCGCCAAGCCGCCCCGCACACCGGCCCGGCTCACCCGCATGGCCGGCTTCCAGGCGCGGCTCCTCTCGTCCGAGCAGGCGGCCACGGCGCCCGAGCCGATCCAGGCCGCGAGCGAGCTGCTGCGCAGGAGCCGCTATCGCGTCGCGCTGTACCAGGACGCGCGGTCGACCTCGGTGTCGGCGGAGCGCGGCTACCTGCGCGAGACCGGCAACCTCGTCTTCCACATCGCGCTGCTCGGCGTCCTCCTCGCGGTCGGGCTCGGCGGCGGCTTCGGCTTCACGGGGCAGAAGATCGTCGTGGAGGGCCAGAGCTTCGTCAACAGCATCACGTCGTACAACTCGTTCAACCCCGGCCGGTTCTTCAACAGCTCCTCACTGGTGCCGTTCTCGATCCAGGTCGACAGGCTCGACGTGAACTACGAGACCAAGAACAAAGACGCCCTGGGTACGCCGATCGACTACACCGCGCACGTCACCACGACCGAACCCGGATCTCCGCCGCGCAAGCAGACGATCAAGGTCAACGAGCCGCTCGCGATCGGCGGCACCAACGCCTACCTCCTCGGCAACGGCTACGCCCCGTCGATCACCGTGCGCGACGCCAAGGGCAAGGTCGTCTTCCAAGACGACGTCGTCTTCCGCCCGACCGGCGACGTCAACCTGACGTCGCAGGGTGTGATCAAGATCCCGGATGGCCTCAGCAAGCAGGTCGGCATGACCGGGTTCTTCTACCCGACGGTCGGCGACAGTTCGGTCGCCGGGGCCAAGGCGTCGACGTCACCCGGGCTCAACGACCCGCTCGTGAGCCTCAACGTCTATGTCGGCGACCTGGGTCTGGACAGCGGCGTTCCGCAGAACGTCTACACCCTCAACACCGACAAGATGACGCCCGTGGCGGCCGCCGGCGCGAAGTCGGGGCAGAAGGCGCTCGAGATCGCGCCCGGTCAGACCGTGCAGCTGCCGAACGGTCTCGGCTCGATCGAGGTCACCGGGGTGAAGAGGTTCATCGGCCTCGACATCCACCACGACCCGGCGCAGGGCTGGGTGCTGCTGTTCGCGATCCTCATCCTGGGCGGGCTGCTCACCTCGCTGTTCGTTCCCCGCCGTCGCATCTGGGTCAAAGCCGTCGACAACGCCGACGGTTCGGTGACCCTCGAATACGCGGGCCTCGCCCGCGGTGAAGACCCCAACCTGCTCGGCGCGATCCGCGACATCGCGGATCAGCATTCCGCCGTACTCACCGACCGACGAAACACTTAGGCTTACTGACGTGACCGAAACACTGGCTCAACTCTCGACCGTGTTCATCTACGCGGCGATGGGGATCTACGCGCTCGCGTTCATCGCGTTCGCCCTCGACCTCGCCCGGCGCGGGGCGAGAGCCACGGCCGACGAAGTCGCCGCGGTCCCGAGTGCTGTCGCACGGCGAGCGGAAGTCGGCGCCCGGCAGGGATCGGGCGCCTCCACAGTGGTGACGGTCGGCTCCGCCGAGGGGGGAGGCAGCTCGGGCACCTCGACGCTGACCCGCCTCAGCTCACGGATCACGTCGAGGGTCGAAGACGAGGTCGCCAACGGGGGACCGGCATCGGTCGCGATGCGCACCGCCTTCGTGCTCACGATCGTCGGGTTCGCGTTCCATCTGTTCGCCACGATCCTGCGGGGCATCGCCGCCGGCCGCGTTCCGTGGGCGAACATGTGGGAGTTCTCGATGACGGGCACCCTCGTGATCATCGGGGTGTTCCTGCTCGTCAATCTGCGCTGGGATCTCAAGTACCTCGGCACCTTCGTGCTCGGCTTGGTGTGCATCCTGCTGATGATCGCGACGGTGCGGTACTACGTTCCGGTGGTCCCGCTCCCGCCGGCCCTCCAGTCGTACTGGCTCGTGATCCACATCATGGTGGCCATCCTCGGCACCGCGTTCTTCGCGCTCGGGTTCGCGCTGTCCGGTCTGCAGCTGCTCCAAGTGCGCCGCGAGCGGCAGATCGAGGAGTCGCGGCCGCAGCAGTTCAAGTTCCTGTCGACCCTTCCGGGATCCAAGACTCTCGAGAACCTCGCCTACCGCGTGAACATCGTGGGCTTCATCTTCTGGACGTTCACCCTCATCGCCGGTGCGATCTGGGCGGAAAAGGCATGGGGCCGATATTGGGGCTGGGACACCAAGGAAGTCTGGACGTTCATCATCTGGGTGATCTACGCCGGCTACATCCACGCGCGGGCGACCCGCGGATGGCGCGGTTCACGTTCCGCCTGGCTGGCGATCATCGGCTTCTCCGCCGTGATGTTCAACTTCGGCGTGGTGAACGTGTTCTTCAAAGGCCTTCACGCGTACTCCGGTCTGTGATCCACGGACTCTGATCGACACGTTCGACACGCAAGCCCCTCGGTGCATCAGCATCCGAGGGGCTTTCTGTTTTCGCGGGATGCAGCTCCCGTCCGCGCGGACCCGCGGGAGTTGCTCGAGCATTCCGGAACTTATGGAGAGAATCCGGCGCCGACGGCACGGCACTCTGCCGTGCGCTGATGTCGGCGCTGGAGACCGGGAAAGGGGGCGGATCCGCGGAATCACGCGGAAGTCGGGGTGCGACACGCCCGGGCTGCAAGCCGGATTTGCGAGCCCCTGGGGACCTGCGTAAAGTACTTACTTGTCACCCCAAAGGTGCGGGAGAGCCGAAGAGCTCCCCGGCCTCAAGCGGGACCGAATCCTTAGCCTAACGGCAAATCTCAACTTGATTGAGAGCGCCCGAAATGCTTAGGATATAAACCCCACTCACTGAGCAGGTCTAACCGACTCGGATCGTGTGAAGCGGTTGCGTCCAGAAAGGGCCGCCGGGAGAACGCGAAACGGTCGACTTGACAAACTGACTGAGAGTGGTAAGGTAGAGAAGTTGCCCCAGAGAGACGGCCGGGAGGTCAGAAACTGGGAGCGTCCGATCCTTGAGAACTCAACAGCGTGCACAATGTCAAATGCCAAATAACCTCGGCTTGACTCTTCGGAGACAAGCGAGATTCCTTTGGATTAGAACAGAATGTCAGTAGATATTCGAAACTAGTCAGATCAACTCGCGGGAAGAACAGATCAATTCCGATCCGCTTCTCGCACAATGTTTCCCAGTCGCTTGCGACTGTGGAGCTAAACATTTACGGAGAGTTTGATCCTGGCTCAGGACGAACGCTGGCGGCGTGCTTAACACATGCAAGTCGAACGATGAACCAGGAGCTTGCTCTTGGGGATTAGTGGCGAACGGGTGAGTAACACGTGAGTAACCTGCCCTTGACTCTGGGATAACCTCCGGAAACGGAAGCTAATACCGGATATGACGTACGGAGGCATCTCCTGTACGTGGAAAGAATTTCGGTCAAGGATGGACTCGCGGCCTATCAGGTAGTTGGTGAGGTAACGGCCCACCAAGCCTACGACGGGTAGCCGGCCTGAGAGGGTGACCGGCCACACTGGGACTGAGACACGGCCCAGACTCCTACGGGAGGCAGCAGTGGGGAATATTGCACAATGGGCGCAAGCCTGATGCAGCAACGCCGCGTGAGGGACGACGGCCTTCGGGTTGTAAACCTCTTTTAGTAGGGAAGAAGCGAAAGTGACGGTACCTGCAGAAAAAGCACCGGCTAACTACGTGCCAGCAGCCGCGGTAATACGTAGGGTGCAAGCGTTGTCCGGAATTATTGGGCGTAAAGAGCTCGTAGGCGGTTTGTCGCGTCTGCTGTGAAATCCCGAGGCTCAACCTCGGGCCTGCAGTGGGTACGGGCAGACTAGAGTGCGGTAGGGGAGATTGGAATTCCTGGTGTAGCGGTGGAATGCGCAGATATCAGGAGGAACACCGATGGCGAAGGCAGATCTCTGGGCCGTAACTGACGCTGAGGAGCGAAAGCGTGGGGAGCGAACAGGATTAGATACCCTGGTAGTCCACGCCGTAAACGTTGGGAACTAGATGTGGGGACCATTCCACGGTCTCCGTGTCGCAGCTAACGCATTAAGTTCCCCGCCTGGGGAGTACGGCCGCAAGGCTAAAACTCAAAGGAATTGACGGGGGCCCGCACAAGCGGCGGAGCATGCGGATTAATTCGATGCAACGCGAAGAACCTTACCAAGACTTGACATATACGAGAACGGGCCAGAAATGGTCAACTCTTTGGACACTCGTAAACAGGTGGTGCATGGTTGTCGTCAGCTCGTGTCGTGAGATGTTGGGTTAAGTCCCGCAACGAGCGCAACCCTCGTTCTATGTTGCCAGCACGTAATGGTGGGAACTCATAGGAGACTGCCGGGGTCAACTCGGAGGAAGGTGGGGATGACGTCAAATCATCATGCCCCTTATGTCTTGGGCTTCACGCATGCTACAATGGCCGGTACAAAGGGCTGCAATACCGTAAGGTGGAGCGAATCCCAAAAAGCCGGTCTCAGTTCGGATTGAGGTCTGCAACTCGACCTCATGAAGTCGGAGTCGCTAGTAATCGCAGATCAGCAACGCTGCGGTGAATACGTTCCCGGGCCTTGTACACACCGCCCGTCAAGTCATGAAAGTCGGTAACACCCGAAGCCGGTGGCCTAACCCTTGTGGAAGGAGCCGTCGAAGGTGGGATCGGTGATTAGGACTAAGTCGTAACAAGGTAGCCGTACCGGAAGGTGCGGCTGGATCACCTCCTTTCTAAGGAGCATCTGGCACTCTTCGGAGTGTCCAGGCGCCGGATCGAGACACACGTTCTCGCCGGTAGCTCATGGGTGGAACATTGACATTGGTGCGGAGCTGAAAGGCTCGACGTCAGTACGCTCTTCGGAGTTGGAAAGCATCGAGCAACTAAGAACCGCACATGCACGCTGTTGGGTCCTGAGGGACCGGACCTCATCCACTCGGATGAGAACTGGACCTCTGGACCTTTTCTTGTCGCTCATAACTCGAGCCGGCAGAAAAGGTACCGCCCGTACTTTGAGAACTACACAGTGGACGCGAGCATCTTAGATTCGAGTCGAGCCGGTTTCGGCTGGCGAGTCTCGGATCACAAAGATCTGATTTATTTAGATCATTGGTCAATTTTTCCTGCACCTCTTTTAGAGGTGCGAAGAATCGATTCAAACTCATGTGATTTCAAATTTCTAAGAGCAAACGGTGGATGCCTTGGCATCTGGAGCCGAAGAAGGACGTAGTAATCTGCGATAAGCCTCGGGGAGTTGATAAACGAACTTTGATCCGAGGATTTCCGAATGGGGAAACCCCGCTGGGCCCGTAAGGTGACCCAGTGACTCCCGCCTGAATATATAGGGCGGGTAGAGGGAACGTGGGGAAGTGAAACATCTCAGTACCCACAGGAAGAGAAAGCAAAAGCGATTCCGTTAGTAGTGGCGAGCGAAACCGGAAGAGGCTAAACCGATCATGTGTGATAGCCGGCAGGCGTTGCATGGTCGGGGTTGCGGGACTTTTCTGCTGATTCTGCCGAACAGCGAGCGTTACAAAGGAATATAGACGAATGGCATTGAAAGGCCAGTCATAGAGGGTGCCAACCCCGTAGTCGAAATGTTCCAATGGCGCGAAGAGTATCCCAAGTAGCACGGGGCCCGAGAAATCCCGTGTGAATCTGTCAGGACCACCTGATAAGCCTAAATACTCCCAGATGACCGATAGCGGACAAGTACCGTGAGGGAAAGGTGAAAAGTACCCCGGGAGGGGAGTGAAATAGTACCTGAAACCGTTTGCTTACAAACCGTTGGAGCCTCCTTGTAGGGGTGACAGCGTGCCTTTTGAAGAATGAGCCTGCGAGTTAGCGATATGTGGCGAGGTTAACCCGTGAGGGGTAGCCGTAGCGAAAGCGAGTCTGAATAGGGCGATTCAGTCGCATGTCCTAGACCCGAAGCGAAGTGATCTATCCATGGCCAGGTTGAAGCGACGGTAAGACGTCGTGGAGGACCGAACCCACTTAGGTTGAAAACTGAGGGGATGAGCTGTGGATAGGGGTGAAAGGCCAATCAAACTTCGTGATAGCTGGTTCTCTCCGAAATGCATTTAGGTGCAGCGTTGCGTGTTTCTTGCCGGAGGTAGAGCTACTGGATGGCCGATGGGCCCCAAAAGGTTACTGACGTCAGCCAAACTCCGAATGCCGGTAAGTGAGAGCGCAGCAGTGAGACGGTGGGGGATAAGCTTCATCGTCGAGAGGGAAACAACCCAGACCACCAACTAAGGTCCCAAAGCGCGTGCTAAGTGGGAAAGGATGTGGAGTTGCACAGACAACCAGGAGGTTGGCTTAGAAGCAGCCACCCTTGAAAGAGTGCGTAATAGCTCACTGGTCAAGTGATTCCGCGCCGACAATGTAACGGGGCTCAAGCACGCCACCGAAGTTGTGGCATTGACATTATTGGTAGGCCTTCGTGGTCCAGCCGTGTTGATGGGTAGGAGAGCGTCGTGTGGCCAGCGAAGCGGCGGTGTAAACCAGCCGTGGAGGCCACACGAGTGAGAATGCAGGCATGAGTAGCGAAAGACGGGTGAGAAACCCGTCCTCCGAAAGACCAAGGGTTCCAGGGCCAGGCTAATCCGCCCTGGGTAAGTCGGGACCTAAGGCGAGGCCGACAGGCGTAGTCGATGGACAACGGGTTGATATTCCCGTACCGGCGAAGAACCGCCCAAGCTAATCCAGTAATGCTAAGTGTCTGAATCCCCTTGATCGAAGCCTTCGGGCCTAGACGAGTGGGCCTAGCACACGACCCTATGCTGGTGCGGCTAGCGTATTAACAGGTGTGACGCAGGAAGGTAGCCGAGCCGGGCGATGGTTGTCCCGGTCTAAGTGTGTAACCCGAGAGATAGGCAAATCCGTCTCTCATATAGGGCCAGGCACGATGGGTAGTCTTAATTGACGAAATCGGTGATCCTATGCTGCCAAGAAAAGCATCGACGCGAGGTTCCAGCCGCCCGTACCCCAAACCGACTCAGGTGGTCAGGTAGAGAATACCAAGGAGATCGAGAGAATCGTGGTTAAGGAACTCGGCAAAATGCCCCCGTAACTTCGGGAGAAGGGGGGCCTGAGGCGTGTAGGGATTTACTCCTGAAGCGTTTGAAGGCCGCAGAGACCAGTGGGAAGCGACTGTTTACTAAAAACACAGGTCCGTGCTAAGTCGCAAGACGATGTATACGGACTGACGCCTGCCCGGTGCTGGAAGGTTAAGAGGAAGGGTTAGCTTCGGCGAAGCTCAGAATTTAAGCCCCAGTAAACGGCGGTGGTAACTATAACCATCCTAAGGTAGCGAAATTCCTTGTCGGGTAAGTTCCGACCTGCACGAATGGCGTAACGACTTCCCAGCTGTCTCAACCGCGAACTCGGCGAAATTGCACTACGAGTAAAGATGCTCGTTACGCGCAGCAGGACGGAAAGACCCCGTGACCTTTACTACAGCTTGGTATTGGTGTTCGGTGTGGCTTGTGTAGGATAGGTGGGAGACTTTGAAGCTTGGACGCTAGTTCAGGTGGAGTCATTGTTGAAATACCACTCTGGTCACTCTGGATATCTAACTTAGAACCGTAATCCGGTTCAGGGACAGTGCCTGGTGGGTAGTTTAACTGGGGCGGTTGCCTCCCAAAAAGTAACGGAGGCGCCCAAAGGTTCCCTCAACCTGGTTGGCAATCAGGTGTCGAGTGTAAGTGCACAAGGGAGCTTGACTGTGAGACTGACAAGTCGAGCAGGGACGAAAGTCGGGACTAGTGATCCGGCAGTGGCTTGTGGAAGCGCTGTCGCTCAACGGATAAAAGGTACCTCGGGGATAACAGGCTGATCTTGCCCAAGAGTCCATATCGACGGCATGGTTTGGCACCTCGATGTCGGCTCGTCGCATCCTGGGGCTGGAGTAGGTCCCAAGGGTTGGGCTGTTCGCCCATTAAAGCGGTACGCGAGCTGGGTTTAGAACGTCGTGAGACAGTTCGGTCCCTATCCGCTGCGCGCGTAGGAAATTTGAAAGGATCTGACCCTAGTACGAGAGGACCGGGTTGGACGAACCTCTGGTGTGTCAGTTGTTCTGCCAAGAGCACCGCTGATTAGCTACGTTCGGGATGGATAACCGCTGAAAGCATCTAAGCGGGAAGCCGGCCTTGAGATGAGATTTCCATGCCTTCGGGCGAGAGGCTCCCAGCTAGACTACTGGGTTGATAGGCCGGATGTGGAAGTGGGGACTAAAGACCCATGGAGCTGACCGGTACTAATAAGCCGATAATTTGATAATCACTATCTTCATACTGTTGTAAGGCTGGTATGAGGAGCCTGAGATTGCTTGCGTCCACTATGTGGTTCTCGATGTACGGTCGAGAACTGAAACAATCGTGATGATTGTTCGTTCACTTTGATACATCAATAGTGTTTCGGCGGCCATAGCGAGAGGGAAACGCCCGGTTACATTCCGAACCCGGAAGCTAAGACTCTCTGCGCCGATGGTACTGCAGGGGGGACCCTGTGGGAGAGTAGGACACCGCCGGACTTCTTTTGTGAAATGGCCACCCATTGTTGGGTGGCCATTTCGCGTTTAACGGCTCGGGTGCCGCGATCTGCGGCCCGCCGAACATCCATGAAGAGCAACGTCGTAGGCTGAGCACGCTGTGCCCGCCACCCAACAGGAGAAGTCGTGAGCGAAACACCGGCAGACGACCACGAAGAACGGCGCGCATCGCAGCGCCCGGACGGCGCGGCCGGCCGCAACGACGGCGACCGTCGTCCTCCACGGAACGACGGAGAGCGTCGGCCCCCGCGCAACGACGGACGTCCCCCGCGCAACGATGGACGTCCCGCGCGCAACGACGGTCGAGGCAGCAGTCGCGACAGCGGTCGCGACGGATCTCGTGACGGCACGAGCGGCGGCTACCGCGGGAACAGTGCGAACGGCGCCGGCGGTGCGGGTAGGGCCGGGGGCGCATCCGGCGGTCGCGGCGGGTACAGCCGCGACGACCAGCGCGGTGGACCCGCACGTTCGGGGTACAGCCGCGATGGCCAAGGCGGCAGTCAGTCGCGGGGTTACGCTCGCGACGGCCAGGGCTCCGGGCAGGGCCAGTCACGTGGGTACGGCCGCGATGGGCAGGGCGCCGGCGGCGGTCAGTCGCGTGGCTATGGCCGCGATGGCCAGTCCAGTGGCGGCGCTGAGCGGCGCGGATATGCGGCGGGTGGATCCTCACGCGACGGCGATCGCCGCGGCGGAACCGGCAGTCGCGGTGGCGCCGCGCGCAGCGGAGACCGGGATGGCGCGAACCGTGACGGCGCGAAGCGCGAGTGGTCGCGGGACAGCAAGCCGGCCTCGAGGCAGGGCGGCGGGCATCCGGGCAATCGGGGTACGCGCGACGAGAAGTTGTGGACGCGCGGCGGAAAGCCGGCACGCAACGATCGGGATGCCCGCGAAACCGAGTACGAGCTGACCGAGGAAGAGCGCCTGGCTCGCGAGCTGCGTTCGGTGCGGGCCCGCCACGACGATCCCGAGATCCCGGAGGGCGTGGAGCCCCGCGATCTCGACAAGGGCGCTCGCGTCGAACTGAAGTCGTTGAGCAAGGAGAACGCCGACTGGGTCGCGCAGCATCTCGTGATGGCCGCCCGCCTCATCGAGGACGACCCCGAGCAAGCGCACGCGCATGCCATGTCGGCCGCACGTCGTGCGGGCCGGATCGGCGTCGTGCGGGAAACTCTCGCGATCACGGCATACGCGACCGGCGACTTCGCTCTCGCCCTGCGGGAGCTGCGCACCTATCGCCGGATCTCCGGGTCGAACGACCAGCTTCCGCTGATGGTCGACAGCGAGCGTGGTGTCGGTCGCGCAGACCGCGCGCTGGAGCTCGGCCGCAGCGTGGACCGCTCGACCCTCCCGAACGACGTGCAGGTGTCGCTCGCGATCGCGATGTCCGGTGCGCGGCTCGACCTCGGCCAGACCGATGCGGCCCTCGCCGAGCTCGAGATCCCGCAGCTGGACCCGAACCGGGCGTTCAGCTGGAGTCCGGATCTCTTCCATGCCTACGCCGATGTGCTCGACGAGCTCGGTCGCGCAGAGCAGGCGGAGTCGTGGCGCGAGCGTGCCGCCCGTGCCGACGAAGCGATCGGCGCGGCGCTCACCGTCGACGAGCACGAGACGATCGACATCGTCGAGGAGGAGTACGAGTTCGACGTCGATGGCGAAGACAGCGTCTCCATCGGCGACGCCGACACGATCGATCACGATGCCGACGTCATCGTCGAGCTCGAAGACGACGCTGACCTGGATGCGGACGTCGAAGCGGAGCTCGACGCGGATGTCGAAGTGGAGACCGAAGCCGACCTCGACGCTGAGGGCGACGCGGACGAGAACGAGAACGAGAACCAGGACGAGGACGAGGACGACACCGACGATGGCACTGTTCCGGCGGAGCGCTAAGACGATGACCCCGCTGGACGGAGTCGACCTGGTGCTGGCGGACCTCGACGGCGTCGTGTACAAAGGTCCGCACGCCATCCCGCACGCGGTCGAGAGCCTGAACGCGGCCGCGGAGTCCGTGCGCGTCGGCTACATCACGAATAACGCCTCGCGCACCGACGCTTCGGTCGCCGGGCACCTCACCGACCTCGGCCTTCACGTCGAGCCGTCGGACGTCGTGACCTCCCCGCAGGCCGCGGTGCGCCTGCTGGCGCAGCATGTGGAGCCGGGGTCGCGCATCCTGGTCATCGGCGGCGACGGGCTGGTCGACGAGGTGCAGAAGGGCGGCTTCACGGTCACCCGCTCGGCCGACGACGATCCTGCCGCGGTCATCCAGGGATTCGCGCCGGAGGTCGGCTGGACCCAGCTCGCAGAAGCCGCGTTCGCACTGCAGGATCGCACGGAGGAGCAGCGGCCCTGGGTCGCGACCAACACCGACTGGACGATCCCCGTCGCGCGCGGGATCGCCCCCGGCAACGGAACGCTCGTCTCGGCCGTCCACACTGCGGTCGGCAGGCTCCCGCTCGTCGCCGGCAAGCCGGAGGTGGCGATCTTCGACGAGGCGATCGCTCGCTTCGGCGCGAGCAAGCCGCTCTTCATCGGGGACCGTCTGGACACCGACATCCTGGGCGCGAACCGGGCCGAGATCGACTCGGTGCTCGTGCTGACGGGCGTCGACGGTGCCAAGCAGCTGATCGCCGCCGATGCCGGATCACGGCCGCGTTACATCCTGGCCGATCTCCGCGGACTCTCCGAGCCGTATCCGGAGACGACGTTCTCGAAGGACGGCTCGTCGGCGACGGTGGGCTCATCGACCGTGCGCATCGCCGGCAACGACGTGCAGATCGTCAGCGATGGGCACTCCGAGCTCGACCTGCTGCGCGCCGCCTGCGCCGTGATCTGGAACTCCGGCCGGGCGATCTACGGGCTCGAGGTCCCGGAACGCCTCTACTCCTGAGCGCTCGGTCTCAGAGCGCGGTGGCGTGCTCCACGACGCGGTAACAGCGCCGGATGCGGTCCAGCCACCACTCGCGGCGGTCTTCGTCTGCGGCGAGGGCGTCGAGGCGCGCATCCGAGACCGTCGGTCGTGTCACCGGGATAGCGCCGTCGACCGGGAGCAGGGGTTCGTCGGCGACGTCCTGCACGAACATCGCGACCGTGCCGAGCCCGCAGTCGAACTCCAGCTCGGGGATCGCTGCCGCCAGGTGGGCGCCCATGGCGATGCCGACGGAGGTGTCGATCGCGCTGGAGACGACCACCGGCAGGCCGGCGTCGGCGATGATACGGAGTGCTGCGTGGATGCCGCCGAGCGGCTGGGCCTTCACGATCAGGAGGTCGGCGGCGCCGGCCCGCGCGACGGCGAGGGGATCGCTCGCCTTGCGCACGCTCTCGTCGGCGGCGATCGGCACCCCCATGTACTTGGTGCGACGCCGGATGTCGGCCAGTTCGTCGACGGTGGCGCACGGCTGCTCGACGTACTCGAGGTCGAACGGGGCCAGCGCGTGGATGGCGTGCTCGGCCTCGTCGACGTTCCAGAGGGCGTTCGCGTCGATCCGGATGCGTCCCTCCGGGCCGAGGAGCTCGCGCACCGCTCGCACGCGCTCGACGTCGTCGGCGAGTGTCTGGCCGGGCTCGGCCACCTTCACCTTCGCCGTGCGTGCGCCCGGGTAGCGGCCGAGGACGGCGGCCACCTCGCGCGCGGGGACCGCGGGAACCGTCGCGTTGACCGGGATCGCGGAGCGTAGCGGAGTGGGAGCGGGATGCCAGCCGAAGTCGATCGCGGCGTGAAGCCAGGCGGCGGCCTCGGCGTCGCCGTACTCGACGAAGGGCGAGAACTCGGTCCAGCCCTGCGGGCCCTCGAAGAGCACCGCCTCGCGGACGGTGATGCCGCGGAAACGGGAGTTCATCGGAAGCGAGACGACGCGTGCGGTCCTCAACAGGTCGGCCAGGTCGGGCAACATTCCACAAGTGTGGCACGCTCCGATCCGGTGTCCGGCGCCGAACCGTAGTCTGGACGTATGGCACAGGCAGTATCAGACATCTTCGACGCGAGCGCGTGGCGTGAGGTCCCCGGCTTCGAGGCGCTCACCGACGTCACGTACCACCACGATCTCGCGGGACGGGTGGCGCGTGTGGCGTTCAACCGGCCGGAGGTGCGCAATGCGTTCCGGCCCCATACGGTCGACGAGTTGTACGCCGCTCTCGAAGACGCGCGCACCAATCCGCGCATCGGCGTGGTGCTGCTCACGGGCAACGGGCCCAGCCCGAAAGACGGCGGTTGGGCGTTCTGCTCGGGCGGCGATCAGCGCATCCGCGGCCGGGACGGCTACAAGTACGCCGAGGGGGAGACGGCCTCGGGTATCGACACCGCACGGAGCGGGCGGCTGCACATCCTGGAGGTGCAGCGTCTCATCCGCTTCATGCCCAAGGTCGTGATCGCGGTGGTGCCCGGGTGGGCGGCCGGCGGCGGTCACTCGCTCCACGTGGTCTGCGATCTCACGATCGCGAGTGCGGAGCACGGCAGGTTCAAGCAGACGGATGCCGACGTCGGTTCGTTCGACGGCGGGTACGGCAGCGCCTACTTCGCGCGTCAGATCGGGCAGAAGCTCGCACGCGAGGTCTTCTTCCTGGCGCAGGAGTACTCGGCCCAGCGGGCGTACGAAATGGGCGCGGTGAACGCGGTCGTGCCGCACGCCGAGCTCGAGTCGACGGCGCTCGCCTGGGCGAACGAGATCCTCACCAAGTCGCCCACGGCGATCCGCATGCTCAAGTTCGCGTTCAACGCCGTCGACGACGGGATGGTCGGCCAGCAGGTGTTCGCGGGCGAGGCGACGCGCCTGGCATACGCATCGGACGAGGCGGTGGAGGGTCGCGACGCCTTCCTCGAGAAGCGCGAACCGGACTGGTCGGCGTTCCCGTGGCAGTACTGAGCTCGGCCGTCGTGAGCGGAGCCGTAGTAGACGCAGCGGCGCTCCGATGACGCGGCCGCTCCTGGCGCTTCCGTCCGACCGTCCCGATGAGATCTTCCGTGCGCTGCGCGAGGCGCTGGGCGGCGGAGGGCCGGCGGTGGTTCCGCGCGATGCGGCGTCGGCCGGTACCACGGAGTCGTGGCCGGCCCCCGGGGAGACCGTCCCGCAGAACGTTGCGCTGGTGATCGAGACGTCCGGGTCCACGGGGGTTCCCAAGCGGGTCGCCCTGTCGGCGGACGCACTGCTCGCCAGTGCGGCGGCCTCGGCGGGCGCGATGGGTGGCCAGGGGCAGTGGCTGCTCGCGCTGCCGGCGCACTACGTGGCCGGTGCCCAGGTGCTCGTGCGCTCGATCGCTGCCGAGACGGAGCCGATCGTCTACGGAAGCGGACACTTCGATCCGAGGCGATTCGCGGCGCTCGCCGCTGCCCTCACCCACGACCTGCGGTTCGTGTCGCTCGTACCCGTGCAGCTCGGCCGCCTGATCGAGGCCGCCGAAGCTGGTGACCGCGAGGTGGCGGACGCGGTCCGACGGTTCGACGGCATCCTGGTCGGTGGCCAAGCGCTCAGCGAGACGCTGCGCGAGCGGGCCGTCGCCGTGGGAGCACGAGTGATCGGGACCTACGGGTCGAGCGAGACCGCCGGCGGCTGCGTGTACGACGGCGTGCCGATCGGTTCCACGGTCGTGCGCGAGGTCGAGGGCGCGCTCGAGATCGGCGGCCCGGTGCTGGCCGAAGGTTATCTCGGTGACCAGGCCCGCACGGCCGCGGCTTTCCACGAGGCGGACGGACACCGGTGGTATCGCACGGGAGACCTCGGGCGGGTCGGGTCCGACGGCCGGGTGACGGTGCTCGGCCGCGCCGACAACGTCATCATCTCCGGCGGCGAGAAGGTGTTGCTCGACGCGGTGGAACGGGCGGTTCGCTCGGTCGAGGGATTCGAGCACGCGGTCGTCGTGGCCGCGCCCGACGCGGAGTGGGGCCAGGTGCCATTGGTCGCCGTCGGCAGCCGCCCCGCGATGACGCTGGCACAGCTGCGCGCGTTCGTCTCCGAGAGTGTGGGACGAGCTGCCGCCCCGGCGGGCATCGTCGAACTCGGGGAGCTGCCGCACCTCAGCAGCGGCAAGCCCGATCGCGTCGCCATCGCACGAGCCGCCGTGGCGCTCGCCGTGGACGGGAAGGCATAGCGGATGTCGTTACAATTCGCAGTGTGATGAGCCAGAACAAGCCGAAGATGCAGAGGATGTCTGCTGCCCAGAAGCGCTCGAAGGGCAGGAGCGGCCGTCCCGGCGCGTCCAAGACGAAGGTCAAGCCGGCCACCGCATCCGATTGGATCGCTGGCGCCCGCCTGCGCACCCTCCCGCTCGCGATCGCGCCCGTCATCATCGGTGTCGGCGCGGCCAAGCTCGCCGACGGGCCGGGCATCTGGCACCCCGTGCGCGGGCTGCTCTGCCTGGCGGTCGCGGTCTTCCTGCAGATCGGCGTCAACTACGCCAACGACTACTCGGACGGCATCCGCGGTACCGACGCGTTCCGTGTCGGCCCGAGCCGGCTCACGGGATCGGGCCGCGCCACGCCCAAGCGTGTGCTCACCGTGGCGCTCGTCTTCTTCGGTCTCGGTGCCGTCGCCGGCCTCATCCTGGTGATCCTCACTCAGCAGTGGTGGCTGCTCCTCGTGGGCGCAGCGGCCATCGCGGCCGCGTGGTTCTACACCGGAGGCAAGCGACCCTACGGCTATTACGGCCTCGGCGAGGTCTTCGTGTTCGTCTTCTTCGGGCTGGTCGCGACGGCAGGTACGACCTTCCTCCTCGCGGGCGTCGTCAACCAGGAGGCGTGGTTCGGAGCGGTCATCGCCGGTCTCATCGCCTGCGCGGTGCTGATGGTCAACAACATCCGCGACATCGAGCCCGACAAGCAGGCCGGCAAGCACACGCTCGCGGTCGTGCTCGGAAACATGGCCTCGCGCATCGTGTTCTGCGTGTTCCTGCTGGTGCCGTTCGCGATCCTGGCCGTGCTCGCGCTGCTGTACCCGATCGCCTGGCTGGGCTTCTTCGCCCTGCTCGCGGCGCTGCCGGCGTGCGCGATCACGCTGTTCGCCAAGACCCCGCGCGAGCTCGTGACGGCGCTGCAGCTGACCAGCCTCACCGGGCTGCTCGTCGCGATCGCGCTCGGCTGCGCCTTCGCGTTCTAGCCCTGCGAGGCGCCGGCGCAGGCCGGAGACGCGGCGATCAGGCCGTGGTGTCGTGCGGCTTCGTGCGCGGGGTCGCCGCTTCGGAGGAGTCGATCGCCGCATCCTCGACGTCGTCGTCGACCGTCGTCGCGGGCTTGTCGCGGTGACGGGCGGCATACAGATCGGTCGCCACCGCGTTGCGCGACTTCCGCAGGAAGATGTAGGAGAGGCAGAGCCCGATCAGCGCCGCCGCGACGACGGCGATCCACGCCTCGATGCGCAGCACCAGGAGAATCACGAGCGGGACCACGAACAGCAGTAGACGGAGCACTGAGTATGTGATCCACGAGGGAATGCCTTTCACCCTCCCAGCTTAGAGACACTCTCTGAGAGTTACGATTGACACATGGTTCGCCTCTGGATAGTCCTCGGCGTCGCCGCCGCGGTGTTTTACATCTATTCCGTGGCAGACTGCGCCTTTTTCGACCGCTCTCGAGTGCGTGGCCTTCCCAAGCCCGTGTGGCTTCTCATCATCATCCTGTTCCCGGTGATCGGCGGAGCCCTGTGGTTCCTGGTCGGCCGGGGGCGCCGCAGCAGTTCCGGCGGTCGACGCATCGTCGCGCCGGATGACGACCCGCAGTTCCTGAAGCGCCTCGCGCAGGACCGCGACCAGGAGGAGCGCATCCGGCAGCTCGAGAAGGAACTCGCTGACCTCGACGACAACGGACCCGACAACGACCAAACCGGCCGCCGGGATGGCTGAGGCCGACACCGAGACGTCTGACACGACAGCGGCGACGGGACGTCCCGGAGCGCAGGTGGACGACGGCCTTCCTCTGACGGGCAACCCGGCCACCGACTACTCGATCGCCCTGCTGAGTGCGCTGGTCACTGCCGGCGTGCGCGACATCGTCGTCAGCCCGGGCTCCCGCTCCCAGGCGCTGGCTCTCACGGCCGCCGAGTTGGAGCGCTCCGGGGCGATCCGACTGCACGTGCGCATCGACGAACGTGTCTCCGGCTTCCTCGCGCTCGGCCTCGCGCGGGAGAGCGGCGCGCCCGCCGTCGTGATCACCACGAGCGGCACCGCGACCGCGAACCTGCACCCGGCGGTGCTCGAGGCGCACGAGTCCGGCATCCCGCTGGTCGTCCTGACGTCCGACAGGCCCGCGGAGCTCCGCGGCATCCGGGCCAATCAGACGACACAGCAGCCCGGAATCTACGCGGACGCCGCGCGCTGGGAGATCGACGTCCCCGCGCCGGAGGGGAGCGCCGACGAGCGCGCGACGGCGGAGGCTCTCGCGCGAACCGCCGTGAGCACCGCGGTCGGTGCCGATTCCGCCGATCCGGGGCCCGTGCACATCAACCTCGCGCTGCGCGACCCGCTCTCGGTCGCGGTTCCATCGATCGACATCGCGCAACCGGGAACCGTGCCGTCGACGGCGGGCCCGGATGCGCTCGGCCGGGACATCCTGCCTCTTGCCGACGGTCCGCTCACGGTCGTCGTGGCCGGGGCGGACGCCGGCGAGGTCGCCGAGTCGTTCGCACGCGCGGGCGGCTACCCGCTGATCGCGGAGGTCTCGAGCGGCGCCCACTTCGGGCCGAACCTCGTCGTGGCCTACCGGGAGCTGCTTCGCGAGGAGGGCTTCGGCGACCGCGTCGAACGCGCCGTCGTCTTCGGGCATCCGACCCTTAGCCGTGAGGTTCCGGCACTGCTCATGCGCGACGACGTCGAGGTCGTCGTCGTCGCGCCGCGCGGCGAGCAGGCGTACAACCCGGCGCACCGCGCGCAGATCGTCGGCGGTGTGACCGTTCCTCCGACGGCCGACCCGCGATCGCCGGAGGCACGTGCCTGGGTGGGGAGCTGGGTGTTCGCGAGCAGACGGCTGATCGAGGCCGCCGAGCTCGCGGCGGATCCGGGAGCCGCCGCGCCCGACGTCGACAAGGCGCGCTCGTTCGATCCTTCCGACGCGCTCGCCTTCGCCAAGGCCGAGCTCGCGGCGGTGCGCGTGCCCATCACGCGTCCGCTGCTCGCCGAGGCCCTGTGGCGCTACACCTGGCCGCACGACCGTCTCGTCTTCGGGGCATCCCGCCTCATCCGGGATGCCGACCGGATCGTCCCCGGCAAGAAGCTGCGGGTGCACGCGAACCGTGGGCTCGCCGGGATCGACGGCACGATCGCCACCGCACTCGGCGTGGCGATCGCAAGCCAGGCGTCTGCAGAACAGACGGGGACCCCCTCGGGCGTGACGCGCGTGCTGATGGGGGACCTGACGCTGCTGCACGACGTCGGCGCCCTACTCATCGGCGAGGGCGAGTGGCGCCCGCACCTGCAGGTGGTCGTGGGCAACGACGGCGGCGGAACGATCTTCGATGGGCTCGAGGTCGCGAAGAGCGCGCCCGCCACAGCCTTCGAGCGGGTGCTGTACACGCCGCAACACGTGGATGTCGCCGCGCTCGCCGCGGCGTACGGCTGGGACCACCGCGTCGTGCGCACCAAGGGCGAGCTCGACCAGGCGCTCTCCGCGCCGCCGGCCGGCGTCAGCATCGTCGAGGTGCCACTCGCGCGCTAGGTCGTGCGCCACGTCTCCGGAGCTACAACCGGCTCGCGGCCCCGCGCCGCTCGGATTGGAGGCTGTCCACAACGGAAGTGAGAGTCCGTTGGCGGCTGGCTAGCATGACCGCGTGCACATGATCTTTCGAACGATGCTTCACGCGCTGATCTCGCGGTTCGGCGCACGACTGGGACACTGGGACGTCGCGCGTACGAAGTTCCGCGTACTGCCGACGGATCTCGACATCCTGAAGCACATGAACAACGGCGTATATCTCTCCATCGCCGACATCGGACGGTTCGACCTGCTCACCCGCAACGGGGTGTGGGCGATCTTCAAGATGCGCGGCTGGTACCCCGTCGTGGCGTCGGAGACGATCTCGTTCCGCAAGTCGCTGGAGCTGTGGCAGCCGTTCGTCGTCGAGTCGCGCATCCTCGGCTTCGACGAGCGGGCGGTCTACGTCGAGCAGCGGTTCACCGTCGATGGCGAGATCTACACGCAGGCGTTCATCCGAGGCCGATTCCTCAAGCGCGGCGGCGGCATCGTCACGAACGAGGAACTGCTGGAGGCCGTCGGCACGGCACCGACGGACGTCAGCGTTCCCGCGTGGCTGCTCGAATGGGGCGGCCGTGCGGCGCTCCCGTCGACGCGCGCCGAAGCGCCCAGCGTCTGGGCGGACTGAGACCGGCGCCCGCTAGCGGACGCCTGTCCCGAAGCGGACGCCGGCCTGGAAGCGAACGCCGGTCCCGAAGGGTCGGCTACCGCGGTTCGAAGGCGAACACGCCCTGCGGATCCCACTCCGCGCGCACCGCCGCCAGCCGGTCCAGCACTGCCGGTGGCCAGGTCTTCTCGAACGCCGCCCTGTCCACGAGCCCCGCCGACCAGTTCACGTTGGTGATGGCGGAGACCCGGTCGCTCACGGCCTCCGTGATCAGGGCGGCGCGCTCGGGAGCGAGCTCGGCGAAGGTGCCGGGATCCGCCGCGAGCGTCGACAGCGTGTAGAGGCTGTCGCGGCCGCCGACGGCGGTGCCTTCCTCCGGGTCGCGGCTGGTCGCTCCGCCCAGCTGGCGGATCTCCACCGCGAGGAACGGCGAACCCGAGGCCGGAGTGACCAGCTCGAAGAGGGCCCGGCCGGTGTCCTGATCGAAGGAGTCCAGCATCAGGCCGCGGATCCAGCTGGGCGCACCCGCCTCGGGGTCGTTGTGGATGGTCGCGATCGCGGTGGTCGGCATCTCGGCCACGAAGTCGAGGTACACGGGTGCCGCCGCACGCAGCGGAGCGATGAGCCGCTCGCCTTCCGCCGGGTCGCCCGGATACGCGAACCGCACGCTGAACACGAAGTGCCCGCGCAGTGGCGGGGGCGGGCCTTCCATGTCGGGCACGTGAAGGAAGACCGCCGAGGTCGTCGCCTCGACGGGCAGCGCCGCCGACCAGTCGATCCACGACTGGAAGGCCTGCTCGACCGCGTCGCCGTCGAAGAAGAGGCTGCCCCCGTAAAGCGTGCGCAGGGGAACGAGCTCGAGCGTCATCTCCGTGACGACCCCCAGGCCGCCCTTGCCCCCGCGGAGCGCCCAGAACAGCTCCGGGTTGGTCGCGCCATCGGCCGTGACGACCTCGCCGTCGGCGGTGACCACGCGGAACGCGCGCACCCAGTCGGCGGTGAAACCGTGGCTGCGGGCGAGCGGCCCGAGGCCGCCACCGAGCGTGTAGCCGACCGCTCCCACGCTCGTGGACGATCCCGTGACCGGCACCAGGCCGAACTCGGCTGCGGCAGTGATGACCGGAGCCCAGCGCACGCCGGCGCCGATGCGGGCGAGCCGCGCATCCGGATCGATCTCGAGCGAGTCGAGTGCGCGGGTCGAGATGATGAGTCCGTCGGTGATCGGCGTCTCCGCGCCGTGCCCGGTGGCCTGGATGCGCACGCCGAGCCCGTGCTCGCGCGCGAAACGCAGAGCCTCGGCGATGTCGGCGTCGGACGTGACCGCGACCACGACATCCGGATCATGCCGGATGACCGGGTTGAAGCAGGCCACTTCGGCCGCGAGGCCCTCGTCCCCGCGCAGATAGACAGTGCCCCCGATGGCGTCGCGCAGCTGCGCGATCGATTCCTGTGTCAGTGATTTCCCCATGGGGCGAGGGTAGAGGAGGGCACCGACATGGCGGAAGAGCCCAGGGCGCGGTCGGTCGGCTGACGTACGATTCCAGCATGACCACCGTGACGCCGTCCTCTCCCGGGTTCCGGGCGACGTCGTCAGCGACGCCCGAGCCTCCGGATGCGTCCACCGTCTACGCGCCGCGCGATCCGGTGGACGTGCGGGCGACCCTCGGCATCATCGGCCGCGGTCCCTACGATCCGACGACCATCTGGGATGCGCTCGGGGTGTGGCGCACCTTCCGCACGCCGGCGGGGTCGGCGACGGTGCGCATCCGGTACCCGGCGGCCGACGGTTCCATCGCGGCGGCAGCCTGGGGTGACGGCGCGGAGTGGGCGATCGACGCGGTGCCCGGACTGCTCGGCCGCGACGACGACTGGAGCTCGCTGGACGTGCGGGGCACGCCGTTGCTGCACGACAGCCGCCGCCGCAACCCGGGCCTGCGTCTCACGCGCACCGGGCGCCTGATCGAGGCGCTCATCCCGGCGATCATCGAGCAGCGCGTGACCAGCCTCGAGGCGTACAACTCATGGGCGCGGCTGATCCGCTGGTACGGCGAGCCGGCGTCAGGACCGGCTCCCGCCGAGCTCCGCGTGGTGCCGACCGTGGCGCAGTGGCGGGGCATCCCGTCGTGGGAGTGGCACCGGGCGGGCGTCGACCCCGGCCGCGCGCGCACCGTGATGTCGGCGCTCGCCGTGTCGGGGTCACTGGAGCGGGCGGCGGATCGGGCGGCCACGCTGCCGGATGCCGCCCGAGCGCTGCGCACGGTGACGGGCATCGGCGTGTGGACGGCCGCGGAGACGCTGCAACGCACGCACGCCGACCCGGACGCGGTGAGCGTCGGCGACTACCATCTCGCACACTACGTGGGGGAGGCGCTGATCGGCCGCCGCGTCGACGACGACGGCATGCTCGAACTGCTCGAGCCCTGGGCTGGCCAGCGGCAGCGGGTGATCCGGCTGATCCTGGCGAGCGGGCATCGCTTCACGCGACGCGGGCCGCGGGTGACGCTGCAGGATCACCGCTGGCACTGACCGGAGTTCCCCACCCGCGATCGAGTCCGAACTTGTTGCGTGCGACACGCCCCTTACGAGTGCAACAAGTTCGGACTCGATCGTAGGTGGTGCCTGCGCAGGCGGGTCAGCCCGCGGTGCCGTTCCGTTCCTGCTCCACCGCATGCAGGGTCGCGTGCTCGACCCGGATGTCCTTGTCGAGCTCGCGGCACAGGTTCTGGTAGTGCTCCAGCATCGCCGGGTGGTAGTCGTTCCAGTCCGGCATCGGGCGGCCGGCGCGCGCGGCGATCAGCCGGTCGAGGTAGTAGTCCCAGCCGACGCCGACGTCCGCCTCCTCGGTGAGCGACCGGAGTCGCTGCGCGAAGGTCAGCGTCGTGTGACCGCTCGACTCGGTGAGGTGCCAGTACATCCGCCACGAGTCGCCGGCCGGACCGACGTCGGCCGCGAACTTGTGCGGCGCGACGCACTCGAGGATGGAGACGTTCTCCCACGGAGCGTCGTCGCCTTCGGCGGTCATCCGGAACCGCACGGCTCCGGTGGAGGGGAGCCCGGTGTACTCGCCCACCCATTCGGCGAGTCGCGGAGAACGGGTGAAGTACGACCACACGTCTTCGATCGGCGCCTTGAAGATCCTGTCGAGGACCACGTAGACCCCGTCGTCTTTGCGAACGAGGCGACCTGTTGGTTGCGGCATCATGATGAACCTCCCGCTGAATCCTCACACTAGTCACGTCTCCGCGATAAGGGCAGAGGGCGTGCGAGGGTTCTCAGGGGCGGATGGCCCGCACTGACCTCGCGCTCAGGATTCGGCGGGTCTCGCGCTCAGGATTCGAGCACCGCCATGGCCGCGTTGTGCCCGCCGATGCCGCTGACCGCGCCGCCCCGTCGCGCACCGGATCCGCAGAGCAGGATGCGCTCGTGCCGCGTCGCGACGCCCCAGCGCTGGGCCGGCGTCGACAGCGCGTCGTCGTCCTCGGCGAACGGCCACGACAGCGGGCCGTGGAAGATGTTGCCGCCCGGCATGTTGAGCGCCTGCTCGATGTCGCGCGTCGTCTTGGTCTCGATGCAAGGGTTGCCGTCGGCGTCGGTGAGCAGCAGCTCCTCGATCGGTTCCGCGAGCACGGAGTTGAGCGAGGCCAGCACGGCGGCCTGCAGCCGCTCGCGCGTGGCGTCGTTGTTCTCGTCGTTCAGCCAGCGGTCGGGCGTGTGCAGCCCGAACACTGTGATCGTCTGCGCGCCGCCGGCGGCCAGCTCCGGGTCCAGGATGCTCGGGTCGGTCAGCGAGTGGCAGTAGATCTCGCACGGGATGAGCTCGGGCATCACGCCGCGGACCGCACCCGCGTACGCGGTCTCGAGCTGTGTGTAGGTCTCGTTGATGTGGAAGGTTCCGCCGAATGCGGCGGCCGGATCGACCGATTCGTCCCGCAGACGCGGGAGACGCTCGAGAAGCAGATTCACCTTCACCTGGGCGCCCTCGGCGTGCGGCCGCCCGGGCTCCCGCTCGTCGCCGAGCAGCGCGTCGAGCACCTCGGGCGCGACGTTGGCCAGCACGTGGCGGCCGATCACCCGCCGCTCGTGCTTCTTGCGCCGATAATCCACGGTGCCGTCCGGGTCGATCGCCGTCACCTCGGCGCCGGTCACGATGCGCGCGCCGGCCTCGCGGGCGGCCCGCGCGAGTTCGGTGGTGACGCTGCCCATGCCGCCGATCGGCACGTCCCATGCGCCGGTGCCGCCGCCGATCACGTGATAGAGGAAGCAGCGGTTCTGGCCGAGCCCGGGGTCGTCGACGCTCGCGAAGGTGCCGATGAGGGCATCCGTGGCGACGACGCCGCGCACCAGGTCGTTCGACACCCTGGACTCGATGAACTCGCCGATCGGGCGCTCGACGATGGCGTTCCACAGCTCGTCGTCGCCGACCAGCGCCTTCGCCTCGCTCCGGGTGAGGAGCGGTTCGGTGACCGTAGGCCAGAGGGCGCGCGCGAGTTCGCCGGTGGATTCGTAGACCGAGGCGAACGCATCCGTGTCGTCGGCGGCGCCGATGCTCGCGAACGAGCGGGCGGTCGCTGCGGCATCCGTGTTGTCGATCAGCAGGCCGGAGCCGTCGCGCGCGCCCGGTACCGGCGTGTAGGAGGAGTAGCGGCGGCGCGCGAGGGAGATGCGCAGGCCGAGATCGTCGATGATCCGCTGCGGCAGCAGGCTGACGAGGTAGGAGTAGCGGGAGAGCCACGCGCCGACGCCGTCGAACGCCTGTGCGCTCACGGCCGCCCCGCCGGTGTTCTGCAGCCGTTCGAGCACGATCACGCTCAGCCCCGCCTTGGCGAGATAGGCGGCGGCGGTGAGGCCGTTGTGCCCGCCTCCCACGATCACCACGTCGTGCGTGGGTTCCGGAGTCTCCTCGGGTGCGGTGGCGTCGGCGTCGGTCATGCTTCAGAGCTTAAAGGGGAACCGGCCGGAACCGCGCGGGCGAGCGCGTCGCGGCACGCGACGACACCGGGACGGCCGGCGGAGGAGCGCCGGGCAGCGGTGAAGACCGTGCGGTGCGGGTTGTCGGGGAGCTCGACGAGCTCGACGCTCGGGCGCTCGTCCGCCCACACGAGATCCGGCAGGAGACCGACCGCGTTACCCGACCGGATGAGCCGGATGTGCGCGACCAGATCGGCGGTCTCGTAGCGCACATCCGGCTCGAATCCGGCCTCACGGCAGCGTTGGACCGCCCACGTGCGTGCCGCCGTCCCCAGCGGCTCCATCACCCACGGCAGGTCTGCCGCCTCGGCCAGCGACGATGCCCGGATGCGCGCCTTCAGCTCCGCGCTGCTCGCGAGCCGGATGGGGTCGGTCGCCAGGGCGACCCGGTCGAGCCCGGTGCGCAGTCCGCGCGTGCTCCCCGGGTACTGCTCGGCGATCACCAGGTCGAAATCGCGGGCCGCGACCTCGAAGAGCCCCTGCTCCGGCTCCCGCTCGGTGACTTCGACGCGGAGGTCGGGGTACTCGCCGGCCAGGATGCTCAGCGCGCGCGGCACGATCGCGTGCGCCGCCGACTGGAAGACGGCGATCCGCACGACGCCGGTCACAGTGGTGAGCGACGTCGTGAGCTCCGATTCGGCCTCGTCGAGAAGATCCAGGATGTCGGCGGTGTGCCGCACGAGGATCTCCGCCTGCGGAGTGAGCTGCACGCGGCGGCCGACCTTCTGCAGGAGCTGGACGCCGCACTCCTTCTCGAGTGCGGAGAGCTGCTGCGACACCGATGACGGGCTGTAGGAGAGCGCCTGGGCGACGGCGGTCACCGTGCCGCGGGCATCGAGTTCGAGCAGCAGCCGCAGTTTGCGCACATCCAGCATCGGTACTCCCTTGTCCGGCTCACCAACAATTGTTCGGTTGAGTCAAACGATATCGTTCGACAACATTCGCTTCTGCTTATCCGATCCAACCCGCACACTGTTCTCCACAGGCCGGATTCATCCCCGTGTCGGCCTCACCTCAGGGATACCCGGACAGCGAGGAATACAGTCGTGAGCATGGTCGATCACACGGATGGCGTCGAGACGCGCCCGTCGCAGGTTGCGGCAGAGGCCGTCGAGCTGGTTCGCACCTGGCTGAAGCAGAGCAGCGCAGCCGGTGCGGGCAGCGGTGCGGTGGGCGCCGGCTCCTCCGGAAAAGAAGACCCGGCGGCGCAGCGGCTGGCCGGCGTGCTGAAAGACCCGAAAGGCCTGGACTTCGCGGTCGGCTTCGTCGACGGCGTCGCGCGCCCGCAAGACCTGTTCGTCGCCGGGTACAACCTGCAGCGCGTCGCCAAGCACATCCCGGCGTTCCTGCCCTGGTACATGCGCTTCGCCATCTGGCTCGGCGGAGTGTTCGGCCCCGTGCTGCCGTGGATCGTCATCCCGGTCGCCCGTCGCGTACTGCGCGGAATGGTCGGGCATCTCGTGGTCGACGCCACCCCGCAGAAGCTCGGACCGGCGATCGAGCATCTCCGCCGACCGACCGACCCGACGGGCCATGGAGCGCGCCTGAACCTCAACCTGCTCGGCGAGGCGGTGCTCGGCGAGCAGGAGGCGGCTCGGCGACTCGAGGGCACGCACGCGCTCCTCGCGCGCGACGATGTCGACTACGTCTCCATCAAGGTGTCCTCGATCGCCTCGCAGCTGTCCATGTGGTCGTTCGATGAGACCGTGGCGCGCGTCGTCGAGCGGCTCACCCCGCTCTACCAGCTCGCCGCATCGTCGCCGAAGCCGAAGTTCATCAATCTCGACATGGAGGAGTACCGCGATCTCGACCTGACGGTCGCCGTCTTCACGGGCATCCTGAACAAGCCGCAGTTCGCCGGGCTCGAGGCCGGCATCGTGCTGCAGGCCTATCTGCCGGATGCCCTGGATGCGCTGCAGACGCTCACCGAGTGGGCGACGGCGCGGCGCGCGAAGGGCGGTGCCGCCATCAAGGTTCGCGTCGTCAAGGGGGCGAACCTCGCGATGGAGCGCGTCGACGCGGCGATCCACGACTGGCCGCTGGCGACCTACCCGAGCAAGCAGAACACCGACACCAACTACAAGCGAGTGCTCGACTGGGCGCTCACCCCCGAGCACACGAACGCGGTCACGATCGGCGTCGCCGGGCACAATCTGTTCGACGTGGCGTACGCGTGGATCCTCGCGTCACGTCGCGGCGTGACCGACCGCATCGACTTCGAGATGCTGCTCGGCATGGCGACGGCGCAGGCCGAGGCGGTCAAGAAGACGGTCGGCAGCCTGCTGCTCTACACACCCGTGGTCAACCCGGCGGAGTTCGACGTCGCCATCTCGTACCTGATCCGACGGCTCGAAGAGAACGCCAGCCAGGAGAACTTCATGTCGGCCGTGTTCGAACTCGATTCGAACGCCGCGCTGTTCGAGCGGGAGAAGCAGCGCTTCCTCGCGTCGGTGGCCGACCTCGAGGCCGAGCAGGCGCAGGCACCACGCGGGATCGCGCCGCTGCCGAATCGTCGGCAGGATCGGGCGCGCGAGTGGGAGGACCTGAGTGTCGACGGCCTCACCCGTCCGCCGGCTCCCGCGGAAGCGCCGGTGACGGGCGACGACGGACTGACGAGCGTCGTGCTCGGGTTGCAGCGCGGTTCGCGCGGTGACGGCGCTGTCGAACAGGGTCTCGGTGGCGAGGCGCCCGCCGCCGGCGAGGCGCCCGTGACCGGGGGAGCCGCCTTCCACAACGCGGCCGACACCGACCCGTCGCTGGCGGCGAACCGCGCGTGGGGGCGCAAGATCCTCGCCCGTTCGACGAACTCCGATCTGGGCTCGGCGACGATCGCCGCGGCGTCGGTGACCCATCCGGAACAACTCGAGACCGTCATCAGCACCGTTCAGTCCAACGGAGACGCCTGGGGGCGTCGCAGCGGGGCCGACCGTGCCGCGATCCTCGACAGGGCGGGCCTCGCACTCGCGGCCAACCGTGATCGCCTCATCGAGATCATGGCTGCCGAGACCGGCAAGACCATCGCCGAGGCCGATCCGGAGGTCAGCGAGGCCGTCGACTTCGCGCACTACTACGCGACGCTGGCGCGCGAACTCGACACCGTGCAGGGCGCGCGCTTCGTGCCGTCCAAGCTCACCGTCGTCACGCCGCCGTGGAACTTCCCGGTGGCGATCCCGGCCGGATCGGTGCTCTCCGCGCTCGCCGCGGGCAGCGGCGTGATCATCAAGCCCGCGCCGCAGGCCAAGCGCTCGGGCGCGGTGATGGTCGAGGCGCTGTGGGAGGCAGGGATCCCGCGCGAGCTCCTCGCCCTCGTCGACGTCGCCGAGGACGATCTCGGCCAGCGCCTCATCGCGGACCCGCGGGTCGACCGGGTGATCCTCACCGGTGCGTACGAGACCGCGAAGCTCTTCCGATCCTGGCGGCCCGACCTTCCGCTGCTCGCCGAGACGAGCGGCAAGAACGCGATCATCGTCACCCCGAGCGCCGACTACGACCTCGCGGTGTCCGACATCGTCAAGAGCGCCTTCGGCCATGCCGGGCAGAAGTGCTCCGCGGCCAGCCTGGTGATCCTCGTCGGCTCGGTCGCGAAGTCCGATCGCTTCCGGCACCAGTTGATCGACGCCGTGACCAGTCTCCGCGTGGGCTACCCGGCCGACCCCACCTCGCAGATGGGTCCGCTCGTCGAACCGGCGTCGGGAAAGCTGCTCCACGCTCTCACCACGCTCGGCGCATCCGAGGAGTGGCTGGTGCAGCCGCGCCAGCTCGACGACACCGGGCGGCTGTGGTCACCCGGCGTGCGCGCGGGCGTGCAGCCGGGATCGTACTTCCACCTCACGGAGTTCTTCGGCCCGGTGCTCGGCATCATGACGGCCCGCACGCTCGATGAGGCGATCCGGTACCAGAACGCCATCGAGTACGGCCTCACCTCGGGCCTGCACTCCCTCGACTCCGAGGAACTGGCGCACTGGCTCGACGGAGTCGAGGCGGGCAACCTCTACGTCAACCGCGGGATCACGGGCGCCATCGTGCGGCGCCAGCCGTTCGGCGGCTGGAAGCGGTCGTCGGTCGGCGCCGGCACGAAGGCCGGTGGCCCGAACTACCTGATCGGCCTCGGCTCGTGGGAGGCGGAGACGGGCAATTCGAGTGCGAGCCTTCATCTGCGCGGCCTCGACCCGCGGGTGTCCGACCTGATCGAGTCCGGACAGCCCGCGATGGACTACACGGCGTTCGACCTCGTGCGCCGGTCCGCTCTGAGCGACGCGATCGCCGCCGCCACCGAGTTCCACGTCGTCAAAGACGTCTCCGGTGTCGGAGTGGAACGCAACCTGTTCCGCTATCGACCGGTTCCGGTGACCATCCGGCTCAGCGAAGGGTCGGGGCTGGCGCCGCTGCTGCGACTCGTCGCCGCTGGCACGGTCGCCCGCTCGCCGTTCACCGTGAGCAGCGCCATCAAGCTCCCGCGGGCGACCCACCACCTGCTCCGGGAGCGAGGGGTGGAGATCGTGATCGAGAACGATGCGGCCTGGCTCGCACGCGCGGCGGCCGGGTCGCTGCGCACGCATCGCATCCGGTTGATCGGAGGCGACGCGAAGGCGCTCGCCGCCGCCCTGGGCGGCACTCCGGATGTCGCGATCTACGCCAACCCCGTCACGCCGTCCGGACGCGTCGAGGTGCTGCCCTTCCTGCACGAGCAGGCGATCTCGATCACGGCCCACCGTTTCGGCAACCCCTCGCAGCTGAGCGACGGCGTCATCTGATGAAACGCCACGAGGCGCGCGCGTAGCCTGGTGCCATGACGATCCCCACGCTTCCGCTCAACAACGGCACCAGCATCCCCCAGCTCGGGCTCGGAACCTCCCCGCTCGACGACACGGATGTCGAGCGCGTCATCATCGAGGCCGTCGAGATCGGCTACCGTCACGTCGACACCGCCGCCAAATACGGCAACGAGGTCGGCGTCGGGCGCGGCCTGCGCAACAGCGGCATCGCGCGCGGGGACGTCTTCGTCACGACGAAGCTCGACGGGCCGTACCAGGGCGACGACCGGGCCATCGCCGGCCTCGAAGCCTCCCTCGAGCGCCTCGGGCTCGAGTACGTCGACCTGCTCCTCATCCACTGGCCGCTGCCCGCACGCGGAGAGTTCGTCTCGACGTGGCGCACATTCGAGAAGCTCGCAGCCGACGGCAAGGCACGGGCGATCGGGGTGTCCAACTTCAAGCCGGCCCACCTCGACCGGCTGATCGGCGAGACCGGAACGACCCCCGCGGTCAACCAGATCCAGCTGAGTCCGGCGATCACCCGCCGGGAGCAGCGGCAGTACAACGCCGAGCACGGCATCGTCACCGAGTCGTGGAGCCCCCTCGGTTCCGGAACGGACCTGCTCGCGTCGCCCGTGCTCGCCGAGATCGGGCGCAAGTACGACAAGAGCCCCGGCCAGGTGGTGCTCCGCTGGCACCTCGACAACGGCCTCGTCGCCATCCCGCGCAGCGCCAACCCGCAGCGGCTCGCGCAGAATATCGATGTCTTCGATTTCGCGCTCGACGCCGACGATCTCGCCGCCCTCGACACACTCGACCAGGGCCCGGATGCGGGCGTCGACTCCGACCGCTCCGGTCACTGACCCGCGCTAAAGGCCTCGGGCGTCGAGCGCGGCCCGGGCCAGCGCGAGCGCGGCGTCCGTCGACAGTCCCAGGCTCGCGGCGCGTTCCGCGAACGCTGCGGCGGCCTCGGCGCCCTCGCGTTCCGCATCCGAGGTGGCCGCGACGAACGTCCCCGCGCGCCCGCGCGTGACCACCACCCCGTCGTGCTCCAGCTCGCGATACGCGCGCGCCACCGTGTTCGCCGCGAGTCCCAGCGACTCCGCCAGCGCGCGCACCGGCGGAAGGCGGGACCCGACCGGCAGGCTCCCCGAGCGGGCGCCGCCCGCGATCCCGCGCTTGAGCTGTTCGAACGGTGGAACGGACGACGCCGCGTCCACCGTGAACTCCAGACCCTCGATCACTCGTCCGCTCCCGTCTCCGCGCCGACCAGTGGCAGTACCACCGTCACCACCAGCCCCGTCGCACCACCATCCCCGTTCGCCAGCGCGACCGAGCCGCCGGCGGAGCCCGCCAGCGCCCCCACGATCGCGAGGCCGAGCCCGCCGCCCGAATGACCGGTGCGCGAGGCCTCCGCCCGCGTGAACCGGTCGAGCGCGACGGGGATGAACTCCTCCGGCATCCCTGGACCGCTGTCGCGCACCGTCAGCACGACCGTCGTGGCCGTCGTCGTGAGCTCGGCGGTGACCCAGCCCTCGGCATCCGCGGCCGCGTCGTGCGCCTCGCCGTCGTGCGCCTCGCCCTCTGGCGTCGCCGCGTCTTCCGCTGCCGCCTCCTGGGCCGCCGCCTCCTGGGCCTCGGTGATGGCCCGGATCGCGTTGCCCAGCAGGTTGTCGAGGATGCGGCCGACATCGGTGGGGGAGAGCGCCACCACGAGATCGGCGGTCGATCGCCCGCGCGGCGTGTAGTCGAAGTCGATCGAGATCTGGTGCGCGTCGTCGTCGCTCGAGCGCGAGGCGATCAGCCGCGCCCGGTCGATCGCGTCCGCGAGCTCATCGGTGAGGGTGCGCCAGTCTGTTCGCCCGCTCGACGGCCCCGCCTCGATGCGGGACAGCGCGAGCAGGTTGTTGGCGAGCCGGCCGAGGCGCAGCGCAGTCGCGTGCGACGCCCGGATGTCGGTGAGCAGGGCATCCGGGTCGCCGACGTCGAGCTCGGCCAGCTCCAGCTGACCTCGCAGCACGGCGAGGGGCGTGCGCAGCTCGTGGCTGGCATCCGAGACCATCTGGCGCTCGCGATCGGCGGAGGCGCGCAGCCGCCGGATGAGGTCGTTGAGGGTCGTCGCGAGCTCGGCGAGCTCGTCGCGGGCCGGCCCGACCGGCAGGAGACCCGTCGAGGAGACGTCGGCGATGCGCTCGGCCTGCTCCCGCATCCGGCTGACCGGACGCAGCGCCGTGCGCGCCAGCAGCCACGAGGCCGCGCCGAAACCGACGACGAGGATCCCGGCGCCGACGAGCAGCGCACCGGTCAGCCGGTCGAGGATGAGGTTCGTCGTCTCCGAGTTGCGGGCAGCGATCACGTGGATCGTTCCCGCGCTCGTCTCGACCTCGCGCACCAGCACGAGGTACTCCTCGTCGCCGACCTGCACCGTCTTCGGGTCGTCTCCCAGTGCGACGAGCCGCGAGACCCGGTCCTCGAGGGCCTCAGGAAGGGTCGAGGCGAGCATCACGTTGCCCGGGCCGACGATCGCCAGCTCCTGGCCCCCGCCCGGCAGGTCGAAGGGACCGGCCGGATTGTTCTTGAGTGCCGCAGCGGGCGCGGCGACGTCGTTGTCGAGCAGCGTCACCGTGGCGTTGTGCAGGATGGCCGCGACGCCGAGGCGCACGACCTCCACCGCGACGAGGCCGAACAGCGTGGCCACGATGAGACTCCCGATCGTGATGCGTGCCGTGATCGAGAGCCGGCGCAGCCACTTCATCGGCGGCTCACGGGGTCGCGGTCGCGGCGTTCTTGGCGTCGAGGCGGTAGCCCCGGCCGCGTTCGGTGATGATGGCCAGCCCCGCGTCCGCCAGTTCGAGCTTCTTACGGAGGTACGAGACGTACTGGTCGATCACGTTGGTGCCGATGTTCTCGCTGGTTCCCCAGACGGTCTCCAGGATGTCGGAACGGGCCAGGGTCTTGTCGGGGTTCGTGGCGAACAGCCGGAGCAGCGTGAACTCGCGCCGGCTGAGGGGCATCTCGTGCCCGGCGACGAGCGCGCGGTGCTCGTGCGAGTCGATCGTGAGCTTGCCCACGACGACCTGCGGTCGCATCCCGCTCGGCTCGCGCCGCAACAGCGCCCGGATGCGCGCGGCCAGCTCGGCGAACGCGAACGGTTTGGTCAGGTAGTCGTCGGCGCCCGAGTCGAGACCGTGCACGCGGTCTTCGATGGCGTCGCGCGCGGTCAGCAGCAGGATCGGCATCGGGTTCGTCGCCTCACGGATGTGGCGGCACAGTTCGAAGCCGCTCATCCCGGGCAGCATGACATCGATCGCGGCGGCGGAGAAGCTGTCGGCGCGCAGGGCGATCAGCGCGTCCACTCCGTTGGTGACGAGGGTCACCTCGTAGCCCTCGGCGGTCAGGCCGCGCTCGACGAGGCCTCCCATGTCCGGATCGTCTTCAACAACCAGCAGCTTCATGGGATCATCGTGCCACCGTTTGCCGTGGCCGCGCTTGAAGTCGGTGAGTACGCGCTGGGTGCTTGCTGAACCTTCTCGCAGGGTGGCGGTGGCTCAGCGGGCGTCGCCCTCGACCACCGTGCGCATCCCCTCGAGTGTCGTCGACCAGTTGGTGGACATGCGCTCAGCCTCGGCCGCGTCGGCGCAGCCGTCCTGCGTGATGGTCACGGCGGTCCCGTCGCCGTCGGGCGACAGGGCGTACGTGACGTTCTGATAGCTGGCCGGCTCGTCCGGCTTGCCACTCAGCGGGCTGTAGTAGCTCGTGACGAGCCGGGTCGGGGGAGTGATCTCGAGGATCACGCCCTTGTCCTCGTAGGGCTTGCCCTCCCACTCGCCGCGGTAGACGATCGGGCTGCCCTGCCGCCAGTCCGTCTCGACCTGCGTTCCGTAGAGGTACTCGGCGATGGTCGCGGGGTCGGTCACCGCATGCCACACGGTGTCCGGGGCGGCATCGATGCGGATGCGGGCTTCTGCTGTCTCGGTCATGTCACCATGCTGCGCGCATCCGGCCGGAAGGGCTTGAACAAACGCGACGGCCGACGGCGATGGCCGGCGCCCGGGTCAGTCGTGGCCGCGATGGATGAGCCGCGAGAGCACGATGGCGCTGCGGGTGTGGTCCACGTTCGGCGCCAGCCGCACGCGCTCGAGAGCGGCCTCCAGGCTCGGGATGTCGCGCGAGCGGATGTGCACGATCGCATCCGCACTGCCCGTGACGGTTCCGGCATCCACGACCTCCGGCACCGCCGACAGGATGCGCAGAAGCTCGTCGGGAGCGACGGTGCCACGACAGAACAGCTCGACGTACGCCTCCGTGCTCATCCCGTCGATCGTCGGGTCGACCTGGATCGTGAACCCGCGGATCACCCCGTCGGCCACCAGCCGATCCACTCGGCGCTTGACGGCGGAGGCCGACAGGCCGACCACGGAGCCGATGTCTCCATAGCCCGCGCGCGCGTTCTGGCGGAGCAGGTCGAGGATGCTGCGATCAAGGTTGTCCACGGGCGCAAGCATACGGTGGATCGTTGCGTGCACCCAGCGATTTACGCATAATTCCTGCGCGACGTTTCCGTGCGTCGGCATGCGCACGCGTGAGCGTCGGCGGAGCCGTCCCGGCCGCCGGTCGCGCACGAAAGCGCCGTCGCAACCTCAAAGAGCGGTGATTTCGTGCGCGAAAAGCCGGACATGTGAGCACATCCGTGTGTGACACTATCCCCATGTCGATCACCCACGAGGATGCGGAAGCCCGCACGGTCCGCCCCGCGCGCACGGCGACCAGCCGGTCGGTGCTGATGTGCCGGCCCGAGCACTTCACGGTCGTCTACCGCATCAACCCGTGGATGGACCCGCAGCTGCCCACCGACACGAGCCGCGCGGTGGCCCAGTGGGAGCAGCTCTACCGCACATACCTCGACCTGGGCTTCGACGTGCAGCTGATCGATCCGATCGAAGGTCTGCCCGACATGGTCTACGCGGCCAACGGCGGCTTCGTGATCGACAACATCGCCTACGGCGCGAGCTTCACGTTTCCCGAACGGCAGCCGGAGGGCCCCGCGTACATGCGCTGGTTCGCCGACAACGGGTACGAGGTCGCGCAGCCCGAGAGCGTGAACGAAGGCGAAGGCGACTTCCTGCTGGTCGGCGACACGATCCTGGCCGGCACCGGATTCCGCAGCGCCAGCACGAGCCACACAGAACTCGCCCGCATCTACGGCCGCGATGTCGTATCCCTCACCCTCGTCGACCCGAGCTTCTACCACCTCGACACGGCGCTCGCGGTGCTCGACGGCACCCCGGGCCAGGAGCACATCTCGTACCTGCCGTCCGCCTTCGACGACGCGAGTCTCGCCCTCCTGCGCGAGCGCTACCCCGACGCGATCATCGTCAACGACGACGATGCCGCGGTGCTCGGTCTGAACTCGTTCTCCGACGGCTACAACGTCGTCATCGCCTCCCGCGCCGCCGACTACGACCGGCAACTGCGCGAGCACGGCTACAACCCGATCGGCGTCGACCTCTCCGAGCTGCTCCTGGGCGGCGGCGGGGTCAAATGCTGCACCCTCGAACTCCGGCGCTGAAAGGACCGCGCATGACACGCGAGACCGACACTCTCGACACCGGCGTGACCGAGACCGTCGCGCACCACCTGCATCCCGAGACTCCGGCGGCGACCTCCCGCCAGGCCGAGGCCATCGAGCGCGAAGAAGCGCACACCGCGCACAACTACCATCCGCTGCCCGTCGTGGTCGCCGAAGGCGAGGGTGCCTGGGTCACCGACGTCGACGGCCGGCGCTACCTCGACTGCCTCGCTGCCTACTCGGCCGTGAACTTCGGGCACTCGAACCCCGTGCTCCTGGATGCGGCCCGCGCGCAGCTCGACCGCATCACGCTGACGAGTCGTGCCTTCCACAACGACCAGCTCGGCCCGTTCGTCGAGGGCCTCGCGCAGCTCTCCGGCAAAGACATGGTGCTCCCGATGAACACCGGCGCCGAGGCGGTGGAGTCGGGCATCAAGGTCGCCCGTGCCTGGGGCTACCGGGTGAAGGGCGTTCCGGATGGTCTCGCCAACATCATCGTGATGTCGGGCAACTTCCACGGCCGCACGACCACCATCGTCGGATTCTCCGACGACCCGAGCGCGCGCGATGGCTTCGGTCCGTTCACGCCGGGCTTCCGCACCGTTCCGTACGGCGACGCGGATGCCCTCGCGGACGCGATCGACGACAACACGGTCGCCGTGCTCATCGAGCCGATCCAGGGCGAAGCGGGCATCCTCGTTCCGCCCGCTGACTACCTTCCCGCCGTGCGCGCCCTCTGCGACGAGCGCCGCGTGCTCTTCATCGCCGACGAGATCCAGTCGGGTCTCGGCCGAACCGGCGCGACGTTCGCCTGCGACCTGGTCGGCGTCGTGCCCGACCTCTACCTGCTCGGCAAGGCGCTCGGCGGCGGCATCGTGCCCGTCTCGGCCGTCGTCGGCAACGCCGACGTGCTGGGCGTACTGCAGCCGGGCGAGCACGGCTCGACGTTCGGAGGCAACCCCCTCGCGGCCGCGGTCGGTCGCGCCGTCGTCGGGATGCTCGCCACCGGCGAACCACAGGAACGCGCCGCCCTCCTCGGCACCCGACTGCACACCGGGCTCTCACGGCTCGTCGGTCACGGCGTGCTCGAGGTGCGCGGCGCCGGGCTGTGGGCGGGGATCGACATCGATCCCGAGCTCGCCACCGGCCGCGAGGTCTGCGAGCTGCTGATGGAGCGCGGCCTGCTCGCGAAGGACACGCACGGTTCGACCATCCGGCTCGCGCCGCCGATCGTCGTCGATCCCGCCGATCTCGACTGGGTTGTCGATCAGCTCGAGGCCGTGCTGCAAGACCTGTCCGCCGGGCGCTGACGCCCCCGGACAGCGAGCGGATGCGCGGCCGACCCGAAGGCGGCGCATCCGCTTATCTCGTTCGCGGCACCGCGTAGTCACGGCTGTTCCGCCCCGGGATTCGGCGCCGGCGGCCGCCTCTCGCGGACAACCCGTTCTTCCCCTCGAGCGGGGGGAGTGGGAGCATGTCACCCATGAGTAGCGCTCCAACGCGGACCGGCCCGCAACAGCCTCCGGAGAAGGGCAGGACCTTCTTCGGGCAGCCGCGTTCGCTGGCGAACATCTTCGGCGTGGAGATGTGGGAGCGCTTCTCGTTCTACGGCATGCAGGGCATCCTGCTCATCTACCTCTACTACACGGCGGCGCAGGGCGGTCTCGGGATCGACCAGCCGACCGCTGCCGGTGTCGTCGGCGCCTACGGCGGTGCGGTCTATCTGTCGACCATCCTCGGCGCGTGGCTCGCCGACCGGGTGTTCGGGTCGGAGCGCGTGCTGTTCTGGAGCGCCGTCGTGATCATGGCGGGGCACCTCGCCCTGGCGCTGATCCCCGGCGTGGGCGGTGTGATCGCGGGCCTGCTGTTCGTCGCGCTGGGCAGCGGCGGCCTGAAGGCCAACGCCACCCGGATCGTGGGCTCCCTGTACGACGAGCACGACAGCCGTCGCGACGCCGGCTTCTCGATCTTCTACCTCGGCATCAACCTCGGTGCCTTCTTCGGCCCTCTGCTGACCGGCCTGCTGCAGACGACGCTCGGGTTCCACTGGGGGTTCGGACTCGCTGCGGTCGGAATGGCGATCGGCCTGATCCAGTACTCGTTCGGCCGCAAGCGTCTGCCCGACGAGGCGCGCGAGGTGCCGAACCCGCTGCCGGCGTCGCGCCGGCCACTGCTCATCGTCATCGCGCTCGTCGCCGTCGCGGTCGTGGTGGTGCTCGTGCTGGCGCACGTGATCACCGCTCAGAATCTCGCACTGATCGTCATCGGGCTCGTGATCATCGCCGCGATCGCCTACTTCGTGGTCATCCTGAGCTCGAAGCTGCTGAGCGGCGTGGAGCGCAGCCGGATCTTCGCGTTCATCCCGCTGTTCATCACGAACGCGGCGTTCTGGACGTTGTATCAGCAGCAGTTCACGGTGGTGACGATCTACTCGGACGAGCGTCTCGACCGCAACCTGTTCGGCTGGGAGTTCCCGGTGTCGTGGGTGCAGTCGATCAACCCGATCTTCATCATCATCCTGTCGGGCGTCTTCGCGGCGATCTGGACCAAATGGGGCGACAAGCAGCCCTCGACGCCGCTGAAATTCGCGGCGGGAACGGTGGTGATGGGGCTCGCGTTCCTGCTCTTCCTGTTCTGGGCGGGCGGCGGCAAGAACAGCACTCCGCTGCTGGCGATGGTCGGCATCCTGCTCGTGTTCACCATCGCGGAGCTGCTGATCTCTCCGGTGGGCCTGTCGGCGTCGACGAAGCTCGCCCCCCACGCGTTCGAGGCGCAGATGGTGGCGCTGTACTTCCTGTCGGTCGCGCTCGGCACGGCGATGGCCGGCCAGCTCGCCAAGCTCTACTCGCCCGCAACAGAAGGCATCTACTTCGGCATCATCGGCGCCGTGGCGATCGCGATCGGTGTCGTCCTCGGACTGATGAGCCCCTGGGTGCTCAAGCTGATGCGCGGAGTGCGCTGAGCGCCGGTCGCGCTACTGGCCGCGGCCGGTCTTCGCCTGCAGGCGGTCGATCTGCTCCGACGCCTCGGCCTTGGTGAGGTCGGCGGGCAGCTCCTCGCCGGCTTTCCGGGCGAGCGTGTCGAGATAGCTCCGCTGCGGCGCCGTCATGGCCTCGTCGCCGGTCACCCAGTCGCTCGGATCCTTGCTCGCGGGGTTGGCCGCCTGGGGCCCGGATGCGCCCAGGATGTCGTCGTCGTCGGGCGTCGGGGCCGATACGTCGGGCACCTGCGGGTCGTGCTGTTCATCACTCATTGCGTGGACGGTACCCCGTCCGTACTCAGACCTCGACCCCCGCGCGACGGGCTCCCAGGAGGTTCCCCAGCGCCGTCGATGGCGCGCGTGAGGCAGGATGGAGGGCATGGCTGAGCTGCTGGCGGTGTGCCGCGTCGAGAAACTGATCCCGGATGCCGGGAACGTCGGTGTCACCGCGATCGACAAGCGGCCGGCGACGAAGCCGCTGCGGGTGCGCCCGTACGGTCTGTACGGCGATGTGCAGGCCGACCGCAAGCACCACGGCGGCCTGACGAAGGCCCTCTACGCCTACGCCGAAGAAGACGCGGGCTTCTGGGCGGGCGAGCTGGGGCGCGACATCCCGGCCGGATTGTTCGGCGAGAACCTCCGCACGGCGGGGCTCGACGTGAACGGCGCCGAGATCGGCGAGCGGTGGAGCATCGGAGACGGCCTCGTGGTCGAGGTCACATGCCCGCGCACGCCGTGCGCGACCTTCCAGCGGCGCATGGCCGAACCCCAGTGGGTCAAGCGGTTCACCGACGTGGGGCTGCCCGGCGCCTACCTGCGCATCGTCCACGCGGGAACGATCGCGGCGGGCGACCCCGTCGACGTGGTGTCCCGTCCCGGTCACGGGGTGAGCGTCGCATCCTGGTTCACCGGGGCAGACGAGCTGCAGGCCGACGCCCTGGAAGCGTCGGAGCGTGCGGGCGCGGTGAGGCTGGTGCCCGAGATGCACGAGTCCATCGCGAAGCTGCGCGTACGGATCGCGTCAGCATCCGGTGCGCCGGCGTCCGAGAACCGTTAGGACCGCACACCGGGTGGCCGCGCAGGCGTAGTCCTGAGAGCGTGACTCTCACCAACCTGCTGCCAACCCTCCGCCTCACCCTTCCCGACCCGCTCGACCGCGACCGCTGGCCTGAGTACACGACAGCCACAACGCAGGATGTCGTCATCGCCGGCGTCTCTCTGCTGCGCCTCGCCGAGTGGTGCAGCACGCCATGCGTGCACACCGCGGCGGCCGTGATTCCGGGAACGGGCGGTCGCCCGAGCGAGACCGAGCTGACGTCGGTCGTCGTGGTGCGCGTCGAAGCGGTCTCGGCGCGGCCCGATGGTGGCCTCGCGGTGCGCATCGACGGCGACCTGGACCTCGTCGCGGCGGTCACCGCCGAAGCCCGGCTCATCGGCAGGGTGTCGACGGTCCGGAACACGCGCGTGCGCATCGGCGCAGCCATGCTGGAACTGCCGGGCGACCTGCGCGCCGGCGACCTCGTCACCATGCCGATCGCCGGGGTGGCGCGCCTGCACGACGTCGACCCGCGCCGCCATCCGGCTGCCGAGGCGGCGCCCATCGCGACTCCGGATGCCTCGCCGTCGCACTGCGGACGGTGAGTCGGGCATCGACTGGAGTGGTCATCCATCCCTCCATTCAGTCGTACGATTGCTGAATGGAACTGCGCCAGCTCGAGCACTTCGTCACCGTCGCTGAAGAACGGCATTTCACGCGCGCGGCCGAGCTGCTTCAGATCTCGCAGTCGGGTCTCTCCGCATCCATCCGTTCGCTGGAGCAGGAGCTCGGCACCTCGCTGTTCATCCGCAGCACCCGTCGCGTCGAACTGACGACCGCCGGGCAGGCGCTGCTCGCCGATTCCGTGCGGACCCTCGCCAGCGCCGCCGCCGCGCGCAACGCGGTCGCGGCGGTGCGCGGCCTCGTGCGCGGCCGCCTGACGATCGGCGCCGAGCCGTGCCTCGGGTCCGTCGACCTCCCGGCGGAACTCGCGTCCTTCCGCACCGCCAACCCGGGTGTCGAGGTGCGGCTGCGCTACTCCGGTTCCATCGAGCTCGTGGATGCCGTGGCCGGCGGTCGCGTCGACGTCGCGCTCGTGGTCGACACCGGTCACACCCCCGCCGGTGTGCAGCTGCGCCGGCTCAGCACCCAGGAGATGCTCGTGCTCTGCCATCCAGATCACCGGTTCGCGGCCGAGCGGAGCATCCCGTTGGAGAGCCTGCGCGGGGAGCCCCTGATCGGCTTCCAGGAAGGATGGGGCGCGCAGGCCCTTGCGCGCCGCGCCTTCGCGTCGGCCGGGTTCGACTACCGCGCGGCGATGGAGGTCAACGACGTGCATCCGCTGCTCGACCTGGTCGGCTACAACCTGGGCGTCGCGATCGTTCCGGCGAGTTTCGCCCGCAAGCGCCCCGACCAATTGGTGGCGGTCGCGCTGAGCGGCGACGTCCCGGCGTGGAACGTCGCGGTCGCCGTTGCCGAGGAACCGAGCCCCGCCGCCGGGGCCTTCTTGCGTCAGCTGCAGCCCGCCTGACGCGGGCGCGGGCGCGCCTCGAAGCGGTTGTAACAAACTCTTTACACGCCTTGCGTGGAAATAACTTGCAGACTGTCCTCCGATCACGGAGACTATTTCCATCATGTTCCGGGCACTCGCCCACTGACAGTTTCGAAGAGGAGACAGCACCATGAAGAAGCGCTATCTCTCCATCGCTGCACTCGCCATCGCTGCACTCGGGCTCACCGCCTGCTCCAGCGGGACGAGCGGTGACGGAGGATCGGTCGACGCGAAGGGCCAGAAGCTCACCGTGTGGATCATGCAGGGCACCAACCCCGACTCGACCGCCTTCTTCGACAAGGTCGGCACGGAGTTCAAGAAGGAGACCGGCGCCACCCTCGACGTGCAGTTCGTGCAGTGGGCGGATGCGCATGACCGGTTCGTCACGTCGATCGCGGGCAACACGACGCCCGACGTCGCCGAGACCGGAACCACGTGGACGGCGGAGTTCGCGGACGCCGGGGCGCTCGCGCCGATCGGCGACTACGTGAAGAAGGCCGACGTCGAGAGCGACCTGGTCGCCGGGCTCAAGCAGTCGGGTACCTACGACGGCGAGCTGTACGGCATGCCCTGGTACGCCGGAGTGCGCTCGCTCATCTACCGCGCCGACGTCTTCAAGGAGCTCGGCATCGCGGCCCCCACCAGCTGGAAGGAGATCGTCGCCGCCGGCGAGAAGATCAAGGCGGCGAAGCCCGACATGATCCCGTTCGCCGTCCCCGGCAACGCCGAATTCGGCGTGTACCCGTGGGTGTGGGGCGCCGGCGGCGAGGTCGCCACCGAGAAGGGCAAGAAGTGGACCTCGGAGCTCGACAGCGACGCGTCGCGCGAGGGCATCCAGTTCTACACCGACCTGGCCACCAAGTACGGCTTCTCCACTTCCGGTGCCACCACCTGGAAGGAGACCGACGTGCTCGACAACTTCAACCAGGGCAAGGTCGCGATGGCCATCCAGGGTTCGTGGACGCCGGCCACCGTCGTGCAGAAGGCTCCTGAGCTCAAGGGGAAGATCGCGGCGACGCCGATTCCGGGCAAGGACGGCGGCATCAGCCCGTCCGTTCTCGGTGGCTCGCACCTCAGCATCTTCAACACGGCCAAGAACAAGGATCTCGCCTGGTCGTTCGTCAAGATGATGACCACCGGCACCTTCGCCAAGGAGTGGGCATCGCAGACGGGCTACTTCGCCGGCCTCAACTCGCTGGTCAAAGACACCATGAAGTCGGACGACCCGCTGGTGAAGCCCTTCGCGACGCAGCTCGTCGACGGCGGGGCCTCGGTGCCCGTCACGCCGCAGTTCGGCGCGGTGCAGGCCAAGCAGACCACCAACTCCATGATCCAGTCCATCCTCTCGAAGCAGAAGTCGGTCGACCAGGCGACGACCGACGCTGCCAAGGAGATGACCCAGATCCTGAACGACAAGTAGCCCATGTCCGTCGACGTTCGTCCTCAGCCGCCGGCCGTGCACCGCACGGACCCGGCCGGCGGCGAGGCGCCGCGGCGCCGCAAGCGCCCCTTCTTCGTGACCGGCCGGCCGTGGCTGCTGCTCGCGCCCGCACTCGTCGTGCTCGCGGTGCTGCTGCTCTGGCCGCTCGTCCGCGTCGTGATCTTCTCGCTGCAGGACTACGGACTGCGCGAGATCGTCAGCGGCAAGACGAACTTCATCGGGCTCGCAAACTACGCCGAGATCTTCGGCAACTCCACGCTGTGGACCGTGGCGCTGCCCAACACGGTGGTGTTCGCCATCCTGTCCGTCTCGGGCACGGTCATCCTGGGCACGCTCGTCGCTCTGCTGATGGCCTCGCTCGGCACGTTCTGGCGCACCATCGTGGGCAGCGCCATCATGGTCGCCTGGGCGATGCCCGCGGTGACCGGCACCTACGTGTGGGTATGGATCTTCGACGCCGACAACGGCATCGTCAATCAGTTGCTGAAGGGCCTCGGCCTGATGCACGAGTCGTACAACTGGTTCACCAACCCCATCAGCTTCTACGGGATCGTGCTGCTGAACATCATCCATCACGGCTTCCCGTTCGTGGCGATCACCGTGCTGGCCGGGCTCCTCGGGGTGCCCAAGGAGATGCTCGAGGCGGCGGAGGTGGACGGCGCCGGGGCGGCGCGCCGCTTCTTCAGCATCATCGTGCCGTCGCTCAAGCAGGTCTTTGCCGTGGTGATCATCCTGTCGACCATCTGGGACTTCAAGGTGTTCGCGCAGGTCTACCTGATGCCGGGAGGCTCCGGCAGCAACCGCCAGGTGCTCAACCTCGGTGTCTGGTCGTACGTCGAGTCGTTCGGTCAGAACCGCTACGGCTTCGGTTCGGCGATCGCCGTGCTGCTGACCCTGGTGCTCCTCGCCATCACGATCGTCTACGTCCGCACGATGCTGAAGGAGGACAAGCTGTGACCCGGTCCATCCGCGGCAATGTCGGCAAGGGCATCGCGGTCGCCCTCCTCCTCGTCTTCACCCTGTTCCCCGTCTACTGGATGGTCTCCAGCGCCTTCGACAAGAAGGCGTCGAGCGGCGGGCAGTCGCTGGTGCCGAAGGAGTTCACCCTCGACAACTTCACCTACGTGCTCACGAAGGGCGGCTTCGACGTCTTCCTGCGCAACTCGGCGATCGTGGCGATCGCGGTCGTCGTGCTCTCCGCCGCGTTCGCGCTTCTCGCCTCTGTCGCCGTCGCGAGGTTCAAGTTCAAGTTCCGCACGGCCATCCTGTTCATCGTGCTCACCGTGCAGATGGTGCCGCTCGAAGCGCTGGTCATCCCGTTGTTCGTGCAGGTGCGCGACCTCGGCCTGCTCAACCAGCTGCTCGGCCTGGTGATCGTCTACGTGGCGCTGTCGCTCCCGTTCGGGATCTGGATGCTGCGCGGTTTCGTCGCGGCGGTCCCCGTCGAACTCGAGGAGGCGGCGTACCTGGACGGCGCCAGCTGGTGGCGGATGTTCCGCTCGGTGCTCTTCCCGCTGGTCATGCCGGGCCTTGTCGCGACGAGTGTGTTCTCGTTCATCACGGCGTGGAACGAGTTCATCTTCGCGATGACGTTGCTCGGCGGGGCATCCGATCAGTACACCGTCGCGATCGGCCTCAAGCAGTTCTTCGGCGAGCACACCAACGAGTGGGGCTACGTGATGGCGGCGTCGACCATCATCACGATCCCGGTCATGATCTTCTTCGTGCTGGTGCAGCGCAAGCTCTCCAGCGGACTCGTAGCGGGAGCAGTCAAGGGATGAACCACAGCACCGATCCCGCGGTGCGCGCACTGGTCGCCGGCGTGCTCTGGCCCGGATTCCTCGGGACCACGGCGCCGGACTGGCTGCTGCGCGAACTCGACGCCGGCCTCGCCGGCGCGGTGTACTTCGGGCACAACATCGACCACGACGACCAGGAGCAGCTGCCGGCGCTGTCCCGCCGGCTCTCGGAAGCGCGGGCCGGGGTGCTGCTCGGTGTCGACGAGGAGGGCGGCACCGTCACCCGCCTCGAGGCTGCGCACGGCTCGACGCTCCCCGGCGCAGCGCAGCTCGGGCGCGTCGACGATGTGGACGCAACGCGTGCGGTCGGTGCGGAGCTCGCGCGCCGGGTGCGCGCATCCGGAGCGACGGTCGTGCTCGCGCCGGTCGCCGACGTCAACACCAACCCCCGCAACCCGGTGATCGGCGTGCGCTCGTTCGGGTCGAGTGCTGCTCTGGTCTCGCGCCACGTCGTCGCGTCCGTCGAAGGGATTCAGAGCGGAGGCGTCGCGGCCTGCGTGAAGCACTTCCCCGGTCACGGCGACACGTCCGTCGATTCGCACCACGGGCTGCCGCGCGTCGAGCTGGCGCCCGCTGAGATCGAGTCCGACCATCTTCCGCCGTTCCAGGCGGCCATCGACGCTGGGGTGGCCGCGGTGATGACCTCGCACGTGGTGCTCCCGTCGTTCGGCGAGCTGCCGGCGACTCTCAACCCGCGCATCCTGGCCTCGCTGCGGGAGCGCGGTTTCACCGGCGCGATCGTGACGGACGCGCTGGACATGGCGGCGATCCGCGCCGAGTACGGTGCCGGTCGCGGTGCGGTGCTCGCACTCCAGGCGGGCGCGGACCTGCTCTGCATCGGCAACCCGTCGCCGCTCGGTCCCAAGCGCGGCACGACCGACGACCTCGCCGACTACCTCGAAGTGCGGGATGCTCTGCTCCACGCCCTCGACGACGGCGCTCTCGCCGTGGCCGACCTCGAGCGCGCATCCCGAGCGGTCTCTGCGCTGTCGGAGTGGGTGGAGTCGCGTCGGGGGGCCCCGGTCGTGGCGGACGGGTCAGGTGCGGGCTTCGACCGCGCTGCTGGGTTCGACGCTGCGCGGATCGTGCGCGAGGCGATCTCCGTCTCCGGAACGGTCGACCTCAGCGAACGCCCGCTCGCCGTGCTCGACCTCCGCGACCGCGCGACGATCGCTGTCGCGTCGACCGCCGACCCGTTCACGGCCGCCCTCAGTGCGCGCAACGACTGCGTGCGCGTCGGCGTGGGGCCACTCGGCGGCCGCGACGTGGTCGCCGTGCTGGCCGACGCGCTCGCGCAGGTCGAACAGGAGCGCACGATCGTCGCCCTCGTCGACGCGGTGCAGCCGGGATCCCCGCAGCGACGAGCCGTCGGGACGCTCGCCGCGGCGCGACCGGGCAGCGTCGTGGTGAACGCCGGTCTTCCCGGAGCCGAGCCGCTTCCCCTGGCCACCGTCGACGCGTTCGGGGTCAGTCGCCTGACCGCGGAGGTCGTGGCAGGACTGCTGAACGGAGCGATGGTCGCATGAGGATCCTGTCGTTGCAGTCGGGCACGAGCGCAGACGGTATCGATGTCGCGGTCGCCGAGATCGAGGCGCTCGACGCGTCCGCGACACCCGCGCTGAGTCTGCGCCCGTTGCTCGCTCGCACGGTGGACTGGTCGGAGGAGCTGCAGCCGCGACTGCTCGCTGCGATCGCGGGCGAGAGCCTCACTCCTGCCGAGTTCTGCGAGCTCGACACGCGCGCCGGGCAGGAGTTCGCGGCGGCCGCCCGCGCCGCCGCCGCCGAGATCCCCGGGGGTGTCGATCTCGCGGTCTCCCACGGACAGACCCTGTACCACTGGGTCGACGGCGGTCGTGCCCGCGGCACCCTGCAGATCGGCGAGGCATCGTGGATAGCGGAGGCCCTCGACCGGCCGGTGCTGTCGAACGTGCGATCGGCCGACATCGCCGCGGGTGGGGATGGTGCGCCCCTGATGGGACTCTTCGACCGGGCCTGGCTCGCCGGGGAGGCGGAGGCCAGCGGGAGCCCGATCGCCACGGTGAACCTGGGCGGCATCGCCAACGTGCAGATCGTCTCTCCGAGAGGCGGGCTCGTCGCGTTCGACAGCGGCCCCGCCAACTGCCTGATCGACGCTGTCGTCGCCCGTGCGACCGAAGGCCGCCAGACCCGAGACACCGACGGCGCCCTCGCCGAGGCGGGCCGGGTCGACGAAGCGGTGCTCGCGGCCCTTCTCGCGCACCCGTATTTCGTCGCCACGCCGCCCAAGAGCACCGGCCGCGAGACCTTCGACCTCGGCGTCGTGGACCGCGCCGTGGCTTCGGCGGGTTCCGGTGCAGGCTCGGTGCCCGAGCTTCCGCTCGCCGACCTGGTCGCGACGCTCACCGCCCTCACCGCCAGGACGGTCGCCGACGCGGTGCGTTCGGCGACGCCGACGGCCCCGAATCGGGTCGTCGTGTCCGGCGGCGGGGTGCACAATCCGGCCATGCTGCGCGCCCTCACCGCCGTGCTCGGTCTGCACGGCATCGCCGTGACGACGAGCGATGCGTGGGGTGTCGACCCCGACGACAAGGAGTCGCTCCTCTTCGCGCTGATCGGATTCCTCAGCTGGCACGGCGTCCCGGCGGCGCTCCCGGCCACTCCGGCCGGACGTGCCCGGGTGCTCGGCCAGCTCACGCTGACACCGGGCGCGACCCTCGGCCGGCGTCTGGACGGGATCGCCGGGCTGCGCCTCGCTGACACCCGCCTGGCCGGCACCCTGGCGGAAGCGACGATCGCATGACCGCGCGACCAGCCGCCGCGTCCACTGCCGCATCCGTGCTCGCCGTCGACCTCGGCAAGACCAGCTGCCGGGTGCGCCTCACCCAGGGCGGCCGGATGCTCGGCGAGGCCACCGCCCATGGTGCACCGGGGCTCGCCGAGGCCGACGGCGCGCAGCTCTCCTTCCGCGCGATCGCCGAGGGGGTCGGCCGGCTCGAGCACGCGCTCCCCACCGGCACGGCCGTCGGGATCGGCGCGGCCGGCAGCGAGGCGGCTCCGGCCGCCGCACGCCGGCTCATCGAGCTCGTCCGCGAGCGTTTCGACGGACCCGTCGCGATCATCAACGACGCACTCGCAGCGCACGCGGGCGCGTTCGAGGGTGCGCCCGGGACGATGCTCATCGCCGGAACGGGCGCGGTCGTCTTCGCCGTCGACGGGAGCGGAGCCGTCGCGCAGGTCGACGGCTGGGGCCCGTGGCTCGGCGACGAGGGGAGCGGGCAGTGGCTCGGGCGCCACGGGCTGGTCGCCGCACTGCGCGCCCGCGACGGACGAGGACCGCGCACCGCGCTGCTCGCCGACGCGACGGCACTGACCGGCGCCATCGCGTCGCTCCCGCACTGGGTCTCCGAGTCCGGAACCCCTGCCCGCCAGCTCGGCACCTTCGCGCCCACGGTCATCGACCGGGCCGCTGAGGGAGACGCCGTGGCCGTCGAGATCGTCGAGCGTGCGGCCGCGCACCTCGCCGACACCTGCGCGGCCGCCGGGCTGCCGACCGTGTGCGTGGCCGGCGGACTCGCATCCCACCCGTTCTTCGCGGCCCGTGTCCGGGCTGCACTCGACGCGCACGGGCTGCGCGAGACCGCGCCGAAGGGCGACCCGCTCGCCGGCGCGGCATTGATCGCGCTCGAGCGATCGCTGCCCTACGAGGAAAGGATCACCCGTGGCTGAGCCGCAGACCATCGCCGACCTCCGAGAGACCCTCGGAACGCTCGCCACCGAGGCGGTCGGTGAGACCGCCCGCGACCTCGACCTCATGTCGGTGGGCGAGCTGGTCGACGCCATGAACGCCAGCAACGCCGAGGTCCCGACCGCGGTCGCGCGGGTGAGCGCAAGCATCGTCGCCGCTGCGGACGGCGTCTCGGAGCGGATGCGCGCGGGCGGCCGTCTCATCTATGTCGGCGCCGGCACCGCCGGCCGGATGGGCATCCTCGACGCCAGCGAGATCCCGCCGACGTTCGGGGCCCCTCCCGAGTTGGTGGTCGGGGTGATCGCAGGCGGCGAAGAGGCGATCCACACGGCCGTCGAGAACGCCGAGGACGACGAAGACGCCGGTCGCGCCGCGCTCGCAGCGCTCCACCTCGGCCCGCTCGATGCGGTGATCGGGATCTCCGCATCCGGGCGCACCCCCTACGTGCTCGGGGCCATCGACTACGCCACAGCGGCCGGTGCGTTCACGGTGGGGCTCGCCTGCAACGCGGGGTCCGAACTGGGCTCCGCCGCGGAGGTCGCCATCGAGGTCGTGGTCGGCCCGGAGATCCTCACCGGCTCGACCCGGCTCAAATCGGGCACCGCCCAGAAGCTCGTGCTCAACATGATCAGCACGATCGCCATGGTGAGGCTCGGCAAGGTGTACGGCAACCTGATGGTCGACCTGCGAGCCACGAACGCCAAGCTGCGGGCGCGCTCCGAGCGCACCGTTATGCTGGCGACGGGTGTCGACGCGCAGACGGCGACGGCGGCGCTCGATGCGACCGGTGGCTGGATAAAGGCGGCGATCCTGATGAGCGAGACCTCCCTCGACGCCGACACGGCGGTGCGGATGCTCACCGAGCACGGCGGGCGGCTGCGCGATGCGCTGGCGGCCGCGGGCGCGGCTCCGGATGCGCACGGCGGGAGGGCGCATGTCGGTTGATGTGCTCGCCGCGGTCCGTCAGGCGCTCCCGCAGCTGAGCGCGACGGAGGCGCGCGTCGCGCGGGTCGTCATGGACGATCCGGCACGCGTCGTCGACCTCACGATCACCGAGCTGGCGGCCGTCTGCGACGCCTCCCAGGCCACGATCGCCCGCTTCTGCCAGGGGCTCGGCTTCTCCGGCTATCGCGAGTTCCGGCTCGCGGTCGCGTCGTCGACCAGCCGTGAGCAGGTGACGCGGGAGCGCTTCGAGCTGACCGAGAGCGAGATCGACCCGACCGACACGGTGCAGGAGGTCGTGGCGAAGATCGCCTATCAGGAGACCCTCGCGATCGAGAACACGGCCAAGGAGCTCGACGTCGAGACGCTCGACCGTGTGGTGGCGGCGATCGTCACCGCTCCGCGCGTCGACCTCTACGGCGCCGGCTCGAGCAGCCTCACCGCTCAGGACCTGCAGCAGAAGCTCTCCCGCATCGGCATCACGGCGTTCTGCTCGGTCGACCCGCATCTCGCTCTCGCCTCCGCGGCGCTGCAGAAGCCCGGCAACGTCGCGATCGGCGTCTCGCACTCCGGGCTCACGCTCGAGACCAACCACGCGCTGGCCGTCGCCAGGGCCGCGGGCGCCACGACGGTCGCCATCACCAACTTCCCCGACTCGCGCATCGCGGCCGAGAGCGACTATGTGCTCACCACGCAGGCCCGCGAGAGTCTCTACCGGTCGGGCGCGATGTCGAGCCGCATCGCCCAGCTCGCGCTGGTCGACTTCCTGTTCGTGCGCGTCGCGCAGCAGATGTACGACCAGATGACCGAGTCCCTCCGGCTCACCTACGAAGCGGTCAGCAGCCAGCGCCTGGCGCCGGAGCGTCACCGGAACGGGAACGGGAACGGGAACGGGAACGGGAACGGGAACGGGAACGGGAACGGGAACGGGAACGGGAACGGGACCGGCGGTCACGGCTCAAGCGGCGACGGCGCCGGCGGGCACGGCGCGTGAGCGCGGCCGGCCGTCTCCTTCCGAAGCCACGGCACCTGGAGGAGCGCGACGGCGAGTTCGTCGTCGGGCCGCGCACGCGCATCCTGTCGGATGCCTCGACCGCGCGACCTGCCGCCCTCCTGCGATCGGTGCTCACCGCATCCACCGGCTTCGCTCTCGGTGAGCCGGCCGGGCCCGCCAGCCCGGCCGGGACCGTCATCGCGCTCGCCGTGGACCCCGCGCTCGCGGCGGAGGGCTACCGCCTCGTCGTCGACGCCTCCGGGGTCCGGATCACGGGCGGCACGGCCGCCGGGGTCGGGAACGGTGTCCAGGCGTTCCTCCAGTTGCTGCCGTCCGAGGTGTACCGCCGCGCGCCCGTCGGGAGTGCCGACGACGGCGACGCTGTCCACTGGGCCGCGCCCGCCTGCGAGATCGCCGACGAGCCCGCCTTCCGCTGGCGCGGCGTCATGCTCGACGTCGCACGGCACTTCCTGCCGAAGCACGATGTGCTGCGCTTCATCGACCTGATGGCGATGCACCGGCTCAACGTGCTCCACTTCCACCTGACCGACGACCAGGGCTGGCGCATCCAGATTCTGCGCTACCCCCGCCTCACCGAGGTCGGCGCGTGGCGGCGGGAATCCCAGGTCGGCTACGGCGCGGATGCGCCGGGCGACGGGCGCCCGCACGGCGGCTATTACACGCAGCAGGACCTCCGCGAGATCGTCGCGTACGCGGCGGCGCGGGGGATCACGGTCGTCCCCGAGATCGAGTCGCCCGGCCACGTGCAGGCGGCGATCGCCGCGTATCCGGAGCTCGGGGTGACGGGGGAGCGCCTCGACGTCGGCACACGCTGGGGGATCATCCCGAACGTGCTGAACGCCGAGGAGGCCACCGTCGAGTTCTTCACGAACGTGCTCGACGAGGTGCTCGACATCTTCCCGTCGGAGTTCATCGGCGTCGGTGGCGACGAGTGCCCGAAGGGTCAATGGCGCGACGACCCGCGCACCCAGCAACGGATGCGCGAGCTCGGCGTCACGACGGAGGATGCGCTGCAGAGCTGGTTCATCCGCCGCCTCGACGACCACCTCACCGCTCGCGGCCGCCGGCTGTTCGGCTGGGACGAGATCCTGGAGGGCGGCCTCGCGCCGGGCGCCACGGTGGCGTCGTGGCGGGGCGAGACGGGCGCAGTCGCGGCGGCGCGCTCCGGCCACGATGTCGTGCTCTGCCCCGACCAGACGGCCTACCTCAACTACCGGCAGTCCGAGCGGCCCGACGAGCCCATCCCGCTCGTCGTCGTGATCACCGTGCGCGACGTCTACGCGTTCGACCCGGTGCCGCGTTCACTCACCGGCGACGAGCGTGCACACGTGCTCGGTGGGCAGGCCAACCTCTGGACCGAGTACATGGACTCGCCGCGCACGCTCGACTACTTCGCGTTCCCGCGGCTGTGCGCCCTCGCCGAGGCGCTGTGGACGGCGGGCGAGCGCGACTACGACGCCTTCGCCATCCGGCTGGACACGCACCTCGAACGCCTCGACGCTGTCGGGGTCGAGTACCGGCACGCCGACGGCCCGCTGCCCTGGCAGACCCGACCCGGCATCCCGGGCCGCATCGACAGCCGGGATGCGCGCGCCGCCGAGGTCGCCGCGCTCACCGCCAACATCGCCCCCGCGTAGCCCGGCCCTCACACACAATCGAGTCCGAAGTTGTTGCGCTTCGCCGTCGGCGTGTCGCGGCAACAACTTCGGACTCGATTGTGTGTGCTGGCCCGGGTGTGTGCGGGCGCGGATGGGTGCGGGTGGGGCGGGTGGGGCGGGTGGGCGCGGCGCTCAGGCGGCGTCGAGCGCGGCGTACTCCTCGGGGGTGAGGTCGAGGTCGACGGCCGTGACCGAGTCGCGGATCGACTCCGGACGCGAGGCGCCGGGGATCGGGATCACGTGCGGGCTCTTCGCGAGGTGCCAGGCGAGTGCGACCACCTGCGGGCTCACGCCGCGGGCATCCGCCACCTGCTGGAACGGCGCGAACCGGTCTCCGAGCGCGCCCGCCGACTGGATGCCGCCCAGTGGGCTCCACGGAAGGAAGGCGATCCCCAGCTCGTCCGCGAGCACCAGCTCGGGCTCGCTCGACCGGAACGCCGGCGAGAACTGGTTCTGCACCGACGCCAGGCGGCCGCCCAGGATCTGCTGCGCCTGCCGGATCTGCGCCGGGTCCGCGTTCGAGATGCCCGCGAGGCGGATGACGCCCTCGTCCAGCAGGTCGCGGATGGCGCCGACGGAGTCCTCGTACGCGACGTCGGGGTCGGGACGGTGGAACTGGTACAGGCCGATCGCGTCGCCGCCGAGTCGGGCGAGCGAGGCCTTCGCCGCCTCCTTCAGGTACTCCGGTCGTCCGTTGACGGTCCAGCTGCCATCGCCCGGCCGCAGGTGACCGCCCTTCGTCGCGACCAGAACGCCGGATGCGTCCCCGCCCCAGCTGCGGATCGCGCCCGCGATCAGCGACTCGTTGTGACCGACCTCGTCAGCGTGCACGTGGTACGCGTCCGCAGTGTCGAAGAAGGTGACGCCGGCATCCAGTGCTGCGTGGATCGTGGCGATCGACCGCTCGTCGTCCGGGCGGCCCTCGATCGACATCGGCATTCCGCCCAGGCCGATCGCGCTGACCTCGAGGTCGCCGATCCTGCGTGTCTTCATCGTGGTGCCCTCCAGGCTGTCGGCGCTCACCAGGCGTAGTCCTCGGGTGCGGTCTTGTGGCCGGGGAAGATCTCGTCGAGACGGGCGAGCGCCGCGTCGTCGAGCTTCACCTCGAGTGCTCGAACCGCGGCATCCAGCTGTTCGCGGGTGCGCGGTCCGATGATCGGACCGGTCACGGCCGGCTGTGCGAGTAGCCAGGCCAGTGCGATGTCGCCCGGCTCGTGGCCGAGCTCGTCGGCGAAGGCCTCGTACGCCTCGATCGCCTCGCGGTGCGTGGCCAGCGTGTCGGCCGCGCGCCCCTCGAGCCGGCGCTTGCCCTCGTTCTGCTTGCGGATGACGCCGCCGAGCAGGCCACCGTGCAGCGGCGACCACGCGATCACGCCGACCCCGTTGGCCTGGGCGGCGGGCAGCACCTCGAGCTCGACGTCGCGGGTCAGCAGGTTGTAGATCGACTGCTCGCTGACGAGGCCGGTGTAGTTGCGGCGGCGGGCTTCGGCCTGCGCGGTGGCGATGTGCCAGCCGGCGAAGTTGCTCGACCCGGCGTACAGGATCTTGCCCTGCGCGACGGCGGTCTCCATTGCCTGCCAGATCTCGTCCCACGGCGTCGCGCGGTCGACGTGGTGGAACTGGTAGATGTCGATGTGGTCGGTCTGCAGGCGCTTCAGGCTCGCATCCAGCGCGCGCCGGATGTTCAGGGCCGAGAGCCTGCCCTCGTTGGGCCAGTCGCCCATGTCGCCGTAGAGCTTGGTGGCGAGCACCGTGCGCTCGCGCCGGCCGTCGCCCTTCGCGAACCAGTCGCCGACGATCGACTCGGTGGCGCCCTTGCCGCGGTGCTGGCCGTAGACGTTGGCCGTGTCGAAATAGTTGATGCCGTACTCGTGGGCCGCATCCATGATGGCGTGCGAGTCCTCATCGGGGGTCTGGGGCCCGAAGTTCATCGTTCCGAGAACCAGTCGCGAGACTTTCAGGCCGGATCGGCCCAGGTTTGTGTACTCCATAGCCTCAGCATCCGCTCGCACCAATCAGATGTCCAACAGGAGATCTGGATGGCATTCTGCAGCCCGAGTGCTGAATGGGATCCGGGTCTCCGGCGTCGTTTGCGCGGTGCCCGTCGCAGGCTTAGCCTGAGCGCGCATCCGACGGCGCCGCAGGAGACGAGGACCCATGAAGCAGCTCACCGACGGCGTCTTCCAATTGCAGAAGGCGCGGGGCGCGAACGCGTATCTCATCGCGGCGGGTGATCGCTCGGTGGTGATCGACACGGGCATCCGGTCTGGTGGCCCCGGGCTCATCGCCGAGTTGGCGGGCGCACGCCACGAGGTCCCGCCCGTGACGGACATCGTGCTCACCCACTACGACCCCGACCACGCCGGTGCGGCCGCCGCGCTGCAGCGGCAGACGGGGGCGAAGGTGTGGCTCGGGCGGGCGGACGCGGCCATCCTGCGCGGCGAGACGCCGCCGCCGACGCGTTCCCGGCGCATCCTGGCCCTGCGCGTTCAGGCGGACGAGCCGGCCGGCCTCGCCGAGCTGCCCGACGATGCGGAGGCCGAGGTCGTTCCGGAGCTGTTCGCGGTGCCGGCTCCCGGGCACACGCCCGGCCACCACGTGGTGAGCTGGCACGGTGTGGTGTTCTCCGGCGACGCCGTCCGGCTCTCCAAGGGCGCTCTCGAGCAGTTCCCGGCGTTCCTGATCAGCGACACGGGCCAGGCGTTGGAAACGGCGGCCCTGATCGCCGGGATGCGCCCGCGGCTCGTCTGTCCCGGTCACGGCGCGCCGGGCCTGCTCGCCGCCCGCTGACCGCGAGCGGTGCGAAATGTCGCTCAAATCGCAGGGATGACGGACATTCGGCACCGCTCGGCGGCACGGCTATGCGGTGGCGCGAGGGCGCGGCGACGCGGCTAGACCAGCGCGAAGACGAGCGACAGCACGAGCGGGAGCACCCCGATCACGATGAGGATGATGCCGCCGAAGAAGGCGATCGCCGACGGAACGGCGCCGCGCAGCGCGGCGTCCGCCCGGAGCCGCCCGCGAGACTGCAGGCCGAGCACGAGCGCGATCGCTCCGAGCACTCCGGACACCGCGGGGACCGCGATCAGCATCGTTCCGAGCACGACGGCAGCCAGACCGAGCACTGCCGCGCCCGACCACACCGGCCGTTCGGGCGCCGGCTGCGGGCTCGTGTCCATGCGGTCAGCCTAGTGAGCGCGGGGGAGCGCCGACAGACCCGTGGCCGAGCGGCGCTGCGGTGGCAAAGCGCCTCAGCGCGCGGCGAGCGCCTCGGTGAGTTCGGCGTCGGACGGCTCGACGAGGTGGGCGCCGTCGGGGAACACGATCACCGGGATGTTCGTGCGTCCGCTGATCGCGAGGGCGCGGTCGGCGGCCTCCGGCTGGGCGACGAGGTCGATGTACTCGTAGTCGGCGCCGACCCGGTCGAGGAGGGCCTTGGAGCGGATGCAGTCGCGGCACCAGTCCGCGCCGAACACGGTGACGCGGTCGAAAGTCTCAGGCGAAGTCATCCCACGATCCTATTTCGTCGCGGCTGAGAGTTCGGCGCGTGCGACCTGTGCGAAATGTGCGGTGCGAGCGGCGCCCGACCGCACATTTCGCAGAAGTCGATCGCGCGGGCTAGCCCGCGAGCTCGTGCCGGCCGGCGGGCAGGCTCGTCTCCGTCCCGTCCGGTGCCACCGCGACGACCGGCACCGGCGACTCGATCGTCACCGAGGTCGCATCCACGCGCACCTGGATCGACCCGAACGGTGTCGGCACCGAGCCCTCGGCGAACCCGAGCGTGCCGAGCGCCGGCGCCACCCGCGCGGCCGAGAATCCGGGAGCGTCCGGCGTGACGCCGAGCACGTACTGCACCAGGTCTTTCGTCGGGGTGCTGCTCCAGCCGTGCACCGGAGTGCCCCAGCCCCAGCATTCGCCGAAGGTGTCGTAGCCGTCGACCAGGAACTGCGACCAGCGCCGGATGAGCGTCACGAGGTCGCCGGCCCGGCCGGCTTCGGCGACCGCGTCGTGCACCAGATAGCTGTAGAACGGCTCCGCGATGACCACCTCGTGCTCGGCATCCCAGTCGATCCGCTGCACGCCCTTCATCTGGTCGGCGATCTTCTGCTGGTCGTACGAGCCGTCTTCGTTGCCGATCCAGGAGCGCACGACGAGCGTCGCCGGGTCGGTGACCGCGTCGATGATGCGGTTCCAGCGCGAACGCGGCGCGAGTCCGGACACGATCGCGGTGGCTCCCGCCGCCTGCGATGCGGCAGGCTGCACGACACCGTCGACGATGTGGTCGACGTACGTCCCGCGCGCCTCATCCCAGAAGTCCTCGAAACCGCCGGCGGCCCGCGCGTGCAGGTCGTCGGCCCAGGCCGCCGCCCCCTGGTTGCCGACGAAGCGGCTCAGCTCGGCGAACTCGCGCAACCCGCGGGCCCACAGTGCGGTGAGGAGGCTGCTGCGCCCGGTGACGAGCACGCTCGACCAGTCGACGAGGTTCCATTCCGGAACGTCGGCGATGGTGCCGCGCTCGTCCACGTACGGGAGGTACCAGCGGAGGATGCGCTCCACCGTCGGCAGCAGTGCGCGGAGCTCCTGCTCGTCGCCGATGTAGCGGTAGAGGTTGTGCACGCCGTGCACCCAGTGCATCGACCAGTCCGGGATCGTGAACCCGCCGGACGACTCGATCTCGCCGACCACGCTCATCGGCAGGATCCCGTCGTAGCGCGGCGAGTTGCCGAGGGCGATGTAGTTGCGGGCCATCCGCCAGTCGTCGTTCGTCGTGAGGTGGACGAGTTGGTGGACCACGCCGTCGCCCACCCAGGCACGCTGTTCCCGCGTGGGGCAGTCGGTGAACGCATCCTGCGCGTTCGCCTGCACGGTACGGATGCCCGCCGCGTAGAGTGCGTCGATCTCCGGGTCGTCGGAGCGGAAGAAGGCCGCTCCGACCTGCGGGTACAGGCGCTCCTGCACCTCGATGCCGTCGATCACGGCCTCCGCGTCGCCTCCGGTCACCAGGAGGTGCGCGAAGCGCATGCCGTTGACCTCGAACGCGTCGAAGCGGTCGTCGTGCCCGCGCGCGATGTAGCGGGCGCCCGTTTTCGGGATCGAGAAGCTCTCCGCCTCGTCCGAGCGGTGCGGGCGCTCGCGGTACAGCAGGTCGACAGTGGTTCCGGCGGCCGCGCGCAGCGACACGTGCACGGTACCCACGACGACGCGACCGAAGTCGAGGCTGACGATCGTGCCGGTACCGGCGCCGGATGGCACGGCCACCGGGAAGGACGCGGTCGCGTCGGCTGAGACGTCACGGCCATCGAGAGCCCGACGCACCCGCGACACCGGATGCTCGTCCGCGGCATCGGTGATCGGCAGGGCCGCGCTCACCCGGACCACGGCCGGGGTGACGAGCGCCCCGCCGACCGGAGCGGTGCCGCGCGGGATGAGCGCCCCGTACGGGTCGGTCGGCGGTTGCGTGCGCCCGAAGCCGCCGATGTGGCTCGCGGGCCGGAGGTGGGCGGTCGGCCAGCCGGAGTCGTCGAAGCCGGGCTGTTCCCAGTCCACAGGGAGGGCCCGCGCATCCACCAGTTCGACCGGAACGCCGTCGAGCCCTTCGAGCGACGGCGCCGTCCACGCGGTCGCACGGTGCACGAGCCACGTGTCGTCGGAGATGAGCCAGTCGTCGCCGAGCCTCGCCTCGAACACGAGCACGCCATCCAGCCCGAGTCCGCCGTTGGCGGCAGCCGGCTGCCAGAACGCCGTCGCGTCGCCGTAGAACGTGACCAGCACCGCGATGGTGTTCGTGCCCTGGCGCAGGAACGGAGCGAGATCGTACTCGTCGTACCGCAACCGGCGGGGCTGGGAGCGCGCCGGCCCGCGCCCGACCTCGGCGCCGTTGACGAAGAGCACGTAGCGGGAGTCCGCGGTGAGGCGCGCCGGCGCGGTCGACGGTACGGCGTCGAGCGAGACGGTGCTCCGGAAGATCGAGCGGTGGAACGGCGCTCGGGCATCGGACGTGCCGAGGCCGACCTCGGAGCCGCCGCCCGACGGGTCGGCGCCGATCCAGTGCGCCCGCCAGCCGATCCCGCCGAAGGCGGAGGCCGGGGAGGCGATGGTCGCGCGGGTGGATTCCAGCGTCTCGGTTGTCATGGTGGCCTGCTTTCTGCGTTGAACGTCAGGGTGGGGTTGACCGTCGAAGGTGGGGCGGGAGGAGAGGTCAGGAGTACTCGGGGGTCTTGGTGCGATAGCGCCAGGCCAGCTCGTTGTCGAGGATGAACGTCGACAGCGTCTCGTCGCGGGGCAGTGCGCCGCCGAAAGCGTCTTCGAGCGTGGCGAGCACCCGGTCCGCAGTTTGGCGGGTCGGATGCTCGACCAGCGCGACGAGGTCGGCGGCGAACCCTTCCGGCTGAGCCCGCAGCTCGCGCACCTGCTTCATGAGTTGCTTCGGGCCGCCGAAGAACGTGTGCTCGCGGGCGAGGAAGGCGCGTCCGGCCGACAGCGCGAGGTGCACCGCGGCGTGGTGGAGGAGGAAGGCGTCCCCGCTCTCGCTCGCCTGATCGAGGAAGTAGCCGCCGTGCAGCCGTGCCTGCGCGACGAACGAGGCGACGCGCGCATCCCAGCCGTCGTCGGCGACGAACCGGATGCGCTCGACGCGCTCGGCGAGATCGTCGACGCGGCTGAAGACGATGCGGGAGGTGGCGAACGAGGCGCGCACCGGATCGTCGCCGCGCTCGGCGGCGTCGTCGAGGTACGACAGCGTCGCGAGCTTCACGTCGAAGTAGCCGTCGGGGTAGTCGATCCCGTCTGTCTCCGTGAACATCAGACGGTTCACTCCGTAGGCCTCGTCCCAGCGCTCCTCGGTCACGACCAGGTAGAGGTCGACGTCGGAATCCGGGCGCTCGGTGCCGCGCGCGAGCGAGCCGGTCACGATGACGCCGAGGGTGCCGGGGTCAGACGCCACGCGGCGCACGTAGCGGTCGAGCGCTTCGTCGTGGTGCTTCACGGCCGACCCCGTTCCGGTCGTCGGCGCATGGCCCATCGGCAGGTGTCCGACCTCGACGGTCGCAGCGGTTCGACCACGACATTCCTTCCGCTCGATGCATCGTTGCGCGATCACCATAGCGCAGATCGTGACCAATTTGAATCGTTCAAATGATCGCGAGGACGAGCGAGCCGGGTCGTTCGCATACGTCAAGTGTCTGCGCTCCCAGGGATTCACTGCGATTCGGGCTGCGAGCGCCCGTGCCGCGCCCGTGCGTATGGCCGACCGATTGATTCGTTTTAGCGCGCACGATCCCGGCCGCCCGAGCCGCGCCGACGATTTGTGGCAATGCACGGGAATGGCGCGGTCAGAGTCGACTTCTGCCACAAATCGCCGACCGCGACAGGCAAGCGCCGCGCGCGCCAGGAGCGCGCCGGCGGCGCTACGCCGGCGGCGCGCTCGCGCTGCTCGCCCGCACCACGAGTTCCGGCTGGTACAGGATCTGCCGCGGCTCGAGGTCGGGGTCGTCCGCTTCTTCGAGCAGGATCTGCACCGCCGTCTCGCCGATCAGCCGGCTCGGCTGCCGGATCGAGGTCAGCGGGACCACGGAAGCGCTGGCGAACAGGATGTCGTCGTAGCCGACGAGCGCGATCTCGTCGGGGATGGCGATCTCGCCCTGCATGTTGAGCGCCTGGAGCAGGCCGATCGCAAGCAGGTCGTTCGCGGCGAAGATGCCGTCGGGCCGCGCCGACGGCGCACGCTCCACGATCGCCTCGCCGGCTCGTCGGCCCTCCTGCACCGTCAATCCGTTCACGACGATGACCTCGAGCGTGACGCCCGGATGCGCGGCGGCCGCCTGTCGCGCGCCCTGCAGGCGGTCGCTCACCTGGCGGATCTCCGTCGGGCCGCCGACGACTGCGATGCGACGCCGCCCCGACTCGATGAGGTGCGAGACCGCGAGGGCGCCACCCGCGACGTCGTCGACGGAGACCGAACTGAAGGAGAGGTCGTTGCTCACGCGGTCGACGAGCACGGCGGGGATGCCGCGCTGCCGCATCCGGCGCAATCGTGGGACCACATTGCCGACCGGCGAGATCAGCACGCCGCGCACGCGCAGTTCCTCGAACAGGTTGAGGTAGCCCGACTCCCTGTCTTTCTTCTCGTTGCTGTTGCCGGCGATGACCGAGTAGCCCGCGGAGGCCGCGCTGTCTTCGGCGGCCGTCGTGAGCTCGGTGAAGAACGGGTTGCTGCCGCTGAGCGTGATCACGCCGAGCGCGTTGCTGTGACCGACGCGCAGCTGCCTGGCCGCCTCGTTGCGCACGTAGGAGAGCTTCTCCATGGCGAGCGTGACGCGCTCGACAGTGTCGGGGGAGACGATCTCGGGACGGTTGAGCACGTTCGAGACGGTGCCGATCGAGACGCGAGCGAGTGCTGCGACGTCCTTGACGCTGGGCGAAACCATAGCCGTCCTTTCCGCTTCGCATTCTAGGTGGCCCGAGCATTGAAACGTTAACGGCCGCGAACTTCTTTTGTTGTGGCGCGCACCTATTGGCGATCCGTTCATTGAACACCTTATCGGCCGGATGCCCGGCTTGGCCGGGGCCCGCACGCTACGCAATGCGGCCTTCCGCATCATCTCTAAACGGAGAATTCCTCCGTTGCTGAATCGTTACAATTCGCTCTTGACGCACATCCAGGGCGCACCTATCTTCAAATGAAGCGTTTCAATGCGAACCCGAATCCCCCATCGGGAGCTGCGGCGCCAATACAAGGAGGTATTCATGTTCTCTCGTAAGACGACGGCGCGCGCTGTCGCCATATTCGGTGGGGCGGCCCTCGCGGCCCTCACCCTCGTCGGGTGTTCATCGAGCGGTGGCTCGGGATCATCCTCGATCACGCTGATGGCCGGAGGCAACGATCCGGCCGCCACGTCGTTCGCCAACGCGCTGGCGAAGGGGTTCATGAAGGAGAACCCCTCGATCAAGGTGAAGGTGAACACGCGTCCGGCCGGTACGGACGGTGACAACCTGATCAAGACCCGACTGTCCACCGGCACCATGGACGACGTATTCCTGTACAACTCGGGCTCGCTGTTCCAGGCCCTGCACCCCGACACCCAGCTTCAGCCGCTCACCGACGAGTCCTGGGTGAAGAACATCACGGACGACTTCAAGAAGACGGTCAGCACCGACAAGGCCACCTACGGCGCACCGACGGGCACCACCTTCGACGGCGGCGTCATGTACAACAAGAAGGTCTACGAGAAGCTCGGGCTCACCGTTCCCAAGACCTGGGACGAGTTCATCAGCAACAGCGAGAAGATCAAGGCCGCCGGGATCACCCCGGTGATCCAGTCGTACGGAGACACCTGGACCAGCCAGCTCTTCGTGCTCGCCGACTTCGCCAACATCAGTGCGGCCGACCCGAACTGGGCCGACGACTACACGAACAACAAGGCGAAGTACTCGAACCCGCCCGCGCTGGCCGGCTTCACGCACACGCAGGAGATCTTCGACAAGGGTCTGATGAACAAGGACTACGCGTCGCTCACCAACGTGAACGCACTGAAGATGCTCGCGACCGGTGCCGGCGCCCAGTACCCGATGATCACCGCGGTGATCAGCAACGTGCTGCAGTCCAACCCCGACCAGGTCAACGACATCGGCTACTTCGCCATGCCGACCGAGTCGGGCGACCCGAGCGCGACCGTGTGGGAGCCGGGCGGCGCCTACATCCCGAAGTCGACGACCGGCGACAAGCTGACGTCGGCGAAGAAGCTCGTCGCCTTCATCAACTCTCCCGCAGGCTGCGACATCCAGAACAAGGCCGCAACAGCGGCCGGTCCGTTCGCGATCAGCACCTGCACGGTCCCGGATGACGCGCCGGGCCTCGTGAAGGATGAGCTGGCGTACCAGGATGCCAAGAAGACCGGTCTGGCGCTCGAGTTCCTCTCCCCGATCAAGGGACCGAACCTCGAGAAGATCCTCATCCAGGTCGGCTCCGGCATCTCCACCGGTAAGGCGGGTGCGGCCCTCTACGACAACGACGTGAAGGCTCAGGCCCAGCAGCTCGGACTCAAGGGCTGGTAAGCCTCACACCGATGCAGCGCCTCCGGGCGTAGCGTCTCAGCACCAGGGGCCACGGCCACCCGGCCGTGGCCCCTGGTGCAACGCACCGCAGATCCATACTCGACGAGGAGTAAACATGTCGACGGCAACACCTGCGACCGCCATCCAAGCGGCCGACATCGTCACAGAGGGGCGCGTCGCTCACGGCCCCAAGAAGCGGCGACCGATCAAGTCGTACTACCCGACCTGGTTCTTCATACCGGCCCTGGTGCTGTACGTGGTCTTCTTCGCTCTCCCGACATTCTCGTCGTTCTACTTCTCGCTGACCCGCTGGTCGCTGTTCGACTCGACGTTCATCGGGTTCGACAACTTCGTGCAGTTCTTCAGCGACCCCCAGCTGTACACGAGCTTCATCCACACCCTGATCTACGCCGTGCTCACGTCGGGCGCCAAGGTGATCATCGGGTTCTTCCTGGCGCTGCTCCTCACGAGCCCCGTCATCGGCCGCGGCTACCTCCGCGCCGTCGTCTTCTTCCCGGTGCTGATCTCGACCATCGGCGTCGGCATCATGTTCAAGTCGCTCCTCGACCCGTTCCACGGAATGGTGAACGCGGTGCTCGGCTTCTTCGGGCTCCCGCAGCCCGGCTGGTTCACCGACCCGAACCTCGCGCTCTACACGATCGCCGGTGTCGACATCTGGAAGGGCGTCGGAATCGCGACGCTCATCTTCATGGCCGGCATCGTCGCCATCCCGACCGAGTACTTCGAGGCGGCGCGCATCGACGGCGCCGGGTACTGGAAGATCCTGCGCCAGATCACCATCCCGCTCTCCCGGGGTGCGACCGCGACCGTGATCATCCTGTCGCTCATCGGCGGCCTCCGGTCGTTCGACATCATCTGGGCGACCACCGGCGGCGGCCCCGGCTTCACCAGCGACGTTCTCGCCTCCGTGATCTACAAGCAGTACCAGGCGGGATTCTTCGGCCTCTCGACCGCCGGCAACGTGGTGCTGTTCCTCGTGGTCACGGTGATCATGGTCCCCCTCTCGTACTTCCTCAACCGAAAGCAGGTGGAACTGTGACCCGCGAACGCACCAGGGCCTGGATCGTCGGCACCATCGCGATCCTCGTTTCCATCGTCGTCTTCCTCGTCCCGTTCGCGTTCGTGCTACTGCAGGCCGCCAAGTCGCCGTCGGAGGCCTCGGACCTCGCCTTCTCCTGGCCGAAGCAGTTCATGTTCTTCCAGAACCTGGTGGACACCCTGACCTCGAACGACGGAGTCATCGGGCGCGCCATCATCAACAGCGCTGTGCTCACGATCTTCTCGGTTCTGCTGATGGTGATCATCTCGGCGATGGCCGGCTACATCCTGGCCCGCAAGCGCAGCAAGTGGGGACCCGTCGTCAACTTCTTCGTGCTGGCCGGCCTCATCGTGCCTCCCGCCGTCGTGCCGACCATCTGGGTGCTGCAGGGTCTCAAGCTGTTCGGGACGCTGCCGGGCATGATCCTGGTGGAGACCACCTTCGGGCTGTCGTTCTGCATCCTGCTCTTCCGCGCGTTCGTCGGGAACATCCCGCGCGAGCTCGACGAGGCGGCCGTGCTCGACGGCGCCGGCCCGGTGCGGATGTTCCTGCGGGTTGTGCTTCCGCTGCTCCGGCCGGTGATCGTCACGGTGATCGTCGTGCAGGCCGTCTTCGTCTTCAACGACTTCGCCGGTCCGCTGTACTTCCTGCCGGGCGACCAGAACGTGACCGTGCAGCTCGCGCTGTACACCTTCTCCGGCCAGAACCTGAGCTTCTACAACCTGCTCTTCATGGCCATCTTCCTCATCACCATCCCGCCGCTCGTCGCCTACATCTTCTTCAACAGGCAGATCGTCGCCGGCATGACCAGCGGTGCCGTCAAGGGCTGACCCGCCCGCCGACGCCACCGCACCAACGACCCATCCGTCACCGACCGAAACACAATGGAGAATTCTCAATGAACTGGCAAGCTCGCATGATCGCAGCCGATGACGACTTCAACGGAGCACCGCTGCTCCGCAGCGAATTCACGCTCGACGAAGGCCACGGAGCCGTGACCGGCGCGACGCTGACGCTCACCGCCCAGGGCGTCGTCGAGGCGTGGCTGAACGGCCGGCCGGTCTCCGACGACCTGCTGACGCCCGGCTGGAGCAGCTACGAGTGGCGCCTCCGTTACGCCACCTACGACGTGACCGGCCTGATCGACGACACGAGCGTCCTCGGTCTCGCCCTCGGCAACGGCTGGTTCCGGGGCCGCCTGGGCTGGTCGGGACGTGGAGAGTTCTACGGCACGGAGCTCGGCGCCTTCGCGCAGCTCGAGGTGACGTTCGCCGACGGCGCGACGCAGACCGTCGTCACCGACGAGAGCTGGACGGCCGGCCCGAGCGCGGTGCTCGCCAACGACCTGTACGACGGCGAGACCATCGACGCCCGCCGCCGCGACGACGCCTGGCGCCGGCCCGGATTCTCCGGTGAGGGCTGGGTGGGAGTGCACGCCCTCGACGTCGACACCTCGATCCTCACCCCGTATGTCGGCCCGAAGGTCACCCGCTGGAACGAGCTGCCGGTGAAGGCGATCACGACGTCGCCGTCCGGTAAGACGCTGATCGACTTCGGGCAGAATCTGGTCGGCTGGGTGCGCGTCAGCGTGCAGGGTCCCGAGGGCTCCGAGGTGTCGATCAAGCACGCCGAGGTGCTCGAGCACGGTGAGCTGGGCACGCGCCCGCTGCGCACGGCCCTGGCGACCGACCGCTACATCCTGAGCGGTGGCGAGGACGTCTTCGAGCCGACGTTCACCTTCCACGGCTTCCGCTACGCCGAGATCACCGGATGGCCGGGCGAGCTGAAGCCCGAGGATCTCACGGCGGTCGCGATCGGCTCCGACCTCGAACGGATCGGCACCTTCCGCAGTTCCGACCCGATGCTGAACCAGTTCCACGAGAACGTCGTGTGGGGGATGCGCGGCAACTTCGTCGACGTGCCCACCGACTGCCCGCAGCGCGACGAGCGCCTCGGCTGGACCGGCGACATCGCCGCCTTCGCGCCGACCGCCGCCTTCCTGTACGACATCGACGCCTTCCTCAGTGACTGGCTGCGCGACCTCGCGCTCGAGCAGGAGCACCAGGACGACGTCATCCCGTACGTGGTCCCCGACGTTCTCAAGTACCTCGAGAAGCCGGGCGGCTTCCCCGAGACCGACTCCACCGCGATCTGGAGCGACGCCGGCGTCTGGGTCCCGTGGACCCTCTACCAGGCCTACGGCGACAAAGAGGTGCTGGCGAACCAGTTCGCCTCGATGACCGGGCATGTGCGCCGCGTGCACTCCAAGCTCTCGGCGAACGGCCTGTGGGACACGGGCTTCCAGTTCGGCGACTGGCTCGACCCGGATGCCCCGCCGGAGGACCCCGCCAAGGCCAAGGCCGACACCGGGGTGGTGGCGACGGCGTGCGCCTTCCACTCGGCGACGATCGTCGCCGAGACGGCGAAGATCCTCGGCCGCGACGCCGAGTACGCCGAGTTCTCGACGATCGCCGCCGACCTCCGTGCCGCGTTCAACGAGCACTACGTCGACAACGGGCGAGTGTTCAGCGACTGCACCACGGTGTACGCGCTCGCGATCGTCTTCGACCTGCTCGACGCAGCGGATGAGGCCGTGGCGGGCGACCGCCTCGCCGAACTCGCCGCGGAGGCCGGCTACCGCATCTCGACCGGATTCGCCGGCACTCCGTTCATCACCGATGCGCTCACCCGCACCGGCCACCTGGACGACGCATACAAGCTGCTCCTCGAGAAGGAGTGCCCGTCGTGGCTCTACCCGGTCACCATGGGTGCCACCACGGTGTGGGAGCGCTGGGACTCGATGCTGCCGGACGGCACCATCAACCCGGGGGAGATGACCTCGTTCAACCACTACGCCCTCGGCGCCGTGGCCGACTGGATGCACCGCGTCGTCGGCGGGATCGCCCCGCTGGCTCCCGGATACTCCTCCGTGCTCATCGCGCCCCAGCCCGGCGGCGGTCTCACCGAGGCCGAGACCGCGCTCGAGACCCCCGCCGGCCGTGTTGCTGTGCAGTGGACCGTTTCGGACGACCAGCTCAGCGTCACGGCTGAGATTCCCGAGGGCGTCACCGGCGTCCTCCGTCTTCCCGGTCAGGACGACCGTGCGATCGAGGGAGGCCGGGTGTCGGTGACGGTGCCCGTTCTCGACACGGTCGGCGCCCGCTCCTAGACCCCGACACCACCGACGCCGGCTCCACCGCGAACCAGAAACGAATGAACTGACATGACTGATCTCACCGACATCACAACGCCGCTCGCCGCGCAGGCGATCGAACTGCCGTCTTGGGCGTTCGGTAACTCAGGCACCCGGTTCAAGGTGTTCGGGTCGCCGGGGACGCCGCGCGATCCGTTCGAGAAGATCTCGGATGCCGCGCAGGTGCACAAGCACACCGGCCTTGCGCCCACGGTCGCGTTGCACATCCCGTGGGACCTGGTGGACTCCTACTCCGACCTGCGCAAGCACGCGGAGGACAACGGGGTCGGGCTCGGCACCGTCAACTCGAACACCTTCCAGGACGACGACTACAAGCTGGGCTCGGTGACGCACTCCGACCCCAAGATCCGCCAGAAGGCGATCGACCACCACTTCGCGTGCATCGACGTGATGAACGAGACGGGGTCGCGAGACCTCAAGATCTGGCTGGCCGACGGCACCAACTATCCGGGTCAGGATGACATCAGGGCCCGCCAGGATCGCCTCGCCGATTCGCTCGCGAAGATCTACGAGCGGATCGGCGAGGACCAGCGTCTCGTCCTCGAGTACAAGTTCTTCGAGCCGGCGTTCTATCACACGGATGTCCCGGACTGGGGGACCAGCTACGCCCACACCGCCGCGCTCGGTGACCGCGCGTTCGTCTGCCTCGACACCGGCCACCACGCGCCGGGCACGAACATCGAGTTCATCGTCGCGCAGCTGCTGCGCCTCGGAAAGCTGGGCTCGTTCGATTTCAACTCGCGGTTCTACGCCGACGACGACCTCATCGTGGGTGCCGCCGACCCGTTCCAGCTGTTCCGCATCCTGTACGAGGTCATCCGCGGCGGCGGCTACGCCAATCCGGATGTCGCGTTCATGCTCGACCAGTGCCACAACATCGAGAAGAAGATCCCCGGCCAGATCCGGTCGGTGCTCAACGTGCAGGAGATGACGGCCAGGGCACTGCTCGTCGACACCGAGGCGTTGAAGAAGGCGCAGGCCTGCGGCGACGTTCTCGGCGCCAACGGCATCCTGATGGACGCGTTCTACTCGGATGTGCGCCCGGCGCTCGCCGAATGGCGCGAGTCCCGCGGTCTGCCGGGTGACCCGATGAAGGCGTACGCCGCATCCGGATACCAGGAGAAGATCGAGGCCGACCGCGTCGGCGGCACCCAGGCCGGCTGGGGGGCGTGAGCATGGCGAATCCTGCTGTCGCCGATCTGATCGCGCGCTCCAACAGGCTGGGCTCCGACCCGCGTAACACCAACTACGCCGGCGGCAACACGTCGGCCAAGGGCACCGAGACCGACCCGGTCACCGGCGAGCCGGTGGAGCTGCTCTGGGTCAAGGGCTCCGGCGGCGACCTCGGCACGCTCACGGAGCCGGGGCTCGCGGTGCTGCGCCTCGACCGGCTGCGCGCGCTGGCCGACGTGTACCCGGGCGTCGAGCGCGAGGACGAGATGGTCGCCGCGTTCGACTACACCCTGCACGGAAAGGGCGGCGCTGCACCGTCGATCGACACCGCGATGCACGGGCTCGTGGATGCGGCGCATGTCGACCACCTGCATCCGGACTCCGGCATCGCGATCGCGACCGCCGCCGACGGAGAGGAGCTGACGCAGAAGGCGTTCGGCTCGCGTGTCGCATGGGTGCCGTGGCGTCGTCCCGGGTTCCAGCTGGGGCTCGACATCGCGGCGATCAAGCGCGACAACCCGGATGCCGTCGGTGCGATCCTCGGCGGTCACGGCATCACCGCGTGGGGCGACACCTCTGAGGAGGCCGAGGCCAACTCGCTGTGGATCATCGAGACCGCCGCCGCGTACATCGCGGAGCACGGGCGTCCGGAGCCGTTCGGAACCGGCTTGGCCGGTTACGAGCCGCTGGAGCCCGCCGAGCGCCTGGCCAAGGCTGCCGCTCTGGCCCCGCACATCCGGGCGCTGGCCTCGACCGACCGCGCACAGGTGGGCCACTTCACCGACGCCGACGTCGTGCTCGACTTCCTCGCGTCGTCGGAGCACCCGCGCCTCGCCGCGCTCGGCACCTCGTGTCCCGACCACTTCCTGCGCACCAAGGTGAAGCCGCTCGTGCTCGATCTCCCGGCCGACGCGTCGATCGAGGACTCCGTCGCGCGCCTGGAGGACCTGCACGAGCAGTACCGCGCCGACTACCAGGCGTACTACGACCGCCATGCGACGCCGGACTCCCCGGCCATCCGCGGCGCCGACCCGGCGATCGTGCTGATCCCCGGCGTCGGGATGTTCTCCTACGGCGCGAACAAGCAGACCGCGCGCGTCGCCGGCGAGTTCTACATCAACGCCATCAACGTGATGCGCGGCGCCGAGTCGCTCTCGACCTACGCCCCGATCGACGAGGCGGAGAAGTTCCGCATCGAGTACTGGGCGCTCGAAGAGGCCAAGCTGCAGCGGATGCCCACGCCGAAGCCGCTCGCATCGCGGATCGCGCTCGTGACCGGCGCCGCCTCCGGAATCGGCAAGGCGATCGCCACCCGGCTCGCGGCCGAGGGCGCGTGCGTCGTGATCGCCGACCTCGACCTCGAGAAGGCGCAGGCCGCCGCTGCCGAGATCGGGTCGACGGATGTCGCGATCGGTGTGGTCGCGAACGTCACCGACGAGTCGGCGGTGCAGCACGCGGTGGATGCGGCCCTGCTCGCGTTCGGCGGCCTCGACCTGGTCGTCAACAACGCCGGGCTCTCGCTGTCGAAGTCGCTGCTGGAGACGACGGTGGCCGACTGGGACCTGCAGCACAACGTGATGGCGAAGGGCTCGTTCCTCGTGTCGCGGGCGGCGGCCCGGGTGCTGATCGACCAGAAGCTCGGCGGCGACATCGTCTACATCTCGTCGAAGAACTCGATCTTCGCGGGGCCCAACAACATCGCGTACTCGGCCACGAAGGCCGACCAGGCGCACCAGGTGCGACTGCTGGCCGCGGAACTCGGCGACCACGGCATCCGGGTGAACGGGATCAACCCCGACGGGGTCGTGCGCGGCTCCGGCATCTTCGCCGGCGGCTGGGGCGCCAAGCGTGCTGCGGTCTACGGGGTGCCGGAGGAGGAGCTGGGCCAGTACTACGCGCAGCGCACGCTGCTGAAGCGGGAGGTGCTCCCCGAACACGTGGCCAACGCGGTGTTCGTGCTCTGCTCGTCCGATCTCGACCACACCACCGGCCTGCACATCCCTGTGGATGCCGGTGTCGCGGCGGCTTTCTTGCGATGAGCGCGACGGCGATGAGTCGCACGGGAACGGTCGCCGCGGTCGATCTGGGCGCGACCAGCGGCCGGGTGATGCTCGGACGGGTCGGGCCGAACGAGCTGGCCCTCACCGAGGCCGCGCGGTTCCCGAACACGCCGGTGCAGCTCTGGGAGGGCGACCGCCCGGGGCTGCACTGGAACATCGTCGAGCTGTTCCGCAGTGTGAGCGACGGGCTGGGGTCGGCGCTGCGAGCAGAGCCGGGCATCCTGAGCGTCGGGGTCGATGCGTGGGCGGTCGACTACGGGCTGCTCCGCGGCGGAGTGCTGCAGAGCGTTCCGTACCACTACCGCGACGAGCGGTCGGCGCCGGGCACGGCACTCGTCCACGACCGGGTGACGGCGGCCGCGCTGTATCAGCAGAACGGGCTGCAGTACCTGCCGTTCAACTCGCTCTACCAGCTCGCCGTCGACCGGGTCGACGGGCGCCTGGCAGACGTGGATGCTCTGCTGCTCATCCCGGACCTGTTCACGTACTGGCTGAGCGGCTCGGCGATCGCGGAACGTACGAACGCGTCGACGACGGGGTTGCTCACCGCCGCCGGAGCGTGGAATCTGCCGCTGATCGATGCGCTGGAATTGCCGCGCGGGCTGTTCCAGCCGGTGGTCGAGGCGGGGACGACGGTCGGCTCGCTGCTGCCGAGCGTGCTGTCGCAGGTGGGTGCCGGGTCGTCGGGTGCGGGTGCGGGTGCGGGTCGGCCGGCGCGTGCGGGCGGGCCGGTGGTCACCGCGGTGGGGTCGCACGACACGGCGTCCGCCGTGGTGGCCGTGCCGATGGGCTCGACGAACGCGGCGTACATCTCGTGCGGAACCTGGGGTCTCGTGGGTGTCGAGCTCGAGCATCCGGTGCTCACCGAGACGGCCCGCGCGGCGAACTTCACGAACGAGGGCGGCGTCGACGGTCGGGTGCGATTCCTGCACAACGTCATGGGCCTGTGGCTGCTGAGCGAGTCGATCCGCACCTGGCAGGCGCGCGGGATCGACGCGGACCTGGTGACGCTGCTGGCGCGTGCGGAGGAATCGACGTCGCCGGTACCGATTTTCGACGCGGATGATCCGCGATTCCTGGCGCCGGGGGATCTGCCCGCCCGCATCGACGAGTGGTGCGCGGAGCACGGCGTTCGGGCGCCGCAGAACCCGGTGGAGTACGTGCGCAGCATCGTCGAGAGCCTCGCGGACGCGTTCGCGCGCGCGGTCGAGGCGGCCGGCGCGCTGTCGGGCAGGGCCATCGACACGGTGCACATCGTCGGCGGGGGAGCGCGCAATCGGCTGCTCTGCCAGTTGGTGGCCGACCGCACTGGGCTGCCGGTGCTGGCCGGACCGGTGGAGGCGACGGCGCTCGGCAATGTGCTCGTGCAGGCGCGGGCGCAAGGGCTGGTGGCGGGCGACCTCGAGACGCTGCGGGCGCTGGTCGCTCGCGTGTTCGCGCCGGCGCTCTTCGAGCCGCGTCACGCGGCCGTGCGCCGCTGAGGGCCCGTGTGCCGCTACACGGCCGTGCGCCGCTGAGCGCTGTGGCGGCTAGAGCGCGACGGCGTCGGCGAAGCGGGTGAGGGTCGGCGGCTCGGCGAGGTAGGCGCCGAGGCCGGACGCTCCGGGGCCCGCGCGCCAGGCGCGGTACGCGTCGTCGTGGTCGAGAGACTCCCAGTGCTCGATCGCGATCACGTGGGAGGGGTCTACGACATCCGTGACGACCTGCACACCGAGGCAGCCGTCGAACGCGCGCGTATCGGCGAGGATGTCGAGCAGCGCGCGGGGTCCGTCGTCGAGATGGTCGGCGGCGAAGCGCATGTCGAGCAGCGAGGTGACTGTCATGCCTCCGACGCTACTCCGGCCCGGCCCGCCCGCCCGGCCCGGCCCGCCCGCCCGGCCCGGCCCGGCCGGCCCGGCCACCGCTCGATCGTCGTTTGCCACTTGATGCGGTTCATCGGGCTGCCGGACCGCATCGACTGGCAAACGACGGCCGGCGGGAGTGCGGGAGGGGCGTGTGGACGAGGGCGGGGGCGCGCTCAGGAGGCGCGGGCCGCCGTCACCTCGGTCTCGGCGAGCTCCTCGCGCACCTCGGCACGGGCATCCAGTGTCAGTCGGGGCCGCCACGCGGTGAAACGGAGCCGCAGGTTGCGGTACTTCACCAGGTACACGACGCCGACCAGCGCCGCAGCGAATCCGGATGCCGCCCCGACCCCGAGCGCCCACCGGGCTCCGAACGTGTCGGCCACCCAGCCGACGATGGGGGCGCCGATGGGCGTTCCGCCCATGAAGATCGCCATGTAGATCGCCATCACGCGTCCGCGCAACTGCGGATCCGTGGTCATCTGCACCGTTCCGTTGGCCGTGGTCATGAGGGTCTGCGACGAGACGCCGATGATGATCAGCGCGAGTGCGAACAGCCAGTACTCGGGCATCACGGCCGCGATGGCGCATCCGAAACCGAAGAACGCGGCCCCGGCGAAGAGCAGCGAGACGCGTGGGCGCTCCCGCCGTGCCGACAGCAGTGCACCGACGACCGATCCGATCGCCATGATCGACGAGAGCAGGCCGAACTCGCCCGCCCCCTTGTGGAACACGCTCACCGACATCGTCGAGATGAAGATCGGGAAGTTCAGGCCGAAGGTCCCGATCAGGAACACCATCACGAGGATCACCATGATGTCGGGGCGGCGGCGCACGTAGCGGAAGCCCTCGATCAGCCCACCGCGCTTCTTCGACGCGCGCTCGGAGCGGTACAGCTTGTCGACCTTCAGGAACTTCAGCGAGAGCAATACCGCGCCGAACGTCGCCGCGTTGATCAGGAACACCCAGCCCGCGCCGACGACCGCCGTGAGCAGTCCGGCCACGGCGGGGCCGATCAGTCGCGCTGTGTTGAACGACGCCGAGTTGAGCGCCACCGCGTTCGAGAGGTTCGGGCCGGCGACGAGCTCGGAGACGAACGTCTGCCGGGCGGGGGCGTCGAAGGCGGCGACGCAGCCGAGCAGCGCCGCGAACACGTAGACGTGCCACAACTGCACCGCTCCGCTGATCGTCAGGATGCCCAGGCCGAGACCCAGCGCGCCCATCGCGCCCTGCGTCGCCATCAGCAGCTTGCGGCGGTCGAGGCGGTCGGCCGCCCATCCGGTGACGGGAAGCAGCAGCAGCGCCGGTGCGAACTGCAGCGCCATCACGAAACCGACGGCCGCTGCGTTGTTGTGGGTGAGCTGGGTGAGCACGATCCAGTCCTGGGCCGTGCGCTGCATCCAGGTGCCGACGTTGGACACGATCGCTCCGCCGGCCCAGATGCGATAGTTCACGCCCGACAGGGAGCGGAACATCGCGCTCACGAATCAGCCAGCTCTCGCAGGATGGTCGCGGCCTCGGCCAGGGTGGCGCGCTGCTCGGGGGTGAGCGTGCGGAGGCGTTTGTGCAGCCAGGCGTCGCGGCGGCGGCGGGTCTCCGTGACCAGGGCGCGGCCGGCATCCGTCACCTCGACGACGACCTTGCGGCCGTCATCCGGATCGGGGGTGCGGCGGATGTACCCGGCCGCCTCGAGGTGGTTGACCGTGCGATTCATCGACGGCGGGGTGACCCGCTCGTGCTCGCTGAGCTGCCCGATGGTGCGCGGCCCCTCGCGCACGACGAACGCCAGCGCCGACGTCTGCGTGTCGCTGAGCTCGTCGTCGGCCTTCTCCGCTCGGAGCCGCCGTGACAGGCGTGCAACGCCGACCCGCAGCGCGCTGCTGAGGTCGTGAGTGGTGAGTCGGGCCGTCATAGATTGTTAGCCTAACAAATTAGGCACGCTAAATAAATCCCGTTCGCTCAGCGCGTGCGCCAGAATGAGCGCGTGCCCACCTACAACGACGCTCACGGCATCGCGATCACCTACGATGTCTGGCCCGTCGACGATCCCCGGGCGATCGTGCAGGTCGCGCACGGAGTGGGCGAGCACTCCGGCCGCTACCGCGCGCTCGCCGAGCACCTCAACGCGAACGGCTACACCGTCTACGTCGACGACCACCGCGGGCACGGCCGAACGGGCATGGCGCAGTGGGGCGACGCCTCCAAGCTCGGCCGGCTCGGTCCAGGAGGACTCCGCGCGACCGTCGACGCGCTGCACGGCTTCAGCCGGCTGATCCGCGACCAGAACCCGGATGCTCCGCTCGTCATCTTCGGGCACAGCTGGGGTTCCCTCATGGTGCAGCTGATCCTCAACAAGCACTCCGACGAGTACGACGCGGCGGTGCTCTCCGGAACCGCGTACCGGATGCTCGGCTCCATGGACAGCGGCTACAACCTCAACAAGCGGTTCGCGCACCTCGGCACCACGGGCGCCGAATGGCTGAGCCGCGATCCGGCCGTCGCTCAGGCGTTCGTCGACGACGAGCTCACCACGTCGACGCCGCTGCCGAAACTGTTCGGACCGGTGGACGCCTCACGACTGCTCGGCCGCCCGGCGCGGTCGTTCGCGCGGGACGTCCCCCTGCTCATCCAGGTCGGAGGCGACGACCCGCTCGGCGGCGAGCCCAGCGCGCGGCGGCTCGAGCAGGCGTACCGGTCGCGTTCCGGGCTCACGGATGTGACCACGATCGTGTACCCGGGCGCCCGCCACGAGATCTACAACGAGACCAACCGCGACGAGGTCATGGCCGACCTCACGGCGTGGCTCGGCGCCAGGATCGCCCGCCGCGACTGACGCCGGGCGCAGGTCTCTCACCCGTTATCCACAGGTCAGCTCGGTCACTGAAGAGTGAATGGTCACTAGTTGTCGCGAAAACGGGGATTTCGGCCCGCGAAGCGACAACAAGTGACCACTCGCTCCCGCGGGGCAGCGTGAACAAGGGAGGGAGAGGGCCCGACTAGCGCGGGCAACCCCTGCCGCGCCCGGGCAACCTCTCACTGCCCGAGCGGCCGGCCCTTCAGCTCGATGCTGATCTGGTCGGCGTCCAGGTTGTCGAGCGCATTGTTGAGGATGTCCGCGTCGAACGTGCCGTCGTCGCGGGCATCGAGCAGGGCCGTCCGTTGCGCCTCGATGATCTCGATGGTCACGCGCTTCATGTCCGCGAATCGCTGCGCCGGCGGCTGCTCGGGATCCTGCGCAGCGTCGGCAGCCGTATCGGTCTGGTCCTCGAGCGGCACCGGATGAGCATCCCGGATCGTGTTCTCGATCGTCGTGAGCAACTCGAGCACACGACGGCGTTCCTGCTTCTCGGCCTCCACATCCGGGCCGGCCGGCTTGATCCAGCGCACGAACCAGGCGAGCGTGCCGCCCTGGATCAGCAGGGAGAACGCCGCGACCATGAACGCGACCAGGATCAGGAACGACCTGTCCGGCGTTCCCGTCACAGGGAGCGTCTGAGCGGCCGCGAGCGTGACGGCCCCGCGCATCCCGGCCCAGACGAGCACCCCGCCCTCGCGCCAGCCGAGGGGAGCGGCGAGCAGGTAGTCGATGTCGGCGATGGCGCGGCGGGTGCGGGTCTTGACGCGCTCGATCTGCTCCGGATTCGGCGCGGGCCGGTTGGCGGGAGCCGGGCGGTTCGCGAGCGCCGCGCGGCGGGCGAGCTCCACCTGCCGTTCGTCGGCGGCCGCGCTGCCGGCCTCAGGGAGTGCGAGGGTGCCGTCGAGCCGCTGCTGCATGACGTCGAGCCTCGGCTTGAACTGCGCGCTGCGGCGTGCACGTCGCCGCAGCCCGGCCAGCAGCGGAGCGATGTACGCCGCCCGCACGACCAGGGTCAGGATGAGCGCGCCGAAGGCGACGACCACCGCGGGGCCCACTCCGTCGTTCCTGTACTGCACGTCGGTGACGATCGCCGAGAGTTCGAGCCCCATCAGCAGGAAGATCGCGCCCTCGAGCACCAGCTCGACCACGCGCCAGTTCTGGCTGTCGGAGAGCCGGTGCTGCGGCGAGAGGCGGCGGGCGGCTCCGTGCCCGGTGACGAGGCCGGCGACCACGGCCGCCACGAGCCCGGATGCACCCAGCAGCTCCGCCGGGATCGATGCGAGGAACGGCACAGTGAACGAGATGACGGTGTTCACCGTGGCATCCGTGACCTTCGACCGCACCCACAGGTTCAGGTGCCCGATGGCGAAGCCGAGCACGCCGGCCACGGCCACCGAGTAGGCGAAGTTGCCGAGCACGCCCCAGAACGAGATGGTGGCCGCGGTCCCCGCGATCGCGCTGCGCAGCAGCACCAGGGCGGTCGCGTCGTTGAGCAGGCTCTCGCCTTCGAGCACCGACACGACGCGGCCCGAGATCCCGACGCGCTTCACGATCGACGTCGCCACCGCATCCGTCGGGCTGACGATCGCGCCGAGGGCGATCCCCCACCAGATGCCGAGGCCCGGGATGATCCAGGCGAAGAAGAGCCCGAGCACGACGGACGAGAGCACCACGAGCACGACCGAGAGCCCGCCGATGGCGTTGAACTCGCGGCGGAAGTTCATGGCCGGCATCGAGACCGACGCCGAGTAGAGCAGGGGCGGCAGGATGCCGGCGAGGATCCATTCGCCCTCGACGTGCACGTCCGGCACGAACGGCAGCAGGCTGATCCCGATCCCGACCACGACCAGGATGAGCGGCGCGGCCACCCGGAGCTTCGGAGCGAACGCGGTCGCGGCGGCCACCACCAGCAGCCCGGCGACGGCGATGATCAGGGCTTCCATCGATGCTCCCCTCATCCGATCTGGTCAAATCTACCGAGGATGGCCGCGCGAGCGCGCCCGTGCGAGTGCTCCCGTGCGGACGTTCGTGCGTTCGTTCGCGCGCCCGTTCGTTCTGTTCCTCCCGTGGCGGACACCGGCGCACCGCGCTCGCCGACGTCCTAGGCTGAGAGCATGCACGGTGAATACAAGGTCCCCGGCGGAAAACTGGTGGTCGTCGACCTCGATGTCGTCGACGGCAGACTGGCCAACTTCCGGCTCGCAGGCGACTTCTTCCTCGAACCAGACAGCGCACTCGAAGCGATCGACAAGGCCGTCAATGGTCTGCCCGCCACGGCGGACGCCGCCACCATCGCCGCTGCCGTCAAGGGCGCGCTGCCGGAGGGTGCCACCCTGCTGGGGTTCTCGCCGGAGGCCGTCGCCGTCGCGATCCGGCGCTCGCTGGCGAAGGCCACGAGCTGGAAGGACTACGACTGGCAGATCGTGCATTCCAAGGCCGTGCCGCCGGTGATGCAGATGGCCCTGGACGAGGTGCTCGCCACCGAGGTCGGCGAGGGACGCCGGCAGCCCACCCTCCGCATCTGGGAGTGGGATGAGCCCGCCGTGGTGATCGGCAGCTTCCAGTCGCTCAAGAACGAGGTCGACGCCGAGAACGCGAAGAAGTACGGCTTCGACGTCGTGCGCCGCATCTCGGGTGGCGGCGCGATGTTCATGGAGGCCGGCTCGGTCGTCACGTACTCGATCTACGCGCCGGCGGACCTGGTGCAGGGGATGAGCTTCGCAGACAGCTACGCGTTCCTCGACGAGTGGGCGATCATCGCGCTCAAGTCGCTCGGCATCGATGCGTACTACCAGCCGCTCAACGACATCACGAGCCCGAAGGGCAAGATCGGCGGCGCCGCGCAGAAGCGGCTCGGGTCGGGCGCTGTGCTGCATCACGTGACGATGAGCTACGACATGGACGGCCAGAAGATGGTCGAGGTGCTCCGCATCGGCCGCGAGAAGATCAGCGACAAAGGCATCACGAGTGCGGCCAAGCGTGTCGACCCGCTCCGCTCGCAGACCGGCCTCTCCCGCGCCGAGGTGATCGACCGGATGAAGCAGACGTTCACGCAGCTCTACGGTGCGACCGAGGGCGACATCACGCCCGAGGAGTACGCCGAGGCCACGAGGCTGGTCGAAGAGAAGTTCGGCACCGAGGAGTGGCTCAACCGCGTGCCGTGAGGCGCCAGATCCGACCGTCGACGCGTTCGAACGCCGGACCCCGGATCGGGTCGTCGCTGAACGCCGGCGTGATCGTCTCGGTGACCGCATCCATGTCGGCGAGATCCGCGACCCTGCTCGCCATAGCGAAACTGTACGCTGTGGAGCACTGGCGGAATGAGGTGTTCCGGCAGACGCCGTGACCAGTGCAGCGACCGGGCCGACCGGCACGCGCCGGAGGCGGAGGAGGAACGATGAGCGAGGAAACACCGCCAGGGCATTCGGGCTCGACCGCGTGGGCCCGCAGCATCGCGTCGCAGTTCGGGCGGTACCTCAAGACGGAGACGGCCAGTTCGGGCATCCTGTTGGCCGCGATCGTCGTCGCCGTGCTGTGGGCGAGCGTCGCCGGCAGCTCGTACGAGGACTTCTGGTCGACGCGGTTCGTGGTGCAGCTCGGCACGTGGGGCATCGACCTCGACCTGCGCGAATGGGTCAGCCAGGGCCTCATGACCTTCTTCTTCCTCGTCGTCGGGCTCGAGGCGCGACGCGAGATCGACCTCGGCGACCTGCGCGACCGGAGCAAGCTGCTCATCCCGTTCGTCGCGGGGCTGGCCGGGATGCTCCTGCCGGTGCTGCTGTTCCTGGCGATCAACGCCGGCGGCGACGGCGCGGTCGGATGGGGTGTCGCGATGTCGACGGACACCGCCCTCGCACTCGGACTGGTCGCCATCCTGGGCAGGGGCCTGCCGGAGCGTCTGCGCGGCTTCATGGTCACCCTGTTCATCGTGGACGATCTGGTCGCCCTGCTGGTCATCGCGCTCGTCTACAGCACGGACATCCAGGTGGTGCCGCTGCTGATCGCCGTGGGGGCGTGGGCGCTCTTCCCGCTGATGATGCGGTACACGAAGGCGCCGACTTCGTTCTACGTCGCGGCCGGGTTCCTGTGTTGGGGCGCTCTGCTGTTCAGCGGCGTCGACCCGGTGGTGGCCGGTCTGGCGATCGGGCTCGTCGCACCCGCCTATTCGCCCGGGCGCAACAACCTGGAGGAGGCGAGCGGCCTGTTCCGCAGCTTCCGCGAGCAGCCGACCCCGCAGCTCGCACGCACGGCGAGTGCCGGGCTCATCAACGCGATCTCCCCGAATGAGCGGCTGCAGTCGCGTTACCTGCCCTGGACCAGCTACGTGATCGTGCCCCTCTTCGCCCTGGCGAACGCCGGCATCGCGATCGACCCCGCGTTCCTCGCGACCGCATACACGGCCCCCATCACGATCGGCATCATCGTCGGCTACGTGGTGGGCAAGCCGGTCGCGATCTTCGGCGTCGCGCGGCTGATCACGGCCCTGACCCGGGGCAAGGTCAAGCCGCCGGTCGGCTGGGCGGCCGTCGCGGGGAGCGGCACGATCGCGGGCGTCGGCTTCACCGTCGCGGTGCTGATCGCCAACCTCGCGTTCACCGGGGAGCAGCTCGACCAGGCCAAGCTCGGCATCCTGACGGCCGCACTGCTGTCGGCCGTCATCACCTTCGTGCTGTTCCGGATCACGAACGCGCTGTCTGTCGCGCGTCGTTCCCGTGCTCTGTTCGGCGAGACGGAGCAGCTGGTCGATCTGGCGGATGCGGTCGACGCTCGTCGCGACCACATCCGGGGTCCGGATGACGCACCGGTCACGATCGTCGAGTACGGCGACTTCCAGTGCCCGTACTGCGGGCGCGCGGAGCCCGAGGTGCGCATGCTGCTCTCGGACACCGAGGTGCGGTTCGTCTGGCGGCACCTGCCGCTGGTCGACGTGCATCCGGCAGCCCGGATGGCCGCGGAGGCCGCCGAGGCAGCGGGTGCCCAGGGCTCGTTCTGGGAGATGCACGACATCCTGCTGGCCAACCAGGACTGCCTCGAGCCGGAAGACCTCAACCGGTACGCGGCCGAGCTCGGCCTCGACGTGGAGCGCTTCGAGTCCGACATCACGAGCGGGCGGCACCTGGCCCGCGTGATGGAGGACACCGGATCGGCCGACCTGAGCGGGGTGTCGGGCACGCCGACGTTCTTCATCAACGGCCGCCGGCACTACGGCGCCTACGACGTGGAGTCGCTGCGCGCCGCCGTGCGCGCCGAGCGCGACCTGGCGTTCAGCGCGCGCTGAGCTCGCGCTGCCGGGCGCTGCGCTCCCGCGCGGGCTCGGCACTCAGAATCGAGTCGGGGATTAATCCCGTCTGAGGGCGATTCCCCGTGACTATTCCCCGACTCGATTCACGCCGTGGCGGACGCGAGCGCGGGCGGCGTTCAGGCGGCTCGGGTACCCTGTCCCGGTGAACTGGTGGATCGTCGGGGGAATCGTCGTCGCTGTCGTGCTGCTGTGGCTCGCCACGCGGCTCGGCTGGATCGACCTCTCCAACAAGTCCCAGCGCGGGTCGGGCGGCTGGGGCGGACTCGCCGGGCCGATCGACGAGGTCTTCGCGCCGAGCCGTCATGAGGCGCAGCAGGAGCAGGACCGTCAGACGCTCCTCCCCGCGCCGGCCCCGCTGCCTGGTGACGGCGCGAAAGACGTGTGGGACGGCGGCAAGATCACGCTCGACCTCGGAGCCGACGGACGCGGTCAGCGCGTCGAGGGGCGCGCGCCGACCGAGGGTGGGCGAGCCACCGACACCGGTCGCAGCACCCCGGCGCGGCGGGCTTCCGGCGCGGGCCGCACTACCGCTTCAGGAGGTCGCCGTACTCCGGATGCTCGGTGAGCCAGTGCCGGATGTACGGGCAGGCCACGACCACTCTGCGAGCTGAGTTCGCGCGGACGTCGTCGAGGGCCTCGGTCACGAGCTGACTCGCGAGCCCCTTCTCGCGGAGGGACTCGTCGACCTCGGTGTGCGTGAACACGATCGCGTCGTCGCGGAGTTCGTATTCGGCCACACCGATGAGGTCGCCGTCCTGGCGGAGGGCGTAGCGGGAGGCATCCGGTTCGTTGACGACGGTGAGGGTCATCCCGCCAGGCTAACCCGCGCGGTGCCGCCGTGGAGGCGACCGCGGTCGACCTGCGCGTCGCGGGGCCGCGCCGCTGCGAGAATGGTGACATGCTCGACGACGCCACCGCGGATGCGGACGCCCCCGCGGATGCGGACGCTCCCGCCGTTGCGGAACCCGCGCTCTGGCATCCGGATGCTCGGAGCGCCGTCGTGCACGCCGACAATCTCGAGGTCGTCACCGCCCTGCCGGACGGCGCCTTCACGCTCATCTATCTGGACCCGCCGTTCAACACCGGTCGATCGCAGGCCCGCCGCACCAGCACATCCGTGCGCTCGGCGGGCGGCCCGGGAAGCGTGACCGGTTTCAAGGGGCGCAGCTACGAGCGGATCAAGGGCGACCTGCTCAGCTACGACGATCGTTTCGACGACTACTGGGAGTTCCTCGAGCCGCGGCTGATCGAGGCGTGGCGGGTGCTCGCCGACGACGGGACGCTCTACCTGCATCTCGACTACCGCGAAGCGCACTACGCGAAGGTGCTGCTCGACGCCCTCTTCGGGCGCGAGAGCTTTCTCAACGAGATCATCTGGGCGTACGACTACGGTGCGAAGTCCAAGAACCGCTGGCCGACCAAGCACGACACGATCCTGGTCTACGTGAAGAATCCGTCGACCTATTACTTCGACTCGTCGGCGGTCGATCGGGAGCCGTACATGGCGCCCGGGCTCGTCACGGCCGAGAAGGCCGAACTCGGAAAGCTGCCGACGGATGTCTGGTGGCACACGATCGTCTCGCCGACCGGCCGCGAGAAGACCGGATACCCGACCCAGAAGCCGGAGGGCATCCTGCGCCGAATCGTGCAGGCGTCCAGCCGCGAGGGCGACTGGGTGCTCGACTTCTTCGCCGGGAGCGGCACGACGGGCGCGGTGGCAGGCGCGCTGGGGCGGCGGTTCCTGCTGGTGGACCGCAATCCGGAGGCGATCGCCGTGATGCGGTCCCGGTTCGCGCAGGCGCCGGTCTCGTTCCTGAGCCTGTGAGTCTCTGAGGGCTGGGCGCCGTTCGCCACAGCCGCATCCCGCGAGCAACCCTGCACAGGCCCCGCCCGGGTGCGGTCATTCCCAGGAACCGTGTGGTTGGCTTGAGGAATGCGAGCCGGACCCGCGATGCGCGCCCTTCCCTTCCTCTGGGGCGCTCTCGGAACGGCCATCGCATTCGTCGTGGTGTACCTCGTATTCGTGCGCAGCTACATGGGCCAGCTCATCGACGAGAAGGCCTTCGCCGGCGCGGATGTCTGGAAGGGCGACCTCATCGATTTCGCCCACGCGTTCCTCAACGCGCTCCCCGCTCTGTCGGTGATCCTGGGTGCGGTCGTGGCCATCGTCGTGGTTCTCGTCCGCCGCAACTGGCGGGTGTTCTTCGTGGCGGTGGTGGCCGCCGCGCTCGCGAATGCCAGCACGCAGGTGCTCAAGTACGCCATCCTGAGCCGGCCCGAGAAGGGGATCGACGCGGGGCTGAGCAACTCACTTCCGTCGGGTCACACGACGGTCGCCGCATCCGCAGCTCTCGTGGTGTTACTGGTCGCGGGCCCTCGTTTCCGCCCGCTCGCAGCGGTGGTCGGCTCCACCTTCTCCATCGCGGCCGGAGCCTCGACGCTCGTCGAGCAGTGGCACCGCCCGAGTGACGTGATCGCGGGACTCCTCGTCGTGGCCTTCTGGGGGTGCCTCGCCGGCGCCGTGCTCAGCTGGATGCACGCGGTGACGAACACCCCGGTGCGCACCAAGCTGTGGCCGCTGGTCTGGATCCTGTCGGTCTGCGGTGTCGGCGCGGTGGTCGCGCTGCTCGTCACCTACTTCTCCGCCCAGTCGGGAGCGTCGCACCTCTTCGTCGCGTACGCCGGTGGTGTGGCGGCGATCGTCGCGGTCGGCTACCTCCTCGCGGTGATCGGCAACCGACTCTTCCGCGCGCTCGCGTAGCGCTGTGCCGCGTTCCTCGGGGCGCGTGCCGCGCGACAGGCCATTCACCGAATGGTCGCCCAGCGGTGAGTGGTCACCAATTGTCGGCTGTCGGCCTCTGCGGCCGCGTTCCGCGACAATTGGTGACCGTTCACGCCCGCCGGAGATCCACCGCCTGTGGATAACCGCGGCGACGCGAGCGCCGACGCCCGAGCCGCAGCGCCCTACGTGCTCTGCCGCACCACGAGCTCTGTCGGCAGCAGTGTCACGCGCTCGACGGGCTCGCCCGCGATCCGCTTCACCAGCACCTGCGCCATCGTCTCGCCGAGACCGACCGACGGCTGGTGCACCGTCGTCAGCGGCGGCGTCGCCGTGAGGCCGAAGTAGTCGTCGTCGTACCCGACCACCGCGATGTCGCCCGGGATGCTGCGGCCCGACTCGAGGATCGCCGAGTACGCCCCGGCCGCCATCTGGTCGTTGGTCGCGAAGAGGCCGTCGATCGGCACGCCGCGTTCCAGCAGTCGGCGCATGGCCTTCATGCCGGAGAGCGGGGAGAAGTCGCCGTACTCGATCAGCGACGTGTCGAGCCCGTGCGCTTCGAGGGCCTGGCGCCACCCGACGAGACGGTCGACGCCGGCGGGCATGTCCTGCGGTCCGGTGATCAGCGCGATGTTGCGGCGTCCGCGAGCGATCAGGTGCTCGGTCGCCCCGCGCGAGCCGGAGACGTTGTCGACGTCGACGAAGAACGAGTTGTGCTCCGCGTCGCTGAGGGGGCGTCCGCCGAAGACGATCGGGAGGGAGCTGCCGAGCTGCGCGTACGAGTGGTCGCCGGAGTGGTGCGAGACCACCAGCGCGCCGTCGACGTTGCCGCCCATCAGATAGCGGCGCGTCTTGTCGGGGTTCAGCTCCGACGAGATCACCATGTTGAGCGTGTACTCCGTGTCGGCCAGGTGCAGGGCGACCCCCTGCACGATCGAGGCGAAGAACGGGTCGGCGAACACCTTGGCCGTGGACTCGGGAACCACCAGCGCGACGACCTGGGTCTTACGGGATGCGAGAGAGCGTGCCGCGCGATTGGGTACGTAATTGAGGTCGGCGATCGCCTTGTTGACCGTCTCCGTCACCTCGGCGGTGACTTTGGGAGAGCCGTTGACGACGCGCGACACCGTCGCGCGGGACACACCGGCGAGGGCGGCGACGGCTTCGAGCGTCGGCGCGTGCGCATCCGTGTGCTCCGACGTCATCGGCGACACCTCCTTATTGTGGTCCCATGCTAGACGCGCCGGAGCCGACCTCAGCACCGACTCCCGCGTCCACGAGCGCACCGTCACGAGCATCCACCGCCGCGCTGCGTGGCGCAGGCGCCCGCACGCCGGCCCGAGCATCCGCGATCACGCGGGCGAACGCGCGACCCGAGTCCTTCACGATGCGTTCCTGCGTCTCGTAGTCGACGCGGACGATCCCGAAGCGCTTCTCGTAGCCCCATGCCCACTCGAAGTTGTCGAGGAACGACCACACGAAGTATCCGCGCACGTCCGCGCCCTCGGCGATCGCACCGCGCACCGCATCCACATGCGACAGGATGTACGCCTCGCGCTCGGTGTCGCGCACGCGGCCGTCCGCATCCACCAGGTCGTCGTAGGCGGCGCCGTTCTCGGTGATGTACAGCGGCGGCAGCGACGGGTATTCGCGCCCGAGACGGACCAGCAGGGAACGGAGCCCTGCCGGGTTCACCTCCCAGCCCATCGCCGTGACCGGAAGGCGGCGCGACGGGAACGTGACGTACTCGCTGCCGACGAACGGGGATGCCTTGGGCCGGTCGGTCGGGACGAGTCCCGGTGCGGCGTCGGCCGGCAGCGGATGCCCGCTCACGTTGTCGTCGTGGTAGTGGTTGACGCCCAGGAAGTCGATCGGCTGCGCGATGGTCTGCAGGTCGCCGTCGTGCACGAGCGACTCGAAGTCGTACTCGCGCACGTCGTCGAGCACGTCGGCCGGGTAACTGCCGAGCAGGAGCGGTTCGACGAACATCCGGTTCCAGAGGCCGTCGATGCGTCGTGCGGCCTCGAGGTCGGCGGGATCCGACGGGTCGTTCGGCACGGCGTTGGTGAGGTTGAGGGTGATGCCGAGCTTCAGCGCCCCGGCCTCCTCCGACCGCGACCGCAGCGTCTGCACCGCGAGCCCGTGCGCCAGGTGCTGGTGGTGCAGCGCGGCCAGCGCGGCGCGCGGCTCACGGCGTCCCGGTGCGTGCTCGCCGGCGGCGTACGCGATCAGCGAGGAGCAGAGCGGCTCGTTGAACGTCGTCCAGTGGGTCACGCGATCGCCGAGCGCGTCGAACACGGTCGAGGCGTAGTCGCGGAACCGGTACGCCGTGTCGCGGTTCGCCCAGCCGCCGGCCTCCTCGAGCGCCTGCGGCAGGTCCCAGTGGTACAAGGTGAGCCAGGGCAGGATGCCCGCGCCGAGCAGCTCGTCGACCAGCCGGCTGTAGAAGTCCAGACCGGCGTGGTTGACGAAACGGTCACCGGGCTTGATGCGCGACCAGGAGGTGGAGAAGCGGTACGACTGGAGGCCGAGCTCCTTCATCAGGGCGACGTCGGCGGGCATCCGGTGGTAGTGGTCGACCGCGACCTCGGGGGTGTCGCCACCCGCGACCGCGCCGGGGACGCGCGCGAAGTGATCCCAGATGGAGTCCTCCTTGCCGTCCTCGTGGGCGGCGCCCTCGATCTGGGCCGCAGCGGTGGCCGACCCCCAGAGGAAGCCGTCGGGCCAGGGGGTGGGGGCGTCGGACATTCTCAACCTTTCACCGCGCCGGCCATGATTCCGGAGACCAGCTGCTTGCCGGCGAGCACGAAGAGGATGAGCAGGGGGATGGTCGCGAGCACGGCGCCGGCGAGCACGATGGAGTAGTCGACGTACTTGGCCGACTGCAGTTGGCTCAACGCGACCTGTAGCGTGGGGTTCTGCGGCACCACGAGCAGCGGCCACAGGTAGTCCGTCCACGCGGTCATGAAGGTGAACAGCCCCAGGATCGCCATCGCGGGACGCGCGGCCGGGACGCCGACATGCCAGAATGTGCGGATCATGTTGGCGCCGTCGACGCGGGCGGCCTCGATCAGCTCGTCCGGGATGACGTCCACCAGGTACTGGCGCATGAAGAACACGCCGAACGCCGTGACCAGGGTCGGGATGATGACCGCGCCGAGCGTCCCGGTCCAGCCGAACTGCTTCATCGCCATGAACAGCGGGATGATGCCGAGCTGAGTCGGGACGGCCAGTGTCGCGATGACGAAGACCATCAGGCCGCCGCGGCCGCGGAACCGCAGCTTGGCGAAGGCGTAGCCGGCGAGCGTCGAGAACGCGACGACGGACAGGGTGATCACGCTGGCGACGATGATCGAGTTGCCGAGGGCGAGCCAGAACGGCACCGTGTCGAGCACCTGGCTGACGTTCGTCCAGAACTGCCCACCGGGGAGCAGAGGCGGCCAGGTGGAGGTGAGCACCGTGCTCGGGCTGGAACCGGCGACGAACGACCACCACAGTGGATACGCGCCGCCGACGAACACGACGATCAACAGGCCGTAGGTGAGGAATCCGGGACGGCGGTCGATGCCGAGCGGGCGGCGCTTCCCGGTGCGCTGCTTGGGCGCCTTGGGTGCGGCGGAGGTCGCCGCGCGGGGTGCGGTGGCGGTCATGATCGCTTCTCCTCGGATGCTGCGGCGAGGGCCAGCCCGCCTTCTGTCTGCGGGTCGGTGCCGTTGGTGCCGATTCCGTCGCTGTCGTCGCTCTCGTCTCCGGAGTCGCCGGAGCCGGCCTTGTGGTTCGCGAGCGTTCGCGCGGTGCGCTTCTTGCGCATCCGGGTCTCGGTCGAGGCGATGCGCCGCGAGATCAAGAAGTTGAGCACGCCGAAGATCACGATGATCAGGAACAGCAGCCACGCGATCGCCGACGCCTTGCCGAAGTTCTGACGGTTGAACGCCATGTCCCACAGGTAGAGCACGGTGGTCTGGTATTGCCGTTGGGGACCCCCGGGGATCGCGCTCGACGGGTTGAACAGCTTCGGTTCGGTGAAGATCTGCAGCCCGCCGATGGTCGCGGTGATGATCACGAAGATCATCGTGGGCCGGATGCTCGGCAGCGTGATCGAGAAGAATCGGCGGAACGCGCCCGCGCCGTCGAGGGCGGCCGACTCGTGGATGTCGCGGGGGACGGCCTGCATGGCGGCCAGCAGGATGAGCGCGTTGTAGCCCGTCCAGCGCCAGTTCACCATCGACGCGATCGCGACGTGCGACGGGAAGGTCTCGGTCTTCCAGTTGATGGGGGAGAGGTGGAAGGTCTGAAGCAGGTTGTTGATGAGGCCGTACTTCTCGTCGAACGCGCTCGAGAAGATGAGGGTCACGGCGACCGGGGTGACGACGTAGGGGAGCAGAACGCTCATGCGCCAGAAGGTCTTGCCGCGGATGTTCTGGTCGAGGATCGCCGCGATGAACACGGCGCCGATCAGCTGCGGGATGGCCGACAGCAGGAAGATGCTGACCGTGTTGAAGAGCGAGTTCCAGAAGAACGGGTCGCTGAGTTCGGCGATGTAGTTGCCGAAGCCGATCCATTCACCGGGTCCGGTCAGGAGGTTCCACTTGTTCAGCGACACGACGAACGTGTACACGAGCGGGAACAGGCCGACGAGCCCGAACAGGATGAAGAACGGGGCGATGTAGATGTACGGCGAGGCCTTGACGTCTGCACGGCTGAGGCGCTGGCGGAACGTGAGGGTGCGGCTGGCTTCGCGGTCCTGACGGCGGCGTTGCTCGCGGTCGGGTCCCGGAGCGCGCTTCGGCGCGGCGTCCGCGCCGGCGGGTGGCGTTGTGACGGTGGTCATGATCTCCCCAAGGGTGAGGCTCCGGAGCCTGAACTCCAGGCTCCGGAGCCTCTGATGGATCTGATTGCTAGGTGGTTACTTGTTGACGACGAGCTGGTTGAGGAGCTTCATCGCGTCGGCCCAGGCCTCGTCGCCGTTCTTCTTCTTGGAGTCGAGCTCCTGAACGGACGGACCGAACACCTGGGACTGGATGACCGAGTCATCCGGGCCCTTGTACTGAGCGACGACGCCCTTAGCGCGGTTGGCGAGGATCTCACCGATGGGAGCACCGTTGAAGAACTTCGTCAGGTCGCTCTGGCCGGTGACGCCGGGGTCGCTCTGCGCGGCCGTGACCGACGGGAACGTGCCGGCTGCCTGGAACGTGGCGACCTGCGACTCGGCGGTGGTCAGCCAGGCAGCGAGGTCAGCCGCCTCCTTCGGGTGCTTCGACTGCTTGGGCACCGTCAGGAACGATCCACCCCAGTTGGCTGCGCCGCCGGGGAAGACGTCGGCGAAGTCCCAGCCGGTGGAAGCGTCGCCGCCGCCGGCCTTGACCTGACCCTGAACGACACCGAGCATCCAGCCCGGGCAGACGAAGGTCGCGAACGAGCCGTCGGTGAACGCCTTGCCCTTGCCCCAGTCCCACTGGGTCTGGTTCGAGGAGAGACCGGCAGCCGCGCCACCGGCGAGCTGGCTCCACAGCGCCTTCAGGTCGGCGTTGTCCTCGATGTTGAGCTTGCCGTCCTTGGTGTAGTAGCCCTCGGGCTGCTGGTTCACCATGGCGTTCCAGAGGAAGCCGGACTGGTCGTAGAACGCCTTGCCGGTCTTGGCCTTGTACTGCTCGCCGACCTTGAAGTAGTCCGCCCAGGTCGCGCTGTCGCCGCCGAACAGCTTGGCGACGCCGTCACGGTCGCTCGGCAGGCCCGCCGCGGCGAAGAGCTTGCTGTTGTAGCACAGGCCCTCCGGTCCGATGTCGGTGCCGTAGCCGATGACGCGACCGTCTTTGTCGGTGGCCTGCTTGAGCTTCCAGTCGACCCAGCGGCTGTCGATCTTCGACGCGCCGTAGTCCTTCAGGTCGTTGAACTGGTCGGAGACCTGCATGACCTTGCTGAGCCAGCCTTCTTCGACGGCCTGCACGTCGGGGAGACCGCTGCCGGCCGCCTGCTTCGTCTGCCAGTCGGTCAGGGCGTTGTCACCGGTGTCGATGTTGGTGGCCTTGATCTTGATGTTGGGGTGCTCTTTCTCGTACTGCGAGTAGAGCTTGTCGAATCCCATCGTTCCGAACGTCGTGACGGTCAGTGTGATCGGGTTCGAGCTGCTGCCGCCGTCTCCGCCGCTGGATGAACATCCGGCTGCGAGGAGGGCGAAGGATGCTGCGCCTGCTACGGCCGCAACGACCTTGGTGCGTCGTGAAAGCTTCACGGTCACTCCCTTGTGTGCGTGGTCTGGTGAGGAGGGCGTGAGAGCGCTCTCATTCAGAATCGTGAGAGCGCTCTCACGCGTTGGAACAGACCATAGGCATTCCGGATGCGCCGTGTCAAGTCAATCGCGTGCAACCGCTCTCATCGGCACCAGGACGCGGAAGTGCGAAGCGGAGGCCCGAATGTCCGCGAGCCCAGTGATGGCGCGGAAGACGCCGGGCGGAACGCCCGTTTCACCCGCCGCCTGACTTGTGCGTTTTCGTGACCCATTCGTGACCTACCGACGAGCTGCGCTCCGACCCGTTCGAAGTGGGCGAGGGGTGCGAAATGTCGCTCGTGCCACCTCGAGAACCGACATTCGGCACCTCTCGCCGCTCGGAGAACGAGGGCGAACGACAGCGGCCGCCGACCCGGAGAGGGTCGGCGGCCGCCGGGGTGGCATGCTCGCTAGTCGGTCGCGGGCTTCGGGCGCTGGGCCTGAACGGAGGCGGTGTTCGCCCCCGGCTCGATCAGCGCGCCGAAATCGTCGGCCGCCCGGTGGGCGAAGATGCCCGTGTCCAGCTCCGCGTCGTCGTCCTCGGCTGCCGAGCCGAGTACTGCCGCTACGCGGTCGCCAGCGGTGCGATCGGCCTCGGCCTTGTCGTCGGCCGCCTCCTGCAGCGCCGACTTCGCGCGCAGCGGCGGCGTCTTGAAGAACAGCGTGAGGACGAAAGCGATCAGCACCACGAACAGCGCGACCCAGTACACCGTCACCGCCGAGGCGTTGAAGGCGACGAGGAACGGCTTCGACAGGCGCGGGTCGGCGCCGTTCAGGAACGACGTGTCATTGAGGCCTGCGCCGCCTGCCGACGAACCGGCACCCTGGTCGAGCTGCTTCTGCAGTGCGGGCACCGCGCGGTCGACGACCGCCTTGCGCTGCTCGCTGTTGGAGAAGTCCACACCCTGGGCCTGTGCGGTCACGCCGGCGACGATCTTGTTGTAGACCGTATCCATGATCTGCTTGTTCTCGGGTGCGCTGGCGACCGACGGCGTGAGCGCGGCATCCAGCGCGCTGGTCAGCGTCGCCTTCTCGGTGAGCGAGTTCGTCAGGTTGGTCGGGAACACGGTGAAGAGCAGCGAGAGCAGCACGGCCGTGCCGAGCGTTCCACCGATCTGCCGGAAGAACGTCGAGGCGCTGGTGGCGACACCCATGTCCTGCAGGCCGACCGAGTTCTGGCTGGCGATTGTCAGCGTCTGCATCAGCTGGCCGAGGCCGAGGCCGATCAGCAGCATCGCGCCCGCGATGAACCAGTAGGAGCCGTCGAACTTGAGGAACGTCAGGTAGAAGAAGCCGCCGGCCAGGAACGCGGTTCCGATGATCGGGAACTGCCGGTACCGCCCGGTGCGGGCGATGATCTGGCCGCTGGCGATCGAGGAGATCATCAGTCCGAGGATCATCGGGAGCATCTGCAGGCCCGACTCCGTCGGGGTCGCGCCGAGCACCAGCTGCAGGTACAGCGGCAGGGTCAGCATGGCTCCGAACATCCCGAAGCCGACGAACACGCCGATGATGGTCGCCATCGAGAAGGTCGAGGAGCGGAACAGCTTGAGCGGGATCAGCGCGTCGTCCTTCATGGCCATCTCGATGAAGATGAAGGCCAGGATGCCGATGGCGCCGATCACATAGCAGGCGATGGCGCCGGCGCTGCCCCAGCCCCAGTCGCGGCCCTCTTCTGCCACGAGCAGCAGCGGGACGAGCGCGACGACGACCGCGGTCGCGCCCCACCAGTCGATGCGCACCGAGGCGGGTGTTCTCTTCGGGAGGTGCAGGAAACGCAGCACGACGAGCAGTGCGAGGACGCCGATCGGCACGTTGATGAGGAACACCCAGCGCCATCCGGCGATCCACAGGATCTGGTTCGCACCGGCAAACAGGCCGCCGACCAGCGGGCCGATGAGGCTCGAGATACCGAAGACGGCCAGGAAGTAGCCCTGGTATTTGGCGCGCTCGCGGGGTGCGAGCATGTCGCCCATGATCGCCAGCGGCATCGACATCAGACCACCGGCACCGAGGCCCTGGATGGCGCGGAACACGGCGAGCTCGATCATCGAGGTCGAGAAGGTCGCCAGGATGGAGCCGATGACGAAGATGACGATCGCGAAGATGAAGAGCGGTCGCCGCCCGAAGATATCGGAGAGCTTGCCGTAGATCGGCGTGGAGATCGTCGAGACGATCAGGTACGCGGTGGTCACCCACGCCTGCTGGCTCAGACCGTGGAGGTCGTCGCCGATCGTTCGGATGGCGGTTCCGACGACGGTCTGGTCGAGGGCGGACAGGAACATGCCGGCCATGAGGCCGAAGATGACGAACAGGATCTGCCGGTGCGACATGATCGGGTTCGACGGGGCGGCCGAGGCCGGCATTGCTTGGCTTGACATGAGTCTCCGAGTCGAGAGTCTGGTGGGGACGCCCGAGCCACGGGCGACACACCGGTGTGGGCACAAAGAAAATTGCGGAGGCTGCAAAGTTACACCCTCTGTGACCATTTCAGCAATGTGAACTATCTCCACGGACGAGCCGTTCGCCGAGGGCGAACCGATCCGCACGCCACACGTACATGCGTGTGTATAGACCCGCATGCTGGCACGTTGACCCTCGCACAGGTCACGCAAAGGTGTCGGGGGTACCGTGAGGCAAGACCCGATCTCTGCCCCCGCACTCTTCATGAAGGTCTCATGCGCCACTCTTCACAGTCATCCGCCCCTCGTCGACTCATCGCCGGGATCGGCATCGCAGCAGCGACCGCCCTGGTCCTCGTCGGATGCGCGGGTGAACCCTCTCCAGTGACCAAAGCCATCACCAAGGCAACCCCCGACACCAGCACGACCATCTCTGCGGTGACGCCGGCGGCCGGGAGCGTCTCCGGGGCGAACACCGTGACCATCACAGGCAATAACCTGAGCGACGTCACAACGGTCAAGATCGGCGATCAGCAGGCGACCGTGCAGAAGGCCACGGACTCGAAGGTCGTCGCCGTCGTGCCCGCCGCCCCGGACTTCAAGGCGGGAGCGGTCGACGTCTCCGTCACTGCTGAGAACGGCAAGCAGGCCGCGACGAGCGACGACGCGTTCTCGTACACCGTCGCGACACCGGTCGACCGCCAGCTCAGCTACGCGCTCACGTACTGGAAGAACTACAACAGCGCCGAGTGGGGCGACCTCAACTCGGTCGGCGGCGACTGCGCGAACTTCGTCAGCCAGACGCTCATCGCCCGCGGCTGGACGCAGAACGCCGACTGGTACAACAAGGGCGCCGCCGCAGACTGGGCGCCCGCCTGGGGCTACGTCCCCTCGATGGACGCGTACTTCCGGGCGCACCCGGAACTCGGGCTCACCGAGTACCCGCTCGACCAGCGCGACAAGATCAAGGTCGGCGACATCGTGATGTTCGACTGGAACGACAACGACTCGCTCGACCACGTCCAGATCGTCTCCGCGGTCGAGAAGGTGGGCGGACAGATCAAGATCAAGATGGTCGGCCACAACGAAGACAGCGACTACCGCGATCTCGACGAGACGATCACCACGGATCACCCGGGCGCCATCGGCCACTTCTGGAGCTTCTCCAAGTAGTCGGTAGCGGCTGAACACAGACGCTCGCGCGGCTCAGCCTTCCCTCGCCGGGCGGCGGTTATGCTCGACCCGTGATACACGGGGATGGCCGCGACCTGCGGCGGCGGAGGCCTGCGGATCGGCGTCCTCTGGCGCGCCGCTGGGGTGTTCGTCGTTCCCTGCTCGTCAGCGGTGCCGTTGTCGTCGCCATCGCGCTGGGGGCGTGCACGTCCGCCAGCGCCTGGACTCCGAACGCGGGCCGTCGACCGCAGCACTCGTCGCCCCGCCCGTCCACCCCGTCTCCGACACCCACGGGGAATGCGGCCCAGACCCCCGTGACGTCGCCGCCGACCCGCGGCGCGTCGTCGCCGGCCACACCTCCGTCGACACCCTCGACCTCCCCGACGCCCCCGCCGTTCAACAAGGCGGCCGCGTCGATCGACGATCCGGCCAGCCCGTGGGTCGTCGTGAACAAGTCCCGCGCGCTCCAGCCGCCGGCCTTCGTGCCGACGAGCCTGCGGTTCGCGAACGTGCCGTACGTGAACCGGCAGCCGTCGGTGCCCGCGGTCGCCACCGCCCTCGAGCAGATGTTCGCCGCCGGCAAGGCGGAGGCCGGACTCGATTTCTCGGTGCAGAGCGCCTACCGCTCATACGACTCGCAGGTGCGCGTCTACAACGACGACGTGGCGCAGAACGGGGTCGCGTACGCCGACACGGACACCGCTCGCCCGGGTCACAGCGAGCACCAGACCGGGCTGGCCGTCGACATCAGCGCCGTGCCGGCGCGCTGCTCACTCGACGCCTGCTTCGCGCAGACGCCTCAGGGCGTCTGGCTCGCCGCCAATGCCTACCGCTTCGGCTTCCTGCTGCGGTATCCCGCCGACAAGGTCGCCGTCACCGGCTTCACGTTCGAGCCGTGGCACTTCCGGTACATCGGCACGGCGCTCGCCGTCGAGCTGCGCGCCAAGCGGATCACGACGCTCGAGGAGTTCTTCGGCGTCCCCGGCGGCACTCAGTATCGCTGAGCGCCGCCCGGGAGCAACCGTGGCTGATCAGCCCTACGCCCCCGAGAGCGCGTCGCCCACGATGCGCTTCGCCTCTTCCTGCACCTCGCGCAGGTTGTCGGCGCCGGCGAACGACTCGGCGTAGATCTTGTAGACGTTTTCGGTGCCGCTGGGACGAGCCGCGAACCAGGCCGTCGCCGTCTCGACCTTGACGCCGCCGAGGGCCGCGTCGTTTCCGGGAGCGCGGCTCAGCTTGGCGGTGATGGGCTCCCCAGCCAGCTCGGTCGCTGAGATCGCGTCGCCGTCGAGCTTGGCCAGGGCCGACTTCTCGGCCGGGCTGGCCGGAGCGTCGACGCGCTCGTAGACTGGGTCTCCGAACTTCTCGGTGAGCTCGGCGTACAGCTGCGACGGGGTCTTGCCCGTGACGGCGAGGATCTCGCTCGCCAGCAGCGCGAGGAGGATGCCGTCTTTGTCGGTCGTCCACACCGAGCCGTCGAAGCGCAGGAAGCTCGCGCCGGCGCTCTCCTCGCCGCCGAATCCGACGGAACCGTCGATGAGACCGGGCACGAACCACTTGAAGCCGACCGGCACCTCCCAGAGGCGGCGGCCGAGCGACTCCGCGACCCGGTCGATGATCGACGACGACACCAGGGTCTTGCCGACGGCGGCGTCGCTGCGCCATCCGGTGCGGGTGCGGTAGAGGTAGTCGATCGCGACCGCCAGGTAGTGGTTGGGGTTCATCAGACCGCCGTCGGGCGTCACGATGCCGTGCCGGTCGGCGTCGGCGTCATTGCCCGTGAGGATGTCGTACTCGTCTTTGTGCGCCAGGACGGACGCCATCGCCGAGGGGCTCGACGGATCCATGCGGATCTTGCCGTCCCAGTCGAGCGTCATGAACCCCCAGGCTGGGTCGACCTCCGGGTTCACCACGGTGAGGTCGAGCTCGTAGCGTTCGGCGATCGCGGCCCAGTAGTGCACGCTCGCGCCGCCCAGCGGGTCGGCGCCGATGCGGATGCCGCTCTGCTTGATGGCCTTGACGTCGATGATGTTCTCGAGGTCGTCGACGTAGCGGCCGCGGAAGTCGTACGTCTCGACCGCGCTCGGCTCGCTCATGCGAACTCCGGTCATCCCCTCGGCGATGAGCTCGTTGGCCCGATTGGCGATCCAGCTCGTGGCGTCGGTGTCGGCCGGCCCGCCGTGCGGCGGGTTGTACTTGAAGCCGCCGTCGGACGGCGGATTGTGGCTCGGGGTGACGACGATGCCGTCGGCCTGGTCGGAGTGATCAGCACGGTTGTAGGCGATGATCGCGTGCGACACCGCAGGCGTCGGCACCCAGTCGTCGAACTCGTCGACGAGCACGCGCACCTCGTTGCCCACCAGCACGGCCAGCGCGGTCGTCATGGCGAACTCGCTGAGGGCGTGCGTGTCGGCGCCGATGAAGAGGGGGCCGTCGATGCCCTGGGAGGCGCGGTACTCCACGATCGCCTGCGTCGTGGCGGCGATGTGGTTCTCGTTGAAGGCGGTGTTGAGCGAGCTGCCGCGGTGGCCCGAGGTGCCGAAGACCACCCTCTGCTCCGGGATGCTCACATCGGGCTTGAGGTCGTAGTACGCGCGCCGCAGGGCGTCGACGTCGACCAGATCGGAGGCCTGTGCGGGGGTTCCAGCTCGTTCGTCCATGGCACCATCCTTCCACTCGACTCCACGCAGGCCAGGGGGCACCTTCAGGTTGTGGATAACTTTTTCAGCCGTGCATCCGCTTGGCTATGCTGACGCCATGCCTGAAAGCTCCGAGCCAACCGCCGACCTCCCGTCCTCCGTCGACGAGGTCTACAGCTTCCTCGGTCCGTCGGGGACGTTCACGGAGGCGGCCCTCCGTCAGGTTCCGGAGGCAGCAGGCAAGAACTGGCGCTCGGTCAACAACGTGGGTGAGGCGCTCGCCGACGTGGTCGCCGGTCGCAGCGTCGCCGCGATGATCGCCATCGAGAACTCCATCGAGGGCGGCGTCTCCGTCGCCCAGGATGCGCTCGCGACGGTTCCCGGGCTGCGCATCATCGGAGAATACCTGGTGCCCGTCAACTTCGTGCTGGTCGCGCGGCCGGGCACGACGCTCGCCGACGTGAAGACCGTCAACGCGCATCCGGTGGCGTACGGCCAGTGCCACCTGTGGCTCGACGCCCACCTGCCCGCGCACGGTCACCTGCCAGCCTCGAGCAATGTGGCCGCAGCCGCGTCGCTGTTCGAGGGCAGCACAGCGGATGCGGCGATCGCGCCTCCCGGCATCGTCGACCACCACGACGTGGTCGTGCTCGCCACTGAGATCGGCGACAATCCGAATGCCGTCACGCGGTTCGTGCTGGTCAGCCGCGACCGCGGCGTGCCGGAGCCGACCGGCGCCGACAAGACGAGCCTCATCGCCGAACTGCCGGATGATCGCCCGGGAAGCCTGCTCGACCTGCTCGAGCAGTTCTCCACCAGGGGGGTCAACCTGAGCCTGATCGAGTCGCGGCCGATCGGCGACGCCCTCGGCCGCTACCGGTTCGTGATCGACGCCGACGGACACATCCACGACGAGCGCGTCGCGGATGCGCTGCTCGGCCTGCGCCGGTTCAGCCCGGCCGTCATCTTCCTCGGCTCGTATCCCCGTGCCGACAAGCAGAAGGTCGAGTTCGACCCCCGGTACCGCGACGCCGTCTTCACCGAAGCGCGCGACTGGCTCGCGTCGCTCACCGCACCCGAGGGCGCTGTTCCGGCGACCCCGGCCGCCGCGGCGGCACAGGGGTAGGCTGCGAGCCAGGAGCAAGGAGGCGCCATGATCCTGGACGACACAGGTCGCGACGCGGGCGAATCCGCGCCCGGCGGCCCTCCGCCCGAAGCATCCGGCGCCGACGGCGAGCAGGCGGAGACCGAATTCGACCCGCGCTTCGATCCGGCGTTCCAGCGCGGCTACCAGCCCGCCCCGGGTGAACGCACGCGCACACGGGTGCGCTCGCAGGCCGATGCGGACGCGCCCTTCCGTCGTCCATCGCCCGGAACCGCTCCCGCGGCGCCTCGCGTTGCGGATGCCTCCCGCGCTGACGCCTCCCGCGCCGACGCCTCCCGCGATTCGCGCTTCGCCGACGACCTGCGCACGCTCGACCAGCGTCTCGCGCCCGATCCGGTGAACGCGGCCTACGGCACCGGCGTCACCCCCGGTGCCGAGGTCGACGCCGACGTTCCCGGTCCCGACGCTCCGGCGGTAATCGTCGAGCCGGTCGTCGTCCGCGGCTCCTTCCTCGACGGCCTCGACGTCTCCCCGCGACGCAACCCCTACTTCCTCGCACTCTGGATCATCGGCGGCGGCTTCGTGATCCTGGGCGTCGTGCTCTACATCGTGTCGGTGTTCACGTCGTACACGTCGAGCCCCACGTCGTCGCAAGACGTGACGACACTCGTGTTCAGCCAGGTCGGCTGGATGCTCGCCGGTCCTCTGATCGAGGTCGGGCTCGCGACCATCGTCGCGCTCGTCATCCTGTCCGCCCTGACGGCACGGCGCGCAGGGTCGTCAGGGCAGCCCGACGACGAATCCAGCCGGGCGGACTGAATGCGCGGGGCATACCGCACGCTGGTGATCCTCGCGATCGTCTTCGGAGCGGTCGCCGTGCTCTGCATGGTCGCGCCGACGATCGCCCCCACGACGTACGGGCAGGCGGACCTGATGCGCCCGGAGATCCTGACCGCAGGGCTGGCCCAATTGGTGCGCGCACCGGCGACGGTGTTCGCCCTGATCTTCGCGACCGCCGCGGTCTTCGTGCGCGCCGTCGCCTGGCGGCCACGGCCGGGAACGCGCGGCTTCAGCGCCCGGCGGGAACCTTGACCATCAGCGCCCGCTGATCGACGCTGAGGTCGACGGCGCGGATCTTGCCGAACTCGTCGCCGTCGAGCTCGAACGGCTCGGCATCCTCGACCGTCAGCCGCACCGTCGCGCCACGCAGGTAGGTGAGCTCGGTGCGCGACGGCCGCTCCGTCATCCGGATGATCCGTTGCCCGAGCGCGCTCTTGCGCAGCACCCGGTTCTCCCAGGTGACGCGGCGCCAGATCATGAGCCAGCCGAAGATCGTCTTGGGCTGCAGCACGGCGATGTCGAGCAGCCCGTCGTCGATGAGGGCGTCGGGGATGAGCTCGATGTTGCCGGGGAGGTTGCCGCAGTTGGCGACCAGGATGGTGCTCACGTGCGCCGTGTTGCCCTCGCCGCCGTCGAGGGCGTAGCCGACGCGCACCTTCTTGGCGCGGGGGAGCGCCCGGAAGCCGGCATCCACATAGGCGAGCCAGCCGAGCCGGCGCTTCAGCACCGGTCGGGTGTTCGCGATCATCGCCGCGTCGATGCCCAGCCCGGCCATCACCAGGAAGGCATGCTCGCGAAGGTCGCCGTCGGCGGCTGTGACGCGGGCGAGCCCGATGTCGATCGCGCGGGTGTCCCCGCTGAAGGCGATGCTGCACGCCTCGTCGAGGCTCGTGTGCGTGACGCCGAGGTTGCGGGCCAGCAGGTTGCCGGTGCCCGACGGGATGAGCGCGAGTTCCGCATCCTGACCGCGCAGGGCCTCGGCGACCGCGCGCACCGTGCCGTCGCCGCCCGCGGCGATCACGAGCGTCGCACCGGCTTCGAGCGCGTGCCGCGTCTGGCCCTGGCCCTCGTCGTCGACGCGGGTCTCGAGCCAGAGCAGCTCGATGTCGCCTGCGCGAGCGGCGGCATCCTGAACCGCGATCCTGACCCGGTCGATGTCGACCTTGATGGGGTTGTAGACGATGGCGGCCAGAGCCGGGGTGGTGCTCGCCCGATCGATCACCTGCTCAGGCTAGCCGCTGGGTTGCCGGCGGATGACCAGCCGGTTGCCGCCTGACGGCCGTGCGCGGCCGCTGCGCACTGCTGGGGCCGCTCGTCGCTGGTGCTCGATAAGCTGAGCGGGTGATCGATCCAGTCCTCCTCCGCGAAAACCCCGACCTCATCAAGCGATCGCAAGAGGCCAGGGGTGACTCCGCCGAACTCGTCGACGAGGCGCTGCAGGCCGACCGTGAGCGGCGGGCGGCGATCACCGCCTTCGAAGAGCTGCGCGCTGAGCAGAACGCCTTCGGCAAGAAGGTCGCCGCCGCTCCCAAAGACGAGAAGAAGGAGTTGGTGGCGCAGGCGCAGAGCCTGGCGGGCCGCGTGAAGGAGGCGCAGCACGCCGCCAACGCGGCCGAGGCCCGCTTCACCGAGGTGCTCCGCAGCATCGGCAACCCGATCATCGACGGGGTTCCTGCCGGAGGCGAAGACGACTTCATCACGCTCAAGACCGTCGGCGAGAAGCCCACGTTCGATTTCGAGCCGCGCGATCACCTCGAGATCGGCGAACTGCTCGGCGCCATCGACATGGCCCGCGGCGCCAAGGTCTCCGGAGCGCGCTTCTACTACCTGCGCGGCATCGGTGCACGCCTCGAGCTCGCCCTCATGAACATGGCGCTCGACCGCGCACTGGCGGCCGGATTCGTGCCGCTCATCACTCCCACGCTGGTGAAGCCCGAGATCATGCAGGGAACCGGATTCCTCGGCGCGCACGCCGACGAGATCTACTACCTGCCCGCCGACGACCTCTACCTCACCGGCACGAGCGAGGTCGCGCTCGCCGGATATCACGCCGACGAGATCATCGACGTGAACAAGCCCCTCCGCTACGCCGGGTGGTCGACCTGCTATCGCCGCGAGGCGGGCTCGGGCGGCAAGGACACCCGCGGCATCATCCGGGTGCATCAGTTCAACAAGCTCGAGATGTTCGTCTATACGCTTCCCGAGGAGGCCGAGGCGGAGCACGCGCGTTTGCTGTCGTATCAGGAGGACATGCTGCAGGCCCTCGGGCTCAGCTACCGCGTGATCGACACCGCGGCCGGCGACCTCGGTTCGAGCGCCGCCCGCAAGTACGACGTCGAAGCGTGGGTCCCCACCCAGGATGCGTACCGCGAGCTCACCTCGACGTCGAACTGCACGACGTTCCAGGCCCGGCGCCTCGACATCCGGTATCGCACCGAGAGCGGCAAGACCAGCCCGGTCGCGACGCTGAACGGAACTCTGGCCACCACCCGCTGGCTGGTCGCCATCCTCGAAACCCACCAGCAGGCCGACGGATCGGTGATCGTTCCCGAGCCGCTTCGCCCTTATCTCGGTGGCCTCGAGGTGCTGGAGCCGATCGCGAAGTGACCGCTGACGACCGCCTGCTGATCGCGCTCGACGTCGACGGCACGCTCATCCACGAGGACGAGACCGTCGGACCCGCCGTCCTCCAGGCGGTCGGCCGGATGCGCGATGCGGGTCACGAGGTCATGCTCGCCACCGGCCGCAGCTGGGAGACGGCTCGGCCCATCCACGAGCGCTTCGGCCTGACCAGCGAGTTCGTCGTGTGCGCCAACGGCGCCCTCACGATGCAGCGCGATGAAACCGTCGAGGGTGGTTACCGGCGCGAGTTCGTGGAGGTGTTCGATCCGACCGAGGTGCTGGAGACCATCCGGCCGTTCCTGCCGCGCGGCAGCTTCATGGTCGAGGACGCGACCGGTTTCCGCCGGTACACCGAGGGAATGACCGACTGGGAGCTCGTCAACGCGACGCAGGTGTCGTTCGAGGAGCTCGCCGCTCAGCCGGCGACGCGCGTCGTGGTGGTCTCTCCGCAGCACGACGAGGAGCAGTTCCTCTCGATCGTGGAGCAGATGGGGCTGCACAAGGTCAGCTACGCGATCGGCTGGACGGCGTGGCTCGACATCGCGCCCGACGGCGTGAACAAGGCGACGGCGATGGAGCGCGTCCGGCAGCAGCTGGGCATCCCGTTCGATCGCCTGGTCGCGGTCGGCGACGGACGCAACGACATCGATCTGCTGCAGTGGGCGGGCGCCGAGGGGCGTGCCGTCGCGATGGGGCAGGCCCCGGATGAAGTCAAGGCGGCGGCGACGGTCGTCACCCTTCCCGTGGACGAAGACGGTCTGGCGGCGTTCCTCGACACCCTGTGATCAGCACTTCTTGCGCCTCCGTCCAGAGGTTTGCCAGGGTGTTCTGGGAGCCTGGAAGCCCGTGTACATCCACGTGCGCAGTACTCTGACCCCCGATCCATCGCCTCCGGCGACGGGAGTGCGCCGCGAAAGGGAGTGAATGAACGAGTTGCCCACGCGCGCCTCTGCGCGCGCACAAGAGAAGTCTGCCGGCCCCAGCATCGCCCGGCACGGACGCCTCAAGCGGCACCATCCCGTTCAGTTCCTCCTCAAGCTCATCGCTGCGATCGTCGGCGTGGCCCTGGTCAGTGGCGTGTCCGTCGCCGCCTATGCGGTCTGGAACGTGGCCTCGGAGGTCAAGTCCACCGTCAAGCTGGTCGACGCGAAGGGCAACCCGATCCCGCAGGTCGGTGCGATCAGTGGCGGCTTCAACGTGCTGCTCGCCGGTAGCGACAGCGGTGGCGGCAACAAGGCCTACGGCTCGCGCGGCGAGGTCCTGAACGACGTGACGATGCTCTTGCACGTTTCGGCGGACCACAAGAACGCGACCGTCGTCAGCTTCCCCCGGGACATGTTCGTCTCGATCCCGTCATGCCCGACCGAAGACGGTAAGGGCAGCTTCGACGCGATGAGCCGGCAGAAGATCAACACGACGCTGAGCTACGGCGGCCTCGCCTGCACCGTTCTGACGGTCGAGCAGCTGACCGGATTGACCATCCCGTACGCCGGCGTGATCGAGTTCGACGGTGTCATCGAGATGTCGAACGCGGTGGGCGGCGTTCCCGTCTGCGTCGCCGGCAACATCACCGACCCGTATACGGGACTCGATGTGAAGGCCGGCCAGAACACCCTTGAGGGTTCGCAGGCGCTGGCGTTCCTCCGCACGCGGCACGGTGTCGGCGACGGTTCCGACCTCGGCCGCATCAGCAACCAGCAGGTCTTCCTCTCGTCGCTCGTGCGCACCATCAAGAGCGCGGACACGCTGTCTAACCCGGTGAAGGTCTACGGGATCGCGCGCGCGGCGGTGAAGAACATCAAGCTCTCCGAAAGCCTCAGCAACATGACGACGATCGCCTCGATGGCGGCCGCGCTCAAGAACATCGATCTGAACAAGGTCGTCTTCGTGCAGTATCCGAACCACTACACGTCGGATGGCGGCGTCGAGCCGACCGAGGATGCGGCGGACACGCTGATGACGGCGCTCAAGTCGGACAAGTCGATCACGCTCACGGGCGACACCGGCGTGGGCTCCGAGGCCGCGGCGGGCGGGACGTCGACGACGGCTCCGTCGACCGAGGCTCCGGCGACGCAGGCGCCCGCGACGCAGGCCCCGCCGTCGTCGACGCCCTCGAACAGTGCGACTTCGACGCCGGCTCCCAGCACGGGTGCCGACAGCTCGGTTGACCTGCCGTCGGATGTGCACGGGCAGACGGCCGGTCAGGTCACCTGTTCGAAGCCGTTCAGCGAGTAGGCCCTTCGCGCCGTCCGTTAGAATCGGTCGACGCCGGTTCGCCGGCGCCAGGAGGGCTGTCCGAGCGGCCGATGGAGCCAGTCTTGAAAACTGGTGGGCAGAAATGTCTCGTGGGTTCGAATCCCACGCCCTCCGCACCTTCACATGGCCCGACAGGCCGGTTATTTACTGGGTGTCGGGCCATCGCCGTTCCTTGGGAATCGCGTTTTGCGCGCGAACTCAGCGAGAAACCGCCGAGTACGCGGATTGTCCGCGTACTCGGCGGTTTGCTTTCGGTACTACGAAGGCGAGGCCGGCGACAAAGGCGACCGCGCCGACGGCGGCGACCCACCAGGGGGTCTCGGCCGGGATCCCGAGATAGACGCTGATGCCGAGGATGCGGGACAGGCCCCAGGGCAGCAGCGCCAACTGGTCGTTCCACAAGGTCAGCGCCTGTTCCAGCCCGATCGCCCCCACGAGCGTCGCGAGGAGTGCGACCGCCGCGCCGGATGCCGCCATGACCATCCCGACCGCCCGCCGACGGCCCCATGAAGGCACGAGCGACCACGCCGCAGCGACGATCACCCACGCGAACAGGGCGAACGCCGCGATCGTGTACAGCGACCGGGACACCGGGTCGGTCCAGAACCCGAACCAGTAGCCTCCGGGCCCGGTCGGCAGGAGGATCGCCGAGAGCAGTACGACCCGCAGCAGGCCGGCTCCGCCGACCGCGGCGAGCACGGGCAGTGCGCGGCCGCCGAGCAGGCGGGTCGCTGCGATGAGAGCGGCGGCGAACACGGCCCACGCGCCGAGCGTCACGACCAGGTGCGCGGGCGCTGCGAACCAGGTGAGGATGGCGCGGCTGAGCACCAGGGCGACAGCGGGCGTCGCCAGGAGCAGCACACGGTCAGCGACGCCCAGACCGGCCACGGCCTCCGCCGCGCGCCAGGGACGGGTGCCCGCGATCACGAGTGCACGGGCGGCACGGGCGCCGGGCCAGCGGGAGACCCGCGACGCGAACCTCCCTTGCACCGACCCGACGCCTCCCGCGACGGCGCCGTAGGCCAGCCAAAGCACCACCAGTGCCAGCAGAATGCCGGACGCCCACGCCATCGGGAGGTCGCGGTCCGCGCGGTCGAGGCCGAGGTGCGCCGCGGTGAGGTTGTACGCCGGGTAGTACGGGTCGCCGCCGTATTGCGACTCGTGGGCTGACGAGCTGGCGAGGAATGCCGTGCGCGCCGTCTGCCACTCGGCGTAGGCGGTGGGATCGCCGGTGTCGTTCCACTCCGCCTTGCGGAGGACCATCGCACGATAGTCCCCGAGCATCCGCAGAGTGCTCGCCTCGTACGCGAGTGTCTTCGTGAACATGCTCCGGAGCGACGGATCCTTCCAGGTCGACGGGTCCGTCGCGCCGACGAGAGCCTGCATTCGGGCGACGGCCGCGTTCGCGACCGCGCCGCCGTCGATGGCCTCATCGAGGTGGTCGCGGGAGATCGCGTAGATGACGTCGAGTGCCGCGCTGTCGCCTGTCACGATGTCCCACTCGAAGATCCACATCATGGGCGGCGGTTCGAGCCCGATCGCGAACACCCTCTTGTCGGCGTATGGACCGATGTACAGGCCCTGCGTGATGGCCTCCCGAGAGCTCGCCATGGCCTCTGTGATGGCATGGAGGGTGCCGGGGTCGTCCGAGAACCAGCGCCGAGCCCAGCCGGCCGTCACCTCGGCGGGATCGGTGGACGGGTCCCGGGCGAGTCGCACGGCGAGGACGGTGTCGAGTTCGGCGAGCTGCCAGAACCCGGTCTTGAGCTCGAGCGAGAGCGGGCCCGCCCGCCATGGACCGCCGTCCTGCGTCCAGGTCCAGATGCCCTCGATGTGCGGGTTCGCGGCGAGCAGCTCCTGGAACGCGGTGGCGTAGAGCGGGCCGAGGTCGTTCGGGAAGCTGCCGAAGTTCTCGAACTCGCGTCGGCTCTGGTACTCGATGATGCGTCGCTGGTCGCCGGTCTCGAGTGTCGTGTTGAGAGGGAGATGGCTGTAGAAGTCGCCGAGGGTGTACTTGGTCGAGACGATCAGGTGCGGGGAGTCGATCCCGTCGAGCACCGCGTGATACGAAGCGGGGTTCGTGTGCATGTCGCCGACCGCTCCGACCCCGACGCTCCAGCTGCGGAAGATCACCTCCCGGTCGACGTGCTCGGCCTGGGCGAGCAGCGTCGTCAGCATCGTGCGCACGGAAGCGACGGTCGTCACCGCGAGCTCCGACGTGTAATCCCAGCCCGGCAGGTCGTACACCGACCCGGCCTCTCCGATCCGGATCAGCACGCCCTCCACGTAGGGCATCGTGCGGTAGAGCTCGTCCAGCCCTTTCGCGTACACCGACCAGAGGTCGGGGTTCTCGGTGTCGAGGCCGCCGAAGTGCTCGGTCAGGTACGCACGCAACGGCGGGGTGAGGGTGAGCATGTCGGTGCGGAAGTAGACCTTCAGCCCGGCGTCGTGCGCCGACTCCCACATCGCCCCGAACTCCTGGCGCATCGCCAGCGCCCGGGCGACATGCTCGTCACCCTCGTGGTAGACCTGCCGGCCGTCGCCGACGTCGGAGAACGTCAGGTACTCCAGCAGCCCCGGGATGGCGATGGCCGTGTAGCCCTCGGCGAGCAGGTGCCGTACGTACGTGTCGAACTCGGTGCGTGCCGCGGCCAGCGCCACCGTGTCGACGTACGGCGCGTGCGGCAGGATGGCGTTCTCGAACGCTTTGGAGTTGTGCGAGTAGTCGTCGCCCTTCGACCATTCCTCTTCGTCGGGAACCACCCCGACGGCTCCGAGGTCGGCCATGCGGAACGGGAGTCGCGACGTGACGGTCTGCCCGAGCCGGGCGGACACCGACGTGCCGTCGCGCACCGCCGAGGCCAGGTCGTAGACGCCGCGCGCCGCTCCCGCCTCCGTGGCGGCGGAGACGCGGAGGGCGGAGGCCGTGCCGCTCAAGGTGTAGGTGTCGTCGTCCGCAGCGACGCCGGGAGCTGCGGCTCCGGTCACGTCGACCGAGAGGGTCGCAGTTCCGGAGGTCGTCGCCGCTGAGCCGACGGCGTCGTCGAGCTCGGCGAGGGCGGTGGCGACTCTGGTGCTGCCGGTCGCCGCCGGGTGCAGGACCCGGGGAGGCGCGAGCGTTGCGGTGGCAGGTGCGACTGAGGGGGTCTCGGCGGGCACGTCGGACGCTTCGGACCGGATGCCGAGCGCGTCGGTGAGGACGAAGGCGATCCCCGCCCCGAGGGCCAGCAGGATCGCGAAGGCGACCACGGCGAGGAGGGGACGCCGTGCCGGGTGGGGGTCGCCGGCTGTCCGACGTCGTCGTCGGGGGTGCATCATCACGCGCCGGAGTGTAGCAAGAAATGGGACGGTCGTCCCAGTTCGGCGCGAAGCGCTATTCGGTGTCCCGCCGCCTGCTGATCTCCGACTCCCCGGGCACCCTCCTGGCCGAATATCCACAGCCCGCGCCCGGCACCAAATGCGTCGGCAGCGGCACCCCAGAGGACCAGTTCGAATCCCACGCCCTCCGCTTGGCGGAACAAACTCCGGGATGGCCGAGCCTATGAGCAAATGCAGCGACTCCGTCTAGAGGCCGATACTGGCCCCCTCTGAAGTCGGTCGAAGTCCGTTCGGTGAGGGTTCGGACGAGGGCGGCGACGCTGCAGTCGTCGCCCTCGCCTGGGCTCAGTGCCTGGTTGTGTTGTCGATCGAGAACGAGTCGAACTGGTTGATCGCCGACTGTGCGACATCGTGCGAGGTCGAGAAGATTCCCGCATCCTGCGTCGCGGCAGCGGACGCCAGCGTCACCGGCGTCCCGACGGACACGAAGTTCGCGCCATCGTACGAGTACGCAGCCGAGAACGACGTGCCTGCGCGGGTCAACTGCACCCAGATCGGCCGATAGATGTCGATGTTCGCCTGGACTTGGGCATCGATGTAGCCATCACCGTTCGAATCCCATGCGAACACCACACCGTTCCTGGCGGTGACGGCGACCACGGCGTATCCGGCAGACGCCCCCGCCTTCGTCATGTCGTTGCGCACCATGACCCCGGACTTCGCCCAGGCATTGGCATCGTTGACCGATACCACGCGTGTAGTGACGGTCGAGCCGTCAGCGAAGGAGCCCGCACGGTAGATCGCACCGAACTGGTCGTCGTGCTGGCCGCCGGCTCCCCAGATGTCCGCGCCCCGTGCGGCAACCCCGAAGGCGCCGCCGTGCTGGCCGAACACTGAGGAAGCCGCCGACGCGCCCGCGGTGCTCAGCCCGGAGTCAACCGGAGCGGTCGCCGGGCAGCCGGTGAAGCCGAACAGGTTCGCGTTGAGCGACGTGCGGTACTGGGCAGCGACTCCAGCGCCACAGATCACCGCCTGCGCGTCCGCCGGCCAGTTGGCGCCCGTCACCTTCACGTTGTTGGTCAGCGTGTTGTTGTGGGCGGCTGCGTTCGGAGCGGAAGCACCGCCGCTGTTGTACCAGTTGTTCCGGATGACGTTGTTGCTGGTGTTGTTGCGAAGGCTGTATGCGTTGGTGAATACGAATGATCCGCCTTGCACAACATTGTTCTCGTAGGTCAGCGAGTTGGATCCTTCGTCGAGATACAGACCGACGCCTGAGATGTTGAACAGGTAGTTCTTGTCGACGACCGAGCCCGGACTCGCAGACAGGTTGTACACGGATCCGCCGTCAGCGAAGCGCGCCTTGGTATTGTGCACGAGGTTGCCTTCGACCCGGTTGTTCTTCAGAGTGGTCGGCGTCGTGTAGAGCGGGTTCCACTTGTAGTAGCCGCGGTCCACATAGTCGTTCGAGCCTCCGGCGTCGTTGATTCCCCAGCCGAAGCCGGTGTCGATGCCGTCGTACGGCACGTTCGAGACCTCGTTGTGGAGGATCTGCGCGTTGGTGACGTAGGTGCTGAGGATGCCGCTGTTGTCCTTGTAATCGACGGACACGTGATCGATCGTGTTGTCCTGGATCAGGATGTCCTTGTTCGTCATCCGGACGTCGCTCGGGTGGTGCGCATCGGGGAGGACGCCGCCGACGGAGACGCCGTGACCGCCGTCCTCGGTGAACCGGTTGCCCACCACGTCGATGTTGCTGGCGCCGAGGCCCACTCCGGAGAGCGTTGCGTTGGCGTCGTTGCCGATGCCGAGCGCTGACTGGCCGAGGTTGGTGAACGTGTTGCCGGTGAACGAGACCCGGTTGGCGGCGGACACCTGAACAGCGGCCGGCTCCTGGTACCAGTTCGTCCGGGCTCGTTCGAACATCTCGCAGCCACGCGAGCAGCTCGTGAATGCGTCGGTGGGGCGGTAGTCGTAGGTGCCCTTGATGTACGTTCCGTTCTGCTGGTCGGCGTACCCGTCGGTCGACGGGCCGAGCCAGGAAGTGCCCGAGAACTGGATGCCGGCGAAGGCGAGACCCGTGACCGGCTTGTCATATGTGCCGCTCACGCTGATGAGGGACTGCAGGTGCGGAAGCTCCACGTCCAGCGTGTTGGGGTCGACCCCCGGGGCCGGCTTGTAGTACAGCTTTCCCGCTGCCGGGTCGATGTACCACTGCCCGGTGGAGGTGAGGAATCGCAGCGAGTTGTCCAGGTACCAGCTCGGTCCGGCGAGGAACGAGTTCTGGACGGTGTCCCAGCCCCACGTGTTGTTGTCCCAGGCCGGTTGCTTCATCGTGATCTGGGTGGGGCTGATGCTCTGCACAGGAGAGTAGCGGTTGGTGAAGTCGCCCAGCGACTCGAACTCGATGCGCCCCTGGCCGGGGAGAGTGGCGAGGTAGCTGAGCGCCGGGTTCTTGATGGTGAGACCGGTCGCGGTCGGCGTGACATCGGAATTGGCGAGCTTGATTGCGGCGCGTGGAGCGGTCACACCGTTCACATAGAGCTGGCGGGTGTCGAGTCCCGCGGGGGTGTCGGTTTCCCAGATGCCGGTGCCCGCGTCGGACTTGGACCATCCGGTTACCTGGGATGCGCCGGTGATCACCGGGTGCGCGCCGGGTGCCGCGGTCCAGGTGACGGTGTTGTCCCCGCCGCCGTCACCAGCGTCGAAGGTCAGGGGCTGCGAGAGCCGGTAGGTGCCGTCGGCCAGCTGTACGGTCACGTCGCCGTGCTTCACGGCCGGGCGCAGCACGTGCTGGGCGCGTTCGAGAGAGCAGGGCATGGATGCGCTGCAATGCCCAGCGTTCTTGCCATCGGGTGCCGCGTAGTAGATGGACGACGGTGCCGCCTGCGCTTCAAGCGGTATCAACGCAGATGCGATGACGACGCCGGCCCCGAGGAGCGCGAGCATGGCCGACCTGCGTCCCCTTTGCCGTTTCGTCGATCGGTGCGTGTCTGACATCAATGTCATGTTCGATCGCTTCCTGTGATGGAGGGCGTCGGTGCCCCCGCAACAGGGTTATCATACGTATGATGTTTCTCGCAAGGGACGTGTGATGTTTGCGAAGTCAGAGTCTCGCGGTGAGGCGAGCCGGATCGGGAGCAAGTCCCGTCGCGTCGAGTTCCTCCCAGAGCGACTCGGGAATGGCCAGGTTGTATCGCGCAACCGTGCTGCGCACATGCTCGTCGGTGCGCATGCCCGTGACGACCGAGACCACGGCGGGGTGGCGCAGCGGGTACTGGATCGCGGCCGCCGGAAGCGTGGCGCCGTGCCGGGCGCAGACCTCCATGATCCGAGCGGCGCGCTCGATGACATCCTCCGGGGCTCGACCATAGTCGTAATGGGCTGCGCGGTCGACGGTCTCGCTGCTGAGCAGTCCCGAGTTGTACACGGCCGCGGCCACGACGCCGACGCCGCGCTCGTGGGCCATCGGGAGCAGATCGTCTGATGCCGATTGGTCGAGCAGGGTGAAGCGGCCGGCGACCATGACGATGTCCACATCGGTGCGCCGCACGAACTCGGTCAGCATCGGCGACTGGTTCATGCCGGCCCCGATGGCGCCGACGACGCCCTGGTCGCGCAGCTCGATCAGGGCGTCGATACCCGAGGACGACGCGCTCGCCCACTTGTCGTCGGGATCGTGCAGGTAGGCGATGTCGAGTCGGTCGGTCCCCAGCCGTGTGAGGGACTCCTCCACCGAGCGGAGGATCCCGTCATGGCTGAAATCCCAGACGCGGCGCGTGGTGGCGGGAACGACGAAGCCGTCGTCATCGAGACGGCCGGCGGTCTCCGGGCTGTCGACGAGAAGGCGGCCGACCTTCGAGGAGATCACGACGTCGTCCCTAGGCGTGTCGTGCAGTGCGCGGCCGAGCCTGCGTTCGGAGAGGCCGAGGCCGTAGTGCGGCGCGGTGTCGAAATAGTTCATACCCGCGACCCGGGCGGCGGTGACGGCTCGCTGCGCGCTCTCGTCGGTGGTCTCCACGAAGAGATTGCCGAGCTGGGCCGCGCCGAACCCGAGTTCGGTGAGCTGGTGTCCGGTGCGGATGCTCCTGGTGGGCAGTGTGTGTGTCATCGCCTGATACGCCTTCGTTCGAGTGGAGTTGCCATCGAGAGTCTAATCTCGGAGAGCATACGTATTATGTTTGCGGTGTCGGTTGGATAGGCTGACGCCCGCCGTCGGCCGTTCGGCCTCGGCGCATGCGAGAGAGGAGCGTCCGGCGATGCTGGCGGCGAACTATAGAGGTGACCGGACCATCACGGTCGACGAACGCGAGCCGGACGGACTGCGTCCGGGGGAGGTGCGCATCGGCGTGGCCTTTGTCGGCATCTGCGGAACCGATCTCCATGTATTCCACGGCGACATGGATACCCGGGTGACGCGGCCTGCGACCATCGGGCACGAGATGTCGGGCACGATCCTCGAGGTCGCACCGGACGTCGACGGCTGGTCCATCGGCGATGCCGTGACCGTCATGCCGCTCGCCTGGGACGGAACCTGTCCGGCCTGCCTCGCCGGCAACGAGCACATCTGCCAGAACCTCGACTTCATCGGCATCGACAGCCCTGGAGCCCTGCAAGAGCAGTGGAACGTTCCGGCCTCGACCCTGGTGCGGCTTCCGGCGGAACTGTCGTTGCGCGACGCGGCCCTCGTCGAGCCGGTGGCCGTGGCGGTGCACGATGTCCGTCGCTCCGAGCTCGGCCCCGGCGACAAGGCCGTCGTCATCGGTGCCGGGCCCATCGGGGTGCTGATCGCCACCGTCGCTGCTGCGTTCGGGGCGGATGTCGTGATCTCGGAGCTCGACCCGAATCGGCGGGCCGCCGCCGCGGAGATGGGACTTCAGACGCTGGACCCCTCATCGGTCGACCAGGTCGCCTGGGTGGAGCGGTGGACGGGCGGAGCCGGCGCCGACGTCGTGTTCGAGGTCTCGGGCTCGGCGGCCGCTGTCCTCAGTGCGACGAGCCTCGCCAAGGTGCGGGGCACTCTCGTGGTCGTCGCCATTCACTCGCAGCCGCGGCCCATCGATCTGCACCGCGTCTTCTGGCGGGAGCTGCGCATCCTGGGAGCGAGGGTCTATCAGCGCCGCGACTTCGAACGAGCGGTCGAACTGGTCGCACAGGGCGCGATCCCTGCCGACAAGCTGATCACGCGGGTCGTCCCCCTGACCGGGGTGGCCTCTGCTTTCGAGGCGCTGGAGGCCGGTCAGGCCATGAAGCTGCTCGTCGAGGTGCCGCAGTGACTCCCTTCGATCTGACCGGCAGGCTCGCCGTCGTGACCGGAGCCAAACGCGGGATCGGGTTCGCGATCGCGGACGCTCTTGCCGCCGCCGGCGCCGACATCATCGGCGTATCCGCCACACTTGACCCCCACTCCTCACGCATCGGCGACCGGGTCCGCGAACTGGGCCGGCATTTCGAGGGACACCGTGTCGACTTCGCCGACCGCGGGCAGGTTGTGGAATTCGGCGCGCGTCTCGCCTCGCAGGAGCGTGCGGTGGACATCCTGGTGAACAACGCCGGGACCATCCGCCGGGCTCCCGCTGCGGATCATCCGCTGGAATGGTTCGACGAGGTTCTCGAGGTCGACCTGACCAGCGGCTTCGTGCTAAGTCAGGCACTCGGGCGGCGGATGCTCGACGTCGGTCGCGGCCGCATCATCTTCACTGCGTCGCTGCTGTCGTTCCAGGGGGGTATCAGCGTGCCCGGATACGCGGCGGCCAAGTCCGGGGTGGCCGGCCTGGTACGCGCCCTGTCGAACGAGTGGGCCGGCGGGGGCGTGACCGTGAACGGTATTGCGCCCGGCTACATCGCCACTGACAACACGCAGGCGTTGCAGGACGACCCGGACCGATCCCGTTCGATCCTCGAGCGCATTCCGGCTGGCCGGTGGGGCGACGCGGAGGACCTTGGAGGTGCCGCGGTGTTTCTCGCGTCGGATGCCGCGCGCTATGTCTCGGGGGCGATCCTCCCCGTCGATGGCGGCTGGCTTGGGCGGTGACCGCCTGCCGTCAGGCGACGGAAGTAACGATCCGGTCTCGCGTGAGAAAACTGTAGTAAACATCATACGTATGTTCTATAGTCAATCACACGCCTCCTCGGAGTCGTCAACGAAGTCGACAAGACAAGGACATCTCATGGTCGGAATCCACACTGTGGTGCATTCACGTCGTCGCTCGGCGCTGACTGTAGCCGCACTTGGCGCCGCGACGGCGCTCCTGGCTCTCACCGGTTGCAGTACCGGTGGGAGCTCGGCGAACGGGTCGTACGGCTTTCCCGAAGCCAAGCAGGACACCTCCTCGACGATTACCGTCTGGGTGGATGCGGACCGTCAGGCCGCAGCGAAGGCTTTCGAGAAAGCGAACCCGGACACAAAAATCAAGGTCGTGACCTACGACGGTTCGGCCAACGGCTCGAACTCGTTCCGTACGAAGATGCAGCTCTTCGACCGCGCGGGCAGCGGCTGGCCCGATGTGGTCTTCTCCTCGCAGAACACGGATGCCTCGTGGGCGAGCCAGAAAAGCAACGGAAAACAAGCCTTCGCCGCGGTTCTCGACAAGGGACTGGTGAGCAAAGACACCCTCGACGGGTTCGCCGAGGGGGCGCTGAACCCGTGCACGGTGGAGGGGCACGTCTACTGCCTCCGCAACGACCTGGCCCAGGCGGTTCTCTGGTACAACAAGTCGCTCATGGATCAGTTCGGTTACAGCGTTCCGAAGACCTGGGAAGAGTTCCAGGAACTGGGAACGAAGGTCGCCAGCGAGCACCCCGGCTACATCGTCGGAACCGCCGGAGACGCCTGGACCCCCGAGGTGTACATGTGGGCCAGCAAATGCGAGGCCAACAATGTGACCGGGCCGAAAGCCGTCACGGTGAAGACCGACACGACTGAGTGCAAGCGCGCTGCCGCGCTGCTCGACACGCTGCGTAAGAACGGAACGGTTCCCGCCGTTAGCGTGTTCACGCCGGAGTTCGTGAAGAACTACAGCGGCAAAGTGCTGATGATGCCTGGTCCCGCATGGTACGCAGGTGCCATCTTCAACAACCCGCAGTCGCTGAACGTCCCGGCTGGACAGCTCGGCGTCGCAGCCCCGCTGCCCTGGAAGGGTGAGGACAAAGCGGTCACCGGCAATGTCGGCGGCGGAACCTGGTTCATCTCGAGCCACTCGAAGAACCTCAAGGCCGCCGAGAAGTTCACGCAGTTCGTCACGACGTCGCCCGATTATCAGGTGGATGTCGCCCCCGGCTATCCGGCGTATGCGGATGCCGCGACGAAGTGGATCGCCAAGCAGGAGTCCAGCAAGTACTTCGCCACCTCGCTGGAGCCGATCACCACCGCCGGATCGCAGATCTGGGATGGATGGGGCTACGGCCTCTTCAGCCAGGAAGCCATCTGGGCGAAGACGATCACTCCGGCCGTTGCCGGCGGCAAAACGATCGAGGAACTGCTGCCCACCTGGCAGCAGGCGATCGAGAACCAGGCAAAAGTCGACGGATACAAGGTGAACTGATATGACCCTCGCTCCACCGAGCGATCAGCTGACCGCCGACGCGAAATCGCGTCGGCGGTCAGCCCGGCCCGAAGGCCGAGCTCCCGGGCGCACCCCGATCGGGTACGTCTTCGTCTCGCTCTACACGCTCCTCGCACTCGCATTCGGGATCCTCCCGGCTCTGTACGCCGTGCTCCTGGCGTTTACGAACACCGACGGCGGCTTCGCCGGCATTGACAACTTCGTCAAGGTCGTCACCGACTTCCGGTTCTGGCCCGCTGTACTCCACGTCACGCTCTACCTGGTGATCTGGCTGATCATGCTCGTGATCTTCGTGGTTGCACTGGCTTTGATCGTCCACGCGGTGAGGCTGCGCTGGGCCGGCACCACACTGCGCTTCATCTACTATCTTCCCGGCGCTCTCGCCGGCGCCTCGAGTGTGCTCCTCTGGCTGTTCGTGCTGGACCCGACGGCCAGTCCGGTCAGCGGTCTGCTGCATCTCATGGGCATGAACAGCTTCGTGCAGGTGATCCAGCCGGGAAACCTCCCCCTCATCTTCGCGATCATCGCATTCTGGACCGGGGCCGGCGGTTGGATCGTCATCATGTACGGCGCACTGAACAACATCAGTACCGACGTGCTCGAAGCGGCCCGCATCGACGGTGCCAACGCTGTGCAGATCGCGATCCGGATCCAGCTCCCGATGCTCCGCAAGTGGATCGCCTACATGGGAGTCATGTCTCTCGCGGCGGGCACGCAGTTGTTCGTCGAGCCTCAGCTGCTCAGTCAGGCGAGCAACGCGGTGGTTCCCAACGACTATTCGCTCAACCAGCTCGCCTACCAGTACGCGTTCCAGCAGAACGACTTCAACGGCGCGGCAGCGATCTCGCTCATCCTGCTGGTCGTGGCACTACTGCTGTCGTGGGTCTTCGTGACGCGCGGTGGCCTCTTTGAGAAGGAATGACGATGACCGCACTTTCCGCCGAACGGCAGCACAGCAGACGGCTTGGAACCTGGAGCGGGCGCTCGGTCGCCGGCCTCGTCCTCGTTCTTTTCGTGCTGTTCTTCATCATCCCGATCGTCTGGCTGCTCTTCGCCGTCACGAAGTCGTCGCACGCGCTGACCGTGGCGAACCCCTTCTCCATCGGATCCTGGGCGGATTTCGTAGCCAACTGGAATCAGCTGTTCGGCTTCCAGGATGGCGCGGTCACCGTATGGATCGGCAACTCGGCCCTGTACACGATCGGCGCGCTCGTGATCACGCTCGTGGTGAGTGTGCCCGCCGGGTATGCGCTGGCGCTCACCGAGTTCAGGTTGCGCAAGGCGCTTCTTGTCCTCACTCTCGTGGTGATGCTCATCCCGAGCACCGCTCTCGTGCTGCCCATCTTCCTGGAACTGAATACCGTGGGACTGATCGGAACACCGCTCTCCGTCATCCTGCCGATGTCGTTCTTCCCGTTCGGGGTGTACCTCACCTACATCTACTTCTCGACGAGCATCCCGCGTGATCTCCTAGCCGCGGCCCGAATCGACGGATGCAGTGAGACACAGGTGTTCACCCGCATCGCGCTGCCGCTCGCTGCCCCGATCGTGGCGCTCGTCGCGTTCTTCAGCTTCGTTCAGAATTGGAACAACTTCTTCCTGCCGTTCGTCATGCTGCCGTCGAGCGACGGCTATCCGGTGCAGGTGGGGTTGACGTCGCTGCTCGCGGCGACTCCCGCCTTCAATCCGAGCTCGGCGGGATCAGACTCCGTTCAGTTGCCGACCCTGGCCCTGGCGACAATCGTCTCGATTCTGCCGGTGCTCGTCGTGTTCCTGTTCTCGCAGAGATTCCTCGTTTCCGGCATGACGGCGGGAGGGACGAAGGAATGATCATCCCCGCCCATCAGGAGAGCGCACTATGAAGATCACCGGCTATCGCAGTCTGAGCACCGTACACGATTGGGGCCGAATCACCGGTGACGTGAACGGTGTGATGAACGGAAACACCACGACCGTGCCCGTCCTCATCATCGAAACTGACGAAGGACTCGAAGGCGTCGGTCTCGGGGCGCACGTCGACATCGCACGCGTCTTTCCGGCTATCGAGGGCGAAGACCCGCGGTCGGTGGTGGCACTGTACGACCGGATGCTCGATTGGGTGTTCAAAGCCGGTCACTCCGGCGCGACCTTCGGCACGATCGGCGCCGTGGACATGGCCCTCTGGGACCTCAAGGCGAAGGCCGCGGGGGAGCCGCTGTGGCGCATGCTGGGTGCGAGGGAGCGGTTCGTGCCCGGGTACGCATCGGGGCTCGAGTTCGGCCTCGCGGACGACGAGCTGGCTGGACTCTACGAGCGATTCGCCGATCGCGGGTTCAAGGCAGGCAAGCTCAAAGGCGGCCGGGACCTCGACAGGGACCTGCCTCGACTGGAAATCATGAGAGACGTCTTCAGCCGAAATTCGAAGCGCCCTGCCATCATGTTCGACGTCAACGAGTCGTGGAACCACGCGCAGGCGACCCGCTTCGTCTCCGCGATCGAGGAGCACATGGACCTCACCTGGGTCGAGGAGCCGCTGCGCCGTTGGGACGCCGCCGGCATGGCCGCGATGCGCGGAAAGGTCCGGGCGGCGATCGCCAGCGGGGAGAACCTGACGGGGCTCGAGCAATACCGTCCGCTTCTCGACGCTCGCGCACTGGATATCGTCCAGGTCGGCAATGTGTGGGGTGTCACCCACTTCCTCCGGGTCGCCGCCGTCGCCCACTCGCACGACCTGCCCGTGAGTCCGGTCGCGTACAACTGCAATCCTGTCGCCCATGCAGCCGCAGCGGTCCCCAACCTTCTCACGCACGAAGTGCAGGACTTGAACTTCCCGGTCGGACTGGACGTCGACCAGCAGTTCGAAGACGGAGGCATCGTGTTGGGCGATCGACCGGGCCTCGGCATCGTTGTCGACGAGTCGAAGATGGTCCCGTTCGACACAGCGCCCATCAACCTTCCCGCCACCGGCCCCCACATCAGACCAGAACGGGCAGCGTTGCGTCTTGTCGCGGAGCCCGACGTCATCGACGACTCCCTGGCTGCGATGCTGAGGCCGGCACTGTGACGGAGAAGGCGCCGGAGCGGCACGCACTCGTGGTCGGGGTGCGCCCGGAGAAGCGAGAAGAATACCTTCGGCTTCATAGTGCCGTCTGGCCGGGAGTCGAGGCCACGCTGAGCGAATGCAACATCCGCAACTACAGCATCCACATCTTCGGTGATGTGCTGTTCGCCTACTACGAATACGTGGGCGACGACCACGACGCCGACATGGCGCGCATCGCGGCCGACCCGGTGTCGCAGGAGTGGTGGACGCACACGGACCCGTGCCAGGTGAGGATCGCCGACGAGCGGGATCCGGGTTCGCTCTGGCAGCCCATCGACGAAGTGTGGCATCTGGCATGACGGTGCGCGTCGACTCGCATGTGCACCTCTGGAACCGTGCCACCGACCCGCAGGACTGGGTAGACCCGCAAAGCATGGCGCCGATCGATCGCGATTTCGGGCAAGCTGACCTGCGTTCGATGCTGGACGAAACGCACGTCGACCGCGCGGTCGTCGTGCACGCGTCGAACAGTGTGGAAGAGAGTGTGCGGCTTTCGCGTCTCGATCCGGAGGTCGTAGCGGGTCTGGTGGCGTGGGTCGATCTGACGGGGGATGTCGTCGCGCAACTCGATCTCATCCGCGCTACGGCAACGGTGCCTGTTGTCGGAACGCGGCATCTTGTCCAGATCGACCCCGATCCCGAGTGGCTCCTGCGCGAGGATGTCGGTCGTGGACTTTCCGCACTGGCGGACGAGGGGATGCGTTTCGACCTCGTCGTGCGTGACTGGCAGTTGCCGCAGGCCCGCACGGTCGCGTCGCGGCACAGCGACCTCATCTTCGTGCTCGATCATTTGGGCGGCCCTCCAGCTCCTGGTGAAGACCTCAGCGAGTGGGAAATCGGCCTCCGGAACCTGGCGAGTCGCCCGAACGTAGTAGCGAAGCTCTCCGGTCTGATCTCCGGCCTCGCTCCCGGCTCGTGGCAGGTGGACGACCTGCGACGGGTGGTGGAGATCGCACTGACCGCCTTCGGCGCGGAACGGCTGCTGTACGGGTCCGACTGGCCGCTGGCCGAATTGGGCGGAGGCGCCGCAGGATGGCGCGCTGCCGCCGAGCACCTCCTCGCCGAACTCACGGACGAAGAACGCCGACGCGTCTTCGGGCTGAACGCTGTAGCGGTCTATTCGCTCGACTGATCGCCGTCTGCGAGTGCGCGAACCCGCGGAGAGTGGTCCGGCAGCCGCCGGCGCTCCCACGACACGTGGATGTGGTCGTGCATTGCCTGCTGAGCGGCCCCAACATCGTTGCGAGCGATGGCGTCGACGATTGCGCCGTGCTCGTCCAAGGTCAGAGCGACGGCGTCGGGCGGATTGATCCCCTGGTACCGGTTGGACTCGACCGCTCGCTTGTAGAGGTGCTTCGCGATGTTCTCCGCCAGGCGATTGCGCGAGATCTCCATCAGGGCGTAGTGGAACACTACGTCAGCCTGCCGGAACGAATCCGTCTCGAATTCGCTCTCCCGCATGGCGGTGAGGGCGTTCTCGAGGCGGCGGAGCTCATCGGGATTGTGAGACTCGGCTACCGCGCCTGCCATCGCCGATTCGAGACTCGCCCGCACCACTGTCAGCTCGTCGAGGACACCAAGGCTCTCGTCGTTGTCGATCAGGGCGGAGAGCACGATCGGATCAAGCATGTTCCAGTATCCGGGTGCCCGGACCTGCGTGCCTCGACCCTGCGAGACGATCACGAGGCCCTTCTCCTCCAGCCGTTTGACCGACTCGCGGAGCACCGTTCGACTCACGCCGAAATGCTCACTGAGCGGGCCCTCCGGAGGCAGGAGGTCGCCCTCTTTCAACTGACCGGTCACGATCAGGTCCACCAGCTCGGCGACCACAGCCACCCCGAGGCGCCCCACGGGCAGCCTTTGAGGGATCAAGCGGGAGGTGTCCGTCGACTCGGTCGCCATACATATGACCTTACCGCGCTAGCCGCCACCGGCTCGGCAATACGTACAGGAGTTTCGCGGCCGACCGAAGGCGATGGGACAGGATGCGCACAGCACGCTGATCGGATCAAAGCGGCCGGTCGCCGTCACAGCGTCGAGAACGCACAGAACGCGGACGGGGTCTAACGAGCCCGCCCGCGTTCTGTGCTACTGCTCGACTATTTGACGACCGTGATCGTCATGGTCTTGCTGCTGGTCGTGCCGGCGGCGTTGATGAAGTCGACGCGGTACACGTAGGTGCCTTTGTCCTTCCCCTCCACCTTGAGCGTGGCGCTCTGCGCGTTCGGCGTCGCTGCGGTCAGGTCGCCCTGACCGGCGAGCGTGCCGTTCTCGTAGAACTTGTACGAGGTGGCATTGGTGCCCCACCACATGTTCGCCGTGACGGTGTATGTGCCGCCCCCGCTCCAGTTGTCATTGCTGAGCACCGGTGTCCCGGGATTCGCCTGCGTCACCGAGACCGTGGTCGCGGTGGTCGCCGTCGCGCCCTTGCTGTTGACGAGTTCGCCCGTGTAGACGTACTTGCCGTTGAGCTTGCCCTGTACGGGGATGGAGACGGACTGAGCGCCGACACCACCGAACGTGAGCTGCTTGGTTGCGATGAGCTTGCCGTTCTCGTAGAGGCGGTAGATCGATCCTTCTTCACCCCACCAGAGGTTCATGACGATGTTGTAGTCACCATCCTGAAGCCCCGTGTCCCAGCCGTTGTCGTTCGACAGCGCGGCCTGAGCCGGTTTGCCGGTCGCGCCATCGGGGACTGTGACCGGCGCACTCCAGCCCGAGGTCGCGCTCTCGCCCGCAGCGTTCACGGCGGAGACCGCGAACGTCGCCGTGTCGCCCGGCCAGACACCGGTGATCGACGCGGACGTGGCATCGCCGGAGACCGTCGCCACCGGGTCGGTGGCTCCCTGCCGGTAGATGCGATACCCGGTGATCGGAGTGCCGCCGTTGTCGGCTGACGGGGTCCAGCTGACCGTCACCGCGGAGGAGCTGCTGGTTGCGCTGACTCCCGTCGGCACCCCCGGTGCGCTCACGGAGTGGAGCGTCCAGAAGTGGTCGGCGGTTGCCGCATCCGTGGCGGATGTGTTCGTCGTGGCGGATGTGCCCGCGACCACGGCGCCGTTGCGACCGTTGCCCGACGAGTCGACGAGAGTCGTTCCGCCGGCCTCGTCGAACGCGTAGTGCACCACGTCGCCGCTTCCCGCCTGGCCGGACGCAAGCGTCGCGACCTCGGTGGCGCTGAGTGCCCGGCTGTACACGTTGAAATCGTCGACCGTCGCGTTGAGCGCGGGATCTCCGCCGTACTGCGACTTGCCGATGTAGTTCTTCGTGCTCTGGCCGAAGGCCGACGGGTGGATCGTCATGTTGGTGTTTGTCGCCACCACCTGACCGTTGACGTACAGCGTGCCGGTCGTGCCGGCCACCGTCACCGTGACGAGAGACCATTGGTTGAGCGGGAGAGTCTTCGCGCTGCTGTTCAGCCGCTGTTCCCCTCCGCCACCGGTTGTCGTGATCGCGTAGCGCAGTTCGGTTCCGTCGTTCAACGTGAGGAACATGCTCGCGTTGCTGCTGGAACCGATGTCGAACAGGCGCTGCCAGGTGGCGTTGCTCGCCGGGTTCACCCAGGTGGAGACGGTGTAGTCGGCGGTGAGGCTGCTGACCGCTCCGGTCGGCAGGGTCGCGTACGCGGTGCTGTTGCAGAACGACAGCGCCGCTCCGATCTTGCCGGTCTGACGCGGTCCGGTCGCGGTGCATCCCGAGGTCGACGAGCCGTCGGCCCACTGCACGACCCCGGCACCGGACGCCTTGCTCATCCCGTCGACCGCGAGCACCAGGCCGGTGCCGTAGTCCGCCAGTCGGTAGTTTCCCTTGCCGTCGGGGATGACCTGCCACAAATGATCGTCATCGCCGTTGTCCGTCCACACCACTGCGGGTGCGCCCGTCGAGGTCGACGCGCCCTGGATGCCCAGGACGAGGCCCGTCGCCGGGTTGACGACCTTGTAGAGACCCGAACCTGCGGCGACCAGCTTCCAGGTCTGGCTGCTGCTGCCGCCTGCAGCAGGCGTGCTCTGAACGGCGACTGTGCCGGATGCGGTGCCCGACGTCTTCGTGTCGAGTGCCAGACCGCTGTTGACGTTCGTGATCGTGTACGTGCCCGACAGATCGGTCGCATCCCCGGCCGGGGTGACAACCACGTGATAGCCGTAGGCCGGGTTCATGACGATCGGAACCGTGATCGACCCGTCCGCGCCCACCTGGTAGTCGGTGCTCGAGATCGTGGTGGGCGCTGCGACGGCTGTCGTGCGGCCGTACGACGGGGTGAACTCCACCTTGACGTTGACCTTGGCACCGAGGGCGAGCTTGTCCAGACCGGCGACGCGGATGCCCGCGGCTCCGGAGGTGCCGCCCGTGATCACGTCCACTTCCTTTTTATCGGCGGTCACACTGGCGGCCGCGTCGAAGTTGTTGTTGCCCGGTGGGGTGGTCGTGACCATGTCGCCGTTCATGTCGGCGTACCACTTGTAGAGCCAGTAAGCGCCGTTCGGGCTGCCACCCTGACCTGTCAGCAGATCGCCGAGCGCACCGGACTGGTTCCAGAACGCGAGTTCTGCGTTGTGGATGCCGAGTCGCTCGAACTTGGCGATATAGCCCACCAGCGAGCCGGGGATCCCGACCTCGGCGGGAGCCGCGTACTCCTCGATGTCGATGGGGCGACGGGCGATGCCGAGCGCATCCTCCATGGCCTCGACTTTGGCGACGTCGCCGGCGATCTTCGACGAGCTGATCAGCTCGTGCCACGCGAGAATGTCCGGAACGGTGTTGGTCGCGACCGCGTTGTTGAGGAAGTTCTGCATGTCGTTGATGTTGTCCGAGAAGCTCGGCCCCTGGATCGGGGTGGTCGCATCCTGGCTTCTGATCAGCCGGTAGGTGTGCGTCCAGAAGTCCTCGAACGTGCCGTTCGCGGCCAGCCAGGTGTTGTCCGACTCGTTCCAGGGCGCGTAGGCGGTCAGGTTCGTCATTCCTGACGCCTTGACCTGTTGGATCTGGTCGGTGACGACCTGATCCCAGGTGCTCCAGCTGAACTGATACGGCCAGCCCGCGTAGTAGTCGGACAGGCGGTCGACGACCTTGGCTCCGGCTGCCGCCGCCTTCTGCCAGGTCTTGCCGATGTCGCCGGAGCCCTGCTGATGCCCGCCGATGGGCATCATCACGAACGTGTTCGGCTTGATGGCCTGCACAAGACTGTCGGATGGTGTGGTGGCGTTCGCGAGCCCGTACAACGATCCTGTTGCGACATGGCTGACGGGCCGGAACGGCTGGTCGGCGTTGACGACGAGGGTGGATGCGGCCGACGGGGCCGCCTGGGCCGGCAACGCGCTCAGCACACCGCCCGCGGCGAGCATCGTCGTGCCGGCGATCCCTGCCGTGAGCCGGAGCATCGTGCTCCGTCGTCGCTGTGCGCGGACCTCTTCCGCTGGGCGGATCGGCGCTGCGCGCCGTGCCGCTGGTGAGATGGACATGCGTGGTCTCCGTCTTTCAGAGGATGGAACAGGCAGCGCATCGGATGCGCGTGCGAGAGTCGGCGGCGTGTGCCAGGGGACATGCAGCGGATGGAGCAGCCTTCGCCATCGAGGAGGTGCTTCACCAGAGATGCTCCCTTGCATCGCGTCGGCGGCGGTCGGTGCCTGCCGAGAGGATCAAATGTCGAACCGGTTCGACATGTGATGTTTGCAAATTAGACCCGTCCGAACGAATTCGTCAAGAGCAGTTGGCGAACCGATTCGACAGGCGGTTCGAAGCGCGGCGGCGAGCGATGCGAACCGTCGCGGCACCGCTCCCGGCCGGTGAGCACGCACCGTGGGACAATCGTGAGGATGTTCGAGGAGGAAGATGGCGGCCACGATCGGCGACGTCGCACGTGCGGCCGGTGTTTCACGAAGCACCGTCTCCTACGCGCTGTCGGGTAAGCGCGCGATCTCCGAGGAGACGCGGGATCGCATCCAGGCGGCCATCGCCGAACTCGGCTTCACGCCCAATGCCGGCGCCCGCGCTCTCGCTACGTCGCAGACGAAGGTGCTCGGACTGTATCTGCAGTTCCAGGAGGACGAGTTCGCGCCGGCGATGCTGCAGTACGTGCTTCCGGTCTCGACCGCGGCCCGCGAGAACGGGTTCGATTTGCTCATGGTCACCGACAGCGACGTGGCCGGTGCGGTGAAACGCACCACGTCGTCCGCGATGGTCGACGGCGTCGTCCTGCTCGACGTGACCTACGACGACGTGCGTCTCGAGGCTCTGCGTGAAGCGGTCCAGCCCGCCGTTCTCATCGGATACGCCCGCAACGGCGAGGGATTCGACAGCTACGACCTCGACTTCGGTGAAGCGGCCCGACTCGTCGTCGACCATCTGGCCGAGCTAGGGCATCGGGATGTGGTGCTGATCACGCCGCCACGCCACGTCTATGATCGCGGAGGCTCGTATGCCTGGCGATTCCGCGACGCGGCGATCGAGCGCGCTGCCCGCTACGGCATCCGGGTCTCGTCTCACTACGGCGATTCGCGCCAGCCGGCCATCGTCGAGGCGCTGGATGCGGCGCTCGCCTCCTCGCCGGAAGCCACTGCGCTCATCATCCACAACGACGCGACCATCGCAGCTCTGCCGTCGTACCTGCACGAACGGGGGCTCCACGCGCCGGAGGATCTCTCGGTCGTCGGCGTGTTCTCGCGCGAGTTCGGGCAAGCGTTCTCGCTGCCGTTCACCTCGGTGGAGACGTCGCCCGACCGGCTCGGGCAGGAGGCCGTGAGGCGGCTGATCCGGCGGATCGCGGGGGACCCGGACGTCGGGGCGCCCCTCGTGCGTTTCGTGGAGCCGGTGCTTGTCGACCGGGGGAGCACCCGCACGCTCGCCTGATCCGGCCGCATCTTGATGGCCCTCGCATGGTCGCATCGAAATTGTCGAACCGCTTCGACTTGTTTCCGTGCCCGGCGGGCGCTACATTGATCGAACCGGTTCGACGATGAGGAGGTGGAGTGTGGCGATCACGATCATGGACGTGGCGCGGCATGCGGGCGTATCGCCCAGCACCGTCTCGTACGCCATCTCGGGCAAGCGGCCCATCTCCCCCTCGACCCGCGCCCGCATCGACAAGGCGATCGTCGCCCTCGGATTCACGGCCAACGCGGGAGCGCGGGCGCTCGCGACATCCCAGACCATGGTCATCGGACTGCTCACGCAGTTCCACCAGGACGAGTTCGCGCCCGCGATGCTCCAGTACGTGCTCCCGGTCTCGGATACGGCGCGGGAACTGGGCTACGACATCCTGCTCGTGACCGAGACGGATGCGACCGGAGCGCTGCGCCGGGTGACCGGAACAGGCATGGTCGACGGCGTCGTGCTGCTCGACGTCGTGCACGAGGATCCCCGCCTCGACACGCTGCGTGCGGCGCCGCAGCCCGGCGCCCTGGTCGGGCTCCCTAAACGCACCGAGGGTCTCGACGTCTTCGACCTCGATTTCGGTGAGTCGGCGCGAATTCTCGTCGACCACCTGCACGCGCTCGGACACCGGGAGATCATCGTTGTCTCGCCGCCTCGGCACGTCTTCGACCGTGGAGGTGCATACGGCTGGCGGTTCCGGGACGCTGCGCTCGAGCGCGGCGCGCGTTACGGACTCCAGATCCATCCCTATTACGGAGAGGCTCAGCAGCCGGCAATCGGTTTGAGCATCAACGCCATCCTGGATGCACGACCCACGGCGACCGCGCTGATCGTGCACAACGACGCGACCATCGCGGCCCTGCCGTCGGTGCTCGCTACACGCGGAACCCGCGTGCCCGACGACCTTTCGGTCGTCAGCCTCTATTCGAAGGACTTCGGTCGAGCGTTCTCCCTGCCGTACACGGCGGTGGAGAGCTCGCCCGATCAGCTGGGCCAGCAAGCGGTCCGGCAACTGGTGCGGAGGATCGCCGAACCGGAGCTCGCAGGAGCACCGGTCACCCGGTTCATCGCACCCGATCTCACCGTTCGCGGAAGCACCCGATAGACCCGTGACCATGACAGCACATTCAGCTTCCCGAGCCACACAATGCACAATTCAAGGAGGAATACTGTGATCGCACACAAGCGCGCGCGCCTCATCGGCGCGGTGGTGCTCGCCGCCGCCGTCGTCGGTGGCGTCGCAGCCTGCTCGAGCTCCGGCTCGGGGTCCAGCGGCAGCGCTGGAGGCTCGTACACATTCTGGGATCCGTACCCCCAGTTCGACGCGTCGTCCGACTGGACGAAGCTGGTCGAGCAGTGCGGCACGGATGCGGGAGTCACCGTCAAGCGCACCGGTTACGACACCAGCGATCTGACCAACAAGGCCCTGCTCGCCGGTCAGCAGGGGAGCTCGCCCGATCTGCTGCTCGTCGACAACCCGGTCGTCTCCACCCTGGCGGATGCGGGCATCCTGACCAGCACCTCGGAGAACAAGCTCGACACCGCCGACATCCAGAAGAACATCCTGGCTGCCGGTGTGCTGGACGGGAAGACCTACGGAGTTCCGATCGGCGCCAACACCCTGGCCCTGTACTACAACAAGACTGTTCTGAAGGCAGCCGGCGTCGACATCGCCACTGTCAAGGACTGGAGCAGTCTCACGGATGCTCTCGGCAAGGTCACCGCCGCGGGCAAGAAGGGCATCACCTTCTCCGCGATCGGCACCGAAGAGGGCAGCTTCCAGTTCCTGCCGTGGTTCTGGGGTTCCGGCGCGAACCTCAAGCAGCTCGACTCCGACAAGGCCGTCCAGTCCCTCGCACTGTGGACCGACTGGGTCAAGAAGGGGTACGCACCCAACTCGGTGATCAACAACACGCAGACCACCAGCTGGCAGGAGTTCGCCACGGGTGACTTCGCGTTCGGTGAGAACGGCACGTGGCAGCTCGGCAACGTCAAGAAGGCGGGCATCGACTACGGCATCCTCACCGTCCCCGGCATCGACGGCGGAGCCGCTGCTGCACCGACCGGTGGCGAATTCATGACGCTTCCCGTCCAGAAGGACACCGCGCGGTATGCGACGTCGAAGAAGATCGCCGAATGTCTGACGAGCACGAAGAACTTCGTCAAGACCGACACGACCCTCTCGTACATCGCTCCGACAGAGGCTGCTCAGAAGGAGCAGGTCGCAGCCAACCCCGAGCTGAAGCCCTGGGTGGATGCGGTGGCCGCAGCCAAGGGCCGCACCAGCGACGACCTCGGCACCGACTATCCGAAGATCTCGCAGCAGCTGTGGGGTGCGGTACAGAATGCGCTGAGCGGTTCCCAGACGCCGCAGGCCGCACTCAAGGCAGCCCAATCCGCGGCCGAAGCGGCGACCAAGTAATCGAAACAACGCACCAAAGGTAAACCGATGACAACCACTCAGACAGTTCCTCCCGGTTCTGTCGCACACCCCGGTGGGGTGGCGGCCTCCGCCACCCCACCGCGGCCTCGACCCCGGCGCCGGCGATCCCCGCAGTGGGCCGCCTGGGCGTTCCTCGCTCCGGTAGTGATCTACCTGGCGGTGTTCTACGCCTACCCCCTGTATCGCAACATCGAGCTGAGCCTGCGCGACTACACGGTGCGCTCGTTCGTTCAGGGGGGTGCGCCGTTCGTCGGATTCGACAACTACATCAAGATCTTCCAGAACCCGACCTTCGGGCCGGCCTTCCTGCACACGGCTCTCTTCACCATCGTGTCGATCATTTTCCAGTTCACGATCGGCATGGCGCTGGCCGTGTTCTTCTACCAGAACTTCCGTCTGTCGGCGACTCTTCGCGCGCTGTTCCTCGTTCCGTGGCTCCTGCCGCTCATCGTCTCGGCGTCCACCTGGTCGTGGATGCTGAACAGCGACTCCGGCGTCGTGAACTCGGTGCTCAACGCATTCGGGCTGCACGGCATCAACTGGCTGACGTCGCCGGACTGGGCGCTCACGAGCGTCATCATCGCGAACATCTGGATCGGCATCCCGTTCAATCTGGTGATCATCTACTCGGGTCTTCAGAACATCCCCACCGACCTCTACGAAGCGGCGTCGCTCGACGGCGCCAACGGGTGGCAGAAGTTCTGGCGCATCACCTTCCCGCTGTTGAAGCCGGTCTCGGCGATCACGATCCTGCTCGGCCTCATCTACACCCTCAAGGTGTTCGACATCATCTGGATCATGACCAGGGGAGGTCCCGGCACATCGTCGACGACCTTCGCGACGTGGTCGTATCAGCTCGGGTTCGCATCGACCCTGCCCGACTTCAGCCCGGCGGCCGCGGTCGGCAACGTGCTGATCGTCATCGCCCTGATCTTCGGATTCATCTATATCCGCACCCAGCGAAAGCAGGACATCGCATGAACGGGAAGCGTCCTTGGTGGAAGACGATCGTCGGGCTCGTTCTGACGCTCATCATGCTCTTCCCGGTCTACTGGATGATCAACGTCTCGCTCACGCCGACGACCGAGATGCGCAAGAGCCCGCCGAACCTGTTCCCCATCCATGCGACATTCGAGGGCTATCAGGCGGTGCTGAGCGACCAGCTCCCGTACCTCGGAACCAGCCTGCTGATCGGACTCGGAACGGTCGTGCTGACCGTCGCCATCTCGGCACCGGCCGCGTACTCCCTGGCGAAGCTGCGCCCGAAGGGTCGCGGAGCGATGAACTTCGTGCTGCTGATCGCCCAGATGATCCCGGGCATCATCATGGCGATGGGCTTCTACGCCATCTACCTGAACCTCGGCATCCTGAACACGCTCTGGGGACTCATCATCGCCGACTCCACGCTCGCCGTCCCGTTCGGCGTGCTGATCTTCAGCGCCTTCATGTCGGGCATCCCCGACGAGCTGATGAGCGCCGCGAAGATCGACGGCGCAGGCACGTGGCGCACGTTCCGCTCGATCGTGCTACCCGTCAGCCGCAACTCGATCGTCACGGTGTCGTTGTTCGCGTTCCTGTGGGCGTGGTCCGACTTCATCTTCTCGTCCACGCTCAACAGCGGCGGCACGATGCAGACGATCACACTCGGCATCTACAAGTACATCGGCAACAACAACCAGGAATGGAATGCCATCATGGCCACCGCGGTCGTCGCATCCATACCCGCCGCGCTGCTGCTCGTCATCGCCCAGAAGTACGTCGCAGCCGGCGTGACCGCCGGTGCGGTCAAGGACTGAGCCCGTGCTGCAGACCACAGACCTCGCACTCGACATCGACGAGGTGCCGTTCTCCACTCGCGGCGCCTGGATCGACCTCTCCCGAGTCGTGGGACTCCACCGGCGCTCCGACGATGTGCATCTGGTCACCCACCAGACGGGAATGCATCCGATTCTCGGGTTGATCCCGGTGGTGGGCGACGAACAGGTCTCCGCGGACACGGTCATGATGCCGCACGTGCTCGCCTGGCGTTCGTCCGCCGGATCCATCGAGGCCGTCTTCGACGGACCGAGCGCGATCCGCCTGCGCGGCACCGGGCTCGGGATGCGGTTCGTCGCGTCGTCGGAGCTCACGCCGTTCACCGGCGGCTACCTCTTCATCGACCCGTTCGACGGTTCGACAGTTCTCACGAGCTACGAGTCCGGGCGGCGCTACCGTCTCACGGTCGTGACCGGCGATTCCCGCGTAACCGGGGCCGGTGTCGTCGGAGCGGCGGAGCGGGACATCACCCTCGACTCGGCCGTTCCGTGGGAGATCGCGCTCGAGGAGTTCGAGACGGCCGCTTCTCCGTACGATCGCCGCTCGACCTTCGACGAGCTTCTCTCCCGGCAGCGGCTCGAGTTCCAGAAGTACGCCCGCGGAGTACTCGGCGACCCCGGGGAAAGCGCTGCACAGGTGAAGGCGGCGTACGTGCTCTGGTCGGCCACTGTCTCTCCGTCGGGTTTCGTCGGTAGAGAAGCGATCCTGATGTCGAAGCACTGGATGGACAAGGTGTGGAGCTGGGATCACTGCTTCAACGCCATCGCTCTGGCCGATGCCGATCCGGATGCTGCTCTCGCCCAGTTCCTGCTGCCCTTCGACCACCAGGACGCATCGGGCGCACTGCCGGATTCCATCACTCACTCCGAGGTGCTCTACAACTTCGTCAAACCCCCGATCCACGGCTGGGCCTTCGCCCAGCTGAGGGCGCGATCCGCACGACCGTTCACCGCCGAGGAGCTGAAGCTGGTCTACGGACGATTGGCCGACTGGTCCCGCTTCTGGCTGAACTACCGTCGGGCGCCAGGAGCACCACTTCCCTACTATCAGCACGGGAACGACAGCGGCTGGGACAACTCGACCACGTTCGACGCGTCTCGGGTGATCGTCTCGCCCGATCTCGCCGCGTTCCTCCTTCTGCAGCTCCGCGAACTCAGCACCCTGGCAGCCGTTCTCGATGAATCGGGCGACGAGTGGGACTCGGCCGCTGCGGCGATCGAGTCAGCCCTGTTCTCGGAGTTGTGGACCGGCTCCGGCTTCATCGCCAAGGATGCGGTCAGCGGTGCGACGGCACCGGCGACGAGCCTGCTGAACTCGCTGCCGATCGTTCTCGGTGATCAACTGCCGCACGACGTCGCCGCTGTTCTCGCGGCGACGATCGGAGAGCACCTGACGGAGTGGGGACCGGCGACCGAGCCGGTCGCCTCCGACCTCTATGAGAGCGACGGCTATTGGCGCGGTCCGATCTGGGCACCGTCGACCTTCCTCATCGAGGACGGATTGCGGCGCGCGGGTCACACCGACCTCGCCGACCGGGTGAGCAGCAGCTTCCGTGCAGCGTGCGAGCGCTCGGGATTCGCGGAGAACTTCGACGCGGTGACCGGCGAAGGCCTCCGTGATCGCGCGTACACCTGGACCGCGAGCTGCTACCTCACTTTGACGACCGATGCGGCACGCCGCAACCGTGCCAAGACTTCAGGAGAACGATGACCGACACCCTCGACGCGACCACGGCCGGTGGTCCGGTCAGCCCGTCCCGATCGGTCTTCCGGCCGCTCGGATCGGAGGAAGCGCGCATCGTCGGCGGCTTCTGGGCGCACAAGCAGGACCTCAACGCGACCACGATCATCGACCACTGCCTCACCTGGATGGAGCGCATCGGCTGGATCGGAAACTTCGACCGTGCCGCAGACGGCACCGTCGCCGATCATCACGACGGAATCGAGTTCGTCGACTCGGAGGTCTATAAGCTGCTCGAAGCGATGGCGTGGGAACTGGGCCGAAGCAACAATTCCGAACTCGACCGGACCTACCGCTCCCTCGTCTCCCGTGTCGCGGCAGCGCAGGAGCCGGACGGCTATCTACACACCTCGTTCGGGCGTGAAGGCCAGAGGCCGAGGTTCTCCGACCTCGAATGGGGTCACGAGCTCTACTGCTTCGGGCACCTGTTCCAGGCAGCGGTCGCCCGGCTTCGAACGGGGCACGACGACCTCATCGTCGACGTCGCCCGGCGTCTCGCTGACCACGTGTACATCGAGTTCGGGCCGAACGGCCGCGACGCGATCTGCGGGCATCCCGAGATCGAACCGGCGCTCGCCGAACTAGGACGAGCACTGTCGGAACCCCGGTATCTGGAGCTCGCCCGTATCTTCATCGAGCGCCGCGGCCGCGGCCGGCTCAAGACCACACTCTTCCAATCGAGCGAGTACTTCCTCGACGACATCCCCGTGCGAGACGCGAACGTTCTGAGAGGTCACGCCGTGCGAGCGGAGTACCTCGCGGCCGGTGCCGTCGACGTTGCGACCGAGTTCGGTGACGCCGAGCTGCTCGACGCCGTGAAACGTCAGTGGACGAACACGCTGGCTGCGCGGACGTATCTCACCGGCGGAGTCGGGTCGCATCACCAGAACGAGGAGTTCGGAAGCGACTTCGAGCTGCCCGCCGATCGGGCTTACGCGGAGACCTGCGCTGCGATCGGATCGGTGATGCTCAGCTGGCGGCTGCTCCTCGCCACCGGCGAGGCCAAGTATTCGGACCTGATCGAGCGCACCCTGCTCAACGCCGTACTCGTATCACCGAGGGAGGACGGGAAAGCCTTCTACTACACGAACACCCTGCACCAGCGAACCCTCGGGTCCGAACCCGTGGAGGACGAGCTGAGCGAGCGTGCCGAAGCGAGTCTCCGGGCGCCCTGGTTCGAGGTCTCGTGCTGTCCGACCAACGTCGCCCGCACCCTGGCGAGCGTCGCGTCCTACTTCGCGACGGCGTCGTCCGATGGCCTGCAGCTCCACCAGTTCGGCGACCTCGATGTCGCGACGTCCGTCAACGGCTCGCCGGTCCGGCTGCAGATGCGAACACTCGGCTACCCCTTCGATGGACGCGTCTCGATCACTGTGGAGGCGGACGACGAGCTCGAGTTGAGCGTGCGCATCCCGTCGTGGGCTCGGGATGCTGCCATCACGATCGGCGGGGGAACGCTCGCCGCCGCTGACGGGTACGTGCGCCTGCGGAGGCGCTTCGACCCGAACGAGCCGCTGCTGCTCGACCTTCCGCTGGCCCCGCGATTGACATATCCCGATCCCCGCATCGATGCACTGCGTGGCACCGCCGCCGTCGAACGCGGCCCGCTGGTGCTGTGCGTCGAATCGACCGACCTCCCCGCGGCGCTGCAGGTGGACTCCGTCAGCCTGAGAACCGGCAGCCCGCTGCGGGAGACGCCGGACGGCGCCTCGGTGTCGATCGCGATCACCGAGCCTGGCTCCGCGGTGTGGCCGTACGGCTCATCCCCGTCCGCCGACGGACGATCCGAGACGACCGTCGAACTTCGCCCCTACTTCCAGTGGGCGAACCGCGGACCGAGCACGATGAGAGTCTTCCTGCCGCTTGCCGGCGAATAGCTCCTGTTGCCGGCGAATAGCTCCTGGCCGCCATCGAAGTCATCGGCGATGGCGGCCAGGTCCCTAGCGGCAACGTCGGCGCGCCGGTCACGACAGCGCGCGATGATGATGGCGATGGCTCACAGTAGGACCCGTTGCTTCGTCGAAGAAGTGGAGGACATCGTGAACGACAGACAAGGACGTACAGACGAGGACGTGCCCAGGGAACACTCCGTCCTCGCCGAGCAGCGGTCATTGCTGAATCTGGCTTACCGGATGCTCGGCTCCCTTGCCGACGCGCAGGATGCCGTTCAAGAGGGATACGCCCGGTGGTACGGCCTTTCCGCTGAACAGCAGGAGGCGATCACATCGCCGGGCGCCTGGCTGAACACCGTCGTCAGTCGCGTATGCCTCGATCTGCTCGGCTCGGCGCGCGCCCGACGGGAGCGCTATGTCGGCGAATGGCTCCCGGAACCCGTGCCTGATGCGGTCGAGTGGCACGGCGGCGGGGCAGGGGACCCTCGTGATCCGGCGGACCGGATCACGCTCGACGAGTCTGTCGACATGGCCTTCCTGGTGATACTCGACTCGATGACTCCCGCCGAACGCGTAGCGTTTCTCCTCCACGATGTCTTCCGGTTCCCGTTCCCCGAGATCGCCGAGATCGTGGGGCGCACACCGGCGGCCTGCCGCCAACTGGCGTCTTCGGCCAGGCGTCGGATCAAAGATGCCAGGCCGGCTGCGGTTCCCGCGGCTGAACGGGCAGGAGTCGTCCGGGAGTTCAAGCGAGCATGGGAGTTGAAGGACATCGGTGCGCTGATCGAAGTCCTCGACCCGTCGGCTACAGCCGTGGCGGACGGCGGCGGCCGTGCCACTGCGTCGGTAATCCCTATCGAGGGTGGCGAGCAGATCGCCCGCTACCTCGTCGCCCTCGCACAGCGAGCCGGTGCGTTGGCGCTGCTCGAACGTACGGTCAACGGCCAGCCGGGCCTCGTCGCGATCGACGAGGGCGTCACGGTCGCCGTGTACGCATTCGACATCGCGGAGCACCGTGTCCAACGGCTCTGGGTCATCAGGAACCCCGAGAAGCTGCGCAACTGGGCCTAGGCCGGGAACCGTCCCTCACATTCCGCAGGCTGCGTCGTCGTACTGATGAAACGACTTGTTCACGACCCCCGGAGGAAGATATGGATCCGTCGACCACGACAACACCTCACTTCGCATTGCATCTGATCGTCGACGACATCGAGCGCAGCATCGCATGGTACGAGCAGGCTCTGGGCGCGACGGTGACCCGGATCCTTCGCCTGCCGGATGGGTCCATCGCGCCTGCTGACCTGCGCGTGCACGGTCTGCAGCTCGCTCTGGCTGAGCCGGTTCCGGGCACGACGCTGGCCGCTCCCTCCTCGACCGGGGTCTCCGTGGCTGCCTACCGGCTCGGTGTCGACGATGCCGACGCGGCGATGCAGCAGGCGGTGGCGGGCGGGGCGGTGGTGAGCGCTGACGTTCATGACGCGTTCTGGGGTGTCCGGACGGGTGAGGTTCTCGACCCTTCCGGGCATCGCTGGGCGTTCGATCAGCACCTGCGGGAGGTGCCGGACGAGGAGATCGAGAATCGCCTGGCCGAGCTTCAGCAGCGGAAGCCGTCATGACCGGCGTGACGCCGGCCGCACTCTTCACCGAACCGGCATCCGCGTCTCGGTTGGAACGGGTCGCCGATGCCCTGAGTGCTCGGGGGTTCGCCGCTGAAGTGCTCGATGGTCCGGATGCGGCGCGAGTTCGCGTTCGGCAACTGATTCCCGAAAGCGCCAGTGTGTTCACCAGCGCGAGCGAGACGCTTCGTCTCTCCGGCATCGAAGGCGATATCAATGCCAGCGGCCGCTACAACGCGCTGAAGCCCCTCGCGGTGAGCATGGACCGTGCCACCCAGCTGAACGACATCCGACAGCTGCTCGCCGCGCCCGACGTCGTCGTCGGCAGTGTCGCAGCCGTCACGGAAGCGGGCTCGCTAGTCATCGCTTCCGCAACCGGAAGTCAGCTGCCCTCATACTCCGGAGGCGCTGCCAACCGGATCTGGGTCGTGGGAGCGCAGAAGATCGTTCCCGACCTGAGCACTGCGTTGGAGCGCATCGAGCAACACTGCCTCCCGCTGGAGAGCGGTCGTGCCCAGGCCCTTTATGGCGCGCCGAGTGCAGTGAACCACGTCCTCGTCCTGAACGCAGAGCCGCAACCCGGTCGCAGCACAGTACTACTGCTGCGCGCTGCCATCGGATTCTGATCCGGCCGGCATGACAAGCACGATGACACACGAATGAGCGGGAGGAGTGGAGCAATGCCGACACAACACGAGGTGGACGAAGCCGCGATCCGACGCCAGGTCGACAGGCTCGCATACTGCCTGCATGCGAAGGATGTCGAAGGCTTACGCCGGCTGTACACAACGGACGTCGTGTCCTTCGACATCGACCCGCCGCTGCAGCATGTCGGGCTCGACGCGAAAATGAAGAACTGGGAGAACGCGTTCGCGTTCTTCGACGAGCTCGCATACGAGATCCGCGATTTCACGGTGGTGGCGAGTGACGATGTCGCATTCGGGCACGGCTTCGGCCGGTTGAGTGGGACGCTGAAGAACGGGGTGGCGACAAGCGGGATGTGGGTTCGCGCCACATTCGGCTTTCGGAGACTCGGAGACGGGTGGGTGATCGCCCACGACCAGGTCTCTGTCCCGCTCGACATCGCAACCGGCAACGGCGTCACCGATCTGGAGCCTGCGACCAGGAGCACCGACGAGCCGGAGTGAGTCCGCACAATGTTGGACCGAGTCGGTCATGGGGTCAGGACGATGCGGCCGAAGACGGTGCCCTCGTCCATGAGGCGGTGCGCCTCCGCCGCACGCTCGAGCGGCATGATCGCGTGGACGACGGGGTGGAGTTCGCGGCGCGCGGTCGCCTCGAACAGTTGGGTGCGAGCGGACGATCGCGTGGACGGGGCGATGGAGGCGAGGCTGAAGGTGGCGACGGATCGTGACTCCTGGAAGCTCTGTAGGAGGCGCATCCCGAAGTCCGCGGGCGGGAAGCCCGCCACAGCGCCGACGAGCACCATGCGGCCATTGGGTGCGAGCCGGTCGATGAAGGTCGGCACGGCGTCGCCTCCGACGATGTCCACGATCACGTCGAACCGCCGGACGATACCGCCGCTGCCGTTGCCGGATCGGTCGAGCACGTCGGTGGCTCCGAGTGCCGCGAGCCGCCGCCCGCGCTCCGCGGATGACGTGGTCACGGCGACCACGGACGCTCCTCCGCGTGCGGCGAGCTCCACCGCGGCAATGCCGATACTGCCCGCCGCGCCGCGGATCAGGACCGACTCGCCGGAAGCGAAGGGTGCTCGGGCAAGGGCGAACCTGGCGACGGTGGCGGCGCTGCCGATCGTCACGGCGTCCACCGGCGACAGGCCGGCGGAGAGCGGGGTCACGTCGACCGCCTCCGCGACGACGAGCTCACCGTAACCGCCCGCCGTGCCCGTGAACGCCCAGACGTGCTGACCGATCCATGAGGGAGCAACGCCGGCACCCACGCCGATGATCGTGCCGGCGACCTCGCTGCCAGGGATCATCCCACGCGGGTAGCCGGAGCCGAGCGTTCCCCGCCGGATGACCGCGTCGACGCCGCCTACCCCGATCGCCTCCGTCTCGATCAGCACCTGCCCGGCGCCAGGTTCTGGTGCGGGGAGATCAACCACCGCCATCCCGCCCGGGTCGCCGAATTCCTGGATCGCAATCGCACGCACGTGTTCTCCTTCTCGCTGCGGTATTCTCTTCACGGTAGTGGACGCCCCCGTCCGCTTGGCCGAAGTGAGAACGACAAGAGGGTGCATGACTCAGATGCTCCGCGCAGATGCGCAGGACAACCGGGACCGCATCCTCACGACAGCGCGCACGCTCTTCTCGGAACGCGGCCTCGACGTCGGGATGCGCGAGGTCGCCCGCCGCGCTGAGGTCGGCCCCGCCACGTTGTACCGTCGGTTCCCGACGAAACAGGCACTGATCGACGAGGCATTCGACATCGAGCTGGCAGCGTGCCGCACGATCGTCGAAGAAGGCTGCGCCGATCCCGATCCGTGGCACGGCTTCACCACGGTCATCGAGCGCCTGACCGCCCTCAACGTCCGCAACCACGGCTTCGTCGACGCCTTCCTCTCCGTCGGCCCCGGCGCAGCTGTGTTCGCCCAGCATCGACGCGAACTGCTTGGGATGCTGGGCGGCCTCGCCGCGAGGGCGAAGAGGCGAGGACGACTGCGGCCCGACTTCACGATCGACGACCTGGTGCTCCTACTGCTCGCCGGCCGCGGGCTGGCATCCGTGTCCGCGCCTAGCCGGGATGCGGCAGCGCGTCGGTTCGCCACGCTCGCCGTCGACGCCTTGCGGGCAGAACGCGACGCGACCCCCTGAGGATGAGCCTGCTGGCGGGCTTGCGGGTCGGCTGCCGGCTGAGTCGACCGGCAGCCGACGGGTTCACACCCCGACCGAGCGACGCTTGTTGTACACGTCGAACGCGACGGCCGCGAGCAGTACGAGCCCCTTGATGAGCAGCTGATAGTCGCTGTCGACGCCCAGGATGGACATACCGTTGTTCAGCACGCCGATGATCAGGCCACCGATGATCGCGCCTGGCACCGTGCCGATGCCGCCGGTGACCGCGGCGCCACCGATGAACACCGCCGAGATCGCGTCGAGCTCGAACCCTGTTCCTGCGCTCGGACTCGCCAGATTGAGGCCCGCAGTGAACACCAGGCCGGCGATCGCCGAGATCACCCCCATGTTCACGAAGAGCAGGAAGGTCACCCGCTTCGTCTTGACGCCGGAGAGCTGCGCGGCCGCCAAGTTGCCACCTATCGCGTAGATGTGCCGTCCGAATACCGACCGGTTCATGATCGCCGTATAGCCGACGACCAGCGCGCCCAGGATGATCAGCACGATCGGCGTGCCGTTGTAGCTCGCGAGCAGGAGCGTGACGATCATCACGAGCAGCACAAGGAAGACGACCTTGAGGAGGAACCACCAGATCGGTTCGTCCTCGAGATCGTATTTGCGGCGCACCAGGCGTTGACGGACGGCCCCGGCAACGATCGCGATGGATGCCAGGAGGCCGATGATCAGTGTGAGCGGTTCGTAGCCCGACGTGCCGAACGTGGGGAGGAAGCCTGAGCCGATCGCGCGGAACTCTTTCGGGAAGAAGGAGATCTGCTGGTTGCCGAGAGCGATCTGGGCCGCGCCGCGGAAGACGAGCATGCCCGCCAGCGTCACGATGAAGGCCGGGATTCCGAAGTAGGCGATCCAATATCCCTGCCAGGCGCCGACCAGAGCCCCGAGCACGAGGCAGAGCACGACGGCGAGCGGCCACGGAAGGTGCCAGGTCGAGATCATGACGCCGGCCATGGCGCCGATGAATGCGACGACGCTACCGACGGAGAGGTCGATGTGCCCCGCGATGATCACCATCACCATGCCGACCGCCAGAATCAGGATGTAGCTGTTCTGGACGATGAGGTTGGAGACGTTGATCGGCGCGAGCGTGATGCCGTTGGTCGTGATCTGGAAGAACAGCACGATCACGATCAGTGCGATGAACAGGCCGATCTGGCGGAGCTGGCTGGTCAGGTAGTTGAGGGCGGTGGTGAGCGCTTTCATGCTGTGGTCTTCTCGCGTTCCTGGGTCATGAGTTGCATGAGGTATTCGGCGGTTGCCTTCTCGCGGGGGACATCCGCCGTGATGCGCCCCTCGCTCAGGGTGTAGATGCGGTCGCAGATCCCGAGGAGTTCCGGCAGTTCGGACGAGATGACGATGATCCCCTTGCCCGCATCGGCGAGCCGGTCGATGATCGTGTAGATCTCGTACTTGGCGCCGACGTCGATGCCGCGGGTGGGCTCGTCGAGGATGAGCACGTCGGGGTCGGCGTACATCCATTTGGACAGCACGACCTTCTGCTGGTTGCCGCCGGAGAGCTTGCCGGTCAGCGTGGAGACGCTCGGCGTCTTGATGTTCATGCTCTTGCGGTAGCCCTCGGCGACGGTGCGCTCTTTGAGTTCGTTGACGAACTTGAGCCAATCGACGAGCTTGTCGAGGGCGGCGATCGAGATGTTCCGCTGGATGTTGTCGATCAGATTGAGTCCGTAGCGCTTGCGGTCTTCGGTGGAGTAGGCGATGCCGTTCGCGATCGCCTTCGAGACGGTGCTCACCGAGATCGGTTCGCCGCGTTTGTAGACCTGGCCGCTGATGTTGACGCCGTAGCTGCGCCCGAAGACGCTCATCGCGAGTTCTGTGCGCCCGGCGCCCATCAGCCCGGCGATCCCCACGATCTCCCCGGCGTGCACCGTGAGATTCGCTCCGTCGACGACCTTGCGCGTGCGGTCGAGCGGGTGGTGCACGGTCCAGTCCTCGATACGCAGGAGTTCCTCGCCGATGTGCGGCACGTGATCCGGGAAGCGGCTCGCGACATCCCGGCCGACCATCCCCTTGATGATCCGGTTCTCACTGGTGTCGTCGCCGCGCATCTCGAGCGTCTCGATCGTCTTGCCGTCGCGGATGATCGTCACCCGGTCGGCGATCGCTTTGATCTCGTTGAGCTTGTGGCTGATGATGATCGACGTGATCCCGTGCTCCTGGAGCTGGCGGATCAGCTCGAGGAGATGCGCCGAGTCGTCGTCGTTGAGGGCGGCGGTCGGCTCATCCAGGATGAGGATGCGCACTTCTTTCGAGAGCGCTTTCGCGATCTCGACGAGTTGCTGCTTGCCGACGCCGATGTCTTTGATCTTCGTGATCGGGTTGTCGCGCAGCCCGACCCGTCGCAACAGTTTGCCGGCCTCGAGGTTCGTCTCGTTCCAGTCGATGAACCCGCCGTGCTGCCGCTCATTGCCGAGGTAGATGTTCTCGGCGATCGAGAGGTAGGGCGACAGCGCGAGCTCCTGGTGGATGATCACGATGCCGGCTGATTCAGAGTCATTGATCGACTTGAACTCGACGGGTTCGCCGTTGAGGAGGATCTCGCCGTCGAACGTGCCGTGCGGGTACACCCCGGACAGGACCTTCATGAGCGTCGACTTGCCTGCGCCGTTCTCGCCGCAGATGGCATGCACGGAACCCTCTTCGATCGAGATCGAGACATCTTGCAGGGCCTTGACGCCGGGGAAGGTCTTCGAGATGTTTCGCATCTCGAGAATCGTGGTGGACATGGTCTCCCTTGCTTCGTCGCGTGCGGGTGGGCGTGGCCGATGACCACGCCCACCCGTCTGATGCCCGGCGGGGCTACTTCAGGTCGGATTCCTTGTAGTAGCCGCTGTCGATCAGCACCTTCTGGTAGTTGTCCTTGGTGACGACGACCGGCTGGAAGAGGTAGCTCGGCACGATCTTGGTCTTGTTGTCGTAGCTCTTCGTGTCGTTCACCTCGGGCTTCGTGCCGGTGAGGATGTCGTTGGCCATCTTGGCGGCCTCATTGGCGAGCTGGCGGGTGTCCTTGTAGATCGTCGAGTACTGCGTGCCGGCGATGATCTGCTTCACGCTGGCGACCTCGGCGTCCTGGCCGGTGATGATCGGGAGCTTCTTCCCGCCCGACCCGTAGCCTGCGCCCTCGAGTGCGCTCAGGATGCCGTCGGAGAGTCCGTCGTACGGTGAGAGCACGCCCTGCACGGCTGCTCCGCCGGAGTACGACTTGGCGACCAGGTCCTGCATGCGCGCCTTGGCGGTCGCCGGGTCCCAACGCAGGATGGCCACCTGGTTGAACGCGGTCTGCCCGCTTTTCACCACGAGAGTGCCGTCGGCGATGTACGGCTTCAGCGTGTCCATCGCCCCGTTGAAGAAGAACGTCGCGTTGTTGTCGTCGGGGCTACCGGCGAAGACCTCGATGTTGAACGGACCCTTGGCTCCGGTCTTGTTGCCGGAAGCGTCGAGAACGCCGAGACCGGTCAACAGGGAGTTGGCCTGGTAGACGCCGACTTTGTAGTTGTCGAACGACACGTAGTAGTCGACATTCTTGTCGCCCGTCAGCAAGCGGTCGTACGAGATGACCTTGATGCCCGCCTTCGCTGCCGCGTCGAGCTGGTCGGTCAGAGAACCGCCGTCGATGGAGGCGACGATGAGGACCTTCGCGCCCTTGGTGATCATCGTGTTGACCTGCTGCACCTGCGTGGGGATGTCGTTGTTCGCGTACTCCAGATCGACTTTGTAGCCGTTCTTCTCGAGGTCGCTCTTGACGGCGTTGCCGTCGGCGATCCAGCGCTCGGACACCTTGGTCGGCATCGCGACGCCGACCAGCGCGCCCTTGTTGTCCGTGCTTCCTTCGCCGGATCCCGTCGCCGGGCGACCGCCGGAACATGCAGCGAGCATGATGGCCACGCTGATAGCAGCGGCCCCGATCGCGATTCTCTTGAACTTCACTGTGATTCCCTTCCAGAGAGGTAGTGGGCCGCGCGCAGATCGCGCGCGGATTCCAGTGATCGGGAAACGGTCCTTCGCGGTGCGGGCAGTACCTCGGCGGCGTCGTGGAGCGAATCGCTTCCTTGCAACTCGTGGTCCATCGTGTGTGCGACTCCCTCGTCGTCCGCTAGGTTTGTCCCAAATCTGTGACCGGTCCCAGAACGGTAAGACGTTATGCCCCATCTCACCCACGCGTCAAGCAGCACGCCGCAAGTCGTCTCCGACGGGCGCCCATCGGCTGTGGGCCGCGCGCCATCCGTCGGCTCTAAGATCAGCACATCACCGCGAGTGCCGGCGTCGCCGCCGCACCGCCCGGAACCGGAGCAGGTATGACGGACAAGGTCGAAGACGGGTCCTCCCGCCCGCTGTCGATCCGCGACATCGCCCGGCTCGCCGGCGTCTCGCGCCAGACGGTCTCCCGCGTGCTCAACGGGGAGCGATACATCAAGCCGTCGACCGAGGCGCAGGTGCGCAAGGTCATCGACGAGCTCGCGTGGCGCCCCAACAGCGCCGCGCGCGCTCTGGCCACGTCCCGGTTCAAGACGATCGGGGTCGTCGTCACGGCGCGATCCCACTATGGGCCCTTCAGTGCTGCGGCGGCCGTCGACCAAGCGGCACGAGCGCGTGGGTACGCGATCGTGTCGGCGACACTCGCCCGTGAAGACGAGGCGAGTCTCGCCGCGGCGCTGGACACGTTTCTTGCGCACGGCGTCGACGGAGTGGTGATGATCGCTCCGCAGCAGCGGGCTCACGAGGCGCTGCAGCGTGTCTCGATCCGGGTGCCGTTCATCAGCCTCCAATGGCGGGATGCGCCCGGTGAGCGGGTCGTCGCGTTCGACCAGCGGGAAGGAGCGAGGCTCGCCACCCGACATCTCCTCGAGCTCGGCCATTCGCGCATCCTGCACCTAGCGGGTCCCCAGGACTGGAACGAGGCGGAGGAGCGGATGCACGGATTCCTCGAGGAGATGTCGTCATGGGACATCGCCCCTCCGCCGCCCGCGCTCGGGGACTGGACGTCCGATCTCGGCTACGACGTCGGGCTCAAGCTCCTTCGTCCGCGCGACTTCACCGCGGTGTTCGCCTCCAATGATCAGATGGCTCTCGGCATCATGCACGCCGCGGCGGATCTCGGGCTCTCGGTCCCCGGCGACATCAGCGTCGTCGGCTTCGACGACATCCCCGAGGCGAAGCATTTCTCGCCCCCGTTGACGACGGTGCGTCAGGACTTCAGCCTGCTCGGCATCGGTGCGATCGACCTGCTCATCGCCGAGATCGAAGGCTCGACCCCGCCCGAGCCGGCCCACTTTCCGGTGCCGGAATTGATCGTGCGCACGAGCACCGCTGCGCTCATGCCTTGATAACCCGCGCGAGCTTGCGCGCAGAATTCCGTGGGCTGACGCGCCGCGACGCCCCCGTCTGAGCCTGAGCCCTGATCCACCGCCACGACTGCAAGCGTCCGGGCTGGCGGCAGCCCGTCAGCGAGGGCTAGATACGGCCCTGCGTAGCGTGCGAGTACATGCGCCGGACCGCTAACGGAACACTGCTCTGGCCGAGACCGCGACCGCTATGTCCGCCTCCATCAGCAGCAGGTGCAGCGCGACGGTCCAGTCCTCCCGGTCCGCCCCGCCGATGGACTCATCCCCGGGGCACCGTGCCTGGTAGCCGTTGCCCCATTCCCTGACGATACCCGCGTACCGGCCGTTCACGGTGACCGACCACCTGGCGTGACCCAGGTACCCGAGCGCGACCTCGACGTGGCCATCGAGCACGGCCACTTCGAGGCCCACATCCCCACGAGGCAGACGGGCGTTCATTGTCTGATGAGTGAACCGCCGGCCCGACGCCGCGACAGCGCATCGACGGTCGCGGCGAGAATGAGGACGCCGCCCGTGACCAAGAAGTTCACGCCGCCGGGGAGGTTGAGCAGGCCGAGACCGTTCGTGATGACGGCGATCACCAGGGCGCCGATCGCGGCGTGGATGAGCCGTCCGCGTCCGCCGAAGAGGCTGACGCCGCCGACCACCGCGGCCGCGATACCGCTGAGTACGATGTCGCGGCCGAACGCCGCATCCACCGACCCGACCTTGCTCGCACTGAACACGCCGGAGACGACGGCGAGGGTGGAGCACACCGCGAAGGCGGCCCACTTGATCGCGATCACCTTCACGCCCGCACGGCGGGCGGCCTCCGCGTTGCCACCGATCGCGTATATGTAGCGGCCGAACCGGGTTCGATCGAGCACGAACGTGCCGAGCCAGAGGATCGCGAGAGTGATCGGAACCACGATGGGCACGCCGGACACGGCGAGGAAGCCCGTGCCGCGGTCCTGATTGAGGAGGGCCACGACAACTCCGCCGGCGACGGCGATCGCTATGAGACGAGCCCACACCAGGGCGATCGTGCGATTCGGCACACCCGCTCGCGTGCGTCGACGGCGATCGAAGTAGGACGTGCCCGCGGAGACCAGAAGCATGATGGCCAGCATCACCCACCCGCCCCAGGTGGGGAGGTTGCTGTTCTGGATCGCCAGGATCTCGGCCTGCTGGATGCGATAGAGGCCGCCATTGCCGATGATGATGAGCTGCACCCCTTGAAAGCCGAGGAACAGACCGAGGGTCACCACGAACGAGGGGATCCCGACGCGGGCGACGAAGAACCCGATGAACAGGCCGATGATGACGCCGGCGACGAGGGCGACGATGAGCGCCACGATCCAGTTCATGGCGAGGCCACCTGGGTCGGAGAGCACGACGAACAGAGACATCGCTACGCCCGAGGTGACACCGGCGGAGAGGTCGATCTCTCCGAGCAGGATCACGAACACCAAGGCCATCGCCAGCATCACGAGCGTTGCCGCCTGGGTCAGGAGGTTCGCGAAGTTGCGCTCCGTCAGGAAGTACGGGCTGAGCAGAGTGAACAGGATGCTCAGCACAATGAACCCGGCGATGGCGGGGAGCGCGCCCATGTCGCCATTGCGGAGTCGCTGCAGGTAGGCAGTCACCTGATCGCGGAGGTTGCCCTCCTGGCCGCTTCCGATGAGGTCGGGCGGCGACGTCTCCGGCGCGGGGGTCACTGATTCTTCGAGTGCGCTCATCTCTCTGCTCCCGTGTAGGTCTTGCTGCCGGTGATGTATCCGACGACATCGTCGCTGGTCGTCTTGGATCTCTCGACGGAGGCCACCATCTGGCCGAGGTAGAGAACGTTGATGTGGTCGGCGACTTGGAAGACGTCGACCAGATTGTGGCTGATCATCAAGACGCCGACGCCGCGTTCGGCAAGTCGTTTGACGAGCGAGAGCACCTGTTCGGTCTGTGCGACACCGAGTGCGGCCGTCGGCTCGTCGAGGATGACGACTCTGGCGGATTTGAGCACGGAACGCGCGATGGCGACCGTCTGTCGTTGCCCGCCGGAGAGCGACGACACCTTCTGCCGCACCGACTTGACCGTCCGCACGGACAGCGAGCGCAGGGTCTCGGATGCCTCGCGTTCCATCCGGCCCTCGTCGAAGGTGCCGGCGGCGAGTTCCTCGCGGCCGAGGAACATGTTCTGGACGATATCCAGGTTGTCGCAGAGCGCGAGGTCCTGGTATACGACTTCGATGCCCAGCCGTGCGGCCTCGCGAGGGTTGTGCAATGCGACGAGCTCGCCGTCGACCCTCACCTCGCCCTCATCGTAGGGTTGCACCCCGGCGAGGCCCTTGATCAGCGTCGACTTTCCGGCGCCGTTGTCGCCGACGAGTGCCGTGACCTTTCCGGGATAGATGCTGAGCGAGACGCCCTTGAGGACGCTCACTGGACCGAAGCTCTTCTTGACGTCGGTCAGTTCGATGATGGGCGAGTTCATGCCTGATTCCTTGATCTCGGACGCCCCAATCGCTCAGGCGTCGCGGTCCTCGTGAGGGAGAGACGTCCGCGGGGTCGCCCGGGCCGTCCACGAGAAGACTCCGCGTCGCATCCTCTGGGACGACGCGGAGCCTTCTCGTCTGGCTATCTGTCTACTTGACGCCGTACTTGGCGCACGCTGCGGCGACCTCAGCCGTGCAGATGTCGGATGCCTTCGCGTCGCCGGCGGTGACGACCGTCTCGACCTTCTCCGGGGTGATCAGGATCGGGGTGGTGGCGATGAACGGCTTTCCGTACAGCTGGGTATCCGTTGACGGCTTGTTGCCCTTCAGCAACTGGATCGCCAGTTTGGATGCCGCGTCGGCCTCGAGCTTGAACGGCTTGTAGACCGTGGCGGTCTGCTTGCCGAGAAGCACGTTCTGCAGTCCGGCGGTCGAGGCGTCCTGTCCGGAGACGGGAACCTTCAGTCCGTTCTTGTCGAGAACCGTGATGATGCCAGCTGCGTTGGTGTCGTTGGCAGCCCAGACGGCGTCGACCTTGCCGCCGAGCGAGGTCAGGGCCTGCTCGAAGTTGGTCGCCGACTTCTGGCCGTCCCAGACACCGGTCGGCTCAGCGGCCGGCTTGATTCCAGCGGCGCTCATCACTTCGACGGCACCATCGTGGAAGAGCTTGGCATTGCCGTCGGTCGGGTCTCCACCCATGTACACGACCTTCGCTGTCGCGGGGTCCTTGCCTGCGGCCTTGAGACCGTCGACGACGGACTGGCCTTCCAGTGCGCCGACCTTCTTGTTGTCGAAGGACACGTAGTAGTCGGCGAGCATCGACGGGTTGGCCGCGGTGCCTGTGGTGATCGGACGGTCGTATGCGATGACCGGGATGCCCTGCTTCTGGGCCTTCTCGGTCACGGCGACGGCCGCACCGTTGTAGTCGACCAGGATCATGACGCCACAGCCCTTGGTGAGCTGCTGGTCGGCGATCGTGGCGTACTTGTTCGGGTCGCCTTGCGCGTTCTGGATGTCGGCGGTGAAGCCGGCATCGGTGAACGCCTTGTCGAGGGCGGGGCGGTCGCCGTTCTCCCATCGTGGGGATGATGACGAGTCGGGAAGGATGACGCACGCCCGGGTGGCCGTGGCGGCGCCTGTGCTGGTACCGGAGCCGCCGCTGCCTGATCCGGAACAAGCGCTGAGCAGCAGCGCGGACGCTGCAACAACCAGTGTGACGGGGATCAATGAAGACTTCTTCATGTCTCTCCCTTTCTCATGCGAGGAGGGCACTCTCCTGGGTGGCCAGGCTCGACGGTGAGCGATGGCTCCTAAAGTGTGTGCCTATTCGGTGTGTGTGGCAACATATTCCGGTAACAGTTCGGTAAACACGCAATGCCTAGGCAAACACTCGGATGGGAGCGGTTTCACGCTCGGCACGGCACGTGCATGTCCGACGCGTATGTGCTGCTAACGCGAGCGACGACCCAGGATCGCGGCCCTCCGCGCCTACTGTCTGGCCATCGTGATGCGGAAGCGTTCCTCCGGGTCGATGTAGTGGTCGTTGTCGTCGTCACCGATGTCGATCTGGACCCAGTTGATCTTGCCGGTGAATCTGCTGGTCTGCGGCGTGTAGTCGGCTGCGACCGCCGTGCCGGATTCGTAGCCGACGTCTGTGGTCTCGTCGGCTGAGAAGATCATCGCCTGCGTGGCCTCGACTCGTCCGCTGCCGATGGCGTCGCCGTCGCAGTAGATGGTCACGTCTCCGCCCTTACCCAGACCGCCGCCGTCGTAGGCGAATTCTGTCCGAATCTGATGCGTCCCTGCGGGTACCGGCTGTGCGCCTTCGATGACGAACTCCTGGATGCCGAGCACGTTGTAGGCGAACTTGGGTATCCCTTGCTTCACATAGAAGCTCCATCCGCCGAAGCGGCCGCCCTGGGCGACGATCACACCATCGACTCCGGACTCCGGCACGACGATTTCGGCGGTGATCGAGAACGACTTGTTCTTGATGTTGATGACGCTGTTCTCGGAGAGCCGGCCCATGCCCGCGAATAGGAGTTGGGTGTTGCCGTGAACTAGAGTCGGCCGACCTGCGGTGTCGGGGGAGAAGCGCTCAGCACCACGATCGTCGAGGGGCAGCACGTTGTACTTCGTCGCTTCGATGAGCCAGAGTCGTTGGTACGTGGCGAGCAGCTCGGGATGCTCTGCGACAAGGTTGTGGGCCTGGCTGAAGTCGTTGCTGCCGTCGTAGAGTTCCCAGTTGTCGTCGTCGAATGCCGGGATCTTCTCACCCGTCATGATCCAGGGAGTGCGGTGTTTGGTGACGGCGCTCCAACCCTTGTAGTACAGGCCACGGTTGCCGAACATCTCGAAGTACTGGAGGTCATGGCGTTCGGGCGCGGCGGGTTCGTCGAAGGTGTAGAGCATGCTGGTGCCCTCCATCGGGGACTGCTGCACACCGTTGACGACGGTCGGCTCGGGTAGACCGGCTGCCTCGAGGACGGTCGGCGCGACATCGATCACGTGAGCGAACTGGGAGCGCTGGCCGCCCTTCTCCTCGATGCCGTTCGGCCAATGCACGATCGTGCCGTTGCGCGTGCCGCCCCAGTGCGAAGCGACCTGCTTCGTCCACTGAAACGGGGTGTCCATCGCCCAGGCCCACCCGACGGCGTAGTGGTTGTACGAAGTGGGGCCGCCGAACTCGTCCATCTTGGATGCCATGAACTCGGGCGTCTCGAGGCCGGCCATCCCGTTGAAATTCGCCATTTCGTTGAAGGCGCCGTTGAGGGTTCCTTCAGCGGAGGCCCCGTTGTCGCCGATGATGTAGTAGATCAACGTGTCGTCGAGGATGCCGAGGTCTTCGATGGCGTCGAGCACCCGGCCGACGTGGAAGTCGGTGTGCTCCATGAACCCGGCGTACACCTCCATCTCACGTTCGAGCACCGGTTTGAGCGCGGCGGGCATGTCGTCCCAGGCCGGGATCTCGGCGTGGCGGGCCGTGAGTTCAGCATCCGCCGGAATCACGCCCAGCTCCTTCTGGCGCGCGAACGTCCGCTCGCGCTGGGCGTCCCACCCGTCCGAGAATTGGCCCTTGTATTTGTCGGCCCACTCCTTCGGGACGTGGTGCGGTGCGTGCGTCGCACCGGGCGCGAAGTAGACGAAGAACGGCTTATCCGGCATCAGGGCCTTCTGGCTCCGGATCCAGCTGATCGCGTGATCGGCGAGATCCTCGGTGAGGTGATACCCCTCCTCCGGTGTCGCAGGCGGCTCCACCGCGGTCGTCCCGTCGTAGAGAGCGGGATCCCACTGGTTGCTCTCCCCGCCGATGAAGCCGTAGAAGGTCTCGAACCCGCCCCCACCCGACGGCCACGCGTCGAACGGACCCATCGGGGAGGACTGCCACACCGGCACCTCGTGACACTTGCCGAACTGCGCCGTCGAATACCCGTTCAACTTCAAAGTCATCGCCAGCGGGGCTTTGGTGTTCGGCCGCACCGAGCTGTTGCCGGGCGCCGACGTCGCGGTCTCGGTGACGCTCCCCATCCCGACGGAGTGATGATTGCGGCCGGTGAGCAGCGCCTGCCGCGTCGGCGCACAGAGTGCCGTCGTGTGAAACCGGTTGTACTTCAGACCGCCCGCCGCGAGCCTTTCAGCGTTCGGGGTCGCACACGGACCGCCGAACGCGCTCGTCGCCCCGAACCCGGCGTCGTCGATCAGGACGATCAGCACATTCGGTGCGCCTTCAGGCGGCATCAGAGGCTCGATGGGTGGATACGCCGTGTCGGGATCCCTGGCGTCATAGGTGGTCAAACCGGGTGCCGGGCGGTCAGGAATCGGCAGCAGTGCGCGAGCGTGGCGATCGGGTTTCATGAGCTTCCTCCAGCTGGAACGGCAGCGGCGACGTGATGCGAAGGTATGGGAGACGGAACGGAAGTCACATCACCCGTCGGGGATGATGTCCCGATCGCACGCCCAAGAACCAGACGCTCGTCTACGAAGACGAGCGCCTGGCGGGGTTGTGACACGGCGCCACGTCGGATCTCCTCAAACCGTTGCGGTCGGGTCGTGGGGGGGAGCACACTAGGACCCGCGACCGCCGGTTTCGACCGTTACGCAGGCTCGAGCCGATTGCGTGAACACGCTCGACGGGACGGGATTCCCGTCTGGACGGACCAGAGGGGGCCGTTGTCGTGGATCTGGTAGACCTGGCTCGACTGCAGTTCGCGTCGACGAGCATCTACCACTTCTTCTTCGTTCCGGTGACGATCGGGCTCGCGTTCCTCGTGGCGCTCCTCCACACCGCGTGGTTCCGCTCCCACGATCCGCGGCACAAGGGCCTCACGAAATTCTTCGGCACTCTCCTGTTGATCAACGTCGCGATCGGCGTGGTGACCGGGCTCGTGCAGGAGTTCCAATTCGGGATGAACTGGTCGAAGTACTCGGTGTTCGTCGGCGATGTCTTCGGTGCTCCTCTGGCGATGGAGGGGCTCGCTGCATTCTTCCTGGAGTCGACGTTCCTCGGCCTCTGGGTGTTCGGCTGGAACGTGCTGTCACGGGGCGTGCACCTGCTCTCGGTCTGGCTGGTGGCGGCGGGCGCCGTGCTGTCGGCGGCGTTCATCATGGCCGCCAACTCGTGGATGCAGCATCCGGTGGGGTACGCCACCGATTCGGCGACCGGGCGCCCCGTCCTCAATTCGATCGGCGACCTCTTCACCAACCCCGTGTTCGTCTGGGGATACCTCCATGTGATCCTCGCCTCGCTCGTGACCGGGGCGATGGTGATGCTCGCGGTGTCGGCGTGGCAGCTGCGCAGAGGGCGGAGGCTCTTCAAGACATCCGCGGTGCTGTCGCTCGTGGTCCTGCTGCCGGCCTCCGCTCTGGCCCTCGGCGTCGGGAGCCACCTCGGCGTGATCGAGACCGGCTATCAGCCGATGAAGATCGCTGCCGCGGAAGCGCAATGGACGACGTGCCAGCCCTGCTCGTTCTCGCTGTTCCAGATCGGCGGGGGAAACAACGACGAGACGCCGACGAAGATCATCGAAGTCCCGCACCTTCTCTCGATACTGGCGACCGGCACCTGGGACGGCAAAGTCGTCGGGCTCAATGAACTGCAGCAACAATCGGTCGAGCAATACGGAGCCGGCAATTACGTGCCGAATGTGTTCGTGCAGTACTGGGGGATGCGCGTCATGGCGTATCTCGGAACGCTCGTGTTCCTCTTCGCTCTGTGGGGCGCGTGGCTGGCATTGCGGCGCAAACTTCCCACGTCCCGAGCGTTCCTGTTCATCGCGACGTGGGCTGTGCCCGTGCCGTTCATCATCAACACGGCCGGCTGGTTCCTCACCGAGAACGGGCGTCAACCGTGGATCGTGCAGGGCCTGATGAAGACCTCTGACGGGGCCAGCACGACGGTCTCCGCCACGGAGCTGATCATCAGCCTCGTGGCCTTCTTCCTGGTCTACATCGTGCTCGCCATCCTCGATCTGGTGCTGATGCTGCGCTTCGGCCGGCGCGATCTGGAAGAGATCGATGAGAGCTCCGACGACGACGCCCGCACCGACACCCCTGTCCTGACCTACTGACCGATAGAGCCGAGGAGGAGCGCGCGCCGTGAATCTTGCCGATCTGTGGTTCATCATCATCGCCGTGTTCTGGACCGGGTTCTTCGTGCTCGAGGGCTTCGACTTCGGCGTCGGCGCCATCCACTCCGTCATCGGCCGCTCCGACACCGAACGGCGCGTCGCCATCAACACCGTCGGTCCGTTCTGGGACGGCAACGAAGTGTGGCTGGTCGTGGGAGCTGCGGCCATCTTCGCGGCCTTTCCGGCCTGGTACGCCACCTGGATCTCGGCGTCGTACCTGGCCATCGTGCTTCTGCTCGTGGCCCTGATCGTGCGCGGGATCTCGTTCGAATGGCGCGGCCGGGGTCGAGGCGACGGCTGGCGCTGGGGCTGGAGTCTGTGCCTCACTCTCGGCAGCATCGTCGCGCCGACCGTGCTGGGGATCGCGCTCGGCGACCTGGTGGCCGGTCTCCCGATCGACAGCGATGGCAACTTCACCGGCGACTTCGCGAGTCTGTTCACGGGTCTCGGCGTCTGGACCGGTCTCACCATGCTGGCGCTCTGCCTTCTGCAGGGCTCCACCTTCCTCGCATTGCGCACGACCGACGCGGTGCGGGGGCGCGCCCGTCGGTTCGGTCACGTGATCGGTTTCGTCGACCTGGCCATGGTCGCGGTCTTCGGATTGTGGATGGCTCTGGTCGCGCATCCGGGGCCGGGCGGCTACGCGGTGCTCGCCGTGGCGCTGCTCGCGGTGCTGGCTTCGCTCATCGCCCAGTTCCGCGCACGGGACGTACTCGCGTTCTCGGCGAGCTCGATCGCGATCGCGGCCGTGGTCGCCTCCCTGTTCGTCAGCCTCTACCCGAATGTGCTCGTGTCGAGCACGAGCGCTTCGAACAGCCTGACCGTCGCGGGAAGCGCATCAGGGGACTACGCATTGAGCGTGATGAGCATCGTCGCGCTGGTCTGCTTCCCCATCGTCCTGCTGTACCAGGCGTACTCGTACGTCGTGTTCCGCCGCCGCGTCGCCGGACCACCACCGACGGCCGAACCGTCAACCACAGAGTCTGCAGCGGCTGCCGCGGACTGATCAAAGTATGGAGACAGCGATGACAAGCTCAACCGCGCCGACGACATCCTCAGCCCAGGACCAGTGGTCGGCCGTCGCCGACGTGCTGGTGATCTTCGGGATAACCGGCGACCTCGCCCGGGTGATGACCTTCCGTTCCCTGTATCGACTCGAACGCCGCGGGCTCCTCGACTGCCCGATCGTCGGCGTGGCCGTCGACGACTGGACGCTTGAACAATTGGTGCAGCGCGCGCGGGACTCGATCGCCGCCACCGGCGAACAACTCGACGAGGATGTGTTCCAACGCTTCGCCGGACGGTTGGCCTATGTGCAGGGCGACTTCGGCGACGCGGCGACGTACGAGAGGGTCGGTGCGGCGATCAGCGGAGCCAAGCATCCGGTGTTCTACCTCGAGATTCCCCCGTTCCTGTTCGGCAGAGTCGCACAGGGACTCTCGGAGGCCGGCCTCACCGCTGCCGGGCGCGTCGTGGTGGAGAAGCCGTTCGGTCACGACCTCGAGTCCGCGAAGGAACTGGCATCCGAACTGCACAAATACCTCGATGAAGCGCAGCTGTACCGGATCGATCACTACCTCGGGAAGATGGGCTACGAGGAGATCCTCTACCTCCGGTTCGCCAACACCGTGCTGGAGCCGTTGTGGAATCGCAGCTACGTGGAGTGCGTGGAGATCACGATGGCCGAGGATTTCGGCGTCGAAGACCGTGGCCACTTCTACGACCCGGTCGGTGCTCTGCGGGATGTGGTCGTCAACCACCTGATGCAGGTGGTGGCCGCGGCTGCGATGGAGCCGCCGTCCGGCGACGATCCTGACGCACTCCGCGACGCGGTGGTCACGCTGTTCCGGGCCGTGAAGGCAGCCGATCCCGCGCACTACGTGAGGGGTCAGTACGACGGCTATCAACGGATCAAGGGAGTCGCCGAGGGGTCGACGACCGAGACCTACGCGGCTCTGCGGCTCGAGATCGACAACTGGCGGTGGGCGGGCGTGCCGTTCTACATCCGCACCGGAAAGAAGCTCCCTGTCACGCAGACGGAACTGCGCGTCGTCTTCCGTGCGCCGCCTCCCGTGCACCTCGGGCTGGGTGCCGGCGAGGATCGCAAGCCCGTCCGTGACGAATTCGTCGTCAAGCTGGATCCTTCTACCGGTGCTCGCCTCGTCGTGGATGCGCACCGCGCCGATGGCAAGGGGCCCCAGGCGATAACACTGGACGCGGAGTTCGCGGACGAGGGCGGTGAGGGAGCCACCCCCTACGAGGTGCTGTTGCACGCTGCCATCGTCGGAGACTCCGGCCGTTTCAAGCGCCAGGATGTGGTGGAGGAGAACTGGCGGATCATGCAGCCGCTGATCGACAACCCGCCGGCCGTGCATCCGTACGCGCCGGGAACCTGGGGACCCGCGATCGCGTCGACCCTCGTGGCGGATCACGGTGGCTGGCAGGGCCCGTGGATCGTGGAGTCCGAGGGAGACGCGAAATGAGCCTCACGTCGCCCTTCCCGCCCATTGCCGACTACGCGTTCCTGTCGAACTGTCACACCGGGGCGCTCGTCGCTCCGGACGGCTCGGTCGACTGGTTATGCGTACCCGCGTTCGACTCGCCGAGCGCATTCGGCAACCTGCTCGACAGGGGAGCCGGCTCATTCCGGTTCGGCCCGTACGGCATCAACGTGCCGACCCAGCGGTCCTACGTGCCAGGGACGAACGTGCTGACGACGACCTGGCACACGCCGGGTGGATGGCTGCTGGTGCACGACGCCCTGACGATGGGCCCGCGTACTGGTCCCGACCGCATCACGCCGCACACGAGACCGCCCGCTGACGACGATGCAGACCATATGTTGGTGCGATTGGTGGAGTGTCTCGAGGGCTCCGTCGAAGTCGAACTGAACTGCGAGCCGGCGTTCGACTACGGCCGCCAGCCCGCGGGCTGGTCGCTCGTCGACGACGACCTGCATGCGGCCGACGCCACGGGTGCTGGGCAGCAGTTCCGGCTGAGCACGAACATGGCCATCGGTTTGGAGGGCAGTTCTGCCCGCGCGCGGCATACCCTCGCGGCGGGCCAGAAGGCGTACTGCGCGCTGTCCTGGGCCGAGGAGTTCGCGTCCCCGCGCGACGTGGACGATGCCGCAGACCGGATCGAACGCACCGTGCTGTTCTGGCGCCGCTGGCTGGCCCGAGCGCGCATCCCCGACCACCCTCTTCGACACCCACTTGAGCGGTCCGCCCTGACGATCAAGGGCCTCACCTACATGCCGACCGGTGCAACGGTCGCCGCACTGACGACCTCGCTTCCCGAGACGCCGGGCGGCGAGCGGAACTGGGATTACCGGTACACCTGGATGCGGGACACCACCTTCACCCTGCAGGCGCTGCACTTCCTCAATCTGGACTGGGAAGCCGATGAGTTCATGCAGTTCGTGGCCGATCTGGAACCGAACGAGGACGGCGGCCTGCAGATCATGTACGGCATCGATGGCCGTCGCGACCTGACCGAGTCGACCAGGGATGACCTATCCGGGTACGAGGGCGCTCGACCGGTCAGGATCGGGAATGGAGCCTTCAACCAGAGACAGAACGATGTCTACGGTGCGGTTCTCGACTCGCTCCTCCTGCACACGCGACGCAACCAGCACCTGCCCCGGCGACTCTGGCCGCTTGTGAAAGCGCAAGCCGAGTCCGCGCTGGCCTCATGGCGAGAACCCGACCAGGGCATCTGGGAAGCACGCGGAGCGCCGCAACACTACGTGTCGTCGAAACTGATGGGGTGGGTGGCGTTGGATCGTGCCGCGAAGCTCGCCGAGATCAGGGGAGACCTCGAGCTCGAAAAGTCCTGGAGCGAGGCCGCGGACGAGATTCGCGCCGACATTCTCGAACACGGCGTGAGCGAACGCGGTGTGCTGCGTCAGCACTATGACACCGACGCGCTGGACGCTTCAACGCTGCTCGCAGCGATCTTCGGATTCCTGCCCGGTGATGACGAGCGGATGAGGAAGACCGTCGACGCCATCGCGACGGAGCTCACGGAGCATGGCTTCGTGCTGCGCTACGTCACGGGCGAGACCGACGACGGGCTGTCGGGCAAGGAGGGCACGTTCCTGATCTGCTCGTTCTGGCTCGTCTCGGCCTTCTCGATCGTCGGGGAAGGCGAACAGGCCGCCGACCTGCTCGAGCGCCTCTTGAGGATCGCGTCGCCGCTCGGCCTGTACGCCGAGGAGTTCGAGGTCGGCCGCTCTCGGCACCTGGGGAACTTCCCGCAGGCGTTCTCCCATTTGGCGCTCATCGAAGCGGGGGCCCGAATCATCCTCGCCGATCGACTCGCAGAGTTGTCGCTGTAATCCTGGAGGAGAGAAGTCATGGCTGATGAATACGACGTGATCATCGTTGGGTCGGGTGCCGGGGGAGGCACGCTCGCCCACCGGCTCGCGACCTCCGGCAAGCGGATACTGATCCTCGAACGCGGTGACTGGCTTCCCCGAGAACCCGAGAACTGGGATGCGACGGCCGTCTTCGTCGACAACCGCTACATCTCGAAGGACACCTGGTACGACCAACACGGGAAGGCATTCCAGCCTCAGGTGCACTACTTCGTGGGCGGCGCAACGAAGTTCTACGGGGCTGCTCTGTACCGGTTGCGTGAGGCAGATTTCGGTGAGCTGAAGCACCACGGGGGCATCTCGCCGGCATGGCCGATCAGCTACACCGACCTCGCGCCCTACTACGAGCAAGCCGAAGACCTCTATCAGGTGCACGGCATCCGTGGTGAGGATCCCACCGACCCGCCCGGCGGACCATACCCGTACCCGCCGGTGTCTCACGAGCCGCGCATCCAGGAGTTGTTCGACGACCTGAGCCGGGTGGGGTTGCATCCCTTCCACTCCCCGAACGGTGTCATGCTCGACGAGGCGAATCCCGCGTTCAGCCCCTGCATCCGCTCGGCGACCTGCGACGGGTTCCCCTGTCTCTTGCATGCGAAATCGGACGCCGAGGTGATCGCCGTTCGTCCCGCGATCACGCACGACAACGTCACCCTGGTGCGCAATGCGGAGGTCCGACGGCTCGAGACCGACGCATCCGGCCGCGCCGTGACCTCCATCGTCGCGGATGTCGACGGTGAAGAACAGCGGTTCACCGGTTCGATCGTCGTGGTCTCCGCTGGTGCCGCGAATTCCGCGAAGCTTCTGCTCGCCAGCGCGAACGACCGTCACCCGAGCGGGCTCGCCAATGGGTCCGATCAGGTCGGCCGCAACTACGTCTTCCACAACAGCCGGGCATTCCTGGCGATCTCGATGGAGAAGAACGACACCCGATTCCAGAAGACACTCGGACTCAACGACTGGTATCTCGGCGACGACGACTTCGAGTTCCCCATGGGCAACGTGCAGATGGTCGGCAAATCATCGCCGCCGATGTACCGGGGCGAGAAGCACATCGCGAAGCTCGCGCCAGAGTTCACCCTGCAGGAGATGGCCGAGCACGCGGTCGATTTCTGGCTCTCGGCAGAAGATCTGCCGGTTCCCGACAACAGGGTCACGCTGAACAAAGACGGCGATGTTGTGCTGAGTTACACCCAGAACAACCGGGAGCCGCTCGAGCAGCTCTATCGCCGGGTGAAGGGTCACCTCAGCCATCTGGGCATGCACCCGCATCACTTGATTCCACGCGACGCCTACATGAAGAACGACATCCCCGTCGCCGGCTGTGCGCACCAAGCCGGGACGGTGCGCTTCGGCCGCGATCCGTCGACATCGGTGCTGGACTCCGACTGCAAAGCGCACGAGGTGGACAACCTCTATGTCGTCGACACCAGCTTCTTTCCCAGCATCGGAGCGGTGAACCCGGCCCTCACCGCGATGGCGAACGCTCTCCGTGTGGGCGATCACCTGCTCGACCGGCTGCGCTGATCATCGGCGGGTAGCCACTATCCGACGATCACGCCGAGCACTTCGTTCAGTGCCTCGGTCGAGCTCGGGTGGGTATAGATCGCGTTCTTCAGAGTCGTCGCGGTGACGCGCTGGCGCATGGCGAGAGCGACCGTGTTGATGATCTCCTGCGCGTCGATGCTGAGGATCGCTGCGCCCAGGATGAGGTCGGTGTCGGCGTCGAGGATGAATTTCATCACTCCGCGGGTCTCCTCCACCGTGTACGCGCGGGGCATCGCGACGATGTCCGCCACATTCTCGCGTGCCACCCGGATGTTCAGTCCCTGTTCGCGCGCCTCGCGCTCGGTCAGCCCGACGGTGGCCAGCGGCGGGGTGATGAACAGGGTTCTCGGGACCGCGACGCGGTCGCTGGTAGCACGCGTACCGTCTCCCAGCAACTGGTCGATGACGATACGGGCGTCGTCGAGGGAGACATAGGTGAACTGCGGTCCGCCGTTCACATCGCCGAGGGCGAAGATGTGCGGCCGGCTCGTCCTCAGGTGCTCGTCGACGATCACGGCGCCGCGTGCGGTGGTTTCGACCCCCGCGGCCGGGAGGTCCAGCGAGTCCGTGGCGGGCCGGCGGCCCGTCGCAGCGAGGAACGCGTCCGCCTCGACCGTGTGGCTCTCGCCGTCCTTCACGTACGTGATGACCGCGTTCGACGCGGTGTCGGTGATTCCCGTGACGGTGGCACCGGTGATGATCCGGATGCCGTCGCCAGCGAGAATGCCGGTGGCGACCTCGGCGACGTCCGTGTCTTCCTTCGCCAGGAGCCGGTCCGCCTCCTCCAGAACGGTGACCTGCGCGCCGAACTGCCGATAGATCGACGCGAACTCCAGGCCCAGGTATCCGCCTCCGATGATCGCAAGGTGGCGGGGGAGCCGCTCCGCGTGGATCAGATCCGTGCTGCTCACCTGGAAGGCGCTCGCGCCGGCACCCTCGATGTCGGGCACGATCGGCTCCGAGCCGGTGTTGATCAGAATCGTCGGGGCGGCGACCGTGATGCGGTCGTCCCCTTCGCCGATCGAGACGGTGTGCTCGTCGACGAACCGCGCGGCACCCGTGATGACGGTGGCGGTGTCCTTGCCGTCCAAGGAGGCGAAGTTCCCGGCCCGGAACGCGCTCGTCAGAGCGCGGACGCCCTCGATCGAGTTGGCGAAGAACTGCTGGGCCTCGTCCTCCAGCCGCTTGGAGTTGGAGTAGTGCACGAGCATCTTCGTCGGCACGCAGCCGACGTTCGGGCAGGTGCCGCCGTACATCTGATCGGACTGCTCGACGAGGATGACGCGCTTGCCGGCGTCGGTGAGTGCGTGCGCTGCTGTCTTGCCGCCCTTGCCGAAACCGATCACGAGGACGTCGGCGGTGAGTGCTGTTGTTGTGTCCATGCCTTGAGTCTGTATCGCTCGGTGTGATACGAATAGTCCGTTTCGTCGCAACAAATAGCCCGAAAGTCTCACATGGACGACATCAGCCGGTTGCTGAGGATGGCGCGCCTCGACGCCACCCTCGACAAGCGCTGCCTGTTGGCAGCCTCCACCCGGATGGAAGTCGACAGCATGGGGGAACGCGAGGTGCCGTTCCACGTGCTGCTGGAGGGGGAATGCCGGCTCGAGGTGGAGGGCACGCTGATCACGATGCGCGCCGGAGACGTGGTGGTGATCCCCGCCGGCAGCAGTCATCGCGTCGTCACCGAGGGCGCCGGCGTGCTGCGGCCGACTACGGAGCGCCAGGGTCGGACTTTCGCGCTGACGAGCAGCGAGGGCGGCGGGCATCCGGTGATCGACCTGTTCTGCGGTCACTACACGGTCGGCGCCGGAGCCGGGGCCATCCTCTTCGGTTCCCTTCCGACCCCGACCCATGTGTCGCTGTTTCGTTCCGAGGGCGGACGGGACCTGCTGACCGGCCTCAGCTCGCTGATGCGATCGGAAGCCTCCCACGACGGCGCCGGATCTGCCGCGATCATGTCCGCCTTCTGCACGGTGCTGATGGCGCTCGTGCTGCGCACGCCGGCCAGCAGCGGGGCGAACTCGCTCCTCTGGACCGCCGTCAGCGAACCGAGGATGAGCGAGATCGTGCGCCTCGTGCTCGACGATCCGGGCGGGGACTGGTCGATCGACCGGTTGAGGCGGCGATCGTCAATGTCGCGCGCGACATTCATCCGGCACTTTCAGGCGGCCACTGGCATGACCTTCGGCCGCTTTCTAGCCCGTGCGCGCCTCATGACGGCGGCGGATCAGCTGGTGGGGACGGATCTATCCGTCGCCGCGATCGCCGCCGCCGTGGGATTTCGTTCGGAGTCGGCTTTCGCCCGCGCCTTCCGCGCAGAGCTCGGTGACACCCCTGCCCGGTTTCGCCGGTCTCAGGCGGAGTGAGAAGAACGAGCGGCCATACAGCCGGCTAGCCCTCGCCGGGGCGGTAGCTTCCGAAGGTCCACTCACGCCCTCCCGGGTCGAGCACCCGCGCACGCCGTGCGCCCCACGCGGTTTCCTCCGGGGCGAACACGCCCTGGCCTCCCCGGGCTACGGCAGTGGCATAGAGCTCGTCGACCTCCATCGGTTCGACAACCAGGTAGGCTCCGACGCCAGTTGAGGCCCCCAGCAGCGGGGGACGGGTGTATTGCTCATCGTCGACTGCCAACATCACTGCTGCGTCGCCGCGGCGCATTTCGCAATGGACGACTCGACCGCCCTCGTCATTCCGGACGATGATGCGAAAGCCGAGAATCTGAAGCCAATCGATGACCGGGGCTGGTTCCGGGTAGCTCAGATAGATCGCGAGATCAGCCATGAACTCAGAATAGGAGCGATCTGCTAGCCAGGCTAGGGGCCTCGCACAGGCCGAGTTCGTGCCGCAGGAGGCGCCGGTCGCGTTCGCCTCGGCCGTACAGGAACTCATCGACGGGAGCTGACCCGTTCATCAGCCAGCCACGCCTTTTTGCCACGGCGATTGAGGGTTGTGAAAAGCAGCAGGCCCATACCGAGCGCCAGTAAGAGTGAGGCACACGCGATCGCTGGGATCTGGTTCGTTCCGGAGTCGGCCAGTTCTGCACCGGTATCCGCAGGTGAGGGGGGACCAGCAGGAGTCGGAGAGGCGCTCTGCCGGAACGTTGTCGAGACCGGGCTCGGTGAGAGAAGGCCTACGAGTGAATAATCGGCCGGATCGATGGTGTACGCACCGCCAGTAGTGGAAGTGACGTCTACTGCGAGGGTGCAGGCAATGTCCGCTGCGCGCAGGTCACCACCTGCTCGTATCGTCGTCCGGGCTGTCGACACGGTCGCGTTTGCGCAGTCTGTCGTGGCGCGCGGTTCCGGGGCGAGAATCAAGCCTTCGGGCAAACTCAGGTCGAGACTCCAGCCTGGCTTGGCGCCGCTGGTCAGCGCAGGCGCGCCCGCCAGATGGGTGTTGGTGACAGACAGAGTGAGCCTGACCGGTTGGCCGGCGGGGTAGGCGAGTCCGTCGGGTGACGCGGCGATGCTTGCCCTCAGCTGCGGGGTGGTATCGATGATGGCGACGTTGTCGAATGCGTTGTCGTCCCCTCCGCCACCACCGAGATTGTTGACGACGGAGACGCTCACGGTCGACGCTTTCGCCAACAGTGTGCCCAGACCGACGAATGTGCCGACGTTGTCGCCTTGGATCTGGTGGACAGGAAGTGTGCACGCGGATATCGGGCCCGGGAAGACCGAAACCGGTGGGGAGACTGCGTCGCTGAGCAGAATCGAGATGTCCACGGGGTTGGTTGCCCAGCAGTTCGCCTGCGCGACGTCAATCGACGCGGTGTAGTAATGGCCGGCGGTAGCCGCCGCAGTGGTCGATGCCATCACTCCGGGAGGGGAGTCGCCTTGGGTGTACGCGGTCACTGCATGGTTGGCGTCCGGGTCGGTGCCCGGCAGGGCAGGGTACGGGTAATCCTGATCGGCGCGCCACAATCCGAGGGTCTCCGCCAGTTGCTTGGATTGATTCCAGCCGGCCTGCAAGCAGTCGGCGGCTTGGGATGCCACCGGCACCGTGCCTGGATCGTTTCCGCTGATGATCAGTCCATTGCAGAAGCGCCCGTTCCACGCCGAGTCGGCAGAGTAGATCTGCCCGCCGCGGCCGACGTAGCCCGGAACGGGAGCATCGACGCCGTTGTCATACTCAGAGATCGTCTGCACAAAGTTCGCCGATGCAGGCGGCACGTCATTTTCAAAGCCCTCGTAGAGGAGGAGCGTCGGCGCAGCCATGGGGGCGGATGGTGCCCCCTCGGCGGGCTTCGTCGCCGAGACGAGCGCGAAGCAGCATGCGCTCGCGACTACTACCGAGGTGACCACGGCGCGCACAGATCGAACGTGAGTCGAATTCGACACACTGCGACGCTACCCCTGGCGAGGGAGGAAATGCAGGATGAATCCCGGTTACACGGGCCACCCCACTCGGGTGCTCGCTCCAGGGCAACGGGTCACAAAACCCTCGCCCGATCGGTCTTAGTTGTAGCGGCGCTGAGAGCAGGCCGGATGGAGGCGATCGAAATGTCCGAGATCACACGAGGGGCGACGGCGACGGGACGGATGCTCGGTCCTGCGATCGCTCGCTGCGGCTGGTCCGTCTGGGAGTGGCTCGCGCGTCCGCTTCACTATCGAGCTGTCCACCACTTGCATGTGGCCGCCGAGACGCACGACAGAGACAGGCTGCGCACTCTCGTGGCGCCGACTGTCTCAGTCGTTGTCGACTCCGGCCACGGCGGCCCCTCGGGCATTCGTGTCGTTCAGGGCTTCGAGGACGCCTCGGTCGTGCTCGAGCACGGGTTCGCGCGGACGGCGGATGTCCTCGTCGACGAACGATCGGTGAACAATCAGGCCGGACTGATCATCACTCGTGCCGGAGCGCCGATCGCGTCGGTGGTCGTGGACTTCACGGGCCGACTCATCACCCTGATCTGGGTTCGCCTCGAACCGGCTGGGCTCCGGCACTGGAACACCGTCTAAGGTCTGCGTTCGGAGGCCACGGGCGTGAGCACGATTCGGCCGACCGCCTCGCGGCTCTCCAATCGGCGGTGAGCTTCGGCGGCTTGTTCCAGCGGAAGGCTTTCGACCGGCACGATCACCGCGCCTGCGCGCACGAGGTCGATGGCCCGCGCGGCCAAAGATCGCACCCGTTGCGGACGGGCCTCCAGAAGCGCGGCGATGTTCAACCCGACCACCCCCGTGTTGCTGAGCCAGAGATCGTTGGTGCCGACGAGCACTTGTTCGGCATCCGACGCGTTGCCGACGGCGACCAAGCGCCCGAGGGGCTGCAACAGACCGAGGGCCGCGACCCTCGAGGCGCCACCGACCGGGTCCACGATCACGTCGAACCGTGCCGCCGTGTGGGGCAACTCGTCGGTGAGCAGAACGTCGTCGTATCCCAGGGCGAGCGCCCGCTCGACACTGCCGGCCCGGCTGACGGCGCCGGTCACCCTGCCGGCGCCGAGCGCCTTCGCAACCGACGGGAACACGCTTGCAAGGCCGCCCGTGGCACCGAGGACCAGGACCTCGTCCTCCGCCCGGAGTCGCGCCGCGTCGTCGAGAGCCGCAAGTGCCGTGACGACGTTGGGGATGCCGGCCACGGCGGTGTTCGGCGCTATCGGCCCTGAATCGTCATCGAGCGGGAGGACCACGCTCGCCGGCACGACGACGATCTCGGCGTAGCCGGAGGTGCCCGGACGGCTGAGGGTGACCACTGGCTGCCCTGGCGTCAGCCCTTCCACATCGTCGCCCACCTCGAGTATCCGGCCGGCGACCTCGATGCCGGGGATGAATGGAACGGAGACCAGCCCGCCCAGCCCGTCGCGGCGGAACAGGACGTCGATGAGACCCACTGCCGCGGCCTGCACCGCGATGCTCACCTGGTCGCCGCCCGGCGTCGGCGCCGTCACGTCTGTGAGGCGCAGTGCTTCTGGTCCGCCGTACTGCTCGACAACGATCGCGCGCATCCGGATAAGTCCCCTTCTCTCATGATCGGCACTCCACTATCGCATCCGCCGTCGCCGCCAGCCCAGAATTCACTCGAACAAATGTTCGAATGTTAATGGTTCAATAGGACCATCCCCGACCCCTTTGGAGGCCCTCATGAGCATGACGCACGCGACCGACATCGTCTCTGTCTGGACCGACAACGGACGCCCCACCCGGATCGTCTGGCGTGGCACCCGCTACGTCGTCACCGATCAGCCGACACCGCTGCTGCGGGACACCTGGCACGACGCCCTGACGCACCCGGCCGGCCGGATCTTCGGCTGGCGATTCCAGGGCTGCTCGGTCGCCGACGGAGACGTGCGGATGTTCGACGTCCGCCCGGCCGCCGACGGCGGTTGGGAACTGCTACGCACCTACGTGTGAATTCGGGGATGGGAGCGCTATACGCCTCGCAGCGCTTCCGCCACCCGCGGGCAGCGATGGCCCGGCCTAGACGGCGGCGAAAAACGAGGTGACGGTGTCGAGCGCCCCGGGGGCGAGCCGATAATACGCCCAGGTCCCGCGCTTGCTGCGGGTCAGAAAGCCGGCGTCGGTCAGAATCTTCAAATGGTGCGACACGGTCGGCTGCGACAGTGCCAGTGGTTCGGTGAGGTCGCACACACACGCCTCCCCATCCGCATGCGCGGCGATCATCGACAGCAGCCGCAACCGTGCCGGGTCGGCGAGCGCCTTCAAGGCGCGGGACAACGAGATCGCATTCTCCTCGCTGATCACCTCCCCGGTGATCGGCGCACAGCAGGCCTGCAGATCGCGCAAGGGGAGGAGCTCGATGGTCGACATGCATCGATTCTCATCGATACATTGACAAACGTCAATGTATTCGTTCACCCTGGGTTCATCGACAACCGTCGATGAAGAAGGGAGAATCATCATGGGATGTTGCGACGACTGCCAGACGCTGCCCGACGGTTCGTGCGCGCCTGACTGCTGCTGACACGTCACGGGCCGTCGCCCTTCCCGGGTGGCGGCCCACCCCAACGAATTCACGGAGACACCTATGACCGACATCACGCCGACCGTCCTCTTCGTCTGCGTCCACAACGCAGGCCGTTCCCAGATCGCCGCCGGTTACCTGCGCGAACTCGGCGGCGACCGCGTCCGAGTCCTCTCCGGCGGATCCGAACCGGGCACAGCATTGAACCCGGTCGCGGTTGCGGCGATGGCCGAAGAGGGAATCGACATCTCCGAGCAGGTCCCTTCGATTCTGGAGACCGAGCAGGTCCGCGAGTCGGACGTCGTGATCACCATGGGCTGCGGCGACGCCTGCCCGATCTTCCCCGGCAAACGCTACGAGGACTGGGAACTCGAGGACCCCGCGGGCAAGGACATCGACACCGTCCGTCGCATCCGCGACGACATCCGGAGCCGCGTCGACGGACTGATCGCCTCCCTGTCGATCTGAGGTCAGGCCCGTCCGCGCCAGGGGTCGTATTCGGCGAGGAGGGGGCCCTGTGCGGGTCGGTCGCCCTCGGGCACGTGCTGGAGGTTGACCCGGACGCGGTACCAGAGCGAGCTCGCGCCGCGCATCCCGTCCACGAGCTCGTCGGCGGGATGCAGCTGACCGGCGGCGACCGGGTTCTGCGCCCGCCACTGTTCCAGCGCTGCGAGCGCCTCGGGCTTCGTCTTCGTGCGTGCGATTTCGATGAGGGGCATCTGCGAGACGCGGCGGCCTCCGCCGTCGGCGGTCCGCGGCGGCTTCTCCGACGGCCCGAGTCGTTCGGCGAGAGCGAGCAGGGCGTCCAGCGAACCGACCGCGTCGTCGATGCCGGCGTGCGGATCGCCGCGCTCGGCGAACCGCTGCAGCACGGTCGGCACGGTGAACTCCTCGGGGCGCCGCGAGCGCACCTCGTCCCAGTCGAGCGGCGTCGAGACCCGGGCATCCGGCAGCGGCCGGATGGAGTAGGCGGACGCCACGGTACGGTCCTTGGCGTTCTGGTTGAAGTCGACGAAGACGCTCTCGCCGCGCTCCTCCTTCCACCAGCGCGCCGTGGCCAGCCCGGGCGCGCGGTTCTCGACCTCCCTGGCGAGCGTTTCAGCGGCGAGGCGCACGTCGGCGAACCCCCAGTTCGGTGCGATGCGAACGAGGATGTGGAGACCGCGTGAGCCGCTCGTCTTCGGCCAGCCGACGAGACCGTGATCCTCGAGGACCTCACGTGCCGTGAACGCGACGTCGACGATCTGCGACCAGTCGACGCCGGGCATCGGGTCGAGGTCCACCCGCAGTTCGTCGGGATGGTCGAGATCATCGGCGCGCACGGCGTGCGGGTTGAGGTCGAGGCAGCCGAGGTTCGACACCCAGACGAGTCCGGCGGCGTTCCGGAGGACTGCCTCTTCGGCCGAGGTACCGCGCGCGTAGTGGAGCGTCGCCGTCTCGATGTAGCCGGGGTGATCATCCGGGACGCGCTTCTGGAAGAACGGCTCCTGCGCGATGCCTTTGACGAAGCGCTTGAGCACCATCGGGCGCCCGCCCGCGCCGCGGAGGGCGCCGTCGGCGACGGCGACGTAATAGCGCGCCAGGTCGAGCTTGGTCAGGCCGGGCTCAGCGAAGACGACCTTGTCGGGATGCGAGACGCGCACCTTCTCACCGGCGACCTCTAGGAACGTCTCGGATCTCGACGACGGGCTCATGCCACCACGGTAACCGCGCCAGCCACCGCCGACCAGGGCCGGACTGCTGACCTCGACCCGCCGGTTTCACGCCAGCGGGCACGAAAGGGACTCGGTCTTCGGCACCAGTTCTCCGAGGCGATCGACTACCCCGGCTACGGGTCATACGTGCCCTGACCGCTCGTAGGGTGATCGGCTAGGGTCGCCCCTATGGCTATGCACGTCGACGAGCTCCACATCGAGGATGCGCTTGTCCAGCAGTTGATCGTCGAGCAGTTCCCGACGTGGCGGCACGAGCCGATCCGCCGCGTAGCGAGCACCGGAACCGTCAACGCGATCTACCGGATCGGGTCTGAGTTCACCGCACGGTTCCCGCTCCGAGACATCGACCCGGCGGACGTTGCGGCCGACATCGCCCGGGAAGCCGATGCGATGCGGGAGCTGGCTGCATGCTGCCCGTTCCCGACGCCCGTCCACGTCGCGATGGGTGAACCCGGCCACGGCTATCCGCTGCCGTGGTCCGTGCAGACGTGGCTGACCGGGGACGTTGCGACACCCGATGGTTTGGCCGGGTCCACGCGATTCGCACGAGATCTCGCTGCCCTGCTGAAAGCGTTCCGTGGCGCGGATACCAGAGGGCGCGGGTTCATGAGTACGGGGCGCGGCGGTCGGTTGCAGGATTCCGACGAATGGATGGACGTCTGTTTTCGCGAGAGCGAAGGTCTGCTCCCGGTCGAGCGGCTCCGTGCCCTCTGGAACGGGTTCCGCTCCCTTCCGCCGGCCGCCGAAGTCGTCATGAGCCATCGCGACCTCATCCCGGCCAATGTCTTGGTCGATGGTGAGCGACTCGCCGGGGTCCTCGACGGCGGCGATTTCGCGCCGGCCGACCCGGCGCTCGACCTCGTCGCCGCCTGGCACATGCTCGACGCCGATGCCCGTGCGACCTTTCGGTCCGAGCTGGGATGCGACGACGTCGAGTGGCAGCGTGGTGCGGCCTGGGCGTTCCAGCAGGCGATGGGCCTCCCGTGGTACTACCGGGAATCGAACCCCGAAATGAGCGCTCTCGGCCGCAGCACACTGACCCGGATACTCACCGACCCCGACGTAGCCGGCTGAGCACCGAGTACAAAGAGACCAGCGAGGGCGGCCTCGCCCTGGTGGTGTCCCCTGATCGGGTTACGCAACGGTCAGCCAGTGGTCGATCGCGGTTCACTCGTGCGTCGTTTTCTCGACGATGCGGTCGGAGACTGTCGAAGCATGGACTCTCGTGCAGACAGTGTGACATCTGGCCCCCGTGAAGCGGGCCTCTCGCGGCGCTCTCTTCTCGCTGCGATCGGAGCCGGTGCTGGTGTGGCGCTTCTTCCGATGGTCTTCTCCGAGGTGTCTGCACAGGCGGCTACCACTGCTGGGACGCAGACCAAGGCGATCACGGGGCACCTCGTTCCTGGTTCTCCGGACTTTGTCTACCTGCCGGTGGTCGTCCCGGCGGGTATAGCTCAGATCTCGGTTTCGTACACATACTCGAAGCCCGCCGTCCCGGCAGGAACACCCGGAAACGCGTGCGACATCGGCATATTCGACGCGCGCGGTATCGATGTCGGCGGCGAAGGGTTTCGCGGTTGGTCCGGCGGATTCCGCACAGAGTTCTCCATCAGCCGCTCGGACGCGACACCCGGTTATCTGCCCGGCGACGTGATGCCCGGCACGTGGCACGTGGTGCTCGGCCCTTACCAGGTCGCACCTCAGGGCATGGACTACCAGGTCCAGGTCACCCTGGTCTCTGGCGCGCGCGGCGCTGCATTCAAGCCGTCCTACCCCGCCACGACTGCCTCGGGGCGCGGCCGCGCTTGGTACCGCGGCGACTGTCACCTGCACACGGTGTACTCCGACGGACGTAATACGCCTGACCAGGTCGCAGCCGGCGCCCGCGCCCGCGGACTCGACTTCATGGTCTCCACTGATCACAACACGACCTCATCGCATGGTGTCTGGGGTCCGCTCGCGGGGCCGGATCTCTTGATCATCACCGGCGAAGAGGTCACGACTAGAAACGGTCACTGGCTCGCACTTGGAACTCGACCTGGTGACTTCATCGATTGGCGCTACCGGGCGCGGGACGGCGTGTTCCCGAAGTTCCAGGAACGGGTTGAAGCCGACGGGGGCCTCAATGTGTCGGCACATATGTACTGCCCGTGGATTGCGAGCGAGTGGAAGTACGGCTGGGACGGTCTCGACGGCACCGAGGTTTGGACCGGTCCCTGGGGCTGGGACGATGACGCTGCGGTCTCGACCTGGGACAACCTGCTCGCGGAGTCCGCACGCACAGGCAAGAAGTGGTTGCCCGCGTTTGGGAACAGCGACGCGCACAACCCGACCGATGTGATCGGGCTGCCTCACAATGTCGTGCTGGCGGACGATCTCTCCCGGACTGCGATCCTGGCGGGGCTGAAAGCCGGGCGGTCATGGCTCGCGGAGTCAGCCGATGTCGATCTGACCTTCGTCGCCGCGACGTCACGCGGTGTCGTGGCCGGCATCGGCGAGACGTTGCGGGCCGCGCGCGACGAAGACATCACTGTCACCGTCGACGTTTCCGGTGTGCCCAATGGCACGGTTCGCCTCTTCACCGACGAGGGTCAAATGCTTCAGTCGACCCTGCCCGCGTCCGGCGCCGCAACCATCACTTGGCTCACGCGACCGGAGATCGCCGCCTATGTGCGGGCTGAAGTCCGCCACCCCATGGCCGACGGATCAGCCGGTGCAACATCCATGGGGCCAAAGCTCAATTTCGGGTCGATGGCAGCGATGACCAACCCGATCTGGCTGCACACAACGAGTTCCCGTGGCGGCCACCCCGGCCCGAAATGACCACCTGAACAAGCTTGAATCGCACACCGAGGACGGCGTGGTCGTGCCTCAGGCAGTGAGCTGAACCGCTAGCTCGGAGAGTCGGTCCTCGAGCGACTCCTCGTGCGCCGTGATCGTGACAACGGCGTCGCCGTGCACAACGACGAACTGGCCGTATCGTCCCTCGAGTCGCCAGGCCTCGTCCGGTCCCGCCCAGGTCGCCAATCCGTATCGGTCCATCGGTGACGGGCGCCCCGTTGCAACCCAGGAGGTGTGCATGGCGTCCACCCAGCCCGGTGATACGAGAACGTCGCCCTTCCAGCTCCCGCGATCGATGAGTACATCGCCGATGCGCGCCAGTTCGTCGGTGCGAAGTTCAAGGCCGGTGCCGCCGATGATGAAGCCGAGCGGGCAACGATGCCACTGCGGGTTGTCGATCTCCAACGGCTCGAACAGGCGTGGCATCAGCCAGTCGCGAACATCACCCACCCGCTCGGCCAGCATCCGCATCGCCACATACGTGCTCACGTCGGAGTACTGGAACCGACGACCGGCAGAGGGACGGCGCAGCATTTCCGCCGCCAAGTCGGGCCACGGGATCGGCTCGTGGCCGAACCACAGGAAGTCGATTCCGCTGGTCATTGTGAGCAGTTGTCTGAGGGTGACGTCACCGACTCTCTCCCCGAGAGCGAAGTCCCCGAAAACATCGATGACGCGCAGGTCCAGGTCGAGCAGGCCCTCATCGATGGCCATGCCAGTGGCCAACGCGCACACACCCTTGGACACCGAGTACAGGTTTTCGCGATCATCGCTGCGCCAACGGTGCGACGCCGTCTCCCGGCCCAACCGGATGTGGACACCGTAAACGCCCAGCCCCTCCGAATCGACCGCCGCCGTGAACTGCGCCAACACCGCTTCAGCAGAGGTCGCCCCCATAAACGTTCATCCACTTCTTCTTCGTTGCACGGAAATCACGGCCCATTGGTCCGCGAAAAGATCCCGCCGGCCATCGCACTCGATCCGCATGATGCCAGGCAACCTGCGGCCATGACCGGAGCACTCCAGGCGAGTCACGGTTTGCCATCGACCCAGAGGATAAGAGACCCGTTCAGCGCAGGCTGTCTCGTCGCCCTCATCGTCGCCCTCGAGCTCTGGGCCTACATCGCTCTCAAGAAGAGGCACTGGTTCTAGAGCATCCGGCGTCCTGGAACCGTGGGAGCTACTGTATTCCGTGAGGATGAAACGTTTCCACTCGAGGGGGATCGATGTCGACGATCAAGGATGTCGCCGAGCGCGCCGGAGTCGCATTGGGCACGGCATCGCGCGTTCTGAGCGGAAGCGCCCAGACCTCTCCCGAGTCCCGGGCGGCCGTCCTCGCCGCGGCGGCGGAGCTCAACTATGTCAGGAACGGGACGGCGCGGGCGCTGCGCCGGTCCCGCACAGAAGTGCTCGGGCTGCTGGTGTCGGACATCCGCAACCCCTTCTTCTCCGAACTCGCCCACGCCGCGGAGAGCGAGGCGATGCGGCGGGGATACGCGGTGCTGCTGGCGAACGCCAACGAGGACGCGGCCCAGGCAGACGAATACTTGCGCATCTTCGCCACGCAGCGCATCGACGGGCTGCTGCTCTCTCCGCAGGGGCCGATCTCCCCGCAGCTCGAGTCGCTGGTGGCATCGAGGCTGCCCGTGGTTCTGCTCAATCGGAGCCTCGACGGTCTCGACGCTCCTCTCTTCTCCACCGACAATGCGCAGGGAGTCGCCCTGGTTCTCGATTGGCTGCAGGGTCGCGGTCACACGGAGGTCGCGTTCATCGGCGGTCCGACCGCTTTCTCCACGGCCGCGGAGCGCCGGGTGGCCTATCTCGCAGGCCGCGAATCGCACGGCATCAGCATGGATGACCGGCTGATCGATGAGGGCGATTTCCTCGCCGACGGTGCCGAGGCCGCGATGCTCCGCGTTCTCGATCGGGGAAAACGGCCGACGGCAGTATTCGGTGTGAACGAACCGACGACTCTGGGGGCGGTGCGCGGTCTGCGACGCCGTCTCGGTGCCGTCGAAGCCGCGCGCGTCGAAGTCATCTCCTTCGATGACGTGGACTGGTTCGAGCTCGCGACCCCTCCGATCAGCGCTGTGCGGATCGGAGCCGCGGAGATCGGGCGGCTCGGGGTAGCCGGGCTCATCGACCTCATCGAGGGCCGCCCGGTGAGCTCGCGGCGTGTGGCCACCAGCCTCGTGGACCGCGCGCTCTCCTGAGTCGCGCGCTCGACTTGCAGATCGGGAGCGACTGATGCATCATTGACGTCGACGCCGTGGAATCGTTTCCATGGAAACGTTTCACGAGGAGGTGCACATGGCTCGCGCAGAAGGATCGGCTGTCTTCGTCTTCGGCAGCATCAATGCCGATACGTGCTACCGGGTTCCGAGTCTGCCGCTTCCGGGGCAGACCGTTCTCGCTGCCGGTGCCCACGCGTCGCCCGGAGGCAAGGGCGCCAACCAGGCCATCGCCTCTTCGTCTGCGGGCGCACCGACCATCATGATCGGCGCAGTCGGCGACGACACCGAAGGGGCGGCCATGATCCGGGCCCTGGGCGACCACGGCGTCGGTGTCGACGGCATCGTCGCACGGCCGGATGTGCTGACCGGCCGGGCGCTCGTGCTCGTCGACGACGAAGGCGAGAACTCGATCGTGGTGCTGCCGGGCGCCAATGCCTTGCTCGACGACACCATCGCCGTCGCGGAACTCGCGACCATCGGCGCAGGAGACGTACTCGTCTTGCAGAACGAGGTGAGCGCTGCCGCCAACCGCGCCGCTGCCGACATTGCTCGCAAAGCCGGTGCGGTGGTCGTCTGGAATGCCGCACCCGCACCCGTCGCTTCCCAGGACCTCGTCCACGACATCGACCTGCTCGTCGTCAACGAGAACGAACTCGCTCAGCTCGCGGCACTCCTCGGTGTCGAACAACCTCGAAGCGACGGAGCGGACGACACCGCGCGCCTGCTCTCAAAGACGGTCGATGCGATCCGCCACAACGGAGACAGGGCGATCGATGCCGTGTGCACGCTCGGCGCCGACGGGGCCGTCTACGTCTCGGCCGAGGGCTCCGGCCGCGTCCGCGCTCCGCGAGTCGACGCGGTCGACACCACGGCCGCCGGTGACACGCTCGTCGGCTATCTCGCCGCGCATCTAAGGCTGCCACTGGGCGAGCGACTCGAACTCGCCGGAGCCGCAGGGGCACTGGCCGTCACCCGCGAGGGTGCATCTTCGTCCATCCCCGCCCTGCGCGACGTCGAGCGGATGCTCGCAGCCACCCCTGAAAGGACTTCCGCATGAGAGTAGCCGTTGGAGCCGATCACGCAGGCTTCCCCCTCAAACAGCGCGTCATCGACGCCATCGAGAGGCTCGGCCACACCGCGATCGATTGCGGCACAGACAGCACGGCTCCGGTCGACTTCCCCGACATCACCCAGGCGACCTGCGCCCGCGTGCTCGACGGGAGCGCGGAGCGTGCCGTGCTGGTCTGCGGAACGGGAGCCGGCGCCATCATGGCCGCCAACAAGATCCCCGGCATCCGCTGCGGTCTCGCCAACGAGTCGTACTCAGCGCATCAGGCCGTCGAGCACGATGACGCGAATGTCATCGCTCTCGGGGCCTGGCTCGCGCCGTCCGCATTCATCGACGACATCGTGGCCGAGTTCCTTGCGGCCACGTTCGACGACGATGTGGACACCCGCCGCCGCGTGGCGAAGCTGAACGCTCTCGACCAGCTCGTGCCCGAGACCTCCATCGCTGCAGACCACTAACCCCTGACCCCTACCCCTCCCCAATCGATCAAAGGAGATCCATCAGTGACGAACACCACCACGATCCGGCAGACATCTGCCTTGGGATCGAAAGACCGGAACAAGACGGCGATCGCAGCCGCCCTGGGCACGAGCGTCGAGAACTACGACTTCATCGCCTACGGCACCGCATCGGCCCTGTACTTCAGTGCGGTCTTCTTCCCGGAGAGCGATCGCTTCGTCGGCACCATGCTCTCGTTCGCGACCCTTGCCGTCGGCTTCCTGATGCGCCCGCTCGGCGGCGCGATCGGCGGCTATCTGGCCGACAAGTTCGGCCGCAAGCCCGTTCTCGTTGGTGCGATGCTCGTGATGGGCGGCGCCACCTTCCTCATCGGCTTGCTCCCCACGTATGCCACCGTCGGCGTGCTCGCCCCGATCCTGCTCGTGATCATCCGAATGATCCAGGGCCTCGCGTTCGGTGCCGAGTGGGGCGGCGCCATCACCATGACGTATGAGCACGCCCCGTGGAACCGGCGCGGTATGTATGCGGCCATCCCGCAGTCGGGCAACCCGCTCGGCATCGCCCTGGCCAGCGCCATGTTCCTCATCTGCGCCAACCTCGAGGGCGACTGGCGCTGGCGCATCCCGTTCCTTCTGAGCGCTGTTCTCGTGATCGTCGCCCTCATCGTGCGCTCCCGCCTGTCGGAATCGCCCGAGTTCGAGGAGGCGAAGGCCGAAGGCAAGATCGAGAAGAACCCGTTCCTCACCACCATCCGGCGCGACTGGAAGAGCGTCCTCCGCGTCATCGCGCTGCGCATCGTCGAGTCGTTCGCCTACTACTCCACGGCTACGTACTTTCTCAACTACCTCACCGAGCGATTCCCGGACATCCGGCCCACGGCACTCGGAGCCCTCACCGCTGCGAGCATCGTGGCGATCGTGATGACCTTCCTGGCGGGCTCGCTCACCGACCGGGTCGGGCGTCGCCCGATCTACATCGTCGCCTGCATCGTTGCGATTCTCTTCGCGTTCCCGATGTATCTGCTCACCAACGAAGGCACGCCTGCGCTCGTGATCGCGGTGTTCATCTTCGGCATCGGTTTCATCCACGCTTCGCTCACGGGCACCCAGGGTTCGTTGCTGACCGAGCAGTTCGGTACCTCCACCCGCACCTCGGGCGCCTCTCTCGGCTACCAGATCGCCGCGGCACTGGGCGGCTTCGCGCCTCTGCTCGCAGCCGCTCTCGTGGGCTGGCTCGGTTGGCCCGGCGCATCGCTGCTCTACATGTCGGCGGCCATCATCGGACTGATCGGCATCCTCGTCACCCGCGAGACCTACGGCCGGGCCGAGCGTGCTCGTATCAACGCCATTGTGGCCGAGGAGCGTTCGCGGGTCTCCTGAGGCACTCAGCTCGAGCGCCATCGCCTTTCCGCTGATCGGCGATGGCGCTCGACCACTGCGAGAGTGCCGGCCAGCACGATTCCGATCACGCCGAAAACGACGGCGACGATCGGCGGCGCGAGAACGCCGAGCGACGTGCCCATTGCGGCCGCCGACACGCCGGTGCCCACAGCTGTCCCGAGGTTGAACAGGGAGGTGGCCATCGCGCTGGCGAGGGTGGGTGCGCGATGCCCGTAGCGCACGGCGAGCGAGACAAGCACGGGGTTGGCGGAGAGCCCAGCGAAGCCGAGGATCGTGAACAGCAGCACGGTCAGCAGGGCCACGGATGAGCCGAGCACCAGCCCGATCGTCACCACCGCGGTGATCGCCCCCGTCACCACCGGCGTGCTGTAGGGGTGGGCATCGCCCGCACGCCCCCCGAGGAGCGAGCCGGCGAACGCCCCGATCCCGAAGAGCAGGAGCACGAACGGGATCCAGACGGCGGGAACGCCGGCTCGCTCGATCAGGGGCGCGATGTAGCTGTACGTCGACAGCACACCGCCGGTGACGGTGGCGCAGATGGCGAGCACCAGCCACAGGCGTGGTGACCGGAGTCCGGCGAGCTCGGCGCGGATCGACGGTGCCGCCTGGTCGGGTCGATCGGCGGCAATCGTGCGCGCGACGGTGGCGGCGGCCACCACGGCCAGAGCGGCGAGGGCCCAGAACGGCCCCCGCCAGCCCAGCAGCTGGCCGGCCCACGCGCCCAGGGGTACGCCGAGCACGTTGGCGAGCATCCCGCCGCCCAGCACGATTCCCAAGGCCCGGGATGCGGAACCCGGGCCGGCCAAGCGCGTTGCGACGACAGCGGCGACCGCCCAGAACGCACCCGTCGCGAGGGCTGTCACGAAGCGCGCGACGAGCAGTACCTCGAAGCTCGGGGTGATGGCCGCCACGATGTGACCCACGGCGAACACCGCGAGGGCGAGCACGAGCGTCAGCCGCCGGGGGAGGTGGAGGGTGAGCAACGCCATCGCCGGCGCGCCGACGATCATCCCGATCGCGAAGACGGTGATCGCCGTGCCGGCGGTCGCCGCGGACACGTGGAAGTCCGCTCCGAACTCCGGGAGGAGGCCGGCGATGACGAACTCGGTCGTGCCCATCAGGAACGTCCCGGCGGCGAGCACGTAGATGGCGCCGGGAAGTCGCCCACGGCGACGGCCGAGGGTCTGAACGGGCGCGGGGTGGGTCGTGTGCTCAGTCAACGGTGAGCAGCACCTTGATCGCGCGGCGTTCGTCCATCGCCCGGTAGCCCTCCGCTGCATCCGCGAGCGGCAGGGTGAGATCGAAGACCTTCCCGGGGTCGATCTCCCGGTTCCAGATGAGCTGGATGAGGTCGGGGAGGAAGCGGCGGACAGGCGCCGGTCCGCCGTGCAGGTGGACACCGGAGAAGAAGAGCTCCTGGCCGGGGAGCTCCACGTCGTGGGAGACGCCGACGTAGCCGACGTGTCCGCCGGGTCTGGTGGATCGGATGGCCTGCATCATCGACTCCTGCGTTCCGACCGCTTCGATCACCGAGTGCGCGCCGAGACCGTCGGTGAGCTCCTTGATCCTGGTCACGCCGTCGTCGCCGCGTTCTTCGACGATGTCGGTGGCGCCGAACTCGCGGGCGAGCGCCTGCCGGTCGGCGTGACGGCTCATCGCGATGATCCGCTCGGCTCCGAGCTGCTTGGCGGCGAGCACGCCGAGAAGTCCGACCGCGCCGTCGCCGACGACCGCCACGGTCTTGCCGGGGCCGACCTCGGCGGCGACGGCGGCGAACCAGCCGGTGCCGAGCACGTCTGAGGCCGCGAGCAGAGAGGGGATGAGGTCGGCATCCGGCTGTCCCGGCGTGGCGACGAGCGTCCCGTCGGCAAGCGGGATGCGCGCGAACTCCGCCTGGGCGCCGGTCGGGGCTCCCGGCTCGCCGTGCACACAACGCGACTGGTATCCGGCCCGGCAGATCTCGCAGGTGTTGTCGGAGGCGAAGAAGGAGCCGACGACGAAGTCACCGACCCGGACGTTCTTCACGTCGTCCCCGATCGCCGTCACCACCCCGGCGTACTCGTGGCCCATCGGGGTGGCGTCCACGTCGTCTGCTCCCCGCCACGGCCACAGGTCGGATCCGCAGATGCAGGTGGCGGCCAGCCGGATGATCGCGTCGGTCGGCTCGACGATGGTCGGGGTCTCGCGTTCCTCGACCCGGACGTCGCCGGGGCCGTACATGACTACTCCACGCATGGTGCTCCTTGTCTTGAATGTCGTCTCACCAGTCAATGCGATCGCCGCACGGTGAGGGAGTCTCTGCCGAGGGGTGTACTCGGAGGGAACCCCACCCCGACGGATGCGGACGTAGCCTGGTCGCATGGACAACCGGTCAGAGGTGCGCGAGTTCCTCACGTCCCGGCGGGCGAAGGTCACCCCCGAAGCGGCCGGCCTGTCGTCCGGCGGCAACCGTCGCGTCGCGGGGCTGCGCCGATCCGAGGTGGCGATGCTCGCCGGCGTCTCCGTCGAGTACTACGCGAAGCTGGAGCGCGGCGCGATTGCCGGGGCTTCCTCGTCGGTGCTCGAGGCGATCTCCCGTGCGCTCCAGCTTGACGACACCGAACGGGCGCACCTGTTCGACCTCGCGCGGGCGGCCGACGGCATCCCGCTCTCCGGACGGCCCCGCCGCCGCGCGATCAAGTCGGCGGCGGCACGACCCAGTCTCGCGTGGGCACTGAACGCGATCACCGAGGGCATCGCCTTTGTGCGCGACCCCCAGCAGAACCTCCTCGCCACGAATGCGCTCGGAAAGGCGTTCTACTCGCCGCTGATCGGCGACGGCGGCCGCACTCCGAACCTCGCACGTTTCCAATTCCTCGACCCGGCGTCGCGCGAGTTCTATCCCGACTGGGACGTCTTCGCCGAGATGTGTGTCGCCATCATGCGTGCCGAGGCCGGTCGCGACCCGCACGACAAGGGATTGCAGGATCTAGTGGGGGAGCTCTCCACTCGAAGCGACGTGTTCCGGCAGCTCTGGGGCGCGCACGATGTGCGTACGCACGGGGCGGGAACGAAACGTTTCGTGCATCCGGTGGTCGGGGAGGTCACCCTCGCCTACGAGGAACTCGCCGTGACCGCCGAGCCCGGCCTGGTGCTGATGGTCTACACCGCCGAGCCCGGATCCCCGTCGGCAGAGCGCCTCCGGTTGCTCGCCAGCTGGGCCGCATCCGCCGCGAACGAAACGGCCGGAACCGCGGCGGCCGGCGCAGCGACGTCCGACTAGCCTGCGTCCGTCCCGGCGGAGACGAGCCGAACGCTGCGCCGCTGCACCGATCCGCTCAGCCGGGAGAGGTCGTCGTTGTCGACATGGCCGACCATCACCAGTCCCGTCCGTGGCGCGGTCGCGCCATCAGTGAAGAAGATGACGATGCTCCGTTCCGCCGCCCAATAGGCCACGTCGCCGGCACGATAGTGCGAGATGCTCTCCGATCCCGCGACGTTGAGCGGGGCGGCGAGGCGCGCGACCTCCGCCGTCCCCATCCGGTTCTCGAAGGTCGCCTCCCGAGGTAGCTGTCGCGAGAAGTGCGGTCCAGCGGCTGTGTCAGTCGTTTGCACCGCGACGGAAACGGTACTGGAATCGGGTGAGCAGGCAGCCGCGCCCGCCGTGAGCAGGAGCGCCGCGAGGACGGTGGTGAGGATGCGGAGTTTCATGAGTACTAGAGAACGGTCCTTCGCGTGGGCGGGGGAGTCCCTGTTCTGACGTGCCCTCTCAGGGCATCCCAGCTGTCGACGTCGCGACTTACTCTGAGGGCATGGATCACCGTGAGGAAATCCGCGAGTTCCTGATGTCGCGGCGCGGCCGGGTGGACCCCGAACGGGTCGGCCTGCCCGTGGGGAATGATCGCCGTGTGCCCGGCCTGCGACGTGGGGAGGCCGCGGCTCTGGCCGGAGTGAGCGTCGAGTACTACGCCCGACTCGAGCGGGGAGCCATCGCCGGCGCATCCGACGCGGTCCTGGACGGGCTCGCTCGTGCCCTCATGATGGACGATGCCGAGCGCGAGCATCTCTATCGGCTCGCCGAGCGATCCACTGGGACGGAAACGCCGCGTCGCGTCTCGGCGCCCAAGGCGTGGCAGCCGTCTCCGAGCATCCGATTATTCTTGGACTCGATGGACTCCGCGGCTGCGTTGATCGGCAATGGTCGCACCGACCTACTCGCCTGGAATCACCTCGGCGCGGCGCTGATGGACGAGATGATCGGGACTGCAACCACCTCGCCGCCCAACTTCGCGCGCTTCATCTTCCTCGAACCCGTCGCTCGCCGGTTCTACCCCGACTGGGAGAGCGTGGCCGGGATCAATGTCGCCCAACTGCGCACTGAGGCCGGCCGCGACCCGCACGACAAGCAGTTGCGCGACCTTGTCGGCGAACTCTCCACGCGAAGCGACCACTTCCGACGTCTGTGGGCGCGGCACGACGTCTGGCATCACCAGAGCGGCACCAAGCGGTACCACCACCACGTCGTGGGCGACCTGCAACTCCACTTCAACGGCTTGGACCTCGTCGGCGAGCCAGGCGTGCAACTCACCGTACTGACACCTGAGCCGGGCACGGCCGATCACGAAGCGCTGCAATTGCTCGGCCACTGGAGAGCGACCCGTGCTCCTGTAGTCGCAGCGACCTCCGACTAAAGGGCTGCGCTCCCGTCGGGTCCGTTCTCGGTTCGGTCGGCCGCCTCTTGGCGGAGGGCGGCGTTCTCGCCTTCGAGGGCGAGCACCTTGCCGATGCCGGCCAGGTTGACCCCGTCGTCCTGCAGTTCGGAGACCCGCCGCATCCGCTCGATATCGTCGGCGCTGTACCGGCGGGTTCCCCCATCGGTGCGGGCGGGAGTCAGGAGCCCTTTGCGCTCGTACAGGCGCAGGGTCGCCGCGGGCAGCCCGAGGAGCTCGGCCGCGACGGCCATGCTGTAGACCGGCCGGCTCTCGGGGTTCTCGCTCATAGAAAAATTGTGCGGGTTCCACTTGCAGAGTGTCAAGAATCGTTGTAGAAAATATGCAGCAAGTGATGAAGATAACTTGCAGCGGCAGGACAGGGTCCGGATGCGCGCAGCATTCCTGATCCGACCCCGTCGCGTACCCACGATCGAAAGGAGAATCTCATTATGTCGATGTCATTTGATCCTTTCAGCCAGCTGGATCGGATCGCTCAGAGCATCTTCGACACCAGCCGGCAGCCGCGGATCATGCCGGTGGACCTGTTCCGGGAGGGACATCAGTACGTGCTGAACGCCGACCTGCCCGGAGTGGATCCGGGCTCCGTCGACGTGGACGTGGACGGTCATCTGCTGACCATCCGTGCCCAGCGTTCCGTGGGCAACCGGGAGAACGGGCGCTGGCTGGCGCAGGAGCGTCCGTTCGGTTCGTACATGCGGCAGTTCTCGATCGGCGACGACGTGGACCCGGAAGGCATCAGTGCGAGCTACGACAACGGAGTGCTCAGCGTCGTGATTCCGATCGCCGAGCGGGCGAAGCCCCGCAAGATCTCGATCGGGTCGGCGAGCGAGACCAGGCAGCAGGCCGTCGCGGCCTGATCCGCCATCCGGCACCTCTCGGATGTGCATGTCGGACCGCGTGAGGCGGGCGACCTGAATGCTTTCCCGAGAGACCGCGGGGTCGCCGGCGAGGCCGACCGGCGACCCCCGCCCACCGTCCTTCAGGATCGATTCGGTACGAGCGGATTTCGAGTACGAGGGGAGAGGAGAAGATGGGAAAGCTGGTTTACGGATCACGCGAGATCGACATCGATGACCGGCTCCTGACGCATCTCCAGGTCGTTGCGATCAACAGGCTGAAGCGTGAGCAGCCGTTCGCGCTCTCCTGGCGCGACGCGCGCGACCAGGGCGGAGGGCGCACCACCGTGTGGGTGCACCCGTCGATCCCCTTGATGTTCCATTTCGACGGTTCGAGGGTGCCGTCGATCAACCGGGAGTGGCTGGCGGAGCTCAATGCGTCAGCCGAAGGTCCGATGGGGATGATCGTCACGGCGGAACCGTCCCCCAACGGCGTGGACGACGAAGAAGACAGGGTCCCGATGGAAGGTGCGAAGCGATAGTGAGAAGAATCCATTACGCGGGCGGGACGCTCGTGACCGGTGACGCGATCGCGGATGTCGTGCTGCGTTACGCGGAAGCCCTTGCGAAACAGTCGGCTGCAGAAGAGATGAGAGTGCCCTGCCTTTCCCCGTCCGGTGTGCGGGACGAAGCGCTCCTGCTCGTCGGTCCGGCCAGCCAGCTCATGGCTACCAAGGAAGACGGGACCGACGACCTCCACGATGAAGAATTCGTCCAACGATACGAAGCGGCCATCCGCGCGCTCGGGCCGCGCGCAGCCCTCCCGCTGGGGCCGGACTCCGGCTTCATCGAAGGAGACTTGAGCATCCACTTCGACTAGCTCATCGGCTCACGCCCGTTGCTGGCCAGGCTCAGGAGGCGCGGAAGTACTCCGCCGCGCGGTCGTTGAAGAGCGACGCGATCACGGTGATCGAGACGACGATGCTGACGACGGAGGCCAACAGGAAGGATGGCGCCCTGATCGACAGTGCGATCGCCGCCAGGATGGAGGCGGACTGGAAGATCGTCGCGACGATCCGGGCCCCGTTGCTTCCGCGGAACAGGCCGCTCGACACGATCAGGATCACCACCCCCAGGATCATGACGGCGACGGCCATGACGATGACGAGGGCTGCGTTTCCGAACCGCGCGACCAGGTCGGCGTTGCCGAGCTGGAAGAGCAGCAGCACGCCCGTCACCACATTGACCGTGCCTGAGAGCCAGGTCAGCACTGCGGCCACCGTCACGCTCCGGGGGCGGAGATCCTTTGCCGTGGTCATGGGATCACGATGAAGCCAGGGTGTGCGCCTTGATCGTCTCGAACTCCGCGGGGGTGATGGCGCCGGAATCGAGCAGCGTCTTCGCCTTGGCGATCTCTTCGGCGGGCGAGTTGGTCGACGCCACCGTGCGGATGTAGGAGTCGGTGTCGCTCTGCGCCCTCTGGATGTCCTCCATCTTGCGTCTCGTCATGCTCGGCCCGCGCGCGATCAGGTAGACGAGAGCCGTGATGAACGGGACGAACACCAGGAAGATGATCCACACTGCCTTCAGCCAGCCGTTCAACGTGTGGTCGCGGAAGATGTCGGCGATGATCGAGAAGAGCACCATCAGGTAGGCGATCCACACGAATATCCAGAACGAATAAACGATGAAATCCCAGAAGTTCATGACCTGACCTCCTCCTTGACCTGGCCGCCGTGTGCGGTGACCGCGTAGATGACGAGAACGTCGATGGCGATGAGGATCGCCGACCACCAGGGCTGGGCCGGGATCAGGAACAGCTGGCCGATCGCGCTCAGCACGGCCAGGATCACGGCGATGATGCGCGCCCACGTCTGGCCGGCGAACAGACCGCCCGCGGTGAGCACGGCGAGGACGCCGATGATCATGTTCCACCACCCCCAGCCGGAGATGTCGAGGATGAAGAGGGACCCGTTCGCGACCACGTAGTACGGGTCGGGGGCGAACACGGCGACGATGCCCTGGAGCACGCTGAAGAGCCCGGCGATGAGCACCATGAGGGCGGCGAAACGGCCCCATCCGGTGTTCACCGTGCGGTCGACGGTGGTCATGACTGTTTCTCCTTCGGTTCGGTGTCGCTGGTGGGCTGCGTGACGGGTACGGCGTTCTGCTCGAAGACCGCCGTGATATCGATGGAGTGCGTCACCGGCGCGGTGACCGCCGCCGGGTCGATGTGTGACATGAATCTCTCCGTTCACCCGCAGCTCCGAGGGAGCTGATGCTGCTGAAAGTAGCTGCGGAGGCGAAACGGCGGCATCATCCTGCTGGAATGAGATCGGCGCCGAACCTGACGCCCCGGATCGTTCGCAAGCCCGGTAACCGTCAACGGGACGGGGTGGGCGACGGGCTCGCGGTGGGGTTCGGCGCCTTCGCCGCACTCAACGCCTTCTCGAACGCGTTGACCGTCGCGGCGTCGACCTTCCCCTTCGGTTCCACGCCCAGCTTCGACTGGAATGCCATCACTGCGTCGGTCAAAGCGGGCGTCCACACACCGTCGACGGGTCCGTCCCAGAACCCGGCGAGCTTCAGCGTCTGCTGCACAGCTGCCGTCGTCGCGGCGCTCTGCTGAGCGGCCGCGCCCCCGAGCGCCTGGAGCTTCGCCTCGAGGGCTGCGGCCGTGGCCTTGTCGACTGCTCCCGTCACGGGCAGGCCGCTCGCCTTCTGCAGGTCTTCGACCGCAGCGACGGTCTGCGGCCCGTACACGCCGTCCACCGCGCCGCCGTAGTATCCCGCCGCCGCGAGATCCTGCTGGAGCGCGGTCACGTACGAACTCACGCTCGCCTGGGCCTGCTCGTCGGTCAGGCATCCCGCCTCGGCGAACAGTCGCAGCCAGGCGAACTCCAGTGCGACGGCAGCACTGTTGAACTGTTCGGAGGCGTCCGCGAGCGCCGTCTTGTCGGTGATCGTCTCCTGCGCTGCGGCGAACTCGGAGTCGGCCTGCTTGACGCGATCCACCGTGGCGGCGGGAACCAGCGGGGTGGATGTCGGCGCGGGAGTGGCAGGGGAGGGGGAGGCCGAGCTCGACGGTCCCGCCTTCGCCCGGTCGAGGGCCGCGCGCGCCTCGGCGAGCTCCTTTTCGGCGGTCTCGAGCTCCTGCTGCGCCGTGACCGCTGCCTCGGCGCTGTCGAACGCGTCCGCACGCGGTTTAGCGAGATCCTCGCCGGCATCCGTGACGTCGCCGACCGTGGGCGCGATGGCGTTCAGCACATCGCCGTACCGGTCGAGCGCGACGATGTAGGTCTTGCTCGACGTGCAGAACGTGTCGGATGCGGCCGCCTGCGCGGTCGTGGCATCCTTGACGGCCTTCTCCTTGGCGGACACTTGCGCCTGCGCACGGTCGACGGGGCTCGCATCCGAGCATCCCGCAAGCACGACGACGGCGGACACAGCCGCGGCCGCCGCCGCCGCTACACGGAGCCTCTGCACCCCTACCCCTTATCCCGGTTTCGCGCGCTACTCGCTGGCGTCTTGGACTTCGTTCTCCAGCTTCTCGTCGTCGACGGCGATCTCCTTCTTCGTCACCTTCGTCGCGTGCGTCAGCAGCTTCTCGACTTCGTCGACCTCGCCGGGGGCCGCGACGATCACGATTCCTGCGCTGCCGGCGTCGAGGGTCTCGCTGATCGTCTTCAGATCTTCCGCGGACGACCTGTTCGAGATGTGGCCCGCGATCGCGCCGATGCCGGCGCCGGCGCCGCCCGCGACCAGGAGGGCGCCGCCCAGGGCGACCGCAGGGAAGAGCGCGACCACGAGTCCGCCCGCAAGGCCGATGGCGAGGCCTTTCCTGCCGCCGTGATGCTTGGCTCCGTCGTCGCGCTTCGGGATGGAGACTTTCCCTTCCTTGTCGCGGACGACCACCGCGGCGTCGAAGGCTGCGTGCTTTCCCTCATCCTTGAAGTGCGCATGTATCCGGTCGAAATCGGCCACCGCGTCGTCTTCGCTCGCATACTGTGCAGCAATCGCTACGTACGGCTCATCAGCCATGTCACAGCTCCTGTCCTCATCCGCCGACCGCTCGGCCGGCCACGATCCGTCGCCGCATGGGGATGCGGCACCCACGCACAGCTTCGAGCCATCACCTCCTGGCGGACATCACCCGGACGGGATGATCCAACGGGCCGCACAAGGAGTCCGCCAAGAGGCGGCCTATCCCCTCGGCCGTGAGCGGACTAGCATGTGGTCCCATCGGAAGCCCGCCTTCCGGGACGGGAGCCGGCCGTGACCGCATCCACCCCCGAGATGTCCCACGCGACCGCCCGTCGCCTCATCGCGCCGCTGGCGCTGGCGCAGTTCATCTGCAGCTTCGCCGGCTCCAACATGAACGTGATGATCAACGACATGTCGCGCGATCTGGATACGACGGTCCAGGGCATCCAGATCAGCATCACTCTCTTCTTGCTGACGATGGCGGCGCTCATGATCCCCGCCGGCAAGCTCACCGACAAGCTCGGGCGCAAACGCTGCTTCGTGCTCGGCCTCGCCATCTACGGCGTCGGTGCGCTGGTCAGCGCCGCGGCGCCCGGACTGTGGGCGCTGATCATCGGCAACAGCCTGTTGGAGGGTGTCGGCACGGCCCTGCTGATTCCGCCGGTCTACATCCTCACCACGATCTACCTGTCGGACATCGCGACGCGAGCATGGGCCTTCGGCATCATCAGCGGCCTCGGCGGCATCGGCGCTGCGGCCGGTCCGCTCATCGGCGGCCTGATCACCACCGCGATCAGCTGGCGCGCCGCCTTCCTCTTCCAGGCACTCATCATCGTGATCATCCTCCTGCTCAGCCGACGCCTCACCGACCCGATCCCGCCGCAGCCTGACCGCCCGTTCGACACGGTGGGTGCCGTGCTCTCGGCATTGGGGCTCTTCGTGCTGGTGCTCGGCATCCTCGCCGCGGACAACAGCGTTCCGCTGATGGTCACCCTGGTCATCGCCGGGATCGTGATTCTCGTGCTCTTCTTCTGGTGGATCCGGCGGCGGGAGCGCACCGGCAAGGAGGCGCTGCTCTCGACATCGCTCTTCCACAACCGGATGTCGAACATCGCGCTCGTGACCCAGAACCTGCAGTGGGTGCTGCTGATGGGCACGTCCTTCACCGTGTCCGCCTACCTGCAGGTCGTCCGCGGCCACAACGCGATCCAGACCGGTGTGATCTTCACCGCGGCGACCGTCGGGCTGCTGCTCACCTCGCTGTTGGCCGGACGCCTGGCGAAGCGGTTCTCCCAGCGCAGCCTGATCATCACCGGGTTCGTTCTCTGCGTTCCCGGGGTCGCGCTGCTGATCTGGTTGGTCGCGGGAGGTTCCAACTCGTGGTCCTTCGTTCCCGGACTCTTCCTGATCGGCGCCGGGCTCGGCCTCATGCTCACCCCGTCGGTCAACGTCGTGCAGTCGGCGTTCCCCGAGAAGGAGCAGGGTGAGATCTCCGGCCTCTCGCGCAGCGTCTCCAACCTCGGCTCCACCCTCGGCACGGCGATCGCCGGAACGATCCTCGTCGCCAACATCGACGCGGGCGGCACGGCGTACGGTATCGCGATGGCGGTGCTGGGGATCCTCGGGATCGGTGGCCTCATCGCCGCACTGCTCCTGCCGAGGACCAAGGTCCCCGCTCCCCGGTAGGTTCATGGCGTACACGCATTTCTCCGGCTGACCCCCGTCTCCTCCTAGAAAGGCACTAACGCATGCGCATCCACCCTCGTCTCTGGATGGGTTTCGTGATCTGGATCGGCTACGTCTTCGTGGTGTTCCTGGTCACGAAACTGATGGGAGTCCCATACACCAGGATCGGCGCCACGGCGGAGGAGACCTGGAAGGGCGCGGTGGTCGACCTCGCCGTCGCGGCCGTGCTGCTCGTGATCACGACCTCGGCGCTGGGGTGGTGGCGGCCGGCGCTCTTCGAGCGGAAGCGCTCGCACCACAAATGGCCGATCTTCGTGCCGATCGTCATGGCCGTGCTGGCATTGGTGAACATCTTCAGCACCGATTGGTCCGAGTTCGATGCGTCGTTCATCTTCGCGCTCGTCTCGCTCGGCATCCTGGTCGGGTTCAACGAGGAGATCATGGCGCGCGGTCTCGTGCTCACCGCGTTCCGGTCGCGGCTGCACGAAGGCTGGGCGTGGTTTCTCTCGAGCGTCCTCTTCGGCCTGATGCACCTCGTCAACGCCGCCCTCGGGTCGCCGCTGAGCAGCACCCTGCCCCAGGTGGTCCTCGCGTTCGCATCCGGAACCGCGTTCTACATCGTGCGCCGGGTGACCGGGTCGCTGATCTGGGCGATGCTGCTGCACGGACTGTGGGACGTCTCGGTGTTCTCGGTCGGTCACGCCCCTCTCGGTGTGCCGTACGCCAGCTTCCTGGCACCCGTGGTCGGTGTGCTCGCACTCATCGTCGTGTTCTGGGTGATCAAGGGCACCGACGAGAAGACCCCGGATGCCCCTGCTGTCGAAGCAGCGCCGGTCGCCGAGGAGCGCACGCTGTAATCCCGCCGGGCGACGTGACCGGGCGACGTGACCTATAGACGCGAGGTGCTGTTTTACGGAATCGTCAGGTGAGACGGGACTCTTCCCGAAAGGAGATCGCATGAAGCAGAACGATCCGACTCCGAGCGTCGCAGCGGCCAATGAGGCGCTGACGAGCACCCTTCCGTTCGCCGACACGGCCGACTTCGACGCCGTGGAGCGTGGCTTCCTCGGCACCCTGGACGACCCAGCGATCCGCAACGAGGGGGGCGACGTCGTCTGGGATGCGTCCACCTACGACTTCGTCGACGGGGATGCGCCGGCGTCGGTGAACCCGAGCCTGTGGCGTCAGTCGAAGCTGGTCGCCAAGCACGGCCTCTTCGAGGTCGTCGAGGGCATCTACCAGGCCCGCGGGCTCGACCTCTCGGTGATGTCGTTCATCGAAGGCGACTCCGGGGTGATCGTGGTCGACCCGCTCATCTCGAAGGAGACGGCGGCGGCAGCGCTCGCGCTCTACCGCACGCATCGGGGCGATCGCCCGATCGTCGCCGTGATCTTCTCGCACAGTCACATCGATCACTTCGGCGGTGTGCTCGGCATCGTCGGCCAGGACGAAGTCAACGCGGGCACGGTGCAGATCGTCGCGCCGGAAGGCTTCCTCGAGCACGCGATTTCCGAGAACGTCTACGCCGGAACCGCGATGTCCCGTCGCTCGGGCTACATGTACGGGGCGGCGCTCTCCCGCGGGCCGCAGGGCCAGGTCGGCGCGGGCCTCGGCCAGACGACGTCGACCGGCCAGCCGGGGATCATGGTCCCGACGCTCGAGGTCACCACCACCGGAGAGAAGCACACCTTCGACGGGGTGGAGTTCGAGTTCCAGATGGCGCCGGGAACCGAGGCACCGTCGGAGATGCACTTCCACATCCCGCGCTATCGCGCGCTGTGCATGGCAGAGAACGCCACGCACAACCTGCACAACCTATTGACGCTGCGGGGGGCGGTCGTGCGCGACCCGCACGTCTGGTCGCAGTACCTCACCGAGGCGATCGAGCGCTACGGCGACAACACCGACGTGATCTTCGCCTCCCACCACTGGCCGACCTGGGGGAACGACGAGGTCAGGAGCTTCCTCGGTGTGCAGCGCGACCTCTACGGCTATCTGCATGACCAGACCCTCCGGATGCTCAACCAGGGTCTCAACGGCGCGGAGATCGCCGAGGTCATCGAGCTGCCGCCGGCGCTGGAGGGGAACTGGAGCACGCACGGCTACTACGGCTCTGTCTCGCACAACGTCAAGGCGATCTACCAGCGGTACATGGGCTGGTTCGACGGCAACCCCGCGCGCCTCTGGCCGCACCCGCCGAAGCCGCTCGCCGAACGGTACGTCGCCGCGATCGGTGGTGTCGACCGCGTGGTCGAACTGGCGCAGCAGGCGTACGACGAGGGCGACTACCGCTGGGCGGCGACTCTGCTCGACCATGCGGTCTTCGCGGATGCGGAGAACGCGGCCGCGAAGTCGCTGTACGCCGACACCCTCGAGCAGTTGGGCTACGGGTCGGAGAACGGCACCTGGCGCAACTTCTTCCTCTCCGGAGCGACGGAACTGCGCGAGGGGAACTTCGGTACACCGATCTCCACCAACGCACCCGCGATCATGGGCGAGCTGTCGCCGGAGCAGATCTTCGATGCCATCGCCATCACGGTCGACGGGCCGAAGGCGTGGGACCTCGACCTGTCGCTCGACGTGACGCTCAGCGATCTCGGCCGCAGCTTCCACTTGACCCTGCGCAATGGCGTGTTCATCTACGTCGAGCGCGAACCGAAGGGGGATGCGCAGCTGCACCTGACCCTGACCAAACCGCGCTTCCTCGCCCTCGCCGGCGGCGACACAACGTCCGACGGCCTCACGGTCGACGGCGACACCGGCGTGCTCACGCAGCTGACGAGCGTGCTCGACCCGGGAGACCCCGGGTTCAACATCGTCGTCCCCTGATCGGGATGATCTCCGGATGACCGATCGTCCGCCGCAGCGTGCGGCAGCACTCGCGCAGCCGACGCGGGTGCTGCTCACGCTCGCGGCGGCAGGGGTCGCCGCCTGGGCGATCTCCGCCGGCCGCGGATTGCTGGCCCCGTTGCTGCTCGGCGCGATCCTGGTGATCGTCGCGCATCCGGCCAGGCGCCCGCTCGATCGGCGCGGCGTTCCCCGGTGGCTCGGCACCACGGTCGTGATCGCGATCGCCTACGCCGTGCTGATCGGCCTGGCGGTGATCGTCGGGCTCGCGCTCGTGCAGTTCGGGCACGTGCTCACCGACTACGCCGACGAGCTGGAGCAGAGCTCGGACCAGGTGGCCGCGTTCTTCGGCGGTCTCGGCCTCGACGGATCGGCACTGCGGCCGGATGCCCTGCTGCCGCTGCTCGTGAATGCAGGCAAGTCCCTGCTGGGCCTCGGCACCGCGATCTTCTTCGTGCTGGCCTATGTGATCTACCTCGCGGTGGACGCGGCGCGGTTCCGCGACATCCCGGCGGAGGTGGCGGCGAGCCACGCCATGCGCATCCGCACGTTCCGGGACTTCGCCGACGGCACGAGCCGCTACTACCTGGTGAACTCGATCTTCGGTCTGATCGTCGCGGTGGTCGACGGCCTCGCGCTGTGGGCGCTGGGCATCCCGGCCCCGTTCGCCTGGGCGGTTCTCGCCTTCGTGACGAACTACATCCCGAACATCGGCTTCGTCATCGGCCTGATCCCGCCCGTGGTGCTCGCGATCGTCACCGGCGGCTGGGGGCTCGGTCTGCTGGTGGTCGCGATCTACTGCGCAGTGAACGTCGTGCTGCAAGTGCTCGTGCAGCCCCGGTTTGTGAGCAAGACCGTTCGGCTCAGCATCACCCTGACGTTTTTCTCGGTCGTGCTCTGGACGGTGCTGCTCGGCCCGATCGGGGCGATCCTGGCGGTTCCGCTCAGCCTGCTGCTGCGGTTCCTCCTGCTCGGCGCCGCACCGGATGCGCGCCTGGCGAGATGGCTCACCGGTGACGACGACCACCTCGTCCAGCCAGAGAGCCCGGACTGACCGGTCTGCGCTCTGTGGGCGCTGACTGTCGATTCGGGTCGTACTCGTTCGACGTGGAGGCATGAGTCAGAACGAGCGTTCCATGCGGGGGTCGGCCGATTTCGCCATCCCGCAGTCAGCTGCGCCGCGCACGCGACGCACGGTTCGAGACCTGTTGCGCCTCGCCGGCATTCATCCTCGGCGGAGCGTGACGGGGAAGGCGGCGCCTTCCGCGGACTTCCAGCGCCTCTTCGACGAGGCGCAGTGCGACCTGATGCGGGCCGGGTTCTGGCCTCACTGATCCGTCACGGGCGGCCGCTCGGTCGCGGTGGTTCACATCTCCAGGGTGTGACCCGCGTGCGATGGCTGGCCGACGGCGGCGCTCAGCACCGCGGCGGCCCGCTCGCGCCGACGCCGGGCCCGGTCGACGCCGAACAGGTAGACCGCGTCGAGCACGCCGAGCGTGTTGGAGACCAGCAGCACCGCGAACCATGGCTTGCTGTCGTTCTTCGCCGCACGCCAGAGCGACGCGCCCTTCCAGGCGAGCGTCCATACGACCGCTGCCGCGATCGCGGCCTGAGTGGCCGGGCTGGGCAGGTGGTCGTGGTGGTGGATGTGTTCAGTCGACTTCGAGTGCAGCATCATGGTGGATCCAATCGGACGACCCGGCACGTCGTGCCTGACGAAGGGGAATCTCGTTGCGTCCAGCAAAGCCCGTGTGCGCGTACGGGGCAAGAGGCGGAGCCCCTTCGATAGCATCCGACCGTGACTTTCGAGACGGTGAGAGCGGCCTACGGCTCCCGGGCAACGGAGTACATCGAGGCCGTCGGGCGGATCGAGCATGTGCCGGATGCCGACCGGGAGGCCATTCTCCGGTGGGCGACGGGTGTTCGCGGTCGCGTGCTGGATGTGGGCTCCGGGCCCGGTCAATGGACCGACTATCTCCGGCGGCATGGCGTTGCCATCGAGGGCGTGGAGCCCGTGCCGGAGTTCCTTTCGGCGGCTCGGCGGGACTACCCGGACTCGCGTTTTCACGAGGGCCGGGCCGAGAGCCTGCCCGTCGCCGACGGAAGCCTCGGGGGAGTGCTGGCCTGGTACTCGCTGATCCACACGGATCCGGCCGCCCTGCACACTCTCCTGGAGGAGTTCGCCCGGGTCATCGCTCCGGGTGGGTCCCTGTTCGTCGGCTTCTTCACCGGCGCCGCGCTGCAACCGTTCGACCACGCCGTGACGACGGCCTACTACTGGCCCGTCGAGTTGCTCTCGGAGCGGATCGAATCAGCGGGGTTCATGGTACGGGAGGTCCGCGCGCGTTTGGACCCCACCTCCACCCCGGAGCCGGGCAAGCGGCCGGAGGCGATCATCGTCGCCACGCGAGAGGACTGACGCGTCCGCCGACCGCCGGTGAGTGCACGCACGGCGCCAGCCGAGCCGAGGAAGACGACAGCGAGGGCGACCCAGCCGAGCATCCCGTGGTCGAGGGCGGTGACGGTGACGACCAGGGGCGCCAGCATGCTGCCGAGGGCGAAGCCCATCCCGAAGACACCCTGATACGCCCCGGGGCGCGCGCGATCGGCGAGCTCGAAGCTGAGGCTCCAGGTGCCGGCCGATGACAGGATCTCGGCGAATGTGTGGAGGAGCACCGCCACGAGGAGCACGGCCACCGCTGCAGGCGCGACCACGCCGGAGGCTCCGCTGTACGCGAAGCAGGCCGCGGCCATCAGGATTCCGGCGAGGCCGGTCATGTTCCCGGCACGCCGGATGTTCTCGGAACCTCTCGACAGCGGGATCTGGAACAGGATCACTCCGGCCGTGTTCACGATGAGAGCGATCGAGACGATCACGTGGGGCGCCTGGGTGTGTGCGACGACCCAGATCGGGAGGCCGACCTCGGCGACGCCGAACTGCATGGCGAAGATGCCGGCGAGCAGCGTGAGGGAGAGGTAGCGCGGGTCTCGGAACGGTGAGCGGCCCACCGGGAGGGGAGTGCGCGCATCCGTCGGCGTGTTCGACGGATCGGCCCCGCGCGTCGACACATCGACTGACCGCGGCAGAGCGAGCAGCGTCGCGGCGCCTGCCAGGGTCGCGCAGCCCGCGAGCACGAAGGTGACCCGGTAGCCGGCGGTCGTGCCGACGAGCACCGGTATGCCGGCGGCCGCGGAGCCGAGAGCGATGCCGGCGTTCGAGACCGCGCGCAGGATCGCTCGGGTCCCCGCACGGGACGGCCCCTCGAAAGCACGGGCGATGATCGCGGAGCGCACCGCGTTCGACGCACGGTTCGCGCCGATCGTCACAGAGGCGAGCACGGTCACGACGATGACCGCTGGTGACCAGGCGAACGCGATGAGGGCGCACCCCTCGACGGCGACCAGGGCGACGAGGAGGCGACGGGGCGACATCCGGTCTGCGAGGTGGCCGGCGATGATCGACGTGAGCACGCCGACCCCGCTGGCGATGGTCAGCACGACGGCGACGGCCGTCGCGGACAGCCCGGCGAACAACGTGAGATAGAGGATCGACAGCGTGAGGAAGACGCCGCGCCCGAGGGTGTTGACGAGGGCGGCGGACGCGAGGATCCGCAGCACCGGATCGGCCAGGGCGGTCAGGAGGGGCGGGGTTGCGCGAGTCTGTGTGAGCACCTGTCCGTTATCGCAGCATCGCGCGTCACGGCGAATCGATGTAGCGTATCGCTTCATGTTGACGTACGAGCTCGACGAGGACGACATCGGCGCCATCCGGCTCGCGCTCTCGCCCCTCAGCGAACTGGGGCTCTCGATCCGCGCGCTCAAGCGGCCCGACCTGTACCCTCTGCAGTTGCCGTGGGTGCGGCTCACCGAGGACGCCCGGCGCACCGTCGATCAGGATGTTCTGCACGCCCTCGTGAACGACGGTCTCACCACGCCAGACTTCCTCAACCCACGCCCGATGGGCCCGCTCACCCGCATCGACGACGAACTCGACGCGCTGCGGAGGCTCGACCCCGATCGCTTCCGGCAGCAGCTGACCGAGGTGCACGGCGAGCTCCCCGCTCCGCTCCGCGGGTCCCCTGCGCGCGCGATCAACCGGATGGTCGACGTGCTCGCGGACTACTGGACCGTCGCGTTCGCGCCGCACTGGGAGCGGATGCGCCGCATCCTCGAAGCAGACATCGTGTACCGCGGGCGCGAGGTCGCCCGCGGCGGCGTCGCCGGAATGCTGAACGGCATCTCGCCGAACCTGCACTTCGAGAACCGCGTGCTCTCGGTCACGCTGCACACCAGGGTCAACCGCCACGAGCTGATCGGTGGACATGGGCTGACACTGGTGCCGACGATGTTCTCCCGTCGGGTGTCTGCGCCGATCGCCGCCGGCGAGCCGCCGATGATCCTGTACGCGGCCAGGGGGCAGGGGATCATGTGGGAGAAGGGCGCCCCCGTCGACGACCGCGCCCTCGTCGCGCTCATCGGGCGCACCCGCACGACACTGCTGCACGCCGTCGCCGAACCCGCATCGTCCACCGAACTGGCCGCACGGTTCGGCGTCACGACCACCGCCGTGAACCAGCACCTGCGAGCGCTCCGGGATGCACGCCTCGTGACGTCGACGCGCTACGGGCGCAGCGTGCTCTACTTCCGCAGCGACCTGGGGAACGCGCTCGCGGAGCGCGAGGACTGACGCGGCCGTCGACGGCGGCTTAACCTGGAAGGGTGAGCCGCGAGGCGGAAGAACTCAACCGGCGACTGCTGCGTGCCCGTGACGCGATGGATCGTGCCTACGCCCATCCGCTCGATGTGCCTGCCGTGGCGGCGGTCGCCCACATCTCGCCCGCGCACTTCAGCCGCTGCTTCCGTGCGGTCTTCGGTGAGTCGCCCCACCACTACCTGCAGCGGCGTCGCGTCGAGCGCTCGATGTTCCTGCTGCGCGAGACCCGACGCACGGTGACGGAGATCTGCTTCGATGTCGGCTTCAGCAGTCTCGGCACGTTCAGCCGGACCTTCCGCGAGATCGTCGGGCAGACGCCGACCGCCTATCGGGAGGGGCACGGCCCGATCGTCGCGCCGCACTGCGTACAGCTCGCGGCGATGAGGCCTCTCGGCGCGGTGCATCGCCCTGCAGCACAGAGCACATTCGGATAAGCCGCGCCAGGGAGCGGCTCCCTAGGATCGAGGCAACTGACGCGAACGGAACGGGAGAACACGATGATCACTGCACTGAATGTCACGACCATCTTCGTGCTGGACAAGGACGAGGCGCTGGATTTCTACGTCGGCAAGCTGGGGCTCGAGAAGGGCAACGACGTGCAGCAGGGCGACTACCGCTGGCTGACGGTCCGCGTGCCCGGCGAGGGCGGAACCGAGATCTCGCTCGAACAGCCCGGTCCGCCGCTGCATGACCAGCAGACAGCCGACCAGATCCGCGAGCTGATCACCAAGGGCGCGCTGGGCGGCGGGCTCGTCTTCATCACCGACGACGCGCACGCCCTCTACGACACCCTTCGCGAACGCGGCGTCACCGATTTCACGCAAGAGCCCACCGAGCACTTCTACGGAACGGACATGGGCGTTCGCGACCCCTTCGGCAACGCCATCCGGATTCTGCAGCAGGGTTAGGAGGCTCGATCCCGGCTCACGATTGGTCTGGAGTCGGTTCATCACGATGTCCGCCGGCACGTTACCGGGGCGAGCTTGTGGCGTCGATCACCACAGACCGGGACCCTTCGAGTGCGCGCCGTGCGCGCCGGCGAGCCTCGTCGTTCGTGCGTGGCCAATCCTCGAGGGTGACCCCCTGCCCGCCGAACAGGCCGCGCTCCTCGTTGATCGCGTCGAAATGAGGGTGTCAACACGATCCCCTTCTGGCCGGTCGGGTTCCACTATGCATCGCGCGTGCACCACGCGCCGTCGTTCGGGCATTCGGAAGACGCCGGTGGAGAGGCTTCTTGCGTGCATCCATTCGACCACGTAGCATCGCAGAAACCGTTCGCTTAACGGTTTTCTGCCTTCGCTCGATGGGGACGCGACTTCGATGACCGACCAGCTCACCCGCTCCCCGTCGGCCGTGCGCGTCGTGCTCCAGAACCCGCTCTACCGGGGCGCGACGGTCGCGCTCTTCCTGTCGGGGCTCGGCACGTCGGCCGCCGCACCGCAGATCGCGCAGTTCCTGGTGAACGACCTCGGCAGCTCGCTCGCGGTCGCCGGGCTGTACTACCTCACGAACCTCACCGCGCCGATCGCCGGCTATCTGATCGGCCGCCGCTCGGATCGCACAGGGCGGCGGCTCGGGCTCTTCCGGCTGTGCGCGGTTGCCGGTGGCGTCGGCTGGCTCGCCATCGCCTTCGCCGGACAACTCTGGATGCCGTTCGTCGTCAGCGCGGTCATCCTGGGTTTCGCGGGCGCCGCCGCCTCGCAGCTCTTCGCCGCGATCCACGACGAGCTCGCGGCGACGCCGACACCCGTCGGTGACGGCGTCGTGTCGATCGCGCGGATGGCGCTGACGTTCGGCTGGGTGATCGGCCCGGTCGCCGGCACCTACCTCGCGGCGCAGACCAGCCTGCGGGTGACGCTGATCGCAACCGCGGTCTGCACGTTCGCGCAGATCATTCCCATCGGGACGCTGCGCGAACGGGCCGACGTGTTGCCCGTCACCGAGACGCACCCCTCTGGCGCGGTTGTTGCGCGGGCGCACGTGCCGGTGCGATCGATGCTGCCCCTCCTCGCGTTCACCGGGTTGTACGTGCTCGTCTACGCCGGCGAGCCCATCAAGTACGCCTACCTTCCGATCTACATGAACGAGCAGCTGCACCTCCCGCCTGCCCTCAGCGGTGCGATCATCGGCATCCAGCCGCTGGTGGAACTGGCGCTCATGCCGCTGGCGGTGGTCGTCGCGCGACGGACGGGCATGATCCCGCTCATGGTCGTCGGCGCGCTGTTCGGTGTGGTGGCGAACGTGCTCTTCGCCACGACGGGGACCGCGGTCGGGCTCTTCGCCGGTCAGATCCTGATGGGTGGGGTCTGGGGCGTCTTCGCCGGGCTCGGGATCATCGTGGCCCAGCGGTTGCTTCCGACCGCGATCGCGACGGCATCTGCGATCTTCATCACGGCGCCAGCCCTGAGCTCGGCGCTCGGCGGGCTGGCCGGCGGCATCGGTGCGGCGACGATCGGACTGCCGCTGGTGTTCGTCATCCCCGCCGTGCTGGCGCTGATCGCTTCGGCCGGACTCGTGGTGCTCCACAAGCGGGTGGGCGCCGAGCGGGTGCGGTAGCCGGCTCTCGTCAGCGCGCCCGGCGGCGGCGGACGATCCCGACGACGATCAGCACCACACCGACGACGAGCAGGATCGGACCGATGGTTCCCCACAACGAGGAGCCGCTCATCGCGGAGCCGCGCAGCACGTTGAGCCCCTGCAGGGTCCACACCAACCCGATGGCGGCCAGGATCACACCCACGACGAGAAACGGCCAGCTGCGCTTCATGAAGCCCACCCTAGTGCGCTTGCGGTCATCCCACCCTCAGTGTGCTGTGCAGATCCTGTCCCGTGGCCTTCTGGTAGGCCTTCAGGCTGGAGTAGGTCTTCCCCAGCCATCCGAAGGAGACGTTCGTCGTCCCGCTCACTGCGAACCGGTTGCGATCGCTGACGTTGTGGCCGCTGACCTTGTCAGCGCCGGCTCGATCGACCGTGCCGAGCAGCGCGCCGGCGTCGTTGGTCGCCGTGATCGTGTTGTTCTGGATCACGTTGTCGTAGGCGTAGAACTGGATGAGTATCTCCGGCGACCCGTCGTTCAGCTTGTTGTTGTTGCGCAAGGTATTGCCGGTGAATCTGTTGTCGTGCGATTGGCCGGTCTTCACGCCGCCGCAGTCGCTCGCGCCGTCGCAGTACCCGCCGGTGGCGATGCCGACATAGAGGCTGTTGTCGATCGTGTTCGATCGCACGTCGACGAAGTCCGCCGAACCGCGCGGGTTCTCGGCGGCGACTTCGATCCCGATGTCGTTGCCTGTCACCACGTTGTTCGTCACATCGATGTGGGTGCCGCCGTCGATGTAGATCCCGTCGGCGCAATTGCACCAGACGCCATCCTCGTAATACGCGGGGTTGCCCTGCGACCGGATGTAGCTCACCCGGTTGCCCGAGATGACCCCGTTCCTGGCGCGATTGAGGTCGGTGTACCGATCCTTGCCGGTCAGGGTCGACTCGTAGCCGATCGCGTCGATGCCGATGTTGTTGTTGTCGTGGATGTCGTTGTTCGTGATGGACCATCCGTCGACATTCCCGTTCACGACAACGCTCTCGCTCGCACCCAGGCTGAGGTGGTCGACCGTGTTCTTGGTGATCGTCAGGGCGGTGATGGAGTGGGCGGCGTTGTCGCCGTAGACCGCGATGCCGTGCGCGTTGATATCGAAGCTGCCGAGGGTCTGGTTGTCGTTGCCGAGGTCGTGCACGTGGTTGCCGCTGATGACTATGTGATCGTCTGCTCCGTGCACGTAGATGCCGATCGGCATCGCATCGAGCGCGCTCGACCGATAGTCGGTGATCTCCACGCCTGTGAGCGTCACGTGCGAGCTGTTGCTGATGTTCACCATCGCGGACCGGCCGTCGGCGGGCTTGAACCGGGAGCCGTCGAGGATCACGTGCTCGTGCCGATATGCCTCGACGGTGATCCCGGTCACGCCGGTGAGATCGATCTTCTGGTAGTAGCGTCCACCGCGGATGTCGACGGTGCCGCCGCTTTTGTTCCCGCCTCCGCTCAGGCGCTTGATCGCCTCCTGCACGGTGTGGAGTGGGGCGGAGACGCTGCCGGAGGCGTGGTCGTTGCCGTCGACCGCGACGGTGATCGTCTTCGACGCGTTGCCGGTCGAAGCAGGCGCCGCGAGGGCGACGCCGAGACCGGCCAACGCGATGACGGCGAGGGAGGGCAGTAGCGCAGGACGGAAGAACGACAGCATCGTGAATCCCATCTACGAATACCCCGCCTCGAGGAGAGTCTCTGGCGAAACGCGCCGGACCTACCGCAAGGGGCAGCCGGCTGGGCTCTTCGTAACAATCGTGAAGCTACCACCGGATGCGCTGCGCTCGCAGGAACGCGCACTCCGACTGAGCGGTTGGCCCGCGCTCGGACGCGGCTAGGGTTGCGAGATGGAAATCGAACTGCGAGAGCTGGTCCTGCCGCGCGACCGCGACCGCGTCATCGAGCTCCTCAGTGGCAGCGCGTGGCCGTTCCACTCGGCAGCGACCCTCAGCGCTGCGGCCGCAGCCGGACGACTGGATGCCGGTCTTTACAGTCCGCCCGGAGCGGCGGCATGGTGGATCGTCGTGCCACATGACGGGCATGCCGGCATCGTCTCGGTCGACGAGCTCGATGACGGAGCGCCGATGCTCGACCTTCGCCTGGCGACCATCCATCGCGGACGCGGCATCGGCCGTCGTGCTCTCGGTCTCGCCACCAGCCGCGTGTTCGAGTCGGACCCCGCCATCCGCCGGATCGAGGGAACGACGCGCGCGGACAATCTCGGCATGCAACGTGTGTTCACCGCCTGCGGGTACGTGCAGGAGGCGCGTTATCGCGAAGCCTGGCCGGTCGCGGGCGGTGACTTCACCGATTCGCTCGGCTACGCCATCCTGCGCCGCGAGTGGGAGGCCGCTCGAGGCTCAGGGTCGTCGGCTCCGTGAGGTCGGGCCGGTCACTGCAGGCAGAACTCGTTGCCCTCCGGGTCCCGCATCATGATCGCGAACTCCTCGAACGGTCCCCACGAACCGTCGAGCGTCTTCTCGACGGATGCTCCCAGCGCGACGAGGCGGTCGCGCTCGGCCTCTAATTCCTCGCGGGAGGCGCGGCGGTCCTCGAACGGAGTGATGTCGATGTGCATGCGGTTCCGCTGCCGGCGCTTGTGGTGGTAGCGGGTGAAGTAGAAGCGCTGGTGGGCGGGGTTCTGGTCCCACGCCTCTGCGCGCTCGGCGAGCTGGTCGTCGTCCATCCCCGCCTCTTTCAGCGCGGCGACTTCGTCCGGTTCCCAGGAGGTCCACTCGGGATAGCCCATGGCGGCGCACCAGAATCGGGCGAGGGCCGCCGGGTCTTCGGCATGGAAGGTGACGTTGGCGATGCGCGCGGTCATAGGGAAGAGGCTATCGTCGGCCGGCTTCGTTGAGGGGCGGCAAACGCGGGCTTCATCGGCGTGTTTACCTGCGTTTGCCACCCCTCAACGGAGGCTTTGCCGCCCTCAACGAAATGGGGCAGCGCTCGGATGATCCATAGGTCGGCGGCGATACCATCGAACCGTATGCGTCGCCGCAGGCGGCAGAACTGGAGTCGCGCGATGAGCAACACGAACGGACAGGTCCCGGCCGGCTGGTACGCCGACCCCAACGGAGGCCCGCAACTGCGCTGGTGGGATGGCGCCCAGTGGACGGAGCACTACGCGCCCGACCCGAAGGCGGCGCAGCCCGCGCAGCCGACGCAGCCGGTGGCCCCGACGCAGCCCGTATACACGCAGCCGGCGGCTGCGCAGCAGCCGGCCTATGCCGCGCCGTCCACTTATGCGACCCCGTATCCGCGCGCGGTCGTCCCCGAGCGCGCCAAGCTCGCGCCGGGCGCCGCCATCTACAACGCGTACATCTGGCTCGTTGTCGCTCTGCCGTTCGTGCTCGTGCTGGTGCTCCCGTTCTGGAACCCGCTCTCGGGCATCGCGCTGACCCGCACCGCCGACGGCAGCGTTCGCGCCTACACCGACCCGAGCTTCCTGCTCAACCCGGCCTACTTCATCCTGATCTTCGGCGGCTTCATCCTCGACGCGCTCGTCGTGGTGTTCGCCTGGCTCGACTACCGGGACCTGCAGCGCAAGGGCGTCGAGCGCCCGTTCCACTGGGCCTGGGCGTTCTTCGTCTTCGTGAACCCCGGCTTCCTCGTCTATGTGATCGGCCGCTCGATCGTCGTCCGCAAGGTCGCCCCCGGTCGTGGACTCGCACCGATCTGGGTCGCCATCGGGCTGTACGTCGTGTCGATCATCATCGCCATCATCTGGGTGGCGACTCTGTTCTCGTCGCTGATGGGCCTGATGCACACCTACGGTGGCTACGGGGTCTAACCTGCGAACCGGCTGTCCGAACCGCCGCGCGATGTCCGTTATGATGGCTGTCGTGCGTCTGCGGTCCGGACGCTCAGGAGACGTCGCATAGTTCGGCCTAGTGCACCACCCTGCTAAGGTGGAGTGCCCGTCAAGGGCACCGTGGGTTCAAATCCCACCGTCTCCGCACTTCATGAAACCCCCTCCGGCGAGGGGGTTTCGTCGTTCCTGGGAACGAACAGATCGCGCCTAGCCCTCGGCGACATCGAATCGCAATCTTCGTGACAGCTGATTACGCATCACTACCGACTGTGACTGTGAGGGGTGCTGCCGCGAGAAACAGCCTCTAGCTTCGGCGTTGCATCGAACCCCCACCACGCAGCCCGAAGGAAACGATCATGAAGAGACTTATCCGCAGCACGGCCGCAGCTTCTGTCGCGACTCTCGCGATCGTCGGCCTCGCCGCTTGCGCCAGCGGCGCCGGCGCATCGTCTGACAACTCGTCCGGTACGAGCCCGGTCTATTTCGGCGTCTCCGCCGCGACGACGGGACAATACGCGCAGTACGGCGAGCAGTTCAAAGAGGCCTTCGACCTGGCAGTCGAGGAGGTCAACGCCGACGGCGGCATCGACGGCCACCCGGTCGCGCTCAAGTACGAGGACTCGCAGTCCGACCCGAAGCAGTCCGTGGCCGTGGCGCAGAAGTTCGTCGGCGACGACAGCATCAGCCTCGTTTTCGGTGACTACTCCTCGGCCGCATCCATCCCTGCGTCGCCGATCTACACCGCGGGCAAGCTGCTGCAGTACGGCTTCAACAACTCCAACCCCGACTTCACGGCCAAGGGCACGCAGTACCAGTGGTCGACATCCATCACGACGAGCGCCACCTACACGTGGACGGCCGACTACATCAAGAAGCAGGGGATCGACTCGGTCGGTGTCAGCTACCTGAACACTGCCGACTGGGGCATCCCCGCATACAACGCATTCAAGGCGGAGGCGAAGAAGGTCGGTCTGAAGATCACCGACGCAGAAGGCGTGCTCGACACCTCCGACGACTACCGCCCGTCGCTGACGAAGGCCGTGGCCGACAAGCCTGAGGCGTTCGTCCACATCGGCTACGGCCCGGACGCGGCGAAGATCGTGACGCAGCTGCGCGCGATCGGCTACGACGGGGCGTTCTACGGGGGCCAGGACGAGGAGTCGTTCGACGGAACCAAGGACGCCGAGGGTGCCATCAACGGCGCGGAGTTCCTCGCCTCCAATCCGGCGAAGGAGGTCCAGGACTTCGTGAAGGCGTTCAAGAAGAAGTACCCGCAGGAGACCGAGGTCACCGGCTTCGAGGCGGGCGCCTACGACGCCCTCCACGTGGCTGTCGAGGCGGCGAAGATCGGCGGCACCAGCCGGGAGGGCATCCTCGCGGGCTTCAAGAAGGTCAAGGATGTCCCGAGCGTCGTCTACGGGAAGATCACTTTCGACCAGTCGACCCGTCGCGTCGCGTCACCGCAGCTGACCCCGAGCATCCTGAAGGACGGAAGCTGGGTCGCGCACAACGGTTGACCCGTTGACGCCACCGAACACACCATGCTCGACACTCTGATCGCCGGCCTGCTCCGAGGGAACGTCTACGCCCTCGGAGCGGTCGGCATCTCACTCGTCTTCGGCGTCATGAACGTCGTCAACTTCGCCCAGTTCTCGTTCTTCGGGCTCGGCGCAATGCTGTCCTGGTTCTTCATCGTGAAGCTCGGGCTCCCCTTCTGGCTCGCGCTGATAGCCGTGCTTGTCGTCTGCGGCGCGATCGGCCTGCTCATCAACGTGACCGTCGTGCGTCCGCTCGCGAAGTACCTGCCGCTGGCGGCCATGCTCTCGACCTACGCCATCTCGCTGATCCTGGACAACGCCTCCCAGATGGCGTTCAGCGCGCAGTTCCGCGTGTTCCCGGATGTGCTGCCCACCTCGAACCTGCAGATCGGCAATATGCGGTTCGGTACCTCCGACGTCGTCATGCTGGGGACGACCGCGGTCATCATGGGCGTAATGACCCTGTTCCTCAAGTACGGGAAGGTCGGCCGCGCCATCCGGGCCACCGCGCAGGACCAGGAGGCGGCCTTGCAGATGGGAATCCCCGTCGGCCAGGTGCAGCACGTGTCGTTCGTGATCGCGTCAGCGCTCGGCGGTCTCGCCGGCGTCTTCATCGCCCTCTACGTCGGAATCGCGAACCCGAACTCGGGGCTCGACGTCGGACTCACCGCCTTCGTCGCGGCCACCCTCGGTGGGCTCGGATCGCTCGTCGGGGCGGTGATCGGCGGCTTCGTGCTTGGCGTCCTGGAGGCGTTCGGCATCCACTTCTTCGGCGACACCGCGCGCCAGATCATCGTGTTCGTCATCCTGATCGTGGTGCTCATCGTGCGCCCGGGCGGTCTGCTCGGCAAGGTGCCGCTGGTCTCGAGCGAGCCGTTGACGGGCACCTTCCTCGGCAAGGGGCGGCCGATCCGCATCCCGCGGTGGGTGTGGCTCGTGGCGTTCCTCGCCGGCGGCGTCGTCATCCCGCTGGTCGCGAACGACTTAATGCTGACCACCGGCACCCAGGTCCTGGTCTATGCGATCATCGCCGCCGGGTTCACCGTGACGGCCGGGCAGGCGGGCGTGCTCGCGCTCGGGCAGGCGGGCCCGATCGCCATCGGCGCGTACACCTCGGCGCTGCTCTCGCTGTATCTGCACTTCCCGTTCTGGGTGGCGCTGCCCGTCGCCGGAATCGTCGCCGCCGTCGTCGCATCGATCCTCGCCTCGCCGATCTGGGGGGTGAAGGGCCACTACATCTCGATCGCGACACTCGGCCTCGGTATCGCCATCGTCGCGGTGATCCAGCTGGTGCTGCCGCAGGGCCTCTACAACATCCCCGTGCCCGAATGGTTCGGGACGCCGCTGAACACCCCGCAGGCGTACTACCTGATCGACTTCGGCGTGCTCGTGCTGACACTGCTGGTGATGTGGCGGATCCGTGGGTCCCACCTCGGCAAGGTGATCTCGTCCGTCGGCTCCGACGAGGTCGCAGCGCTTGCGTCCGGAGTCCGCGGCCGCAACTACAAGGCGCTCTCGTTCGCCGTCTCGGGCTTCTTCGCCGGCGTGGGCGGCTCCCTGCTCGCACACCAGTACACCTACATCGACCCGACGATCTTCACCATGCTGATGTCACTCCTGGTGGTGACCATCGTGATCCTCGGCGGGATCAACCTGCCGTATGGGGCGGTGATCGGCGCGATCGTACTGATCGGGGCGATGGAGCTGCTGCGGTTTACACCCGAGCTGCGCATCATCGTCTACGGGCTGGTCCTCATCCTCGCGGTGCGGTTCCGGCCGGGAGGGATCCTGGTGAAGAACGCATGAGCGAACCACTGCTGGACGTGCGCGACCTCGAACGGCACTTCGACGGCGTCAAGGCCGTCGACGGCATCTCCTTCTCCGTCGCACACGGAGAGGTCGTCTCCATCATCGGACCCAACGGTTCCGGCAAGACAACGACGCTCAATCTCGTGACCGGCACCTTCCGGCCGAACAGCGGGACGATCGCTCTGGAGGGTGAGCGGATCGAGCGCGCGGACAGCGCGCGGATCGCCGAGCACGGCATCGCCCGCACCTTCCAGAACGGACGCGTCTTCGCGACCCTGTCCGTGGCGGACAACATCGAGGTGGGACTCCACTCGACACTGACGGCGAACCGCCCGTTCCGCCGCTTGTCGAATGTGTTCCTGCTGCGCTGGATCCCCTTGCTCGCCGAGCTGTACATCGCGATCGTCGGCACGCCCGCCTCCCGCCGGGAGCAGGCGGAGATCGCGGCGGTCGTCGAGTCCGAGATCGACCGGTTCGAGGCGCGGCTCGGGCCACGGCGCGACGACCCGGCGTACTCGCTCAGCTACGCCAACCGGCGGCGCACCGAGATCGCCCGAGCCCTGGCTCTCGCACCCAAGCTGCTCGTGCTCGACGAGCCGACGGCCGGGATGAACCAGTCGGAGACAGCGGAGGTGCTCGAGCAGTTGCTGGAGCTCAAGGCGGCCGGCCAGACCATCCTGCTGGTGGAGCACAAGCTCGACCTCGTCATGGCCGTCTCCGACCGCGTGATCGTGATGGACGGCGGCCGCATCATCGCCGAGGGGCGCCCCGACGAGGTCCGGACGAACGCCGCCGTCGTCGAGGCGTACCTCGGCCGCCGCCGCGGACTGGGAGGGGTGGACCTCAAATGACCGAGCTGCTCGCGCTGGACGACGTGAACGTGTACTACGGCCCCTTCCACGCGCTGCGGGGTAACTCGCTGACCGTGGGGGAGGGGGAGATCGTCTCGCTCCTCGGCGGCAATGCCAGCGGCAAGTCGACGACGATGAAGACCATCCTCGGCCTGGTCCGGCCGAAGACCGGTACCGTCCGGTTCGCCGGCGAGGATGTCACCCATGCGCCCACGCGCCGCCGGGTCGCCGCCGGCATCGCCTCGGTACCGGAGGCCCGGCGCGTCTTCCCCGAGATGACCGTCGACGAGAACCTGATCGCCGGCGCGTACACGCGGCGCGACAAGGCAGGCGTCGCCGAGGACCTCGACCGGATGCGCACCCACTTCCCCCGTCTCGCCGAGCGTCGCCGCCAGCATGCCGGGACGCTGTCGGGCGGGGAGCAGCAGATGCTCGCATTCGCCCGCGCGCTGATGAGCCGACCGCGCCTGGTGTGCATGGACGAGCCGACGATGGGGCTGTCGCCGAAGCTCGTCGACCAGGTGCTGGACGAGATCGTCCGTATCAACCAGGAGTTGGGCGTGGCAGTGCTGTTCGTCGAGCAGCAGGCGGAGCTGGCGCTCTCCATCGCCTCCCGCGGCTACGTGCTCGCGACGGGTGCGATCGTGCTCGAGGGCACCGCGCAGGAGTTGCTCGACGACCCTCAGATCCAAGAGGCGTATCTCGGAAAGGCGGGACAGTGACCGACACAGTGCAGCGACCCCAGCGGCTCGGGTTCTTCACCCGGCTCCTGGACGACGGGAGCGCCCTCGACCGCTACCGCAACGCGCTCGACCAGTTCGTGCGCGCCGAGGAGGCCGGGCTCGACAGCGTCTGGGTCGCCCAGCACCACTTCCACGAGGACGAGGGCGGTCTCCCATCACCGTTCGTGCTGCTCGCGCAGGCGGCGGCGCGCACCTCCCGCATCCACCTCGGCACCGGTATCGTGACGCTGCCCCTGGAGGAGCCGCTGCGCGTAGCGGAGGACGCAGCCGTGCTGCAGCTGCTCTCGAACGGCCGGGTCGAGCTCGGCATCGGCTCGGGAGGAACCCCGTCGTCGTTCCCGCCGTTCGGGCACGAGTCGGGCGACCGCGCGGCGATCTACGACCGTCATCGCGAGACGCTGGTGGCCGCCCTGCGCGGTGACGAGCTGACGTCGGATGGCGGCACGCTGTACCCCGCCGCACCCGGTCTGCTCGGGGCGGTGTGGGAAGCGACCTTCTCCGCGGCGGGGGCCGAACGCATCGGACGCCGAGGCAACGGCCTGATGCTCTCCCGCACCCAGCCGCGGAAGAACTGGACCGACCCGACCTCGCCCGAGCTGCAAGAGGCCGTCGTCGACGCCTACCTGGCGGCGCTTCCCGACGGCGTCGAGCCGCGCATCCTGGCGTCTCGCTCGGCGCTCGTCGTCGATACCGAGGCGGAGGCGGACCGGTGGATTCGACGCGGCATCGACCGCGGGCGCAGCTTCATCGACGCTCAGGGGCTGGAGGTTCCGCGCGGAGCCTCCGACGCCGAGCTGTTGGCCTGGCTCGACATCCACATCGGGACGCCGGAGCAGGTGCTGGCGACGCTACGGAACGACGGAATCCTGGCGCGGGCGACCAACGTCGCCTTCCAGCCGCACCCCATCGACCCGCCGCACGACGCGGTGCTGCGCTCCATCGAGCTCATTGCCGCCGAGGTCGGTCCCGAGCTCCTCGACTGGACGCCGGCCGTGACCGCGGCCGCGCACCACTGACAGTCGAAACCACTGACACCCGAGAATCACCGAAAGGACCGCCCATGCCCACCGACGTCATCGATCAGCTCGTCGGCATCGCCCCCGGCGACGCCCTCGATGCCCTCCGCGACCAGCGGCCGAACGCGCGCGCCAACGCGCAGGCCAGCTACGACGCCCTCTTCGACTCCGACGAGCGCGAGGACGTCAGTCAGCGCGAGCGGCTCGCCGTCGCCTACTGGACGGTCGCCCTCTCGCAGTCGCCGACCGCCTCCCACTACCGCGACCTGCTCGCGGCGGAGGACGCCCGCCTCCTCGCCGCCCTCGAGGCCGCGCTGCCCGGGGCGCTCACCGAGGGACCGTACGGCGACTACCCCGCCGGACCGTTGACCGTCGAGAACGTCGCCGGTCTCGTGTGGGCGCCCGACGCAGCACTGACCGGGGCGGCGGGTGAGCGCCTCGTCGCCGCACTCGCCCACACGCACCTGCTCGTCTACCGGCCGCGGGATTCGTCGGCCGACGCCCTGCAAGTGCTGCTCGACGCCGGCTGGTCCACGACCGGCATCGTCACTCTGTCCCAGCTCGTCGCGTTCCTCAGTTTCCAGCTTCGCGTGGTCGCGGGGCTCACCGTCCTGAAAGGAGAGCTCGCATGAGCGGCACCGTCATCCGGCACGAAATCGAGGCGCCCAACGCCTTCACCCAGGCCGAGCTCGGCTGGGAGGCGTGGCTGGAGCCGCTGCCCCTCGACGAGCTGACCGAGCGCCACTACGAGGGGCTCGTCGACAAGGGGCGGGCGAACAGCCCGTACTTCCGTCTGCTCGTGCGCGACCCCGACATCCTGGGTGCTCGCACCCGCACGGACAACGACATCTTCTACAACGAGAAGGGCGGCCTGACCCGCGCGCTGCGCGAGCTCTCCGCCGCCAGCGCCTCCCGCACCAACGGCTGCATCTTCTGCGCGTCGGTCCATTCCCGCTTCGCGACGCACAAGTCCAAGCGACCGGACGACGTGCAGCGCCTGCTCGACGAGGGACCGGCCGGGCAGCAGGACGATCCGCAGTGGCGCGCCGTCATCGACGCGTCGGTCGCCCTCACCGTGATCCCCAACGCGTTCGACGCGGACAACGTGCGTCAGCTTCGGGAGGCAGGTCTCGACGATCTGGCGATCATCGATGCGATCAACGGCGCGGCGTTCTTCAACTGGGCGAACCGGCTGATGCTGTCGCTCGGGGAACCGACTCCCGCCACGGCCGGCTGAGTGTCGGAACGAATGGTCAACGCGGCTCAATCGGCTGCCGCGCTCCAGGTCAGGACGTCTCGCCCGCCACCACACGCACCAGACGGCTCGCATCGAGGACGGCATCACCCGGGGCATCCTCGTCGCCCCGACTGTGATTGCGCACCAGCTCGCGGCTGAGGGAGTCCATCAACGCGGGCTGATCGACCGCCACGGTCGTCAAGCGGGGGGAAATAAGTTGCCCGATGTCGGTTCGGTCAACTCCGATCAGCGAGATCCGGTTCGGCACGTCGAGACGAAGTCGGCGCGCTGCGGCGATGACGGCGATTGCGACGTCGTCGTTGTAGCAGCAGATGCCGAGTGGTGGGCCATCGGACAGCTGCAACAGCGGCAGGAGGGCTTCGACCGCTCCGCTCTCAGACAGCGGTACCCGTATGGTGATCGGCTCGACCAAGCCGTGCGCGGCTGTCGAGCGGCGAATGCCTTCCAAGCGCGGTGGGCCGAACGGGTCGAGGCGGCCATCGTCGAGTGACGCGTATACGATTTGTCGCTCACCGCCTCGGAGAAGCTCGTCGACCTGGAGACGACCGATCAGGATGTCGACAGGGTCGACGTCACCCGTCGGTGTGTCGAGGCGTCGTCGCGGCACCACGCGAGTGCCGGCCGCCTCGATCCGTTCCCGTTGCGCATTGGTGAACACGCCCATGTCCACGACGGCAGCCGGGCGCAGGTCGAGAACCGAGATCAGCGTGGACTCGTCGTCTGGGCGGCCGAAGCGGACTACAACGCTCATGCCAGACGCCGCAGTTGCGTTGGTGATGCGATCGACCGAGTCCTGAAGATGTGGGCCGAACGTGGCGTTGGGCACCACGACGACCACGATGTCGCTGAGCCCTGTGACGAGCGCTCGGCCGGCTCGTGATGGCCGGTAGTTCAGAGCTTCGGCTGCCGAGCGGACGCGTTCGCGGGTCGCGAGCGGAAAGCGTTCGTCGTCTCCGTTGAGGATCTGGCTCACCGTGGAGCGCGAGACGCCCGCTTCCCGCGCCACGTCGGCGCTTGTCGGACGCCTCGTCGTCTGCAGCCCTACGGTCATTGAGCCAGTCTGTCACATACGTGTTGACACGTGACACTTGACGTGTCTATCTTAGTGTCGCGTGTCAGTAACACGTGTCACCTAATCTCGCATCACTAGATCGCCGCACCTGTAATCGACGAAGGAGTCAACCGATGGCGAAGGATTCAACCCGCACGTCAGCCGAACAGCAACGAGCCGCCGTTGCCCTCAGCACAGAGGATTCGCTGACCGCATCGCTCGCAGCCGGGGCCGTAGGAGAGGCCGTCGGGGACACCCGTGGTGAGCGACTGAAGATCCGTGAGCGCCTCGCCTACGGCGTCGGCGACATCGGAGGCAACCTGATCTTCGCGCCGATCTCCGCATTCCTCCTCTTCTACTTCACCGACACCGTCGGGATCGGCGCCGCGATCGCCGGAACCCTTCTGCTCTTCGGCCGGGTCCTCGACGGCACGATGGATCTTCTGCTCGGCACGCTCATCGACCGCACCTCGACCCGCTGGGGCAAGGCGCGACCCTGGATCCTGTTCAGCGCCCCCGTGGTCGTCATTTCCTTCATCCTGCTGTTCAATATCCCGGCGGGGATGCCGACCGGGGCGAAGGAGGTCTACGCCTTCGTCATGTACTTCCTGTGCCTTGGGGTCGGCTTCGTCGGATCGAACCTCGCCTATCACACACTGCTCTCCGTGATCACGAGCAACTCGAAGATGCGCGTCTCTCTGACGGTCATCCGCACCTTCTTCGCGCTCGTGACCACCCTCGTGGTGAACTTCATCACCATCCCGATCGTCACCGCCAATGGCGGTGGCCAGGGCGGCTGGACATTCATCTCGATCGTCTATGGCGTGATCTCCGCCGTCACCTTCCTCATCGTCTTCTTCGGCACCAAGGAACGCGTCAAGGGCACCATCAAGAAGGGTGACGGTGAGAAGCTGCCCCTGGGCGCCACGCTGCGCATCCTGTTCCGCAACCCGTACTTCTTCCTCGCGTTCGGATTCTTCCTGCTCAACTACCTCCTCACCGGAGCGGCAGGCGTCGGAATCTACTATGCGAAGGATGTGCTCGGCGACCCCAACATCTACAGCTTCCTCGGCCTCATCCAGATCCTCCCGCTCATCATCGGGCTGTGGTTCATGCCGGCCGTCATCGGACGATTCGGCAAGCGCAGGCTCATCCTCATCGGCGTCGTCGTCACTGTCGTCGGTGCTCTGATCTCGCTGATCGATCCGACCAACCTCACCTTGCTCATCAGCGGAGGCCTCGTGCGCGCCGTCGGAGGCATCCCAATCGCTGCTGGACTGTTCGCCCTGGTCGCTGACGTCGTCGACTACGGCGAGTGGAAGAGCGGCGTGCGCCTCGACGGAATGACCTACGCTGCCGCGACCGCCGGCCAGAACTTCGGAGCCGGTCTCGGTGTCGCACTCGTCGGCTGGCTGCTCGCCGCCGGTAACTACGACGGGCAGGCAGCAACCCAGCCAGCGTCGGCCGTGAGCATGGAGATCTTCCTCTACCTCTGGCTGCCCCTGATCGTTGCCGCGCTGATGGGTGTCATCATCTGGTTCCTCAACATCGACAAGAATCTGCCGCAGATCCAGCGGGACCTCGCCGCGCGACGTGCGGAGCGACACGACGCCGAAGCACAGGCTTGACTGAGCCATCCGATGACGGAACAGAGCGAACTCGGCTGGGCGGTCGTGGGCACCGGCCAGGTGTCCCGACTCATCGCATCTGATCTTGCCCTCATCCCGGGAGCGCGACGCTTCGCGGTGTGCTCCCGGGATGCGGCGAGGGCAGCCGAACTCAGCGACGAATTCGGCTTCGAACGCGCCTACGACGACTTCAGCGCCATGCTCGATGAGCCCGAAGTCGACATGGTGTACATCGCGACGCCCCACTCGACGCACGCGACGCTCGCAATCACGGCTCTGCAGAGGGGCAAGCATGTACTGATCGAGAAACCCATCGCCGCAAATGCAGTTGAGGCGGAGCAGATCGTCGCGGCTGCCTACGACAGCGGACGATTTGCGATGGAGGCGATGTGGATGCGTTTCCATCCCGCCTATCGTGCGATGCTCGACGCAATCGCTGCCGGCAGCATCGGCGAGGTGCGGAGCGTGCGCGCGTCGTTCGGTCTGCCGTTCGACAAGCCGGACTCGGAACGATGGAGCGCGGAGCGGTCGAGCAGCGCTTTGCTCGACCAAGGCATCTACCCGGTCACACTGGCTGTCGATGTGCTCGGCAGGCCCGGCGCCATCACAGCTACGGGGCGAATAAGACCGGACGGCGTCGACCTGGCTGAGCACATCACCCTGGAGTACGACAACCACCGGTTCGCCCAGCTCGGTGCGTCAATGGTGGAGTACTTGGAGCCGAACGCGTCCATCAATGGCACTGACGGTTGGATTACCGTGCCCGCGCCATTCTGGGCTGCCGCAAGCTTCGAGACGCGCAGCGGTTCGATCCCCGACGCGCTCAGCAGTCCCGAGGTCACCTCCTTCGAGAAGCGCGGCTTCGGGTACGTGCCCATGCTCACCGCCGTCGGGGAGGCCATCGAGACCGGACTCACCCAACACCCCACCCACCCACTTGCCGACAGTCTCGAGACCCTCGGGATTCTCGACCTGATCCGGCACGCGATGACTGGCTAGGTCCAACAGGAGGAAATTCAATGAAGCGTTCACCGTTCAACGACGGATGGCAGTTCCGTGAAAAGGTCAACCCGTTTGCCGAGCTCGGCGGCGAAGTTGCCCCTTACACGGACATCGTCGTTCCGCACGACGCTCAGATCGCCCGAGAGCGAGACCCGAACGGCGACGGCGCTGTCGCGTACTTTCCGGATGGCGCGTACCAGTACCGCAAATTGTTCAACGTCCCCGCCGAGCTCGCAGGCAGCCGGATCGTGCTCGAGTTCGAAGGCGTCTACCGCGACGCCATGGTGTACATCAACGGCGCGTTCGCGGGCCAGCGCCCGTACGGATACTCCGGATTCACCATCGACGCCGACCAGTTCCTTTTGCCTGGAGAGGAAAACCTCCTCGAGGTCGAGGCCCGTAGCGGCAAGGACTCGCGCTGGTACACCGGCGCCGGCATCTACCGAGATGTGTGGCTGCTCACCGGATCCGACGTGCACATCCCAACGAACGGGCTGCGCGTCTCGACTCCGGACATCGACGCCGAGGGCGCGATCGTCGAGGTGGAGATCGTTGTCGAGAACACCCGGAACCGTCCCGTCACGGTAGACCTCGAGGCTCTCCTCGCCAACCCGGCCGGCGCCGAGATCGCCAATGGAACAGCACGAGTGACGATTGCTGCGCACACCACCAGCGTCAGCCGGCAGCGACTCTACGTCGCCGACCCAGCCCTCTGGTCAGCCGAGTCCCCGGCGCTGTATACGGCGGACGTCAACGTTCGTTTCGAAGACGATCCCATCGACCACTCCGCCACCAAGTTCGGTATCCGACGCCTTCAGGTCGACCCCGTGCACGGCCTGAGGATCAATGGCGAGACAGTGAAACTACGTGGCGCGTGCATCCACCACGACAACGGCATCCTCGGCGCGGCCACCTTCGCAGCCGCGGAGGAACGCCGTGTTCGCCTTCTCAAGGAGGCAGGCTTCAACGCGATCCGCTCAGCCCACAACCCACTCAGCGCATCGATGATCGAAGCATGCGACCGACTCGGGATGTATGTAATGGACGAGACGTTCGACATGTGGACCTCGGGCAAGATGCCCAACGACTACTCGCTCCATTTCGCCGAGTGGTGGGAGCGCGACGTCGAAGCCATGATCGCCAAAGACTTCAACCACCCATCAGTGATCATGTACTCGATCGGGAACGAAATCCCCGAAACCGGCTCTCCTGAAGGTGGCCTCACGGGGCGAGCCTTGGCCGAGAAAGTGCGTGAACTCGATCCGACACGATTCGTGACCAATGCGGTCAACGGAATGCTCGCCGTGATGGACGACATCAAAAAGCTCGCCGCCGAGCGAGGCGCTGGAGCCGACGAGGGCGCCGGAATCAACACACTGATGTCCGGTCCGGGCGAATTCATGAACATGATCGGCGCCTCGCCGATGGTGACGGAGAAGACGGCCGAATCCTTCGGTGTGCTCGACATCGCCGGGATGAACTACCTCGACGCCCGCTACGAAATCGACAAGGAACTCTTCCCGAACCGTGTCATCGTAGGCACCGAGACCTTCCCCACCCACATCGACGTCAACTGGCAGCTCGTACGAGAGAACAGCCACATAATCGGCGATTTCACCTGGACCGGCTTCGACTACCTCGGCGAGGTCGGCATCGGCCGACCACAGTATCTGCTGGAAGGGGAAGCGCCCACCCACGGCGGCCCCTTCCCATGGATCGCGGCCTGGTGCGGCGACATTGACCTGATCGGAAATCGACGACCGGCTTCGTACTATCGCGAGATCGTATTCGGCCTGCGCACCGCACCGTACATCGCCATTCAGCGACCCCGCCCCGACGGTACGTCCTTCTACGCGGGACCGTGGACATGGAGCGACAGCATCGGCTCGTGGACCTGGTCCGGAAATGAAGGGCGAACGCTCACCGCCGAGGTATACAGCGACGCCGACGAGGTCGAACTTTCGCTCAATTCAACGTCTCTCGGCGTCGCTGCGGCGGGCCCCCGGAACCGCTTCAGGGCTGAGTTCCAGGTTCCGTACGAGGCTGGCGAGCTGATCGCGACCGCAATTCGTGGCGGAGAAAGGGCGGAGGTCTACAGCCTCCGGACCGCGACAGGGGTGCCGGTACTGAAAATCGAGGTTGATCCCGGCGTCCCGGATGACAGGCTCGTCTTCATCGACATCTCACTCGCCGACTCGGAAGGTCGTGTTTTCACCGACCGCGACAAAGCACTGACCGTGCAGGTCTCGGGCGACGGTGAACTCCTCGCTTTCGGTGGCGCCGACCCGGCGCCCAGCTCGAACTATGCCGGTGCCGCGCATGCGACGTTCGACGGTCGAGCACTTGCTGTCGTGCGCCGCACGGGCAGCGGTCCGGTGGACTTCCTCGTGTCAGCCGATGGCGTCGCGCCTGTGGAGACAACGGTTGCGGGTCTCCACTACGTGGAAGCTCTCTAATGCCACCAAGCGGTCTTTGGATGCCGCCTTAAAGAGCACGCACGGAGTCATTCGGCCTTCGACCGATCGTCGCACGCTTCACGCGCTACTCGGCGTTCGAGCGAGTCAGAGCCCGAGCGCTCCGGAGGAAGGACGCCGCCAGGATGTCGGCGTCGTCGAGGTAGCCGGCGACCATCGCACCGTCGCGGATGAGCATGAGGTCATGCGCGACAGCCGGCGGGTCGGGCAGTCCGAGCGGGGTCACGACCGCCTCGAACGTCGCCAGGCACCAGGCGCGATGCTGGTCGACCGCCTGGCGCACTGAGCTGGCGGGATCCGGATACTCGGCTGCCGCGTTGATGAACGGGCACCCTCTGAACCCTTGCTCGCAGGCCATCGTTCCCAGCGCGCCTGCGATCGCCTGGAACACGCCGTCCGGGTCGTCGCTCGCCGCGATCGCCGCGGTGATGCCGTCGCGTTCCTGCTTGGCACGGAGCTCGAGGTGGGCGACGACGAGATCGTCTTTGCTCTTGAAATGCCGGTAGAAAGTGACCTTCGTCGTGCCGGCGCGCTCGATGACGCTGTCGACGCTCACAGCGCGCAGTCCTTTGGCGTAGAAGAGTTCGGTCGCGGACTCGATCAGACGCTCGCGCATCGACGGCTTCACAGTGTCGATCATAGGTGTTTCCTCCTTCGCTGCTTGCGTTCCTGGTCCATCGGTGCCTATGGTTACTCCTTGTAGAGTGACTAGTCATTCTACATCGAATAACAGCCAAAAGGACGGACCCTCGTGACCACGATCACCACAAGCGGGAACACGGCGACGATCGCCGGTGCTCTCAGACGCCTCTACTTCATCCGCTTCGGATTCGCCGTCGTGTGGGCCGCAGTCGTCGCGGTCACGGCCTCCGCGGTCAGCCCGCTCGTCGCTGTCCTGCTGGTTCTCTATCCGGTCTTCGATCTTGCGGCGGCCGTCGTGGATCACCGTGCCACGCGCTCCACGCGACCGGCTGCCCTGCTCTACGTGAACATGGCGCTCAGCCTGCTCGCGGCGGTCGCACTCGGCTTCGCCGCGACATCCGGCACATCGGCCGTGTTGGTCGTGTGGGGTCTCTGGGCACTCACGGCCGGCGCTGTTCAGTTGATCGTCGGGCTCACCCGCCGCGGTCTCGGCGGGCAGTGGCCGATGATCATCAGCGGCGGAATCTCTGTTCTCGCAGGCTTCGCGTTCATCCTGATGTCCAGCGGTTCGTCACCGTCACTTGTCGGGCTCGCCGGCTACGCGACCCTCGGTGGGATCTTCTTCCTCGTCTCCGCCATCCGCCTGGGCCGCACCGCGAAAGCAGGCACCCGATGACCGGGCTCGCCTCCAACAACTCCTAGAGACTCCATCAACTCCTAGAGAAAGAAGAAACCATGCCCACCAAGATCACCCTCATCATCGACAACCCGGCCGATCCCGCCGCGTTCGAGGCCGACTATCCCGGCCTGTCCGCCCTGGCGGAACGGCTTCCAGGGCTCCGTCGCCTGGAGGCGGCCAAGGTCTGGCCGAAGGAGGACGGCACCCCGACGCCGGCGCACCGGACGCTCGACCTGTACTTCGACAGCTACGAGGATGCGTCCGCGGCCGTCGCCACTCCGGCTGCCGGCGAGTTCTTCCAGCGGCTCATCGGCACCGGATCCTCGTTCACCGGTCTGTTCTCCGACATCGAACGGGCGTGACCGCCTCCGGATGATGCGCCACAGAGGGGGTAGGGGCGGAACCTCGCGACGAGTGAGCAATTCTCACGCAAGTCTTGTCGCCCGCCCGCAGTCCGAATAGAGTGCCTTCGCCGGTTCATCGACGAACGGAGGACTCATGCCCGCGACAGCCCTGCCCCCGAGCGGCGATGCGCCGAAGCGCCCGAGCGGTGACGTCAAGACCTGCGATGCCCGTGGGATGGCCGAGATCCATCGGCTGTTCCGCGCGGGCTTCGCCGAGGCACCGAGGCTGGTCTCGGGCGTCGCCGACGGCGATCGAGCGCACGCGGATGTCGTGGGCGACCACCTCGCGATGCTCTCCGTCTCCCTCCACGCCCATCACGAGGGCGAAGACACCCACCTGTGGGGAACGCTCGAGGAGCGCGCGCCGACGTGCACCGTGCACGTCGAGCGGATGAAGCAGCACCACGCCGAGCTGCTCGTGCACCTGAACGAGATGGATGTGGCGCTACCCGCCTGGCGGGCGAGCGGGCGGCAAGCGGATGCGCGAGCAATCCAGACCGCTCTCGACGGGATCAACGCGGCCCTCGCCGTTCACCTGCCCGACGAGGAGGCGAACATCGTTCCCGTCATGGAGACCACGCTGACTCCGAAGGAGATCGACTGGTTCGCCGAGCACGGGCGCAAGGCGACGCCCAAGGGCAAGACCTGGGAGACGCTCGGCGCGATTCTCGCGGCTCAGCCCGACGGGGGAGCGGAGTGGCAACGCGAGAATCTGCCGGCGCCCGTCCGGTTCCTGTGGCGCACGATCGGCAAGGGCCGCTACGAGAAGAACCGGCGGGAGCTGACCAAGGGCGTCGCGGGCGCGGGTTCCTCCCGGGGGTGACACGCCTCGGCGGCCGCCCTACACGGATGCCGTGAGCCGCTCCACGAGGTGGGCGTCGAGCGGGCGGTCGGTGCCGAGCACCACGCGCACGTGCGCGCCCGTCTGATCGACCGGGCCGAGGCGCTGGCCGCGGAGGTCGCAGATGGTCTGACCGCGGCCGGGGCCGTGCGTCGCATCCACGACCACGTCGACCAGGGGCGCGTTGGTGGCGACCACGCCGCCGACCGCGATCGCCGCTGCGAGGGGGTCGTGCAGCGCGCTGCTCCGGCGGCCGTAGAGCTCGACGTAGAAGTCGAAGTAGAAGTCGAGCATCTCGCCGACAGCGCGGGCGAGCGGGCGGTCGGAGTCGAGAAGCTGCTGGCGGTGGGACTCCTCGAGCGTGTTCTCGACCGTGACGTCGAGTGGGACGAGCACGACGGGCCAGGGGGCGGCGATGAGTTCGGCGGCCGCCTCCGGGTCGTTCCAGATGTTGGCCTCGGCGACCGGGGTCACATTGCCCGAGGCGAACGCGGCCCCTCCCATCGCCGTCACCTCGACCACCCGTGAGGGCAGCGTCGGGTCGAGCCGGAGGGCCAGGGCGATGTTGGTCGTCGGTCCGACGGTGATGATCTCGAGCCGTCCCTCGTATTCGTGCGAGAGACGCACGAGCAGCTGCGCCGCGTCCAGGTCGATCGCCGTGAGCCCGGATTCGGGCAGCTCGACCTCGCCGATTCCGTTGGAGCCGTGCACGTGCGGCGCCCCGCCCTCGAACGCGCGGGTCAGTGCGTCGTGCGCACCGACCGCGACCGGGATGTCGCCCCGTCCGGCGAGCGCGAGGATGCGCAGCGTGTTCTCCGCGGCCTGGGCGGCGCTCACGTTGCCGCTCACCGTGCCGATGCCGACGAGCTCGATCTCGGGAGACGCCAGCAGGTAGGCGAGGGCGAGCGAGTCGTCGATGCCGGTGTCGCAGTCGAAGTAGACCGGGCGGCGAGGGGTGTCGATGGTTGTCATGCGGGTTGCTCCGTGTTTCTGAGTGTCAGGTCGTGGTGCGGGGCATCCAGGTGATCCGGATGCCCGCGGTTCGGTGCGGATCAGATGGTCTGGCCGCGGCGGGGCGCGATGAACATGCTGGCGACGAAGGCGAGCACGGTGATGCCGACGGAGATCCAGAGCGCGGTGCCGTAGCCGGCGATCGTCCCCTGCGCTGCGAACGGAGCAACGATACCGATTCCGAGGCTCGCGCCGATGCCGAACGCGGCGCCGTTGAGGCCGGGGAGCGCTGCGGGCGCGTCCGGCGGGGAGAGCAGCACGCCCAGCCCGTTCGTGGTCGTCAGCACGAGGCCGTTGTAGGTGAGGCCGAGCAGCGCGATCATCGCGAAGACGACGGCCTCGTTGTGCGGCAGGAGGCTGATGACGACGAGCGCCGCGATGCAGAGCACCATGCCGACCCGCAGCATCCGGATCCAGCCCTGCTTTCCGGCCAGCCAGCCGGAGAGCGGCGCCGCGAATACACCGATCAGGGCGGGCGGCGCGAGGAAGAGGAGAGCCGAGGTGGAGGCGTCGAGGCCGAAGCCCACCTTCGTGTCCTGGCTGAGCAGCACGACGGTGAAGTTGATCACGGCGAAGACCCCGGACAGGGTCAGGATCGTGGTGGCGATGACCGGCCACACCTGGCGCGAGCGCAGGTGCTCGACGGCGATCAGCGGGGTGACGCGCTTCTTCTCGACGAACCAGAAGGCGACGAGAGAGACGATCGTGCCCGCGAGGTAGAGCAGGGTGATCGGTGCGGTCCAGCCGGCAGACGAACCCTGCGAGACGAAGAACGTGACGCAGATGAGCGCGATCGAGAGCACGGCGGCTCCCCACCAGTCCATGCGGCCGGTGGAGACCGGCTTGGACGTCTTGGGGACCACGAGCAGCACGCAGGCGAGGGCGACCAGGCCGACTAGGAAGATCACCACGAAGATCGAGCGGAAGCCGAAGGTGTCCGCCAGCAGGCCGCCGAAGTAGCCGTCGACGCCGCCGACGCCGCCGTTGACCGCGGTGATGATGCCGAGCGTCGTGCCGAAGACCTTGGCGCTCATCCGCTCGCTCAAGATCACGTACGAGAGCTGGAACGCCGCGCTCGACGCGCCCTGCAGCGCGCGGCCGATGAGCAGCACGGTGAGGTTCGGCGCGAACATGCACAGCAGTGTGCCGGCGGCCAGCATCAGGAGCACGATGACCAGGGCCTGCTTGCGGCCGATGAAGTCGCTCCAGCGCGAGAGCACGACGCCGCCGATCGCACCGGCGAGGAAGAACAGCGACGACACCTGTGACACAGCACCGACGTCTTCGTGCAGGTCGCGGGCGATGTCCGGCAGCGCCGGGGTGATCATGCTGGCGTTCAGCTGGAACGACAGCACGCCGAGGATCAGCGTGGCGACGAGTGCGACGGCCTTCCCTCCGTGGAGCGGCGGCGCCGATGGATGCGCAGCTGCCGTCGCAGTGCTGTCGAGCGTGGGGGAACTCACGGGGGCGACTCCTTTGTCTGACTGTTTCGTTGCAGGACCGCGGTGGATGCGGTGGGTACGATGTTATACCTCTTCGGTACGACATGCGCACACACCACCTTTTTGTGGTTGAATTGCGTGAGCTTACGAGCGAAGGAGCCACCGCGATGACCATGACCGTCGACCAGTTCTTGGAACGCGACCTCACCACCACGGTCGGTCAGCCGTTGCGCGTGGCGGTGTACTCGCGCATCGCCGAGGGCATCCGCGGGCACGTGTTCCCGCTCGGCTCCGCTCTGCCTCGCGAAACCGAGCTCGGCGCATCCCTCGGTGTCAGCCGCACAGTCGTGCGCGAAGCGCTCATGCTCCTCGAAGAGGACGGTCTCATCGTCACCCGCCGCGGGATCGGCCGATTCGTCGCCACGAGCATCCCGCGCGTCGGACTCGAAGAACTGCGCCCGTTCGAGCAGGCCCTTTCCGACGGCGACCGCGCAGTCTCCGTGCGGCCGGTGGAGTTCACCATGCAGCCGACGACTGACTTCGTCTCGAACAAGCTGGCTCTTGACCTCGCCGCGAACACCTGGTTCCGCGAGAGCGTGATCGAGCAGGATGGCGAGCCCATCGCGATCGTGCAGGAGCACTTTCCCGCCGGGCGCTACCTGAGCGACGTCAGCCCGGCCATCGCGGAGAACCTCCAGGCCGCGGCCGAGGCGCCGGCCACCCTGCTCGCGGAGCTCATCGAACGCATCGGGCCCGTGTTCGGTTCGGGGGTGTGCCAGATCGCCGTCAACGTCGCAGGTTCGTCCCGCGCGAAGCTCCTCGACCTCGGAGCGAACGACCCCGTGCTCATCCTCACGCAGACCGCCGAGCTCGACGGCACGCCCATCTACCTCGCGAAATGCATCGTGTCGTCACGGGTCGGGCACCTCTCAGTGGTGCAGGCCTCCCAGGCATGACCGCCCGCGTCCACCGGAACCCAGAGAGACCCAGCGTGCAGAAGCTCACCGTCGTCGGCAGCATCAATGTCGACCTCACCGCCATCACCGACCGGCTTCCCGAACCGGGCGAGACGATCGGCGGTGGCCGGCTGCGCCGCGACGCCGGGGGCAAGGGCGCCAATCAGGCCGCGGCCGCCGCGCGTCTGGGCGCCGAGGTGCGGATGGTCGGTGCGGTGGGCGACGACGCCGACGGCGGGTGGATGCGCTCGGCGCTCGTCGAGGCGGGCGTCGACACCACACACATCGCCACGGTGAGCGAGGCGACGGGAACGGCGCTCATCGTGGTCGACCGCGAGGGCGAGAACCAGATCGCGGTCTGCGAAGGGTCTAACGCGCTCGTCGACATCGATGGCGTCGAGTTCTCCGACGACGAGACCGTGCTGGCCCAGCTCGAGATCTCGATGGAGCTGGTGTCGCAGCTCGCCGACCGGGTCCCCGGCTATCTCGCGCTGAACGCGGCGCCCGCCCAGCAGCTGCCCAGGGCGGTGCTCGACCGCGTCGACCTCTTCATCGTGAATGAGACCGAGTACGCGCTGATGCCCGAGCTGCAGGATGCGCCGCTCGTCGCTGTCACCTACGGTTCGAAGGGCGCGGCCCTGCTGGAGCGGGGTGAGGTCATCGCGTCCGTGCCCGCCGTGGCGACGACGCCGGTGAACACCGTCGGCGCCGGAGACGCGTTCTGCGCCGCTCTGACCATCGTCCTGCGCGACGGGCTGTCCCCTGAAGCTGCCCTGAGCACGGCGTGCGCCGTCGGCGCGGCCGCCGTTGCCGACCCGTCGTCGCAGCCCGCATTGCGTCCGCTGGCCGCCTACCTTCCCTGACGGGCACCCCTCCGGCGAGACGGATGTCGGCGGATCGCGCTACGGTGTTGTCTGTTCGGGGGAATGAGACTATGGCGTCGCGGCCGTATGCCGATGGCGACTGTGGTTTATTGGAATGTTCGTCCGCCCCGCGCACGCACCTCCCTACACTGCGACCACAGGAAATCTCGTGACTCTCCTCCGAATGACAGCACACTACGCCCGTCCCTATTGGCGATCGGTCGTGGCGGTCGTGATCCTGCAGCTGATCGCGACGCTCGCCGCGCTGTACCTGCCCACCCTCAACAAAGACATCATCGACAAGGGCATCTCCCTCGGCGACACCGACTACATCTGGTCGACCGGCGGGATGATGCTGATGGTCTGCTTCGTGCAGGTCATCGCGGCGATCACCGCCACCTACTTCGGCGCCCGCGCGTCCATGTCGGTGGGGCGCGACATCCGCCGCTCGTTCTACCGCAAGGTCGACGAGCTGCCGTCCCTCGACCTCGCCCGGTGGGGGATGCCGACGCTGATCACGCGCAACAGCAACGACGTGCAGCAGGTGCAGATGCTCGTGCTGCTCACGCTCAACTTCATGGTGTCGACGCCCATCATGTGCATCGCCGGCATCATCCTCGCCGTGCAGGTGGATGCCGCGCTGTCCTGGCTCATCTGGGTCTCGGTCGCGGTGCTCTTCGTCGTCGTCGGCGTGATGGTCTGGCGACTTCTGCCGTTGTTCCGCGAGATGCAGGACCGCATCGACGGCGTCAACGGGGTCATCCGTGAGCAGATCGTCGGAATCCGCGTGATCCGCGCGTTCGTGCGCGAGCGGTTCGAGAGCGAGCGGTACGACGACGCCAACCTGGCGCTGACGCGGGTGTCGGTGCGGGTGGGCAACATCTTCGTGCTGATGTTCCCGGTGATCATGCTGATCCTGAACGTAGCGACGGTCGCCGTGCTGTGGTTCGGCGGCCACAGTGTGAACTCCGGAGAGATCCAGATCGGCGCGCTGACCGCGTTCCTCCAGTACCTCCTTCAGATCCTCACCGCGGTCATGATGGGCGTCTTCATGGCCATGATGATCCCGCGCGCGATGGTCTGCGCCGAGCGCATCGACGAGGTGCTCAGCGCGACCCCGTCGCAGCAGGGCGCCGCCGTCTCCGGTGCCGAGCCGGCCGACGGCACGGTTCAGATCGACGGTGTGACCTTCGGGTACCCCGGGGCCGAGAAGCCGGTGCTCAGCGACGTGACGTTCACCGCCGAGCCGGGCAAGATCACGGCGATTGTGGGCTCCACCGGAGCGGGAAAGACCACCCTGGTCTCCGTGATCGCCAACCTGTTCACTCCGCAGTCCGGTCACGTGCGCATCGGTGGCGTTGCGGTCGACTCCCTCACCCGCCGGCAGCTCTCGGGTGTGCTGGGGCTGGTGCCGCAGCGGCCGTACCTCTTCTCGGGGACGATCGCGAGCAACCTCCGGTTCGGAAACCCGGATGCCACGGACGACGAGCTCTGGGAGGCGCTGCGGATCGCTCAGGCCGAGCCGTTCGTGCGCGCCAAGGAGCACGGGCTCGAGGAGCGGATCGCCCAGGGCGGCACGAACGTCTCGGGAGGTCAGCGACAGCGGCTCTGCATCGCGCGGGCGCTCGTCGCGCGGCCGAAGGTGTTCCTGTTCGACGATTCGTTCTCAGCGCTCGACGTCGCTACGGATGCCCGGCTGCGCGAGGCGCTCGCCCGCTCCACCGGAGACGCGACCGTGATCGTCGTGGCCCAGCGGGTGTCCACCATCCGCGAGGCCGACGCCATCATCGTCCTCGACGACGGACGCGTCGTCGCCTACGGAACGCATGACGAACTGCTGGAGACGAGTGAGACGTATCGCGAGATCGTCGAGTCGCAGCTGAGCCTGGAGGTGGCCTGAGATGGCCCGCACGCAGAAGACGAAGACGCCGAAGAAGGCGAAGACCGACGTCGACCTCGCCGCGAAGGAATCCGCCGTCGAGGCGGTGCTCGAAGGCATCGACGACGAGTTCGTGCCCACGGAGGCGGACGGCGACCTGTTCGGCGGCACGCCGGCCAAGAAGGCGGAGCACTTCTGGCCGTCGTTCAAGCGGCTGCTCTCACTGCTGAAGCCGGAATGGCTCGGGATGACCTGGGTCACCCTGCTCGTCGTGGTCTCGGTCGCCCTGATCGTCATCGCGCCGAAGATCCTCGGCGCCGCCACGGACGTGATCTTCCGCGGCTCCATCGGGCTGAGCCTGCCTGCCAACCTGACGCTCGATCAGGCGGTCGCGGCAGCGCGCGCCGCCGGCCAGAACCAGTTCGCCGACGTGCTGGCGGGCTCCGGAGCGACTCCGGGGCAGGGGATCGACTTCGTCGAACTCGGGCGCCTGCTCATGATCGTGATCGCGATGTATCTGGTCGCATCGCTGCTGCAGTGGTGGCAGGGCTACATCCTGAACGGCCTGGTGATGCGGGTGGTCTACGGGCTGCGTGCCGACATCGAGAAGAAGCTCAACCGGCTGCCGCTCCGCTACTTCGACACCCGGCAGCGCGGCGACCTGATGTCCCGTGTCACCAACGACGTCGACAACATCCAGACGGCGCTGCAGCAAGCGTTCTCGCAGCTGATCCAGTCGGTGCTGATGGTCATCGGCATCGGCATCATGATGTTCATCGTCTCGTGGCAGCTGGCCCTGATCGCGCTCATCTCCATCCCGCTGTCCGGCGTGATCGCCGGTGTGATCGGCTCCCGGTCGCAGAAGCTCTTCAAGCAGCAGTGGAACGCGACCGGGTCGCTGAACGGCCACATCGAGGAGTCCTTCTCCGGCCTCGAGCTGGTGCGGGCGTTCGGCCGCGACGGCGTGATGCTCGAAGAGTTCGACGCTCGCAACCAGAAGCTCTACTCGTCGATGGTCGGCGCCCAGTTCGTCTCCGGCATGATCATGCCGGCGATGAACTTCGTCTCGTACCTCTCGTACGTGCTCATCGCGGTGGTCGGCGGCCTGCGCGTCGTCTCCGGTCAGATGACCATCGGTGACGCGACCGCGTTCATCCAGTACTCGCGCGAGTTCTCGCAGCCGATCGGCCAGATCGCGGGCATGGCGAACATGCTGCAGTCTGGTGTCGCGTCGGCGGAGCGCACGTTCGAGTTCCTCGACGCCGACGACCAGACGCCGGACCACGAGACGCAGCACCTTCCGGAGCGCGCCGACGGCCGGGTGCAGCTCGAGGACGTCACGTTCTCGTACGACCCCGAGACCCCGCTCATCACCGATCTCAGCCTTGCGGTCTCGCCCGGTCAAACGGTCGCGATCGTCGGGCCGACCGGCGCGGGAAAGACGACGCTGGTGAACCTGATCATGCGGTTCTACGAGTTGAACGCTGGCGCCATCCGCCTCGACGGCATCGACACGACCGAGCTCTCCCGCGCCGAACTGCGCGGCCAGGTCGGCATGGTGCTTCAGGACGCCTGGTTGTTCTCAGGCACCATCCGCGAGAACATCCGCTACGGCCGCCTCGACGCGACGGACGACGAAGTGATCGAGGCCGCGAAGGCGACCATGGTCGACCGCTTCGTGCGGCAGCTCCCCGACGGGTACGACACCGTCATCGAGTCCGACGGAGGAAACGTCTCGGCGGGCGAGCGACAGCTCATCACCATCGCGCGCGCCTTCATCGCGAACCCGTCGCTGCTCATCCTCGACGAGGCGACATCGTCGGTGGACACCCGCACCGAGCTGCTCGTGCAACACGCGATGGCGGCCCTGCGCACCGACCGCACGTCGTTCGTCATCGCTCACCGCCTGTCGACGATCCGCGACGCGCACACCATCCTGGTGATGGAGAACGGCGACATCGTCGAGCAGGGCGACCACGCCACCCTGCTGGAGAAGCGCGGCGCCTACTACGAGCTCTACATGACGCAGTTCCGCGGCGCGGCGACCGAGGAGGAGGCGAGCGAAGTCCCGGTCGGCTGACCGCGGGTGGGCCGACCTGGCTCAACCGGCGAGGCGTGACCACAATGGAGGCATGCAGCAACGCATCGCGCAGCTGACGACGGCAGACGGCACGGAGCTGGCGTATGCGACCCTCGGCGACGGAAGGCCGATGGTCTACGTGTCCGGCTGGATCGGCCACCTGCAGCTGAGCTGGGACCTGCCGGAGGAGCGCGCGTTCTACGAGAGCCTGGCTGAGGGGCGCCGCCTCGTGCGCTACGACCGCGCGGGATGCGGCCTGTCAGGACCGATGACCCGGCCGCCGTCGCTGGAGTACGAGCTCGAGCAGCTGGCCGCGGTCGTCGCGACCCTCGGCGCGGAACCGTTCGACCTCATCGGCACCTCGATGGGAGCGCTCGTCGCCGTCGCGTGGGCAGCCGAGCATCCGGAGACCGTAAGGCGCCTCGTGCTCTACGGCGGCTGGGTGACCGGCACCGAGATCTCACCACCGGATGCACGGGAGCACGTGCTGGGGCTGGTCGAGTCGCACTGGGGGCTCGGCTCCGACGTTCTCACCGACATCTTCGCCCCCGACGCCCATGGCGCGTCGCGCAGGGAGTTCGGCCGCTACCAGCGGGCGTCGTCGACGGCCGCCACGGCACGATCGCTGCTGGAGCTGAGCTATTCCCTCGACGTGAGCGACCTCCTCGCTCACGTGAGCGTTCCGACGCTGGCGGTGCACCGGGAGCACGATCGTGCCGCTCCGGTCGCGCAAGCCGAAGCGCTCGCCGCGGGCATCCCGGGCGCCGAGCTCGTCCTGCTGCCCGGCCGTTCGCATCTGCCGTACGCCGGCGACACGGACCGGCTCGTGGCGACCATCCGCCGATTCCTCGGCCTGCGCGCCTCGCGAAACGGCACGGCGCGGCTGACACCCCGGCAATCCGAGGTCGCCGCACTGGTCAGTGCCGGACGCACGAACCGCGAGATCGCCGCGAAGCTGGGCATCGACGAGCGGTCCGCGGAGGGTCATGTCGAACGGATCCGCCTGCGCCTCGGCTTCCGATCCCGGGCCCAGATCGCGAGCTGGTACGCCGGTCAGCACGACCGCACGTCGTCGGCGAACTGAGGTAGTTCTACGCCTGACGCGGCCCACGGCCGTCGCGCACGCTGGTAGCGATCGATCGAGCGATCGACCACGAACCCACGGGAGCAGCCATGACCGAAACGAACACCACGCCCACGACCCCGACCCCGACGACCACGGAATTCGAGCTGCACCGCGGTCGCGGCCCTTTCAACGCCGCGTTCTTCCGGGCGATGGGGCCGTACCTGGAGCGGAGCCTGCGCCGTCGCAAGCAGCGCGTCTTCGCGGAGCTCCCGGGCAAGGTCGTGGAGATCGGCTCCGGGGTCGGCGCCAACCTGGGCTACCTCCCTGCGGGCGGCACTCTCATCGCCATCGAACCGAACCGCTACATGCACGGCGGCCTGCGCGCCGCCGCGCTCCGCGAAGGCGTTCAGCTCGACCTGCGGGACAGGATGGCCGAGCAGACCGGTCTGCCCGACCGGAGCGTCGACACCGTGATCTCCTCGCTCGTGCTCTGCTCGGTGCAGGACCCGGCCGCCGTGCTCGCCGAGATCCGTCGCATCCTGCGCCCAGGGGGCACCTTCCGTTTCGTCGAGCACGTGGTCGCGAAGGCCGGCACGCCGACCCGCGCCGCTCAGCGCCTCTTCCGCCGGCCGTGGGCCTGGACCTTCGAGGGCTGCTCGTGCGAACGGGACCTGGAGCAGTCGTTGCGCGCCGCCGGATTCGAGACCGTCGCAGTGGAGCACTACCGGCTCCACACGCCGTTCCTGCCCTTCAACACCCAGATCGCCGGCACCGCGCAGGCTTGACGGCGGGGACTCCGCCCGTCCCTGAACGGTCGCGCGCGTCCGAGCGGACCGGCGGTCAGCCCGCCCGCCGGGCGCGCAGCACGACCACCGAGGTGATGGCGAGCACCACGACGCCGATCGCCTCGATGATGACCGTCTCCGGCACGAGGGTGAAGGTCCACGTCTCTGTGATGCCGAACAGGCCCACGGTCAGCGCGAGCAGAAGGGCGATGAGGCTCGCGATGATGAACAGCAGACTCAGCACCGTCGCGAGCGCGAGAAGCCCGCGATGCAGCGTGAGCATCCCGATCCCCAGAACGATTCCCGCGATGGCGTTGAGCGTGAAGAGCACGCCGAGCAGCCCTCCGACGCCGTTGAAGATGAGGTAGAGGTGGATCCCGCCGGTCACGACCAGCACGATCGCACTCAGAATCCGCATGACCCAGAGAAGCCCCTGACCTCTTTGCGCCACCTGAACACCTGCGTCAGTCATCTGAACACCTGCTTCCGATCCGAGCCTCTACCGGTGGAGACCACACCAAGAACACGAGCGAGCCGCGCAAACAGTTCAATCGCCGAGAAGCTCGGCTCTCGGTCAAGCTAGCATCGCTTCATGTCTGTCGCGTCGGCCTGGCGGCCCGGAACCGTGCGCGCGGCCGCCGGGGGACTGTTCGCACTGACCATCGCGACCTTCCTCGCGGTCACGACGGAGATGCTGCCGGTCGGCCTGCTGCCGGCGATCGGCGACGAGGTCGGGGTGTCCGACTCGATCACCGGGCTCCTCGTCACGGTGTACGCCTTCATGGTCGCCGTGCTCGCGGTGCCGCTGACCCTGTGGACCGCCCGCATCTCGCGCAAGCGGCTGCTCCTGGCCACCCTGGTCGCATACACACTGAGCAATGTCGTCGTCGCGGTCGCGCCGAACTTCGCCGTGCTCGCCGCGGGTCGGGCCTTCGGCGGAATCGCCCACGCCCTGTTCTTCTCGGTGAGCATCGGATACGCCTCCCGTCTGGTGCAGGCGGCGTACACCGGGCGCGCCCTCGCGCTCGTCACGGCCGGCGCCTCCGCCGGGTTCGTTCTCGGGGTGCCGTTGTCGACCTCGCTGGGAACCGCGCTGGGATGGCGTGCCGCGTTCGGCGTACTGGCGGTGGTGTGCGCCCTGACCGTGGTGATCGTCGCCCTGCTGCTTCCGGCCGTGCCCTGCGGCGGCACGAGCCACAAGGGAGAGGGCGCCGGGGCTCGTCGCATCCGGCTCGGAATCGTCTCCACGGCGAACGCGGTCGTCTATCTGGGGCACTTCACCGTATACACCTACATCTCCGTGCTCCTGTTGGCGGCTGGGCTGTCGGCGGCGGGTGTCGGTCCCGTACTGCTCGGCGTCGGCGCCGTCGGTCTCCTCGGCACCTGGTTCGCGGCGACCAATCTCGATCGCCGGCCTCGCACCGCGGTCATCATGCTGCTCAGCGTCGTGACGGTCGGACTGGTGGCGCTCGGGATCGCGTACCCGGCACTCGGGGGCGTGCTGGCGGCGACGGCGTTCTGGGGTGCGGGGTTCGGCGGTGTCGCCTCGGTGTTCCAGACGGCGGCGATCCGCACCCGTGGCGCGTCTCCCGAAGTGATCGGCGCTCTCGTCAACTCGACGGCGAACATCGGCATCGGTGCGGGAGCGGCGATCGGAGCGGCCGTTCTGGCGGGGCCGGGCCTCGGCTGGCTGCCGTTCGCGGGTGCGGCGCTCGTCTTCGCTGGGGGGATCATCGTGCTCGTGGCGCGCCGATCCTTCCCCGCGTCGCCGTAGAGTTCAGCCGACGACGAGCACAGCCGGAGGGCTCAGCCCCCGTACGCCGCGAGGAACCGATCGCGGAACGCGTCCATCCGCCACACCGGCGCCGCGGCCGACGGCAGCATGCCCGGCTCCCACTTCCACGACGAGATGCGGTCCATCACAGCGGGGTCCTTCGAGATGATGCTGATCGGAACGTCGTGGTTCGCGCCCGTTCCGCTGACCTCGGTGGCCGGCTGGTGGTCGCCGAGCACGACCAGCACCAGATTCGGATCGTCGAAGGTGGTGAGGAACGAGAAGAGGCTGCTCATCGAGTACTCGATCGACTGGCCGTAGACCTGCTGCACGTGACGCGGGTCCTGCCAGACGACGCTGGGCGGCAGGCCCTGCGCGGGCTGCGGGTCGTAGATCGAGCCGTCGCCGACCGATGCCCACGGCACGAGGTGCGGCAGCGGCGTCCAGGGCGTGTGCGACGACACGAAGTCGATCTCGGCCATCAGCGGCTTGTGCGGCTTCGCCAGTTCGTGCTGCTGGAAGTACGACCAGGTGTACTGGTCGGGAACCCGCGCGTAACTGAACTTCGGGCCCGCATACCCGACATTCGTCGCATTGAGCTGGCTGCCGTAGTGGTAGAACGAGCGCCCGACCGGCCACGGCTTCGTGTCCGACGGCACGTCGCTGATCGTCTGCCAGCCCGCCTTGCTGAAGGCGTCGCTGAGGGTGAAGCGGGTGCCCGATGTGACCTGGTCGTACTTCTGCTGGGAGTCGATCCACAGGCCGGTTTGCAGTGTCGAGTGGGCGAGCCAGCTGATCCCGCCGAACGTCGACGACGTCAGGAACGCGCTGCGCTCGGAGTAGCCCTTCGCGGCCAGCTGGGCGTTTCCCGTTCGGAGCACGGCATCCACCCCGCTGGAGAAGGGGGTGTTCTGCACGGCCACCTGCCCGTAGCTCTCGATGAACGCGACGATGACGTCCTTTCCCTTCAGCCCGGTGAGCAGCTTCGATGCGGGCTGCGATGCATACGCGTCCGTCGCCGCCGCCTGGTCGAATGCCGCCTGGCTTCGCGCAGCAGCGCCCAGCTGATCGGTCTTCGCCACGGCTGCCGCGACGGAATCGGACGCCGCGATCGGCTCGCCGGGCACGAGCTGCGCGCCGACGAGCGCGAGCACGACCCAGCCCGCGGTGAGAGCAGACACCCCGATGAGCGAGATCCGCCGCCCGCGGCCGAGGATCGCGGCGAGGTGCAGCAGCGAGGCAGCGACCGCGACGATGAGCCCGGCCGTCGCGACGACCACGAGAACCAGGATGGCGACCGCTGCGATCGATCCCGTCGCATCGCTGACAACGCCGTACCCATCCACCAGCTCGGGCCAGCCGGTCACCACATCGAACGGTCGGCCGACGGTCGCGGTGAATCCGCGGTCGAGGGCGGCGGTGAGCGTGGCGAGCACCAGAACGACGGCGACGACCGTCGCGACGATACGGCGCACCCAGCGCCAGGGAACGAACGCCAGCACGATGAGCGCCAGGATGCTCTCCAGCGGGATCCGAGCCAGCGCCAGCGCCGAACCTGACGCAATCACGCCGGGGGCCAGCGAGACGACGAAGAGCGTGATCGCCGACAGCACCGTCGCGATGGCCGTCCTGACGGTGCGGGCACGCGTCCGAGTGGACGACCTCTGGGCGGGCGCCGTCGGGGTACCGCTCACGACCGGTCCCGGGCGGTCGCCCGGGGCTCCGGGCACACGGGTGACGCGTCGGGTTCGCGCACGAACCGGTCGGACAACGCGTAGCGCAGCAGCACCACGTCGCCGACCTGCTTCACGCCGGCGAGTTCGGCACGCCGGTCGGCGGTCCACGGGAAGGCGCCGTCGCCGACGAAGCGGGGAGCCCGCCGGTCTCCGACGAAGAGCGGGGCGACGGCGACATGGAGTTCGTCGACGAGATCCGCCGCGAGGAACTGCGTCAGCGTGGTGCCGCCGCCTTCGACCATGACGCGCCGCGCGCCCCGATCCGCCAGCTCCGAGAGCAGGTCGGCCATCACCACGACGTCGCCGAGCGGGACCACCGTCGCGGCATCGCCGAGCCGCCCGCGGATGCGCGCCGCCTCCGAGCGCGGGCAGTACACGAGCTTCGTCGCGTCGCCGTCGGTGAAGAACGCGGCCTCAGGGTCGAGGTCGCCCGTCGCCGTCACGGTCACCTTCCAGGGCGTGCGCGCCAATCCGGATGCCACCCGCCGGTCCTGCCGCTCTGCACTGCGCACCAGCAGGCGCGGGTTGTCCAACCGCACCGTGCGCGCCCCGACCAGGATGGCGTCGTGGTGCGCGCGGACCTCATCCACCCGATCGAAGTCCGCTGCGTTCGAGAGGGCGAGCCTCGGCGGGTCGACGCTGTCGAGGTACCCGTCGAGGGAGATCGCGCAGCTGAGGGTCACGTAGGGCTTGTCGATCACGATGAGACCTCCTGGTGATGAGGGATGCGAGCCGCGCCACGATCACGCCGGGCGCGACCGAGAGGATCGCGAGCACGCCGAACAGGGTCGCCGCGGAGACCCCGGCGGCTGCGCCGAGGCCGGCGACCGCGAAGGCCCAGCCGGCGACTCCCTCGCGGGGCCCCCATCCGCCGATGTTGAAGGGAATGGAGGCGGCGAGCAGCACGACGATCGCGAGCGTCAGCAGTCGCAGTGGCGGCACGTCGAGGCCCACCGCGAACGTCGCGACGGCGAACGTCGCCACGTGACAGCAGACGACCACGACCGAGGCGGCGACGGCCTGGATGGCGACCGCGGGGGAGCCCAGTCCCGCGCGGAGCTCGTCCACCTCGTGCCGCAGCACGCGCCTGACCCGGATGCTCGCCCAGGCCGCCGCGATGGCAGCAACGGCCAGCACGACGAGAATCGCGCCGATCGCGGGGAACAGGACGCCCTCGAACTCGGCTCCGAAGAGCATCACGATCACCACGGCGATCCCGAGCTGCACCACCTGACCGACCGTGCGTTCGACCGCGACGGCGCGCGCGGCCATCCCGACGCTGTCGGCACGGCGGCCGTGGCCGACCGCCCGCTGCACGTCCCCGATCACCCCGCCCGGCAGCACCGTGTTGAGGAACTGGGACTGGTAGTACATGCCCACCGCCGTCGGCCAGCCCAGCCCGACGCCGAGGCGTCGGGCGATGAGCTGCCACCGCCAGGCAGCCGCCGCCGTCGCGATCGCGGCCAGAACGACCGCCGCGCCGATCGCGGCCCCGTTGAGGCTCTGCAGCCCGTGGAGGAACGGCCCGGTGCCGACCCGGGCGACGATGGCGACCAGCACACCTCCGCCGATGACGACCCGAACGGTCAGCCGGAACCACCGCGAGCCGACGACGGCGCGGGCGCGTTCGAGGGCGATGCGACGAGTCATCGCGGCCACGCCAGCAGATCGAGGTGATACACGACCACCGAGAGCTCCCCGCGATCCGCCTGGGCCCGACGCAGCTCCCGGTAGGCGGCGCCGTGCTCGCGCAACGCGGGGGACTGCTCCTCGGCGGCATCGACCCAGCCGTCGAACCACTCGGCGAGCAGCCGGGGGTCGCGGTCGTCCAATCGCCAGCTCGTCCGCGCCGTGCGCACCTTCCACCCCGCCTCCGCGAAGAGCCCGCGGACGATCGGAGCACCGTACCGGCCGAGCAGCCTGCGACCGTGCACCTCCCGTCGTTGATGAGCGTTGAACGCGCTCTCGACGAGCAGGTCGTGTGGATCGCGGGGTCGCAGCTCGACCTCGCCGACCACACTGAGCGACAGGAGCGTCGGTGCACCGACCGCGACGCAGGCGGTGACGATCGCGTGCGCCTCGCGGGAGGTCAGCACGTCGAGCAGGGCCGACGCCGTCACGAGCGAGGCACCGGCAAGGTCACCTGCGGCGAGCTCCGCCAGTTCTCCCAGGCGGGTGCGGATCGAGACGGGGGACCCGGACAGATCCCGGGGAGGTTCGGGATCGCGTGCGTGCGCGGTGAGGCGCGCGTTCCAGTCGTGGAGCACCCAGGTCTGCGGGCCCGGCAGCTGAGGTGCGAGCCAGCGCATCATGGACCCGGTGCCGCTGCCGAGATCGTGGACGGTGATCGGTCCGACGGGGAGAAGGGCACGGACGTTCCGCGCGAGGTCGCCGGAACGGGCGCGCGCGTCCTCGGCCTCGCGCAGCGCGAGCCAGTCGCTGCTGACCTCGACCACCTTTGTCATGATCGCGCCACCACTTCCCCGACCGCGCGTGTTGTGACGGCGGCCTCGAGCGCCGCTGCGACGATCGCGGTAGTGTCGCTCCACCGCCGCGCTGTGGCGCGCGCCTCGAGTGCCGCCGCCGTGAGCTCCCGGCGCCGATCGGCACTGGCCCACCATTGACGCAGAACGACGGCCAACGCCCACGGGTCGTCGGGCGATACGATCATGCCCGCCTCGCTCCGGGCGATCGCCTCGGGGATGCCGCCGACACCGCTCGCCAGCACCGGGATGCCGCGCGCCAGGGCCTCGGCGACCACCATGCCGTAACTCTCGGTACGCGACGGCAGGATCACGAGGTCCGCCCGGCCGTACGCCGCGTCGAGCGCCGGGCCGGTGAGCACCCCGGTGAACGTGATCCGCTCGGCGAGTCCGGCCGACGCGATGGCATCCTTCAGCTCGGCGACGAAGTCCGGAGCTGCCGCCAGTGATCCGACGATCATGCAGGTCCAGCCCTCGAGGTCGGCGAACCCGGCCAGGGCTTGCACGAGCAGATCCTGGCCCTTGTGCGGCGCGACCGTCGCGACGCAGAGCAACCGCCCACCGGATGCGGACACCGTCGTCACCGGTGCGGCGTCCGTCCCCGGGCGGGCGACGACGATGCGGTGCGGATCCGCCGCATCCTGCGCGATGAGCTCGGAACGTGTCCAGCCGCTCGTCGCGATGATGCGCGGAGCGACCCGGAACGCGGCGCGCTCGTCGTCGGTCAGCTCGCCTGCGACCATGTGCGCGAGAACGACGAGGCGCAGTCGTGCTCCGTGGTCGGCGACAGCGGCGGATTCGCGGGCGAGGAGGAGCCCGTCGAGCAGCACCAGGGCGCCGTCCGGCAGGGCGGTCAGGGCGGCCGCGGTCTGCCGGTCGTCGTCGCCGACGAGCGCCATCCGCACATCCCAGCCGTCCGCTCGCAGCCCGTCGCGGACGCGCTGGTCGTACAGGTTGCCGCCGCTTACCCGACTCGGATCGTCGATGACGTCGGGGACCGCGAAGAACACGGGCGTGTCCGGATGCGCACTCATAGCGACCTCGAATAGCTCGCCCACGCGACGTGCGATTCGTGGAGGGTGACGGTGATCGAGGTCAGGTTCCCGCCCCGGCCGAGCGGCCCGTCGGCGACGCGCTCGGCGAGCCGGTCGGCGATCGCCCGGCAGAGCACCTCCGTCGTCGTGTTCGTGCCGGCGAACGCGGGCTCGTCGTTGAGGTTGCGGTAGGTGAGCGAGCCGGTGATCTCCGACAGGGCGGCGGTCGCGAGCCCGATGTCGACCACGACGCCATCCGGATCGAGGTCGTCGGCGCCGAACGTCGCGTCGACGACGAAGGTCGCGCCGTGCAGCCGCTGCGCGGGTCCGAAGACCTCGCCCGTGAAGCTGTGCGCGATCATGATGTGGTCTCGCACGGTCACCGAGAACGGCATCAGGCATCTCCCCAATCGATCGTGTGGCAGAGGTCGGAACTCGGGCCCTCGGCCAGCCCCGCCAGCACCTCGGGCAGGTCCCGCCACGACGACTCGGCCGTGAGCAGAGCGTCGAAGACCGGATCGCGCAGGAGGTCCAGGGCCAGGGCGAGGCGGTCGCTCGTGGTCCGGGTGTCCCGACGACGGCGGGAGACAGCCCCCACCTGGCTCGCCCGGATGGTGAGGCGCCGCGAATGGAAGTCGGCGCCGAGCATCAGCGACGCCGGCCGGTCGGCGTACCAGCTCGCCTCGATCACCTCGCCCTCGGTGACGACGGTCTCGAGGGCGAGCCGCAGCCCGGCATCCGAACCGCTCGTGTTGATCACGAGGTCGCGATGGTGCGGAGCCGCGTCCGGCTCGGCGAAGGCCACGCCGAGCCGCTCGGCGAGGGAGCGCCGCGCCGGGTCGATGTCGACGAGCGTGACCTCGACCCCGGGGATGCCCTGAGCGAGCCGCGCGACGCAGCACCCGATCATCCCGGCCCCGATGACTGTGAGGCGGTCGCCGACCAGCGGTGCGGCATCCCACAGCACGTTGACGGCGGTCTCGACGGCGCCCGCGAGCACGGCGCGCCGGGGCGGCACCCCGTCAGGCACGGGCACGACGGCATCGGCCGGGACGACGAACGCGGACTGGTGGGGGAAGAGGGTGAAGACAGTTCGTCCGCGCAGCTCCGGCGGTCCCTGCTCGATGACGCCGACGTTCAGATAGCCGTACTTCACCGGGCCCGGGAAGTCGCCCTCCTGAAACGGCGCCCGCATCCGTTCGTGCTCGCTCGCCGGCACGTGGCCGCCGAAGACGGACGTCTCGGTCCCGCGGCTCACACCGCTGAACAGGGTGCGGACGAGCACCTCGCCGTCGCGGGGAGGCGAAAGGGTCTGGGATCGGAGAGCGCCGGCGCCCGGCTTCTCGGTCCAGAAGGCAGTGGCTTCGAGCACATTTCCTCCTCGGTGAACCAATGGTGCGCGCTCGGCGTGTTAACGGCAACAGGTGCCGTCGACGGACGAGGTGCCGTCGAGAGAGACACGAGACGCATGTGAAAAGGGTTCAACTCGAAGCGATCGGCTGGGCATCAGCCGGTGCAGCGCTCGTGCTGTTCATGGGCGTGCTGGTCGTGCAGTGGCGGATGGCCCTGCTGCCGCCATCCGGCTGGGTGGCTGTTCTCGCCTACCTACTGGTGTCGAACGCCCTGGTCGTTCGGGGGCTGCGGCGTCGCCGCTCCGCCCGATTCGGTTCCGCGAACATCGTCACCGCAATGCGCTCCACGATCGTCGGTGTGATCACCGGGCTGGTCGTCGCGTCCTTCACCGCGCCGATCTCCATCGGGCTGCTCGTCGCACTCGTCGTGCCCGCGCTCGCGCTCGACGCGGTCGATGGCTGGGTCGCGCGACGCACCGGCACGACGAGCGAGCTCGGCGCCCGGTTCGACATGGAGGTGGATGCGTTCCTCCTCCTCGTGCTCAGTGTCTTCGTCGCGCAGACCATGGGGTTGTGGGTTGTGGCCATCGGGTTGCTGCGGTACGCGTTCGTGGCGGCCGGATGGGTGCTGCCGTGGATGCGACGGCAGCTCCCGCCCCGCTACTGGCGCAAGGTGGTGACGGCCGTCGCGGGCATCGCCCTCGCGATCGCCGCCTCCGGCCTTCTGCCCGGCATCGACATCGCGCTCGTAGCGTTCGCGCTGGCTCTGCTCGTCGAGTCGTTCGGACGTGACGTCAGCTGGCTGGTGGCCAGACGTCGCGACGAGGTGGGCGTGCGTCGTGCGGCGTTGAAGCAGTCGACGGTCAGGTCGCGGTGATGTCGACGGTCAGGTCGCGGTGATGACGCCGGTCAGCAGCAGCACGGCGACGAGCAGTGCCAGCCCGATGCGGTACCAGATGAACACGGTGATCGGGTGGTGGGCGACGATGCGCAGCAGCCAGGCGATCGCCGCGTACGCGACCACCAGGCTGACGATCGTCGCCAGGATCGTCGGGAGCCAGCCGACGGATGCACTGATCGCGCCCGCCTGCGTGACCCCTTCGTAGCCGCCCGCCGCCACGAGGGCCGGGATCGAGAGGAAGAACGAGACGCGGGTCGCCGCCACCCGGTTCAGTCCGCGGAAGAGGCCGGCGCTGATCGTGGCGCCGGACCGCGAGACGCCGGGGATGAGCGCGATGCACTGGAACAGCCCGATCACGATCGCGTCGACGATGGTGACGTTCCGTTCGTCGCGTTTCTGGGTGGCGACGCGTTCGGCCGCCCACATCACGATGCTCCAGAGCACCAGCGCGGCGACGACGACCCAGAGATTGCGCAGGCCGCCCGAGATGAGGTCTTTGGCCAGGAAGCCGACGATGCCGATCGGGATGGAGCCGACGATCACGTACCAGGCGAGCCGGTAGTCGGGGTCGTTCCTGGCCCGGCGGCTGCCGAGGCCGCGGATCCAGGCGAGGAAGAGCCGGGCGATGTCCGACCGGAAGTAGATGATCACGGCGAGGATGGCGCCGACCTGGATGATGGCGGTGAAGGCGGTGACACCCTGGTCGTCGACGGTCAGCCCGAGAAGCTTCTCGACGATCGTGAGGTGACCCGTGCTGGAGACGGGCAGGAACTCGGTGATGCCTTCGACGATCCCGAGGATCAGGGCTTGCAGCAGGTTCATCCGTCGCCTCTCGTCATCACATTGTCAGCCTTCTCGACGCTCACTAAGAATCCACTAAGCGGGGAGATACTGAGATTCTGCTCCGGCGTGGGAGGAGGGCACTGTGGCCGACGCGGAGGACGGACGGTACGACCGCCCGCTGAGCCAGGATGCGGACGCCCGGCTGAGTCCGGAGGAAGTGCGCGTGCTGTGGGACTTCGTGCACGGTGACATCATGAACGGCGCCACCCGGACGAGGCTGCGAGAGAACTGGGGGATGTGCGCCCGGCATTCCTGGGCCTACGCGGTGGTCGAGATCGAGCTGTGGGAGGCCGGCGCCGGCATGAGGGGCGGGCATCAACCCTTCGATCTCACGATCCTCTACGCCGACCTGCTCCGGACGATGGTGGAGAAGCTCGGCACCGGGCACGCCGGGCGCCGCGGCCGGACGAGGGCACTCGAACGGCACGGAGGCTGTGTGATCTGCGCCGACGTACGCGGCGAGACGCCGGGCGGGGTGACACACGCCGGTCTCGACCTCCGGCAGCTCACGCTGGAGGCGAACTGGATGCGCTTCACCCGAGAGTGGCTCGCCGAGACGCGGCCGGAATGGTCGGCGAGCGTGTGCCCGGATTGCGCGGCGGCGGCAGGGGCGACGGTTTCGCCGGGGACCCTGCCCTGCCGGGTGCACCTGCTGACTTCGGGCGTGTCCAGCGACGCGTGGTGGGAGCTGACGCGAACGGTCCTCGCCGAGCTCGCGGTCGAGGTGCGCGCCCTGACCGATTCGATGACCCAGAGCGGACTCCCGGCCACGGCCGCCGAGAACGCGTCGTGGGTGAAGGCGGTCGGCTGGTTCACCGGCTGGGACTTCCCGCTGGCCCTCAGCCGGTCGTAGCTCACGCCTCGGAGCCCAACACAATCCCACCCGATGATTACGTCCCGCTTGGCTCGCCCGCAATCTCATGGAAAGACCGTCGGTGCGATCGATCCTGGTGACACGATGCCGCTGTGTTGTTGGCATACATAGACGAGTCGGGAAACACCGGCGACGTTTCCAAGGGCGGATCGACCTCCCACTATGTGCTGGGGTGTGTCCTGGTGGACGCCGATAAATGGTCGGCGGGGTTCGACGATCTCGTCGAGTTCCGACGGCGGCTGCGCGACCGGTTCCAGCTTCCGGTGCGGGCGGAGGTGAAAGCCAACTACCTCATCCGTTCGAGCGGCCCGTTCCGTGCGCTCGGGCTAGCGCCCGCGGAACGTGCTCTCATCTACGGGGCGCATCTGGACATGCTTGCCGGTATCGACGCTCGCGCCTTCGCGATTGTGATCGACAAGGAGCGCAACTCAACGGTCGGCACCGCGTGCTTCGAGCTGGCGTGGACCACGCTTCTCCAGCGTCTCGAACGCACGACCCACTACGAGCGCGAGGGGATGATGCTCATCCACGACAACGGCGAGAACGACGCCGTACGCAGGATTGTTCGAAAGGCGCGACGGTTCATGACCGCCGGGAGCATGACAGGGAACGGGTCCATCCGGGTCGATGCCAAGAACTTCATCGATGATCCGGTGCCCCGAGCATCGCACGAGTCGTACTTCGTCCAGATGGCCGACCTGGTTGCGTATGCCGGCTGGCGTGCTCTCGTGCCGCCGAGTTCGTCCGTCGCTACCGTTGCGCCTGCGGAAACCTGGCAACGGCTCGGCTCTGCCGTCCACACCGCAGTGAATCGATACTCAGGGGGCGTGCCCGGTGTCGTCTTCCGGTAGCAATAGAAAGGCCCCCGGCGAGGCCGGGGGCGGGAAGCGCCTACCCCTGACATGCGTCAGGATCAGCACTTATAGGCAGAGTATCAGGCCGGTTCGAGCTTCGTCACGAAACCGCACCGTTCATCCTCAACGCGCGCTGATCATCGGGTAATGAATGCAATTGGCGGGTCGGACGCGACGACCGCAGGCCAAGCGGTGCAGCCGCTCCGTCGCCGTCGAGCAGCTCGAGCAGGCGGGTGGTCGTACGCCAGCTGCGCGACGTGATCTGCTGAAAGACCGGCATCGCCATGAAGCGCTGGATCCGCGTTTTCGTCGCCCGCGCCGCGACGCGTGAGAAGTAGATGGCGCCGGGGCCGAGCGCGACGGCGTCGACCCCCTCGCGCAGCTCCGGCAGCTCGGCGTAGGCGGCTTCTGCGGTGAGCGGCTGCTTCACGAAGAACACGTCGCTGCGCAGCTGATCGGAGCCGTGGTCGGCGGGCGCCGCCGCGACCGTCGCGGCGAGTTCGTCGTGCGAGCGGACCACCACGAGGATCGGGAGCTCGAACCGTTGCCGGAGCATCCGCTCCAGAGCATCCTCCACGCCCGCTCCCGTCGCCGGATGCCCGGTGAACAGCACGTTCCCGCTCTGCAGGTGGGTGCGCACATCCTGGTACCCGGCCTCAGTGAAGGCCTCGGCCAGGGCGGGCATCCCGATCAGGTTCTTGCCGCCCACATTGATGCCGCGCAGCAACGCGACCGACGACGCCGTTGGTGTCATCTCCCCAGCATCCCACCGGTGGCCGACACAGCGGCCGACAACGTCGCCGACACAGCAGAGCGGCCGGTGCGCACACGCGCACCGGCCGCTCAGCCGTCGAGAGTCCGTCAGTCGAGGTCTTCGACCCCGAGAGCGAGCGCCTGCGCGCGGCGCGTGCGCATCGACGGTGCGATGATCGCGGCGATGATCGCGAGCACGGCGACGCCCGCGCACACCCAGAAGCCTATGGTGAAGGCGTCGTCCGTCGGCAGCCCCTGAGGGGACGCGTTCGACGAGATGATCGCCGCGATCACGGCCGTGCCGATCGAGCTTCCGATCGTCCGCGCGATCGTGTTGACGCTCATCGCCTCACCGGTCTGGCCGGCGGGGACGCTCTCGATGATCGCGTTCGACATCGACGCGAACGCCAGGCCGATACCCGCGCCGGTGAGAACACCGGAGGCGACGACCTGCCACAGCTCGCCGTGCGAGATCGCAGGCAGGATGAACGCGGCCGTCACGAGGATGCCGCCGGCGATCATCGGCGGCTTCGGGCCGATCTTGCGCACCATGATGCCGGCGACCGGTCCGAAGATCACCATCATGACCACGGTGGGCAGCAGGAAGAGGCCAGCGGAGGAGACCGTCTCGCCGAAGCCGTAGCCGGTGATCTTCGGCAGCTGCAGCAGGGTCGGAACCAGCACGAAGGTGCCGAACATCGCGAAGCCGAAGATCAGGGCGACCGCGTTGGCCGTCCACACGCCGCGCACCTTGAACAGCCGCATGTCGATGAGCGGCTCCTTCACGCGCAGCTCCACGAACACGAACACGATGAGCGCCACGGCGCCCAGGATCAGCAGGCTGATCGTGCTGCCGGCGTCCCAGCCCCACTCCTCGCCCTTGCTGATCGCGAGCAGGATCGAGACGAGCGCCACCGACAGGATGGCCGCGCCGACCACGTCGAGGCGACCCGGCTTGCGGATCGGCGACTCCGGCATCCCGAAGATGACGCCCAGCAGCGCGATGGCGATCAGGATGCCCGGCAGCCAGAACAGCCACGGCCACGAGAGGTTCTCGATGATCGGGCCGGCCGCGACGATGCCGATACCGGCGCCGACGCCGAAGATCGCCGACAGCAGACCGATGGTCACGCTGACCCGCTCGTGCGGCAGTTCGTCGCGCACGATGCCGATCGAGAGCGGCATCACCGCGCCGGCGGCTCCCTGCAGCGCTCGCGCGACGATCAGCACGCCGAGGTTCGGGGCGATGGCGGCGAGCACGGTTCCGACGAGAGCCAGCGCAAGCACGACGATCAGGATGCGGCGCTTGCCGACCATGTCGCCGAGGCGTCCGAGGATCGGTGTCATGACGGACGCGGACAGCAGGTAGGCGGTGATGATCCAGCTGGCGTCGCTGGTGGTGGCGCCGAGGTCTTTGCCCATGGTGGCGAGCGCCGGCGCGACGAGGGACTGCAGCACCGAGAACGCGAGGCCACCGAGGGCCAGGTAGACGACGATGAGGGTGGACCTGCGTTTTGCAGGGGTCTTCGCGGGGGCGACCGCGGGAACGGAGCCCGTTGCGGGCCCGTCGATCGTTCGAGACATTTATCTCCGGGATGATGTAAACAGTTGCTGACTTACGAATACTAGTCAGAGAACGCGACAAGTCAATGCGCGTTTACTTCCCAGGCGGCGACTTGTACCGTGGAGGAGACGAAAGGACGACATGGCTTCCGGCACGCCCGTGCTCACCGTCAGCGACGACGAAGTGAGCGCCTCCAGCCCGATCAAGACCCGCGACGCCGGCAACACGCAGCAGCTCCTGCTCCACGCTGCGCGTCGGCGCTTCGCCCGCGACGGCTACGCCGCGACGACCGTGCGCGAGATCGCTGCGGACGCCGGCGTGAACGTCGCGCTCATCAACCGATACTTCACCTCGAAGGAGGGGCTGTTCGAGGCCTGCCTGACCCGAGTGGTCGAGCGGCTCGAGCGGCCTGGTGAGGTGGTGGATTCCATCGAGCACGCGGCGCGCGACATCATCCGCACGATCAGCGATTCGCCGAACGGCGACGACTCGCTTCAACTGCTCCTGCTGTTGCGCACCTCGGGCGATGAGGGTGCTGAGCGCATCCGGCGCGCCACGTTCCGCAACTTCACCGAGCGCCTGGCGGCCGCTGCCGGATGGCGGCGCGACGATCCGACCACCGAGCACCTCATGCTGCGCGCACAGCTCGCCATGGCGACCGCGTTCGGCACCGTACTGCTGCGCTCGACCTCCGGGCTGGAGCCGCTCACGTCGGCGAGCGAGAGCGAACTGAGCGGACCGCTCACCGAGGTGCTGACGGGACTGCTTGCGCCGTAGCCTCGGCGACCACGGGTGCGTCGACCCCGAGAGCGCGCAGCAGATACACCATGTGTGCGCGCACGTCGATCGTGTTGTCATAGAGCCATTGGGTGCGCAGGCCGTCCCAGCTCGCGAAGACCAGAGCCGAGACCGCGTCAGCGTCGACATCCGCCGCGACGCGGCCGGCGGTCTGCAGGTCGATCAGCGCGTTGCGCACCAGCAACCGGATGGTCTCATAGCGGTTCCGCAGGTAGTCGTGGGCGACGTGCTCCGGCTCGGTCGCCTCTCCGGTCACCCGCAGGGCCAGCTGGGTCATGCCGGGTGAGGTGATCTCGGTCTCGATCGCATCCAGGATGCCCGTCACCAGGTCGTCGGCGAAGTTCCGGTTGTCCGCGTCGGTCTCGATCGCGGTGACCTCGTCTTCATGGCGGAGGATCTCGGCGAACAGGGCGTCCTTCGAGCCGAAGTAGTGGAGCAGGCCGTTCTGGCTGAGCCCGGCGGCATCCGCGAGGTTCTTGACCGTCGCGGCCGAGTATCCGTCGCGGGCGATCACCTCGAGTGCGACGTCGAGGATCTCGGCGCGCTTCGCCTTGCCTTTCGCGTACGGACCACGGGCTCCCATAAACAGCATGATATGCGGCTTTGACTTGCGCCGCACGAAAGCCGTATGGCATGCTGCTTTCGCCGACACATGGCGGACGACCGTTCTGCCATACACCTGAGTGCCGGTCATCACCGACGATGGGACCCCTCCATGAGCGACACCCTGGCCCCCGAACCCACCTCTGCGTCCAGCCCGGACCCCGACCCCGTGTCCGAAGCCGCTGGTCGCAAGGCCGGCAAGCGCGACGTCATCCTCGACCCTGCCGAGCCGGGCACCTCCCCGATCCTGGTCAAGGGTCCGCTCTCGCGTCGCTACCTGACCTGGTACACGATCCTCACCATCGCGATCAGCGCGGTCTGGGGCGCCGTGCTCGGGATCATGCTGCCGAACCACGTGCAGCTGCTCGAGTTCGGCCAGTGGTTCACCGGCGCGAACGCCGGAGTCGACCTCCAGAAGCTCACCCTGCTGCAGCAGGCGGTCGACGCGGGCACGACCACCGCGACGGGCGCGCAGGCCCACCAACTCGACCTGCTCACGGGGTTCAACGCGGCACGGGCTCAGTCGCTGGCGATCATCACCTCGATCGGTGTGGTTCTGACGATGCTGGTGCAGCCGGTCGTCGGTGTTCTCGCCGACCGGACGCGCAGCCGCTGGGGCCGACGCGCTCCCTGGATCCTGTTCGGATCGCTGATCGGCTCGCTCCTGCTCGTGCTGATGCGCTTCGCTCCCACGCTCGCTGTGCTGGCGATCGTCTACATGGTCGCGCAGGCGGCCATCAACGCGGCCGTCGGGCCGCTCGCAACCACCGTGGCCGACCGGATGCCCGTCAACCGACGCGGAACGGCCTCGGCTCTCGGCGGGTTCGGCAACTTCTTCGGAGGCCTGCTCGGCGGCCTCGCCGCAGGATCGCTCTTCGCGGTGCTCGGCCTCGACATCTACTTCATCGTGGCGGCGTTCGTCGCCTTCGCCGGAGTGATGTTCGTGCTCTTCGCCCGCGACCGGTCGTCGAAGAACCTCCTCGTGCCGAAGATGAACTGGAAGTCCTTCTTCATCGGCTTCACGATCGCTCTGCGGTCGCGCAACTTCCGCTGGGTGTGGGTGGCTCGCATCCTGCTCAGCTTCGGCTACACGGTGTCGACGGCGTTGAGCCTCTACATGCTGCAGAGCTACATCCGGCCGGCCCTCAGCCAGGTGCAGGCGACCCAGCTGGCGCCGCTGCTCACGCTGGTCGGCGTGCCCATCACGATCATCGCGCTCTTCATCGCCGGCAAGCTCTCCGACAAGCTCGGAAAGCGACGCATCTTCGTCATCGTCGCCTCGGTGCTGATGGCGCTGTCGATGCTCATCCCGATCGTGTCGCCGACCATTCTGGGACTGTTCCTGCAGGCGATCGTGGGCGGTATCGCGTTCGGCATCTACCTGCCGGTCGACCAGGCGCTCTTCATCGACGTGCTGCCCGACGAGAAGGCGGCCGGGCGCGACCTGGGCGTCGCCGGGCTCGGCTCGAATCTCGGCCAGGCGCTCGGCCCCATCCTCGCGGGCGCCGTCGTGGCGACGACGGGCGGCTACGTGGGCGTCTGGATCGCTGCATGCGTGCTCGTGATCCTGGCGGCCGTCGCGATCTTCCCGCTCAAGGGCATCAAGTAGCCGGATGCGCACTGCCGCATCCCGCGCATCCCACCGCATCCGCCCCATCGATCCACAGGAGTGACCCCATGAGCGCAGAACAGAGCACGACCGAACGCACCGGCCTCATCGGCGTCGAGTGGGAGGCGGACGGCGTGGACGAGGTGCACGCGCATCCGTACGTCGACGTCGACGAGTGGCGGGCGAGCCCCGTCGCCCACCGCTACGTGCACGGCGGGTTCACTGGCACCGACACCCGGTTCTCGTTCTACTTCCCCGAAGAGGCGGACTACCAGGGACGGTTCTTCCAGCACGTCACGCCCGTGCCGCAGAGCGAGAACCTCGCCCCGGAGGAGCTCGGCGAGTACAACAAGATCGCGTTCGCGGTCGAGAGCGGCGCCGCCTTCGTCGAGACGAACGGCGGCGGTCCGGATGCCGCGAACCCGTTCTCGGGCATGGATCCGACGATCGGCGCGTACCGCGCCAACGCCGCTGCAGCGCGCTTCGCTCGCGTCGTTGCGCGGGAGCTCTTCGGCGACCACCGCACGTACGGCTATCTCTACGGCGGCAGCGGTGGCGCGTACCGCACGATCGGCGCGGCCGAGAACACCCGCGGTGTCTGGGACGGGTTCGTCCCGTACGTCCCGGGCAGCCCGCTGTCGATCCCGAATGTGTTCAGCGTCCGGATGCACGCCCAGCGCGTTCTCCGCGATGCGTTCTCGGCGATCGTCGACGCGTACGACGTCGGCGGAGACACCGCAGCGCTCGACCTGACGGACGATGAAGCCGCCGCGCTGGCCGAGGTCACGAAGATGGGGTTCCCTCCCCGTTCGTGGTTCGGCTGGCGGACCATGGGCATGCACGCGTTCAGCGTGCTCTATCCGGGCGTGTTGGCGGCCGATCCGACGTATCCGGCGGAGTTCTGGACCGTCGACGGCTACCTCGGCTCCGACGCGGCGTCGTCGGTGCACCGCGATCGTGTGCAGCTGACCACGTCCATCACCGAGCTCGTCGACGAGGGCGCGAGCCGAGGCGATGAACTCGTCGCCGGCGGTGTCGACGAGTCGTTCCTCCACACCGCGTCCGCGGGAACGGTGGTCTCTTCACTGCGACTGGCCGAAGCGCCCAACGGCTGGATCCTCGGTGCGCAGCTCGCCGTCGCAAGCGGGGCGGCTGCCGGCAGTGTCATCCGGTTGTCGGGTGTCGAGGGGGATCTCGCCCGGATCGAGCCCGGCCAGGACGCGATCGTCGCGGCGCTCGCCGTGGGCGACGAGGTCACCGTCGACAACTCGAACTTCCTCGCCGCCCAGACGTACCACCGGCACCAGGTGCCCGGCGCCGAGTACACCGTCTGGGATCAGTTCCGTGGCGACGACGGCGCGCCCCTGTATCCGCAACGGCCGATGCTGCTCGGCCCGCTCTTCACGCAGAGCACAGCCGGATCGCTGCCGACCGGAACGATCTCGGAGAAGATGATCGTGGTCGCGTGCCTGCTCGACCGGGAGGCGTTCCCGTGGCAGGCGGACTGGTACCGCGCCAGGGTCGCTGAGCACGTCGGCGGTGACGTCGACGATCAGCTGCGCCTCTGGTACGTCGACAACGCGCTGCACGGCGACGACGACCCGCAGGAGTTCCCCACGCGCACGGTCGCCTACGTCGGCGCGCTCGAGGCGGCGCTCCGGCAGCTCGCGGCCTGGGTCGAGGAGGGGGTCGAGCCGTCACCGACGACGTCGTACGACGTGGTCGACGGTCAGATCGTCGTGCCGAGCGACGCCACGGAACGGCGGGGCATCCAGCCGGTCGCGTCGCTCACCGTGAACGGCTCCGTCTGCGTGTCTGCGCGAATCGGCGAGTCGGTGTCGGTGCGGCTCGACGTGAAGACCCCCGCCCCCGGCGTCGTGGTCGAGGTCCTCCCGGACTTCGGGGGCACGGGCGTGCTCGGCGACGCGCTCGACCTCGAGGCCGCCTCTCGTGTCGTGGTCGAGCGCGAGGTCGCCTTCGACGCCCCCGGCACGTATTTCGTCGCCGCGCGTGTCGCGGCGCAGGTCGAGGGGGATGCCGCCTCGACGCACGCGCGCGTGCTGAACGTGGCGCGGGCGCGGGTGGTCGTCGAGGGGTGAGTCCGTCCCGTGCACGCACGGTGGTCCAGACTGTGTGTGCACTCATTACGGAGAGAAGGGGCCGCCCATGGCTGAAGCAACGGATCGGATCGCACAGCTCGAGGCCGAGGAGGCCGAGTTGGTGCTCACGGGCTTCGATCGCCGGGATGCCTGGGAACTCGGCAGCCGCCTCGCCCGCATCGCCGTGGAGCAAGGCCTGCCCGTCGTGGTCGACATCCGCACATCGACCGGGATCCTCTTCCACGCCTCGCTCCCGGGCGCGACGGCCGACAACGACAGCTGGGTCGAGAAGAAGTCGCGCACGGCGCTGAGGTTCGAGCTGAGCACGGCGCTGCTCACGGCCCAGGCCGAGCGCGACGACATCCCGTTCCTGTCGCCGGGCTGGCTCGACCCGGCTGTCTACACCCTGGCCGGGGGAGCCGTTCCCATCCGGGTCGCCGGCGTCGGGGTGGTCGCGGTGGCGACGGTCTCCGGGCTCGCCTCCGACGTCGACCACCAGCTCGTGGTCGACGCCGTTCGCGAACTCGCGGGGGCGTGAGCCGAAAGGCCCAGCCCCCTGTCGCGAGCGATGGAGCGGCTCAGGCGGCCGCCAGCGCCTTGCTCTTGATCGAGTCGTACTCCGCCTGCGTGATCGCGCCGGAGTCGAGCAGCCCCTTGGCCTTCTCGATCTCGGCGGCCGGCGACGCCGTGTTCGCCACCGTGCGGATGTAGTCGTTCGTCTCCGTCTGCGCCTGACGCATCTCGCCCGCCCGGCGTTCTGCCATGCTGCGCCCGCGTGCGATCAGGTAGATGAAGGCCGCGAGGAACGGGAAGAACACCAGGAACAGCACCCAGAGCGCCTTCGCCCAGCCGTTCAGGGTGCGATCCCTGAACACGTCGATGATGACGGTGATGAATATCCAGATGCAGGAGATGGCGATATAGAACCAGAAGAACCAGACCAGATAATCCCAGAAACTCATCTCACTGCCTTTCGCTCTGCGACGTGTCGATCACGCCGGGCTGGCTCGAACATAGGGCGGCGCGGCACAGGCGGGCATCACCCGATCCGGGTGATCCGCGTGGCCGGCTACGGGCGCAGGATGCCGAGGTTGCGTGCGACGGAGACCGCGGCGGTTCGCGACGCGACGTCGAGCTTCGAGAAGATGTGCACCAGGTGCGACTTCACGGTCGTCTCGCTGACGACGAGATCCGCGGCGATCTCGCTGTTGGAGCGACCGGCGGCCACCAGGCTCAGCACCTCGATCTCGCGCTTGCTGAGGCTCACCTGAGGGGACCGCATCCGGTCGAGGAGCCGGCCGGCGATCGCCGGGGCGAGCGCGCTCTCTCCGGAGGCGGCCGCACGCACCGCGGCGATCAGTTCGCGCGGCGGGGCGTCCTTCAGCAGGTAGCCGCTCGCGCCCGCCTCCACTGCGCCGAGGATGTCGCCGTCGGTGTCGTAGTTGGTCAGCACGAGCACGTAGGGCGGGGCGTCGAGTGCCCGGATGCGGCGGGTCGCGTCCGCCCCGGTCGCCACGGTTCCGCTCGCACCCGCACCGGTCCCGGCCCCGGTTCCGCCGGCGGCGGGTCCGAACTGCAGATCCATCAGCACGACGTCCGGGTTCTCGCGCTCGGCCAGCGCGACCGCCTCATCGGGCGTCGACGCCTCACCGACGACCGTGAGGCCGTCTTCGTGATCGAGCAGGGCACGCAGTCCGGCGCGCACCACCGGATGGTCGTCGGCGATCACCAGGCGGATCATCCGGCGTCCTCGACCTTCAGGTCGACTGTGATGGTCGATCCGTGACCGGGCTCCGCGTCGATCGTGAGCACCCCGCCCAACTGGTCGACGCGCTCCCTCGCCGCGGTGAGGCCGAAGGAGTCGGAGGCCCCTGACGCCTTCGCGGCGGCGGCCGCGGCGGGATCGAATCCGCGCCCGTCGTCGCTGATCGTCAGTCGCACGGTGTCGGCATCCCGTTCGATCGCGATGGTCGCCGAGCGGGCCTTGGCGTGCTGCACCACGTTCGCCATCGCCCCCTGCGCGATGCGCAGCAGGGCCGTCTGCACGGGCATCGGCAGCTCCAGCTCGTCCGACACCCGCACCTGAACCTCGAGTGCGCTGCTGCGCCACTGCGTGTCCGCCAAGCGGCGGAGGGCGGCGCCGATCCCCTGCTCGACGAGCGCGGCCGGGGTGAGCTCCCGCACGAAGCGGCGTGCATCGGCGAGGTTGGTGGCCGCCGTCTCCCGGGCCAGCCGCACGTATTCGACGCCGGGGCCATCGGGCGCCTCCCGCTCGGCCGCATGCAGCAGCATCTGGATGCTCGACAGCCCTTGCGCGACGGTGTCGTGGATCTCGCGGGCCAGCCGCGCGCGTTCTGCCAGCACGCCGGACTCGCGTTCGGTCGCCAGAAGCTGGTCGCGCGTGGCGATCAGCTCGAGCATGAGCTGCTCCCGTTCCGCGGATTCGCGGGCCAGGGCCCGATAGCCGAGACCGATCAGGATGGCGACCGCTGCGCCGACGAGGGGGCCGACGACCCCGCCGACGGTCCACCCGCCGTGGATGCCGAGGGCGACGATCGCGAGAGCGGTGGCGGCGACGACCGCGATGGGACCCCACCAGCCGGGAAGCAGATGGAGGTAGAGGAAGAAGATCGGGAAGACGAGATACGCGGCCTCGGGGATGAGCCAGACGAGCGCGATCCACTCGACGGACAGCACCAGCAGCCAGAGCAGGGCGCCTCGGCGCGACGACCCGGAGCGGCGGCGAGCGAAGATGCCGCCGGCGGCATACGTCGCGAGCAGGACGGCGCAGAGGGCGACCACCACTCCGCTCGACGGCGTCGGAGAGACCACCGCCCGAACGACGACGATGCCGGTGAGGACGACGAACACCACGTGCAGGCCGGTTCGGAGACCGACGAAGACAGGGGTCAACGCGGTGTGTTTCATCTCACCTCAGACTACGTGCGCGGGGGCGCGGCGGCATCCTTCGAAAGTTCGACGTTTCCGCCCGACCTCTGGTGCGCGGAATCCGTTCGCACGGGTGATGACGGCCGGCCTCGTCCGAACGAGGGTTGAAGGGTCACGTGCTGTGACCCAGAAAGGACCCTCCTATGTTCGTCGCCTGGCGAGATCTCCGCTTCGCCCGCGGCCGCTTCATCCTGATCGGATCGGTGGTCGCCCTCATCACCCTGCTCGTCGGCTTCCTCAGCGGCCTCACCGGAGGTCTGGCCGCGCAGAACGTCTCTGCCGTGCTCGCCCTGCCCGGTGATCGGCTCGTCTTCTCGGAGCCGCCGGCCGGGGAGACGGCATCGGGGGCGAGCTTCTCCGACTCCGCGATCACCGAGGCGCAGGCGGACGCCTGGTCGACGGCGAGCGGGGTCACCGCATCCGTGCCGATCGGGATCAGCCAGACGCGTGCGCAGTCCGAGGGCACTCAGACGGCCGTGTCGATCTTCGGGGTCGGCGCCGGATTCGGCGCAGACGCACCGTCCGAGGACGGCCGACTCGTGCTGTCGGAAGGGGCCGCATCCGGCTTGTCCGCATCGGCCGGCGACACCGTGACGATCGCCGGTGTCGACTACACGGTTGCGAGCGTTCGCGGTGATGGCTGGTACAGCCACACACCGGTCGTCTTCATGACGCTGCACGACTGGCAGCGCTATTCGGCGGCGACAGGGAGCGCCGGCGCCTTCGCGACCGTCCTGTCCGTCACCGGGGACCCGGACTGGTCGGCGGTCGACGCGAACGAGCACACGATCAGCCAGACCCCGCTCGGCTCGCTGACCGCGATCGGCTCGTTCCGTTCGGAGATCGGGTCGCTGCTGCTCATGGTCGCCCTGCTGTTCGGAATCTCCGCGCTCGTGATCGGCGCCTTCTTCACCGTGTGGACGATGCAGCGAACGGGAGACATCGCCGTTCTCAAGGCTCTCGGCGCCTCCACCCGCTCCCTGGTGCGCGACGCCCTCGGGCAGGCGCTCGTGGTGCTCGTGATCGGAGTCGGTGTCGGCACCGGCGTCGTCGCGGCGCTCGGGATGCTCGCGGGCACAGCCCTGCCGTTCATCCTGAGTCCGTTCACCACCCTGCTGCCCGCCGTGCTGCTGATCGCCCTCGGCCTCGCGGGCGCGGCATTCGCCCTTCGTTCCGTCACCTCCGCCGACCCCCTCACCGCACTCGGGAGCAACCGATGATCCAGCTCGACGACGTCACCCTCACCTTCCCCGACGGCGACGGCCGCGTCACCGCCGTCGACCACGCGTCGCTCACAGTGCACCCCGGAACCGTCACCGGGATAACCGGGCCCAGCGGCTCCGGCAAGTCGAGCCTGCTCGCGGTCGCCGCCACCCTCATCCGTCCCGACTCGGGACGGGTCATGATCGACGGGGTCGACGCGGCCCGGCTCGGTGCGCGGGATGCGGGGGACCTGCGGCGCGACCACGTCGGCATCGTCTTCCAGCAGTCCAACCTGCTCCCGTCGCTGACCGCGCTCGAACAGCTCTGCGTGATGAACGAGCTCGGTCGCCGCGGCTCGCGCGCACGACGCGCGGAGGTCGCGACGCGCGCCGAGGAACTGCTCGCAGCTGTCGGTCTCGCCGAACATCGGGACAAGCGCCCGCACCAGCTCTCGGGAGGCCAGCGTCAGCGCGTCAACATCGCGCGGGCACTGATGAACGAACCGAGCGTGCTGCTGGTCGACGAGCCGACGAGCGCACTCGACCAGGAGCGCGGCGCGGCCATCATCGACCTCATCCTCCGTCTCACGGGCGAGCTGAACACGTCGACGCTGCTCGTGACCCACGACCTGGTGCACCTGCCGCGCATGCACGCGGTGCTGAACATGGTCGACGGCCGTCTCGCGCCGGCCGCGCTCCCGGCCCCGGCGCTTCTCTAGGCCCCTCGCTCAGCGGCGCCACCCGCTCAGCGGCGCCACCCGCTCAGCGGCGCCACTCGCTCAGCGGCGCCGCCCGCCCAGCGGCGCGGCCGACGAGGGGTCGTGAATCGTCGGTTCGTCGCTGACAGAACGACCATCTGCATCACCTCGGTACGGACGGAACCCGCACCTGGCTGGCAGCCGCGCGCAGCGGAGCGGTGGGCAGGCGATGATGGTCCGCGGCGTCGTGACGCCGGCGGGTGTCACCCACCGCTATATACTGGTCTATATAAGAGGGGAGGCCGCCGTGGCGATCACATCCATCGACATCGATCCCGACGAGCTTCGCGTCGCGAAGGAGCTGACGGGGGCGACAAGCAACCGTGAAGCGGTCGACCTGGCACTCCGAACCCTGATCGCGGTGAGGCGTCAGCCCGCGGTCGTCGAGCGGATCATCAAGCGGCGGTTCGAAGCCGATCAGATCGATGCGCCGACCATCCGCCCGACCGTCGATGAGCGGCCACACGGCACCCTTGAAGATCCGCGGTGACGACCTACCTCGTCGACAACTCGATCTGGCAGAAGGCATCGCGGAGCGAGCGGATCGCTCAGCGGCTCACGGAGATCTCACCGACGCACCTCATCATCACGTGCCCGCCCCAAGTCCTCGAGTACTGCCATTCCGCCCGCTCGGCCGATGAGTACGCCGAGCTCAGACGAGACATGGATGACTTGCTGCCCGCTCTCGTGCATCCGTCGGAGCAGGACGCCCTCGAGATTCAAGAGGCGTTGTGGGCGCGCGGGATGATGCGCGCAGCCGGAGCGTTCGACTGCCTCATAGCGGCCTTCGCTGTTGTCAACGATGCCGTACTCCTCAACAGCGACCGCGATTTCGGCTACATCGAGTCGGCCACCGGAGGGGCCGTCAAACAGGAGTACGTGCCGGAGTGAGATCGGCGCACTAACGTCGAGGCCCGGTGTCGAGAGTCGGTTCGCGCGCGCCAGACGCCGGCGCCTCGTTCGCGGCCAGGTCCGGCGCGGCATCCGCCTTCTCCGAGCGCACGAAGCCGATGCCGACCAGGATGAGCGCCCCGCCCAGCAGCTGCAGCAGGCCGAGCTTCTCGCCCAGCAGCAGCCACGCGTAGAAGGTCGCCGCCACCACCTCGAGCAGCCCGACGAACGACGCGAGCCGCGAGCCGAGCATCTCGGTGGCGGTGATGCTCGCCGCGTAGGCGACAGCGGTCGCGAAGACCCCGATGACGAGAAGCGGGATCCACCACGCGGTCGCCTGGCCGAAGAGCTGAACGTCGTCGAAGCTCACCTGGAACGGGACGATCCCGGTCGCTCCGACAGCCGCGAGCACCACGCCGCCGATGAGGAGACCCGACGCCGCCAGAGCGACAGGGGGCAGGCCGTCGCTCGGACGGGCGGCGATCACGTAGAAGGCAGCGCAGCCGACCATCCCGAGCACGGCGAAGAAGAGGCCGAGCGGATCGAGCGCTCCGGAGCCGTCAGGGGAGACCACCATCACGAGGCCGGTGACAGCGACGACCGAGCCGATCAGCACCACCGCCTTGGGGGCGTGCCGCGTGAGCGCCCAGGTGACGGCGACCAGGAGCAGAGGTGCCATGTACTCGAGCAGGATGGCGGTGCCGACCGGGATCCGCTGGATCGCCGCGAAGTACACGAGCTGCGTTCCGGCGACGCCGACCAGCGCCATGCCGAGCACCCGCCAGCGTCCGCGCCAGAGCGCCGACCAGCGGCCGCGCAGGGTGATGATTGCGACAGGGGTCAGCACGATGCCACCGATCAGGGCCCGCGCCGCCACGGCCGCAGCCGGACTCCAGCCGGCCTCGAGCATCGGCTTCACAAAGGCGCCCGACAGGCCGAAGGTGGCCGCAGCGACGATCGCGATGAGGAGTCCGAGTGACGTCGAGGTGCGCTTCATGGCAGGTCCTGGTCAGGGTCTAGGTGGATGATGCTCCTGACGCTACGCTTGTCGTGAGTAAGGAGTCAACTTGCATTTTGCCCCTGACACAGAGGACGCGCTCGAGTTCGCCGTCGTGCTCTGCAACACCGTCCCCAGCGCGTCGCGCAGCGGACAAGACGAGCTGGCGACCCCGGATGCGCTGGCTGCCCTCATCGCCGCCAACCGCTACTCAGGGCGTGTCGACCATGACGAGGCCGAACTCCGAGACGTGCACGCGACCCGCGAGCGGCTGCGGCGTACGTGGTCGCTCAACCGGGACGACGCGGCCCTCGAGGTCAACGCGATGCTGGCGGATGCCCGCGCGCTGCCTCACCTGATGCGTCACGACGGCTTCGACTGGCACCTCCACGCCACGGCCCAGGATGCGCCGCTCGCCGAGCGCATCCGCGTCGAAGTGGCGCTCGCGCTGGTCGACGTGATCCGTTCGTCGGAGACCGGCCGCCTGCGGGTGTGCGCCGCCGACGACTGCACGGGCCTGCTGCTCGACCTCTCCCGCAACGGATCGAAGCGCTTCTGCAGCGTGCGTTGCGGCAACCGGATGAACATGGTCGCGTTCCGCAGGCGCCAGGAGTCCTAGGGCTCGGTCGCGATCGAGGGTCCGTGCTAGTGTGGGCCGACCACATGGTCCGACCACACGATCGAACCCGCCACCTGATCGAATCCGACCGAGGAGTGCCGATGCCGACGGAGCCACGCGCTTGGGAGGGCGTGCTCGCCCACATCGAGGCGCGCCTCGTCGACGGGGGTCTGCGGCTGGGTGACCATCTGCCGGCCGAGCGCACCCTCGCGGCCGACCTCGGTGTCGCCCGTTCCAGTGTGCGCGAGGCGATCCGGGTGCTCGAGGCGATGGGGCTCGTGCGCACCCAGACCGGATCGGGACCGAGCTCGGGAGCCATCATCGTCGCCCGTCCGGTCGGGGGCATGCAGGCCCTCATGCGACTGCAGGTCGCCGCGAACGGCTTCCCGGTGGCGGACGTGGTGCGCACGCGTCTGCTCCTCGAGACGGCCGTCGCCGCGGACCTCGCCGAGCGGCCATCCGGCATCGATCTCGCCGATGCGCGGCAGTTGCTCGACGCGATGGACAACCCGGCGCTCACCGCCGAGGAGTTCCTCGCACTCGACGCGCAGTTCCACCTCGCCCTCGCCGAGGCGTCGGGCAACTCGGTCGTCGCCGCCATGATGGCCGGCCTCCGCACGTCCATCGAGAGCTACGTGCTCTCCGGCGCGGCGCGCATCCCCGGCTGGGAGACCATGGCGGCGAGACTCCGCGGCGAGCACCGCGGGATCCTCGGCGCGATCGTCGCGGGCGACGGTCGTGATGCCCGTGCCCGGGTGCACGACCACATCAGCGGCTACTACCGGGATGCGCCTCCCGAATCCGTCGCCTCATCCACCATCCACCACGAATCCCGTTAGGCATCCAGCATGGTCACTCGCCAAGTTCCGAAACCGGCCGAGCTCCTCGAGCTCATGTCGTTCAAGAAGCCCGAGTTCGACGGGAAGAAGCGGCGCCTCCAGAGCGCGCTCACGATCGACGATCTGCGGAAGATCGCCAAGCGCCGCACCCCGAAGGCCGCGTTCGACTACACCGAAGGCGCCGCGGAGGGCGAGCTCTCCCTGGCGCGCGCCCGGCAGGCGTTCGAGGATATCGAGTTCCACCCGTCGATCCTCCGCGACGTCTCGACGGTCGACACGAGCTGCACGATCTTCGGCGGCCCGTCGGCGCTGCCGTTCGGCATCGCCCCGACCGGCTTCACCCGGCTGATGCAGACCGAGGGCGAGGTCGCGGGCGCGGGAGCGGCGGGGGCCGCCGGCATCCCGTTCACCCTCTCGACCCTCGGAACCACGTCGATCGAAGACGTCAAAGCGGCCAACCCCACCGGCCGCAACTGGTTCCAGCTGTACGTGATGCGGGAGCGGGAGATCTCGTACGAGCTCGTGCGCCGCGCGGCGGCCAACGGATTCGACACCCTCTTCTTCACGGTCGACACCCCGATCGCCGGGGCGCGGCTGCGCGACAAGCGCAACGGCTTCTCGATCCCGCCGCAGCTCACCCTCGGCACGATCGTCAACGCCATCCCGCGGCCGTGGTGGTGGTACGACTTCCTCACCACGCCCAAGCTCGAGTTCGCGTCGCTCTCCGCGACCGGCGGCACGGTCGGCGACCTGCTCAACGCCGCGATGGACCCCTCCATCAGCTTCGACGACCTGGCGATCATCCGGGAGCTGTTCCCGGGCAAGATCGTGATCAAGGGCGTGCAGAACGTCGAGGACTCCCGGCGGCTCGTCGACCTCGGCGTCGACGGCATCGTGCTCTCGAACCACGGAGGACGCCAGCTGGACCGCGCGCCCATCCCGTTCCACCTGCTGCCGCAGGTCGTCAAAGAGGTCGGCAACGACACCGAGATCGCGATCGATACGGGAATCATGAACGGCGCGGACATCGTCGCCGCGTACGCGCTCGGCGCGAAGTTCACCCTGATCGGGCGCGCCTACCTGTACGGGCTCATGGCCGGAGGACGGGCCGGCGTCGACCGCACCATCGAGATCCTCAGCGATCAGCTCGTGCGCACGATGAAGCTGCTCGAGGTCGCCTCCCTCGACGAACTCACCCCGAAGCACGTCACGCAGCTGCGTCGACTGATCCCCGTGAACGAGGCCCTCCACCCCGCCGTCACGTCGTAGCCATCGAGTCCGGGAGAAATCAGTCGCGCGATCACTGGCGCCCCGACTTCTCCCGGACTCGATTGCGGCGGGTCACTCGTCGACGATGCCGATGAAGCGGGAGCCGATGCCATCGACCTCGCGGCGGTGGAGGCTGGGCAGCGGGTCGGGCAGGTCGCTCGCCGGATGGTGGTCGCAGCTGAGGTAGGTGAAGTCGGGCCACCACTTCTTGGGGCGGGTCGATTCGGTGAAGCCGCAGACGTCGCAGGTCAGCTGCACCCACACCGGCTTCTTGCCGGTGCGATTGGCGCGCGACTGGACGAGCCAGGCGGGCGGATCGTTCGACAGTTCGGCGAATTCGCTCTCGGTCATCCGGGACGGGATGTCGTGACGCTTCGCCATTTCGAGGGAGATGTCGAGACGGAGGGCCGCCTCCCGCCGGGAGATCATCCGTTCACTCTAGGCGACCGACGGCGTCGCCCGATTGCCCCTCACGCCCTCCGAGCCTATGATCGTTGCGCGTTATGCGAACCGCTTGTTCGATAATCGAACACGAGAGCGACGCACCACCACACGACGAAGTGAGGCAGCCGTGCAGTTCCACGACAAGGGTTATGTCTCCGGTGATCCGCGCATCCAGCCGGCCGCCGGTGTCGGCATCGACCGTGCGAGCGAACTCCCGGAGGTCGTCGACGTGCTCATCGTCGGCACCGGGCCGGCGGGCATGATCGCCGCGGCGCAGCTCTCGCAGTTCCCGGAGGTGACGACGCGCATCGTCGAGCGGCGTGCCGGACGGCTCGAGATCGGCCAGGCCGACGGCATCCAGGCCCGCAGCGTCGAGACCTTCCAGGCGTTCGGATTCGCCGAGCGCATCATCGCGGAGGCGTACCGCATTACCGAGATGGCGTTCTGGAAGCCGGATCCCGTCGATCCGTCGCGCATCGTGCGTGCCGCCGTCGCACCCGACGACCCGTCCGGCGTCAGCGAGTTCCCGCACCTCCTGGTCAACCAGGCGCGCGTGCTCGACTACTTCGCCGAGGTGGCGGCGAACTCGCCGACGCGCCTGACCCCCGATTACGGTCTCGAGTTCCGGGGGCTGGAGGTCGCGGAGGGCGACGAGTATCCGGTCACCGTCACGCTCGCTCACACGAGCGGTGAGCGGGACGGGCAGGAGCGAACCGTGCGCGCGAAGTATGTGATGGGGGCCGACGGCGCGCACAGCCGCGTGCGCGAGGCGATCGGATGCACGATGGCGGGCGACCAGGCCAACCACGCGTGGGGCGTCATGGACGTGCTCGCGGTCACCGACTTCCCCGACATCCGCACGAAGTGCGCCATCCAGTCGGGCTCCGGCGGCAACATCCTGCTCATCCCGCGCGAGGGCGGGTACCTCTTCCGCATGTACGTCGACCTGGGCGAGGCGTCGGGTGAGAACGCGCGTGCCGTGCGCGCGACGACGATCGAGCAGATCATCGCGAAGGCGAACGAGATCCTCCACCCATACACGCTGGACGTGAGGAACGTCGCGTGGCACAGCGTCTACGAGGTCGCGCACCGGTTGACCGACCGCTTCGACGATGTCACCCAGGATGCGATCGGCACGCGCACACCGCGGGTGTTCATCGCGGGCGACGCCTGCCACACGCACAGCGCGAAGGCCGGTCAGGGCATGAACGTGTCGATGCAGGACGGCTTCAATCTGGGCTGGAAGCTCGGTCACGTGCTGGAGGGACGGAGCCCGGAGAGCCTGCTGGCCACCTACTCCGCCGAGCGCCAGGTGATCGCCCAGAACCTGATCGACTTCGACAAGCAGTGGTCGACCCTCATGGCCACGAAGCCGTCCGACCTCGACGATCCGTCGGAGCTGGAGGACTTCTACGTGCGCACGGCCGAGTTCCCGGCCGGCTTCATGACGCAGTACGCGCCGTCGATGCTCATCGCCGAGCCCGCGCACCAGTCGCTCGCGACCGGGTTCCCGATCGGCAAGCGGTTCAAGTCCGCACCGGTCGAGCGCGTGTGCGACGGCAACCCGGTGCAGCTCGGTCACCACGCTCGGGCCGACGGCCGCTGGCGCATCTACGTCTTCGCCGACGCGGCGGCCCCGGGCGCGGCGGCCCCGGGCGCGGAGGCCGCGGGCGCTGCGTCAGCGGTGGCCGGGTTCGCGGAGTGGATCACTCACGCCCCCGACTCCCCGGTCGTCGCCTACACGCCGGAGGGCGCCGACGTCGACGCCTGGTTCGACGTGAAGGTCGTCTACCAGCAGAGCCACGGGCAAGTCGACCTGGGTGCTGTGCCCGCTGCGTTCCTCCCGCGCACCGGTCCGTTCGGCCTGGTCGACTACGAGAAGGTGTACGCCGCCGACCCGCAGCACGACATCTTCGAGCTGCGAGAGATCGACCGCGGCGGAGCCGTCGTCGTCGTGCGCCCGGACCAGTACGTGTCGAAGGTGCTGCCGCTGGCAGCGACGGCGGAGCTGTCGGCGTTCTTCGAGCCGCTTCTGCTCTCCCGTCGTCACGCGACCGCGCGCTAGCACGGGGTTGCGAGGACACCGCGAGCCGCGCGCCGCACCTGACGGCGACCCGCGCGTCAGACCTGCGAGCCGAGCTTGAAGCCGAGCTCGGCGTCGTCCTTGCGCGTGTACGAGAACCCGTCGGCGCCGATCGTCACCTCGGACTCGCGGGCTTCGGTGCGGTGCGTGAGGGCGACCGGTTCGCCATCCAGATCGAGCACCGTCGAGGCATTCGCGTACCAGCTCGGCACGACCGGATTGCCCCACCAGTCGCGCCGCTGGTTGTCGTGCACGTCCCAGGTCACCACCGGGTTGTCCGGATCCCCCGTGTAGTAGTCGTGGGTGTAGATCTCGATGCGATGGCCGTCGGGGTCGAGCAGGTAGAGGTAGAACGCGTTCGAGACGCCGTGCCGCCCGGGCCCGCGCTCGATCCGGTCCGACTGGCGCAACGCTCCCAGGTGGTCGCAGAGGTGCAGGATCTGGCTGCGCTCGTGCGTGGCGAAGGCGATGTGGTGCATCCGGGGCCCGTCGCCGCCGGTGAGCGCCACGTCGTGCACGGTGGCCTTGCGGTGCATCCACGCGGCGTAGACGACATCTTCATCGTCTTTGATGTCTTCGGAGACGCGGAAGCCGAGGCCCTCGTAGTAGTCGCGGGCCGCGGGGACGTCGGGGGTGACGATGTTGAAGTGGTCGAGTCGCGAGATGGCGCCGGCGCCCTGCACGTCGTAGCGGCGGGTGAAGCGCTCGACGTGCTCGGAGTCGTAGAAGAACTCGATCGGGAAGCCGAGCGGGTCCTCGATGCGCACGGCTTCGCCGACCCCGCGCGTCGCGCCGGCCGCGCGACGCTCGACGCGCACGCCGAGCTGTTCGTAGTAGGCGACCGCGGCGTCGAGCTCGCCGGCGCTGCGCACGCGGTAGGCGAGTGCGGCCAGGGCGGGCACCGGCCCGCGCCGCAGGATGAGCGAGTGGTGCAGGTACTCCTCGAAGGCACGCAGGTAGAGCGTGTCGTCGTCTTCGTACGTGACGACCAGTCCGAGAACGCCGACGTAGAAGGCACGGGACGCGGCGATGTCGGAGACGATGAGGTCGGCGTAGGCGGCGCGGATGACGTCGGGCGGCGTGACGGACGGGGTCGGCAGTGCAGGCATGGGCTTCTCCTCGGTGAGTAGCGGCGTCAGTGGGCGGTGGCGCCGAAGCGCGCGGTGTGGACCGGACCGAGCGTGATGTGCACGGCCTGCTGGTGGGTGTAGAAGTCGATGGAGCGGTAGCCGCCCTCGTGCCCGAGACCGGACGCCTTGACGCCGCCGAAGGGCGTGCGCAGGTCGCGGACGTTGTGCGAATTGAGCCAGACCATCCCGCTCTCGACGTTGCGGGCGAAGGTGTGCGCGCGCTCGAGGTCGCGCGTCCAGATGTAGGCGGCCAGACCGTAGCGCACGCCGTTGGCGAGAGCGAGCGCCTCGTCGTCGGAGTCGAACGGCGTGATCGCGACGACCGGGCCGAAGATCTCCTCCTGGAAGATGCGGGCGTCGGGGGCGACGTCGGCGAACACGGTCGGCGCGACGTAGTTGCCGGTGTCCAGCCCCGTCGGGCGCCCGCCCCCGGCAAGCAGGCGACCCTCGGTCTTGCCTAGCTCGACGTAGCTCATGACCTTCTCGAAGTGCTCGGGATGCACGAGCGCGCCGACCTCGGTCGCCGGGTCGTGCGGGTCGCCGACCACGATGTTCCTCGCCCGCTCCGCGTACCGCTCGAGAAACTCGTCGTAGATCGCGCGTTCGACCAGGATGCGGGAGCCGGCCGTGCAGCGCTCGCCGTTGAGCGAGAAGACGCCGAACAAGGTCGAGTCGATCGCGGCGTCGAGGTCGGCATCCGCGAAGACGACGGCGGGGGACTTGCCGCCGAGTTCCATCGAGAGACCCTTGAGGAAGGGGGCGGCGTTGGCGAAGATCAACTGCCCGGTGCTGCTCTCGCCCGTGAACGAGATGAGCGGCACATCCGGATGCTTCACCAGCGCGTCGCCCGCCTCCTCGCCGAGCCCGTTCACCAGGTTGAAGACGCCGTCGGGCACCCCCGCGTCGCGGAAGATCTGCGCCCACAGGCCGGCGGACAGTGGCGTGAACTCGGCCGGCTTGAGCACCACGGTGCAGCCGGAGGCGAGCGCCGGGGCGAGCTTCCAGCTCTCGAGCATGAACGGGGTGTTCCAGGGCGTGATGAGCCCGGCCACGCCCACCGGCTTGCGGTTGACGTAGTTGAGCTGTGCGCCGGGCACCGAATAGGCGTCGTCGGTCTGGGCGACGATCAGGTCGGCGAAGAACCGGAAGTTCTCGGCCGCGCGCTGAGCCTGGCCGAGCGCCTGCGTGATCGGCAGGCCGGTGTCGAAAGTCTCGAGCTCGGCGAGCCGGGCATCCTGGGCCTCGATCGCGTCGGCGATCCGGTTGAGCACCCGCGCGCGCTGGCGTGGCTTCATGCGCGGCCACGGTCCGTCGGTGAAGGCGCGGGTCGCGGCGGCGACGGCCAGGTCGACGTCCTCCTTCTGACCGGCGGCGGCGGTGGCGTACGGCTGGTTCGACACGGGGTCGAGCACGGCGAAGGTCGCGCCGGAGACGCTGTCGACGAACGCGCCGTCGATGTAGTGCTGGAGGTGGTCGGGCAGGTTCTCGGGGACGTAGTGCGTGGCCATGCTGGCTCCTCGGTGGTGTCGGCGGGCGCTCAGTGGTGGCGCTTGTGGACGTCTTGGTAGGCGTGGAAGGCGTCGAGCGTGGCGAGGCGGTGGCGCCGCGCGGCGAGTTCGATCTCGAGGGGGTCGGCGCCGGTCTCGATGAGCCGCACGATCTGCTCGTGCTCGTCCACCGACTCGCGAGCGCGGCCGGGGACGAAGCTGAAGGTCGAGTCGCGCAGCACGGCGAGCCGGTTCCAGCCGCGGTGCACCAGGTCGAGGATGTGCGGGTTGGGGCAATCCTCGAACAGCACCGAGTGGAACTCCTGGTTCAGCTGCGTGAAGCGGTGCGGGATGAAGTCGTCGAGGCACGCGATCATCTCGCGGTTGACATCCCGCGCCCGTCGCAGGTGACCGGCGGTGAGCAGCGGGGCCGAGAGGCGGGTGGCCGCCCCCTCCACCAGTGCGAGCGTCTCCATCGTGTAGCTGTACTCGGTCTCGTGCAGCAGGGCGACCTGGGCGCCGACGTTCTTCTCGAAGGTGACCAGTCCCTCCGCCTCGAGCCGCCGGATCGCCTCCCGCACGGGCACGACGCTGACGCCGAGTTCGCCCGCGATCTGGCCGAGCACGAGGCGGAAGCCCGACACGTACCGGCCGTCGTCGATCCGCTGCCGGATGTGGTCGTAGGCGACCTGGGACTTGCTCGGCGTGACGCTGCCTACTGCTGCTGCCGCCACGCGCGGTACCTCTCTCTCCACTCGGCGTTCATCGGGAAGAGCCCGTCGACACGCTCGCCGCCGGCGACCTGCTCGGCCACGAACCCCTCCTCGCGCTCCTGCTCGATCGCGTCGGCGGCGACCTCCGCGACCAGCGACGGCGGGATGACCAGCAGCCCGTCGGCGTCGCCGACGATCACGTCGCCCGGCAGCACGGTCGCTCCGCCGCACGCCACCGCCACGTCCACCTCCCACGGGACGTGCTTGCGGCCGAGCACGGCCGGATGGGCGCCCGCGTGGTAGGTCGGGATGTCGAGGGCCGAGACGACGGCCAGGTCGCGTACGCCGCCGTCGGTCACGATGCCGGCCGCGCCGTTCACCTGGGCGCGAAGGGCCAGGATGTCGCCGACGGTGCCGCTGCCGCGCTCGCCGCGGGCCTCGATCACGATGACCTCGCCGGGGGCGACCTCGTCGAACGCGCGCTTCTGAGCGTTGAAGCCGCCGCCGTGCGACTCGAAGAGGTCTTCGCGGTTCGGCAGGTAACGCAGCGTCTTCGCCGTGCCGACGACTCGGGCATCCGGATGCGTCGTGGTGAGGCCGTCGATCGACACGTTGTTCAGGCCGCGCTTGCGCAGCTGCGAGCTGAGCGTGGCGGTGGCGACGCTCGCGAGCTGCGCGCGCAGGTCGTCGGAGAGCGACCAGGGCCGCGCTTGTGGTTCCGCGGGTGTGCCCCAGGCCTCGGCCCGCTGGACATCGTCGACGGACGGCTGCGCCCCATAGGCGCCGAACGGGGTGTCGCCCGCGACGATCCGCGTGGTCAGCCGTCCACTGCTCGGCGCGCCCGGCGCCGTCGGTGCGTCGACCTCGACCTCGACCACGTCGCCGGGGCTCGTGACGGACGACCCGGCGGGAGTCCCCGTGAGGATGACATCGCCCGGCTCCAGGGTCAGGAGCTGCGACAGGTCGGCGACGAGCTGGCCGAACGGGAAGAGCAGGTCGTCGGTGCTGCCCTCCTGCACCAGACGGCCGTTCACCCAAGTGCGCACGCGCAGCGCGCCGGGGTCGACCGTCTCGGCCGGGATGACGGAGGGCCCGAGCGGCGTGAAACCGTCACCGCCCTTGGAGCGCACGTTGGACCCGCGATCCGCGCTGCGCAGGTCGTAGAGCCCGAAGTCGTTCGACGCCGTGACACCGGAGACCGCCGCCCAGCCGTCCTCCGGGGAGACGCGTCGGGTGCGGCGCCCGATGATGAGCGCGATCTCGCCCTCGAACGCGAGCAGCTCGGTGCCCGCCGGGCGCTCGAGCTCGCCGCCGGTCGCGGCGACGGAGGAGGCCGGCTTGAAGAAGTACGAGGGTGCGGCGGGGGTGCGCCCGCGCTGCGCCGCCCGTGAGCGGTAGTTGAGGTGCACGGCGATGATCTTGCCGGGGCGCATGACGTCGGTCATCGGGTCACTCCGCATCCGAGCCGGTGTCGTCGTCGGCGTCGGCGTCGACGCCGGCATCCGCGATGAAGCGGTCGGCCAGAGCCTCGGACGACCGGGCGAGCAACGTCACATCCGCGCCGACCAGCACGAAGGCCGCGCCCGCCTCGACGTAGCGGTCGGCCATCGCGGGATCGAAGGCGTTCACGCCGACCGGTGTGCCGGCCGCGATCCCGATGCGGATGACCTCCTCGACGGCGGCCACGACGTCCGGATGGCTCTGCTGCCCGAGCAGGCCCATCGAAGCGGCGAGGTCGGCCGGTCCGACGAGCATCGCGTCCACGCCATCCACCGACGCGATCGCCGCGGCATCGGCGAGGCCCTCCACGGTCTCGATCTGGACGGTGAGCGAGACGAGGTCGGCTGCGCGCCCGACGTAGTCGTCGATGCGGCTCCAGCGCGACGACCGGGCGAGCGCGCTGCCGACGCCGCGCATCCCGAGCGGCGGGTAGCGCACGGCGCGCACCATCTCCTCCGCGCGGGCGGCGCTGTCCACCATGGGCACGAGGATGTTCTGCGCGCCGAGGTCGAGCAGCTGCTTGACGATGACGGGATCGCCGATGGGCGCACGCACGATCGGGACGACCGGATACGCGGCGACGGCCTGCAGCTGCGCGAGGATCGACTCCAGCGAGACGGGGGAGTGCTCGCCGTCGATCAGCACGATGTCGAGACCGCTCCCCGCGCAGATCTCGGCGACGAGCGCGCTGCCGGAGCACGACCAGATGCCGAACAGCGGTCGGTCGGTCACCGTCAGGTGGTCGGCGAAGGTGGGCGTCGGCTCCTGGGAGTGCGCGCTCAGACGAATCGGCATGTGATGGCTCCCAGGGTTCCGTAGTCGGCGTGGATGGTGTCGCCGCGTTCGACCCACAGCGGGCGGGTGAACGACCCGGCGAGCACGATCTGCCCGGCTTCGAGGCGGCCGCCGTGCTGCGCGAGCTTGTTCGCGAGCCAGGCGACACCGGTCGCCGGATGGTTCAGCACTGCCGCGGCGAGGCCGGACTCCTCGATGGTCTCGTTGCGGTAGAGCAGGGCGCCGACCCAGCGGAGGTCGACCTTGTCGGGCGCGACCGGACGGCCGCCGACGACCATCCCGCCCATCGCTGCGTTGTCGGCGATCGTGTCCACGATGGTGCGGCCGGTCAGCTCGATGCGCGAGCTCAGGATCTCGAGGGCCGGCACGACGTACGAGGTCGCCGCGAGCACGTCGAACAACGTGACATCCGGACCTTCGAGCGGCGCGCCGAGCACGAAGGCCAGCTCCACCTCGATGCGCACGTTCGAGTACTGGTCGAACGGGATGACCGCACCCGTCTGGTGCATCATGTCGTCGAAGATGGCGCCGTAGTCGGGCTCGGTGATGCCGGTGGCCTGCTGCATCACCTTGGAGGTCAGGCCGATCTTCCGGCCGACGAGCCGGCGTCCGTCGGCGACGCCTCGCTCGACACGCAACTGCTGCACGGCATACGAGTCGTCGACGGTCATGCCGGGGTGTCTGGCTGTCAGCAGCGGAACGGTGGTGTGCTCCCGCTCGGCCGTCGCGAGTTCGTCGGCGATGGCCTGGATGGTCGGGGTGTCGAGCATCCGGCGGATCCTCTCGCTCGTCTGGCGCCTCGTCGTCGAGGCGCAGGGCGATTGTATACGATCCGTGATGTGGATGATAGGGCGGTGCGGGCGCACGGGCGCATGGCGCCTCAGCGCAGGTCTGCGGCGATCTCTGCTGCGGCCTGGGCGAGCCGCGCCCCGATCGCGGCGGTGTCCCGCCCGTTCGCAACGTAGACGACGGCGACGGCGGCGACGGGCTGGCCGGTGACCGCGAGCGGGGCGGCGACCGACGCCAGGCCCGGGATCACCTCGTCGTGACTCGTCGCATAGCCGCGGGCGCGTGCATCGGCGGCCTCGTCGCGCGGGTGCTCGTCGGGCAGGGTGCGCCACTGCGAGTCGGTCAGCGCCGACTGGATGGCGATGCCGGGCGCACCGGAGGCCAGCGGATGCCGCGTGCCGGGACGCTGCGCGACGGACGCGTGGGCGTGGGCGGGCTCGACGGCCACGAGGGTGACGACATCGCGCCGGTCGAGCACGGCGAGGAAGGCGGTCATCGAGAGATCGTTCGCGACCGCCGTGAGCTGGGGGAGCGCGGCCGCCTGCAGATCGCGCGAGACCGACCGGGCGAGGGTCGCCATCCGGGGCCCGAGTTGCACGGAGCCGGACCGATCGCGCACGACCAGGCCATGATCCTCGAGCGTGCGCAGGATGCGGTACGCGATGGACCGGTGCACGCCGAGCGCGGTGGCGATCGAGGCGATCGTCATCGGGGCGCCGCGCTCCGCGAGCACCTCGAGCACCCGGATGCCCCGCGACAGCGTCTGGGAATGCGGAGCGGGAGCGGCGTCGCCGGTCGGATCGCCGGCCGTTTCGCCGCCGGGTCCGGTGGTCGCGGGCATGGCCTCATTGTCTCGCATCCGCCCCCTCGCGCCGGGGATGCCACTCACTCAGGTCGCGAGGCCGAGCTCGTTGCGCCAGTGCGCGAGGAACTCGGCGCCGGCCGTGTCGTGGATCGCGTCGCCGATCGTGATCACCTCGTACGGCCGCTCCAGGATGCCGTCCGCCGGCCGCACGTCGACGTGCGCCACCTCGTACCCGGCGTCGTGGACGAAGTCCGCCATCTTGTAGTCGCTGCGCGAGTCGCCGATCGACCGCCAGCGCCGAGGCAGCGGGCCGCGCGCCGCGAAGTAGTCGAATGCGCGCTGGGCGCCGCGATCCTTGTCGAGCAGCACGGACTCGATGTCGGTCGAGATGATCGTCGGATCGATGCGGAAGGGCACCTCGCCACGGGCATCCGGCGCCACGCGCTCGCCGTAGCGCAGCCCGATGCCGAGGCCGGTCAGCAGTTCGAACGCGGCGTCCTCGAAGCGGCCCTGCGCCTCGGCGTACGTCTCCGGATCGACGTCGGTGCGTTGCTCCACCGAGATCATCGCCCGCTTGGTCTCGTCGAAGAACATCGCGTCTGCGAAACGCTCGCGCACCAGCATCCGGATGCCGTCCACCGCGTCGTCGCCGAACGCGACCGTCTCGTCCACGGTCACCTCGCCCAGGCCGTCGCCGGTGATCGCCGCCCAGGCGCCGCCCTTCTCGAAGACGCCGAACATGCGGGCGCCGTGCTCCTCGAGCGCCTCGGAGAGACCGGCATCGCAAAGCGGGGCCACGACCTGATTGCGGATGAAGTCGCCCGAGCGCCCGGTGATGAACGCGATCGGCACCCCGGCCGCCGTCATCGCGACGAGGTCGGTGACGATGCTGCGGATGTTGATGGTGCGGGTGATCGGGCTGGCGATCGGCCCGTCGACGTCGAAGAGGAGTCCGAGATTGTGCACGGTCCATTGTCTCGCGCGACACCGCGGGCGTCGCACCTGCGTCGTAGTGTGAGAGTCCTATGCGACTCCTCCTCATCCGTCACGGCCAGACTCCCGACAACGTGCGCGGCGCCATCGGCACCATCGCGCCCGGTCCGCGCCTCACCGCGCTCGGCACGCGCCAGGCGAAGGCGCTGCCGGCCGCCCTGGCCGACCAGCGCATCGACGCGCTCAGCGTGAGCACTCTGGTTCGCACGCAGCTGACCGCTCGTCCGCTGGCCGCCGCCCGCGGACTGAAGCCACTGGTCATCGACGGACTGCGCGAGATCCAAGCGGGGGATCTCGAGGGCAAGCACGATCGCGACTCGGTGGCGATCTACCTGAAGACCTTCCTGGCCTGGGCGTCCGGCCAGCTCGACGCGCGCATGCCGGGCGCCGAGAGCGGTCACGAGTTCTTCCGCCGCTACGACGCGGCTCTCGAACGGGCGATCGCGGCGGATGCCTCGGACGACGCGGATCGCACGGTGGCGGTGGTCAGCCACGGCGCGGCCATCCGCACCTGGGTCGGCCTGCGGGCGGGCAACATCGAGGCCGACTTCGTGCGCGAGCACATGCTGTCGAACACGGGTCTCGTCGTCGTCGACGGCGACCCGGAGAGCGGCTGGCGGCTGCTCGACTGGGAGAGCGAGCCCGTCGGCGGCGAGGAGCTCGCCGAGCACGCCGTGGGCGAGGACCCCACCGGCGAAGCGTTCTGACGGGAAGGCGCCGGCGCGGGCGGTAGGCAACGCTCGCGGCGGGCCGGCGCGGAGTCAGCCGGCCGGCAGCACCGCCTGCACCAGGCGGGCGGTCGTGGCCTCCTCGGCCGGAACCCGGCTGATCGCCCGCAGGATCACCGCGCCGACGAGTGCCTCGCCGATCTCGGTGAGCGGGGCGCCCGCGGGAAGCTGCCCGGCATCCACCCCGGCCTGCAGTCGCACGATCAGACTCGAACTGGCGCCGAGGCTCTCGTGCAGACGGCGCCCGACGTCTTCGTTCTCTGCGGCCGCCGAGATGAGCGAGCGCATCAGCGCCTCGCCCCCCGGATGCTGGGCGATCGCCAGGATGCTGCCGAGCCAGTCGGTGAGATCGGCGCGCAGGTCGCCGGTGTCGGGCGGGTTGAGATCGTCGGGCAGCAGGAGGCCCTCGATGAGGCAGTCGGCGACCAGCGCGCCCTTCGACGACCACCACCGGTAGATGGTCTGCTTGCCGACCTTCGCGTCGGCGGCGATGCCCTCCATCGTGAGGTGGTCGTAGCCGCGGGTCGCGAACTGCCGGGCGGTGGCCTCGAGGATCGCGACCCTCGCCACCTCGCTGCGGGCCGGTCCGCGTCGGTGCTCAGACATCCTCACATCTTATGTTCAGAAGACGAGACGGTCCGTATCGTATTATCAAGCGCCGGCACGAGCGGCGCGGACGAGAGGCGTGGACCATGGCAGAACTGCTCTACAAGCTGGGCGTGTTCGCAGCCCGCCGGGTATGGGTCGTCATCACCGCCTGGGTGGTCGTGCTCGCGCTCGCGGTCGGCGGGTTCCTCATCGGGTTCAAGACGCTCACCTCGAGCTTCGACATCCCGGGGACCGCATCCGGGGCCGTCACAGACGAGCTCGCCGCCAAGCTGCCCGACTTCAGCGGGGCATCCGGAACCGTCGTCTTCACGACCCGCGACGGCTCGGCGCTCACCGCGACGCAGCGGGAGCAGATCAGTGCGCTCGTCGCCGACGGAGACGACCTGCCCGACGTCGCGACCATCAACGATCCGTTCGCCTCGGAGGCGCAGCGCGCCGACCAGCAGAAGCAGCTCGCCGACGGCGCCGCGAAGATCACCGCCGGTCGCGCGCAGCTCGACGCCGGCCAGAAGCAGTTGGATGCCGGCAGCGCCCAGCTCGCGGCCGCCCAGTCCCAGCTCGATCAGGCGCGCGCACAGGCGACGGCGGCCGGGGCACCGACCGACCAGCTGGACGCGCAGCAGCAGCAGCTCGACGCGCAGAAGGCGCAACTCGCGGCGCAGCAGACGAAGCTCGACGCCGGGCGCACGACCCTCGAGCAGCAGAGCACGAAGGCCGACCTCGGCGCGAAGCTCCTCGCCCTCTCCGACGGCATCAGTGTCGTCTCGAAAGACGGCTCGACCGCACTGGTGAACGTGGCGTTCACCGTGCCGCGACTGGAGCTCTCCGAGTCGTCGAAGCAGGCCGTGATCGACCACTTCGAGTCGAAGAAGATCGACGGCGCGGACGTCTCGTTCTCGACCGACATCTCTCAGGGCGTTCCGCAGATCTTCGGTGTCGGTGAGGCCGCCGGTCTCGTGTTCGCGGCGGTCGTGCTGCTCGTGATGCTGGGCGGCCTCATCGCCGCGTCGCTGCCGATCGTGACCGCCCTCGTCGGCGTGGCCATCGGCGTGGTCGGTTCGCTGGCCTTCTCCGGCATCGTCCAGATGGCATCCGTCACGCCGGTGCTCGGCGTGATGCTGGGGCTCGCGGTGGGGATCGACTACTCGCTGTTCATCGTGAACAGGCATCGAAAGCAGCTGCTGCAGGGCGCGGAGGTGCGGGAGTCGATCGGCCTCTCCAACGGGACGGCCGGCAACGCCGTCGTGTTCGCCGGCTCGACGGTGATCGTCGCACTGCTCGCGCTGAACGTCACAGGTGTGCCGTTCCTCGGGCTGATGGGAACGGTCGGCGCGGTGTGCGTGGCCGTGGCTGTGCTGATCGCGATCAGCCTCACGCCCGCGCTGCTCGGACTGTTCGGCACGAAGATCCTGAACAAGCGCGCCCGCGGCCGCATCGGCCACGAGCGTCACCAGCCGAAGCCGGTGCGCCCGATGTCGACGGTTCGCTCCATCGTGACCGTGCTGGTGAGCATCGTCGCGCTGCTGATCGTGGCGATCCCCGCCCTCTCGATGCGCGTCGGCCTGCCCGACGGCTCGACCGAACCGGCCGGATCCGCGTCGTACCGCGCCTTCACGACGACCGAGAAGGCGTTCGGCGCCGGTGCGAACGGGCCCCTGCTCGTCACAGCGGCACTGCCCGCCGGCCTCGACGACGATCAGGTGCTCGAGAAGCAGGTGCTCGTCGCGCAGAAGATCGCCGATCAGCGCGACGTGGTCGCGGTGGCGCCGATCGCCGTGTCCGACGACAACCGGCTGGCGGCCTTCCAGGTCGTTCCGAAGGAGGGCCCGAACAGCGTCTCGACCGATCGGCTCGTGCGCGATCTGCGTTCGCTTCCGGCGGTCGGCGGCATCACGCTCGGCGTCGCGGGTCAGGCCGCGATCAACATCGACATCTCCGAGAGCCTCGCGAACGTGCTGCCGCTCTACCTCGTCGTCGTGGTCGGGCTGTCGCTCCTCATCATGATCCTGGTGTTCCGGTCGCTGCTCGTGCCGCTGATCGCGACGGGCGGGTTCATCCTGTCGCTCTTCGCCACCTACGGCGCCATCGTGGCGGTGTTCCAGTGGGGCTGGTTCGCCGACGCACTCGGCATCCACGGGACGGGGCCGATCCTGAGCTTCCTGCCGGTGATCCTGATCGGCATCCTGTTCGGGCTCGCGATGGACTATCAGCTCTTCCTCGCGTCCGGGATGCGTGAAGCGTATGTGCACGGAGCATCCGCACGCGTAGCGGTGATGCAGGGTCTGCGCGCTGGCCGGTCCGTGGTCACGGCGGCGGGGCTGATCATGGTCTCGGTCTTCGGCGGGTTCATCTTCTCGGAGTCGACGATGATCCGCTCGATCGGCTTCGGGCTCGCCATCGGAGTGCTCCTCGACGCGTTCGTCGTGCGCATGCTGCTGATGCCGGCCCTCATGCACCTGCTCGGCCGTTCGGCCTGGTGGCTGCCGCGCTGGCTCGACCGCATCCTTCCGAACGTCGATGTGGAGGGCGCCGCACTCGAGCGCCGCCACCACAGCGTTCCCGTCGTCGACGAGGCGGAGCATCCGGACGTGCGCGTCGGCGTCTGACGCCCTACGTGTTTTCGGCCGCTCGGCCTGAGGGGCCGGTGCGCGCGTCATAGATTCTCCCGGTGCTGCCTCACGCGGATGGCGGCCACGAGAAGGGAGTTCGGCGTGAGTGGTGGCATGCGGAGACGTTCTGGTCGGTGGTCGCTGGTGGCGGCTGCGGCCGCGGTGATCGGTTCGCTCGTGACGGGATGCGCGGCGGGGTCGCTGACGTCGCCGAGTGCCGCGAGCGCGTCGAACGCCTGGGATGCGGCGACCGGCACCATCGGGCTCGGCGAGCCGTCGGAACAGGTGCTCGAGCTCTGGTTCGATCCGCTGTGTCCGTGGTGCGCGAAGTTCGACGCGGAGAACGGCTCCGCGATCGCGGACCTCGTCGAGCGGGGCGAGGTCTCGCTCGTGCTGCATCCCCTGACGTTCCTCGACCGCGAGTCGAAGGGGTCGAAGTATTCGACGCGTGCGTCGACCGTGCTGATCGAAACCGCCCGCGTGGCTCCGGATGCCGTGCTGGCGGTGCTCGCCGAGCTCTACGAACGGCAGCCGGAGGAGGCCACGACGGGTCTCGACGACGCGGAGCTGACCGCCATCGCCGGCCGCCACGACGTCGATGTGCGCGAGGCCCTCCGGCAGCGGGACCACGACGAACTCCTCGCGGAAGTGACGACCGACGCGTTCGCCGGCTCGCACGCGATCACCGGAACGCCGTCCGCTCGCCTGAACGGCGACACCCTCGACCCCGGCGACGGCTTCCTCGAAGACCTCCGCGCCCGCCTAGCCGGCTAGCCCGCTGACTCCCAGGCACCACTTTTCGTCGAGGGGTGGCAAACTCGCCTAAACACGCCGGTGAGAGCCGCATTTGCCACCCCTCAACGAAACGGTCAGGCCGTGTTCTCCTGCGGGTCCGTGTCTTCGTGCGGCTCCTGGGCCTCTGCGCGACCCCGCGCGCGACTCGGCGGCTCGGTCAGGGGCGGCACCACGCTGTGGGTGAGCGCGTAGCGCACGAGATCCTCGATCAGATGGCTGGCCGTCGTCGAGCGCTCGCCGGCGATCCGGAGCAGCGCCGCGTACTCGGGCGCCGTGAACCGGATGGTCAGCGGGAGTCCGCCTGGCGGACGCGCGGGGCCGGATCTGGTCGACGGCGCCTCGGTCGTCGAGTGGAGCGGTGTGGTGAAATCACGCATCGAACCCTCCATGCCTCGAGCAAGAGGGGCGTGGACGTTGTCCGGGCTCCTCTCTCGAAGGGTACCACCGGCCCCTGAGCCCGCTTGCTCCCGCTTCCTTCCGTTGAGGGTGGCCGGTCTCGTTGAGGGGTGGCAAAAGCAGGCCCCACCGGCGTGTTCAGGCGAGTTTGCCACCCCTCAACGGAAGCGGGTACCGAAGGGGGCGCGGGAGGACGGAGCAGCAGCAGGGGCGGGGAGAGCGGCTGTGAGACACTACATTCCATGAGGCGCGCCACCATCTACGATGTGGCCCGCCAGGCCGGAGTCTCCCATCAGACGGTGACGCGGTTCCTCAACGGGTTCGAGGGCATCCGCCCCACGACCCGGGCAAAGGTGCAGTCCGCCATCGAGGAACTGAACTATCGCCCGAACGGCGCCGCGCGCTGGTTGCGGTCGCGACAGTCGAACAGGATCGGCATCCTCGCGCATCGAATGGAGCTGTCGGGGCCGGGGCGGATCATCGCGGGTGCCACCACCGCCGCGCGCAGCCGCGGCTTCGTGCTCGACATCGCGTCCATGGACGGCGAGGACACCGCCTCGGTCGACGCCGCCCTCGACGTCGTGATGGAGCACCAGATCGCGGGCGTCTTCGCCACCGCGCAGACGGATGTGGTGCGCGCCGCCGTCGCCAACCGCGCGATCGACGTGCCGATCTCCATCGACTCCGGTGAGGGCCTGGCGTCGGCCGGGGGCAACCCGCGCGCGCATCCCGGCCTGCTCGCGGCCGCCCATCTGGCGGACCTCGGCCACGGCTCGGTCGCGTTCGTCAACGGCCCCGGCGTGTGGATCGCGTCGGGGGAGCGCCGGAGCGGGTTCGTCGACGAGGTCGCCGCCCGCGGGCTGGAGCTCGCCTGGGAGACGGAGGGCGACTGGTCCGCCGAGTCGGGCTACCGCGCCGCACATGAGCTTCCGGATGGCGTGACCGCGGTCGCGCTCGCCAACGACAGCATGGCCATCGGGCTGATCTTCGGTCTCGCGGAGCGCGGCATCCGGGTGCCGGACGACGTCAGCGTCATCGGCATGGACGACGCCCCCGAGTCGCGGTTCCACCTGCCGTCGCTGTCGACGATCCGCCTGGATTTCGAGGGCGAGGGTGCGTACCTGATGAACGTGCTGATCGCCAAGATCGAGGGCGAGAGCGTCGAGCAGGTCCCCGGATACCGCCTGCCGGAGCTTGTCGCGCGGGCGTCGACGGCCCCACCCGCCGCAAAGTAACCATCCGGTCACGACTCTTGTGCGCTGCTTCACAGCGTGTGTAATGTAGCGGCCAACCTAATGTTGTCGACAACATTCCGGTGACGCAACCGCGGAATGTTGTCGACAACAGTACGACGAAGCAAAGGTCGACGATGACTCAGAACCCTCAGTTCCCCGGCGTGCTCTTCGGAGCCGCCTACTACGCCGAGTACCAGGAGGAGGGAACGCTCGATCGTGACCTCGACCTGATGGTGGAGGCGGGCTTCACCGTCATCCGGGTCGGCGAGTCGGTGTGGTCCACCTGGGAACCGCGCAACGGCGAGTTCGACCTGGACTGGCTGCAGCCGGTGCTGGACGGAGCGCACGCACGGGGGATCGCGGTCGTCCTCGGCACACCCACCTACGCCATCCCGCCGTGGCTTCAGACCCTCCATCCCGAGATCGCGGCGATCGGCGCCGACGGCCGGGCCATCGGCTGGGGCGCGCGCCAGGAGATGGACCAGTCGGTGCCGGTCTACCGGTGGTACGCCGAGCGGGTCATCCGAAAGATGATCCCACGCTACGCCGACCACCCCGCCGTGATCGGCTACCAGGTCGACAACGAGCCCGGCAACAACCTGCCGCACAACGAGTCGACCTTCCAGGCGTTCGTCGGCTGGCTCCGCGCGCGCTACGGCACCGTCGAGCGACTCAACGAGGAGTGGGGACTCGTCTACTGGTCGCACCGGATCTCCGAGTGGTCGGAGCTCTGGCGCCCCGCCGGCAACATGATGCCCCAGTACCAGCTCGAGTGGCGCCGCTTCCAGGGCGAGCAGGCCACCGACCTGATCGCGTGGCAGGCGGAGATCGTGCGCGAGTACGCCCGCGACGACCAGTTCGTCACCACCTGCATCTCGTACTCGCGCGCGCAGATCTCCGACGACGAGCTCGCAGCGGCGCTCGACATCACCGCAGGCAACCCCTACTACCTGATGCAGGACGGCCTCTCCGCCGACGTCGACCTGCCGCGCCGCGCGGAATGGTGGCACACCGGGCCGTGGGCGCTGTTCCAGTGGGGCGACCGGGCCTTCTCGTCGGCGCAGGAACGCTTCCTCGTCACCGAGACCAACGCGCAGTCGATCGGCGGCCCGTGGCAGAACCAGCCGCCGTATCCCGGTCAGATCAAGCAGGCGGCGTTCGCCCTGGTCAGCCGCGGCGCCCGGATGATCGAGTACTGGCACTGGCACACGCTGCACTTCGGAGTCGAGACGTACTGGGGCGGCGTGCTCCCGCACAGCCAGGTGCCCGGCCGCATCTACCGGGAGGTCGCGGAGCTCGGTGCGAGCCTGAAGCGCATCGGCGACGCGCTCGACGGCTTCGAGCCGGATGCCGACGTGCTCATGCTCTACTCCACCGACACGAAGTGGTCGTTCGAGTTCTACCCGCCGCTCGCGACCGAGGAGGGCGGCCCCGACCATCGTTCGTACGCGCACATCGTGGATGCCTTCTACCGCGGCTTCAGCGAAGCCGGCGCGCAGGTGCGGGTTCAGCACACCCGGCAGTTCGTCGAACAGGATGCGGCCGACCTCGTCGCGCAGTATCCGGTGCTCGTCGCCGTCGCGGAGTACGTCGCCGACGACGCCACGCTCGACGCGCTGCGTGCCTACGCCGAGGCCGGGGGCCACCTGGTGCTGGGCATCCGCACCGGCTACGGCGACGAACTGGCCCGGGCGCGGCGGGGTGTCGCCCCCGACCGGCTGCACGAGGCGGCCGGTGTCTGGTACGACGAGTACAGCAACCTGGCGGCCCCACTCACGGTCACCGCGAGCAGCGGCGAGGCGGCATCCGGATTCGAGCTCGAGCCCGGCTCGCAGGCGACCGCGTGGGTCGACGTGCTGAACCTCGAGGGCGCCGAGACCGTTCTGGAGTACGAGCCGACCGAGCTCGGCGCGCGTGCCGCGATGACCACGACGCCGTTCGGCGCCGGGCGCGTGACCTACGTCGGCACGGTGCCCAACCAGCCGCTCGCCCGCAGCATCGCCCGCTGGCTGGTGCCGAGCACGGCATCCGAGCGCTGGCGCACCGAAACGCCCGTCACCGTCAGCACCGGCCGAGCCGGCGAGCGCACCGTGACGTTCGTGCACAACTGGTCGGGCACCGCGCACTCCGTCACCGTCCCCGCCGACAGCACCCTCGTCGAGACCGGCGAGCAGTTCGCCGCCGGGTCCCGTTTCACCCTCGAACCGCGCGACGTCGCCGTGTTCGAGGTCCCCGGTTCACAGGCGTGACCGGACCACCAAGAGAAAGAGAACGCTCATGAGGAAGAAAGCACCGAGAACAGCATTGGCGCTGGGCACCGGCCTCCTGGCTGTCGCCCTCGCGCTGACCGGCTGCACCGGCGGCGGTGGCGGGACATCGGGAACGACGACGAAGCCCGTCTCGCAGTCCGAGATCGACAAGGCGATGAAGACGCCGACCACCCTCACCTTCTGGACCTGGGTCCCCGACATCAAGAACGAGGTCGCCCTCTTCGAGAAGAAGTACCCGGCCATCAAGGTCGACGTCGAGAACGTCGGTCAGGGAGCCCCGCACTACCAGAAGCTGCGCACCGCGCTGAAGGCGGGCAAGGGCGCTCCGGATGTGGCGCAGATGGAGTTCCAGTACATCTCCTCGTTCACCGTGACCGACAGCCTGCTCGACCTCGCGCCGTACGGCGCCTCGAGTCTCAGCAACGAGTACGTGCCGTGGGTCTGGAACCAGGTCAAGCAGAACGACTCGATCTTCGCGATCCCGCAGGACTCGGGACCGATGGGAAACCTGTACCGCGAGGACATCCTCAGCAAAGCAGGAGTGACCAAGGCCCCGACGACCTGGGACGAGTACGCGACGGATGCCGCAGCGGTGAAGTCGAAGACCGGTGTGTTCATGTCGAACCTCGCATCGAGCCAGGCCGGCCAGATGCTCGGACTGCTGTGGCAGGCGGGCGTCAAGCCGTTCGGCTACGACGGCAGCAAGGGTGTGAAGGTCGACGTCAACAGCGCCGAGGCGAAGAAGGTGGCCACGTACTGGCAGGGCCTGATCCAGAAGGGGTATGTCTCGACCGACCCCGACTTCACCGACAGCTGGTACCAGGGTCTCGCCAACGGCAAGTACGCCGGATGGCTGACCGCGGCATGGGCGCCCGTCTTCCTGCAGGGTACGGCCGCGAAGACCTCCGGTCTCTGGCGTGCCGCCGCGCTGCCGCAGACGCCGGGAGCGACGGAGGCATCCGGTAACTGGGGTGGATCGTCCGACGCCGTGCTGAAGACGACGAAGAACCCGATCGCCGCCTACGAGCTGGCGAAGTTCATCAACAATGATCCCGAGTCGACGCTGATGCTGGCGAACAAGCAGTTCCTGTTCCCGACGCTGAACGCGACCCTGAAGGATCCGGCGTTCGTCGACCAGGCTGCACCGTTCTACGGCGGCCAGAAGGTGAACGCGCTGTTCGCCGATATCTCGACCACCGTCGACACGAAGTTCGACTGGCTGCCCTACATGGACTACGCCTACTCGAGCTACACCGAGACGATGGGCAAGGCGCTCGCCGCGAAGGGCGATCTCTCGGCCGGGCTCGACGCCTGGCAGAAGGCCCTCGTCACCTACGGAACCCAGCAGGGCTTCTCCGTCAACAAGTAAGTCGTGCGGGGCGGCGGGCCGACACCGCCGCCCCGGCACGCACCTGGTCGAACAAAGGAGTTCATCATGACCCAGTCCGTCGCACCGTCGCCGGTGCGCGCGCGAGAGCGCATCCCGAAGGTGCGTCGCAAGCACAGCGCGAACCAGCGCCGGCTCAACATCGCGGCATACCTGTTCGTCGCGCCGTTCATGATCGTGTTCATCGTGATGCTCCTGCTGCCGTTGTTCTACTCCGGCTACCTGAGCCTGTTCACGACCCAGCTCGTCGGCGGCTCGACCTTCGCCGGGTTCGCCAACTACCTCCGGGCCTTCACCGATCCCGACTTCCTCGCCGGCGTCGGCCGCATGGCGCTGTTCCTGGTCATCCAGGTGCCGATCATGCTCGCCCTGTCGCTCTTCTTCGCCCTCGCGCTCGACAGTGGCCGGGTGCGCGGATCCGTGGCCCTGCGGTTGCTGATCTTCCTGCCGTTCGCCGTGCCCGGCGTCGTCGCCACGCTGATGTGGGGCTACCTGTACGGCAACGACTTCGGCCCGATCGCCCAGACGTTCCGGGCCGTCGGTCTGGGGGCTCCCGACCTGCTGAGCGCAGGGAACATGCTGGGCTCGATGATGAACATCGTCACCTGGGCCTTCGTCGGCTACAACATGATCATCATGTACGCCGCGCTGCGGTCGATCCCGACCGAGCTCTTCGAGGCGGCGGAGATCGACGGCGCCAGTCAGTGGCGGGTGGCGTGGAGCATCAAGATCCCGGCTATCCGGCCGGCGATCGTGCTCACCGTGATCTTCTCGATCATCGGCACCTTCCAGCTCTTCAACGAGCCGAGCCTGCTGCATGCGCTCGCGCCCAACGTCATCGACAACGGCTACACGCCGAACTACTACGCCTACAACCTCGCGTTCACGAACCAGGACGTCAACTACGCCGCGGCCATCGCCTTCCTCCTCGGACTGGTGATCGCGATCGTGTCGTACGTCGTCCAGCTCACGACGCAGCGAAAGGAAGCCCGAAATGACTGACACAGCGACGGGCGAACCGATCGCCCCACCGTCGGAGGCGCCGCCCCGGCGCAACACCAATCGCCGGGGTGAGGGCACGTCGTACAACAGAGAGAAGCAGCGCAGCACCCTGCTGACCGTGCTGCTCTGGATCTGCGCGCTCTACTTCGTGCTGCCGATCGTGTGGCTGTTCATCGCATCCACCAAGAACAACGGCGACCTGTTCAGCACGTTCGGGTTCGCGTTCGGGCACTCGTTCGACCTCTTCACGAACATCGCGGCGGTCTTCACGACCCAGAACGGCATCTACCTGCACTGGGCCGTCAACACGCTGGTCTACGCGCTGGTGAGCGCCATCGGCGCGTCGCTTCTGGCGACGATGGCGGGCTACGCGTTCGCCAAGTACCGCTTCCCGGGTGCGATCGTCATGTTCAGCGTGGTGCTGGGGGCCATCATGATCCCGCTCACGGCGCTCGCCCTGCCGACCTACCTGATGTTCAGCCAGCTCGGCATCACGAACACTCCGGCGGCGGTCATCGTGCCGTCGCTCGTCAGCCCGTTCGGCGTGTTCCTGATGCGGGTCTACGCCGCCGACGCCATTCCGGATTCGATGATCGAAGCGGGCCGGGTGGATGGCGCGGGCGAGTTCCGCATCTTCTGGCAGGTGGGCCTGCGGCTCCTCGGGCCGGGGATCGTCACCGTGTTCCTGTTCGCGCTGGTCGGGACCTGGAACAACTACTTCCTTCCGCTGATCATGCTGAACAGCTCCGAGCTGTATCCGCTGACCGTCGGCCTCGCCCAGCAGCAGGCCACGAGCGCAGCCGGCGGCGGGTCGCAGGCGTTGTTCTCGGTGGTCATCACGGGATCGCTCGTCTCGATCATCCCGCTGGTCATCGCCTTCCTGTTCCTCCAGCGCTACTGGACGACGGGACTCGCGAGCGGAAGTGTGAAGGAATGAGCGACTTCTGGTACGGCGGGGACTACAACCCGGAGCAATGGCCCGCCGAGGTCTGGCGTGACGACGTGACGCTGATGAACAGGGCGGGCGTCAACCTGGCCTCGGTCGGCATCTTCTCCTGGGCGCGCATCGAACCGCGGGACGGCGAGTTCGACTTCGCCTGGCTCGACGAGGTGCTCGACCTGCTGCACGCGGGAGGGGTGCGCGTCGACCTGGCCACGGCCACGGCGTCACCGCCCCCGTGGCTCGCGATCGCGCATCCGGAGATGCTGCCGGTCACCGAACAGGGCGTGACCCTCTCGTCGGGGAGCCGGCAGGCGTACTGCCCGAGCTCGCCGGTGTACCGGCGCTACGCGGCCCGGCTCGTGGAGGCGATCGTCGCGCGGTACGCCGACCATCCCGCGCTCGAGCTGTGGCATGTGAACAACGAATACGGATGCCACGTCAGCCATTGCTACTGCGACGCGTCGGCCGCCGCGTTCCGCTCGTGGCTGGAACGCAAGTACGGCTCGATCGAGGCGCTCAACGACGCCTGGGGCACGGCCTTCTGGTCGCAGCACTACGCCGGCTTCGACGAGATCCTGCCGCCGCGGGCGGCGCCCACCTTCAAGAACCCCACGCAGCTGCTCGACTTCGACCGCTTCAGCTCGGACGAACTGCTGGAGTGCTACCGCGCCGAAGCGGCGATCATCCGGCGCTCATCGACGGTGCCGATCACGACGAACTTCATGGGGTTCTTCAAGGCCGCCGACTATTGGAAGTGGGCGCAGGAGGTCGACATCGTGTCGGACGACTCCTATCCGGATCCGGCCGATCCGTACTCGTCGGCGTACGCCGCCATGCAGCGGGACCTGATGCGCTCGCTCGGCGGTGGCGCACCGTGGCTGCTGATGGAGCAGGCGCCGAGCGCGGTCAACTGGCGCGAGCGCAACGCGGCGAAGCTGCCGGGGCAGATGCGCGCCTGGTCGTATCAGAGCATCGGGCGCGGGGCCGACGGCATCCTCTTCTTCCAGTGGCGGCAGGCCGTGGCGGGCGCGGAGAAGTTCCACTCCGGCATGGTGCCGCACGGCGGAACAGACACGCGCGTCTTCCGCGAGGTCGAGCAGCTCGGGGCGGAGCTGCGCATGCTCTCGGGCGTCGAGGGTCTGTTGGGCGCTCCCGTGCCCGCGCAGGTCGCGATCGTCTTCGACTGGGACTCGTGGTGGGCGATCGAGCAGCCGGCGTCACCGGCGGCGGTGAGCTACATCGTGGATGTGTTCAGCTGGTACCGGGCGCTCGCCGCGGCCGGCGCGACGATCGACTTCGTGCGCCCCACCGACGACCTCGCCGGCTACCGCGTCGTGGTGGTGCCGTCGCTGTTCGTGGCGAGCGACGAGCAGCTGACGGCGCTGGACGCCTACGCCGCCGGCGGGGGCACGTTGGTCGTCGGGTACCTCACGGCGGTGCTCGACGAGAATCTGCACGTGCGCACGGGCGGGTATCTCGGGCTGCTCCGCGAGACGCTCGGGGTGTGGATCGAGGAGTTCGCGCCGCCCGCCGCTCCGGATCTCGCGGCGCTCGGCAGCGGCACGCCTCCCGTGCTCACGGTGAGCGGCGACGCGATCGGCGGCGTCGCGGAGGCCACGCTGTGGGGCGAGTACGTGCGCATCACCTCGGCCACGGTGGACGCGGTGTTCGAGGGCGGTGCGCTCGACGGGCATCCGGCCGTCACGCATCACGACCGCGGGGCGGGGACGGCCTGGTACGTCGCGACGCAGCTCGACGACGCTCCGCTCGGCACCCTGCTCGACGGCATCCTGACGGCGTCGGCCGTCGACCGCCTGCCGCGCGCGGCCGGAGTGGAGTTCGTCCGACGCGGCACGCATCTCGTGGCGATCAACCACTCGGATGCCGCAGTGACGCTCGAACTGCTCGGCACCGACATCCTCACCGGAGCCCCTGCCTCCGGCCTGTCGCTAGCGCCGCAGGCCGTGGCCCTCATCGCCGACGCCTGATTGACGTCGAGGGGCGGCGAACGCATCCAAAACCGCGGGTTTCGATGCCTTCGCCGCCCCTCAACGAAGCGCGACCGAGGGGCGCCTCAGAACTTGTTGCCGAGCGCCTTGTTCTTGATCGCGTCGAACTCGCCCTGCGTGATCACGCCCTGATCGAGCAGGTTCTTCGCCTTCTCGATCTCATGGGCCGGGTTCGCGAACGAGCTCGACTTGGCGCCGTCGTCATAGTCCTCCCTGACCTGCGCATAACGGGCGCCCTGTCGCTCGGCCATGCCACGGCCGCGGGCGATCAGGTACACCAGCGCGGTGAGGAACGGCACGAAGATCAGGAAGATGACCCAGACCGCCTTCCACCAGCCGTTCAGCTTCTGGTCGCGGAACAGATCGGCCAGGATCGCGAACAGCGCGAAGAAGTACGCCGTATAGGCGAAGATCCAGAAGACGAACCAGATAACGCTCCAGAAGTTGTTCCAGTCCATGGTGCATCCCCTCGTCGTCGGATGGCCACAGGCTATACCCGGAGGGGTATGCAAGGGCAAGGGTCACGACGGGTGCGTCAGATCAGCACGGGATACGACGCCAGGATGACCGCTCCCGCGATGGCGATCACAATCGCGAGTCCGAGCAGGAACCAGTCGACCCACGGGTAGCGGTTGCGGCTCGACATGGCGCTGAAGAACAGCACGAGCGCGAAGAGAACGGTGAGCAGCGAGTAGTTGTCGCCGCGCTGGTTGCTCTGCAGAGCGGCGTTGAATGTGGCATCGGCCTTCGTCGAGAGCTTGTCGGCCTCGGCCTGGCCCGCCGGCACATAGCTGGGTTCGGCGAACGGCGACGCCGTCGACTCGCCGCCCTTCTGCCACGCGTCGAACGCGACCTGGAAGGCCGGGGTGAAGCGGGCCTCGACGTACGACGCCAGCTTCTCGTCGCCGGTTGCGCGGGCATCCACCCACTGCGCGTAGATCGTGAGATCGATCGAGCGCGCCTCCCTGGCGTCGTTGGAGGCGTTCAGGGACTGGATGCGGTCGGAGGAGGCCTGGCTGAACTCGATCGACATCTCACCGCTCCACTTCGAGGATTCGAAGCCGCACCAGGCGGTGAGGATGGCCGTCACCGAGAGCATGAACACCGCGACGATCTCGCGGAGCTCCGTCGGCCAGGTCCGTTCTTTACGGGGCGGGGTTTCCGATTCGGACATCGGCACCAGTGTGCGACAGCGCCCGGCGCCTCACGTCACCCGTCGAGGATGATCATGAGGGCCGGGCGCGATGGAGACGACCTGCTACGCGACCGACCAGCCGCCGTCCGACGGCAGGATCACGCCGTTGACGTTCACACCGTCGTCGCTCAGCAGGAAGGTGATCGACGCCGCGAGAGCGTCGGCTTCAGCGGCATCCGGCAGGATCGTCATGGCGAGCTGCACGCGCTCGGCACCGAGTGCGGACCCGAACGACGCCTCGATGTTGGTGATGGTCGGTCCGGGGGCGACAGCATTGACGCGGATGCCGCTCGGGCCGTACATGAAGGCGCTGCTCTTGGTGATGCCGGCCACCGCGTGCTTCGACGCCGTGTAGGCGACACCGGCCGCGGAGCCGCGGAGGGCCGCCTCCGACGCGGTGTTCACGATCGACCCGGAGGCCTGGGCGAGCATCGCGGGGATGACGGCGCGCATCAGCTTCATCGTGCCGGTGACGTTGATCGAGAACACGCGGTCCCAGATCGCGTCGGAGACCTCGTGCACCGGGGTCATGTTGTCCATGATCCCGGCGATGTTGGCCAGTCCGTCGATGCGGGGTCCGGCGGCGGCGACGATCGCGGCGATCGCCGCGTCGTCGGTGATGTCACCGGCGACCGGCACGATCTCGGCCTCGGGCAGCTCGGCCGCGAAGGCGTCGAGGCGCTCCCGGGAGATGTCGACGGCGACGACGCGGCCGCCCTCACGGGCGATGCGGGATGCGGTGGCGCGGCCGATGCCGGAGCCGGCTCCGGTCACGATCACGGTCTTGCCCGCGAAGCGTCCTGCGGTGACGACCTCGACCCAGGGCTCGGGCTCGGGAGCCGAGGCGGGGGACTCCGCTGCGGATTCGTCGGCGGCAGCGGTCGCGCCTGCCGGCACCTCGCCGGACTCGACGCGCTGCACCAGTTCGTCGATCATCTGCTGCGTGAAGGCGCCCTTGCTCAGCGACACGAGGCGCTTGAGTGCGAGGCGGTGCACGGGTCGCAGCACATCAGCATCCTGACCGGACTGCGCCAGGAGGTCGCGGATGATCGGGCCACCGACGGGGTCTTCGAGCCACGTGCGGATCGACGAATCGCCGGAGAGCGTACCTGCGTTCTTGCTCATGGGTATCTGTTCCTCTTTCTCTGCGGGGCGCGTCGCTGGGGGATACGGGCGCTGACCCCTGATCTACCGGACAACACTGTCCGGTAGTACGCTACACCCGTGCCAGCTGACGGGAAGATGAACAGAGGACGAAGTGCCGGTCCCGAGAACCGTCGGGCTCTCATCGCCGCCGCGCGCGAGGTCTTCGCCGAGGGCGGATTCGCCGCTCCGCTGAGCGCGGTCGCCCGTCGAGCCGGGGTCGGACAGGGCAGCCTCTACCGGCACTTCCCCGATCGCATCGCGCTGGCGCTGGCGGTGTTCGACGACAACATCACCGATCTCGAGGCGTTACGAGATCGACCGGATGCCCGCATGAGCGACCTCTTCGACGAGATCTCCGAACAGGCGATCGCCTCCACCGCCCTCATCGACATGATCAGCACCGAGCGCCACGACCCGCGGGCCGAAGAGCTCGGCGCGCGGGTGTCCGCCGTCGTCGACGCGGTGCTCGTGCGCGATCAGGACGCCGGGCGCATCCGGGCGAGCGTCACCGGGGGAGACGTGATGCTCGCGGTGTCGATGCTCGCGTTCCTGCTCTCGCGCACCGACCACGACGAGCGTCCGGCGATCGCCGAGCGGGCGCGCCGCATCTTCCGCGAGGGGTTCGCGACCGATCCCGACGTGAGCGCCTAGGCCGCGCCTCACCGGAGGCGCGCACGCCTCCTGCCGCTACAGGCCGTAGTCCAGATCGAAGTCGTCGCGGAACGTCTCCGGTCCGCTCGCACCGGCGCTCTCCGGCTCGGGCGGCGGGGCGAATTCGATGCGCGCCTCGGTGGACGCGGTGATGAGCAGGTCCGTGCGCCGGCCGGCCGTGCTGATGATCGTCACGAACGAGCCTCCGTTGCGCACGGCGTCGACGATCGAGCGCTTCAGATCTTCGACGTCGACATCGAAGCGATAGCGCTGTGTTCCCACGACAAGAGTCGGAACGTCCATCGCGCCTCCTTCGGGTCGGAGCAACCTCAGCTGGCTGCCCTGGCGATAGTACGCGCATCTTCTGCGGGTGCTACCAGGCCGCGGGGGAGTAGCGTTCAACCATGGATGCCCGCATCGCGCAGCTCGAGGGCGGCCCGTTCGACGGCCGCACCTGGGACCTGACGGAGTACGCCTTTCAGGCGGAGTTGACCGACGAAGACGGCCGCACGGCGATCTACATCGAGACTGACCGGCTGACCGCCAACGGTCTTCCGATCTGGTCGGTCGACGTCGACTAGCCCCTGGCGTCGGCCAGTCGTGACCGGCCGAGTTCGACCAGTTCGGCGACGGCCGCGCCGAGGCGCGCGGGTTCGGGGGTCAGTTCCACGACGAGGTCGTCGACCGAGCGCATGCCCGCACGGTCGAGCAGCGTCTTCTCGTTGGTGACCCACTCGCCCCGGGCGGCCATCACCGCGTGCGCGAACTGCATCGCCGACGTCGCGAGCAGCCCGGCGCAGGCCGTCACCCGGCCGTGGGCTGCGTGGTTGCGCTCGGCGTACACCGCTGTGATCTCCGCGCGGCCCGACCACTCGTCGGCAGCAGCCCGGCGCAGAGCATCCGGGTAGTGGGGGCGCGGCAGCGAGCCGCGGAGCACACGGTTGATGGCGAGCTCGCCGACCACCAGATAACTCGGGATGAGCGCGAGGTGGAACAGGAGCGGCTCGATGCGGAAACGTCCGGCCTCGGCCTCGCCGAGCTCGTGCTCGATCACGTCGAGATCGCGATAGTGCACGTCGACCGCGCGTCCGTCGATCGTCAGCCAGGCGCCGCCGTTGAAGACTCCGCCGCCCCACCCGCCGATCTCGGAGACCTCGCCCGGCCAGCCGAGGTCGCGGAGCGCCTGCGGACGGAAGGCGCCGCGATAGTAGACGGCGAGATCCCAGTCGCTGTCGGGCCGCTCCGTGCCTTGAGCGCGCGAGCCTCCGAGGCTCACCGCCTCGACCGCGGGAAGGGAGGCGAGGCGATCGGCAACAGCGTCGAGGAACCGGGCGTCGTCCATCCGATCATCGTAGCCAGAGCGATCGACGCCGCGCCGCGGACGTCGGCTCAGCGCCATCGTAGGCCGGGCCACCGGGGCGGGCTGAGAATCCGTGTGTGCACGGATACCAGCTGCCGAACCCGCTCGGTACGCTCGGCGGAGCGCCCCACCCGAGGGTGCATGCACGCAACGGCATATGAGAGGCATCCCATGAGCACGACCGCCCCTGCCCCGCTCCACCGACCGGAGACCCGCCAGTACGCGTGGGTTCGCCACCTGATGCCGCGCATCGTCATCGGGGCCTTGATCGCCGCAGCGCTCGTCGGCGTCTACGCGGTTCTCATCGGGGAGTTCGACGAACTGTGCTGGCGTCTGATCGGCACGATCTCGCTCTTCGTCTTCTTCTCGCTGGTCTCCTGGTACGACGCGGACGTGTCGGCGCGGCGCGCCCCCTGGTTCGGTGCCGTCAGCGTCGTGACCTCGATCTACCTGCTGATCGCCGGTCTCGTGAAGGTCTGGACGCCGAACACGTACGACGGGAGCTCCCCCTGGTGGGAGCCGTTCGCCTGGTTCGCGCTGGTGGCCGTCGCGCGGCTCGGGCTGCTCCACATCCACCTGGTGCTCAACACGCAGCGCCGGTTCACCGGCCCCATCATGAGCAAGGTGACCATCGGCACGCTCACGCTCGTCGGACTGCTGACGGTCGGACTGTCGCTGCCGCTGATCTTCACGCGTGTCGACTTCGGCGAGACGTACTGGCGGCTGATGGGCGTGATCGCGATCCTGGATGCTCTGGGGACCATCCTGATCCCGCTGACCTTCTCGCTCTTCGGTCCGAAGGTGGCGAAGCCCCAGCAGCAGTTCCCGCTGCAGCCGGTGCAGCAGCCGGCGGCGGCGTTCCAGAGCTGGCAGCCCTCGGCGGCCGCGCCGTCGAATCCGGCCGCGCCGCCCGCTCCGCCCAATCCGCCCGCTCCGGCGGCGCCGACAACTCGCACACCGCCGGCCGTCCCCGCCGCTCCGTCCTTCGCGCCACCGTCGACCGCATACCCGCGACTCGTCGTCGGCTCCGGTCTGCAACTCGAGTGGCCCCGTTACATCAACGGCGCACCGCTCCCCGCACGCCCCGACGGCTCTCCGGACTTCACCGGCGTCGTCGGATACGCCTGACACAGGCTCGCATCCGGCGCGCACCGAAGAGGTGCTGCCGGGGCGACGTCGCGGCGTCAGCCGTGCGCGCTATCGTTCCGGCATGCACTGCGCGGTCCTCCTCCCGAACGGCGCGCCCTGCCCGGATCCGGTCGAGGCGGGCTCCCCGGTGCCGCTCTGCACCCACCACCTCGTTGCGGCGTACGACTGGGTCGCCTCCGACGTGGGGATCACCGACCTCCTCCCGTCACCGTGCCTGGCATGCGGCTCGCGTCTCGGCGTGCGGTACCCGTCGGGCTGGCTCTGCGCGATCTGCGAGTGGCGGCAGGGGGAGATCCCCGACGGCGATGCGCTCGACGACCGCGTCGACGTCGTCTACTACCTGCGCTTCGACGACCGGGTGAAGATCGGAACGTCCGGTAACCCTCGCCAGCGGATCGCAGCACTCCCGCACCACGAGGTGCTCGCGTTCGAGCGCGGCGGCCGGATGCTCGAGCAGCGCCGGCACCGGCAGTTCGCCGCCCACCGCATCCCTCGCACCGAATGGTTCGAGCCGAACGACGACCTCGCCGCGCACCTCGCCGCCCTGAGTGCCGGAGTGGACGATCCGTGGGGCCTCTACGACCGCTGGCGCAGCGAACGGATCGCGCTGCGCGGCTGATCGGCCCGGTTCACGAACCCGCAACCCTTTGGTACCCTCGAACGGGTATGCAGCCAGCAGACCCCCAACGCGCACACGGCCGCCGCTCGGCAGGCCGACGCCTGCCGACTCCGGCCGTCGTCATGGCGCTGCCGTTGCCGAACCGCATCGCCCTCGGTCTGATGGCGCTCGCGCTCATCGCCGGGCTCTCCATCGCGCCGACCCAGCGCGCTCAGGCGGCGGTGCCAACGTTCGACGAGCGCATCGCCGGGCAGACGATGAAGGTCGCACCGGGCGTGACGGCGCAGACCGTCGTGCGCGATGGCGTCGCCGCGACCGACGGCGTGCAAACCCTGGCGAACAACGGGACCAACGCCGACTGGGCCAAACTCGTGCTCCTGTTCGGCGGCTGGCCGAAGACCGAAGAGAACGTCACCGTCATCCTGCGCTGGATGCGGCAGGAGAACGGTCCTCCCGACTGGTGGAACCGTAACAACCCGCTGAACAACGGTTACGGCTCCGGCGGGGGCGCCGGCCTCGGCAGCTATCCCGACCTGGTCACGGCCGCGCGCTACTGCGCCGAGAACCTGCACCGCGGGTATCCGGAGATCGTGGCCGGCCTCGCCGCCGGAAGCTCCGCGGATGCGACTGCCCAGGCGATCTGGGCATCTCCGTGGGCGTCGAGCCACTACGCCAACGGCGCCCACTGGAGTACGCGGCCCGTCGAGATCGTGCAGGCTCCGGCCGACGCCTGGTGATCGACACCGCGCCGAGGGACTGATTCCGAGCGCTTCTTCCCACTAGGGTGAGCACCATCGAACCCTGGGGAGACGACGATGCGGGCATCCAAGCGAACACCGGCCGCGCAGCCGGCGACGGCACCGGCGACGACGGCAGCGGCGACGGTGGTCGCACCACGGCCTGAGCAGCCGTTCGAGCCGCGCAGCTCGCGCACACCGCTGCAGTGGGGCTATCTCGTCTCATTGGGCGTCATCGGCGCCATCGCCACCGGGCTGGCGCTCTACGGACTCCGCTCGATCCTGTTCATGATCTTCTTCGCCGCGTTCGCGACGGTCGGGCTCGACCCGCTCATCCGGTGGTTCCAGCGGCACCACTTCTCGCGGGCGTGGGCGATCGTGACGGTCATCCTGCTGATCGTCGGCGTCGCGGTTGCGATCGTCTGGGTGGTGCTCCCGCTCGTGGTCAGCCAGATCAGCTACCTGGTGCAGGCGATCCCCAAAGAGATCAACACGCTGCGCGATCAGGGCTGGTTCGACACCGCCAACGAAGCGAGCAACGGCGTGCTCGGCAACTTCGTCACCTGGATCGCCAAGGAGGTCAAAGACCCGACCGTCTGGGCCGCGATCGGCAGCGGAGTGGTCGGCTTCGGGCTCGGGGTGCTCGACGCCATCACGTCCGGATTCTTCGTGCTGATCCTCACCATCTACTTCATCGCCAGCTACGACTCCACGAAGAACGCGGCCTACAAGCTGGTGAGCGCCTCGCACCGGCCCACGTTCATCGAGTACTCCGAGCGCATCCTGCGCAACTTCGGAAAGTACCTCAGCGGCATGGTGATCCTGGCGTTCTTCAACGCGGTGTACAGCACGATCCTCCTGGTGGTCACGGGTGTGCCCGGCGCGTTCCTCATCGGCATCGCGGCGTTCTTCATCACACTCATCCCGTTGATCGGAACGGTGCTGACGACGATCGCGATGACGATCATCGCGCTGATCCACTCGCCGGTTTCGGCACTCATCGTGCTGATCTTCATGCTCATCTACATGCAGGTCGAGGCCTACATCCTCACCCCGAAGGTCATGGGCAAGGCGGTGCAGATCCCAGGCTCGGTCGTGCTGATCTCCGCGCTCGCCGGGTCGACGCTGTTCGGGCTGGCCGGCGCGCTCGTGGCCATCCCGATCTCGGCGGGCATCATCCTGATCATCAAGGAGCTGGTGATGCCGCGCAAGGAGCTCCGCTGACGCGGGCGGCGCGGCCGGTGGTCCATGGGCGGCCGCGTTCGTGTTCCGTTCGGATGCGGCCCTCACGCGTCCGGATTCCGTAAGGATCCGGATGGCGGGGCGGCCGCGCGCGTAGAACAGGAGCGTGTCCACTGCATCCCGTCATCCATCCGCCCTCGAACGTCGCAGCGGCGCCCACCCCGGTCGACCCGGGCGTCGCGTTGAGCGCCTCCTCCGCGTGCTGTCGGAGGGACGCCATCCGTGGGGTTACCTCGATCAGACGTCGAGCGCGACGGCGCACCGCAGCGGGGTGGTCTCGCATCGCCTCGTGGTGTTCGCGCCGGGAACCAACGCAGCGGAGCGCAGGATCCTCATGGCCTATCGCCAGTGGCCGCTGATCGGCGGTCTCGGAGCGCTCGTCACCGCAATGGTGCTGGCGCCGGTCGCGTCGTGGGCGGCGCTCGTCGGGATGCTCGGGCTGTACGTGGCCGGGTGCATGGTGCTCGCGCGGGTGTCCCGCGAGCTGCGGCGGGCGTGCCGCAGCGTCAGCGCGTCGAGCATGGTGGTCGGGACGACGCTGCACCGAGCGGGGGACGCTCGCACGCTGAGTGCCAGCCGCGCAGCGCTTCTCGCGCTGGAGGAGCGGAGGGACCGCGGCGAGATCGGCGAGGTCGAGTTCGAGGCCGGGTGGGGTCAGGTCTTCGCGACGATCAGACCTGCAGGTCAGCCGAGCGTTCGCTGAGTAAACATACCATTCGTCCGGTTAATGCTAGGCTCGCTGACAGCGAGGCGCCGACGCGGCTGCCGTCACTACGGGGGTTGTGACGGCGCGTCGGCGCCTCGATCTCGTTACCGCCTCGGTCTCGTTACGGCGTCCGGTTCCTCTCAGGCGGAGTAGCGGTAGAAGCCCTCGCCCGTCGACAGGCCGAGCTTGCCCTTGTCGATGTAGTTCTCCTTGAGGTACGCGGCGAACTCGCGCTGCTTGGGGCCGGCCGCCGCGGAGATGTTGTAGGCCGTCGTGAGGCCAACGATGTCGAAGATCTGGAAGGGTCCCACCGGGGATCCCGTGCCGATGCGCCAGGTCTTGTCGATGGTCTCGGGGTCGGCGATGCCGTCGACGAGCAGTTCGGATGCGGCATCCAGCAGGGGGACCAGCAGCGAGTTGAGCACGTAGCCGGCCTTCTCCTTCTTGATCTCGATCGGGACCATGCCGATCGCCGAGGCGAAGTCGACCACCGTCTGGTACACCGCGGGGTCGGTCTGGGTGGTGCCCATGATCTCCGCCGTGTTGTTCACCCACACGTGGTTGGCGAAGTGCAGGGCGAGGAACTGGGCCGGCCGTCCGGTGAATGCGACCAGGTCGCTCGGCAGCAGGGTGGACGAGTTGGTGGCGAAGATCGTCTTCTCGGGGGCGAGCTCACCGAGCTTCGTGTAGGTCTCCTGCTTGAGCTGCAGGTTCTCGGGGATCGCCTCGATGACCAGGTCGGCGTCAGCGACGGCGTCCGCCAGATCGGACGAGTACCGGATGCGCTGCAGAGCCTGCTGGGCGGCGCCGCCGGCGGCCCCCGCGACCTCGGACTCGTAGGTGGCGGCGAGACCGGCGAACCGCTTCTCGGCGGTGGCGAGCACCTCGTCGGTGATGTCGTAGGCGGTCACGGTGAAGCCGTGGAAGGCGGTCTGGTACGCGATCTGCGAGCCGAGAACACCTGTTCCCAGAACGGTGACGTTGGTGATGTCTGTCATTGCTGCTCCTTCTCAGAGGCGGTCGGGGAGGTGGTCGGGGTGGTCAGGTAGCCGCGGGCGATCACCTCGAAGTCCGCGGCGAGATCGGTGAGCAGGTCGTCGGTCGAGGTCGCGGTGATGGCGGCATCGGCGATGGCGAGGTGCATGGCGGCGAAGATCGCCCGTGCAGCGGCGGCGCTGTCGGGTGCGGGGGAGGCGCCGGGGCTCGCGCGCAGCCAGGAGTCGCGGAGGGTGGCGGCGATGCGCTCGCGCAGTGCGACGAACAGCTCGAGCCCCTCCGCGCGGTAGCGCTCGCCGGGGTCGCCGAAGAGGATCTCGCGCTGATAGACGAGGGTGTTCTCGTCACTGTTGCGGCCGGCGCGCACCAGCGGGGTGACGAGGCGGAGCGCCCGACCGGCGGCCGGGCCATCCGGATCGTCGGCGTCGATGCCCGACTGGATGCTCTGGGCGCTCTTCTCGTTGTAGACCATGACGAGCAGCTCGGCCTTGGTGGCGGCGTAGCGGAACACCGTGCCGGCGGCGACGTCGGCTTCGTCCGCGATCTGCTGGGTGGTGACGGCGGCGAATCCGTCGCGGTCGAACAGGCGGGCGGCTGCATCGAAGATGCGCGACCGCTTCTCCTCTTTGTTGCGCTCGCGCCGGCCTGCGGGCCGGGTGGACTCATCCGTCATCGTCACACCTCTTCCCGATCCCACGAAATGAATGAACTCATAAATGAGTCTACTCAGCTTTATCGGAAAGTCGAGCGGTGCGCCGCCCCGCGCCCGTCAGCGCCCGATCAGGGGATGAGCAGCACCTTGCCGCCCGGGTGGCCGCCCTCGACCAGCCGGTGCGCCTCGGCGACCTCGGCGAGCGGGAAGCTGCGGGCGATGTCGATCTGGAACTCGCCCCGCTCCAGGAGATCGAGCACAACGGCGTAGGCCTCGGCGCGCAGCCGGCGCTCCTCCGCGGTGAGCGGCACGGGGTTGCCACCCGACCAGGCGTGGATCCCGAGCTCGGCGGCCCTCGCCCCGACCACGAGGGTGCCGATGTGATCCCGGTCGGCGACGAGCTCGAACGAGGCCTCGAGCGCCTCGTCGGTTCCGACCGCATCGAGCACGCGGTCGATGCCTCCGGGTGCAGCGGCACGGATGCGGTCGGCCAGCCCATCGCCGTAGGCGACCGGGATCGCCCCGAGCTCCCGCAGCCGCTCGTGGTTGTTCTCGGCCGCGGTCGCGATGACGGTCGCGCCCCAGCGATGAGCGAACTGGATGGCCGCGCGGCCGACGCTCCCGGAGCCGCCGTGCAGCAGCAGGGTCGTGCCATCCGTTACGCCGAGGGAGCGGAGCGCCTGGTAGGCGGTGCTCACCGGCACGCCGATCGCGGCGGCGACCTCCCATGACACGGATGCCGGCTTGCGCACGAGCTGATCCTCCCGCGCGACCACGTGGCTGGCGTACGCCCCGTCGGCGTTGCGCACCACGACCTCGTCGCCGATCGACCAGTCCGAGACGCGGTCGCCGACGTCGACGACCACGCCCGCCGCGTCCGAACCGACACGGCGCGGCTCCGTGATCTCGGAACTCGCGCGGGCGCCCGAGCGCAGTTTGGCGTCGATCGGGTTCACCCCGGCGGCTTTCACGGCGACGACGACGGCGCCCGGGGGAGCGTCAGGCGTCGGAACCTCCACCACCTCGAGCACCTCGGGTCCGCCGAATCGTTCGTACTGCACAGCCGTTGCCACTGGTTCTCCTTCGCTCGCTCCGCGCCGGTTCCGCCGACGCCCCCATCGATCCCATCACCTCGCCGCGGTGAGCGGAAGGCTCTCGACAGGTGGGAGCACCCACGGCGAAACGAGACGTCACAAACTGTCGCGTAGGGGCGGGAATCCGGCCCCGCAGCGACAACAAGCGCCAACTCAGCCGACCAGGGAGCGCGCACCTTCGTCGGCAGGGTCGCTCGCGAACGACCGGCGGTACTGCGTCGGCGCGACGCCGACCTCCTGCGCGAAGTGGTGGCGGAAGAGCGTCGCGCTGCTGAAGCCGCACTGGCGGGCGACCTCGTCGATCGGGAGCTCGGTCGTCTCGAGGAGCAGCCGGGCGTGGAGGACGCGCTGGCGCGTGAGCCACTGCATCGGCGCCACGCCGGTCTCCGCCACGAAGCGCCGGGCGAAGCTGCGGGTCGACATGTGCGCGCGCTTGGCAAGGGCGTCCACGGTGTGCGACTCGTCGAGCCGGTCGGAGAGGTAGTCGAGCAGCTCGCTGAAGGTGTCGCCGGCGACCTCGGGCACCGGGCGGTCGATGTACTGGCGCTGACCGCCGTCGCGCTGCGGCGGCACCACCATGTTGCGGGCGATCGTGTTGGCGACGGCGCTCCCCAGCTCGCGGCGCACCAGGTGCAGACTCGCGTCGATGCCGGATGACGTCCCCGCGCTCGTGATGAGGTTGCCCGCGTCGACGAACAGCACGTCCGGGTCGACGTGCGCCTTCGGGTAGCGGCGGGCGAGCGCCTCCGCGTAGCGCCAGTGGGTGGTGCAGTCGCGCCCGTCGAGCAGCCCGGCCTCGCCCAGCAGGAAGGCGCCCGAGCACACGCTCAGCAGGATGGCCCCACGCGCGTCCGCGCGTCGCAGTGCGTCGAGCAGCTCCTCCGGGTAGTCGTCACGGATGCGGGCCGCCGGTACCGCGATCAGGTCGGCGTCTTCCATCGCCTCGAGTCCGAAGGGCGGGATGATCGACGCCCCGGTCGGATTCGTGAGGGGCACGCCCGGTTCGAGACCGCAGACACGGAAGTCGAACGGGCGGAGGCCGGCGTAGCTGCGGTCGAGGCCGAAGACCTCGCAGACCACACCGAACTCGAACATTGCGAAGTCGTCGATCAGGGGCACTGCCACCGAGTGGATCATGCTCCGAGTGTACTGGCGGAATCTTTACGAAGATAGTCCCAATGCCATCTCGTGGCCGAATATGTTCGAACGTAGCGTTAGAGACATGGCAAACACAGTGTGGACACAAGGAATGGAACACGGATGGATCGCCCGGGTGACGCGTTCCGAGCAGGCGGAGCCGCGCATCCCGCGCCGCCGGCGCTTCACGCTGAGCGACTGGCTGCCGGCGGCGATCCAGGCGCGTGGCGGGCGGGTGACGCGCGACGACGAGCGCGCGTTCCGCGACCTGCAGGGCGTGCTCGACGCACGCGAAGCCGGGCGCTGACGCTCAGACCGACGCTCGACGGCGCACGCGACTGACGCGCCCGCCCGACCCGCTCAGAAGGCGAACAGCTGACCGAGCACGATGATGAGGATCAGGAACACCACGACGACAGCCGTGATGATTCCGACCGTGCGTGCGGAGAGCTTGGCGATGCCGAAGCCGACGATGAACGGCAGCGCGATGCACGCGAGTGCGAGAACCCACCAGAAGGCCGCGAACCCGCCCTGCGACGCCGATTCCAGTCGCCCGCCGAACAGCTTCTGCGAGGCCGGATGCGTGGCGAAGGCGATGCACGCCGACAGCGGGTAGGCGATCAGAACGGCGACGATCAGCCCAGCGAAGGCACCCCACAGTCCGCGGGATCCTCCCATGTGAAGCGTCGTCTCCTCGTGAGGACCCTGCTTGCTCTTCGTGCTCATGCGCACAGCTTAGCCACAGGGCCCTCACGGGCGGCAGGGGTGGCGACGCGCCGGCTCAGCCGGCCTGCACGTCTCCGCGCCAGGCACCGGTCTCGGACCCCTGGCTTTCGATGAACTCCTTGAAGTTCTTGAGATCCTTCTTGATCGCGTGATCGTCGACGCCGAGTGCCGCACCGAGGCTCTCCAGTGCGCCGGCCGGCGTCCAGTCGAGCTGCACCGTCAGGCGGGTGGTCGACTCGGAGAGGCGGTGGAAGGTGACGACGCCCGCGTGGTCGACCTCGCCGCCGACGCTGTTCCAGGCGACCCGCTCATCCGGATGCTGTTCCGTGATCTCGGCGTCGAACTCGCGCTCCGCTCCGCCGATCTTGACGACCCAGTGCGTGTGAGTCTCGTCGAGCTGCCGGATCGAGACGACCTCGTCGAGGAAGTGGGGGAACGATTCGAACTGGGTCCACTGGTTGTAGGCGATGGAGACGGGGACGTCGACATCGACGGATGAGGTGACGGTAGCGATGGGAGTACTCCTTCTGTCGGGTGCGGGCCGGTCGGCGCCGCGATGCGCTCTGGCATCACCGTGGACAGTAGGCGGGACTGCGCACGTACGTGAGGGGGTCGACATCGGGCGCGGTGCGGGTAGGGGCCCGGGTAGTCGGCAACGACCGGGGAAAAACGCTGGACTAATCGGCCGCGGGGCAACAGAATTCAGGACATGAGCGCAGGGGCTCGCGTCATCCGCACCCCTGATCAGCGGTTGCGGATCTTCGTCAGTTCGACCCTCAAGGAACTCGCGCCCGAGCGCCGGGCCGCGAGAGCCGCCGTCGAGCGACTGCACCTGGCGCCGGTGATGTTCGAGCTGGGCGCACGCCCGCATCCGCCGCGGGAGCTCTACCGGGCCTACCTGGAGCAGTGCGATGTGTTCGTCGGAATCTACTGGGAGCGCTACGGCTGGGTCGCGCCCGACGAGGACGTGTCAGGGCTGGAGGACGAATACAACCTGTGCCCGCCGGATCTGCCGCGTCTGCTCTACATCAAAGACCCCGCTGAGAATCGGGAGCCGCGGCTGAAGGAACTCCTCGATCGCATCCGCTCCGACGACCGGGCGTCGTTCAAGTACTTCGAGTCGGCCGACGAACTCGCGGTGCTGCTCGAGTCCGACCTGGCCACGCTGCTCGCGGAGCGGTTCGAGTTGAGCCGAGCCGCGGAGTCGGCGCCGGCTGCGGCGGCCGAGAGCGAGGGAGCGGCCGCGGCTCTCCCCGCTCCGCTCACCGAGCTGATCGGGCGCGAACGAGAACTCGCCGACCTCGAAGGGATGCTGCTGGGCGGCACCCGCCTGGTCACGATCACCGGCTCCGGCGGCATCGGCAAGAGCCGGCTCGCCATCGCCGCAGCGACGGCGCTCGCTCCGCGGTTCGCGGACGGCGCCGTCTTCGTCGACCTCTCCACCGTGCACGACCCCGCGGCGGTGCCGAATACGCTCGCTCAGACCATCGGCGTGCGCGACACCGGCGATGCGCCGATCACCGAGAAGGTCGTCACCGCGCTGCGCAACCGGCAGATGCTCCTCGTCCTCGACAACTTCGAGCAGGTGCTGGGAGCTGCTCCCGCTCTCGCCGCGCTGCTCGGCGCTGCCCCCGGCATCGCGGTGATCGTCACGAGCCGCTCCCTGCTGCGGCTCGGCGGTGAGCAGAGCTTCGAGCTCGGGCCCCTGGTGGGCGAGCCGGCCACGGCGCTGTTCGTCGAGCGGGCGCACGCGGTGAAACCGGACTTCGAGATCACCACCGAGAACGCCGAGGCGGTCGTGCGCATCTGCGAGGCGCTCGACGGGGTGCCGCTCGCGCTCGAGCTGGCGGCAGCGCGCATCCGGGTGCTGTCGGCGCCCGAGCTGCTGGAGCGCCTCGACCGGCGGCTGCCTCTTCTGGTCGGGGGCGCCCGCGACCTGCCGGAGCGTCAGCAGACCCTGCGCAGCACGATCGAGTGGAGCACGCAGCTGCTCGGGGAGAGCGAGCGTCGTCTGCTCGCCTGCCTCGGGGTGTTCGAGGGAGGCTTCACGCTCGAGGCGGCCGAGTTCGTGGCCGCGAGCGGGCCGGAGAGCGGCGACGCCGAAGGTGGCACCGCAGCAGGCGGCAGCGCGGCAGGAGGCGCGGGTGACGATGACACGCTGAGCGCTCTCGCCGCGCTCGTCGACAGCAGCCTGCTCAGCCAGCACGACACCAGCGAGCGTCCGCGCTTCTCGATGCTCGCCACGGTGCGCGAGTACGCCCTCGAGCGGCTGATCGCCGACGGAGCGCTGGAGCGCATGCGCGGCGTGCACGCGCACTACTTCGTGCGACTGGGCGATCGTGCCGAGCTGGAGCTCGAGGGAGCGAAGCAGGCGGAGTGGGTGCTGCGCCTCGGCGACGAGAGCGACAACCTGCGCGCGGCGGAACGGTATCTTCTCGGTCAGCGCGACTGGCGCACCGCCGCGCACCTCGCCTGGACGCTCTACGTCTACTGGTGGGTCGCCGGCCTGCTCGGCGAGGTGCGCGGGTGGATGGACGAGGCCCTGACGTCGGGGGATGAGCTCGACGACGTGACGCGGGCGACGGCGCTGTACTTCACCACGGCGATCACGTTCTGGCAGGACCCGGACGGCACGGTCGCGTCGGGCCTCACCGAGAGCGCCGAGCTGTTCCACCGCGAAGGCGATGCGGCCGGCGAGGCTCTGGCCCTGATCTCGCTCGCCCTCGCACTGCTGGCCGCTCAGAGTCCCGATCCCGCGCGCGCCGACGACGCGATGGAGACCAGTCTCGGCCTGTTCCGGTCGAGCGGTGACCTGTGGGGCGAGTCGATGGCGCTCGTGATGCTCGGGCGGGTGGCACTGCTGCGGCAGAACGTGCACGGCGCCCTGAACCGCTTCGAGGAGAGTCTGCGTATCGCGCGCCGGCAGGGCGACGAGCTCGCCGAGACCATCGCGCTGCACCACCGGGGCTGGGCCCGGCTGCTGCTCGGCGACGTCCAGGATGCGGCGGTCGACTTCGGCGAGTGCCTCGGCATCTCCTCCCGGCTCGGCCACGTCGAAGGCGTCGCATACGCGCTGGAAGGTCTGGTTGCCGTGGCGGCTCTCGCGGGAGACGTGGTGCGCGCGGGTCACCTGCTGGGGGCATCCCGGTCATTGCGCGAGCGCAGCGGACTGCACAACGCGCCGGCGTTCTCGTTCCACCAGACCTTCGTCGATCAGTTCGTGGCGAGCGGCCGTGCCGACGGCCTCGACGACGCGGTGATGCAGGGGCGGACGCTGAGCGAGGAGGAGGCCGTCGCCGAGGCATCGGCGCCGCTGACGGCGAGCGGGGCATGACTGACCGCATCCTTCCGTACACACGGGTGGTGGGCGCGATCATCATCCCGTTCCTGGTCGCGGCGTTCGTCATCCTGTACCCGCTGGCCGACCACACGGACACGCTCTTCGCCTGGACGATCGCCCCGTCGCTGACCGCCATGCTCCTCGGCAGCGCGTACTTCGGCGGGATCTGGTTCTTCGTGCACGTCGTGCGCCCGAACCGGTGGCATGCGGTGCGCTACGGGTTCCCCGCTGTACTGGTGTTCGCCACGCTGCTGGCCGTCGCGACGTTCCTGCACTGGGGCAAATTCCACTTCGGGCATATCTCGTTCATCGTGTGGGTGACCCTCTACGTGACCACCCCGTTCATGGTGCTCGTGGCGATGATCCTCAACCGGCGGGAGGATCCGCGCGTGCCCGACGCACGCGACGTGGTCATCCCCGCCTGGGTGCGCATCCTGCTCGCGGTGGTCGGGCTGGCAGCACTGGTCGTCGGCCTGTGCCTCTTCGTCGTTCCTCAGATCGCGATCGACGTATGGGGCTGGAAGCTCACGCCGTTGACGGCGCGGGTCTGCGGGGCGATCCTCACGCTGCCGGGCATGGTCAATGTGTGGATGCTCGGCGACAGCCGCTGGTCGGCGTTCCGACAGGTCTTCCAGGCGCAGCTGGCGAGCCTGGTGTTCATCGCGCTCGCGCTGGCCATCCGCAACCGGGAGCTGCTCTGGGCCCGTCCGTCAGCAGCGATGTTCGTCTGCGGCATCCTGGTGTCGCTGCTCGCCTACGCCGCGATCTACATTTGGGCCGAAGTCCGCCTCCGCCGCCTCAACGGATGACCCGTCCGGCCCCCTCGAGCCCGCTGAACCATCCCGTGCGCTCGGCGACCGCGCGGGCGCCGGCCGGCAGACGGCTCAGCCGCAGCTCGACGCCGCGCCCCGCGAGTTCCCGGTCGAGGTCCTCCAGCGTCTCGATCACGGTGAACGAGATCTCCTGCAGCACCGACATGTCGAGCACGAGCACCGTCAGCCCCGGCTGCGCGTCGGCCGCGGCGAGCACGGCCTGCTCCGTTCCCAGCACATTGGCCGTGTAGAGCGGCGCCAGCAGCGAGACCACGAGCTCGCCGTCCGCTCCGGCAGCGGTGGCGATCCGCGGCTTGTTCAGCGCCGAGAGCAGCAGGATGAGCGTGAGCACGACACCCGTCGCCACCGCCACCAGCAACCCGGCCGTGAGCCCGACCAGGGTCGTGACCATCGCCACCCAGAAGTCGCGCCGGCTGATGCGCCACAGGCTGGCGAGCGTTCGCACGTCGATCAGCCCGAACACCGCGACGAAGACGAGGGAGGCGAGCGTCGCCTGCGGCAGCAGCCCGATGATCGGCCCGAGGAACAGGCCGACGAGCAGCGCGAGCGCGACCGTCACCAGCGCGGCCAGCTGCGAGCGGGCGCCAGCCGCTCTGTTGACGGCGCTCTGCGAGAAGCCGCCGGCTGCGGGGAGCGTCTGGAAGAACCCGCCGATCAGGCTGGCGCCGGCCGTCGCGAGCAGCTCCTGGTTGCTGTCGATCGGACGATCACCCGGGTCCCGGATGCCGCGGGCCACGGCGGCCGATTCCAGGAAGGCCATCACCGCGATCGCGAACGCGCCGGGAACCAGCCCGACGACGTTCTGCAGGCTGGGCAGCGTCGGGAGGGGGATGCCCTGCGCAACCGGCGGGATCTGGTCCACCCCGGCGCCGTTGAACACGCCGAACGCCACGAGCAGGATGCCGACGACCACCACGATCAGCGGCCCCGGCACCCGCGGCAGGAACCGCTTGAACAGGAACAGCGCGGCGATCGACCCGGCCGACAGCAGGGTCGTCGCGAGGTTCGCGTGCGGGATCGCCTCGATCACGGCCACGATCGACCGGATGAAGCCCTCCCCGGTCGGCTGGGACTCCTCGCCGAGCAGCTTGGGCAGCTGACCGACGGCAACGGTCGCCCCGACCCCGACCTGGATGCCGAGCAACGTCGGGCGGTTGATGATCTCGACGAGCGATCCCAGCCGCAGCAGGCGCGCGACCAGCAGGATGATGCCGACGAGCAGCGTGAGCGTCACCAGGTCGCGCGGGATGTCGTCCGAGTGCGCCGCCACGCCGACCGAGACGAGCGTGGTCGCGGTGAGGGTCGCGATCGTCGAGGTCGTCGAGACGCTCATCGCCCGCGAGCCTCCGAGCATCGCGTACACGAACATCGGCACCGTACAGGTGTACAGGCCGGCCTGAACCGGCAGGTTCGCGATCGTGGCGTACGCCATCGCCTGCGGGATGACGACAGCGCCGGCCGAGACGCCGGCGAGGATGTCGCGGCCCAGCCAGCTCCGCTGGTAGCCGGCCAGGGTGGGAAAGAGCGGGATGCGGCGCCGGGCGGCCGTCGTGGCCGTCACGCGTCGGCTGCCTGGGGCTGGGGGAAGATCTGCGACCAGTCGTCGCGCACGCTCACGATCGTCCAGTCGTTCCCGGATGCCGCGGCCAGCGCCCTCTCCGCGCCGGCATCGTACGGTTCGTCGCCGCGTCCCGTGTCGTCGTCGTGGTGCACGAGCATCCCGAGCCCGCTCGCGTATCCGAGCATCTGCATGTCGCCGTTGGAGTTGCCGACCGCGAGCGCCGGGCGCCGCCCGACCCTGCTCCAGATGCGCACCGGCTTCTCCGGTCCGTCGTCCATGAACGAGAAGGCGTTGCCGTACCGCACCTCGTTCGCGGTCTCGTCGTAGCTGAGACCGACGGCCGAGCCGACGACCCGCTCGGGAGGGATGCCGTAGTAGTCGTGCGACATCGGCCGCATGAAGTCGCGGTCGCCGCCCGACACGATGTAGCAGGTGAACCCGTTGGCCTCGAGGAATCGCAGCAGCTCGATCATCGGCTTGTACACCGCGCCGGCGTAGGAACGGCCGAGGGTCAGGTGCTTGGCGTCCCGGTAGAACCCGGTCACCGCGGCCTGGTACTCCTCGACGCTCTCACCTGCGGTGGTGGCCAGGATCGCGCCGATCATCGTGTGCAGGTCGCTGTCGTCGCCGTCGTAGTGCTTCTCGATCGCCTTTCCGAGCCACGCGAGGTCGTTGGTCACCGCCGCCTTGTACGGCTGACGGTCGGCGAGCGACGGGTCGGCCGCTGCGGCCGCCGCCCAGCGCATCACGATGAAGTGCAGCTGGGTCGGCATGGGCTTCTCGGTCCACAGCGTGCCGTCGTTGTCGAACACCGCGACGCGCTCGTCCGGGGGCAGGGCGCCATCGCCGGTCGTGACCGAGGCCACGAAGTCGACGATGGCGCTCTTCGTCGCCGTGTCACGCCAGGACGGCAGGAGGTCGCTCATCGTTACTGCCGGGTCATCGCGATCTGCAGCCGGTGCTCCGGATCGATCAGGTGATCGTGGTTGTCGTCGCCTACATCCAGCCGGATCCACGAGATCTTCCCCGTGAACGCGTTGCCGGTCGCGCCGTAGTCGCTGGAGACCGGCGAGGCCAGGTCTTCGCCGATGTCGACGGTCTCGTCCATGGAGAAGAAGAACGGCAGCGTCCGCTCCACGTTCCCCTCGGCGAGCGTTGTGCCGCCATCGGTGATCGTGACCGTTCCGCCCTTTCCGAGACCGCCGCCCTCGTACGCGAAATGCATCACGAGCTCGTGTTCGCCGGGTTCGAGCGCCGTCTCCGATCGAGTGAAGTCGGTCGTGATGCCCATGATGTTGTACGCGAAGGCGGGCTTGCCGTCGGTCAGGTAGAGCGACCATCCGCCGTACGCACCGCCCTGGGCGATGACGACGCCGCTCGCTCCGCCGTCCGGCACGGTCAGCTTGGCGGTCACCGTGAACGACTTGTTCTTCACGTTGACGACCGAGTTCTCGCTCAGGCGCTTCATGCCCGGGTAGAACGTCTGCGAGGTCCCCGTCACGAGCGCCGGCCGTCCGGCGATCTCCTCGTTGAAGCGCTCGGCCGACCGGATGTCGAGAGGGAGCACGTTGAACCGCGCCGCCTGGATGAGGAACAGCCGCTGGAGCTCGGCGAGCCTCTCGGGCTCCTGGGCGGCGAGATCGTGCGACTGCGTCCAGTCCTCCTCGACGTTGTAGAGCTCCCAGACATCCTCGTCCAGTCCGCGGTCCGAACTGAGCCACGGCTTCTTGTGCAGGGCCACCGCCGTCCAGCCCTTGTGGAAGATCGCGCGGTTGCCCAGCATCTCGAAGTACTGGGTGGTGTGCACTTCGTCGGCGTCCTCGGCCTCGAACGTCGAGTTCATCGGGGTGCCCTCGCAGGGTCGCTGCGTCACGCCGTGAACGGTCGACGGCTCCGGGATGCCGGCAGCGGCCAGCACGGTGGGCGCCACGTCGATCACGTGCGCGAACTGGTTGCGGATCTCGCCGCGTGCGGCGATGCCCTTCGGCCACGAGACGATGGTGCCGTTGCGGGTGCCGCCCCAGTGCGAGGCCACCTGCTTGGTCCACTGGTACGGGGTGTCCATCGCGTGCGCCCAGCCGATGGCGTAGTGGTTGTACGAGCGCGGCGTTCCGAGGTCGTCCTTGTGGGCGATCTTGTACGCGTCGTCCTCCATCTCGGTCATGTGGTTGATCGTGAACGCCTCGTTGGTCGTTCCGGTCATCGTGCCCTCGGCGGACGCGCCGTTGTCGCCGATGATCACGTAGACGAGCGTGTTGTCGAGCTCGCCGATCTCCTCGAGCGCGTCGAGCAGAAGGCCCACGTGATGGTCGGCGTACTCGAGGTACCCGGCGTAGACCTCCATCTGGCGGGCGAGCACCGGTTTGATCTCGTCGCTCATCTCATCCCAGGCCGGGATGCCGTCGCTGCGCGTCGTGAGCGTCGCGTTCTCGGGGATGACGCCCAGCTCCTTCTGGCGCGCGAAGGTCTCGTTCCTGATCTCGTCCCAGCCCTGGTCGAACTTCCCCGTGTATTTGTCGGCCCACTCCGGCGGGACGTGGTGCGGGGCATGGGTCGCGCCGGGGGCGAAGTAGGTGAAGAACGGCTTGTCGGGGGCGAGCGATTTCTGCTGCTTCGTCCAGACGATGGCCTTCTCGGTCATGTCGGCCATGAAGTGGTAACCCTCTTCGGGGGTTCCCCACGGCTCGACCGGGGTCGTTCCCTCGTAGATGGCGGGATACCACTGGTTGGTCTCGCCGCCGATGAAACCGTAGAAGTACTCGAAGCCGCCACCGGGGGTCGGCCAGTGGTCGAACGGTCCGACCGCGCTCGTCTCCCACACCGGCACCTCATGGCACTTGCCGAACTGCGCCGTGTTGTAGCCGTTGAGGCGCAGCGTCTCCGCCAGTGGAGCGCAGTTGTTCGGTCGCAGGGAGTTGTACCCGGGGGCGCTCGTCGCGATCTCGGTGATGCCGCCCATGCCAACGGTGTGGTGGTTGCGTCCGGACAGCAGTGCGGCCCTGGTCGGCGAGCACAGGGCCGTCGTGTGGAACCGCGTGTACTTGAGGCCCTGCGCGGCGACGCGCTCGAAGTTGGGCGTGTGAACAGGACCCCCGAAAGTGCTCGACGCCCCGAAGCCGGTGTCGTCGATGAGGACGACCAGCACGTTCGGGGCGTCGGACGGCGGAAGCAGTCGCTTGATCGGCGGATAGTGAGTATCCGGATCGGTCGCGTCGTAGGTGACCGTCCCCGTATATGCCAGATCGGGAATCGGGAGTGTCGCCCGTTGTACCGAGTCCTGCGCGTCAACCATGTTGCGTCCCCTCCATCATGAGCTTCGATGCGTTGCAGCCGACCCTAGCCGAGCGTCTCCCTGCATAACAGAGGGTCTAGACGCCGTGACCGGGCGCACGATACATTCACCGCATCCCTGTGCACTGGGCGCAGGGTGCACGAGGGGATCGATCGAACTATGTGGAGCAATTTCTGGGACATCATCTGGCTCTTCTTCTGGAGCTTCGCGTTCATCGCCTACCTGTTCGCGCTGTTCGCCATCATCGGTGACCTCTTCCGCGACCACAAGCTCAACGGCTGGTGGAAGGCAGTGTGGATCCTGTTCCTGATCTTCGTGCCCTTCCTCACGGCGCTGGTCTACCTGATCGCGCGCGGACCGGGGATGGCCGAGCGCAGCCAGAAAGAGGCCAAGCAGGTTCAGCAGGCCACCGACAGCTACATCCGCACGGTCGCCGCGGCCAGCCCGGCCGACGAGATCGCCAAGGCGAAGGCTCTTCTCGACGCCGGCACGATCACGCAGGAGGAGTTCGAGCACCTCAAGGCCCACGCGCTGGCTCACAACCCGTCCGCCTGACCGCACGTCGGTTCACCTGACCTGACGTGACCACCAACTCCGGTTCTCCGGCGCCGCGCGACACCGCGGCGCCGGAGAGTCGAGTCCGGATCCGCCCGCTGGCGGGTCTCACCGCCAAGAACGCCGTGCGCGAGATCCTCGCCGGCGTCACCCTCCTCGCGATCGCGGTGCCGCTCAACATCGGCTACGCCCAGATCGCCGGGCTCCCGCCGACGGCCGGCCTCTACGCCCTGGTCGTCCCGGCGATCCTCTACGCGCTGACCGTGTCGTCCCGGCAGCTCGTCGCATCGCCGGATGCCGCAGCCGCCGCGCTCGTCGCCTCCTCGCTCGGCGGGCTCGCCGTCGCAGGCGGCAAGGACTACATCACGCTCGCGCTCGCGCAGGCGCTCATCGGCGGCGTGCTGTTCCTGCTCTGCTCCGTCTTCAAGCTGGGCTTCCTCGCCAATTTCCTCTCCAAGCCGATCCTGATCGGATTCGTCGGGGGCCTCGCACTCGACATCCTGGTGAGCCAGGTGGCCAAGATGCTCGGGGTCAAGATCGACAGCGGCGGAGAGTTCGTCGACAAGCTCGGCGGTCTGTTCGGCGGCCTGGTGACGCTGAACGGCTGGTCGCTCCTCATCTCGATCGGCGCGCTCATCGTGCTGCTCGGCGGTCGCCGGATCGCGCGGGCGGTTCCGTGGGCGCTCGTGGTTCTCATCGTCGGCACGATCGTCGTCGTCCTCACCCACGCGCAGAAGGCGGGCGTCTCTGTGCTGGGAAAGGTGGAGGCCGGTCCTCCCACGTTCACCTGGCCGGTGATCGCGTGGACGGAGTGGCTCACGCTCATCCCCTCGGCCATCGCCCTGACGCTCGTCACCATGGGGGAGGGGCTGCTGGTCTCCCGCTCGTACGGCGAGAAGCGCGGCTATCCCACCCGTCCGAACCGCGAGCTCTTCGCGTTCGGCGTCGCCAACCTCGGCGCCGGCGTCACCGGCGGCTTCACGGTCGGCTCGTCCACGTCGCGTACGGCCGCGATGGACCAGGCCGGCTCCCGCACGCAGCTGCCGACGCTGATCACCGCGGTCGGCACTCTCGCGCTCCTCATCTTCGGCACCGCGCTGCTCGAGGACATCCCGTCGCCCGCCATCGGCGCGATCGTCGCCGTCGCCGTGGTGCCGCTGCTGGGCATCCCGGACCTGATCTCGTTGTGGAAGCAGGACCGTTTCGAGTTCGTCATCGCGGCCGCCTGCTTCCTCGGGTCGCTGCTGCTCGGGCCGATCGCGGGCATCGTGATCGCCTTCGTGCTCGCCGTGATCAACGTCACCCGCCGCGCCGCGAACCCCGCCATCGACACGCTCGCGGCCGACGGAGACCCCGGCAGCTCGCTGCTCGACGAGGCGCCGCCCGGCGAACCGACGGCGCCGGGCGTCGTGGTCATCCGCCTCGCGGCGCCGTTGTTCTTCGCGAACAGCTCGCCCTTCGAGCAGGCGGTCAAGCGTGCGGTGCGCGCGGCCGACGCGAAGCATCTGGTGCTCGACATGGAGGCGGTGACCGACGTCGATGTGACGGGGGCGGACGCCTGGCGCGCGCTGCGGGAGTGGCTCGAGAGCCGCAACACCGACCTCGGGCTCACGCGGCTGCGGCCGGGGCTGCGCGAGCGGCTGCAGCACCTGGAACTCATCGACGGAGTGACGATCTACGACACCAACCGCAGTGCGCTCCAGGCGCTCGCGCCGTCGGCGACCTGACGCGACCTCCAGGAAGCCGGACGCGCCTACCGGAGTTGACTGTCCGGTCGACGTCGATGTTTACTCAAGTTGTCACCGGCGTGTCGCTGCACGGAGTTAGGGGCCGTTTCGGCGGCGCCGGCGTCTTACCCGATGCCGTGTGGGAATGGCCATCCGCCATTCCCACACGACCTGGGCCGCAGGTCGCTATCCGGGCGGCATCTCCAGCACCACTTTGCGCCGCGGGACAGGATGCTCGGCCCGCTCGTCGGCGGCGCGCACCTCGTCGAACGGGAACAGCTCGACCTCCGGAGGGGTGAGCGCGCCCGAGGCGAGGTCGGCGAGACCGGCATCGAGCATCCGGCGATACGCGGCGCGACGGGTGGCGATGAAGAGCGGCACCGAGCACACGCGCTCCCGCGGATGCCCCCAGCGCCGGATGCTCGACCGGAACCCGCCCACCGCCGTATCTGCGCGTTCGTGACCCGCGCGTCCGGTGAAGGCTGTTCGTACGACGATTCCCCGCGGATCGACGGCATCGCGCACCGCGGACGCCCCGGTGTGGTCGATCGCCGCGCTGACCCGGCCGCCGACGGCATCCCGGAGAACGCGGGGCCAGTCGGGGTCGGTGTAGTCGACGACGACGGAGGCGGACGCGCGGGCGGACTCCGCTGATCGCGCCGATGCGGTGCCGGCGATCCGGAGGCCGGCGCGCGTCGCCTGTTGCGCGGCGAACGATCCGACAGCGCCGGTGACGCCCTGGATGAGGAGCCAGTCCCCGCTCTGCGCACCGGTGAGATGCAGTGCCAGGCCCGCCGTGAGCAGATCGAGGGGAGCGGTCGCCGCGATCGGGGAGGTCAGCTCATCGGGCACGCGCACCAGGAGGGACGGGGCGACGACGAGTCGCGTGCTGTGGGTGCGCATCCGGGGCAGGCAGAATGCGACGCGCATCCCGGGCCGCAGACCGAGACGCTCGGCGTCTTCGCTGCCCGTCTCGAGAACACCGACCCCGTCGTAGCCGGGGGTGAAGCCGGCACGCGGCTGCAGCAGGTAGCCGCCGCGACGAGCCAGCACGTCGGTCGCGCCGACGGACGCGTGTGTGACGCGCACCACCACGGCTCCGTGACGCGGCGCCGGGAGGCCCGCGGACTCGATCACGAGAACGTCGGCCGCGCCGAAGGCCGTGACCCGCACCCGTCGCGTCGTCGTCATCTCGCGCCACATCCGGTGAGGGGTCGCCCGGGATCGCTCATTCAGCCGGCGCGGCGCTCGAGCAGTCCCGAGCGTTCGGGGTGCGCCTCGAACCAGTCGGCCACATACCAGCACATCGGCACGATGCGGAGGTCGGTGCTGGCCTCGATGTCGTTCACCGCGAACTCGACGAGCTGCGCGGCGAGTCCCTGCCCGCGTCGGGCGGGAACCGTGAAAGCCCTGGTCAGCGAGATCGCCGAGCCCAGGATGCTGTAGTCGAGCACCCCCGCCAGCTCGCCGTCGATGTGCATCGCGTAGCGGCTCGCATCGGTCTCGTTGCTGAACTCCGTGCTCATGCGCCAATGGTACGTCCGTCGCGTCGTGAGGCAACCCGATGTATGGTGAAACTCGTGGGATCCCGACCCGCACCCTGGGGATTCCGCGTGTTGCATACCGCGTACCCGAGCCACAGCAGGCCAGGCCGCGCCCGTCGACCGACGGAGCGCGAACCGAAGTTCCTGGAGCCGTTGTGACCATCGCATCCCCGATGCCCTCCCTCTCGCCTGCCCACGAGGCCCTGCTCGCGCAGGTCCCCATCCGTCCCCACTCCGTGATCGACGCCGAAGTCATCGCGTACGAGCACGAGGGGCTCGCCCTGGAGGGCTACCTCGCCCGCGACGTGCAGGCCGACGAGCGCAAGCCGGCCGTGCTGATCCTGCACGACTGGCACGGCGTCGGCGACAACGTGCGGATGCGCGCGCAGATGCTCGCACGGCTCGGCTACGTCGCCTTCGCGGCGGACCTCTACGGCGCCGGTGTGCGCCCGACGGGCGACGACGCATCGGCCGAAGCGACGAAGTACTATCGCGATCTCCCCCTGCTGCGTTCGCGGGTGTCGGCCGGGTTCACGACGCTGCTGCAGCATCCGGCTGTCGACCCGGCGCGTCTCGCCGTGATCGGCTACTGCTTCGGCGGGACGGCCGCGCTCGAGTTCGCGCGCACGGGTGCGCCCGCCCGAGGCGTCGTGTCGTTCCACGGAGGTCTGGTGACGCACGATCCGAGCGATGCGGGTGCGATCGCCGCGTCGCTGCTGGTGCTCACGGGCGCATCCGACCCCGTGGTGCCGGATGACGCGGTGGTGGCCTTCGAGAACGAGTTGCGGGCGGCCCCGCACGTGGACTGGCAGGTGACGAGCTACTCGGGCGCGCCGCACGCGTTCACGATCCCGGGAACCGACCGCTACCGGCCGGTGGCGGATGCCCGCAGCTGGCGGGCGATGGTGTGCTTCCTCGACGAGGTGTTCGCGTAGCCGCTGCCCGCAGGGAGCGGCGAGGCTCGTTGCCGCCGTGGCTTTCGGCTCAGCGCAGAACGGCGTAGCGCTGGTGCGTGGCGGCCGCGGTCTGGGCGGTGGCCAGCGGCATCAGCTCGACGCGGTGCAGCGGGCCATCCTCGAAGAGACGGGTGCCTTCGCCGAACAGCACGGGCACGACGTGCAGTACGAGCTCGTCGACCAGCCCCGCGCGCAGGGCTGCGTCGGCCAGGGTGGGACCGCCGGCGATGCACACGTCGCGGCCCTGCGCCGCATCCCGCGCCCAGTGCACGGCCGTCTCGAGCCCTTCGGTCACGAACGTGAAGGTGGTCGCGCCGCGCACCAGCACCGGTTCCGCCCGGTGGGTCACCACGAAGGCCGGAACGCCGAACGCGCCGTCTGGCCCCCACAGGTCGATGCCGACATCGAACATGGTGCGCCCCATGACGAACGCACCGGTGCCCTCGAACATCGCGGCGGCCGCGGCCGCATCGATCCCGTCGGGCTCCCCTGCGCGCGCGGGCGGATCGTCGATGTCCTGATCGCCGCCCATCCCGATCCAGCGGTGCAGCCGGCCGCCACCGATGCCGAGCGGGTGCGACAGGCCGACCTCCGGACCGGCGGCGACGCCGTCGAGCGACACCGTCATATCGATGAAAACAGTCATCATCGACCTCCCCGCCCCAGTCTGGCGCGGGTCGCACGTCGGCGGTACCCTCCTGCCATGGAACATCCGCAGCTCTTCGACGCGGGCGACCGGCTGGTCGCGCGGGTGAGGGGGCTGTGCCTGCGGCTGCCGGAGTCGGTGGAGGTCGAAGCCTGGGGCCGCCCGACGTTCCGCGCGGGCAAGAAGATCTTCGCAATCGTCGGCAGCAGCATGGACCGCCCGAACACGGTCGTGTTCAAGCCGGACCCGGAGGAGGCGCGGGCGCTGCGCGAGGACGAACGCTTCTTCTCGCCTCCGTACTGGGGACCATCCGGTTGGCTGGCGGTCGACCTCGATACCTCGGACGCCGACTGGACCGAACTCGCCGAATTGATCGAGACGTCGTACCGCCAGGTCGCGCTGAAGCGCCAATTGGCGGTACTCGACGGCGTCATGTAAGCTCTAATCCGGCCCGCGAGCGTATCGCAACAGGCCATTGCGCCCGTAGCTCAACGGATAGAGCATCTGACTACGGATCAGAAGGTTGGGGGTTCGAATCCCTCCGGGCGCACACTGGTTGAGACAGTAGAGAACGGCTCGCGAAAGCGGGCCGTTTTCGTTTGGTGCCGTCTCCCGCATGATTGTCCCCTCGCCGCATGGTTGTCCACAGGCGATCGTCGTGGCCGGCGCCGAGTGGTCACCAATTGTCGCCGCACGGGTCGAAATCGTGCTCCGCGCGACAATTCGCGACCACTCAGCGCGGTGCGAGTGGAGGAGCGGGCTCGGGCACCGGCGGCCGGTCCGGGTGACAGGCGCGTAGACCAGGGACCTCGGCTGCGCATCCCGGCCGCGGACCTCGTGCACGGCGCCGGATCCGAGCCGATGGCTGCCCTCAGACCGAATATGTTGTTGCCGCTGCGCGAGACGGAACCACATCTTGTGGTCGACCCGATCGCGGCGGAGGGAGCGGATCGTGAGCCCGATCGACCAGGAGAAGCAGACTCGCGTCGGCGCGGACGTGAGCGCGGGGGACGTGGAGCGGCCGCCGCTCTCGGTGCTCAAGCGCGATGGGAGACGATTGCCGTTCGACGACGCGCGCATCCGGTCGGCGCTCCGCCGGGCGTTCGGCGCCGTCTACGGTCCGCCGCTTGCGCTCCACGAGCTCGTGCTCGACGAACTGGTCGAGAGCATCGAGGCCGAGATCGCGGATCGCTTCGGGGGCAGTGACGGAGCCGGAGGCACCGGAGCCGGACGCACTGGCGCCGCCATCAAGATCTACGAGATCCAGAACGTCGTCGAGCACGCGTTGCTGGAGTCGGGTGAGTACGCCGTCGCTCAGGCGTACATCGACTACCGCGTGCAACGCGACCTCGCGCGCAGCAGGGCGACCGACGTCAACCAGTCGATCGGCCGGCTGCTGGAGAAGGAGCAGGCGGTCGTCAACGAGAACGCCAACAAAGACAGCGACGTCTTCAACACGCAGCGCGACCTCACGGCCGGCGCCGTCGGCAAGGCGATCGGGCTGAGGATGCTGCCGCCGCACGTCGCGAACGCCCACACCAAGGGCGATCTCCACTACCACGACCTCGATTACCACCCCTACGCGCCGATGACGAACTGCTGTCTCATCGACTTCGACACGATGCTCGCGCAGGGCTTCCGCATCGGCAATGCCCAGGTGGACCCTCCGCGCTCGATCCAGACGGCGACGGCGCAGATCTCCCAGATCATCGCGAACGTCTCCTCGAGCCAGTACGGCGGCTGCTCCGTGAACCGCATCGACGAGCTGCTCGCGCCGTACGCGGCCATCAACCGCGCAAAGCACCAGGCCGACGCCGAACGATGGAACGTCGATGAGGAGCAGCGGAACGCGTACGTCGAGGAGAAGACGCGCAAAGACATCTACGATGCGATGCAGAGCCTCGAATACGAGATCAACACGCTGTTCACGTCCAACGGGCAGACACCGTTCACGTCGGTCGGCTTCGGGCTCGGCACCGGCTGGCTGGAGCGCGAGATCCAACGCGCGATCCTGCAGATCCGCATCCTGGGGCTCGGCGGTGAGCGCCGCACTGCGATCTTCCCCAAGCTGATCTTCACGCTGAAGCGCGGCCTGAACCTCGAGCCGTCCGATCCGAACTACGACATCAAGCTGCTCGCCGTCGAGTGCGCGACCGAGCGCATGTACCCGGATGTCCTCAGCTACGACACGATCGTGAAACTGACCGGCGGCTTCACGATGCCCATGGGGTGCCGCTCCTTCCTGCCGGCCTGGGTGGACGACGAGGGCAGGAACGTGGTCGAGGGCCGGATGAATCTGGGCGTCGTCACGCTCAACCTGCCGCGCATCGCCCTCGAGGCGAACGGTGACCAGAACGTGTTCTGGAGCCTGCTCGCCGAGCGGTTGCAGACTGTGCGCGACGCCCTCGTCTACCGGGTGCAGCGGTGCGCCGAGGCCGTCCCGGCGAACGCCCCGATCCTCTACGTCCACGGCGCCTTCGGGCGACGGCTGGCGCCCACCGACGAGGTCGATGAGTTGTTCCGCGACGGCCGCGCGACGGTGTCGCTCGGCTACATCGGCCTCTACGAGACCGCGACCGCGTTCTACGGCGGCCGGTGGGAGAACGACCCCGAGGCCAAGGAGTTCACGCTCCGCGTCGTCCGCCGGCTGGCCGACAGTGCCGCGAAGTGGACAGATCGCTACGGCTACCGGTTCTCGGTCTACTCCACGCCCAGTGAGAGCCTGACCGACCGGTTCTGCCGCCTCGACGCGGCCCGGTTCGGCTCCGTTCCCGACATCACCGACAAGGAGTACTACACGAACAGCTTCCACTACGACGTGCGCAAGAACCCCACGCCGTTCGAGAAGCTGGACTTCGAGAAGGACTACCCGCCGTATGCGTCGGGAGGGTTCATCCACTACTGCGAGTACCCGGTGCTCCGCACCAATCCGAAGGCGCTGGAGGCGGTGTGGGACTATGCCTACGACCGGATCGGCTACCTTGGCACGAACACCCCGATCGACCGCTGCCACCTCTGCGGCTTCGTCGGCGACTTCTCGCCGACAGCGCGCGGCTTCGCGTGTCCCGGATGCGGCAACACCGACCCCCGCAGCTGCGACGTGGTGAAGCGCACCTGCGGCTACCTCGGCAATCCGCAGCAGCGACCGATGGTGCACGGGCGCCACGTCGAGATCTCCTCGCGTGTCAAGCACCTGACCGTCGACTGACCGCCCGTGGTGCGCGTGCCCGAACCGGGCCGATGGAGATCCGAGAAGGTCAGCCACGGCTACGTGGCCGACTACAAGCCGTTCGTCATGGTCGACGGCCAGGGTGTGCGCTGCAGCCTGTACGTGAGCGGCTGCCTCTTCGGATGCGAGGGCTGCTACAACGAGGCCGCTTGGAGTTTCCGCTACGGCCGGCCGTACGACGACGAGCTGGAAGAGCGCATCCTCGTCGATCTCGCCCACGAGGCCGTGCAGGGGCTCACTCTGATGGGCGGCGAGCCGTTCCTCAACACGAGGGTGTGCCTGCGCCTGCTGCATCGGGTGCGCGAGCGGTTCGGCCGGAGCAGAGACGTGTGGTGCTGGAGCGGCTACACGTTCGAGCAGCTCCTGGCCGAGGGTGCCGCCGGGCGCGCCGACACACTCGCACTGCTCGACGGCCTCGACGTGCTGGTCGATGGTCCCTTCCTGATCGAGCGGCGCGACCTGAGCCTGGCGTTCCGCGGAAGCACCAACCAGCGTGTGCTCGACGTGCCCGCGTCTCTGGCGGCGAGGCGGCCGATCGTCTGGGCGGGCGCCTCAGACGCACGTCGCAGCGACGCGGATGCCGGCTCCTCGCCTAGCGACCTCGCACCCACGGTCTCCCACGCCGATCGCGTGGCCCGACGGGCGCTGCTGTGAGCCGGAAGTCCGCATGACCGGCGAGCGGGGCCCGCAAGGTCGGCGGCCCCTGCGAGACTTCTCGTCGTGCCAGAATCCAGACGTGCCGTGCCCTCACGACGCCGTTCATCGAAGGCGCGGGCCCTCGCCGGCTGGCTGAGCTTCGCGGTTCTCGCCGCGGTGGTCGTCGGCGCCGCGAGCAGCGGACTCGTCGGCGCCCCGACGGCCGCTCCTGCGACATCCGCTCCCGTGACGTCCGCTCCCGCGACGTCCGCTCCCGCGTCGACCGACTCCGCGACGTCCGTGCCGACCCCGACCCCGACAAGCCCGGATGCCCCGGCGGCGGGTGGGACAGCCCTCGCGCTTCTGCAGACCCTGCCGGTCAAGGGGCGAGCGCCCAAGACCGGCTACGACCGCGTGGGCCGCTTCGGAACGGCCTGGACGGACGTCGACCGCAATGGCTGCGACACCCGCAACGACATCCTCGACCGCGACCTGCGTCCGGCCGTGAGATCGGGGTTGTGCCGGGTGACCGCCGGAACCCTCCACGACCCGTACACGGGAAGGACGATCGCCTTCGTGCGCGGCAGCACCACGTCCGTCGCCGTGCAGATCGACCATGTCGTCGCGCTGATGGACGCGTGGCAGACGGGTGCGCAGCAGTTGACGCAGAGCAGGCGGATCGCGCTGGCGAACGATCCGCTGAACCTGCTCGCGGTCGACGGGCCGACGAACGAGCAGAAGAGCGACGGCGATGCGGCGACCTGGCTCCCGCCCAGCACAGGCTATCGGTGCGCCTATGTCGCGCGGCAGGTGTCGGTGAAGGCGGCATACGGCCTCTGGGTCACGCAGGCCGAGCGCGACGCGATCGCGCGGGTCCTCGCTCGCTGTCCGTCCCAGCCGGCGCTCGGGCGCTGACACCCGCCGTCTTGCGCGCTGCGGATCAGGCGCGGCGCACGACCGCCGGGGCGTGCACGATCTGCAGGAGGGCGGCGCGCAGGGCATCCGGATCGTCGACCTCAGGGAAGACCGTCTTCTCGAGGCCGAGGGATCGCTGCCAGATCGCGGCGCCGCTGTGCGTCATCCGGATGATGTGGCGGCGACGGTCGGCGGCATCCGGAACGCGCTCCACCAGGCCCTCGCGCTCAAGCCGGTCGACGGTGCGCGACATGGTCTGCGCTTCGACGCGTGCGTGCCGGGCGAGCTCCGCCTGCGTGGTCAAGCCGGACTCGAGCAGTTGCAGCACGATCAGGCCGGCGTGCGTCAGTCCGAGCTGTTCGAGGGCATCCGCCCACGCCCGCTCGACCAGCCGGGCGGCCGTCGACAGCAACCGGCCGGACGACCAGTTCTCGGGGACGTGCACGCTCTCGACCGTCGGGGGGACGGCCTCGGCAGATGTCATGCGCTCATCGTAGACGCGCTCACCGAGCGCCGGCGCCCCCACCCCTCAGACCGGAACGGACTCCTCGGCCAGGAACGGCTCGTGCCGGTATCCGGTCTCGTCGAGCACCACGACCGTCGACTCCGGCACCTCGCGGAACGCGCCGGGCAGATCGTTCAGCGGTTCGGAGACCACGACCTGCGCGCGGCTGCCGAAGATGTTGAGCCGGTCGATGTCGGGGTACATCTCGCGCAGTGTCGGGATGTCGACGGAGTGGAAGAGCGAGCGGGTGCGGCCCTGCGACGAGTACCGGAACGCCCAGATGGTCGTCCCGTCCGCCACTGCGACCGTTCCCTGCATCGGGAAGGCGATGCCGTTGTCGTGCCCGACCTTCTCGACCAGCCGGATGGCGGCGGTCATCGCTGCGATCGGGTCCTCCATCAGGCCGAAGGTGAGGGCCAGGTGGAACAGCACCTCCGAGTCGGTCGTGCCCATGATGTGCGGGTAGAGCGAGGGGTCGACCGCGAAGGTCAGTTCTCGCTTGGACTTGTGGAAGTCCGCCAGCGCCCCGTTGTGCATGAACAGCCAGTTCTCGTACCGGAACGGGTGGCAGTTCGTCTGCTGGATCGGCGGCCCGGCCGCTGCTCGCACGTGGCTGAAGAAGAGCGGACTCTCGATCGCCTCCGTCAGCTCACGCAGGTTCGTGTCGTTCCAGGCCGGCTCCGTGCTGTGGAAGATCGCCGGCTGCGTGCCGGCGTCCGGCCCGCTCGGATACCACCCGAACCCGAATCCGTCTCCATTCACGGTCTCGGCGCCGAGCGGTGAGTTCAGCGACTGCTTGACGAGGGAATGCTGGGCATCCAGCACCACCGTCGACGGCTTGAGCGGTTCCCCCGAATACGCCAACCAACGGCACATATGGACCATCTCCTCGGGAGCGACCTCGACGCCTGCTCCCTTACGCGACCGACCCTAGTACCGGGCTCAGCGCACGTCCATCACCCGCGACGGGTGAGATGCGCCCCGGCGGCATCCCAGTAGTTGGGATGTAATATCCAGAAGATGCCCGTACCTGTGATCGACACGATCAGTCCGCGCCGGCTGATCCGCGACGAAGTCTTCGAGCGTCTGCTCGATGCGATCGTCGGCGGAGACCTCCTGCCGGGCGAGCAGCTGGTCGATAGCGAGATCGAGCAGTGGATCGGCGTCTCCCGCACCCCGGTGCGCGAGGCTCTGAATCAGCTCGCCGCGATGGGACTCGTGGAGATCCTGCCCCAGAAGCAGACGAGGGTCACGCCCGTGGATCCCGCGCGGATCAGCGCGCTCGCCGACATGCTCGCGACTCTGGCCGGCGCCGCCGTACAGGATGCGACTCCGCTCCTCACCGACGCCGACCGGAAGGCGCTCCGCTCCACGGCGAAGAGCCTGGCGGCTGTGGCGGATGCCGCGGCTCTCCTGCGCGGCCAGCTCGCCGACGACTCCACGCTCGCCCTCTTCCTCCGACGCCTGGACAATCGTGCGATCGCCCGGATGGTGGCCCGTCACACCCCCGAAGTGCTGCGTGCGATCAACGTCGGTCATGCACCGGATGCCCCCGCACGAGCGCTTCCCCAGCTGACCGCGATGATCAGCGCAGCCCTGGACGGCGACGCCGTCGCGGCCGCCCGGAGCGCCTCCGCGTTCTGGTCAGACGGGATCGGGGGCCCCGCCGTGGACGTGCAGGCACCGGCGGGAGGAGAGCACTGATGCCGCTTCCCACGCGCAATTCCGCGCCCCTCGAACGCCGGCTTCTCCGCGACATCGTCTACGAGCGCATCTACGCCGGGATCATCGATGGAACCCTCGAGCCGGGGGAGACCCTTCTCGACGAGACCCTCACGACGTGGCTCGGCGTCTCCCGTACCCCGGTGCGCGAAGCACTGATGCGGCTCGCCGACATCGGGCTGGTCGAGATGGCGCCCAACCGGTACACGCGCGTCGCCCCGCTCGACCTGCGGGCGATCGACGAAGGCGTCGCGGCCGCGGGCATCCTGTTGGAGCAGGCCGTGCGGCGGGCGGTGCCGCACCTCGGGTCGCCCGAGATCGCGGAGCTGGCACGCCAGGCGTCTGAGGTGAAGACGAACGCGAAGGCGGGAGACGGGGCGGCGCTCGCCCGCGCCGTCGACGGCTTCTTCTTCGAGTTCGAGCGCGCCTCCGGCGACGCCGTGCTGCTCGCCGCCGCCGAGGGTCTGCGCCCGCAGGTGCTCCGCTACGTCACGGTGTGGACGCGCCCGTTCGACGTCGACAGTCTTCCCGCGGAGCTCGATCGGATCGTCGCCGCCGCGAAGGAGGGCGACGCAGAGGCTGCCGCCCGGCTGGTGGGCGAACTGTTCGGGGCGAGCCGTCGCCAGTTCCTCGACGAATACCGCCGCACCGACGTGGACATCGACGCGAACCCGCTCAATTGATGCTCCCGACCCCTTCGTGGGAGCGACGGAGCGCCGCGACGTACGCCGCGATGGTCGAGCGGACACACGGTGCGTCACCGGCGTCGATCGCCTGTCGCAGGTCGGCCACGAGCGTGCGGCGTTCGTCGGCGGCGACGTCGAGTCGCACGCCGAACCGCCCGGCGATCGCCGGAACGTAGAAGTCCCCGACCAGCGGGGCGAGATGAACGCTCACGGTCGAGAGGGCGACCCGGTTGCCCGACCGGCCGAGCATCGCACAGCACAGGGTGACGAACGCGCGCACATCCGATGCTGTCGCCCGCGCGGTGAGCAGATCGGCCTCGGCGTCGTCGAATTCGCCTGACCCGTCATGCGCGGACGGAACCATGGCCATCGCGCGCTCGCCGGCCGCCTCCGCAAGGGTGCCGATCATCTCGGCGCGCTCGAGCATGTCGCCGGGTGTCCAGTGCGCGACCGCCGTGCGGCTGTTGCGCGCGACCGTGACGAGGTCGACGAGCACCAGCCGGGAGACGGCCTCCCGCACGGGCGTGCGCGACACGTGCCAGCGCGACGCCAGGTCGTCCACCCGGATGCGCGTGCCGGGTGCCAGTTGGCCGGTGATGATCATCCGGCGGAGCGCCTCGTAGGCCGACTGGGCGAGCAGCCGGGTCGAGAGCTGTTCGAGCGGAGCGTTCGTCATCGGACCGGCCGGCCGGGAGGGAGGCGCCGGTCGTCGGCGACGAAGCGATGGCTCTGGTTGTAGAGCGCTTCGCGCCGCCCGACTTCGGCGGTGAGGGCTTTGCCGATCATGTGCGACCACGAGTCGTCGGTCTCGACGACGCGCGTGTGCTCGTACGCCGCGCGGGCTCTGGCGCGCAACTCCAGGTCGAGATAGAACGTGACGGTGGTCCGGTCGTCCGGGACGCTGTGCCCGGGGTGATTCTGCTGATGCATGACGGGTCCTCGAGGTCGGCGGTCCAGCGACGAACGTATCCGCCGCGCGGCGCTCGTGCGCGTCGACGGCGGGTGGGCTCCGGGGTGATCCGCCCCAGTGTCCGTGTCCGCTCGTGCGGTGCGTGTCACCCGTAAGGGAAGTCGCCGAAGCGGCCCCGCAACCCCTAAGCTCTCGATGTTTCTGTTGCTTACAAAGGGGGATGCATGAAGGTCTCGAAAACCGGTGCGGGAATCGTCTTCGCGACGATCATCGCCGGACTGCTGGGGGTGACTCCGGCGATCGCATCGGAGGAGCCGACGCCGCACTCGACGTCGACTCCGTCGGGACCATCTGCTCCGGATGCCCACATGGGCGACTATTCCGCCTCCCGGTTCGTCGATCAGGCGGCTCAACTCCCCGATGACCTGGTCTCCGCCGTGCAGCGCGACCTCGGGGTCACGCCGGAGCAGTATCTGGCCACCGCCGCCGCGACGGTCGACGCGGGACAGGTGATCTCCGACCTCACGGGCGACGGCGTCCACGTTTCCGATGCCAGGCTCGACGGCACGCAGCTCGTCGTCGACGTCGCCACGAAGCAGGACGTCGCCTCCGTGACGTCGCGCGGGGCGGACGCCGTCGTCGGCAGCGGCGCCGGTCGTGAGGTCTTCAGCGGCAAGAAGTTCACCGCGCTCGCCGACCTCGTCAACGGCACCGGATGGGCGTTCGTCGACGGTCCGTACTGGGACCTCTGCTCGATCGGCTTCAACGGCTTCTCGGTCTCCACGGGAGCCTCGCAGTTCGCCACCGCCGGCCATTGCCTGCGCACGGCGAGCAATCAGTCCTCCCCGCTCCCGACTCCGTTCATGCTCACCCAGCCGACCGCGGGATCGACCTCTCTGCGGGCAGGTTCTCCGATCGGCTCGATGATCGACGCCAGCTTCGAATTCGGGGGCGGCTACGACTCCGGACTCGTGGCCGTCACGAACAAGGCGCTCACCCCGAAGCCGCGCGTCGCCACGTGGGGCGGCGGCAAGGGCGCTCAGACCGCAGGCTCGCCCGTGGCCGTCTACGGGCAGACCTCTGCCGTCGCCGGCACGCTGTTCTGCAAGTCGGGACGTACGACAGGGTGGACGTGCGGCAAGGTGACCGACGTCGATCAGTACGTCGACGTCTACGACGACAACGACGTCGCGCACACGGTGAACGCGTACATCACCACCGCCTGCGCTCTGCCCGGCGACAGTGGCGGATCGGCGATGGCCGGCAACTACGCGATCGGTGTGCTGTCGGCGAGCGATGCACCGAATGGCACGAAGTCCTGCAGCTCGGCGATCCACTCCGCATTCTTCCCGATCATCGGGCAGTACGAGAGCATCGCCGATCAGCAGCCCGACTGGGAGCTCGCGGTCTCTTTGAGCACCCCGACGGTCTTCGACCCGTCCGGCGTCGTGTTCACCGGACACGGCCTGCAGGGAACTTTGCCGAACGGCATCCCCGGAGACACCGTCTACCTGTACCTCGACGGCGCGTCCTCTCCGACATCGCAGGTGGCCATCGCAAAGGGCAGCACGGCGTTCAGCCTGCCCCTGACGGGCGCCGCGCGCGGCAAGCACACGTATCGCGTCGTCGCCGGCTGGGGCGTGCGCAGCCGTTCCACGGCCGTCACCGGCACCGTCACCATCGCCGCGACGCCGGCGGTGGACCGGATCGCCGCCGCCGACAGGTACAGCGAAGCGGTCGCGATCGCGAACGCCGGCTACCCGACGACGGCTGACGTGGTCTACGTCGCGAGCGGCGAGACGTTCCCGGATGCTCTGAGTGCCGCCCCTGCAGCGGCAGCGGGCAAGGGACCGCTCCTCCTGACGGCCAAGAGCACCCTGCCGGCGAGCGTCAAGGCGAAGATCGCCACCCTCTCACCGGCGAAGATCGTGATCGTCGGCGGCACCGGTTCGGTCTCCGCCGCGGTCGAGAAGACGCTCAGCGCGATCGCTCCCGTCAAGCGGTACGCCGGTGCCGACCGCTACGCCGCCTCCCGCGGCCTGGTCGACGGGGTCTTCGGCAAGACGGGGGTTCCGACCCTGTACCTCGCCACCGGCTCCAACTTCCCGGATGCGCTGTCCGCCGGCGCCGCAGCGGGTTCGACGGGCTCCGCCGTCCTTCTCGTCAATGGCGCCAAGCCGACGCTCGACGCCGCCACGCTGGCGCTCATCACGAAACTGCACCCGGCCGCCATCCGGATCGCCGGAGGCGCCGGATCGGTGTCGGCGGGCATCGAGAAATCGCTCGCGGGCAAAGCGGCTTCGGTGAAACGGCTCGGAGGCGCAGACCGCTATGCGGCATCGCAGACGATCAACACCGATGCGTTCCCGGCAGCGTCGAAGGTCTACGTCGCCAGCGGTGTCGTGTTCCCGGACGCCCTCGCCGGTGCAGTGCTCGCGGCCAAGGGCGCGGCGCCGCTGTACGTCAGCCAGACGAACTGCCTGTCCGCCGGGATCATCGCGGGAATCGCCCGCCTCGGTGTCGGTTCCGTGACCCTGCTGGGCGGGACCGGTTCGCTGACGGCCCGGGTGCAGTCGCTGACCTCCTGCACCTCGTAGCCCAGGACTGACCGCATCGGCGGCCCGGGATCGCACTCGCGCGGTCCCGGGCCGCCGCGGTTAGGCTGTCGAGCACCGGTACACCCGCTGCCGCACCTGGGGGTCACGAGATGACGCCGTCGACACCGCTCTGGGCGCCGTACTACGCCGCGCCGCTCATCCAGAGCGTCCGCCGTTTCTGGAGGAAGTACGCCCGCTTCGACGGGCGCGCGAGCCGGAGCGAGTACTGGTGGTGGGCGCTCGCGAACGCGGTCGTCGTCGGGGCCATCTATCTGGTGATGCTGCTCGGCGGCCTGGCCGGCTCCACGACGGATGCAGAGGGCCGCTACCGGGCGGGCCCCGGCCTGGCGGTGGGCGTCGTGCTGCTCGTGCTGTGGGGGCTTGCGACGCTGGTGCCGAGCATCGCGTTGCACGCACGGCGGCTGCACGATGTCGACCTCAGCGCCTGGCTGCTGCTGCTCGTGCTCGTGCCCAGCCTCGGCGCCCTGGCCATCTTCGTGATGACACTGCTCCCGCCGAACCCCAGAGGTGCGCGATTCGACCGGCCCGACGACGAGGTCCCCGGCTATGCAGCGGATACGACGGGAGCGCAGCCGACGCCTCGTGAGTACGGCTGGCCCGAGTATCCGCTGCCGTACGCGAGCCCGGCCGGCGGTCAGCCCCTCTATGCCGAGCCGCGCACTCGGCCGGCGCCGCCGGCCGACCCTGATCCCGACGCCGACGCACCCTGACCCCGAACGCAGAGAACGGCCCCCGCTGCGCATCGCGGCGGGGGCCGTTCTCTGTACGGGTCGTGCCTCAGGCGACGGCGCCGATGGCGAAGCTCACGGCTCCGTCGGCGTCCACCTGAGCATCGAGCACCTTGTCGTCCAGTGCGACGGCTGCGCTCGGCTCGAGGAACAGCCGGGCTCCCGACACCTCCACGACCTGGTCGGCCGGCTCGGGGATCGGCGCCACGGCGGCGGCGAAGGCGGTGCTCTGCGGGTTGCTGCTCGCGATGCGCAGACCGGCGTCCTCCGTCTCGGTGTTCTGACCGGTGAGGGTCTTGACGATCGTGCTGGCGTTTTCAGTCAGGGTGAGCATGTGCTCTCCTTCCAGTTGCGGTCCAGAACGCCCTACGTTCCCGCGACCGGCGGAATGCATCAAGTGCTTCGCGGCGATTGCCAGGAACCACTCAAGAACCTCGGGATGCGCCGTGCCGGCGCTGTTCGACGACCTCCCCGGGCGCTGTGAATACATAGACACTGCGACCCAGCGCCCGCAGAATGGGGACGTGTCCACCACCGACCCCGCAGCCGCTGCGCACGCCGCCGACCACGATCACACGGGCGGTTCGCACGATGCCGGCCACGACTGCTGCGCGCCGTCCCGCCAGGGGCTGACGCTCGGCGCACGCCCCATCTCCGGGACCCTGACGGTCAGTGCGACCGCCGTGGCCGGCCACGACATCCCGCAGGCGCGCATCCCGGCGCAGACCTTCGCGATGGGCGACCGGCACGGTGACGACCGGTGGGGCGACGGCGAGACGCCCGTGCATCCGGTGACGCTGGCGGCGTTCTCGATCGACACCACCAGCGTCACGAACGCGGCGTTCGCGCGCTTCGTCGACGCCACCGGGTATCGCACGGAGGCCGAGACGTTCGGATACTCGGCCGTGTTCCACCTCGCGCTCGCCGCCGACGACGAGGACATCCTCGGCCAGCCGCCTCAGACGCCGTGGTGGCTCGGGGTCGCCGGATCGGACTGGCGGCATCCGGGCGGGCGTCACTCGTCGATCGACGGCCTGGACGAGCATCCGGCGGTGCACCTCAGCTGGAACGACGCGCAGGCGTACTGCGCGTGGGCCGGCCGGCGGCTGCCGACGGAGGCGGAGTGGGAGTGCGCGTCGCGGGGTGGGCTCGACGGCGCCCGCTACCCGTGGGGCGATGAGCGCGGCGGGCTCGAGACGGCGTCCGCTACGGCTGCGGCAGACCCGTGGCGCACGAACATCTGGCAGGGCGACTTCCCCGGGGTCAACACGACGGCCGACGGATTCTTGACCACCGCGCCCGTGCACACCTTCGAGCCGAACGCGTACGGACTGTGGCAGACCGTGGGCAACGTCTGGGAGTGGTGCGCGGACTGGTACGACGCGGGCTACTACGCGGTGTCCAGCCCGGCGGATCCGACGGGCCCGGCCGAGGGCACCCAGCGCGTGATGCGCGGCGGCTCGTTCCTCTGCCACGACTCGTACTGCAACCGCTACCGCAACGCCGCGCGCTCGTCGAACACGCCCGACTCCTCGATGGCGAACACCGGCTTCCGCACGGTCGCCCTCTGAGCCTGGCCCGGCGCGCCGGGTTGTCGCGCCTGGCGCCGGGGGCGCTAGCCGCCGACGGCGGCGAGGAACTCCCGGTTGAACGCGGGCAGGTCGTCCGGCTTGCGCGAGGAGACGAGGGGGAACGCGCCGTCGTCGACCACGACCTCCTGGTCGACCCACTCGGCGCCCGCGTTGCGGTAGTCGGTCTGCAGGCTGGGCCAGCTGGTGAGCGTGCGGCCGTCGACGATGCCTGCCTCGATCAGCACCCATCCGCCGTGGCAGATCACCCCGATCGGCTTGCCCGCACCGGCGAAGGCCTTGAGCAGGGCCACCGCCTCAGGCTGGGTGCGCACCTCGTCGCCGTTCGCGACACCTCCGGGAAGCATGACCGCGTCGTAGTCGTCGGCGGATGCCTCGGCGAGCGTCACATTCACCGGGAACGTGTCCGCCTTGTCCAGGTGGTTGAACGCCTGCACGATGCCCGCCTCCGCCGAGATCAGCTTCGGCGTGCCGCCGGCATCGGTGACCGCCTTCCACGGCTCCACCAGCTCGGCCTGCTCGATTCCCTCTGCAGCCACCACGAATGCGATCGTCTTTCCTTCGAGAGTCATCCGACTCCTCCTTCTGCTCGTCTGGGACGTCATCCGGGACGTCATCCGGGACGTCGTCCTGGGTCGTCACACCATCCGTACGCCTTCAGCGCGCGAGAATGAACCCATGGCGCTCATTCCCGAGATCCCCCTGATCCCCCTGAACGACGGCAACCGCATCCCGCAGCTCGGCTACGGCGTGTACAAGATCCCCGAATCCGAGACGCCGGATGCCGTGCTCACCGCCCTCGACGCCGGATTCCGCCACATCGACACGGCCGCCTTCTACGACAATGAGCGCGGGGTCGGCGAGGGCATCCGGCGCAGCGGGATCGACCGCGACGAGATCTTCGTCACGACCAAGGTCTGGTGGGACCGGAACGGCTACGACAGCACGCTCCGCTCGTTCGACGAAAGTCTGGAGCGGCTCGGTTTCGAGACGGTCGACCTGTTCCTGATCCACTGGCCGGCGCCGAAGCACGACAAGTACGTGGACACCTGGAGGGCGCTCGAGCGCATCCGGGCGGAAGGGCGGGCGCGGTCGATCGGCGTCGCGAACTTCCACATCCACCACCTCGAGCGTCTGGCCAGGGAGACGGAGACCGTTCCCGCGGTGAACCAGGTGGAGCTGCACCCGTGGCTGCCGCAGAGCGACGTGCGCGCCTACGACGCGTCGCACGGGATCGTGACCGAGGCGTGGTCGCCGCTCGCGCGCGGACGCATCCTCGGCAATGAGCCGCTCGAGGCGCTGGCGCGCAAGCATGGCGTGACGCCGGCGCAGATCGTGATCCGCTGGCAGCTCCAGCTCGGCAACGTGGTCATCCCGAAGTCGGTCACTCCGGAGCGCATCCGCCAGAACCTCGACGTCTTCGGGTTCGAGCTCGACGCCGACGACCTCGCCGTGATCGCCGCGCTCGAGACGGGCGAGCGCACCGGCAAAGACCCCGACGACCTCGGCTGAGCGCCCCGCCGCTCCCGCCCCGCTGGGCCAGCCCATTCACTCGAGTCGGGGATTAATCACGCTCAGACGTCCCTGAGCGTGATCAATCCCCGAGTCGATCCTGGGCGGTAGGCAGTGCAGCCGCTCGGCGGCGTGAGCGCGAGCCGAGCTCGGCCGACACATCCACGATCGCCAACACGACCACGGCCGCCGCCACGCTTGCGACGGCCGGCAGCGTGAGCGCCGCGAACCCCAGCGCGACCGGCAACGCGATCGCCACCACGGCCCAGCGCAGCACCACTGGCCAGGGGTCGCCGAAGCGCCGGGAGATCACCGCGTTGGCGATGAAGAACAGTGCGATGCCGCCGCCCAGTGACGCCGCGGAAACCGGCGGCAGCGGCGCATCCGGATGCGCGATCGCGATGGACAGCGCCCCGGCGATCACCGTGACCCCCGACACCAGCAAGAACGGGAGGAAGGCAACCGTGTCCCGGATCGCGCGGAAGTCTCCGGCCGCCCGCAACCGCGTGAGGCCGGCGACCATCGCGTCCGCCCCGTAGAGGAAGAACGACCAGGCCAGCAACGACGCGATCAGCAGCGAGAGGAACGCCGTGATCCCCGACGCGACCGTCCACGCGAGGTCGAGGGCAGTGACGACCGACAGCACCGATTCGCCGAGCACGATGATCACCAGCAGGCCGAACCGCTCGGAGAGATGCTCCACGTTGAGGCGCTCGAGGGCGCCGCCCGACCACGACGACATGCTGCCGACGAGAAGGCCGACCTCGAGCACGATCGCGACGCCCCAGAGCACGAACGACGCGGGCGCAGGCAGCCAGACCGACACGAGCCAGAGCAGAGCGGTCACGCCGTTGTACACGAACACGCGCACACGGGATGCCGTGCCGGACCACCAGGACCGGCGGACCCAGAGCGCCAGCAGCACGAGCCGCAGCACGGCGTTCCCCGCCGCGAACAGCCACGCACGGTCGCCTGTCGCCTCCGGCGCCGCCACGGCGATCGCTCCCACCGCGAACATCGAGATGAGCATCACGATCGCGAGTGTGCGCCGGGTCAGCTCCGGCATCACATTGACGGCGAACGTCAGGTTCACCCACGACCACCACACGGACGCGAACAGGGCGAAGAACAGTGCGAGCGCACCCCAGGTCGGCTCGTGGCTGAGCTGATGAGCGAGCTGTCCGACGAGCGCGACGAAGATCAGGTCGAAGAACAGCTCCATCCAGTGCACCCGCGACGGGTCCCGGTCGGTCACTGCACCTCCGTTCGTCACGTCAGCACGCGCATCCGACGCGGCGGCTACTCGCCGGTCGGGTGCGCTCCCACCGCATCCACCAGCCACGCGTACGAGAACGCGCGCTCGCGCCACGCGGAGTAGCGACCGGAGACGCCGCCGTGCCCGGCCGCCATCTCGATCTTCAGCAGCGCATCCGCCCCGACCTCGCGCAGCCGCGCCACCCACTTCGCCGGCTCGACGTAGAGAACGCGGGTGTCGTTGAGGCTGGTGACCGCCAGGATGCGCGGGTAGTGCGTCTGGTGCACGTTCTCGAGCGGCGAGTACGACTTCATGTACGCGTAGACCTCGGCGTCGTGCAGCGGGTCGCCCCACTCGTCCCACTCGGTCACCGTCAGCGGCAGCGACGGGTCCAGGATGCTCGTCAGAGGGTCGACGAACGGAACCTCGGCCAGGATTCCCGAGAAGTAGCGCGGCGCGAGGTTCGCGACGGCGCCCATCAGGAGGCCGCCGGCGCTCCCGCCCTGGGCGGCGAGGCGGTCTGGGGCCGTCCATCCGGTGTCGATCAGATGGCGGGCGCTCTCGACGAAGTCGGTGAACGTGTTCTTCTTGTGCAGCTTCTTGCCGTTCTCGTACCAGAGCCGGCCGAGCTCGCCGCCGCCGCGCACGTGGGCGATGGCGAAGACGATGCCGCGGTCGAGCAGGCTGAGGCGCGGGATGCCGAACGACGGGTCCATGCTCGCCTCGTACGAGCCGTACCCGTAGAGCACGAGCGGCGCCGGCTCGCCGGGGGTCACGAGGTCGCGGCGGTAGACGAGCGAGATCGGGATGCGCGTCCCGTCCTTGGCCGTCGCCCATTCGCGCTTCTGCTCGAACAGGCTGGGATCGAAGTCGCCCAGCACGGCCTGCTGCTTCCGCTTGCGGAGCTCGCGGGTGCGCACGTCGTAGTCGTAGACGGTCGAAGGGGTCACGAAGCTGCCGTAGCCGAGCCGCAGCGTCGGCTGCGTCCACTCCGGGTTGCCGCCGGCGCCGACGGTGAAGACCTCCTCGTCGAAGTGCAGCTCGTGCAGGGTGTCGTCGTCCGAACCGTTCTCGGGGAGGCAGGCGACGGCGATGCGGGTGAGGCCCTCGCGGCGGTACTCGACGGCGACGAAGTCGCGGAACGCGTCGACGCTCTCGAGCCGCACGGCCGGGTTGTGAGGGAGCAGGACGCGCCGATGGCCCTGCGGGTCTTCGGCGGCGACGCTGATGAGCTCGAAGTTGATCGCGTCGGCGTTGTGCACGATGAGCAGACGGTCGCGGCCGTCGACGACGGCGTGCTCGACCTCGTACTCGACGCCGTCCACCCGCGGCCAGACGACGGTGAAGTCGCCGGTCGGGTCGTCCGACGAGAGCAGCCAGGTCTCGCTCGTGATGTTGGAGCCCGCCTCGATCATCAGGAACCGGCGGCTGCGGGTGAGGCCGACGCCGACGAAGTACCGCTCATCGGGTTCGTGGAAGACGAGCGTGTCCGTGGAGGCGTCGTCGCCGTTCGCCGGGCCGACGCCCACCGGATGCCGCCACACGGTGTCCGGGCGCCACGCGTCGTCCACCGTCGTGTAGAACACGAAAGCTCCGGTCTGGTCGAAGAGGGCACCGGCGCTCGTGCCCGTGATCTCGTCGGGGAACTCCGCGCCGTCGTCGACGAGGGAGCGGATGCGGATCGTGTAGCGCTCGTCGCCCTCGGTGTCGACCGCCCAGAGCAGGCGGGTGCCGTCCGCGCTCACGTCGAAACTGCCGAGCGAGTAGAAGTCGTGGCCCTTCGCCTCGACGTTGTCGTCGAGCAGGATCTGCTCGCCGGGAAGCCCGTTGCGCTGCGCGTCCTCGTCGAGCGCCGGCGGCTCCCAGTCGTCGGGGTCGGCGATCGGGGCGCGGCAATGCACGCCGTACTGCTTCCCCTCGACCGTGCGGGTGTAATACCACCACTCGCCCTCGCGGGTGGGCACGCTCAGGTCGGTCTCCCGGGTGCGGTCCTTGATCTCTTCGAAGATCTGCTCCCGCAGCAGAGACAGGTGATCGGTGCGCGCGTTGGTGTACGCGTTCTCCTCGTGCAGGTGGGCGGTGACCGTCGGATCGTCCTTCTCGCGCAGCCACTCGTAGTCGTCGATGTACACGTCGCCGTGGTGGAGGCGTTCGGTCGGTCGCTTGGGTGTCGTGGGCGGCGTGAGCATGCTCACAGGCTACCGGCCCCATTCCCGCCCGGCAGTGGCGAGGGCGGATCGAGTTGCGCGCGGAGGGCGACGAGAGCCGTGTGGATGCGGTCGAAGTCGGCGGGTGCGGCGAGAGAGCGGCGTGCGTCGCGCAGGGCGGCGCCGACACCCGCGCGCGAGCGCGGGGCGGGGGAGTCCAGGGCCGCGGGCAGCGAGGCGGCGACCCGGATGCAGTCGATCGGATGTGCAGGCCGGGACGGGTGAGCGGTCGCGCGCCCGAGGCCCCTCCGGAGCATCCGGTGCGCGCTCTGCGTCGGCGCCAGCTGCTCGAGCCGGTCGATCGCGGCGCGGAAGGCGGCGATCCGTTCGGCGCGGCTGGGGGCATCCGGATCGTCGGAGGACGGGGCGAGCACCCCCGTGAGGGCGAGCAGCGCGTCGGCGAGACGGCGGCGCACGACGTCGGAGCTCCGCACGGGCAGGATGAACCAGCTCGCTGCGATGCCGATCAGTGCGCCGACCACGATCGCGAGCATCCGTTCGGCGAGCATCCAGCCGAGCGACGCCGGGGCCGCCGGGGTGGTGCCGAGGACTCCCTGCAGCAGGGTGAGCACCAGTGTGATCGTCAGCGCCCAGAAGGCGTAGCTGACGTCGCGCAGCCACGATCCGACGAACAGGGCGGCGAAGATCACGACGACCGCACCGAAGCCCGTCGGCTCGACCACGAACGAGAGGGCCACCGCGACGACGGTCCCAGCGAGCGCGCCCGCGACCCTCTGTCCGCTCTTGTAGACGACGTCGCCGCGCCCGCGGTTGCCGGAGCACACGATGAACGCGGTCAGCACGGTCCACATCGCGTGCTCGGGGAAGGCGAGCCATCCGACGACGAAGGCCGCCGACAGGGCCGCCGCCATCTGCAGGGCCATCCGGGTGCTGGCGGGAAGCGGGGTGCGCACGGACCCGTCGGCCGGCCGGGCTCGCTCAGCCTTCTGCAGTCCCTCGGCCCGCGCGGGTGGCGCCGGCGGGGATGCGGCACTCACGACACCGAGCAGCATCCCGAGTTCGCGGGAGAGCGCCACCCACGCGATCGCGACGACCGACGCCGCGACCAGCAGCGCCAGATCGAGCCACGGGTCCCCTGTCTTCGGCGCCGCTCCCGGCGCCACCAGCATGGCGACGAAGGGGAGCGTGATCAGCGTCCCGAGGCGCGATGCGCGCTCGCCGAAGCGCCGCATCCAGATCGGGATGGACATCCCGAGCACGAAGGCGACCGCACCCGCGACGGGAACGGCGACCAGCAGCCAGCCGACGCCCGCGGCGACCAGCCCGACAGCGGGAAGCGCGGCCGACGACCTGGCGAACTCGCCGCGGGAGCCGAAGGTGCGCCGCGACAGGGTCAACGCGATCACGGTTGCGAGCACCGCCGTCGACGAACCGGCGCCGACCCAGACGGCGATCCACCACATGGTGGCGCAGGCGGCCGCGGCGGCACCCACGCTGAGGGCGGCGCGCAGAGCAGCCGGAGCGAGCGCGGAGACCATACGCATGTGATGACCGTTTCGACGCGAACGAGTGGGAGACATTAAGCATTCTCGGGCATCTTCCGTATGGTGAGTGGATGACCGACAAGTGGTGGCAGTCAGCCGTCGTCTATCAGATCTATCCGCGCAGCTTCGCCGACTCGAACGGCGACGGGATCGGCGACCTCCGCGGAGTCATCGACCACCTCGACCACCTCGTCGCTCTCGGCGTCGACGTGCTCTGGCTCTCGCCGATCTACGCGAGCCCGCACGACGACAACGGCTACGACATCAGCGATTACCAGGCGATCGACCCGCTGTTCGGCACGTTCGAGGACTTCGACGAGCTGCTCGCGGGACTGCACGAGCGCGGCATCAAGCTCGTGATGGATCTCGTCGTGAACCACACCTCCGACGAGCATCCGTGGTTCGTGGAGTCGGCCTCGTCTCCCGACAGCCCCAAGCGCGACTGGTACTGGTGGCGCCCGCCGCGCGACGGCAAGACGCCGGGGGAGCACAGCGCCGAGCCGAACAACTGGGCGTCGTTCTTCTCCGGCTCGGCCTGGCAGCTCGACCCGGCCAGCGGCGAGTACTACCTGCATCTCTTCTCGCGCAAGCAGCCCGACCTCAACTGGGAGAACCCGGAGGTGCGCGACGCCGTCTACGCGATGATGAACTGGTGGCTGGACCGTGGGGTCGACGGGTTCCGGATGGATGTCATCAACCTCATCTCCAAGGTCACCAGCCTGCCCGACGGTGTCGTGGCTCCGGGGGCCCTGTACGGCGACGGTTACCCGTACTACGGGCAGGGTCCGCGCATCCACGAGTTCCTGCACGAGATGCACGAGCGCGTGTTCGCCGGGCGCGAGGACCGCTTCCTCACCGTCGGCGAGATGCCCGGAGTCACGATCGACGAGGCGCAGCTGTTCACCGATCCGGCTCGGGACGAGCTCGACATGGTGTTCCAGTTCGAGCACGTCGACCTTGACCACGGCCCCGGCGGCAAGTGGGACCACCGCGACGCCACGGTGCTCGACCTCAAGGAGTCCTTCGGCAAGTGGCAGCGCGGCCTCGCCGACGCCGGCTGGAACAGCCTCTACTGGAACAACCACGACCAGCCCCGGGTGGTCAGCCGGTTCGGCGACGACACGGTCTACTGGCGCGAGTCGGCCACGGCGCTCGCGACGGTGCTGCACCTGCAGCGGGGGACGCCGTACGTGTACCAGGGCGAGGAACTCGGGATGACCAACGTGCCGTTCCAGGGCATCGAGGACTTCCGCGACATCGAGTCGCTGAACTACTACGCCGAGGCCGTCGACGTTCTCGGGGCGTCGCCCGCCGATGTTCTGGCGGCGCTCCGCCGCACCAGCCGCGACAACGCCCGCACGCCGGTGCAGTGGTCGTCGGCCCCGAACGCCGGCTTCAGCGCCGCGACCCCGTGGATCGAAGCCAACCCGAACTACACGCGCATCAACGCTGCAGCCGAGCGCGACGATCCGAACTCCGTGTTCGCGTACTACCGGCAGCTCATCGACCTGCGGCACCGCGAGAACGTGGTCGCGCGCGGATCGTTCGAGCTGGTGCTGGCCGAGCACCCGCAGATCTTCGCGTACACGCGCACGCTCGAAGGCCGCCGGATGCTCGTGCTCGTGAATCTCACGGGCGAAGTCGCTGAGTACGAGCCGGATGCGCTGGCGGGCGCCTCTGCGCCGGCGGTTGACGTGCGGCCGGATCCCGGGAGCTGGAGCGAGGCCGAGTTCGTGCTCGGGAATCTGCCGGACGGCTCCCGCGCGGCCGACGGGCGGCTTGCCCCGTGGCAGGCGCTCGTGCTCGTGCGCACCGACTGACGAGGCCGCCCGGCGCGCGCGGCGCTCCACCTGCCCCTTGCCGAACGTCGCGCGCGGTGGTCTCATTGTGCGCACGGCGATGGTCGGTGCCGGGGCGGTGAGGAGATCGCACGATGAGCAGCTATGTTGCGCGGGCCGAGACGGATGTGCTGGCGCCCCGCGCGAAGGTGTGGCGGGTGCTGACCAGCAATGGCTCGCATCCGGAGATCATGTTCGGCGCCGAGATCGTCTCCGACTGGCGTATCGGAAGCCGCATCGTGTGGCGCGGGGAGTGGCAGGGCACGGCGTTCGAGGATCACGGGGTGGTCATCGAACTGCAGGAGCCCTCGCGGATCGTGCTCACGCACTTCAGCCCGATGAGCGGCGAGCCGGATGTGCCCGAGAACTATCACACGCTCCGATTCGAGCTCGATGAGACGTCGAAGGGTACGCACATCACGTTGGACCAGGACAACAATCCGACGCTGGAGGCGGCGAAGCACTCGCGCGCGAACTGGGCGCAGATGCTCGAGGGCGTGAAGGCGGTGTGCGAACGCCGCTGACGGCGCGGCGTGCAGCCGCACGCGGCCGCTGACTCAGTCGGCGAAGGCCTCGCGCACGAAGGCGTCGATGAACACGTCGAAGGCGGCGACGGTGCGCGCGTGATCGCCGGTGATCAGGTACCCGAAGTGCAGCCCGGAGACGGTGTCGGTGAGCCAGGTCGCCAGCACGCGAGACCGCGCCGGGTCGACGCCGTGCCGCTGCAACCAGCGGTCGACGGTGTCGAGCCACTCCGCGAACGAGGTGGTGATGCGCTTGCCGATGTCGGGGTCGATCGGTTCCAGCGCGCCGGCCTCGAACTGCAGGCGCAGCCCGGTGCGATTGGCGTCGCGCAGGGAATGCCGGAAGGCCTCGGCGTACCAGGCGGCGAACTGCTCCTGGTCGAATTCGGCGACGTCGACGCCCGTGATCGTCTCACCGTGCTGTCGCACGCCCTCTTCGAGGATGGCGTCGATCATCTCCTGGCGGGAGCCGAAGTGGTACACGAACGAGTAGGTGCTGACGCCGAGCGCACTCGCCAGACTGCGGAAGGTCATCCGTGACAGGGGCTCCGTCGCGACATGTTCCATGATGCGGCCGAGCAACTCGGGTTTGCGGTTCGGATCAGGTATGCGTCCCACCTCACCACAATAGGCGAGAGACCTTCCGCGATGAAGGTGCCGTGCAGCTCTCGTGCCCGCAGCGACTACGGCTTCTTGCCAGGAGGGTTGCCCTGGTTGCCGCCACCGTTGCCACCGTTGCCGGCGCCCGGTTTCGGTGCGGTCGGCGCCGTCGGATTCGTCGGCTTCGTGACCTTGGGCGGTGCCGGGCGGTACAGGTACTTGCTGTCGACGGCCGGGAACGAGCCGCCACCGTAGACCGCGTTGAGCGCGGTCGCGATGGGCTTCACGATCGAGAACTTGACGTTGCCGCCTCCGATGCCCTGGAACGTCTGGCTGCGCAGCGGTACGGCGCCGGAGACGTTGCCGACCCAGGTCGCCTGCGCCACCTTCGTCGTCGAGGTCACCAGCCAGTTCTCGAGCGAGTCGTCGGTGGTGCCGGTCTTGCCGAAGATCGGGACGCCGTCGTCCGGCTTGGCCGAGGTGGCCGTTCCGTTCGTGAGCACTCCCTGGAGGGCGAAGATCGCGGCGGCCGCGACCTTGGGATCGATCGGCGTCTTGGAGCATCCGGTCTTGGGGACGGCGTGGGGAGTGCCGTCGGCGTTCACAACGCGGTCGATCGCGACCGGCGAGCAGGCGACGCCCTTGTTCGCGATGCCCGCGTACGCGGTGGCCATGGTGATCGGGGCGATGTAGTTCGTGCCCAGCACCGACGAGGGGTTGGCCATGTAGCGGTTGGCCTGCTCATCGGCTCCGTGGACGAGCAGATCCTGCGCACGCTCCTTGATGCCGCACAGGTCGAGCTTGGTGGCCATCATGGCGAAGATCGAGTTGATCGAGGCGGCCGTCGCATTCATGACGGTCGTACTCGATACGGACTCGCCCTCGTCGTTGGCGACCGGCCAGGGCGCGCCGCCGATATCGGCACAGGGCGCGCTGGAGTGGAACTGCGACTGCGGGAAGAGGTGCTTGGAGCCGTCGACGCTCTCGTAGAGCGAGTGGCCCTCCTGCAGCCATTCGAGCAGGTCGAACGCCTTATACGACGAACCCGTCTGGAAGCCCTGCGATCCGCCGTAGTTGTAGTCGGTGTTGTAGTTGACCGCGGTGGTTCCCGGCGCCGGTGCAGCCGTGTTGTCGTACGGACGGTTCTGCACCATGGTGACGATGCGCCCCGTGCCGACCTCGACCGACACGTTGGACGCGCCCAGGTTGAGGTTGGGGTCTTGTGCGGGGATGTAGGCGCTCAGTGCGGACTGCGCGGTGCCCTGCAGGTTGAGGTTCAGCGTGGTGTAGATCTTCAGGCCGCCCCGGTTGAGGAAGCTGGTGCGGGCATCCTCGTTCGCGCCGAAGATCGAGCTCTGCTCGATGGTGCGTTCGACGTAGTCGCAGAAGAAGGCGGCGTGGTACTTCTGGGCCGTCATGCAGCCGTTCTGCACAGGCGTGATTTTGGGGACGATCTTGGTGGCCCTCGCGGCGTCGCGTTCCTCTGTGGTGATCTTGCCGTTGGCCGCCATGCGGTCGATCACGTAGTTGCGTCGATCGAGGGTGGCCTTGTATCCATTGGCCTGGCCGTTCGCCTTGTCGGCGGGGCGGTCGATGCGCAGGTTGTCGGGGTTGTTCAGGATCGCGACGAGCGTCGCAGCCTGCGGGATGCTGAGAGCTTTCGCAGAAACGCCGAAGTAGTACTCGGCCGCCGACTGCACCCCGTAGACGCGTCCGCCGAACAACGCGATGTTCAGATAGCTCTGCAGGATCTGGTTCTTGGTGTAGCTCTTCTCGAGCCCGATCGCGTAACGCATCTCCTTGAGCTTGCGCACGGGGTCGACCTCGGTGGCGTCGTTGTAGCAGGCCTCGTACACGGCGAGCTGCTTCTTCTGCACAGCGGCCGTGGCGGTGACGTCGGGCTGCTTGTTCTCGCAGCGCTGCACCAGGATGTTCTTGACGTACTGCTGGGTGATCGACGATCCGCCCTGCACGTCTTTGTGAAGGGCCGTCAGTACGGCTCCGCGCAGAGTTCCCGTGACGTCGACGCCACCGTGCTCGTAGAACCGCGGGTCCTCCGTGGCGACGGCCGCGTCTTTGAGGTTCTGGGAGATGTCGTCCCAGCCGACCTCGATGCGGTTCTGCGAGTAGAACGACGCGATCGCGACCGGCTTGCCGTTCAGGTTGGCGTACATCGTGGAGGCCTGGGCCAGCGGCTCGACCTTGATGTACTCGGGCAACCCGTCGAAGACACCGATCGTGGAGTCGGCTGCCGATCCCGTCAGGGCGACCGCAGGGGTGACCGCTGCCGCTGCCAGCACTCCCGCCACGGTACTCAGAGCAACAAATCCGATGAGCGCAGGCGCCCACGCCCAGCCTCTGCGTCCCGAAGATTTCATGGCGTCATGATACGCGGCGAACGTAGCAGGACGCCCGGGCTTCGATCAGCTTGTGGATGATCGGACGACGATCGACGCTGTGCAGAAGCCGATCTCACGCGCCGGCGCGGAGCTTGTTGCACAGGCGTGCCAGCTGCTCGAGTTCGTCCGGGTCGAGCTTGCCGCCGACGCGTTCGGTGATGGTCTTCATGTGCTCGACGGCGACCCTGCGGAACATGTCGAACCCGTCGTCCGTCAACCGGATGACCGTGCCGCGCGCATCCGAGGGCTCAGGGCATTTGGCGAGCAGGCCGCGGGCGGTGAGCCGGTCGACGAGCCTGCTGACGCTGGGCTGCGTGAGCAGAACGTGCTTGTTGAGATCACGAAGACGGAGCTCGCGGTTGGGCTGACGCGACAGGTTGAAGAGCACGTCGTACTCGTTGAACGAGATGTCTTTGGTGGGGAATTCGGCGGCGAGCGTGCGCATCACCGCGACCTGAGCCCGGAAGAGCGCTTCCCATGCGGTCACGGCGTTCGGCCGTGCTCTCACGCGTTCCTCTGTGCGCATCCGTGCCTCCTCGGTGCCTGATCCGTCTCTCGATGCATTCGCATCATCCCACTACCCGGTGACACCGGCATCGGTGCTGCCACGGATCGCCGGGCATCGGATGCCGGATCTGCGTGCGTGCGGAGGTCTCTGTTCCGCCCGGACCTCCCCGGCGAGTGACGCGAACGGGTGCCGCTTAACAGATTGAGGGCCGGCCGCAGAGGCTAGCGGCCGGCCCTCTCCCTTGCACCAAGAGTGTCCTGCAATCACATTCCGCGTTGGCTGCCACAGCAAACAACTAACGCTCTTGAACTATATAACGAAGAGGTAACGGCCGCTAGTTACCTGTTCGTTATTTTTGCTGCGAGTTTTCTATGCGCGGCTTCGGGTTCTCGATGGGCCCCGTCCGGGAGGTGCCGATCGCCGCCTGCTCCGCGAGGAACTCCGCCCATCCCCGCTCGCCCCGGATCGCGGATACGCCCGCAAGGTTGTCGCCGGCGCGGTACGCACGCCCGACGGCTCCCGGCAGCCGCACAGGAAGATGCGGGTGTCGCGCTCGTCTCGTGCCCAGCAATTCCGTATACGCCGCCACGAGTTCGGCCACGCCGAGCACCTCAGGGCCCGCAATGTCCGGCGCCCGGCCTGCAGGTGTCCCGAGCGCGACCGCCGCCAGGCGGGCCGCGACCTCGTCCACGTGAACGGGCTCGAACCGCAGGCCCGTCGGCACGGGCGTTATCGGCAGTCGCGCGAGACCGCGGACGATCGGCAGCACGAACTCGTGCAGCTGAGCCGCACGCAGCACGGTCCAGGGAACGCCCGACTCGACGATGGTCCGCTCGGCCTCCGCCTTCGCGCGGAAGTAGCCGATCGGCATCCGGTCGGCACCGACCACCGAGATCAGGATGAGGTGCTCGACGCCCGCAGACAGCGCTGCGGCCGCGAGGTTCCGTGCCGCGACGTCGTCCCCCTTGGCGCCGCCCGCGAGGTGCAGCACCGTGCGCACGCCGCTGAGGGCATCCGCGAGCCCGGTGCCCGCCACCGTGTCGCCGCCGACGTGCCGGATGCCGGGCGCATCCTGCTCGGGGTGACGACTCAGGATGCGCACCTCCCGTCCGACGGCGGTCAGCAGGGGGACGACGCGGCGCCCGATGGTTCCGGTGCCGCCCGTCACGAGGATCGGTGCGTTCATGATTCGACTCCTGTCGGTCCGTGTCACGTCGGGGCGTGCTGCCCCGTCGATAGAGTGACGAACGGACTCCGGAGGATGTGACTGGTGGATCAGAAGATTCTCGCGAAACGATTCGAGACGGCGAGGCCGCGGTTGCTCGGCATCTCCACGCGGCTGCTCTCATCGCGCGCCGACGCGGAGGATGCGGTGCAGGAGAGCTGGCTCCGGCTGAGCCACTCCGACGTCTCGCAGATCGAGAACCTCGACGCGTGGCTGACCACCGTGGTCTCGCGCGTGAGTCTCGACATCCTGCGCGCTCCACGCCGCACCCGCGAGCGGTCGTGGGAGGTGGAGCAGTGGCCCGACGACCCGTCCTCGCCGATCGGGGACCCGGCCGCCGAGGCGGAACGCGGCGATCAGGTCACGGCCGCGCTCCTGGTGGTGCTCGAGACCTTGAGCCCGGCGGAGCGCGTCGCCTTCGTGCTGCACGACGTCTTCGGGCGCCCGTTCGACGAGGTGGCGGATGCCCTCGACCGCTCCCCGGAGGCCGTGCGGCAGCTCGCATCCCGTGCCCGTCGCCGGGTTCGCGACGCGAGCGACCCCGCCCGCCCGGATCCGCGGCGCGCCAGGACCCTGATCGATGCGTGGCTGCAGGCGGCCCAACGGGGCGACGTGACCGCGTTGCTCTCGTTGCTCGACGACGGCGCGGTGCTGCGCGCCGACTACGGAACGAGCACACAGCTGGTCTCCGGCGCCGCGGCGATCGCAGGTCAGGCCGTGCTCTCCGGACGACTCGCGGCGCACTCCGTCCCCGTGCTGATCGGGGGACTCCCGGGAGTCGCCGCGGTGCTGGGGGACCGCGTCGTGTCGATCATGGCGTTCGACCTCGCCGACGGCCGCATCGTGGGGCTCGAGGTGCTGGCCGATCCCTCGCGGCTCGCCGAGCTCGGCGTCGCCGCGGTGCTGGGACTGGAGTAGCGGCTGCGTCCGGGCGGCAGCTGACCAGCCGACCGGCATGCACGCACCGCTTGACGCGATCACTCTGAATCGAATACTCTGACTAAAGTATTCGGAGGTGAGTGATCGTGGTGCTGCGTGATGCGAGCAAGCGGCCGGTGGGCAACCCACTGGCACTGGCCGTGCTGTCGTGCCTGTGGGAGCGACCGATGTACCCGTACGAGATGACGACCTCGATGCGCGAACGCGGAAAAGAAGACAGCATCCGCCTGAACTTCGGCTCGCTGTACGCCGTGATCAAGTCGCTCGAGAAGCACGGTCTCATCGCCGTCGCCCAGACCGAGCGCGAGGGCAACCGCCCGGAGCGCATCGTGTACGAAATCACGGACGCCGGCCGGCGCGAGGCCGACGACTGGCTGCGCGAGCTCATCGACACCCCGGTCAAGGAGTACCCGGCGATCGAGACGGGCCTCTCCCTGCTGCCGATGCTGGCCCCGGAGGTCGTCGTCGACCTCCTGAGGAGCCGGCTCGAGCGCCTCGACGCCGAGATCGCGGAGCGCGAGAAGGAAGCGGCCGAACTGGTCGGCCGGCTGCCCGAGCTCTTCATGATCGAGTTCCACTACAAGCAGGCGATGCTCGTCGCAGAGCGCGCGTTCCTCGCCGGGCTGGCAGAGCGCATCGCTGCCCGCGACATCGGCGGGATCGAGATGTGGGAGGGGCTGCACGCCCTTCTCGCCCAAGGACTCAGCATGGCCGAGATCCAGCAGAGGATCTCGGCAGGCGACTTCGGTCAGGAGGTGGCCGACCTGCTGGGCTGAAACGCACCGCACCGAAAAAGGTGATGGCCGGAGAGCGGCAACTCTCCGGCCATCCAAACCCCAGTCGTTCCGTGAGGAACCTGCGTCAACAGTCACCGAGGGTCCGTTCACATCGTACTGCGCAGGCTCGCACGGACGGCTCTCCAATGGAAAGGAAGCCACCGTGGCTACTGCATTACCGTCGGCGCTGATCGCCGACGACCTCGTCAAGACCTACCGGGCGGGCCGGGGCAAGACCCCCGTGCGCGCCCTCGACGGCCTCAGCTTCGACGCCGAGGCCGGGACGGTCTTCGGACTGCTCGGCCCCAACGGCGCGGGCAAGTCGACCACCATCAAGATCCTCTCGTCCCTCGCCCGCGCCGACTCCGGGCGAGCGTTCGTCGCTGGGATCGATGTGGGAAAGCATCCGGCCCGCGTGCGGCGCGCGATCGGATTCGTCGCCCAGAAGTCCGTGGCGGATCCGATGGACACCGGCGTCGAGAACCTGGTGCTCGCCGGACGCCTGCAAGGCCTCAGCGCACGGGGTGCGCACGCACGGGCATCCGAGTTGCTCGACCGCTTCGGGCTCACCGAGCACGCGAAGCGCCAGGTGAAGGGCTACTCCGGCGGCATGGCGCGCAAGCTCGACGTGGCGATCGGCCTGATGCACCACCCCGAGGTGCTGTTCCTCGACGAGCCGACGACCGGCCTCGACCCGGAGGCCCGCGCAGAGCTGTGGGCCGAGATCGAGCGGATGACGAAGCACGAGAACATGACCGTTCTGCTTACGACGCACTACCTGGAGGAGGCGGACCGGCTGGCATCGCGCCTCGCGATCGTCGACCACGGAACGGTCGTGGCGGGCGGAACGCCGGAGGAGCTGAAGAACGATCTGCGCGGTGACGCGGTGATCGTCGAACTGACCGCCGACGGCGACCCGTTCGCCGCGCTCGCCGCGCTGCAGCGTGTCGACCAGCTCCGCGAGGTCGGCGGGGACGGCCGCACACTGCGGGCCCGCTCCGACAACGGGGCGGCGACGCTTCCGCTCGCGCTCGCCGCGCTCGAGGCCGCGTCGGTCACGGTGGCATCGGCCACCGTCGCGCGTCCGAGCCTCGACGACGTCTACCTGCGGCACACCGGCCGCACCCTCACCAAAGCACAAGAGAACTTCGCCGTGGAGAACGCATCATGACAACCATCGCCGCCGGCCGACCCGGCCGCACCACCGCATCACCGACCTTCTTCACCCACACGGCCATCCTGACCGGGCGTCAGTTGCGCGCCGCATGGCGCATGCCGGCGTTCCTGGTGATGAACCTCATCCAACCGATCATCTGGCTGCTGCTGTTCGGGCAGCTCTTCAAGTCGGTCGTCGAGATCCCCGGCTTCGGCAACGGCCAGAGCTACCTCGAGTTCCTCACGCCCGGCATCGTGATGATGATGGCGCTGTTCGGCAGCGCCTGGTCGGGCACGGTGTACATCCAGGACATGCAGCGCGGGGTGATGGACCGCTTCCTCACGTCGCCGACCAACCGGGGCGCGTTGATCGTGTCGACGCTCGTGTACCAGTCGCTCCTGGCGATCGTGCAGTCGCTCGTGGTCGTCGGAATCGCCTTCTGGGCGGGCGCCCGCTTCGAGGGCGGCTTCACGGGCATCCTGTTGCTGCTGCTCGGCGTGGTGCTGCTCACCGCGGTGTTCTGCTCGCTGTCGAACGCGGTGGCGCTGCTCGCCCGCGACCAGACGGCGCTGATCGGCATCTCGCAGATCATCACGCTGCCGCTGATGTTCCTGAGCTCGGCGATCATGAACACGAAGCTCTCGCCGGAGTGGGTGCAGAACGTCGCCGCGTACAACCCGTTCGAGTGGGCGGTGATCGTCGGCCGTCAGGCGCTGAGCGCGAACCCGGACTGGGGTTCGCTGTGGGGGCACGTCGCACTCCTGGCGGCGCTGACCGTGGTCATGGCCGCCTGGGCGACCTCCGCGTTCCGGTCGTACCAGCGCTCGGCCTGACCGCGCGGGTTCCGTCGAGGGGATTTCGTTGAGGGGCGGCGAACGCATCCAACACGGCGGTCTTGGATGCGTTTGCCGCCCCTCAACGGATGTGGCCGGATGCGGGCCGCGTGGGGGTGGCGCGCGGCGGGGCCCTGCGGCTTAGAACAGGTCGGGCGAGGGGGCGCTGGCGTGGCGGATCGACACGTCGGCGTGACGGTCGAAGCGGTAGCCGACGCCGCGCACGGTGCGCACGATGTCTTCGTACCGGCCGAGCTTGGCGCGCAGGCGGCGCACGTGCACGTCGATCGTGCGCTCGTTCGGCGCCTCGTCGTCGGCCGCGCCCCACAGCGACGAGATGAGCTCGGCGCGCTCGATGGTGCGTCCCTCGCGCAGGACGAGGTACTGCAGCAGCTCGAACTCCTTGTAGGTGAGCGCGGCGGTCTGGTTGTCGAGGATCAGGCGCTTGCGGGAGATGTCCACGACGACGCCACCGGATGCGCGGTCCTCGTCCTCGTCGACCGTGCCGGCGTGGCGGTGCTTCGCGATCGCGGCCGGATCCTGCAGGGCGAGGCGCACGACGTCGACGTCGCGTCCGCCGGCTCCCTCCGGAGCCAGGGCGACGGCGGCGTAGGTCTCCGCCGACGGGGCGATCTCGGCGGTGAGGCGCTTGAGCGCCTCGACGATGCGGCCGAGGTCGGTGCCGGACGCGGCGGCCTTGGCCTCGTCGATTCCGACGTAGAGCACGAAGCCGCGGGCCTCGGTGCCGTTCGGTACCGCGCGGATCTGGACGGCGGGAGCGGCCGGGGCCGGCGCTGCGGCGGGAACGGCAGGGGCGGCAGCGAGGCGGCGGGCGGGAGCGGGGGCGAAAGTGGTGTCGATGGTTGCCAGAGACATGGGATGGAGTCCTTTGTGATGATGCGTGGAATCCGCTGCCGCCGTTTCGGCGTTCCCGTGAGGACCGGTACATCCGGTTCAAGAGGTGACGGGGTTGCGAGGATTCGCGTGTTCTGTGTTGGGCCTCAGATCGGCCGATGATCGGATGCGTGAGTGTGGCGCATCCGGGGAGCCAGTGGCCTCGCCCGACTCAGTGGGTCGGGGGCCTGGTGACTCGGCGAAGGGTCGTCAGATTAGCGACACATTCGGCAACACATGACCGAGTCGCGGCCGGGCATCATCATGCCGGCATCCCCAGGGGCCTCGAAGGAGGTCAGGGTACGCGAGTTGTCAGTCATGTTGGCAAGTAAAGCGAACGGTGACGTGCGGTGTCAAATCATTACGTAATGTTTCAGGCGCGCTCCCAGATGCGGGATGCCCGGGGAATGCGGTGCCCGGCAGCGTCAGACCGTGCCGTAGAGGCGGTCGCCCGCGTCGCCGAGGCCCGGCACGATGTACCCGTTCTCGTTGAGGCGCTCGTCGAGGGCGCCGAGCACGATCGTGACGTCGCGACCCTCGGTGGCCTTCTCGAGGGCGGCGATGCCCTCGGGAGCCGCGAGGATGCAGATCGCGGTGACGTCGACGGCGCCGCGCTTGAAGAGGAAGTCGATCGCGGCACCGAGAGAGCCGCCGGTGGCGAGCATCGGGTCGAGCACGAAGCACTGACGGTGCGAGAGGTCGTCGGGGAGGCGTTCGGCGTAGGTGGTCGGCTCGAGGGTCTCCTCGTTGCGGACCATGCCCAGGAAGCCGACCTCGGCGGTGGGCATGAGCTTGACCATGCCCTCGAGCATCCCGAGCCCGGCGCGCAGGATGGGGACCACCAGTGGCCGCGGTTCGCTCAGTCGCACGCCGACCGTCGTCGTGACGGGCGTCTCGATCTCCTGCGGTTCGACCCGCACCGCGCGGGTCGCCTCGTAGGCGAGGAGGGTGACCAGCTCCTCCGTGAGGGCGCGGAACGTGGGAGACGAGGTCTCCTTGTTGCGCAGCACCGTCAGCTTGTGGGTGATGAGGGGATGGTCGGCAACGTGAACGCGCATAGGCTCAAGGGTATCCAACATCTCCCCGGGAGCCCGACGTGAGTTTGCCCGTACCCGCTGCGTACGACGAGTGGATGCTGCGCGCCATCGCCGACGCACGTCTCGCGTTCGGGACCGGCGACGTGCCGGTGGCCGCACTCGTGCTCGACGAAAACGGCGCCGTCATCGGAACGGGGCGCAACGAGCGCGAACTGCGGCACGATCCGACCGCGCATGCGGAGGTGCTGGCGCTGCGCGAGGCGGCGGCGGCCCGCGACGACTGGCACCTCGAGGGATGCACGCTCGTCGTCACGCTCGAGCCGTGCGTGATGTGCGCGGGCGCGATCCTGGCGGCGCGGGTGCCGCGGGTGGTGTTCGGGGCGTGGGACGAGAAGGCCGGAGCGGCCGGATCCGTCTACGACGTTCTGCGCGACCAGCGGCTCAACCACCGGGTCGAGGTGTTCGCCGGCGTGCGCGCCGAGGACTGCGCCGAGCTGCTGCTCGACTTCTTCCGCGCCAAGCGCTGAGCGGCGCCGCGCCCGCGTCCCGTCCGCGTCCCGTCCTCGCGTCGCACGAAATCGAGTCCGAACTTGTTGCAGCGACACGCCGCGATTGGGCGCAAGAAGTTCGGACTCGATTGCGTGCAGGCTCGACGGTGTGGGGGCTCGACGGGACGTGCGCTCAGGCCGGCAGCTGCGCGAGCCACTCCGAGAACGCGCGACGGGAGGCCTCCTGCATGCCGCTCGAATACGCCGCGCGATCCTCTCGCAGGGCATCCGGATCGAGGGCGTGCTCGTCGAGCTCGTTGTAGCCGTCGCTGACCCAGCGCTCGTGCATCTCGTCGGTCACCTCCGGATGGAACTGCACCGCCAGCGCGAAGTCCCCGATCGCGAACGCCTCGTTCGAGTAATCGCTCGACGACGCGAGCAGGGTCGCGCGCTCGGGCAGCTCGAACGTGTCGCCGTGCCACTCGACCACGGGCACCTCGCCGAAATGCCGGATGGGCGACGCTGCGCCGGCCTCCGTCGGTTCGACCCGCCGGAAACCGATCTGCATCGAGTCGCCCTTGTACACGCGCTCGCCGAGGGCGCCCGCCATGAGCTGCGCGCCGAGGCAGACCCCGAGGGTCGGCCGCTCCGCGTCGAGCCGCGCGCGCAGCAGCGACTGCTCGGCCGCGAGGAACGGGTACTCCTCGGTCTGGTACGCACCCATCTCGCCGCCGAGCACGACCACGAGATCGGCCTCGTTCGGGTCGATGGCGGAGACGTCCTCCGTCGTGACGTCGACGATGCGCAGGTCGTAGCCGGCGTCGCGCAGGACAGGTCCGATGTTGCCGAGGTGGATCGTGGGGTCGTGCTGCAGGACGACCGCCGTCCGCGTCACTCCAGACCCTTGATGACGATGGCGTCGGTGGCCGGGTGCTTCTCGTTCGGGTCGATCCAGACATCCGGCTCGATGTAGATCACGCGGGCGGCCGGGACGGCGTCGCGGATGCGGCGCTCGACGACGTCGATCGACGCGGCGACCTCCGCCAGCCGGAACTCGCCCGACACGGCCAGCTTGGCTCCGACGAGCAGCTCGTCCGGGCCGAGGTAGAGGGTCTTCATGTGGATGATGCGCTCGACCTCGTTGCCGGCCAGGATCGCCTGCTCGATGGCGGCGACATCCGCATCGCTCGCGCCCTCGCCGACCAGCAGGCTCTTGGTCTCGATGCCGAGCACGACAGCGACGGCGATGAGCAGAGCACCGATGAGCAGGGTCCCGATCGCGTCGAAGACGCCATTGTGGGTGAGGGCCGTCAGGCCGACGCCGAAGAACGCGAACACCAGCCCGGTGAGGGCGGCGACGTCCTCGAGCAGGACCACGGGGAGCTCGGGAGCTTTGGCGCGGCGGATGAACTGCGGCCACGACATCCCGTGCTTGTGCGGGCGCGACTCGCGCACCGCGGTGCGCAGCGAGAACGACTCGAGGCCGATCGCGATGAGCAGCACGAGAATCGGGATCCACCAGTTCTCGAGCGGATGCGGGTGCGTGAGCTTCTCGATGCCCTCGTAGACCGAGAACACGCCACCGACCGAGAACAGGATGATCGACACGACGAACGCGTAGACGTAGCGCTCGCGCCCGTAGCCGAACGGATGCTCGCTGTCGGCCTTCTTCTTGGCCCGGCGTCCGCCGAGCAGGAGCAGGAGCTGGTTGCCGGAGTCGGCGAGCGAGTGCACGCCTTCTGCGAGCATCGACGACGAGCCCGAGAAGGCCCACGCGATGAACTTCGTGACCGCGATCCCGAGGTTGGCAGCGAAGGCCGCGACGATCGCCTTTGTTCCACCCGATGCGCTCATGCTCTCATCCTAGGATGGCCGCATGAGCGACACGAAGAACGTCACGCTTCCGACGATCGCGCTTCTGGGCGCCGGGTCGATGGGCAGGGCCATCCTGAGCGGCCTGGTCGCTCCCGGAGTGACGGTGGAGGGCGGCATCCGGGTGACCAACCGGTCGAAGCACCGCGCCGAAGAGCTCGCGTCGACGCGCGGTGTGACGGCGTACGCGACCGAGGAGAAGCCGGATGTGAACCGCGTCGCTGTCGAGGGCGCCCGGATCGTCCTGGTCGCCGTGAAGCCCGCGATGGTCCCCGACCTGCTGCGCGAGATCGCGGACTCGCTCGAGCCGGGCACCGTGATCGTGAGCGTGGCGGCGGGTGTCACGATCGCGACCTTCGAGTCCCTGCTGCCCGACACGGTCTCGGTAGTGCGTTCGATGCCGAACACCCCCGCCATCGTCGGCAAGGCGGTCACCGGGATCAGCCCGGGCACCCGCACCGACCCGGATGACCTGGCGCTCGTGCGCGCGCTCTTCGAGACGGTCGGCGAGGTCGTCGAGGTTCCCGAATCGCAGCTGGATGCGCTGAGCACGATCTCCGGGTCCGGCCCGGCCTACGTCTTCTACCTGATCGACGCGCTCACCGAGGCCGCTGTCGGCAAGGGCTTCACGCCGGAACAGGCGAGACAGCTCGTCAACGGGACCTTCCTGGGCGCATCCGAACTGCTGGTGTCGTCGGGGGAGGAGCCGGCCGAACTGCGCCGCCGCGTGACGAGCCCCGGCGGGACCACCGAGCGCGCGATCAGCGTGCTCGAGCAGGCCGACCTCGGCGCGCTCTTCGCCCGCGCGACCGACGCCGCCCTCGCCCGCGCGCGCGAGCTCGCCCAGTCCTAGCCGCCCCGCAATCGAGTCCGGGAGAAATCAGGACTCAAACTGGATTCGGAGCGATTTCTCCCGGACTCGATCTGAGGAGGGCGCGACGAACTCGATGGGCGGCAGTCGTTAGGTGGTCGCCACCTGTTACGAAGATGACCGACCAGCCCAGATCCGACAGCATCTCGCGCCGGGCGATGTCGTTCCGATAGGTCGACTTTTCCCGTCGGTGATGATCGCCCAAGTATTCGATGGCGACACGGTGTTCGGGGTATGCAAGGTCGATGAGCGCAAGAAGTCGTCCTTCGGGATCGACGACTCGCACGTTCAGCTCCGGCTCGGGAAGCCCCGCGTCGATGAGTGCGAGCCGGAGGCGGGTCTCCTGGGGCGACATCGATCCGTATCGAATCCTCTCAAGAGCGCACCGCAGATCACGCACGCCTCTGCGTCGGCCATGTCTGCGCACAGCCGCGGCCATCCGATCGATCGTGGACGATGGCGGAATTCCCGAATACGGCTGGTCTCCGGTCACGAGGAAGTCGCCGACCACCACGAGGTCGTCGATCGAGAGCCGGTGGCTCAACTGCGCCCACACGTCTTCCGCGCCGATCACTCTCAGCCCCTTGATCAGGACCCAGCGCTGGCCGGTCGACGTCAGTTGGTGGGCGGCGATTCCAGCGATCTCCGGAGGTCGGGCGGGTTCGAATACGCTCACTTCGACATCAGATGGCTCGGCATGACGCGGGAGCGGGAAGGCGTGCAGTACCGCGGCTGAAGCGTGGCTGAAGTAGGTGGTCGTCGGCAGGACGGCGGCCGCTGCTCGACAGAGTGCTACATGGTCGGCGAGGTTGACGCCAGCCGTTCTCGCACCGTGAAACGGCCGCTGGACTGCCTTGCTATAGAGATGTGACCGATCGACTCCTGCAGCGCGCGCCTCAGCGTAGGTGAAGCCGCAGCCGTCGAGACTCGGAGGGAGTGCAGGACTTTTTCGCATGCAACATGATTGCGAACTCCGAACGACCCTCGTAAAAGTTATCCACAGGCCGGATCGAGTCCGGGCGAAATCGCTCTAGTGATGTCCGGGGACTGATTTCTCCCGGACTCGATTGCGGGGGAGCGGAGCGAGGCGGGGCTACTCGAGGGCGGCGAAACGCTCGATGTCGCCGGAGGTGCCCGAGACGATGATGAGGTCGTGGTTCGAGACGACGGTGTCGGCCGTCGCGTAGGTGAAGGGCTTGCCGGGGCTCTTCACACCGACGACGGTGACGTGGTACTTCGAGCGCACTCCCGAGTCGGCCAGCCGGATGCCCCGGATCGGCTTCGGCGGGTACATCTTGACGAGCGCGAAGTCGTCGTCGAACTCGATGAAGTCGAGCATCCGGCCCGAGACGAGGTGCGCGACGCGCTCGCCCGCCTCCGCCTCCGGATAGATCACGTGGTTGGCGCCGATCCGCTCCAGGATCTTGCCGTGCGACTGCGAGATCGCCTTCGCCCAGATCTGCGGCACCTTCAGGTCGACCAGGTTCGCCGTGATCAGCACGCTCGCCTCGATCGACGACCCGACGGCCACGACGACGACCGAGAAGTCCTCCGCGCCGAGCTGGCGCAGGGTCTCGATCGAGCGCGCGTCCGCCTGCACCGTGTGCGTCACACGGTCCGCCCACTTCTGCACGAGCGCCCCATCGGTGTCGATCGCGAGCACCTCGCGGTCGAGCCGGTCGAGCTCGCCGGCGGTCGCGGCGCCGAAACGGCCGAGGCCGATCACCAGCACGGGTGCGTTGTGCTTGATGCGGTCAACCAACGAGCGGCCTCTCTTCAGGATTGTGGAACAGCTGCTTGCGCTGGGACTGGGCCAGCGCCGCGGCGAGTGTCACTGTACCAACGCGCCCGCAGAACATCGTGGCCGCCATCACGTAGACGCCAGCGTCGGGGAGCTTCTCGGTGAGGCCGGTCGAGAGACCGCAGGTCGCGAACGCGGAGATCACGTCGAACAGCACGTGTTCCAGCGGCGCCTTCGTAATCTGCAGCAGCACGATCGTCGAGACCGCGACGATCGTCGCACCCCAGAGCGCCACCGCCACCGACAGCCGCAGCACGTCGATCGGGATGCGGCGGCGGAACGCGTCCATCGACTCGACGCCGCGCGCCTCGGCGAACGCCGCGAGGAACAGCACGGCCAGCGTCGTGACCTTGATACCGCCGGCGGTCGAGGCGGAGCCGCCGCCGATGAACATGAGCATGTCGCTGACGAGCAGGCTCGATCCGTGCAGGTCGTCGATCTGGATGGTCGAGAAGCCGCCCGAGCGCGTCATCGTCGACAGGAACAGCGCCTGGAAGACGGTGTGGCCGGCATCCAGGTGGCCGAACGTCTTGGGATTGTCGTATTCGAGCACGATGTAGAGCACGGTGCCCGCGACGAGCAGGATGACGGAGGTGAGCAGCGTCAGCTTGACGTGGATCGACCAGCGACGGCGCCGGCCGGGCGTCCGCCGCAGGTTGGTCGCGATCGCCAGGATGACCGGGAATCCGATCGCGCCGAGGAAGACGCCGATCATCAGTGCGCTGAGGAACCAGTAGTCCGTCGCGAACGCCGTGAGTCCCTCGACGTTGGGCGCGAATCCGGTGTTCGTGAACGCCATCGCCGAGTAGTAGACGCTCTCCCAGAGGGCCGTACCGAGCGGGATGCCCGCGATGAGCATCCGGGGGAAGAGGAGCAGCGCGATCACACCCTCGATCACGACCATGCTGAGCGCGACCGTGATCAGGAGCTTGCCGACGTCGCCGAGCCGCACCGCCTGGCCCTCGGCGACCGGGCCCGCGTGGATGCGCAACGGGTTGCTGTCGCTCGCCGCCATCAGCTTGGCGCGCAGCCCGAGCCGGCGCGAGATGACCAGACCGAGGATGCTCGCCATCGTGAGCACACCGACGGCGCCGATCTGCACGCCGACGTAGACGAGCGTGTGGCCGAACACCGACCAGTGGGTCGCCATGTCGACCGTGGCCAGCCCGGTGACGCAGATGACAGAGACGGCCGTGAACAGCGCATCGGCGAGCGGAGTGGTCGTCCCCGTCGTGGTCGCGATGGGAAGGGAGAACAGCAGCGTGAACACGAGGATGAGCAGCGCGAACACCAGGATGGCGAACCGCGACGGACTGCGGCTCGCGAAGCCGTTCACCGCTTCGCGAACACGGCTGCCGACCGTCGTGCTGCTCGGACGGCCGGGTGCCAGGGTGGCTCGCATGCCTAGATCCTCCCACTGACCGGTTCGACCGACAGTTCCGACATGGTACTCCGCAGGGTGAGTGACTAGCCTGGGGGGATGGCCGACATCTTTGACGTGATTGCCGACGCGACCAGGCGCGACATCCTGGGGGTGCTGCTCGATCGTCATGCCGGAGATGCTCATTCCGCAGGCGAGATCAGTGTCTCCGAGATCGTGGCCACCCTCGAGTTGAGCCAGCCCACCGTCTCCAAGCACCTGAAGGTGCTGCGGGATGCGGGACTCGTCGCCGTGCGCGAGGAGGGCCAGCACCGCTACTACCGTCTCGATGCCGAGCCGCTCGAGGCCGTCGAGGACTGGATCATTCCGTTCGTGGCATCTGCCGCCGATGTCGAGGCGCTCAACGCCGAGCTCGCCGACGAGACCCGCGAATTCGCGAGCACGGTCGGCAAGGTGTTCGCCGACACGAGCCACCGGGTCACCACGGCCGTGGAGCGCGTCACGCCCCGCAAGTGGCGTCGCGACTGAGCGGTCGCCGACCCCCCTTCGCGCACTTTACGCGCGGGACATTCTGGCCCTAGAGTTTCCATTCACAACTCGTGTCACACGAGTACCATGACAGTGGACAGAAGGAAACACAGCAGATGGCACGCGATCTCTCGGATGTGCGCTTCCTGACGGTCGCCGAGGTGGCCGACATGATGCGTGTCTCCCGCATGACCGTGTACCGCCTGGTGCATTCCGGAGAACTCCCCGCCATCCGGTTCGGCCGCTCGTTTCGCGTGCCGGAGTCGGCGGTAACACAGGCTCTCGACAATCACGTCGCCGACACTGCGTGACGTCCGGTAGACTTGTGCTTTGTGTCGCCGCGCATTCCGCGGCCAGCCCCCTAACTTTGTGAGGTCTACGTGGGTTCCGTTATCAAGAAGCGTCGCAAGCGTATGGCGAAGAAGAAGCACCGCAAGCTTCTTCGCAAGACGCGCCACCAGCGTCGCAACAAGAAGTAGACCTCGAGTCTGCAGCTCAAGCGCCGGTCCAGTGGCCCGGCGCTTTTTGCTGTACCCGAAAGGCACAGCGCTGTACCCGAAAGGCACAGCGCTGTACCCGAACGGCACAGCGCTGCACCCGCAGGCCGGCGCGCGCTCGCTAGGCTGAACGGGTGGACGTTGAACTCACGCTCGTCGGCAAGCCCGGCTGTCATCTGTGCGATGACGCGCGCGACGTCATCCACGCGGTCATCGCCGAGCTTCCGGCGGGCGCGCCGTCCGTGTCGGTCGGCGAGGTCAGCATCCTCGACGATCCCGACCTGCACGAGCGCTACGTCGAGGAGATTCCGGTCGTGCTGATCGGCGGCCGCGTGCACACCTACTGGCGGGTCGATCCGGCCCGTCTCCGCACCGCTCTCCTGGAGGCCGAATGACCATCCGCCACGTCGTCTCGTGGAAGCTCGCCGCAGCCGAGGAGTCCGAGCGCGCCGAGCAGCTCGCCGTCATGAAGCGCGGGCTGGAGGGCCTTCCGGCGACGATCCCGGAGATCCTGAGCCTCGAAGTGGGCATCAACGCCCTCGACGGAGACAACTTCGACATCGTGCTGATCAGCGACTTCGCCGACGCGGATGCGTTGGCCCGTTATGTGGCGCACCCCGACCACCAGGTGGTCGCCGGGTACATCCGTTCTGTCGTCGGCGGCCGCTCAGCCGTCGATTTCGAGGTCTGAGCGTCCACCACCCGAGGTCAGAGCGGCGTCCCGGCCGCGACGGTGGCCGGGTCTAGGCTGACGCCATGCTGCCCCAGCTCCCGCCTCGCACGCTGCGTCGGCGAGGTCCGTTGGGGTGGCTCGTGCTCGGCGTCGGCGTCGTGCTGGGCGCGATCCTCATGCTCGCCATCGGTGTCGTGCTGCTCGCTCTCGGGGTGGTCGCCGCCGTCGTGGCGGCCGCGGTCTGGCTCGTCGGGTACGTCGTCGCGTGGATCTGGTTCTTGGTGCAGGGTCCGCGGCGCATCCCGTACCCGTTCCGGCTGCACGCACCGGTGCGCCGCCGCGCGCGCACGATCGTCTTCAGCTCGCTGTACCTGTCGTCGGCGCCACGTATCGTCGGGGCGTCAGCCCGCCTGGCCGGCTTCCTGCTCTCCCCGCTCGCCCTGCTCGCGAGCGCCGTCGGCCTCGTCGCGCCGCGCTGGCGAGCGCGACCGTATGTCGCCGTGTTCACGCTCGCGGGCATCCTGCGCAAGAGCGTGAACCTGGGCAGGCGGCGCGGCTGGCTGCGGGACGGCCACGACGCGCGCGTGCTCGGCTACGACGCGTTCCTCGGCGAGACGTTTCCGCACATCCTCGACTTCTTGCGGTGGTGGCGTGATCCGGATGCTCCGCACGACTATCGCCCGTCGCCCGGACTCGTGGATGTGCCGGCCGGGCTGCTGGGTCTGCACCTCGAGCCGTATCCCGATCCCCTCGGCTACCCGGGCCTCGCTGCGGGAGCTCTGCGTCGGCGGCAGATCACCGGGCTGCGTCAGCTGTTCGTGAGCCAGCGGGAGATCGACGACCTCTGCGATCCCGACCTCGACGACCGCGCCGACGTCGCTCTGATCAGGGTCTCGTCCCGGATGGCCGGGGGCCGCCGCCACTGGATCGTGCAGTTCCCGAGCACCAAGTCGTGGCACCCGCGGGCCGGCGTCGCGCCGAACGACCTCACCGCCGACCTCGTGATCGGCGCCGAGGGGGAGCCGACGGTCACGCGTGCCGGGCTCGAGGTGATGCGCGCCGCCGGTATCCGGGAGGGCGAGCCCGTGATGCTGGCCGGCTTCAGCCTCGGCGGGATGGTCGCCGCCCAGGTGGCGGTGCGCGCGGAGGCCGAGGGGTTCACGGTCACGCACCTCGTCACGGGTGGGACGCCGCTCGGCCGGGTGCCGATCCCGCGCGGGGTGCACGTGCTCGCGCTGGAGCACGTGCTCGACATCGTTCCGCGCATCGAGGGGCGCGAGAACCCCGTGCGATGCCGGAACGACGACACCGGCGGGGCCGCGGGCGGGGCCGCGGGCGGCGCCGACGCGGGTGCCGTCGTGGGCGCGGTCGTGGGAACCGACGAGTTCGTCACCGTGCTGGCCGGCCCTCCGCTCCCGGCCGAGTTCCGCCTGGGCGTGCTGCACCAGTCGACCGCCTACGCGGACACCGCGCGAACGCTCGAGCTCGACCCGCCCGACGAGCGGGTGGCGGCCCTGCTGGCCGAACTCCGGGTCTTCTTCGGTCCCGATCAGCGGCTCGTCGACCACGCCGCTCTGCGCACCAGCACCTCCGTGGTGCAGCCGTCGGTGCCGTTCTATCTGCACAGCACGGTGCAGGAGGGCATCACACGCGGCACCCTGCGCCAGACCCTGCGCCGCATCCCGGATGTGCTGGCCGTCGACGTGTACCAGTCACGCGCCGGGTTCGCGACGACCATCCTCTGGAATGCGGACGTGCTGGTGCGCAGCCTGCGCCCGTGGTTCGCCTCGGTCGAGCGGATGGCCGTGTACCGCGGTCTGCTGTCGTTGCTGAAGCGGCGGCGGGCGGTGGGCATCCATTTCCGGTTGCAGGCGAAGGAGACCCCGGGCGTCACGTGGGAGGCGACCGTGCAGCGGATGGCCGACGGGCAATGGCGGGAGATCATCGACCTGACCTTCGACGACGCCGAGTCGGAGCGCGAGTTCCGTCCGGTGCTGCTGCCGGGCGGCGACGCGTCGACCGTGACGTACTACCCCGCCGACGCATTCGACCCGGCGTTCGACGCGTCGGGCGCCGCGCGGTAGGCCGGCGTCAGACCTGCTCGTCGTCCGCGTTCCCGGCCAGCGCTCGCGCATAGCGCTCGGTCAGCTCCACCATGAACGGGCGGTCCAGGCGCGCCGGATCGATCCCGAACACGTAGCCAGGAAAGTCGAGCTCCCGCTGCGCCGCCCAGATCTCGTCGTGCTGATCCGGTGACAGGATGCGCGCCGGATCGCCCACCGCCACCCAGCCGATCGGCACGGTCGTGCCGGGTGCGAGCGTCGTGCGCAGGTGCACGATGCCGTCGATGCGCACCTCGCTTCCGCGTCCGATCACGGCACCGTTGAACACTCGGGCGCCGGTCGCGATGAACACCTCTGGCTCGATCGTCGCCCCCACGACGTAGGCGAGCGGCCCGACCAGCGAATGGTCGCCGATGCCGACCGCGTTCTGCCGGGTCGACCGGATCACGGCGTTCTCCATCACGATCACGTGGTCGCCGAGCCGCACCGAGCCGCCGTCAGCGGTGATCACCGCGCCGTGCAGGATGCGGCAATGGGCGCCGACCTCGACGTCGCCGCTGATCACGGCGGTCGCCGCGACGGTGGCGGTGGGGTGGATGCGCGGCTGGGCTCGCCCGTGTCGGAACTCCATTCCGCGACCGTACTATGAACACACACTCGCGATCGAGGAGGCCAGCGTGGGACGGGAAGACTTCTGGACGACGGATCCCGACGAGCAGCTGAGGGTGGGTGACGGTTTCGTGCTCGCCGACCAGCCGACCGATGCCGTCTACGGGTTCGACGGCGGTAAGAGCGACGGTCAGAAGGCGCTCGCCGAGGGCGCGACGATCCTCGCCGACCTGCAAGAGCGCCTGTTCGCGGCGGGTGCCGACGGCGACCGGCGCCGCGTCCTCCTGGTGCTGCAGGCGATGGACACCGCGGGCAAGGGCGGCATCGTCTCGCACGTCGTCGGCGCTGTGAACCCGGGCGGCGTGCGCTACGCCGGTTTCAAGAAGCCGACCGAGGAGGAGCTGAAGCACGACTTCCTCTGGCGCGTGGAGAAGGAGACGCCGGCCGCCGGTCAGCTCGGTGTCTTCGACCGCTCCCATTACGAAGACGTGCTCATCGGCAGAGTCAGGAACCTCGCCCCGGCCGAGGAGATCGAGCGGCGCTACGGTGCGATCAACGACTGGGAGCGCGAGCTCGCGTTCGACGGCACCACCATCGTCAAGGTCATGCTGCATCTCGGCAAGGACGAGCAGAAGGCCCGACTGCTCGACCGGCTGGAGCGGCCGGAGAAGCACTGGAAGTACAACCCGGGCGACGTGGACGAGCGCCTGCTCTGGGACTCCTACCAGGACGCGTACCAGCTGGTCTTCGAGCGCACCTCGACGGACTACGCCCCGTGGTTCGTGGTTCCGGCCGACCGCAAGTGGTACGCCCGCCTCGCGGTGCAGCACCTGCTGATCGACGCCCTGGAGCGTCTGGATCTCGAGTGGCCGAAGGCCGACTACGACGTGGAGGCGGAGAAGGCGCGGCTGGAGGGGTCCTAGACTCCGGCCCGGATCAGCCGAACGCTTCGACCACGGGCCGGAACTTCATCGTCGTCTCGGCGAGTTCGCGGTCCGGCTCGGAGTCGGCCACGATGCCGCAGCCGGCATACGCCGTGAGGTCTCCGCTCTCGTTCACCTGTGCGCAGCGCAGTGCGATGGCCCACTCGCCGTCACCGTCCGCACCGACCCAGCCGACCGGCCCGGCGTAGCGCCCGCGGTCGAACGGCTCGAGCTCCCGGATGAGGGCGACCGCGGCGTCGGTCGGGGTCCCGGCCACCGCAGCGGTCGGGTGCAGGGCATCGATGAGGTCGAGCGAGGTCGACCCGTCGCTCAGCGTGCCCTCGATGTCGGTGGCCAGGTGCCAGAGGTTCGGGAGTTTGAGCGTGAACGGGATGTCGCTTGCCGCGAGCCCGGAGCTATGCGGCTCGAGCGCGGAGATCACGCTGGCGACCGCGTAGCGGTGCTCGTCCTGGTCTTTGGTGCTGGAGGCCAGCGAGACGGCGGCGTCGTGGTCGGCCGCGGCATCCGGCCCTCGCGAGATCGTGCCGGCGAGCACCCGGGCGCTGACGGCCCCGTGGTCGACGCGCACCAGCGTCTCGGGGGAGGAGCCGACGAGCCCGTCGACCGCGAACGTCCAGCATTCCGGATAGCCGAGCGCGAGCTCGACGAGTGCACGGCGCAGGTCGGACTCGAGCGGCAGGTGGGCGACGAGATCACGGGCGAGCACGACCTTGCCGAGGTCGTGCTTCCGGATGCGCTCGACGGCCGTGGCGACCGCCTGGCGGTAGCCGTCTTTGCTCAGGGAGCCGGGGAGCAGCGACAGCCGGTACTCGTCGCCGAACGCGGTGGGCCGGGGTGCAGGCGCGGTCGAGGCGCCGGCTGCGTCGAGGCCGTCGATCGCGCGCACGCGGGTGATCCAGCTGCGGCCGTCGCGACGGCCGATGACGAACTCGGGCACGATGAGCACGCTCGTCGCCGCGCTCTCGTCGTCGAACGCGAACGTTCCGAACGCGACGAGCCCGGTTCCCGGCTTGCCGATCGGGTCGATGACGGAGGACCGTGACACGACCTCGCTCCAGGCCACGGCTGCCGCGCGCATGCGGTCGGCGCCGGAGAACTCCAGGCGGAGCGCTTCGCCGACACCGGCGAGCCCCTCGCCGCGTCGCATCCAGAGCAGCGGTCGGCGGGAGTCGAGGAAGGGGATGAGCTGCCGTACGTCGTCGAGGGGGGTGGTCTCGACCGAGAGCGCGGTGGCGCTCGACGCACGTGGCGTGGTCGCTGTAGCTGTCACCAGCCCAGCCTAAACCCGGCATGCTGGGCGCCGGATGCGCGCGGGCTGGGGGTTGAGTGGGGCTCCGCCTGCGCGTAAATGCAGACCAGCCGGGTGCCGCCTAAGCTAGTGGGGTGAGTAAGGCCGACCTCAGCAAGCAGCCCGAGCAGGTCGCTGCCATGTTCGACGAAGTGTCGACCCACTACGACCGCACCAACACCGTGCTCTCGATGGGTAACGCATCGTTGTGGCGGATGGCGACGACGCGTGCGGTGGCTCCGCGCGCCGGAGAGATCGTTCTGGATGTCGCCGCCGGCACCGGCACCTCGAGCGCATCGCTCGCAAAAGACGGTGCACGGGTCGTCGCGGCCGACTTCTCCGCCGGGATGATCGAGGTGGGCCGTGCCCGTCAAGCAGGCAACCCCTTCGTGGAGTTCGTGCAGGCCGACGCCACCGCGCTCCCGTTCGGCGACGACGAGTTCGACGCCGTCACCATCTCCTTCGGCCTGCGCAACATCGTCGACCCGCAAAAGGCCATCGCTGAGTTCTACCGGGTCACGAAGCCCGGCGGCCGCGTCGTCATCTGCGAGTTCTCCCGCCCGCCGCTCGCGGTCATCCGCTCCGGCTACTTCGCGTATCTGCGGTACGGGATGCCCGTACTGGTCAAGCTCGCGAGCTCCAACCCGGTGGCGTACGAATACCTTATGGACTCGATCGAGGCGTGGCCGAGCCAGCCCGTGCTCGCCGGCTGGCTGCGCGAGGCCGGGTTCGAGAAGGTCGCGTATCGCAACCTGACGGCGGGTATCGTCGCTCTTCACCGTGGCTTCAAGCCGCTGACGGCGGCGTCCGCGCCGTCATCCGTCCCAACCGAGGGGGAGTAGTGGCTTCAAGCGTTCCGGCGGTTCGTCGTCCGGCGTCGTTGTCGAGCCAGGTCGGCCTGACCGACAAGATCTTCGCCTCGGGTCAGGACAAAGAGCTCGCGTCCTCGGTCGACGACGGTCTCGCGCTCGTCGAAGAGGGGCTGATCGCCGAGATGCGGTTCGCCGACAACTTCGCCGACGTCACCGCCCGCTATCTGCTCGAGGCCGGCGGCAAGCGCGTGCGCCCCATGCTCACGTTGCTCGCCGCGCAGCTCGGCGAGGGCAACACCCCCGAGGTGCTCAAGGCCGCCGAGGCGATCGAGATCACACACCTCGCCTCGCTCTACCACGACGACGTGATGGACGAAGCACAGATGCGCCGCGGGGTGCCGAGCGCGCAGTCGGTGTGGGGCAACTCCGTCGCCGTGCTCACCGGAGACCTGCTGTTCGCCCGCGCCAGCAAGCTCGTCGCCGCCCTCGGCGTGCGGGCCATCACGATGCAGGCCGACACCTTCGAGCGACTCTGCCTGGGTCAGCTGCACGAGACGATCGGACCGCAAGACGGCGAAGACCCGATCGAGCATTACCTCCAGGTGCTCGCCGACAAGACCGGTTCGCTGATCGCCGCCGCCGCGCAGATGGGCGTCGTGTTCTCGCACGCCTCTGAGGACTACGAGCAGCCCGTCGTGACCTTCGGCGAGAAGATCGGCGTCGCCTTCCAGCTCATCGACGACGTGATCGACCTCTCGTCCGAGGGCGTCGCCGAGACCGGCAAGACGCCGGGCAACGACCTGCGTGCCGGCGTCGCGACGCTTCCGCTGCTGCGCCTGCGCGTACGCGCCGAGAGCGACGCGGATGCCCTGGCGCTTCTCGAGCGCCTCGAGCGCGACGTCATCGGTACCGTCGACGACGGGGCCATCACGCCGGAGGCCACCGCGGCGATCGCCGCCCTCCGAGACCACGACGTCACCGCCCAGACCCTCGACGAGGCGCACCGCTGGGCGCACGAAGCCGTTGAGGCGCTCGCGCCCCTGCCCAAGGGTCCGGTCAAGAAGGCCCTGACCCGATTCGCCGACACGATCGTCGACCGTTCCAGCTGAGCGAGGAAAGATACAGCGTATGACCAAATTGCGACTGGCCATCGTCGGTGCCGGACCCGCCGGAATCTATGCGGCGGACATCCTGCTCAAAGCCGAACGCAGCTTCGATGTCTCGATCGACCTGTTCGAGCAGCTTCCCGCACCCTACGGACTCGTGCGCTACGGCGTCGCCCCCGACCACCCGCGCATCAAGGGCATCATCACGGCGCTCCGCGAGGTGCTCGACCGCGGCGACATCCGGCTGTTCGGCAATGTGACCTACGGACGCGACATCACGCTCGACGACCTCAAGAAGCACTACAACGCCGTTATCTTCTCCACCGGTGCCGTGCACGATGCCGACCTCGACATCCCGGGCATCGACCTGCACGGCTCGTACGGTGCGGCGGACTTCGTGAGCTGGTTCGACGGGCATCCGGATGTGCCGCGCACCTGGCCGCTCGAGGCCGCGTCCGTCGCGGTGATCGGAAACGGCAACGTCGCGCTCGACGTCTCGCGCATCCTGGCGAAGCACGCCGACGACCTGCTGCCCACCGAGATCCCGGACAACGTCTACGAGATCCTCAAGGCGTCGCCCGTCACTGACGTGCACGTGTTCGGCCGCCGCGGACCGGCGCAGGTGAAGTTCACCCCGCTGGAGCTGCGCGAGTTGGGCGAGCTCAACGACGTCGACATGATCCTCTACGACGAGGACTTCGACTACGACGAGCAGTCGAAGGCTGCCGTGGCCAGCAACAAGCAGGTCATGGTGATCGACCGGGTGCTGCAGCAGTGGCGGCAGCGCGAGGTGGGCCAGGCGTCGCGCCGGCTGCACCTGCACTTCTACGCCAAGCCGCTCGAGGTCGTCTCCGACGGCGACGGCAACGTGGCCGCCTACCGCTACGAGCGCACCGCGCCCGACGGCGAGGGCGGCGTGCGGGGCACGGGCGAGGTCCGCGAGGTCCCGGTGCAGGCCATCTACCGCGCCGTCGGCTACTTCGGCTCGCCTCTCGACGGCATCCCGTTCGACAAGGAGCACGGCGTGATCCCGAACCACGAGGGTCAGGTGCTGCGTTCGGGCGACAACGAGCGGATGTACGGCGTGTACGCCACGGGATGGATCAAGCGCGGGCCGGTCGGCCTCATCGGGCACACGAAGTCCGACGCGATGGAGACCATCAAGCACGTGATCAACGATCAGGGCAACTGGTGGGCTCCCACCGACCCGTCGGAACAGGCGATCGTCGACCTGCTCGAAGCGCGCGACGTGGAGTACACGAACCTCGACGGCTGGCACAACCTCGACCAGCACGAGCTCGCGCTCGGCGAGGCGCGCGGCCGCACCCGCATCAAGGTCGTTCCGCGCGACGAGATGGTGCGGGCGTCGAACCAGCTCGCGGCGCCCGTCGCCGACTAGCCGTCCGGGTGCCGCCGGCCCGGCGCACACAATCCCGGAGCTGCCACCGCTGGCCTTCCGGGTGCTCCACCTGGCACGCTGAGGTCATGACGCGCGAGCAGGGGTGGCAGCCGGACGTGCTGGGCGAGCCGTTCGATCAGCTGACGCTGCCCCTGGCCCCGGATGCCGAGGGCGAGGTCGTGGCGACGCTCGTGCGGTACGCGCCGTCGCCCGGCTTCGCGGACCTGCTGACCGACGCGCACGTGCGCCGACCGGTCGCCGCCGACACCGATGTACTCTACGTACACGGCTGGTCGGACTACTTCTTCCAGAAGGAGCTCGCCGTCTTCTGGCACGACCAGGGCGCCCGCTTCTACGCTCTCGATCTGCGCAAGTACGGGCGCAGCCTCAGGCCAGGTCAGACTCCCGGATTCGTCGACGACCTTGCCACCTACGACGAGGACCTCGACGCCGCGCTGACCGCGATCGGCCACGCCGTCGGGCAGAAGAGCAAGCGGCGACTCGTGCTGATGGGTCACTCCACCGGCGGCCTCACCCTGAGCCTGTGGGCGCATCGGCACCCCTCACGAGCGGATGCCCTGGTGCTGAACAGCCCGTGGCTCGAGTTCCAGGCGCGGTCGGCCGGGCGCGCCGCCCTGGCGCCGATCATCGGCTTGCAGGCGCGTGTCGATCCACGCGCAGCCCTGCCGAACGTCGACCTCGGCTTCTACACGCGGTCGGTGTCGGCCACGATGGATGGCGAATGGGACTACGACCTGGCGTGGCGGCCGGTCCGAGGATTCCCCGTGCATCCGGCCTGGTTGAACGCGGTGCTGGCCGGGCACGCCCAGGTCGCCGGCGGCCTGACGATCCAGGCTCCGGTGCTCACCATGGTGTCGGCCCGTTCGACGATGCTGCCGTACTGGACGCCGGACATGCTGAGCAGCGACATCGTGCTCGTGGTCGACGACATCGCGCAGCGCTCGATCAAGCTGGCGCCGACGGTGACGGTGGCGCGGATCGACGGAGCGCTGCACGACATCTTCCTGTCGAAAGCGCCCGTGCGCGAAGACGCCTACGCCCGCGTGACGCAGTGGTTGCGCGGGTATCTCAGCGGAAGTTGACGAACTGAACCGCGACGTCGAGGTCGGCGTTCTTCAGCAGCGCCATCGTGGCCTGCAGATCGTCGCGGCTCTTCGAGCTGACCCGCAGCTCGTCGCCCTGGATCTGCGACTTGACGCTCTTGGGGGCCTCGTCGCGGATGAGCTTGGAGATCTTCTTCGCGTCGTCCTGCTCGATGCCGTTCTTGATGCCGGCCTCGATGCGGTACTCCTTGCCCGAGGCGAAGGGCTCGCCCGTGTCGAGCGACCGGAGCGAGATGCCGCGCTTGATGAGCTTGGATTCGAACACCTCGAGCACGGCCTTGACGCGCTCCTCGGTGTTGGCCTTCATCAGCACCTTCTCGCCGCTCCATTCGATGGAGGCGCCGACGTTCTTGAAGTCGTAGCGCTGGTCGACCTCTTTGCGCGCCTGGTTGAGGGCGTTGTCGGCCTCCATCTTGTCGACTTTGCTGACAACGTCAAACGATGAATCCGCCATGGTGAGCGTCCCTCTCTCTCGTGCGTCGAAACGCATCCAGCCTACCGGCGGGGCGGCCGGAGTCAGGAGTACCGTTGGGCCTGTTCGGGTCCTCCGCTCGTCAACGGCTCGGGACTCCGGCAGCATTCGGAGGAGTTCCTGATGGGCCAATCGCGAGCAATTCGACACAGCACGAGGCACGGCTGAGATGAGCGTGACGACGGCGCACGTGATCAAGCCGCTCACCCCCGACACCTTTCCGGCGTGGCTGGCGCTCGCGCAGAAGCACAACGGCGTCTGGGGCGGGTGCTACTGCTCGTATTTCCACGGTGACACGGAGGACACCGTGAAGAGCGAGTACGACGGGCCGACGTTCAAGCAGCGACTCGTGGCGGAGGGGGTCGCGCACGCCGCGCTCGTGTTCGACGGCGACGACGCGATCGCGTGGTGCGAGTACGGCAGCCCTGCCGAACTGCCCCGCATCTACCACCGCAAGCAGTACGACGCGGGCGAGGACAATCCGGCGCCGTGGCGCATAACCTGCTTCTTCGTCGACCGCGACCACCGACGTTCGGGAGTGGCCAGGGAAGCGCTGGACGGCGCCCTCGAGCTGATCGCGCAGGCGGGCGGAGGCGAAGTGGTCTCGTTCCCCAACGAGCTCGCTCCCGGCAAGCGCACATCGTCCTCGTTCCTCCACAACGGCACGAGGGCGATGTTCGAGAAGGCGGGGTTCACCTTCGAGCGTCACATCGGCACGAGCAAGACCGTGATGCGCAAGACGGTGCCGCCGGCCCTCAGCTGACGCCGGTGCAACGCTTCCCTCGCGGGATGCGCGAAGCACGCGTATGGTCACGCGTATGGATGGAACAGGGAAACTCCTCGTACGCATCGTCGTCGGTGGCGTGTTCGTCGGACACGGCCTCCAGAAGCTGAAGGGCGCCTTCGGCGGCCCCGGCCTCGAAGGGACCGAGAAGATGGTCGCCAGCATGGACATGGAGCCGGCCCCGCTGCAGGCCCGCGCAGCGGCGCTCTCGGAGACGATCGGAGGGGCGGCGCTGATCGCCGGCGCCGCGACCCCGGCCGCATCCGCCGCCCTGATCGCCGCGATGACCACGGCGATCCGCAAGGTGCACTGGAAGAACGGGCCGTGGAACTCGAACGGCGGCTTCGAGTTCAACGCGGTGCTGATCGCCGTTGCGACGGCCCTCGCAACTGACGGACCGGGCAAGTTCTCGGTCGACGCGGCCTTCGGCAAGAAGCGCTGGGGGATCGTCGGCGGGCTCTTCGCACTCGGCGGCGGAGTGGCGGCGTCGTGGGCCGCCGTCGAATACGGTCGTCGTGCGGCCGAGGCCAAGCGCGATCTCGCGCCGACCGCGAGCGACACGGCGACGACGACAACGACGCCGACGGACGCGGCCACAGACACGAAGGCGAATACCACCGCAGAGGCCGGTGCTGACACGTCGGCGGCCGAAGGGTCGCCCGAGGCCTAGCCCGCGAGCACATCACCGGCGGGCAACCGCCGGCGAACGATCAGGCGGTCTGCTGCAATTCAGCGAAGAAGGTGACGTGGCATCCGTCGCCGCCGCACTCGATGCAGAGGGTGACCTCGTTCTCGTGCTGGGTCGGGTCGGCGCCGGTTCCGTCGCACCGTTCGCATATCTCCAACGTCCTCATGCCGTCGATTCTGCGCCGCACCACCGACACTCCCGCCAGGCCGGTCGGGGTGTCGCGGATTGCCCGGAAACGCGGCGCAGGCGATCAGCCCTGGGGGAGCAGCCACTCCAGTTCGAGCTGGTCGGTGCGCCGGCGCAGTTCGTCGCGGGCATCCGGATCCTTGAGTTCGGGCGTGCCGTTGGGGTCGACCGTCATGGTCCAGAGGGGGATGCTGCCGCCCACCAGGAAGCGCGCGCGCTGCACCGCGCCCTCATGGTCGACGACGGGCAGTTCGACGACCTCGACGCGTTGTTCGCGACTGAGCGCGAGCGCGAACTCGAGCAGTCCGTCGGCGAGTTCGTCGCCGGTCATGACCGAGTCGTTGCTGAGGTGAACGGATTTCATGGGAACCTCCCGGGGAGCGTCTCCTGGCATCGTGCGGCTACCGGGGTCTGGGGCAACTCGCCCCAAGCTACCCCTTGACGACGAACGTGTCGCCCCCACCGGCGGCACCGGTTCAGAGGGCGAGCCGACGCTCCACGATGTCCCGCGCCACCGCCGTCAGCGGCAGCTGCTGCGAGCGCGCGTGCCCCCGGATGCGGTTGAACGCCTCATCGACCGGAATGCGGTGCTGGTACGAGATCACGCCCTTCGCCTGCTCGATGATCACCCGGCTGTCGAGCGCCCGCTGCAACTGCGACCGGATGACGTCGCCCTCGGCCACCGCGCGCTCCTGCAGGATGCCGATGGTCGCGACATCCGCCATCGCCTGGGCGGCGACGGTGTCGAGCTTGTCCAGTTCTCCCTGCTCGTCGTGGAACAGGTTGAGGGAGCCGATCGTGACGTTGCGGAGCCGCAGCGGAAAGGCGTGGATCGAGTGGAAGCCCTGCGTGAGGGCCGCGTCACGGAAGCTGGTCCAGTGCGTCTGCAGGTCGTCGATCGACGGCACCGACACGGCGTGGCCACTCACGTAGCACTCGACGCACGGGCCGCCATCCGGGCCGAGCTGCATGAGTTCGATGAGCTGCGACCGCTCGTCGGTCGAGGCGACGACGTCGAGGCTCCCGTTGCCGTCGGCGAGCAGGATGCCGGCCTGGGTCGCCGTGAGGAGTGCCTGACAGCGCTCGACCAGTGTCTGCAGCAGATCGAGGATGTCGTAGCCGGCGACGAGCGTGTCGGCGAGCGTGGCGAACGACTCCAGCAGCTGTGCTTCGCGAATGTCTTCCTTCATCGTCCCTCCCGCGATTCGCCGGGGCCGCCTGCCGAGAAGTCCAGCTGCCAGGTCAGGATGTCGTCGGCGACTTCCCGCACCGGCCGGCTGGTCGCGAACGCGTGCGCGCGGATCACGAGCGCAGCATCCTGCGCCGAGACGCCGAGTTGGGCGATCACCGCACCCGTGGCCTGGTGGATGCGCCGGCGCGAGAACTCCGTACCGGCCTCGTCGAGCGACGGGTCGCGTTCGAGCCGGGCGAGGATGTCGTGGAGCAGCCGGCGGCTGGCGGCCTCGGCGAGGGCCTCCGCCGTCCTCTCGTAGTCCGTTCGGAGCGTTCCGACCGCGTCGCTGTAGAGGTCGATCACGCCGAGGTTGATCGGGCCGAGCAGCAGCGGAAATGCGAACATCGCCCGCACCGAGGTGTCTTGGATGGCGTCGACGAAGGCCGGCCAGGAGCCGAGGGGGGCGCGCTGGATGTCCGGTTCGATCACCGGGCGGCGGGACGCCGAGGCGTCCCAGCACGGTCCTTCTCCGAGGTCGAACTGCAACTCGTCGAGCCGGGCCGCCTGCGGGTCGCTCGCGCAGACCGTCTCGGGCGAGACGAGGTCGCCGAGGGTGGAGATCGCGGCGCCGGTGACGGGTAGGGCGGCGAGGAAGGGCGCACAGAAGTCGGGCGACGCCAGCGAAGCGTCAGTGACCATGGTGTCCTCCAGAACCCATCCCGCAGGACGTTCCCTCTCATTGTCGACCCTGCGGCAGCCGATGTCACTGCACGGCCGACGCGCGCGCCTCGATGTCACTCCACGGTAGGGGGCGGAAAGTACTCCGGGGTGACGATCGGCCGCCGGCGGATTCCTAGCCTCGAAGACGAGGCGGCATCCGGTCGCTTCGCACTTCTTCGAGACGGGAGGCGGCCGTGGACGCCGTCAACGAGTTCATCGTGCAGGCAGCGACATCGCCGTGGGTCTACCTGGTGGTGATCGCGGTCGTGTTCGTCGACGCCTTCTTCCCGCCTGTGCCGAGCGAGACCGTGGTCATCGCCGCGGCCGCCGCCAGCATCTCGGTCGGGCAGCCCAACATCGCGCTCGTGGTCGCGTGCGCCGCAGCGGGGGCGATCCTCGGCGACAACCTCACCTTCACGATCGGCCGCCTGGTCGGCCTCGACCGCTTCGCCTGGATGCGCCGGCGCCGGATGCGGGCGGCCCTCGACGCCGCGCACCGCGGCCTCGACCGCCGCGCCGCCGTGCTGCTGCTGACGGCCCGCTACGTGCCGATCGGCCGGGTCGCCGTGAACCTCGTCGCGGGCGCATCGGGGTTCTCCCGCGCCCGATTCTTCGGATTGTCGGTGCTCGCGGGCATCACCTGGTCCGTCTACTCCGTTACGGTGGGACTGCTCGCGGGGCAGTGGCTCCACGGCAACCCCGTGCTCGGGATGCTCGTGGGCGTCGCGCTCGGCCTCGTGACCGGCGTCGTGATCGACGCCGTCATCCGGATGGTCGCGCAGCGGCGCGACAGCGCTCGCGAACTCGTCGCAGGGGAGGTGGAGTAGATGGTCACGCAAGCGGTTCCCGCGCGGCAGCGGCTCGACCCTGCGCTGGTGCTCCTCTGGGGAGCGGGCAGCACGGCCGCGGTCGTCCTGCTGGCCCTCGGCTGGTCGCTCGGGTCGACCATCGCGGGCATCCCGGTGGCCCTGGCCCTCGTGCTGGCCCTGGCCCAGTCGGCGTCGATCGTGCTGGCGATCGTGATCCCTCGCGTTGCGATGGCGCTGTCGGTCGCGGCCGTCATCGGGTTCGCGATCGTCTCGTCGGCCGATGGGACCAGCCCGTGGCCTGTCGCCGTAACGACCATGATCGCTCAGGCGCTTGTCGTGCTGATCGCGACGGTGCGCTCGTCGTGGCTGGTCGGTCTCACCGGCTGGGCGGCGGGGGTCGTGGGCGCGCTCGTCGTCGCGTTGACGCCGCTGCGGGCATCCGTGACGGCGAACGATGCCACTGCCGACCTCATCGTGTTCGCGTCGATCGCCGGCGCGGTGCTGATCGCCGGCGTGCTCGTCACCCGGTGGCAGGCGGTGCGCGCCCAGCTCGCACGCGAACGGCAGGTCTCGGCCTCCGAACTCGCGCGACGCGAGATCGCAGAGGAACGAACCCGGATCGCGCGGGAGCTGCACGACGTCGTGGCGCACGGGATGTCGGCGATCCAGGTGCAGGCGTCGTCGGCCAAGTACCGTTTGCCGTCGCTCAGCGAGGAGGCGGCGGCCGAGTTCGACGACCTCGCCGCGACGGCCCGCACCGCGATGGGCGAGATGCGACGGCTGCTCGGCGTGCTCCGCAGTGAGGATGCCGCGGCCGAGACGGCGCCGCAGCCGTCGGTCGCCGACGTGCCGGCGCTGGTGAACCGCGCCGTTCGCGCCGGCACGCCGACGACGCTCGAGAACCACGCTCCGGGTCCGAACGCGCCGCTCGATCCCGCGGTCTCGCTCACGGTCTACCGCATCGTGCAGGAGTCGCTGAGCAACGTCGCACGGCACTCGACCGGGGCGCGCACAGCGGTCGTGATCGACCGGCGCGATCGAAGGATCGACGTCGAGGTTCGCAACGAGGCGGCGACCGGACGACCATCGGCGGCTCCCGCTCCGGACACGGGTGGTCACGGCATCCGGGGCATGCGCGAGCGGGCGGTGCTGCTGGGCGGCACGCTGGAGGCGGAACGGACGGTGGACGGCGGCTTCGTGGTGCGCGCGTCGCTCCCGCTGGCCGTCGCGCGGGGTGCGCGGGCCGAATCGGCCGCGCAGGCCGACCCGTCCGCTCCGGCGGAGGGCTTCGGCGGCGACCCGGAAGGGACCGCATGACCATCACGGTGCTGATCGCGGACGACCAGGCCATGGTGCGCGCCGGCTTCGCCGCCATCCTCGACGCTCAAGAGGACATCCGCGTCGTCGGTCAGGTCGCCGACGGCGCCGAGGCGATCGAGCAGGCGCGGCGGCTGCGGCCCGACGTCGTGCTCATGGACGTTCGGATGCCCGTGATGAACGGCATCGACGCCACCAGGGAGCTCGTGCATCCGAGTCGCGGGGAGCCGTACACGCCTCTGGTCCTGGTGCTCACGACCTTCGACGTGGACGACTACGTTCACGACGCCCTGACGGCCGGAGCGAGCGGATTCCTGCTCAAGGATGCGCTGCCCGACGATCTGGTGCAGGCCGTGCGGATCGTGGCGGCCGGGGATGCCCTGCTCGCGCCGCGTGTGACCAAACGGCTGCTCGAACGCTTCGCCGCCCAGCGGCCGCCGACGAATCGTCACGCGCTCGCGCTGGCCGGTCTCACCGAACGCGAGCACGAGATCCTGGTGCTGATCGGGCGCGGATTCTCGAACGGCGAGATCGCCGGCCGGCTGTTCATCGCCGAGCAGACGGTCAAGACCCACGTCAGCCGCATCTTCACCAAGCTCGGGCTGCGCGACCGCGTGCATGCGGTGATCCTGGCGTTCGACGCCGGACTCGTCGAGCCCGCCTCCTGACCGCCCCGGAACCCCTACGGCGGTAGGGGTCCGGTTCGCTCCGCGGAGCGATGCCGCGGGCGACGTCGCGTTGGGATGCTTCCTGCGGCCGGCCATCCGGGTCGCGCCGGAGGGAGCACAGCATGTCGACAGCGATCCTGCCCGAAGCGGCGCCGAGCATCCGCGGTGCGGGGCCGAGCGCTCGCGGTGCGGGGCCGAGTGCTCGCGTCGCGACGACGGGCAGCCGGCCGGCGGGACCGGCTGGAACTCGTGACGTCACGGTCGACATCGCGCGGGCCTGGTGCCTCACCGTCGTGGTCGGACTGCATGCCCTCATGGTCGGCGTCAGCGTCGGAGCGAGCGGACCGGTTCTCGCCAACGCTCTCGAGCACTGGCCGTGGCTGGCCCCGTTCACCTGGCTGGCGCAGATCATGCCGCTCTTCGTGGTGCTCGGCGGGTTCTCGAGCTTCATGCACTGGGGCCGGATGCGCGAGCGCGGTGTCGGAGCGGGCGAGTACGTCGCCCTGCGGATGCGGCGCCTCGTCGTACCGGCGGTGACGGCCGTGGGGGCGGTGGTCGTCGCCCTGGCGGCTCTCACGCTCGGAGGCGTTCCGCGCGACATCGTTGCGACGGCGGGTTTCCGGCTCAGCCAGCCCCTTTGGTTCCTCGGGGTGTACATCCTGTGCACGGCGTTCGTGCCCGCCCTGTACGCGGCGCATCGGCGTGCACCGCTCGCCACGGTGGCAGCCCTCGCCGCGCTCGTCATCGCCGTGGATGTGGTGCGATCGAGCACGGGGATCACGGCCGTCGGGTTCGCGAACCTGCTCTTCGTCTGGCTCCTCGTGCAGCAGCTCGGCTTCTGGCTCGCCTCCGGGCGTGTGTCGGGCCTGTCTCGCCCGGCTCTCAGCGGAGTGGCGGTCGGCTCCCTCACCGTCTTGTTCGTGCTGGCGGCGACCGGCGTGTACTCGTTCGACATGCTGGCGAACCTCAACCCGCCGACGCTCGCCCTGGTGCTGCTCGGCCTCGCGCAGCTCGCGGTCTTCGCGCTGGTGCGCCCTGCGCTGCAGCGGCTCGCGGGCATCCGGATGCTCGTCCGTGCGGTGTCCGCGATGAACGCGCGCGCCATGACCATCTACCTCTGGCACATGCTCGTGCTGATCGCGCTCGCGGCGCTGCTGCTGCTGTCGGGGGCGCGGTTGCCGGTCCCGTTGATGGTGGACTGGTGGATGACCCGGCCGCTGTGGCTCGCGGCGGTCGCGGTGAGCGTCGCCGGAGTGGTGGCGATCGCTGGGCGGTCGGAGGCCGGGCGGCCGAGGGCCGGGCGGACGGTGGCCGGGCAGACGGTGGCCGTGTCGACAGGGACGCCCGCCTCGCCGGGGAGCCTGAGCCTGCGCCTGCGACCGTTTCTCGCGGCGGCGGCCGCATCCGGTGGCGTGCTGATCATCCTCGTGACCGGATACTCGCTCGCCGGCGGAGTGGCCGGGCTGGCGCTGCTGCTGGCGGCGACCCGGATGGTGCGATTCTGCCCAGAGCAGAACCGCCGGATGCCATGGGCGGTTCGCGAGCGCACGGCCTAGGCTGGCCCCCACAGCGACCGTGAGGAGATCCCATGCTGCTGCGACAAGCCATCGGCTCGGTGCTGCGCCGCCGCCGTCTCGAGCGGGGGACCACGCTGCGCCAGCTCTCGGAGTCCTCGAGGATCTCCGTCCCCTACCTGTCGGAAGTGGAGCGAGGCCGCAAGGAGGCGTCGTCCGAGATCCTCGCGACGCTGTGCCGGGTGCTCGAGATCACCGAGCGTGAACTGCTCGCTCGCGTCGCCGGGGAGTACGCAGGGCTGACGGATGGGCGCCCCGCTGCAACCGGATTGCGACTCGTCGAGACGCCGTCGCGCGTCGAGGCGCCGCGGGTCGGCGCCCCGTTGCGCGTCGACACCCCCGCCCGTGTCGAAGCCCCAGCCCGCATCGTCGAACTCGGTGCCCGCGAGCCAGAGCATCGCACGGTATCCGGTCGTCGTTCGACCTTCGACGCGCAGCTGCTCGCCGCCTGAGGCGCCCACCTCAGCTCCGGGGGAGCGCGGTCGTCGAGCCGACGACGTGGTCGACGAATCCGTAGTCCAGCGCCTCGTCGGCGGTGAACCAGCGGTCGCGGTCGCCGTCTTCGACGATCTGGTCGACCGGCTTGCCCGTCTGCGCGCTCGTGAGCTCCGCCATCCGGTGCTTGAAATGCAGGATCTGCTTCGCCTGGGTCTGGATGTCCGCGGAGGTGCCGCCGAAGCCGCCGTGCGGCTGGTGCATCACGACGCTGGCGTTGGGGAGGGCGTAGCGCTTGCCGACGGTTCCCGAGGAGAGCAGGAACTGCCCCATCGACGCCGCGAAGCCGAGGGCGACGGTCGCGACGTCGGCCTGCACGAAGTTCATCGTGTCGTAGATGGCGAACCCGGCGGTGATCGAGCCGCCGGGGGAGTTGATGTAGAGGTAGATGTCGCGGTCGGGCGAGATCGAGTTGAGGATGAGGAGCTGCGCGCAGATCTCGTTCGCCGACTCGTCCGTCACCTCGGATCCGAGGAAGACGATGCGCTCTTCGAGCAGTCGTTTGAAGATGAGCTGATCGGGTGCGGTCGTTGCGGTGTCCATGATGACCTCCGTGTCGGTGCTGAGAGCCGTTCCCGCGCAGGCAGCGCGATCGGTGGTCCCATTGTGCGAACGCGGAGACGTCGGGAGGCCGCTCGTCTGCCGAGCGCGAATCTGCCATCGGCAGACATGACCGCCGGAGCATCCTGGGCGCTCGCTGATTTCGCGTCGGAGCATTCGATGAGTATCCTTGTCGAGCGCCTTCGGTCACCAGAACACTGGTGGTCGGGAGCGCCTTGGCGAGTTACCCAAGCGGCCAAAGGGATCTGACTGTAAATCAGCCGGCGTAGCCTTCGGGGGTTCGAATCCCTCACTCGCCACCCGCCACGAAAGGGACTCAGCTCTGTGAGCTGAGTCCCTTTCTGCGTCTGCTGTCGGTCGTCTGTCAGGCTGGGGGCATGCCGTACAACGCCGAACTCGCCGACATCGCCCTCACGATCGCGCGCCGCGCCGCGGACCTCGCCCGGCAGCGGCGAGCAGACGGCGTGGAGGTCGCCGCCTCCAAGTCGTCGCTCAGCGACATCGTGACCCGCGCGGATCGCGAGTCCGAGCAGCTCATCCGGGACGCCATCGCGGCGTCGCGTCCGAACGACGGCTTCTTCGGGGAGGAGTCGGGCGGTGCAACCGGGACCAGCGGCCTCACGTGGGTCGTCGATCCGATCGACGGCACCGTCAACTACTTCTACGACATCCCGTCGTGGGCGGTGAGTGTCGCCGTGGTCGAGGGCGACCCCGATCCGGCGACCTGGCGCACGCTTGCCGGGGCCGTCGTGAACCCGGCCGCAGGGGAGGCGTTCACCGCGTTCGAAGGCGGCGGCGCCCGGCTCAACGGGCACGCCCTTCACGTGAAGCCGGGCACGCAACTCGAGCTCGCCCTGGTGGGGACCGGATTCGGCTACGACGCCGAGAAGCGCCGCCGCCAGGCCGCGATCGTGACGGAGCTCATCGGGCAGGTGCGCGACATCCGCCGGATCGGGGCGGCCTCCCTCGACCTCTGCGCCGTCGCCGCCGGCCGGCTCGACGCGTACTTCGAGCGCGGGCTGAACCCGTGGGATCACGCGGCCGGTGCGCTGATCGCACGCGAGGCGGGCGCGACGGTCGGCGGCCTCGGCGATGCGCGCGAGGGGAGCGACCTGCTGGTGGCCGCCGAGCCCGGACTGTTCGCGCAGCTCGACCCGGTGATCCAGAAGCTGTACGCCGGCTGGGATTAACGCGCGCTCTCTATGCGAATTCATACGTTGGGCCCGCGATTCGGTAGGGTTTATGAATTCGTTATCTTCGATGCGCTGTGAGGCCGGGTCCGCCCGTCCACCCGCATCGTCCCCGAGACTGATCGAAAGCCGACCCGACCGTTGACTCCCGACCGCCAGGATGAGGGCGCCGCTGTGCGCCCGCTCGGCGGGCCGGCGACCCCGCGGCTGGTTGCGGTGGATGCCGCGTCTGTAGTGGCTGCGGCGGATGCGGCGGCTGCGTGGGATGTGGCGGCTCAGCCGTTGACGCGGCGCGAGCTGCGCGAACGCGAGCGCGCCGAGGAGGCCGCGAAGGCACGGATGGGCGCGAAGGGCGGGCGCGCCGACGAGGCAGCGCAGGTCGGAAGGGGCGCGAAGGTCGAGCGGGCCGAGGAGGCCGCGCAGGTCGCGAAGGGCGCGAAGGTCGAGCGGGCCGAGGAGGCCGCGCATCCCGAACTCGCCCCGGCCGACCATTCACCGCGTCCCGCTGATCGGGCCCGCGCGATGACCGCCGCGCCCTCCGTCCCGCGCGCGGCGCGCAGGAAGCCGGTCGTCCGCCGGAAGTCCGCCGTCGCCAAGGGCTTCAGCCTGCTCGCGATGACCTTCGCCGTCGCGATGGCCGTCGCGACCTCGGTGCCGGCGATGGCCCTCCTCAGCGAGGGTGACGTGCGCGCCCAGGTTCTGCAGCAACAGCTCGCTCCGGCAGCCGCGGTCGAGCCGCAGGCCATGGCCGATGCGGTGGGCGGCGAAGTGGCGTCGATCATCCGGGACGGCGCCGATGTGACGTCAGCCGAGCAGGTCTCCGCGACCAGTCACATGCGCATCGCGGACACCTTCACCAACAACCCGCGCGGTGCGGTGCAGTGGCCCTTCGCCATCGGCGTCCCGATCTCGGACTGGTACGGTCCGCGCGTCGCCCCGACCGAGGGCGCATCGACGAACCATCCCGGAATCGACTTCGCGCCAGGCATGGGCGTCCCGATCCAGATCATCGCCGACGGCGTCGTGCGGGAGGTCGTGCCCTCTGACAACGGCGGATGCGGCGTCAACGTCACCATCGACCACATGATCGGCGGAGCGCTCGTGGCGAGCAAGTACTGCCACATGATGCCGGGCTCGGTGCGGGTCGCCGTCGGTCAGGCGGTGAAGGTCGCCGACATCGTGGGGCTCGTCGGCAACACCGGCATCTCCACGGGAGCGCACCTGCACTTCGAGATCCTGCTCAACGGCACCGAGCACACCGACCCCTACGCCTGGCTCAAAGCCAACGCCTCCTAGCCGCGGCGCCCGCCGCGCGCCCCGGCGCCTGTCGGCGCCCCTCGCTGCCCCTCGGCGCCTGTACGCGAGTCGGGGATTAAGCACGCCGATCGGCGGATGCGCGTGCTTAATCCCCGACTCGACGAGATGGGTGAGCGAACGGACGCGCGCGCGCGCGACGCGCGCGACGCGCGCGACGCCGTTACGCGAGTCGGGGATTAATCACACCTTTCGGCGGATGCGCGTGATTAATCCCCGACTCGACGAAATGGGTGAGCAAACGGACGCGCGGGCGAGCGGAGCGCTCGAGTGCGAGCGGAGCGCTCGCCCGCGAGCGGCGCGGGCGCGCTTCAGGCGGCGGTGAGCCAGACGGTGACGTCCTGCGGGATGGCGTTATGGTCGAGCGCGCCGCTGACGAGCAGCACCTCGCCCTCCGGAAGCGGGATCAGCGTCTCGCCGAGGTTCGTCACGACGGTCACATTCCCGTTGCGGAATGCGATCACATCGGCGCCGAGCGACAGCCACTCGAGCTCGCCGAACGCGAGGTCGTTCGCACTGCGGGCGGCCAGCGCCTCCTCGTACATGCTCAGCGTCGATCCGGGCACGCCCTCCTGCACGTCGCGGGCGTACGACGCCCACGACGACGGCTGCGGCAGCCAGCTCGAGTCGCTCGGGCCGAACCCGTACGACGGCGCGGCCGACTCCCACGGGATCGGCACCCGGCAGCCGTCGCGGCCGTAGCGCTCGCCGTTCGTGCGGAACCAGGTCGGGTCCTGCCGGGCGGAGTCGGGGAGGTCGATGACCTCGGGGAGGCCGAGCTCCTCGCCCTGGTAGAGGTAGGCGGAGCCGGGCAGGGCCAGCATCAGGGCCGTCGCCGCGCGCGCCCGGTGCAGCGCGAAGGCGGTGTCCGGGATCCCGGTCGACTTCGGGCCGAGCCCGTGGCCCTGCAGGTTCTCGGTGGTGAGGGCGAGGCGCGTGGCGTGCCGCACGACGTCGTGGTTCGAGAGCACCCAGGTGCTCGGGGCGCCGACACTGCCGAACACCTCGATCGAGCGGTCGATCACGTGGCGGAGCGCTGCGGCATCCCAGGGCGTCTCGAGGTAGCCGAAGTTGAACGTCTGCTGCATCTCGTCGGGTCGCACCCAGAGGGCCAGCTTCTCGAGCGGCTCGACCCAGGCCTCGCCGCACAGCACGCGATCGCCCTCGTACTCCTCGAGCAGTTCGTGCCAGTCGCGGTAGATCGCGTGCACACCATCCTGTGCCCAGTACGGCGGAGTGGACGGCTCGATCGAGGCGTCCGCGCCGATCTCGGGTTCGAGCGCGACGCCGCCACCGCCCATGCTGCCCTGGTGCTCCGGCGGCGTGTAGTCGGGGAGGCCGTCCTCCTTCACCATGCCGTGCGCCACGTCCACGCGGAAGCCGTCGACACCGCGGTCGAGCCAGAAGCGCAGGATGCCGCGGAACTGCTCCCACACCCACGGGTTGTTCCAGTTCAGGTCGGGCTGCGACGAGTCGAACAGGTGCAGGTACCACTGGCCGGGGGTGCCGTCGGGCTCGGTCACGCGCGACCACGCGGCGCCGCCGAAGATCGACTCCCAGTTGTTCGGCGGCAGCGACCCGTCCGGGCCCTTGCCGTCGCGGAACAGGTACCGCTCGCGCTCCGGGCTGCCCGGCCCGGCGGCCAGCGCCTCCTGGAACCAGGCGTGATCGCTCGACGTGTGGTTCGGGACCAGGTCGATGATCACACGCAGGCCGAGGCCGTGCGCCGTCTCGAGCATCACGTCGAAGTCGGCGAGCGTGCCGAACAGCGGGTCCACGTCGCGGTAGTCGGCCACGTCGTAGCCGGCGTCGCGCTGCGGAGACGTCTGGAACGGCGACAGCCACACGGCGTCGACGCCCAGAGTGCGCAGGGCGGGGAGGCGGCGCGTGATGCCGGGGAGGTCGCCGATGCCGTCTCCGTCGGCGTCCGCGAACGAGCGCGGATACACCTGGTAGATGACGGCCGATCGCCACCACTCACGGCCGGGGGTGCCGGGGGTGTGCGAGATCGGGGTGAAAGCACGCGGGGAATCGGAGCTGGAGATGGTGGTCGCCTGTCTCTCGGGGGTGGGGATGAATCGACAATAGCCGCGCAGTTCATGACTGCGTCAAGCGAACGCTCAGGCTGTGTCGAGGGGTCGCGACGTGCTGTTGCGCACGACGAGCTGATACGGAACGGGGATCGTGGCCGACGCGTCGTGCTCGGGTAGGGCATCCGGTGTCGGGGCGGGTTCGAGGGCCTGCATCAGGACCTCGACGGCCAGCTCGCCCTGACGGTCGGGGAACTGCGCGACCGTGGTGAGCTGGAAGAAGTCGGCGAGTTCGTGGTCGTCGACCCCGGCGATCGAGATGTCGCGCGGAACGGAGAGCCCCAGATCGCGCGCGGCCAGGATGCTGCCGATCGCCATCTCGTCGGAGGCGGCGAAGATCGCGGTCGGCCGGTCGCGCGGGGCGCCGAGCAGCTGCTTGGCCGCGCGGTAGCCGCCCGCGATCGTGAAGTCCGCCGTCTGGAACAGGGCGGGCTGCAACGGGATGCCGGCCTCATCGAGCGCCTGCTGGTAGCCCATGCGCCGATTGGTCGGGATGTGGAAGTCGAGATCGAACTCCTTGTCGCCGCCGATGTGGGCGATGCGGCGATGCCCCAGCGCGATCAGGTGGTCCGTCGCGAGCTTGGCGACCGCGCGGTCGTCGATCGTCAGCGTGCGCACGCCGGGCAGCGGGCCGCCGACGCCGACGAGCGGCTTGCCGAGTGCGATCAGGCGGCCGACCTCGGCCTCGGTGAGTTCGAGAGAGACCGCGATCACCGCATCCACGCGCTTGCGCAGCAGGTGGTTCTCGAACACCGTGCGGCGCTCGTCCCCGCTGCCGCTCAGGTTGTAGAGGGTGAGGTCGTACCCGCGGCGCAGCAGCGCACGCTCCGCGCCCTCGATCACGGAGGAGAAGAACCAGCGGTTGAGGTGCGGCACGACGGCGCCGATGTTCTTGGTGCGGCCGGATGCCAGGCTCGACGCGTTCGACGACACGACGTAGCCGAGAGCGGCGGCAGCGTCGGCCACCCGTTTGCGCGTCGGCTCCGACACATGGGGGTTGCCGTTCAGCGCGCGGGACACCGTGGCGGTCGACACGCCCGCGGCGCGCGCGACGTCTTCGATGCCGGCCATTGCCACCCCGCTGTTCTCGATGTCGTCGATCGATCCTAGCGAGGTCACGCGTCGGGCACCCTTCGATCTTGCAAGCGTTTCCATGATTCGACAGCACTCTACGCGTATGAGCCGCCGCTGCAAACCGAAACTCCCGCCAAATCCCCGAAAAAAGGGGGTTTGCTATTGGGTCCAAAGTCGACTATTAATGAAAACGCTTGCATCACAGCGAGGGAATTCCTGGTCTCGCAGAACGCGTCGACGACGCCCTCGACCCTGGCACAACCACAGAAAGGCACACCAATGACGGTGACCAAACGATCGATGTTGCGCATCGCCGCGGTTGCGGCGACAGCCGTCGCGGCGACAGCGCTCGCCGGATGCTCGGCCGGAGGCGGCAACGCCGGCGACAGCTCCAGCGGCTCCAAGAGCATCACCCTCTGGGTCGACACCCAGCGCGCACCCGCCCTGAAGGACGTCGCGGCGAAGTTCAAGAAGGACACCGGCATCACGGTGAAGCTCGCGGTGAAGGACTTCGCGAAGGTCGACCAGGACTTCATCAGCCAGGTCCCGACCGGCAAGGGCCCCGACATCATCGTCTCGCCGCACGACAAGCTCGGCTCGTACGTGCAGAACGGCGTCGTCGCCCCGCTGCAGCTCGGCAGCAAGGAGAGCGACTACGCGAAGGTCGCCATCCAGGCGGTCACCTACGAGGGCAACGTCTACGGCCTGCCCTACTCGATCGAGAACGTCGCGCTGCTGCGCAACACGGCGCTCGCTCCCACCGCGGCCACCAGCTTCGACAACCTGATCGCCACCGGCAAGGCGTCGGTCGCCGCCGGAAAGTCGAAGTACCCGTTCCTGCTCGGCCTCGACCCGAAGCAGGGCGACCCGTACCACATGTACCCGCTGCAGACCTCGTTCGGATCGTCCGTCTTCGCCCAGAAGGCCGACGGCACCTACGACGCCAGCAAGCTGACCCTCGGCGACTCCGCCGGCGTCGCGTTCGCGACCGCCGTGAAGAAGTGGGGCCAGGAGGGCGTGCTGAACGCCAACATCACCGGTGACATCGCCCTCGACGCGTTCGAGAAGGGCCAGTCGCCGTACTACCTGACCGGTCCGTGGAACGTCCCCGCCATCAAGGCGGCCGGCGTGAAGTACGCGATCGACCCCGTGCCCTCGGCCGGTGGCAAGCAGGGCAAGCCGTTCCTCGGCGTGAATGCGTTCTTCATCAGCTCCAAGAGCACCAACAAGGTCGCGGCCACCAAGTTCCTGGTCGACTACCTCGGCACGGATGCCGTGCAGGAGCAGCTCTACAAGGTCGGCGGCCGTCCGCCGGCGCTGACCACGGCGTACGACGCCGTCGCCGCGACCGACGCCGACATCAAGTCGTTCGGCGATATCGGCCTGAACGGCGTGCCGATGCCGTCCATCCCGCAGATGGCCTCCGTGTGGGCCGACTGGGGCGGCGCCGAGCTGCAGCTCATCAAGGGCGACGGTGACCCCGCGACCGTGTGGAACACGGCCGCCACCAACGTCCAGTCGAAGATCAAGGGCTGACCCGCCCGTCTCTCCCGGCCGGAGCCGGCACCCAGGTGCCGGCTCCGGCTCTTCCGCTCCCGTCCTGTCAGGAGCACCGTCCTGCCTGAGCCACTGAGGAACAGATGACCATCCAGCACGAGCGAGCGACGACGCTCGACGTCCCCCCGCCATCCACGGATGCTCCGCTGCCGCCTCCCCGCGAACGGCGGTCGGGCGGCATCCTGGGCCTGGTCGTGAAGATCGTGCTGCTCGGGCTCCTCGACGCGTTCGCCGTCTGGGCCATCCTGATCATGGCCGGCCTGCAGATGTGGGTGCCGATCGCGATCACCGTGGTCATCACCGGCATCATCAACTGGATCTACATCGGGGCGGGCAAGCGCCTGCCGGCCAAGTACCTCACCCCCGGCGTGTTCTTCCTGCTCGTCTTCCAGGTGTTCGTCATCGGCTTCAGCGGGTACGTCGCCTTCACGAACTACAGCGACGGCCACAACAGCACCAAGTCGGATGCGATCAGCGCGATCGAGTCGACCGGCGCCAAGCGCGTGCCCGACTCTCCGGTCTATCAGGTGAACGTCCTCAAGAAGGACGGCACCCTGTACCTCCTCGCGACCGACGAGAAGGGTGTCAGCTCGATCGGCACGACGGATCAGCCGCTCAGCCCGGTCGACGATCCCACCAACGTCCCCGGTTACACGACGCTGCAGCTCTCCGAGGTGCTCGACAACCAGTCGGCGATCGCGGACCTGCGCGTTCCGGTCTCCGACGATCCGCAAGACGGCTTCCTCCGCACCGACGACGCCACCACGGCCTACGTGTTCAGGTCCGATGTCGTGTACGACGCCAAGACCGACACCTTCGTCGACGGCAACGGCGTCGTCTACTCCGACAACGGCAAGGGCGCGTTCGCCTCGGAGAGCGGAAAGGCGCTCACCCCCGGCTGGAAGGTCGACGTCGGCTTCGCCAACTTCGTGAAGGCGTTCACCAACCCGCAGCTGTCCGGTCCGCTGCTGCGCGTCATCCTGTGGACCTTCGCGTTCGCCATCCTGTCGGTGCTGCTCTCGTTCGCGCTCGGTCTGTTCCTCGCGACAGTGCTCAACCACCCGTCGCTGCGCGGCAAGAAGTTCTACCGGGTGCTCGTCATCCTCCCGTATGCGTTCCCGCCGTTCCTCTCCGGGCTGGTCTGGGCCGGCCTCCTGAACCCTCAGTTCGGGTTCATCAACCAGGTGCTGTTCGGTGGCGCGGAGATCCCGTGGCTCACCGACCCGTGGCTCGCGCGTCTCAGCGTGGTGCTGGTGAACGTCTGGCTCGGCTACCCCTACATGTTCCTGGTCTGCCTCGGCGCGCTGCAGTCGCTGCCGCAGGAGGTCGACGAGGCGGCGAAGGTCGACGGCGCCCGTGCCTGGCGCATCTTCCGGTCGATCAAGCTGCCCCTGCTGCTCGTCTCGCTCGCGCCACTGCTGATCGCGTCGTTCGCCTTCAACTTCAACAACTTCAATGCGATCTACATGCTGACGAAGGGCTGGCCGCGGTTCACCGACACGACCTTCGACATCGGGTCGACCGACCTGCTGATCACCATGGTCTACAAGGTGGCGTTCGGTTCGGGAGGGGCTCGCGACTACGGCTTGGCCAGCGCGCTGTCGATCCTGATCTTCATCCTGGTCGGCGTCATCTCGGTGATCGCATTCCGCCGCACGAAGTCGCTCGAGGAGATCAACTGATGTCCGTGACCACCGCTCCCTCCCGCACGACCGCGTCCGGTCGTCCGACACCCTCGGCGCGGCCGTTCCGCTTCGGCCGCTGGTTCCGCGACACCGGATGGCGCCACATCGTGGCCATCGCCATGGTCGTCGTGGCCGTCTTCCCGCTGGTCTACGTGCTGTCGGCGTCGTTCAACCCGTCTGGGTCGCTGGTCGGCTCGAACGACCTCTTTCGCACGGTCGACGGCAGCAACTACGTCGCACTGTTCACCAACCCCGACCAGCCGTTCGGGCTGTGGTTCATCAACACGATGATCATCGGTCTCACGACCGCGGTCGCCACCGTCTTTCTCGGTGCCATGGCCGCGTACGCGTTCTCCCGGATGCGGTTCTCCGGCCGCCGGTTCGGACTCCTCAGCCTCATGCTGATCCAGATGTTCCCGCAGTTCCTCGCCGTGGTCGCGATCTTCCTGCTGCTGTCCGCGATCTCCGATGTCTTCCCGGCGCTCGGTCTCGGCAGCCAGCTCGGGCTGATCATGGTCTATCTCGGCGGAGCCCTCGGGGTGAACACGTACCTGATGTACGGCTTCTTCAGCTCCGTGTCGGTCTCGATCGACGAGGCAGCGAAGATCGACGGCGCGAGCCACGCGCAGATCTTCTTCGGGATCATCCTGCGGCTGGTCGCGCCGATCCTGGCGGTCGTCGGACTGCTGTCGTTCATCAGCTCCACCAGCGAGTACGTGATTGCGAGCGTCGTGCTCAACGACCCGAGCACGCAGACGCTGGCGGTCGGACTGTACTCGTTCGTGTCGCAGGAGTTCTCGAACAACTGGAGCATCTTCGCCGCCGGCGCCGTGCTGTCGGCCATCCCGGTGATGGTGGTGTTCCTCGCCCTTCAGAAATACATCGTTGGCGGTTTGACCGCAGGTTCGGTTAAGTAGGGACATGCAGCCCCACCACGACGGCTCTCCCCTCCACGTATCGAATCAGGCACCCGTCCTCGGCGACACGGTGCTGGTGCGCGTGCGCATCCCGCAGAGCTGGGGTGGGGTCGATGCCGTGCGGACGCGGTCGAATCCGAATCACGAGCCCCGGTTCTCGGATGCGCACGTCATCGCGTCGCGCGACGGCTGGGATTGGTGGGAGGCGCCGATCTTCGTGGAGAACCCGATCCACGGGTACCGATTCCTCATCTCGAGGTCGGACGGGGAGAAGGTCTGGGTGAACGCGACGGGCACGCACTCGATCGAGACCCTCGACGCCGAGGACTTCAAGCTGGTGACGTATCCGGCCGCGCCCTCCTGGGTGGCGGAGACGGTGCTGTACCAGGTGTTCCCCGACCGGTTCGCTCGATCGGCGGCCGCCGACGAGCGGCCGGCGCCGGACTGGGCCATCCCCGCGATCTGGTCCGACCCGGTGGACGACGTTCCGCCCGGCCGGTCGCAGCAGTTGTACGGCGGCGACCTCGACGGGGTGATCGAGCATCTCGACCACCTGCAGCGGCTCGGCGCGAACATGATCTACCTCACGCCGGTGTTCCCCGGCCGTTCGAACCACCGGTACGACGCGTCGAGCTTCGCCGAGGTCGACCCGCTGCTCGGCGGCGACGAGGCGCTCATCCGGTTGGTGGAGGCGGCGCACGAGCGCGGCATCCGGGTGATCGGCGACCTCACGTCCAATCACTGCGGCGACGGGCACGAGTGGTTCCGGGCCGCATTCGGCAACCCGGATGCCCCGGAAGGCGAGTTCTTCTACTGGCTCAACGACGAGCACACGGAGTACGTGTCGTGGCTCGGCGTCCCGAGCCTGCCGAAGTTCAACTGGAACTCGGCGGAGCTGCGACGCCGGTTCATCGAGGGCCCCGACTCGGTCGTCGGTCGCTGGCTCGCGGCGCCCTTCGGGCTCGACGGCTGGCGCATCGACGTGGCGAACATGACCGGGCGCTACCTCGACCAGGACCTCAACGAGCTCGTGCGCCGCACGGTGCGCGCGACCATGCTCGAGGTGAACCCCGACACGATCCTGCTCGGCGAGTCGACGAACGACGCGTCGAGCGACTTCCAGGGCGACGCCTGGCACGGCGCCATGACGTACACGAACTTCACGCGGCCGCTGTGGGGCTGGCTGTCGCTCGCCGACCGCGAATCGTCGTACTTCGGGCTGCCGTTCGGCACCATCCCGCTCTACACGGGGCGGCAGTTCTTCGAGGCGCACCAGCAGTTCACGGCCGGCTTCCCGTGGCGCACGCGGCTCGGCACGATGAACGCGCTGGACACGCACGACACCCCGCGGTTCCTCACGAATGCACGCCCGGGTGCTGTGCCGGTGGCGTTCGGTCTGTCGGTGACGCTGCCGGGCATCCCGGTCGTGTTCGCCGGCGATGAGTTCGGGCTGACCGGGGCCGATGGGGAGGCGTCGCGCACGCCGATCCCGTGGGGCACCGAGCACCGCGAGGCCGCAGGCTCCGTCGATCTGTACGCGCGCCTCATCCGGTTGCGACGATCGCACCCGGCGCTGAACGGCGGCGGGATGCGGTGGCTCCATGTGGGCGACGACGTGCTGGTGTTCGTGCGGGAGGGCGCGCACGAGTCGGTGCTGGTGCTGGCAGCCAGGGCGGACGCGACGGTGACGCTCGACGCGGCGGCGATCGCGGGGGTGGAGGCGGCGATGCCGTTGGTCGGGGAGGCCGGGCTGGAGGCGGGCGGCGGTGCCGTTCGGCTGACAGCGACGGGGCCGACCTTCGCCGCGTGGCTGCTGCCGGGCGTGCGGTTGCCGGAGTTCGGCGTGGTCGCCGGGGGATCCGGCGGGGAGGATGTCGCGGGGCAGGTCTAGGCGTGCCCGGGCCGGCTCGGTGGTGCTCAGCTCGCCCAGTGCGACGGCCGCTGGAGGTTCGGGGGCAGCAGTGTGCGCGCGTCGCCGCGGGCGGCGTTGACCTGAACCTGGGTCAGGTAGATGGCGCTGGCCAGGTCGGCGCCTCCCAGTTCTGCGTCGCGCAGATCGGCGCCGATCAGTTCAGCGAAGGAGAGATCGGAGCCGCGCAGGTCGGCGGCGATGAGCAGCGCGCCGCGCAGTTCGGCACCGCGCAGCGAGAGCCCGGCGAGGTCGGCACCGAGAAGGTCGGCTCCCGGACCGACTCGCTTGGTCTTGCCGGTCGTCGGCAACGCGGGAAGCCCGGATCTGGCCATCCGGCTGGCTTGGCGCAGGAGCTCGGCGAGCGGACCGCGCACCTCTTCGAGGTCGGTCTCGAGGATGCGCTCGGGCGACGAGGCGGTGAGCGCTTCGACGGCGGCGGACGCGCGGGTCAGCTCGGAGTGGAGCGGTGCGGCTGCGGGCATCCGGAGTGCCTCGTCGAGGTACCAGAGCAGTTCGTGCAGCTGGCGCATGACGGGGAACACGGAGAACATGCCGGCGCGCGTCTCGGGGTCGTCGCGCCAGCTGCGGCCGTCGAAGGTGGACTGCGTGACCTTCTGGCCGGCGCCGAAGCAGTCGAAGACGGTGCAGCCCTTGAACCCCCGGTCGCGCAGATGCGGGTGGATGCCGCAGCGGAAGTCGTCCTCGAGGTTGACGCAGGGGTCGCCGGCCGGCTTGTCGAAGGCGAAATCCGCTGAGCGCGCGAACGCCAGGGCGACGCAGCACAGCCCCACGCACGAACCGCAGTCCGCCATGAGGTCGGGTCGGCTGCCGCGATCGATCGTGTCCACTCCTCCACAGTAGGCACTCGACGAAGTCTTTCGACATCTTCAGCCGATGCCGGAATAGCTCGGAGGCGACCGCGTTAGCGTGAAGGTCGGACCGGTGAGTCGACCTGTGGAGGTCGGACCCGAGAAAGTCGGACCACGAACTCGCAACGCATGAAGGAGACCTGCATGACCGCACCACGTCGCACCATCGGAAACTCGGACCTCAGCGTCTACCCGCTCTCGCTCGGCGGCAACGTCTTCGGCTGGACGGCCGATCGCGACACGTCGTTCGCGGTACTCGACGGCTACACGGCCGCCGGAGGAAACTTCGTCGACACGGCCGACGGCTACTCGGCCTGGGTGCCTGGCAACACCGGCGGCGACTCGGAGCGCATCATCGGCGAGTGGTTCGACGCCCGCGGCAACCGCGACGACGTGGTGGTCGCCACCAAGGTCAGCCAGCATCCCGACTTCAAGGGCCTCGCAGGCGACAACATCCTGCGTGCCGCCGACGCGTCGCTGGAGCGCCTTCGCACCGACCACATCGACCTCTACTACGCGCACTTCGACGACGAGAGCGTGCCGCTGGCCGAGACCGTCGCGGCGCTCTCGAGCCTGGTCGACGCCGGCAAGGTGCGTCACATCGGCATCTCGAACTACTCGCCCGAGCGCATCGAGGAGTGGTTCCGCATCACCGAGGCCGAGGGCCTGCACCGCGCGGTGGCCCTGCAGCCGCACTACAACCTCGTCGAGCGCGACTTCGAAGAGAACTATCGCGCCATCGCGGAGCGCGAGAACCTCGGAGTCGTGCCCTACTTCGCCCTCGCCGCCGGGTTCCTCACCGGCAAGTACCGCGACGGCGTCGAGGTCGACAGCCCCCGCGCGCAGGGCGCATCCAAATACCTGGACGACCGCGGTCGTGCTGTGCTCGGCATCCTGGACGAGGTCGCCGCAGTGCACCGGGTCTCGGTGGCGACGGTGGCCCTCGCCTGGCTCGCGGCCCAGCCGACCGTCGTCGCTCCGATCGCGAGCGCGCGCAACCTGGAGCAGCTGCCCGACCTCATCGCCTCCGTCTCGCTCGAACTCAGCGGCGCCGAGCTCGACGCACTGAGCGACGCGTCCGACGAGGCCGAAGCCGCCTGACGCTTCCTGCTGCCGGGGGCCGGGTGCTGCACTCGGGCCCTCGGCGACGCCGTGTCACCGAGGAGTCGCGACGCGCTGAAACCGGCGCGGCACGAGCGTCTCAGTGGTACAAACCACGGTCGTACGGATGGTATCCTCGTACGGTTGCCAAAAACGCGCGGCGCTCGCGCAGCGCGCAGGCTTCGCCCCCTTAGCTCATTGGTAGAGCACTTCCTTGGTAAGGAAGAGGTAGTGGGTCCGATTCCCACAGGGGGCTCCGTCCTCCCGGTGTTCAGCACCGCGAAGGTCGCGGCGGGGTAGCTCAGGTGGTTAGAGCACACGGCTCATAATCGTGGTGTCGCGGGTTCAAGTCCCGCTCCCGCTACTAGCCCCGAGATCTCGCCATCTCGGGGCTTTTTTCATGCCCGCTGATCGGCCGGTTTTGGCCCATTTTGCCCACACTTGAAAACGGCGCCCCACGATCACGGTCGCTGGCAGAATCAGCGAACTATGTTGACGAATCGCGAGCCGGCGTCGCCGATAATCCTCTTCACGCCGCAGCGGTGATCTGGCTGGCCATTGAGGCTGCGTCAGGGGCGGTACTTGTCAGGCAAACGATCGCAGCGACTTGGGGATCGGTGCGGTGCTGGCCCTGTATGTGAATCTCGCGACATTGAGCCTCTGGGGTGAGCTAGGCGCACAAATCGTGATCATTGTGGGTCACGTCGGGTCGGAGAGGGTTCCGCGAGGCTGCAGATCGTTGCTCATCTCCAGAGCGCATACTGGCCCCTCTAGTCCAGCGCGACCAGGTGGTGGTCTGTCACGCGTGCGGATTCGTCGCGCGGCTTGCGGCCTCCAGCGTCGGCCACCCGGATGGCGAACTCCTGCACCAGCGGCTCGTGCAAGCCGACCAGGTGCACGTCGCACACCAGGGTCCCGCGCACGCAGGGCACGACCCAGCGGAGGGCCGAACGATCGGGGGCAGCCACGATCCGCTCGGTGAACGGCACCGCATCCGCCCGAACAGCGCCGACCTCGGCGAGCGCCGCGGCGAGCCTGCGCTCTCGAACATCCACCGGCACGTCGCGCAGCACGTTGTCCGTGAGAAGGCCGGCTGCGTCGGAGAGCGGCCGGCCTTCGGCGATGAGCTCGTCGATCCGTCGTGCGGCGGCCACGGTCTCCGGCCAGGGACGGACGACGAACGCGGGAGCATCCACCCTGGTCAGCACATCGGCGAGCACGTCGGCAGCCACCGCGCCTGCACCGAACGCGTCGGAGTTTCCGTAGACGATCACCCCGATGCCGGTGGCGGTCTGCCAGCGCATGTGCGACGAGAACCCGGGGAGCCCCCCGGCGTGCTGCACGATGCGGCCGAAACGCCTGTCGTGCTCGACGACGAGACCGTACCCGTAGCCGATTCCGTCGAGCTCCCGCCCGGGCGGCTTCGATCCGATCGGGATCAGCGTGCGAGCGGTCTGCAGCTCGCGCCGAGATGCAGCGCTGAGCACGGCGCCGTCTGCGGTGGCGCCGTCTGTAGCGGCGTTGTCTGTTGAGGGGTCATCGAACGCCGACCCGAGGAAGTGTGCCCAGCGCGCGACGTCGTGCACGGTGCTGAAGAGGCTCCCGATACACGCGAGCGCGCCGGAGCCGACGAACGGTTCGGCGGCGAAGGTCGAACCGTCGTCGAAGGTGCGGAAGCCGGCGGCGAGGTCGGCGCCCTCACCGTAGAGGTCGGCGGATGGGCGCGTGTGACGCAGGTTCAGTGGGTCGAGCATCCGTTCGCGCACCACGTCCTCGACGGGACGTCCGGTGACCGACTCGATCGCGCGGCCGATGAGCGAGATGCCCAGATTCGAGTACTGATACTCGGTGCCTGGGCTAGAGGCGAGCGTCAGCCCTGCAGCGACGACCGCCGCCATGTGCGCACGGGAAACTCCGAGGTGCGCGTCTCCCCAGGGGTTGTCCTCGGAGAGGCCGCCGCGATTGGAAAGCAGGTCGTCGAGCGTGAGGGCGACCGGGCTGCCATCGAACCGGGCCGCCACCAGCTCGGGCACATAATCCGTGGCCGGAGCATGCAGGTCGAGCAGTCCGTCATCCCGCAACGCCAGCGCTGTGGCAGCCAGAAAGCTCTTCGACATCGACGCGATCCTGAAGATCGTCTTCTCGGTGGTTGGCCGGCCGTCGAGGCGGGGTTCTCCGTCTGCGCACACAGCGACGACACGGCCCCGATACGTGACGGCGGCGATCGACGCGGGCGCTCGCCGAAGGGTCGCACCGTCCAGTCGCGCGGCGAGGGCGTCACGGGCGTGGGCTGCTAGAGGCGCCTCCTCGATCATCGGGTGGCCGGACGAGCGGCGGATGCGCGAGCCGCGAGGGTCTGATCGGCGAAGGACCGCACTTCGTCGGCGAACCCCGTCACGAGCGCGCGGCTGGCTCGCGTGTTGTGCTCGTCGACACGGCGGGCCTCCTCGACGAGTTCGGCCACCGGCCTGTCGTCCGGCGACGGGGACGTCGGCTCCTTCCAGTGCAGCAGGTCCTCAGCGGAGACCTCCGGGTGAAACTGCAGCCCGTAGACGCGCTCGCCCAGCCGGAAGGCCTGATTGGCCACCGCGTCACTCGACGCCAGGAGCACGGCGGCGGGGGGCAGCGAGGTGATCATGTCCTGGTGGTTCTCGATCATGGGTGCGGCATCCCCGAACCCGCCGATGACTGGATCGCGCCGGCCGGCTTCGGACGTCGAGATCACTGTCGCGCCGCGCTCCTTCGGACCGAAGGATGCGCGCACCTCGCCCCCGGCAACTTCCGCCAGGATCTGCCCGCCGAGGCAGATCCCGAGCGTCGGCAGGTCGGCAGCGATCGCTTCGCGGGCGAGCGAGCGCTCCTGCGCCAGCCACGGCGCACGCGCGTCGTCGTCGGGCATGAGGCCGCCGCCCAGCATCACGAGCCCGGCATATCCGTTGAGGTCTGGGGGCAGCCCATCCTCGCCGAGCGCTACGTCGACGGCGATGCCCTTCTCCTCCAGCCAGGTGCCGAGGCGACGCGGGCGAGACCCTTTCGCGTTCACGACGACGAGAACGCGGGGGCCGCTCGACTGCCGCTTGTCGTCTCGGGTCGACGTGTCCACCGCCGGCGCGAGTGCAGCCGCGGCCGGCGGCGGAGCAGAGCCATCGAGGAAGGCCAGGTGGTCGGCGTCGGAGGCTGTGAGCACGCGCAGCACGTTCTCGTTCGCGAGCGCTACGAGCTCCGGCTCCGTCCAGCCACGCCGGCGCAACTCGTCGAGCAGGTCTTGGTAGCGGGACACATCCTCGAGGCCCGTCGGCATCGCGTCGGTGCCGTCGTAGTCGGCCCCGATCCCGACCGCATGCGCGCCGGCGACACGACGGATGTGCTCGATGTGGTCGGCGACATCGGCGATCCCGACGGGCGGGGCTTCCCCCTGCTCACCCCCGCGCACCCAGGCGTTGCGGGCGGGAGACAGGAACGAGGGTACGAACGCCACCATGACCACCCCGCCCCCGGCGCCGATGTCGCGCAGCACGTCGTCGGGCACGTTGCGCGGGTGGTCGCACAGTGCCCGTGCGCACGAATGGCTCACCATGACGGGACGTGAGGTGACCTCCAACGCGTCGCGCATCGTGGACGGTGCCACGTGCGCCAGGTCAACGATCACGCCGATCCGGTTCATCTCCCGCACCACCTCGCGACCGAAGTCGGTCAGACCGCCGTGGCGCGCCTCGTCGGTCGCAGAATCGGCCCACTCGGTGGTGCGCGACCAGGTGAGCGTGAGATAGCGGGCTCCCAGCCGCGCGTACTGGCGCAGCACGGCGAGCGAACCGTCGAGTTGGGCGCCGCCCTCCACCCCGATGAGCGAAGCGATGCGGCCCTCGGCGAGCGCCGCCCGCACATCGACCGCTGTGCGGGCGAACCGCAGCCGATCCGGATGCGCCTCCACGAGCCTGTGCACGAAATCGATTTGCTCGAGGGTCGCCGTCACCTGCTCCGCACCCGTCAGCACAGGGTCGACCCACACCGACCAGAACTGGCCACCGACGCCGCCGGCGATCAGACGCGGAATGTCGGTGTGAAGGTCGGGCAGGGATGCGTCGATCCCAGCGGCCTGGTAACCGTGCCGTTCGCGGCGTGCCCAGGCGATGTCGTTGTGACCATCGATGACAGGGATCATCGCTCTACCCTTTCCGCGCGTTCAGGGCGTCGTTCATGCGATCCGTGACCGGGATGTCGACCTGCCGCTGGTCACGCAGTCGGAGGGCTCCCCGGTGGAATCGAGGTCGAGGCGGTGAAGTGTGAGAGCGTGCACGGTGATCCTCCCGTTCAGGCGGCCGCGGCCGAGGTGTCGAGGGTGCGGGACGAATTGCGCAGCACCCAGTCCACATCCACATCGTGGCCGATGCCCGGTGCGGTCGGCACCCGCACGACGCCGTCGCGCGCGATGACGGGCGGCACGATCACGTCGCGGGCGTAGTACTTGTCCGAACCGGAGACGTCGGAGGGGAGGGTGAAGTTGGGAAGGGAGGAGAGCGCCACGTTGGCCGCCCGGCCCACGCCGAACTCGTGCATGCCACCGCACCAGACCGGCACCCCGGCATCCCGCGCGACGTCGTGCGCACGACGCGCTGTGGTGAGGCCGCCCATCCGGGACACCTTGATGTTGAGCACGCGACCGGCGTCGAGCGCGAGCATCGTGTGCAGGTCGGCGACGTCAACGATGGACTCGTCGAGGCAGATCGGGGTGTCGAGCACGGACTGCAGGCGGGCGTGGGCGACGAAGTCGCGCGGGGCGAACGGCTGCTCGATCATCGTCAGACGCTGCGCGTCGAGGGCACGCATGACTGCGGTGGATTCGTCGGACTCTGGATAGGCGCCGTTCGCGTCCACGTGCAGGTCGAGGTCGGGATAGGCGGCCCGCACGGCCCGCACTGGTTCGACGTCCCAGCCGGGCGCGATCTTGAGCTTCACCCGACCGTATCCGGCGTCCACCTGCCGGGCCACCTGGGTGAGCAGCTCATCCAGCGTCGGCTCGATGCCGAGCGAGACACCGGCGACCACCTCCGTGCGCGTGCCGCCAAGGGCGCCCGCGAGGGAACGATGGCCGGCCTGGGCGTACAGATCCCAGGCCGCGATCGAGAAGCCCGCCTTCGCGAACTCGTGGCCCCGGATGCGGAGCCAGGCGGCCTCGAGCTCCTCGGGTGCCTCCCACGTCGAGCCGAGCACTGCCGGCACGAGGTAGCGTTCGGCGATCGCCCAGGCGGCGCGGGTCGTCTCCGAACCGTAGAACGGGTCGGACGGCGTTGCGATCTCACCCCAGCCCACCAGGCCATCCGCGCTCGTGGCCTCCACGAGCAGGTGGTTGAGCCCGGTCTTGCGGTGCGAGCTCGTCTCGAATCCGTGGACGAGGGGGAGGTTCACGTCGAAGACGCGCAGCCTGTCGATCCTCATGCAGTGGTCTCCTTGTCGGACTCGAAATCGTATTCGGAGCGGTGCGCGTGCACCGCGAGATAGGCGGCCGTGCCGTCGTCGATCCGTCGGCAGGCCACGAGCACGCGCCCCGCCTCGGTCAGGGTCGCGATCGACCGCCTCAACTGCACCCGCACCCGATCGTGGGAGGCGCGCTCTTCACCATCGAAGGACACGGTGGGCGATTGGGCGGGAACGGCGACCCAGGCGGCATCCTGCACCGAGCCGTCGGCGCGTTCGATGGTGCGGTGAACGACTTCGCCCCAGTGCGCCCGCCCCAGCCGCGGCGGCTCTGCATGGCGCAGGTCGGCGAAGGGGTCGTGGTCGCGCGTCAGGTTCCACTCGACGAGCACCCGATCGGTGCCGGGGCGGCCGTAATAGTCCTCGACGAACCCGACGCCCTCCGCGCCCAGCGAGGAGAAGTTGAAGTGGGCGTTGCGTGAGAGAACAGGGTCGAACGTCCAGCGCATGGTGCGGTGCCCCCAGCCGAGCGCCACCTCGCGCTGGCTTTCCTTCAGCATCCGCCCCACGCCCTCGCCCTGGTGGGCTGCGTCGACGACGGCGGCCTGCGAGTAGTGGAAGTCGTGGCCGGATGCGTCACGGCCGGCGAACCCGTAGGCGAAGCCGATCAGCTCGCCGGCGTCGGTGCGCACCCCGACGGCGGAGCCGCCATTGCGCGTCAGAGCGCTGAGGAGGTTGGGATTCAGCGAGAACTCGGGCCGGTCGTACCCGAACACGCGGGTGTACAGCGCGGCCGCCGCGCGGAACTCGTCACCGGTGCGCAACGTCTCGGCGTGCAGCGGAGCGGTGGGAGCCTGGGGCACGATACGTTTCCTATGTTTGGCGCTTGCAACTCGAATCGCCAGGCTATCGGTCCTGTTTGCCAGGAGCAAGCAATCGATATGATTCATAAAACGGCGAGAGGATGTGACATGACACAGCCCGGGAACGGCGCGCAGCACGACACACTGCAACGGCTCGAACGCCTCGCGCGCATCGAGTCGCCCTCGTTCGACGCCCCCGCGAGCGAGCGGATGGCCGACGTTCTGGCGGAGTGGTGGGATGCCGCGGGCGCGTCGGTGCGCCTCGAGCGCACCGAGGCGGGAGCCAACCTCATCGCCGAGGTGAACGGAGTCGGCGATCCTCTGCTGCTGGTCGGGCATTCGGATACCGTGTGGCCGCACGACAGCATCGAGACCACCGTGCCGTGGTCGGTCGACGGCGACACTGTGCGCGGCCCCGGGGTCTACGACATGAAGAGCGGGCTGCTCGTCATGGTGGCCGCGATCGAGCGCCTGCGAAATCGGCGGCACCGCAGCGTGCGCGCCGTGATCGTGTGCGACGAGGAGGTCGGCTCGCCCACCACGCAAGCGCTGCTGCGCGCCTGCGCCGACGGTGTCGCGGGTGCGATCGGCTTCGAATCCCCGCATCCGGATGGCGCACTCAAGGTCGGCCGGCGTGGCAGTACGCGCGTGCGGCTGGCCGTTCGCGGTCGCGCTTCCCACGCGGCGCTCGACCCCGGCAGCGGCGTCTCTGCGATCGACGAGCTCGTCGATCAGCTGGTGGCTGTGCGCGGCATCGTCATGGATGCGGCCCTGGGCTCCGAGGTGCTCTGCAATGTCGGCACCATCAGCGGCGGCGGGCGGGCGAACGTGGTGCCCGCCGAAGCCGAGGCCGAGATCGGACTGCGGTTTCTGGATGCCCCGACCGAGGAGTCCGTTCTCTCGGCACTGCGAGCCCTCGCCCCCGTACGCGACGGCGCCAAGGTCGAAACGCAGCTGCTCAGCCATCGACCGGCCTGGAGCCCGTCGAGAGCCGACGCCGGCCTTCTCGGACTCATCGCGGCCGCCGGCCGCGGCGTCGATCAGACCATCACCGGCCGGCCCGCCGCCGGCGCGGGGGACACGAACCTGCTCGGAAGCCTCGGCACCCCCACCGTCGACGGGTTCGGCCCTCGCGGCGGCGGCGCGCACGCGGTCACCGAGCACGTGTCGCTCGCTTCGCTGGGGGAGCGGATCGACCTGCTCGAGGCCGTGCTGGTCGACGTCCCGGCGTCGACCGTCTGAGGGCGCGGCTGGCGTGACAGCCGGCCTGCTCACCAGCCACCGGCATCCGTCGCGGCAGGCAGCGCGTGTCCGCGCGGGACGATCAGGTATACGGTGCGCCGGCTGCGCGACCAGGCGGCGTCGAATGCCTCGCGCGGGTACGTGCGGAGCCCGTCACTGCCGCCCGGGTTCGCCGGGTCGGCCGCCAGCACATCCCCTCGCGGATCGAAGCCCCGGATGACCAGGAGGTGCCCTGACGTGTCGTAGTCTGCGCCCGGCAGTCGCCCGGCCTCGAACGCGATCGAAGCGATGAGGGGGATGCCGGCCTCCGTGAGCACGCGCGCCGACCGCAGCGACGCTAGCCGGGTGACGACCGCGTCGAATCCGAGCTCTCCCGCGAGGGCGGCGTTGAACGACCAGTTGCCCGTGCCGTCGAATGCCGTGTCGTAGACGGCGCGTGCCATCCACGGGACGTGAGGGTCGTCATCGGCGGGTGCCTCGGTGGGCTCCGCCGAGGGGAGCTGTGCACCCCAGGCGGCCAGCACCATGGTCAGCGAGGTCGGCGAGCACCAGGCGGGTCCGCCGCCGCCGAGGTCTGGCCGGCTCGGGTAGGCGCGCTGGGAGAGCGGCTGCACGGCCGCCGCGGCACCCACCGGTTCCGCACCGCGGCGCTCACCGGCATCGGACTCATCGGCGGCTGAGCCGCCGGGCGCGCTGAAGCTCAGCGCGGCCAGGTGAAGAGGGGGAGGCTCGCTCGCTTCGCGCATGCCGCCGAGCAGCGTGATGCGCAGCTGGGCCGCGTCGAACAACCGCTCCGGCCGGGCCGTCAGGATGTCGGTCCGTACCGACGGGCCGTCGTCCTGCGGTTGCGGGCCGTCGCTTCCCACCGGCGGCACAGGGCTCCGGCGCTCACCCGGCCCTCCCCAGAACGCCGCCTCCTGCCAGGGATGCCATGCCCCGTCGAGCGTGCGCGCGCGGATCTCGACGCGGGCGGTGACGCCGGGTTCGAGATTCCACGAAGCGACCGCCTGATCGGCGTGGAATCCGGGCACCAAGACTCCGGACGTCCAGGTGCGTCCGTCCCATCCGGAAGAGGTGTCGGCGCGCACGAGGCGCGTCTGCCACGCGGCCGGCTCGGAGGCCGTGCCAGCCATCGGTGTCGAGAGCACAGCGTCTCCGTCCGCAAAGGAATGATCCGATACGGATCATTTCCCATGCCCATCGAGACGTCAAGCGGCATCAGAGAATGGCCGAGTCGCGACAGAACGGCGGAGGCGTCGAGTTATACCGTCTGATCAGCTAAATCGCTGGGCGTTTAGAGCAACCCCACTCGCCGGCCGACCGCATCCGATGCCCGTGAATCACTTGAAACTCGTTACGGTCTGATTAATATCTGGAACGAATACGTTGACCTGAGCACGTTCCGTGCTGTTGCATTACTGCAACCCTCGCGGTCCTGCTCTGGACCTCGGCCGATGGAAGGACTCTCATGCGCCCCAGACACCGCAAACATCTGATCCGCGCGCTGTCATTCGTTGCGGCGGCAGCGATCATCGCCGCACCGGCCGGCGCGGCCAACGCCGCGACGCCCACCGGCGTGCACGCCGCCGACCCGTCGTCGTCCCCCTCGTCGGGCAAGGATGCCAAGACGATGCGGATCGCGACCTCCGGCTTCGTCGACAGCTTCAACCCGTGGACCTCGATCTACCTTCTTCCCACCAACCTCTTCCGCTACATGTACGAGAACCTCGTGCAGAACAGCGCCGGCGACGGTTCGCCCACCAAGGGTCTCGCCGATCACTGGAAGATCGAAGACGGCGGCAAGAAGTGGGTGTACACCCTGCAAGACGGCCTCAAGTGGTCCGACGGCAAGGCCATCACCTCGGCCGACGTGAAGTTCACCTTCGACCAGATGATGACGAACCCCGACCTCGCCGTGGCGAACGGCAACTTCGTCGCCAACTTCGCGGATGTGCAGGCGCCCGACAAGAAGACCGTGATCATCGACCTGAAGGCGCCCCAGGCGCCGAACCCGGGCATCGAGGTTCCGATTCTTCCCCAGCACGTCTGGGAGAAGATCTCCGATCCGGCGAAGTACCCCAACGACAAGGATGTCGTGGGATCGGGGCCGTTCCTGCTCGAGAGCTACAAGGCGAACCAGTTCATCACGATGAAGGCGAACCCGACCTTCTGGCGGGGCGCACCGAAGATCGACAAGATCCAGTACGTCTATTACACGAACTCGGATGCCCAGGTGCAGGCGCTGCGTTCCGGTGACGTCGACTTCGTCACCGGCCTCACGCCCACGCAGTTCCAGGCTCTGAAGGGCGCCGAGGGCATCACCGAGCACTCCGGCATCGGGCGCCGCTTCTCGTCGTTCAGCTTCAACTCGGGATTGAAGACGGTCGACGGCCAGCCGTTCGGCAACGGGAACCCCGCCCTGCAGGACGTCGAGGTGCGCCAGGCGATCCGCATGGGCACCGACACGAAGACGCTGCTGTCGAAGGTGCTCAACGGCCTCGGCGAGCCGGGGACCAGCTTCATCCCGTCGTCGTACCCGCAGTGGACGCTGCCGGCCGATTCCGCAGCCGTGAAGGCTCTCGCCTACAACCCGGAGAAGGCGAAGCAGAAGCTCGACGCAGACGGATGGAAGGCCGGAGCCGACGGTATCCGCGTCAAAGACGGTCAGCGACTGTCGTTGCGGCTCTTCGTCGACTCGACCGACCCGACCGTTCAGACCGCGGCGCAGTACTTCCAGCCGTGGATGAAGGCGATCGGCATCGACATCCAGCTCGTCTCCACCGACACGGACACGATCAACGCCGACACGCTGAAGGGCAACTACGACATCTACTTCAGCGGCTGGAGCGTCGGGCCCGACCCCGACTACCAGCTCAGCATCAACACCTGCGCGAGCCTGCCGACGAAGACCGACGGCACCGGCGCGACCTCGCAGGACGGCTGGTGCAACCCGGAGTACGACAAGCTCTACAAGGAGCAGCAGACCGAGACGGATGCGAAGAAGCGTGAGGCCATCGTGCAGAAGATGCTCGAGCTCAACTTCACCGACACCGCCCAGATCGTCTACTGGTACGCCAACGGCCTGGAGGCCTACCGCTCCGATCGCTTCACCGGCTTCGAGATGATGCCGTCGAAGGGCGGGATCATCGCCAACCAGTCCGGCTACTGGGGCTTCGCGGATGTGGCCCCCGCCGGCGACAGCAAGAGCAGCGACGCCGGGCCCAATGTGGGGCTCCTGGTCACGGGGGGTGTGATCCTCGTCATCGTGATCGGTGCGATCATCTTCTTCGTGGTGCGCCGACGCAAGAGCGTCGACGTCGAGTGATCACTGAGGTGGCCGCGGCGGGTACCGCCGCGGCCACCTTTGTTTCCCCGACACGCAGAAGAGAAGGCAGATGAGCAACTCAACACCGGTCACCGAGGCGGTGATCCTCGAAGAGCGGGGCGAAGCGACGGTGCGCAGCGCACCCGCGCTGAGATTCGCGCTCAGCAAGCTCGGCGGTGCCGCGATCAGCCTGGGCATGGTCATCGTGCTCGGATTCTTCGCGTTCAAGATCTTGCCGGGCGACCCGGTCGCGGCGATGGCGCGCGAGCATCCGATGACCTCGGAGCAGATGGCGCAACTGCGGGCGCAACTCGGTCTCGACAAGCCGCTCTGGCAGCAGTTCGGCGATTACATCGCCAACGTCTTCACTCTCAACTTCGGCCAGAGCTACGTCTACAAGCAGAGCGTCGCCTCGCTGATCGGCGAGTACTTCTGGAACACGATCCTGCTCACCGGCACGTCGGCCGTTCTCGCGATCGCCCTCGGGCTCTGGCTCGGCCAGAAGGCCGGCTGGCGCCCGGGCTCGGTGTTCGACAAGGTGACGACCAGCAACTCCCTCGTGCTCTGGTCGGTGCCCACCTTCTGGCTCGCGCTCATCCTCCTCATGGTCTTCGGCGGCACGCTGCACTGGTTCCCGACCGGTGGAATGACCTCGCCGAACGCTCCCGACGATTTCCTGGGCCAGACCCTCGACGTCATCTCGCACATGGTGCTGCCGGTGATCACGATGGTCGCCGTCGTCTACGCGCAGTACGTCATGGTGATGCGCGCATCCGTGATGGAGGAGAAGAGCGCAGACTATCTGGTCACCGCGCGGGCGAAGGGGCTGAAAGACGACGACCTGCGCCGGCGTCACGCCGTTCCCAACGCGCTGCTGCCGACGGTCACGCTCGTCTTCATGCACATCGGCGGCCTGATCGCCGGTGCTGTGACCGTCGAGACCGTGTTCTCCTGGCCCGGGCTCGGCAAGCTCACGTACGAGGCCATCCAGGGCCCCGACCTTCCTCTGCTGCAGGGGACCTTCGTGGTCTTCTCGGCGATCATCATCGTCATGAACCTCATCGCCGACTTCGTGTACCGTCGGCTCGACCCGAGAGTGAGGCGCGGATGAGCGGCTCCATCGCACCCGTCGCCCGCTCGCCGCGCAGCATGGCCTGGGCTCGGCGGCGTCAGGCGTTCGGCGGCTTCTGCCGCGAGTTCGCGCGCAGCCGCTCCGGCATGATCGGCATCATCTTCCTGGTCGTCGTCATCGTGCTGTCTCTGCTGGCGCCGGTGCTCGCACCGTCGTGGATGCTCGACGTGACCAAGCTGCTCGACCAGCCGCGGTTCGCGCCGCCATCGTTCGCGCATCCGCTCGGCACCGACGACCAGGGCCGTGAGCTCTGGGTGCGGATGATCTGGGGCGCCCGGGTGTCGCTGCTGGTCGGTTTCGCCGCGACGGCCGTGTCGATGGTCATCGGCACGATCGTCGGGATCGCCGCCGGGCACTTCACCGGGTGGACGGGCGGTCTGCTGATGCGCCTCATCGACTTCTTCCTGGTGCTGCCGTCGCTCATCCTCGCGATCGTGCTCTCCTCGGTCCTCTCTCGCGGTGTGTGGACGATCGTGATCGCCATCGGTCTCACCTCCTGGGCAGGCACTGCTCGCGTGGTGCGAGCCCAGACCCTGTCGGTCGAATCGCGAGACTATGTCGAGCGGGCCCGGGTGCTGGGCGCCGGTCACTGGCACATCATCGTGAAGCATCTGCTGCCCGCCGTTCTGCCCCTCGTGCTCGCCAACACCACCCTCACCGTCGGCGCGGCGATCATCGCCGAGTCGACGCTGTCGTTCCTCGGGCTCGGTGACACGACGCTGCAGTCGTGGGGTTCCGTGCTGAAGAACTCCATGGATGTGTCGGCCGCCACGGCCGGCTACTGGTGGTACGTGCTCGTGCCCGGCATCGCGATCGTGCTGGTCGTGCTGGCGTTCACGCTGGTGGGTCGCGCGGTCGAGACCATCGTGAACCCGACGCTGAGGAGCCGCTGACATGCCGGACCTGATTTTCGACGACGTCAGCATCACCTACCGCACCGCCGGGCGCAACGACGAGGGTGAAATCGCCGCCGTCAAGAACGTCTCCCTCATCCTGCCTGCCGGCGGAACCCTCGGCATCGCCGGCGAGTCGGGTTCGGGCAAGTCGACGCTCGCGATGAGCGTGCTGCGGCTGCTGCCCGCCAACGCGAAACTGAGCGGCCGGGTGCTGATCGGCGAGACGGAGGTGGCCGAGCTGCGCTTCGGCGAGCTTCGCGCTCTGCGGTGGGCGGAGGCATCCATCGTCTTCCAGGGCGCCATGCACTCGCTCAACCCCGTGCGCACGGTCGGTCAGCAGATCACCGAGGCGCTCGAGCTGCACGTCGCCGATGCCTGGCGCACCGACAAGGCGCGCAAGGCGCGGGTGGTCGAGCTGCTTCGCGCCGTCGACCTGGCCGCCGCGAAGGCCGACGCCTACCCGCACGAGCTTTCGGGCGGTCAGAAGCAGCGCGTCATGATCGCGATGGCCCTCGCCTGTGAGCCCGAGATCATCATCGCCGACGAGCCGACCACCGCTCTCGACGTGATCGTGCAGAAGCAGATCCTCGACATGATCAGCACGCTCGTCACCGAGCGCGGCATCTCGATGTTGATGATCAGTCACGACCTGTCGGTGCTGGCGACCGCGTGCGAGCGCATCGCCATCATGCGCGACGGCGACCTGGTCGAGGTCGGCGACGCCTACGAGGTCTGCACCGATCCGCAGCATCCGTACACGAGGCAGCTCGCTGAGGCCTTCCCCACGATCGGCGACCCAGCATCGCGACTGAATCCGGTGAGCCGCCGCACCGACGCTGCCGGGCCGGGCTCGCGCGTGCTCTCCGACGAGGTCGTTCTGGAGGCGCGCGGGGTCACGGTCACCTATCACGGTCGCGGCAAGCCCCTCGCAGCCGTGAAGGATGTGAACCTGAGTCTGCGACGCGGAGAGATCCTCGCGCTGGTCGGTCAGTCGGGCTCGGGAAAGACGACTCTCGCTCGCACCGTCGTGGGGCTGCAGCGCGCCGACGAAGGGTCCGTCATCCGCTTTCGCGGCAAGGACATCCCTCATCGCGGTCGCGCACTGCGCGCCTTCCGCAGCGAGGTGCAGATGGTGCTTCAGGATCCGTCGGCCGCGCTCAACCCGAAGATCAGCGTCTACGAGTCGGTCGCCGAGGGCCTCCGGGTGCAGCGCTACACCGGCGACGAACAGGAGCGCGTGGCCCAGAGCCTCGCCGACGCGGAGCTCGTTCCGCCGGAGCGCTTCTTCCGGGCGATTCCCCAAGAGCTGTCGGGCGGTCAGCGGCAGCGCGCGGTCATCGCCGGCGCCCTCGCCGTGGGGCCGCAGCTGCTGGTCGCCGACGAGCCCGTCGCCTCGCTCGACGCCTCGGTGCGCGGCGAAATCCTCGCGCTGATCCTCTCCCTGCGCGACAGGCTCGACCTGAGCGCGTTGGTGATCACCCACGACCTCGGTCTCGCGTGGAACATCGCCGACACGGTCGCCGTCATGTACGAGGGCGAGATCGTGGAGTACGGACCGACCGAGCAGGTGCTGCTCGACCCGCAGCACCTCTACACCCGCCGGCTGCTCGCCGCGGCGCCCAGCATCGAGCGGAAGCTCGTATGAGTGCGCCGCTCCTTGGGGCCGACCGCTGTGCCTACCTGGACAGCGCGCCGCTGCAGCCGGGCGACCGGGTGCGCTTCGTGTCGCCGTCCGGGCCGGGCAGCGCCGAGAGCCTCGAGCGTGCGGTCGGCTACTACCGGGACTGGGGGCTGGATGTCGTGGTCGGCGATCACGTGCTCGACCCGCATCCCCGCGCCTCCTACCTCGCGGGTGACGATGACGGGCGCCGCCAAGACCTGGTCGACGCCTGGCTCGACCCGGATGCGGACGCGGTCGTGTGCATCCGCGGCGGCTACGGTGCGATGCGGCTGCTCGACGGCATCGACTGGGACCGGATGCGGCAAGCGGCTCTCCGCCGCGACGGACGGCCGAAACTCCTCACCGGTTCCTCGGACATCACCGCGCTGCACGAAGCCTTCCGTGTGAACCTGGATGTGCCGACACTGTTCTGCCCGATGGCCGGCAACGACGTCTTCCGCGATTCGGAGTTCGTGCGCGAGGACGTTCGCCGCTGGCTGCTCGAGGCGTGGCGCGGACGCGATATCGTCGGCCCGCGCACCGAAGTTCTCGTGCCCGGCGTCGCCGAAGGCCGGTTCACCGGAGGCAACCTCAGCCTGCTCGCGGGAGCCATGGGCGCGCCCGAATCGCTCGACCGGCCCGGCGGCATCCTGTTTCTCGAAGACGTCGACGAGGAGCCGTATCGGATCGACGGATTCTTGACCCAGCTCGGCCGCGCCGGCCGCCTGGGTGACGCAGCGGCGGTGGTGCTCGGCTCCTGGCACGAGTGCGGCGATCTCGGCGCGATCCGGGCGCTCGTCGACGAGCTGCTGCTGGACCTGGGCGTCCCCGTGCTGTGGGAGCAGGGTTTCGGACACGATCCCAACGCACTCAGCGTCCCGCTCAATGTCGACGGATCGCTGATCGCCCGTGCGGGAGAGCCCGAGCACCTGGTCGTCGGGGGCTCGCTCTGATGGCCGGCGATTCGCGCGCCATCGACCTGCCGGCTCTCGACCCTCGGATGCGGTGGTCGCTGAGCGTCCTCGGCGCCGGCGACGGGCGTGTGCTCGCCTCGCACACTCCCGACGTGGTCTGCGAGACGGCGAGCGTCGGCAAGGTGTTCCTGCTGATCGAGGTGGCTCGCCGGCTGGAGTCGGGCGAGCTCGACCCCGACCAGCGCATCCAGATCCCCGATGAGCACCGCGTCGCCGATTCCGGACTGCTCTACCGGATGCGCGATCAGCGCGTGACGGTCGCCGACGCCGCCCTGCTGGTCGGCGCGGTCAGCGACAACCTCGCCACCAATGCGCTTCTGTGGCTGTGCGGCCTCGACGAGGTGCGAGCAGTCGCCCCCGCGCTCGGCTTCGCGAACACGTCACTGCACGACTACATCCGCAACGAGCGCACCCCTGACCTGCCGTGGACCCCGTCGTATGGAACGGGCGCAGAGCTCGCCGAGCTGATGCGCCGTCTCGGTGTGGGTGATGTCATCTCCCGTGCCGTCAGCGACCGTGTGCTCGACTGGCTGGCAGCGGATACGGACACCTCGATGGTCGCCGACTCCCTCCTGCTCGACCCGCTCGCGCACGTCGAGCCGGAGTACCAGGGCATGGTGCTCCGCCACAAGACCGGCAGCACGTCGTTTGCGCGCATCGACATCGGCCACCTCACCGGACCGGCCGCATCCGTCGCCTACGCCGTCGCGGCCAATTGGAAGGATTCCGACGACGATCTCCGGGCTCCCGCGCTCGACGCCATGCACGCGATCGGCGAACAGCTGCGCTGGTATGTGACCGGGAGCGCCCGGTCGTGACAGTCGCGTTCGAGGAGCAGGAGAGTGAGCTGCCGGGCCTCCGGTTCTCCGCTCTGGCGGTCGATGTCGACACCGGGGCGACGGTGTTCAGCCACCAGCCGGACCTCGTTCTCAACACCGCGAGCGTGGGGAAGATCTTTCTGCTGCATCGCCTCCTCACCGAGGTCGACGCCGGCGCTCGGTCGCTCGAAGATCGCGTCACCCGCAGACCGGCGGAGTGGATGGACAACTCCGGTCTCTGGTATCTGCTGCAGGCTGACACGCTGTCGCTCTACGACGTTGCGGCGTTGATCGGTGCGGTCAGCGACAACGCGGCGACGAACACGCTGTGCCGGGTCATCGGGCTTCCCGTCGTGCAGGAGCACACGCGCGACCTCGGATACCTGTACTCCGGTCTCGACGACATCGTGCGCTGGCCGCTGCCTCCAGGCGCTCCGCGCAGGCTCTCGCACGCAAGCGCTGAAGATCTCGTCCGGTTCGTCACGCGCACTGCGACGGCCGCCGACCTCAGCCCCGCATCCGCCGACACCCTCCAGCGGTGGCTCGGAGCGGGCATGGACCTCTCCATGGTGGCGTCGGCATTCGGCCTCGACCCGCTCGCCCACTACTTCTTCGATCACGGTGTCTGGCTGTGGAACAAGACCGGCACGATCTCCACCGTGCGGGCCGACACCGGCCTGGTGATGTCCCCCGACCGCCGCATCGCGTATGCCGTGCTCGCCAATTGGGAGAGCGGCATGGACGTGCGCGACCGCGCCCTCGCGCTCATGCGAACGGCCGGTGACGAGCTGCTCAGGCAGCTCGCAGCCTGACGGCCTGTGATACTGCTGTCTATGTCTTCGGAAAGGCGAGATGTGAAACCCGTCGACCTCAACAGCCCGCACGAGCGATACGACGCCCGAGTGCAGCGCCGGTCGGCGCTGGTGCTGAAGCGTCGCGTCATCGAGCAGGAGCGCGAACAACTCTCGCACGCCCTCGACTGGGCACGCGACGACCCGGCATTCGAACGCATCGCCGGATCCATCGTCGCCGCCCGTCGCCGTTTCGTGCTCGGAGCCGCGAAGTCGTTCACGTTCGCATCCCTGCTGGCGATGGACCTGAGCGCCGGCCTGGCCAACGTCACCCTCATCGACGGCACCATCGTGCGGCCGTTGGATGTGCTCAGCGACGTTCGCGCCAGCGATGTGCTGGTGGCCTTCTCGCTCGCCCGGTACCGCAAATACACGATCGACATGGCCGAGCTGTTCAAGAAGGCCGGCGGCACCCTCGTGGTGATCACCGACGCTCCGGATGCGCCCCTCGTCGCCATCGCAGACGAGTGCCTCGTCGTCGACACCGCGAGCGCATCCTTCGCCAACTCGCCGACGTCTGTGGCGCTCGTCATCCACATCCTCACCACCCTCACCACGGCGAGCGCGAAAGGCGCCGGCCGCCGTCTGCTCGAACGCGACAGGCTCGGCGATCAGCTCGGTCTGTACGTCGACGAGTGACGCGCGCCGCGGCGCGGCCTAGGCTTGCGCGGTGGACGTGATCGCGTACCCGTGGTTCGCAGTGGTCCTCGCCGTGCTCGTTGTCAGTGCCGGCGTGAAAGGGATGAGCGAATTAGCGAGATTCGTCGGCGGTGCGTACTGGTCTAGTGAACACTGAAGGCGAACGCCCTGCTGGCCATGGTCGAAGACGATGTCGTCCCGTCTCTTACCCTCGCCCGCCGCCATACCTGACCAACGACCAGGTGGCGAAACGCCTTGAAGCCTGCAGCGAGCACGGGCCGATCGTCGCAATCCTCGCGTACATCGGCCTCCGGTGCCGCCCTGAGCGCAATCGCCGGAGTGCACAGCGTTCAACTCGTCGATGAGGACGACCTGGAGTAGCGGTCCGCTCGGCAGAGCGGTCGCAGGCCCAGGACCGGGGGCAGGGCGCAGGCTCAGGACGCAGGCTGAGCGAAGTGCAGGAGGAGCAGCTGCGGACGGCCGGAGACCGCGCGCGTCGCCTCGGGCACGTATGCCATCAGAGACCATGGCCACGCCGGCCAGTCGCCGATCTCGGTGCTCGGCCTCGGCAGCGGCGAGTCGTCCCAGTGGAGGGCCGGCTCCTCGCAGCTAAGCAGCTCGAGTCTCGCGGCGAGCGCGGCCCGAAGATAGTCGCCGAGGGGATGCCGGAATGCCGGGGCGAGGCGGCGCTCGCCGTCGGGTCCTAGACCCTTGATGCCCGAGCCGATCGTGGTGAGCTCGCGATGCACGTCTGAGATGAGGAGCGCGCCACCCGGGCGCAGCACACGGGCGAACTCGGCGAACACCGGGCCGAGGTCGCTCACGTGGACGAGCGCGAGCGCGCACACGACCACATCGACTGATCGGTCGGCGAGAGGCAGTCGATCGACTGATCCCAGTTGGAAGTCGCCCTCCGGGACACGCTCTCGGGCCAGCTCGAGCATGTCCGGTGACCCGTCGACGCCGATCACGGTGTGGCCGAGGTCGGCGAGAATCCGCGCGAATCGCCCTGTGCCGCACGCGGCATCCAGGGCGACGCCGACCTCGCGGCGCGCCAGCCATTCGGTGATGACCGGCTCGTCGATCGCGAAGAGGCCACCGCCCGCATTCGCGTCGTAGTCGGGCGCCTGCTGCTGATAGGTGACGTCAGCGGCCACGCGCTCCGCGAGCACCCCACGATTCTGGAGTTTCCCGTCGGCGAGCAATCGGCGGATCTCGGCGACCCGGTCTTCGACGAAGGCTTGATCGTGGTCACCGGCCCATGCGTCGAGCAGAGCGGACCCTTCGATGCCGAGCAGATACGCAAGAGGGTCCTGATAGATCACGATCAAGGAGCGTAGCCAGCGCCATGCGCGCAGATCAAGGCACCGTTACTTCCTTCGGGCACCCGTTCAGGGAGATCAACGGCCGCAGCGCACGCATGTTCCTCGACCACGGGCTCGAGCAGACCTACGACCAGGCCGACTACTCGGCCGTCGACGCCGAGCGCTGGGCCGTCGCCAGCGCAAGAAAGAACCCTTGTCGAACCCTCGCTTGCTCAAAATCGAGCCGACCGGTTTCTGAGCGATCGTTAGCCGTGTGGAGACTTCGCCCCGCGAACTCGTCGGTCGAGCGGCTCCGGTCAGTCGTGGTGGTGGTGATCCTCATCGTCGTGCTCGTGCTCGTCCTCGAGCAGCATCCCAACGGAAGTGGCGCATGCGTCCCCCTTCCACGCCTCGATCCCTTCGCGGATCGCGAAGAACGCGATGACGAGTGCGGCGATCGGGTCAGCCCACCACCATCCGAGGAGCGAGTTGAGCAGCAGGCCGACCAGAACGGCGGCCGAGAGGTAGGTGCAGATCAGTGTCTGTTTGGAGTCCGCGACCGCTGTTGCGGAGCCGAGCTCGCGTCCCGCGCGCCTCTCGGCGAGAGACAGGAACGGCATGACGATCACGCTCAACGCGGTCAGCACGATCCCAACGGGTGAGTGGTGGACGTCCGCGCGGCCGAACACGGTCAGCAATGAGCTGATGATCACATAGGCGGCCAGTGCGAAGAAGGCGATCGAGATCACCCGCAGGGTGGGCTTCTCCCACCGCTCGGGATCGCGTCGGGTGAATTGCCATGCAACAGCGGCCGCGGAGAGGACCTCGATCGTCGAGTCCAACCCGAACCCGATGAGTGCGCCGGAGGATGCTGCGGTACCGGCGGTGATCGCGACCACTGCTTCTATGAGGTTGTAGCCGATCGTCGCCGCGACGACCCAACGGATGCGTCGCTGAAGGACGGATGTGCGGTCCATGATGGTGGCGCTCATGCGCAGTGGCATTCCTCTCCCGCGCAGCAGCCGGGCTCCACGAACAGGGTCACCCGCAGCAGCTCATCCAGCGCGGGCGCGATATGCCCATCGGCCAGCCGGTACCAGGTGCGCCTGCCCTCAGGGATGGCTTCGACGAGGCCGCATCCTCGCAGGCAGGCGAGTTGGTTCGACATCACCTGACGAGACACGCCCAGCGCGTCAGCCAGGTCGGCGGGGAACGCGGGAGCTTCACGCAGGGAAAGCAGTATCCCAACACGGGTGGCGTCGGACAGGGCGTGACCGAACCGCGCCAGGGCGGCAGTATGGGTCACCGTGGCGGCTGGGGCAGTGGTGGTCATGCGCCAATAGTACAGCGAAACCTGTACTGTTCTCGCTGCGCGCCCGTCGGCTCTGGCCTTTCCACTCGAGCGATTCTCGTCACGGGCGGCATGGGTCACGACACGGCACTCCGGTCTGGCTCGCCGGTTGCGAACCGTCTGCTTGCCCAGAAATGCGTGGGGTCGCACATCCCGCCCCCGCGAGATGTGCGACCAACCTGCCGCCAGGAAGATTCAACACGCGACCAAGCCGGCGATACCCGTTGAGACGTGGGTGACCGCGTAGCGGGGCCGGGGCGCGAAGTGGGCCGGGGTGCCGACCCCCGGCCCTTCGCGTTGGGTCGGATCACCCGCCAATGCGCCTGCGTCAGTTGTCGCGTCGCGATCCGATGATGCCGGGAAGCACCTGGGTGCCTTCCTTCTGAACGGCGGTCAGCGACGACGGGTCGAGGCCGAGGGCCGCCAGTATCGTTGGGGCGACCTGGGTGGTCTCGACGGGCGCCGAGTTCACCTGTGCCGGAACGCCGGAACCGTCGATGACCATCAGCACGTGCCGGTCGCCGGTGTTCATGCCGCCGTGCTCGGCGAGCTTGGTCGGACCCGAGTAGATCACGCCCTCCTGCACCTCGCCGAAGACGTCGGGGTAGTGACCACTGTCGACGGCGACGCCGAAGAAGTTCGCGGCATCCTTGCCTGCCCAGAGCTGGCTCAGTCCGGAGTGCTGCACTGTGACGGGCATGCCGCCGGCGTCGAGGCCCTGAGCAGTGTGATTCCACAAGTAAGCCTTAACGAAGTCGTCGGCAGTCTGGGAGTTGTCCGACAGGTAGGACTGCCACAGGTCGTCGTCGGTACCGGCTACGATCAGCTTCGCGTTGCTCGGGTGGCTCTGCGCCCAAGCGGCATTGATCGCGTCGACGATGGGGCCGTCCTTGACCGTCACCAGCTTGGCCGGGTCCTGCGGCGACTGACCGTCTGCTCGGTCGCCGCCTCGCCGACCAGACGGTCAGACCGTACCGTGCTGTCCGGTGATCGCCTGTGCTGCGTGCCGTCGCTGGTTCACGCGCTGCACAATCAGGGTCGCCACCCCGCCGAGTGTGATCGCGGCGAGGTTGATGACCAACTGGATGAGTGCGCCGACGGCCTGCTCGGTGGCCCCGTAAGCGAGGGCGACAGCGGCGTTCGCGGCGGCCGGAATCGTCGTCACCGAGATCAGAACCCCGATGAGTGCGCCCGACTTCGCGGTTGACAGAGACAGCAAGCCGGCGATGCCGGCGAGGAAACCGACCACCCAGCTGAGCACGTTCGGCCTCCAGATGAAATCGGTCAGAGGCCGGGAGTGCAGCAGGTCGGCGGGTGACATCAGGTGGAGTGCGGTGAGCAGCAAGGTGAACAGGATGGTGATCGCGATAGCGACGGCGAACCCGATGGCGAGTGCGAGGACGGATTGAGCGATCATCCGAGGTCGCCACCGTACGAGGCCCACTGAGAGCGCGGCAAGCGGGCCGAAGTCTGGACCGACGACCATCGCGCCGACGATGAGGATGGGTTCGTCGAAGACCACACCGATCGCGGCGATCATGGTGGCGACGGACATGAACGTCAGGAAGGTGGGGGAGAGGCTGGTCTCTTCATGAGTGCGCTGCTCGATCTCTTGCCACACCACCGCGTCGGCGGCGTGCCCGGGGGCGGCGCGGCTTGCGCGCTTCGCCGCATCCGAGATCTCGATGCCGATGTCGTCGACCGAGATCGAGCCCTCGTGCTGCACCCCGAGTTGCTGAAGCTGGTCGAGCAGGATGCTCACCCCTTCGCGGGCGACATCGCAGAGCACCAGGTCGCCGACAGGTCGGGTAGCGGCCTTCGGGATGCGAACGATGTTGGTCGTCGCCACGTTGTCCTGGAGGGTCGTGAGCACCTGGTCGACGAGGTTGGCGGGGGCGATGATTCGCAGATGCTGCACGTGGCCAGTGTCACCGCAATTGAGTCGCGCGTCTGGCGATCGGGGGCGTGTCGGTGAAGGCGCCCCTGGTCCACTTGCCCACATTGTGCCCGCAACTCAATCGCAGACCGCGTCATCACTGTGATCGTGGTGTCGCGGGTTCAAGTCCCGCTCCCGTTCCACGCCGTGCCGCGACCGCGTCGCTTTACCTCGGCGCGCGAAGGGAATAGCCTGACTCCCTTGTCGAAGGAGGCCGGCGTGGCGAACACCCCGTGGAGCGGACCCGTTCCCGCTGGGCTGACGACCGAGGAGTTCGTGCTTCGCCCGATCGTGGCCGACGACGCGGAGAAGGATCATGCGGCCGTGATTGAGACGCGGGAGGACCTGCGGCTCTGGGAGCAATCGGACTGGCCCGCGGACGACTTCACGGTGGAGGCGAACCGTGAGGACCTCGTCGGCCTGCAAGAACGTCACGCCCAAGGGCGTGCATTCACCTACACGGTGCTCGCTCCGGATGGCGGCGAATCCCTCGGCTGCGTCTATGTCTTCCCCATCGGCGCCTCCTTCCTCGCGAAATCCGCGGTCACTCCCGTCGGTGACGACGAGTGGGCCGACGTGGAGGCCGTCGTGTACTTCTGGGCTCGTCGCAGTCAGATGGAGAAGGGAATGGATGAGCGGCTTCTGGCCGCCCTTCGCACCTGGTTCGCGGACGAGTGGAAGGTGGAGAGAGCCGTCTTCGTCACGAATGAGCAATTCACCGAGCAGGTGGAACTCCTGCGTCGCGCGGGACTGCGCCTGAAGTTCGAGCTCGTCGAGCCCGGCAAGCCGGGGACGTACCTCGTCTTCGGTTGATGCACTGGGATCCGCAATGTCGGTATATGGTCGGCGGCGTGAAAGTGATCAGGGGGAATCGCGTCACACTCCGGCCATGGCGCGCAGCAGACGCTCCGTTCGTCTTCGACCTGTATTCGAACGAGGATGTTCAGCGGTTCCTCGGACGTCGGCCCACGCTGATGAAGGACCGCGCCGCCGCGGATGCGCTGATCGAGCGGCTGGCGGCGGTGGATGACCCCGTGCGGGGCTATTGGGCAGTCGAGGCCGCTGACTCCGGTGAACTGCTGGGCACGGTGATGATCCAGGGCGTCCGGCGGTCGGGCGAGAGCGAACGCTCTACTGAACTCGAGATCGGCTGGCACTTCCATCCGGATGCGTGGGGACGCGGCTATGCGACCAGCGCCGCAGAGCTGCTGGCGCAGTACGCTTTCGCATCCGGCGCCGAGCGCCTGATCGCGGTGGTGCGCCCGGGGAACGAGGCGTCGATCCGGGTCTGTCAGCGGCTCGGCATGGACGACGCCGGGATGACGGACAGCTACTACGACGTGCGCTGTCACCTCTTCGTGCTCGAGCGCACGCCATCGGCGGCGGTAGCGGACTGAATCACCCCCGGCTCCGACGGTGGTCGGAGGTATCGTGCGTGCACATCGACGAGAGGAGATCCTCGTGATCGCTGTCACCACCCCGACCGGCAATGTCGGGTCCCATGTCGTGCGGCTGCTGCTCCAGGCCGGCGAGCGCCCGCGGCTCCTGCTGCGCGACCCCGATCGCCTCGACCCGGAGGTGCGCGAGCGCGTCGACCTGGCGGTCGGCGACCTGCGCGACCCCGACTACGTGATGGAGGCGACGCGCGACGTCGAAGCGGTCTACTGGGTGCATCCGGATGATTGGTCGCTGCCCGACCCGAACGCCGACGCCGAGCGCACGGGGGAGGGCCTCGCCGAAGCGATGCGCCGCAACCGCATGCCGCGCGTTGTCTTCCAGAGCAGTATCGGCGCCGAACTGCGCGACGGTGCGGGATTCATCGACGGGCTGGCGGCCGTCGAGGAACGACTGGATGCGGCACGGGAGGAGACCGGCACCGCTTTGATCCACCTGCGCTGCGGGTATTTCATGACCAATCTGCTGGCGGACGTCGACGGACTGCGAGCGGGACGCCTCACGACGACGCGGCTACTCGACGACGCGATGCCGTGGGTGGATCCGCGCGACATCGCGACCGTCGCCGCACTGCGACTGCTCGCGCGGGACTGGAGCGGCCGGCAGGTGCAGGCGGTGCACGGGCCGGCCGACCTGACCTGGTCCCAGGCGGCCACGGAACTGTCGGCGGCGACCGGCACGACCATCGAGGCGCAGCAGATCCCGGACGACGACGAGCGCGCCGCCCTGCGGGCCGCGGGGATGAGCGAGGTGGCGGTGGACGGGATCCTCGGCATGTCGGTCGGCAAGCGCGAGGGCTTTACTCCCGAGCAGCCTCGCTCACCGCTGACCACGACCCCCGGCACACTGGCCGGCTGGGCGATCGAGCACCTGCGCCCGGCTCTGTAAGCGGGCGACCGCTGTCGAGCGGCCGACGCCCCGCGGCTGCGTCAGCCCAGCACTTCGGTCACGCCCGAGAGCATCAACCCCTGGGCGCCGAGGGTCCTGACCCGGTCCGCGCCCGTGCGCGTCGGGATGATGTGGCCGATGACCGGCTTGCCCAGCGCCGTCACCTGCGACCAGCTGCCGCTCGACGCCTGGTAGTCGAGCCCGAGCGAGGACCAGCGCGCCTGGGTCGAGCTCAGCAGCTCGGGCGCCGCCTCGATTTCCGCGCCGTAGTAGTACCCCCAGGAACGCCACTTCTGCTCGGCCGCGAACGCCGGCCACGCGCCGCTGGTGCAGTAGCCCTTCGCTACGAACGTCTCGCGAGGCCTCGACACGCGCTTCGTCAGCTTCAGCAGTTCAGGGAAGTGCTCCGCCGGAACCACCTTCGGGTCGATGAAGATCGTGTGGGTCTCCCCGAACTCGCGCAGCAGGTCCTCGAAACGCAGGTACGGCCTCCGGGGCTGTGCGGGGTCGCTGGTCTCGGCGGCGGTGATCGTGTGCTTCGAGACCTCGCTCCAGGTGTGGCCGGCGGCGACGAATCCCGAGGTGCCGGATGTGCGGTCGAGGGTCGCATCGTGGAGTCCGAACCACACGCCGTCGGCGGTGCGCGCCAGGGAGATCTCGAGGGCATCCACGTGATGGGCGGCCGACTGCTGGTACGCGAACAGCGACATCTCGGGCCAGTCGGCGGAACCGCCGCGATGCGCGACCGTGAACGGGTCGGAGGCGAAGAGCTCGCTGACGCGCTTGCCGCGGGGGACGCCGGAGAAGATCGTGTTCTGCAGCACCAGCGGCTCGGCGAGCACGGCGGCCGTCGTCAGCGCGGCTGCAGCGCCGACGGCTCCGATCAGGAACGCGCGCCGCGTCACCGACGGGCGCGACGCATCCGCGGAGGGCGGCGCTGTCGGCTCGGGCATGCGGCACTCTAACCCGCCGCACCGGGAAACGGGAGCGTTCTCGCTGAGCATCGCCGCACAGTCCGGTGCGCGTCGGTGCCGGCGCGTCGCGCATCCGCCATGCTGTCGGTCGGATGCGCACCTGCTGTACACCGCGTATAGTCCAGCAGGCGACGCCCCGACCTACGATCGCGGTGAGTCGTGAACCTCGAAGATCGAACACGAACCATCGAACGGAAGACAGGCAATGAGCAGCATCGAACGTGATGTGGTGATCGTGGGCGCAGGCGCCTCCGGTCTCACCGCGGCCACCGAACTGAAGAAGGCCGGGCTCACCGTGGCCGTGCTCGAAGCCCGCGACCGCGTCGGCGGGCGGCTCTGGACCGACGACGTCGACGGCGCCACGCTCGAGATCGGCGGCCAGTGGGTCTCTCCCGATCAGGATGCGCTCATCGACACCCTCGCCGACCTCGGCCTCGAGACCTACGAGCGCTATCGCGAGGGCCGCAACATCTACATCAGTCCGAGCGGAGAGCGCCGCACCTTCGACGGCGAGATCTTCCCTGTGCCGCCCAAGACCGAGCACGAGATCGTCAGCCTGATCGACAAGCTCGACGCGCTGGTGGCCGAGATCGACCCGGATCGCCCGTGGGAGCACCCGCTCGCCGAGGAGCTCGACGAGATCTCGTTCCGGCGCTGGCTCGAGACGCAGACCGACGATGAGGAGGCGCGGCTCAACATCGGCATGTTCATCGCCGGGGCGATGCTCACCAAGCCGGCCCACGCGTTCTCGGCGCTGCAGGCGCTGCTGATGGCCGCCTCGGCGGGCAGCTTCTCGAACCTGGTCGACGCCGACTTCATCCTCGACAAGCGGGTCAAGGGCGGACTGCAGCAGGTGCCGCTGCTGCTCGCCGACCGACTCGGCGACGACGTGCACCTCAACGCGCCGGTGCGGACCCTGCGCTGGGACGAGGCGGGAGTCACGGCGATCGCAGACGGTGTCGAGGTGAAGGCGCGGTTCGCCATCCTGGCCCTGCCACCCGTGCTGATCAGCAGGATCTCGTACGAGCCTCCACTGCCGCGCCGCCAGCAGCAGCTGCACCAGCACTTGTCGATGGGTTTCGTCATCAAGGTGCACGCGGTCTACGAGACGCCGTTCTGGCGCGAAGACGGCTACTCGGGAACGGCGTTCAGCCCGTACGAGCTCGTACACGAGGCGTACGACAACTGCTACGACGGAGACCCGCGCGGGACGCTCGTCGGCTTCGTCTCGGATGAGGCGGCCGACGCGGTCTTCCGGCTTTCGGCCGAGGAGCGCAAGGTGCGCATCCTGGAGTCGCTCTCGCACTACTACGGCGAGAAGGCGCTGAGCCCGGTCGTCTACTACGAGAGCGACTGGGGCAGCGAGGAGTGGACGCGCGGCGCCTACGCGGCCAGCTTCGACATGGGCGGGCTGGCGCGCTACGGCGCCGACCTGCGCACGCCCGTCGGGCCGATCCACTTCTCGTGCAGCGACATGGCCGGCAAGGGATACCAGCACGTCGACGGCGCGATCCGCGTCGGGCGCGAGACGGCCGCGGCGATCATCGGGGCGGCCTGACCGCTCCCCTCAAGCTGGGCGCGGCCCGTCGTGGAGCGCCGCGCCCACCCTCCACCACAATCGAGTCCGAACTTGTTGCGCTGCCGCATGGCGTGTCGGGGCAACAAGTTCGGACTCGATTGCGTGTGCGCGGCGCGCGGAGCGGGGCGGGGTGCGCGGCGCGCGCGGGTTCAGAGCGCGGGCTGCTGCTGCGTGATGCAGTGGATGCCGCCGCCGCGCGCGAAGAGCGGGCGTGCATCGACGGTCACGACGCGACGGCCCGGGTACGCGTCGGCGAGGAGCGCGGCCGCTTCGGCGTCGTGCGCGTCGCCGAAGCTGCACGCGATCACGCCGTCGTTGACGAGCAGGTGGTTGATGTAGCTGTAGTCGGTCCAGCCCTCGTCGTCGCGCAGCGTGGCCGGCGCCGGAACCTCGATGATCTCGAGGGCGCGGCCCGCCGCATCCGTCGCCGATTCGAGCGCGGCGCGGATCTCGCGTGAGACGGCGGCATCCGGATGCGACTTGTCGCGCTGGGTGTGCAGCAGCACGACGCCGGGCCGGGCGAACGCCGCGACGATGTCGACGTGGCCGCGGGTTCCGAAGCGCTCGGAGTCCCGGGTGAGCCCGCGCGGAAGCCAGATCGTCGTCGTCGCGCCGATGGTCCGTGCGAACTCCGCCTCGATCTCCGGCTTCGTGATCCCGGGGTTGCGTCCGGGATCGAGCTGCACCGTGTCCGTCGCGAGAACCGTTCCCTCGCCATCGACGTGGATACCGCCGCCCTCGTTCACGAGACCGCTCGAGATCAGCTCGGCGCCCGACCACGACGCGACCTGCGCGCCGACCAGGCTGTCCTTGTCCCACTGCGCCCAGTCCTGCGCGCCCCAGCCGTTGAACACCCAGTCGACCGCGCCGAGCTCGCCGGTCTCCGATCGCACGAAGGTCGGACCCATGTCGCGCATCCAGGCGTCGTTGAGCGGCGCCTCGTGCAGCTCGATCGAACCGGAGAGGTAGCGCGGCGCAATGTCGCGGTCGCGGGGATCGACGACGACCGACACCGGTTCGAACTCCGCGGTGGCATTGGCGACAGCGGCCCAGGTGGTGCGCGCCTCTTCCGCCTCCTCGGCCGTGTCGCCGAGCGTGTAGCCGGCGGTCGGCCAGGCCAGCCAGGTGCGCTCGTGCCGGTCGCCCTCGTGGGGCATCGTCCAACTCATCGGGCGTCGCTCGAGCCGGAGGCGCCCAGCACCTCGTACGTGTCGGGGCGGCGCGTGGCCAGAAACGGGAACAGCTCCAGCCAGTCGTCACGCTGCGGCAGGTCGAGGTCGACCACGAGCACGGCCTGCTCGTCGCGCGGCGCCTCGGCGAGGATGCGGCCGTAGGGGTCGCTGACGAACGACGATCCGTAGAAGGTGTTGCCCGGGGTGCCATCCGGTCGCGTCTCGGAGCCGATGCGGTTCGGCACCACCATGAAGGTGCCGTTCGCGATGCCGTTGCCGACGATGACCTGGCGCCACAGCGGCTGCGTGTCGAACTCGGGATGGTCGGGCTCGGAGCCGATCGCGGTCGGGTAGACCAGCACGTTGGCGCCCTGCAGGCTGTAGGCGCGCGCGACCTCGGGGAACCACTCGTCCCAGCACGTCGGCATGCCGAGTCGCACGCCGGGCAGGGCCGCGACCTCGTGCACAGGGTACGGCTGCTCGGCCGGACCGGCGCGGAAGTACTTGTCTTCGTAGTAGCCGGCCGTCACCGGGATGTGCAGCTTGTGCGTCTTGGCTACGATCTCGCCCGACGGCGCGACCACGATGGCCGTGTTCAGGCCGCGTCCGTCGCTGTCGCCGGTGCGCTGGTAGAGCGAGGCGTGCACGTAGACGTCGTTCGCCGCGGCGGCTTCGGCCGCCCAGCGACGGGTCGGCCCGGTCTCCAGGTCTTCGGCCAGCTCGTCGGCGCGGCCGGTCGGCAGCGTGTCGGCCGGGTAGCGGGAGAGGGTCAGCTCGGGCAGGAAGACGATCTGCGCCCCGTCGGCGGCCGCGATCGCGACGGCGGAGCTGAGCTCGGCGGCGAGGGTCTCGGCGTCGGGCTGCCAGGCGTGCTGCACGACGCCGATGCGCAGCGGCGCGCTGTCGTCGCGGCTGCCGGGCACGCGGGCGAGCGAGGTCGGGGGAGTGGTGGCGCGGACGAGCGTGAAGGTCATGGGTTCCATCCGGATGCTAAAACGAATAGTGTTCGTTTATTATGCACACCGTGAGCCGCGAGCGAAAGGGGCAGCCGTGCCGAGACCGTCATCGCCCATCCTGAGCGCCGACGGGATCGCCGATGCGGCGATCGCCCTCGTCGACGCCGGCAAGGCGTTCGGCGTCAACGCGCTCGCCCGCGAACTCGGTGTTACGCCGTCGTCGCTCTACAACCACGTCGAGGGCCGGGATGCGATCGTCGAGCTGATGCGCGGGCGCCTCGCGGTGCGTGCGGCGATCTCGGTTCCCGAGGGGCTCGCGTGGGACGCCGTCGTCGCGTACGTGGTGCGCTCGCAGCGCGCGATGTTCGCCGAGCATCCGCTCGTGCTGCCGCTGCTGGTCGGCAAGCCGGTGACGGATGTGACCGTGCTCGGCTACTACGAAGCGCTCGCCGAGGCCCTGCTGTCTGCCGGGTTCCCCGACGACGAGGTGCTCGTGATCGTGGCCGTGCTCGATGCCTTCGCGTTGGGCTCCGGGCTCGACCTGTCGGCGCCGCCCGAGGTGTGGCAGGCGGAACCGGGGAGCGCACTCGGCCGGCTGGTGGCGGGCGGCGAACCCGGGCAGGTTCGGGCGGACCGCGCGTTCGACCTCGGGGTCGATCTGCTGCTGGCGTCGCTGCGCGCGAGGCTGGCCGGCGCATGACTCCGGATGATCGGCCCTGCACAACTCCGGATGATCGGGCCTGATCGGCGTCGAGCATCCGGAGTCATGCCGCAGTGGGCCGCGTGTCGCCTCGGACTTCCGGAGTTACGGGCGGTCCGGGCGTGGCGCGCCCCGCGTGGCTGACCCTAGGCGGCCCGGATGACCCAGCTCGCCGTCGACGTCGCGCCGGGCTCGAGCACGATCAGGTCGATGCCCGAGTTGAACGCGTCGGGCGGGCAGGTCATCGGCTCGACCGCGAGACCGGCCCGGTGGGCATCCGATGCCGGGTTGTCGGCGGTGTGGATCTGCACCCACGGGCACGCGGTGTCCCAGGTCATCGCGGTTCCGCTGCCGTCGGCGGCGCGGACGGTGACGGTCGTGATGCCGGCATCGTCGCGCTCGAGGTCGGTGAAGGCGTGGTCGATGAAGAGGTCGCCGATGAGGTGCGGGGTGCGGAAGTCGAAGGCTCCGCCGTTCTCCGTCTGCACGTCGGCGTTCCCTACCGGGAGGAGGCGGTCCTCGGTGACGGTGAGCACCGTCGACGCCGGGAGGTGGAGCGCCCAGTCGTCGACGCGTCCGGGGCCGGCGACGAGGTAGGGATGCGGGGCGGTGCCCCAGGGGGCAGCGTCGGTGCCGGAGTTGGTGGCGGTGACGGCGGTGTGCAGGCCGTCCTCGTCGAGGGTGAAGGTGACGTCGACGTCGACGCGGTGCGGGTAGCCGGCCTGCGCTTCGATGGTCGCCTCGAGGGTGACGCTGCTCGCGGAGCGGTCGACGACCTCGAAGTCCAGCCAGGCCGCCAGGCCGTGCAGCGCGTTGCCGCGGGCGGGCTCGGTGAGCGGCAGCTGCTGCTCCACGCCGTTGAAGGTGTAGCGGCCGTCGGCGACGCGGTTCGGCCAGGGCGCGAGCGTCGCGCCGCGGAATGCAGGTCGCACCTCATCGGCGTCGAACGGGACGACGAGCGGGCGCCCCTTGAATTCGAGCGTGCGGAGGGTGGCGCCCACGGAGGCGATGGTCGCGTGGTAGTCGCCAGCGCTGAGGCCGTAGTGGGTCCCGGAGATCGGAGTGGTCATCTGGCCATTCTGCCGAATCCCGGGGCCGAGCACAGCGGATCGCGGTTTCGATCCGCGTCATCCCGGGTCCGATCGCCGTCATGGTGGGGCCGATCGCCGCCGTGGGGCCGGTCGCCGTCATGGCGGGCCGATCGCCGTCATCCCGGCCGTGAGTACAGTCGATGTCATGTCGGAGACGCGAGAAGAGACCGGTGCGGGCATCGCGGAGCGGGCGGCGTTGAGCGGCGACGAGAGCATCGTGCTGGCCGAATTCGACGCGCCGCCGAACGATCCCGTGCCGCTGCTGCGGGCGTGGCTCGACGGTGCGGAGGCGGCGGCCGTGCGGGAGCCGTGGGCGGCCTCCCTCGCGACGGCGGGCGCGGTCGATGGCGGCACCGTGCTTCCGTCGACGCGGATCATCCTGGTCAAGGACCTCGATGCGCAGGGCTTCCTGTTCGGCACCTACACGTCGAGCCGCAAGGGTCGCGACCTCGCGGCGACGCCGTACGCGGCGCTCGGGTTCTACTGGCGGGAGACGATGCAGCAGTTGCGGGTGGAAGGACCGGTGGAGCGGCTCTCCGACGCCGAGTCTGCGGCGCTCTTCGCCGATCGACCGCGGGCGGCGCAGGCGACGACGGCCGCCTCACGACAGGGTGCGCCGCTCGACGACGAGGGCGGGCTCGCGGCGCGGGCGGCTGCGCTCGATGAGGGTTCGGACGCCATCCGGATGCCCGGCGATTGGGCCGCCTACCGTCTGGTGCCGACGTCGATCGAGTTCTGGCAGGGGCGTACGTCCCGCCTGCACCGCCGCCTCGCGTACCGGCGTACCTCGGTTGCCGCGCCCTGGACGCACGCCCGCCTCCAGCCCTGAGCCCCTGCGCCCGCCGCCCGGGTTCGCTCAGGTGGCTCGATCAAGTTGTTCGGCCGAGCCATTTCATCGAGTCGGGGATTATGCACGCCAGAGGGGCGCTGGGCGTGATTAACGCCCGACTCGATTCAGTCGTTTGAGTTGATCGAATCCACACGTAGGAAGGGGAGGCTGGGGCAGGCGCAGCGCAGCGTAGCGAGAACGAAACGTGGGGAAACGTGGGGGAAACGCGCGCTGGGTAGTGTCCGGACATGGGAGATCTCTTCGACAGCTACGGCAGTCTGGCCGTGCGCAGGCGGCGGGGGAGAAGCGCCGCCTGGGACGAGATGTTCGGCGACTACGGCCGCTCCGCCGAGGCGGCCAACGCCCGCCCCGCCTACCGCGAGCTCTACACCGCCCTCGCCGCCCTCACCCAGGACGAGCTGCGCGGCCGCACCGATGCTCTCGCCAGTTCATACCTCGCCCAGGGTGTGACCTTCGACTTCGCGGGCGAGGAGCGTCCGTTCCCGCTGGACGCGGTTCCGCGCGTGATCGAGCAGCGCGAGTGGATGCGCGTCGAAGCCGGCGTCAAACAGCGGGTCCATGCGCTCGAGGCCTTTCTGAGCGACGTCTACGGCGCGCAGAACGCCGTGCGCGACGGCGTCATCCCGGCGGGGCTCATCACGTCGTCGGCGCACTTCCATCGGGCCGCGGCCGGCATCGAGAGCGCGAACGGCGTGCGCATCCAGGTGTCGGGCATCGACCTGATCAGGGATGAACGCGGGGAGTGGCGCGTTCTCGAAGACAACGTGCGCGTGCCGAGCGGCGTGAGCTACGTGATCTCGAACCGGCGCGTCATGGCGCAGACCCTCCCGGAGCTGTTCACCTCGATGCGCGTCCGCCCGGTCGGCGACTATCCGTACCGGCTGCTGCAGGCGCTGCGGGCGAGCGCGCCCGGCGGCATGGAGGCGCCGAACGTCGTGGTGCTCACACCGGGCGTCTACAACTCGGCGTATTTCGAGCACACCCTCCTCGCGCGGCTCATGGGTGTCGAGCTCGTCGAGGGCCGCGATCTGTTCTGCTCCGGCGGCAAGGTGTGGATGCGCACCACCTCCGGCCCGCAGCGGGTCGACGTGATCTACCGCCGGATCGACGACGAGTTCATCGATCCGCTGCAGTTCCGCGTCGACTCGGTGCTCGGAACGCCCGGCCTGATGCTGGCAGCCCGGCTCGGCAATGTGACGATCGCGAACGCGGTCGGCAACGGCGTCGCGGACGACAAGCTCGTCTACACCTACCTTCCCGACCTCATCCGGTACTACCTCGCCGAGGAACCGGTGATCCCCAACGTCGACACCTGGCGGCTGGAGGATACGGAGGCGCTCGCCGAGGTGCTCGACCGGCTGGACGAGCTCGTGATCAAGCCGGTGGACGGCAGCGGCGGCAAGGGCCTGGTGATCGGACCGGATGCGAACAAGAAGGAGCTCGCCGAGCTGAAGTCCCGGCTGCTCGCCGACCCCCGGGGCTGGATCGCTCAGCCGGTGGTGCAGCTGTCGACCATCCCGACGCTCGTCGAAGACGGGATGCGCCCGCGTCACGTCGACCTCCGCCCGTTCGCGGTCAACGACGGCCGCGACGTCTGGGTGCTGCCCGGCGGTCTCACGCGCGTCGCGCTCGCCGAGGGCCAGCTCGTCGTCAACAGCAGCCAGGGCGGCGGATCCAAGGACACCTGGGTGGTCGGGATGCCGGGAGCGGCGCCGGAGCCCGGCCAGGAGGGGCGCGGCGTCTCCGACCTCGTCGCGGATCAGGCGTCGACCTCGCTCGCGACCTACGGAACGCAGCACCCGCCGGACCATTCGGACCAGGACGCCCCGCGCAGCGACCAGCAGCAGCAACAGCAGCAGAGTCGGCAGCACCCGGTTCGGCATCCGTCGCGACCACGGCAGCCCGTCGGCGACGAGGAGTCCCCATGCTGAGCCGCATCGCGTCGAGCCTGTTCTGGATCGGACGCTACATCGAGCGCAGCGACGGCACCGCGCGCATCCTGGACGTGCACCTGCAGCTGCTGCTCGAGGATCCGTGGATCGACGAGGACACCGCCTGCCGCTCCCTGCTCGGCGTGATGGGCAGCGAGGCGCCCGACGGCGAGCTGGCGCGGGAGGACGTCCTGCGCATCCTGGCCGTCGATCGCAGCGCGCCGGCCTCCATCGTGTACTCGCTCGGTGCGGCCAGGGAGAATGCCCGCCGCGCCCGCGAGATCGTCTCGACCGAACTGTGGGAGTGCCTCAACACCACCAGCGCCCGGATGCCCCGCCGCGTCACGAGCGATAAGGTGCACGAGTTCTTCACCTGGGTGCGCGACCGCACGGCGCTCGCCGTCGGCATCATGGACTCGGGTGCGAGCCGCGACGAGGCGTGGCACTTCTTCACGCTCGGGCGCAGCCTGGAACGGGCGGACATGACCGCCCGCCTGCTGGCCACCCGCTCGCTGACCGAGGCGAGCGGACCGAGCTGGACGACCATCCTGCGCTCGTGCGGCGCGTACGAGCCGTACCTGCGCACGTACCGCGGGGTGCCGTCGGCCAGGAACGCGGCGGAGTTCCTACTGCACGATCGGCTGTTCCCGCGCAGCATCCTGTACTCGGTGACCCGCGCCGTGGAGAGTCTGCGCGACATCGAGCCGCGACTCGAACGGGCCGGCGTCTCCGATCGCGCGCAGCGGATGCTCGGGCAGATCCAGAGCGAGCTCGAATTCCGTCCCGTGGCCGAGGTGCTCGACGACCTGCCCGCGTACATGTCCGACATCCAGGATGCGACGAGCGCGGCCACCGAGGCGATCCGCCGCCGGTACTTCCCCGAGAACGTCGCGCCCAGCTGGATCGGAGACAAAGGATGAAGCGGCTGAGGGTCACGCACTCGACAGGCTTCCGCTACGACGCCGAGGTGACGGCGTCGTACAACGAGGCCAGGATGCTCCCCGTCTCCGGCGAGCGGCAGCTGGTGCTGCACGCGAATCTGGACGTGCATCCGGTCTCGTCGCATCACCAGTACACCGACTATTGGGGCACGCGGGTTCTGGCCTTCGACGTGCTCGACCCGCACCGGGAGCTGACGATCACGGCCAGCAGCCTGGTCGAAGTGCTCGAGGCGCCGCATCCGGTGCCGGTGCTCGGCTGGGAGCAGCTGGATGAGCAGGTGCGGCGGTCGGGCGAGCAGGTGCAACAGCTTCGGCAGACGGAGCTGACCGAGCCTCCGGAGTCGGTGGTCGCGCTGGCGGCGTCGGTGCGGGAGGCGGCCGGCGACGATCCGTGCGGCGCGGCACATGCGATCTGCGAGGCGGTCGGCGAGGCGATGGAGTACGTCAGCGGGGTGACGGGGGTCAGCTCGACGGCGGCGGAGGCCTGGGAGTCGAAGAAGGGCGTGTGCCAGGACATCGCGCACGTGGCGGTCGGCGCGCTGCGATCGGTGGGCATCCCGGCCAGGTACGTGTCGGGGTACCTGCATCCACGCCCGGACGCCGCCATCGGTGAGACGGTGGTGGGGGAGTCGCACGCCTGGGTGGAATGGTTCTGCGGCACGTGGCACGGGTACGACCCGACGAACCAGCTCGACATCGGCGACCGGCACGTGCGCGTGGGGCACGGGCGCGACTACACGGATGTGGCGCCGCTGCGCGGGGTGTACGCGGGCTCGGCGGGGTCGGAGTTGTTCGTCTCGGTGTCGATCACGCGGGAGTCGTGAGGCAACTCCGGAAGGTCGGGGGACGGGACGGCGTGTCTCCGCGTAGCTCCGGAACGTCGGGGTTTCAGCGTGGGAAGTTCCGGAGTTACGAGGCGCGGCGGTCAGCCGGCGGCCGTGAGCGCCGCGTAGAGGTCGGCGCGGCCCGCGAAGTCGCCGAGGTCCCGGCCGAGCAGGCGTTCGGCGTCCGCGACGCGCGCACGCAGGGTGTGGCGATGGATGCCCAGTTCGCGAGCGGCCACGTCGTACACGCCGTTGTGGTCGAGCCAGGTGCGCAGCACCGCCGGCAGAGACGGGTCGGCCGCGACGAGCGGTGCCAGAGCGGCGGCGGCGACGGCCCGGGCGTCGTCGGTCTGCAGCAGGGCGAGCATCCCGCCCTCGGCCAGGTCGTCGAAGGCGCGAACGGGGGTGTCGGCGCTCGCACGGTCCAGGGCGGCGGTCGCCTGCTGCAGTGCCCGCGCGACCCCCGCGATCGAACCGGGGGCTGAGACGCCGCCGCGCAGTTCGAAGCGCGATGCGACGCGTTCGACCGCCCGCACCGACTCTGCCGACTCCACCGAATTCGCCGACTCTACCGACTCGACCGACTCCGCCGACTCCGCCGACTCCGCCGACACCGCCGACTCAGCCGCGTTCGCGAGCAGCAGCACGAGCCCGTCCCCGTCGCGCGCGAACAGGTCGCTCTCCTCCGGGTGCAGTTCGAGCCACTCCGCCGCGGCCTCGACAGCCGCTCCCGTGAGCAGCCCGACCCGCACCGGACCCGTCGGCAACGCCCCGAGCACCGGCTCGGCGATCGAGGCGGCGAGGTCGTGATCTCCGGCCAGCAGCGCGCGCCACACCGCCGTGCGCAGGCGCCCGCGCGCGGCATCCGTCGCCCGGCTCTGCTCCAGGGCGAGGCCGGCCAGCGCGACGACGCCGGTGACCACCTGCTGGGCCGCCTGGTCGAGCGACTCGCTGCCGCCGATCGCGAGCACCCCGCGCAGGCGGCCGGCCGCGCCGAGGGTCTGCAGCGCGAACATGTCAGCGCCGACCGGGGCGGTGCCTGCGGCACGGCGGCGTCCCCGCAGCAACGGTTCGGCGCCGTCGGCGAGCGCGAGGCGGTCGGATGCTCGGAGTGCGTTCGCCGGGAACACCCGCTCGACGGCGCCCGCCGCACCGACGAGGGCGACCGGCCGCTCGATCTGCCGGGCGAGCTCTGCGAGAGTCGCGCCCAGGGCGTCCGGCCGGAGTGCGGCCAGCGAGATCGCACGTGAGGCGCGCAGTGCCCAGGTGTTCCGTGCGTAGGCATCGGCGGCGACCCGGTCGGCGACGAACCGGGCGATCGCGATGAACGGCGTGCGGTACGGCACCTCGAACAGCGGGAGGCCGTGACGGAGGCAGGCCTCGACCAGGGCATCCGGGGTGCCGTCGCGCACGACCTCGGTTCCGAAGCCGAGCCCGGCGATGCCGTGGCCGACGAGGCGGGCGACGTACGGTTCGACGTCATCCGGCACCCCGGTCACGAGCAGTACCTGACCGTCGCTGAGGAACGGCGTCGGGTCGGTCAGCTCGGAGCTGTGCACCCAGGGGACCGGGCGCTCCAGCGCCTCCGGGCTGCTCGGCGTGAGAAGCCGGAGGGCAAGCTCGGGGCGCGCGAGCAGCTGGGCGAGTGAGGCGGGCACGGCCTCTCCGATCTGCCAGCATGTCGAACGCGGGCAACGCAATTGTACGAGGTGTCGATGCCGTGCGTGCTCGCGTCTCCTTACGATGCCCCCATGACCATCGTCGACACCCCCGCCACCGTCATCGGCGGGCCCGCCCTCCCACAGGAGCGCCGGCTCGTCACGCCCATCCCCGGACCGGAGTCGCGCAAGCGCATGGAGCGCAAGTCGCGGGCCGTCGCCGCGGGCGTCGGAGCCACCGTCCCGGTGTTCGCTGCTGCGGCGGGCGGCGGTGTTCTCGTCGACGTCGACGGCAACTCACTCATCGACTTCGGATCGGGCATCGCCGTGACGGGTGTCGGCAACTCGGCCCCGCGCGTCGTCGAGGCCGTGACCGCCCAGCTCGCGAAGTTCACACACACCTGCTTCACCGTCGCCCCGTACGACTCCTACGTCGACGTGGCGGAGGCGCTCAACAGGCTCACCCCCGGCGACCACGCCAAGCGCAGCGCCCTGTTCAACTCGGGCGCCGAGGCCGTCGAGAACGCCGTCAAGATCGCCCGGCACTACACCGGCAAGCAGGCCGTCGTCGCCTTCGACCACGCCTATCACGGCCGCACCAACCTCACGATGGGCCTGACCGCCAAGAACCAGCCGTACAAGAACGGCTTCGGTCCGTTCGCTCCCGAGATCTACCGCGCGCCGCTGTCGTACCCGCTGCGGGATGGCGGCCTGTCCGGTGCCGAGGCGGCGAAGCGTGCGATCAGCATGATCGAGAAGCAGATCGGCGCCTCGAACCTCGCCGCACTCATCATCGAGCCGATCCAGGGCGAGGGCGGATTCATCGTCCCCGCCGACGGCTTCCTGCCCGCGCTGGCCGACTGGGCCGCCGCGAACGGCGTCGTCTTCATCGCCGACGAGGTGCAGACCGGCTTCGCCCGCACCGGCACCATGTTCGCCTCCGAGCAGTTCGGCATCGTGCCCGACCTCATCGTCACCGCGAAGGGGATCGCGGGCGGCCTGCCGCTCTCCGCGGTCACCGGCCGGGCCGAGATCATGGACGCCCCGCAGCTGGGCGGCCTCGGCGGCACGTACGGCGGCAACCCGCTCGCCTGCGTGGCCGCGCTCGCCACGATCGAGACCTACGAGACCGAGAACCTGGCCGAGCGGGCCCGCGAGATCGGCGAGATCCTGTTCGAGAAGCTCGGCGCCCTGCGCGACGCCGACCCGCGCGTCGCCGAGGTGCGCGGCCGTGGCGCGATGGTCGCGATCGAACTCGTCGACCCCGAGACGGGCGAGCCGGATGCCGCACTCACCTCGGCCGTGGCGGCTGCGGTCCACGCCGCCGGCGTCGTGCTGCTGACCTGCGGAACGTACGGCAACGTCATCCGGTTCCTGCCACCCCTGAGCATCCCGGATCACCTGCTCGTCGAGGGTCTCGACGTCGTCGCGGAAGCGCTGGCGAACGCATGAGCGCCGTGGACACTCCAGCCGCCGCAAGCGCCGCAAGCGCCGCGAGCGCCGGCCCGGCTCCCGAGCTGACCGAGCGCGAACGCGAGCTGCTCTCCCGCGTCCCGGACGGCCTGTACATCGGCGGCCGCTGGGAGGCCGGAACGCGCGACCCCATCGAGGTCAGCGATCCGGCGACGGGTCGCGTCATCAAGCGCATCGCCAATGCGGCACCGGAGGACGGCATCCGTGCTCTGGACGCGGCGGTCGAGGCGGCGGAGGCGTGGGCGGCGACCCCGCCCCGCACCCGCGCCGAGATCCTGCGGCGCGCGTTCGACCTGCTGCAGGAGCGGCGTGACGACTTCGCGCTGCTGATGACGCTGGAGATGGGCAAGCCGCTCGCGGAGGCCAACGGCGAGGTCACCTACGGCGGCGAGTTCCTGCGGTGGTTCAGCGAGGAGGCCGTGCGCATCTCGGGCCGCTACGGGCAGAACCCCGAGGGCACGGGAACCATGGTCGTCTCGCAGCGACCTGTGGGGCCGTGCTTCCTGATCACGCCGTGGAATTTCCCGCTGGCGATGGCCACCCGCAAGATCGCCCCGGCGCTCGCCGCGGGCTGCACGGTGGTCGTCAAGCCCGCCGAGCTCACGCCCCTCACGACGCTGTTCTTCGCGCAGCTGCTGACGGACGCCGGCGTGCCCGCCGGTGTCGTCAACGTGGTGCAGACCAGCACGGCCGGTGCGCTCTCCGAGCCGATCATCGCCGACCCGCGGCTGCGCAAGCTGTCGTTCACGGGCTCGACGCCGGTCGGGCGCCGCCTCCTCGCGCAGGCCGGGCAGAACGTGCTGCGCACCTCGATGGAACTCGGTGGGAATGCGCCGTTCGTCGTGTTCGAGGACGCCGACCTGGGGAAGGCGGCGGAGGGCGCGATGCTCGCGAAGTTCCGCAACATCGGCCAGGCCTGCACGGCGGCGAACCGGTTCATCGTGCACGAGTCCGTCGCCGAAGAGTTCGCCGCGCGCGTCACCGAGCGGGTTCAGGCGCTGCAGGTCGGGCGCGGAACCGACGACGGTGTGACGATCGGCCCGCTGATCGACGAGCGCGCGGTCGCGTCGATGGGCGAGCTCATCGCGGATGCGTCGTCGCGCGGCGCCCGGGTGCTCACCGGGGGCTCGGCGCCGGAGGGCGACGGCTACTTCTTCGAGCCGACGGTCATCACCGATGTGAAGCCCGGCAGCGACATCCTGAACGAGGAGATTTTCGGCCCGGTGCTGGCGATCTCGACGTTCGCGACGGAGGACGAGGCGGTGGCCGCGGCCAATTCGACCGAATACGGTCTCGTCGGCTACGTGTTCACGCGCGATCTCGCCCGCGGGCAGCGGATGATCGACCGCATCGACACCGGGATGATGGGCCTCAACACGGGCCTGGTGTCGAACGCGGCTGCTCCCTTCGGCGGCGTGAAGCAGTCGGGCCTCGGTCGCGAGGGCGGACTCGAGGGCATCCACGAGTACCTGAGCCCCAAGTACACGCTCATCCCCGCCTCCTGACCTTCAATCGAGTCCGGGCTTAATCACGCTGCGCGCCGCGCGCCAGCTGATTTTGCCCGGACTCGATTGCGTGCGGGTCAGGTGCGGTCGTCGGAGAGCTCTTCGGCGAGCTTCTGTTTGACGTCGTGCTCGACGAGCACGGGAACGAAGTCGCGCACCGGCGCGCCCTCGAACGTCTCGTGCTCCTCTTCGACGAGCTCCTCGATATGCTCGCGGTCGACCTCGGGGAACCGTTCCGCCAGCCGGTCGGCCGCGTGCTCGACCGCGATGTTCTCTTCGTCGGCGACGTGGTCGCCGGGCTGCTGATCGCTCATTGCGCGATTATCCCTGTCTGGGGTGAACGGTCAACCTCTGCCGACGCGATCGAGTCCGGGAGAAGTCGCTCGCCGCGCGGGCGGAGACGCGATTTCTCCCGGACTCGATTGCAGGGGGACTAGGCGGGGAGGGCGTTGGCCTGGGCGACGGAGCCCAGCCAGGCGAGCGAGGGCTTCGGCGTGCGCGCGAAGGTCTCGCGGTCGACGGCGATGAGCCCGAAGGTCGGACGGTACCCGCTCGCCCACTCGTAGTTGTCGAGCGCGCTCCAGTGCAGGTACCCCTCGAGCCGGACGCCGTCCTCGATCACCACATGCAGCTCACGCAGGGCGGCATCCGTGTAGGCGATACGTCGCTCGTCGTCGGAGGTCGCGATGCCGTTCTCGGTGATCATCACGGGGACGCCGCCGGACAGCTCCCACGCGCTGCGCACGCCCTCGGCCGCCGCGGGCGGGTAGAACTCCCAGCCCGTGAGCGTGGTCTCCACATCATCGGCCACCGGAAGCGGTCCGTTCGGGCCGATGAAGGTGCGCGTGTACGCCTGCACGCCGACGAAGTCGTCGCCGGCGGACTGCTCGAGGTACCAGTCGTCGCGCGGGTAGCCGTACTCGCGCAGCTTCTCGTCCGAGCCGGGCTCGCCGTTCGAGCGGAACGCCTGGGTCGCGATGGTCCATCCGCTCTTCAGCCCGGAGACCTGCGACAGCACCTCACGCGAACGCCGGTGCGAGGCGAGCAGAGCATCCGCGACCCCGAGATCCGGGTTGGGGAGCCCGTAGGCGACCAGGTTCGCCGCGTCCTCTCCGCCCGCGAGCATGGCCGCGATGTTGGGCTCGTTGATCGTGCAGACGTAGTCGACGCCGTCGGAGACGATCGGCAGCGCGAGCTCGGTGTAGCGGGCGAACAGGTCCGCCGCATCCGGAGCGCGCCAGAAACCGTCGCGCTCGAACCAGCGCGGCACCGTGAAGTGCATCAACGTCACGACCGGGTTCAACCCGAACTCGTGGGCGGCATCGACCATGCGGCGGTAGTGGTCGATCTCGGCGCGGGACACGAAGCCGCGCTCGGGCTCGATGCGGGCCCACTCCACACTGAACCGGTAGGTGTTCAGCCCGGCGTCGGCGAGGAGCCGCATGTCTTCGCGGTAGCGGTGGTAGCTGTCCATGCCGTCACCGGACGGCTCGACGATCGAGGTGCCCGGGGTGTGCTCGTGCACCCACCAGTTGCTGTTGATGTTGTTGCCTTCGATCTGGTGGGCGGCGGTCGCCGCACCCCACAGGAAGCCGTTGGGGAAGGTGAGCACAGTTCTCCTGTTCATCGGTGGTTTCGTCTCGGCCCGGGTCGGCTCAGGAGACGGAGGTGAAGAAGTCGTCGAGCGCCGCGGCGGTCGCCGCCGGCGCCTCGAGCTGCGGTGAGTGGGCGCCGCCCGGGATCACCGTGTAGCGGGCGCCCAGGCGCTCGGCCATGTCGCGCTGATCGGCGATCGGCCACGCTTCGTCGAACTCGCCGTGGGCGACGAGCGCAGGCAGCCCGGCTGCGCGCAGCTCGTCGGTGGTGTCGGAGTGGGTGCGCAGGATCTCGGCCGCGGCGAGGAGGTTGTCGCTCGAGGTGCGCGCGGCACGGAGGCGCAGAAAGGCCTCGTCGGGCGTCAGCCGGGCATCCGGGAGCCCGATGGTGTGGGGGTTGTCGCGATCCCAGAGCCCGATCGATCCGTGCGCGGCGACCGTGTCGGACGTCTCCTGATGACGGCCGGGCCAGCCGTGCGGACCTGAGCAGAGCATCGTGATCGAGGCGAACGACGCGGGTGACGCGATCGCAGCCGCCTGGGCGACGATGCCGCCGAAGCTGTGGCCCACCAGGTGCACGGGTCGTCCCTCTCCGAGGAGTTCGGCGGCAGCGACGGCGTCGGAGGCGAAGGCGTCCAACGCGTACGAACCGATGCCGGCCGGCGCGGCCGAGTCGGCCTGCCCGCGCTGACTGTACGACCACGCCTCCCACCCCTGCGCGGCGAGCAGCGGGAGGAACGTGCGGAAGTCTTCCTTCGACCCGGTGAAACCGGGCACGATCAGTACGACTCCGCGTGTGGGCGCAGCAGACGGTCTCGCCCGGTAAGCGGTCAGCGTCCCGGCCGCCGACGGGAGGCCCAGCACCTCGACCCCGTCGGGCACGGGCTGCGCACCGAAGGGCTCGATCCGAGCGAACGACGGTCCGGATGCCGGCGCGGTCACGCGAGCGCCTCCCGAGTGCGCGCCGGGTTCGGCACGGCGTCGAGCAATTGGATCGTGTAGGGGTCGCTCGGATGCTGGAGCACCTCGGCTGTCGCCCCGCGCTCGACCACGCGGCCCGCGTTCAGCACCAGGATGTCGTCGGTGATGAGCCGCGCCGACAGCAGGTCGTGCGTGATGTAGAGCATCGAGACGCCCCATCGCTCGCGCAGGTCTTCGAGCAGAGCGAGCACGCCGGCGCGCAGGGAGACGTCGAGCATCGAGACGGGCTCGTCGGCGATGAGCACCTGCGGGTCGCTGGCGAGCGCCCGTGCGATCACGACGCGCTGCCGCTGACCGCCCGAGAGCTGGTGAGGGAGCTTTGCTGCGAACTGCTCGACCGGGGTGAGACCGACCGTCTCCAGCAGTTCGAGCACGCGCCGCCGGGCATCCCGCCCGCTGAGGCCCGTGAAGTTCACGATCGGCCGCGTCAGCGTGTACTCCACCGAGTGCAGCGGGTTGAGCGCCGCATACGGATCCTGGAACACCATCTGCACGTTCTTGTGCAGGTTCCGGATGCCCTTGCGGTTCAGGCCCGGCACGTCGAGGTCGCCGAACCGCACCGTGCCGGAGGTCGGCTTTTCGACGCCGGTCACCAGCTTCGCGATGGTCGACTTGCCGCTGCCGGACGCCCCGACGAGCGCCAGCGACTGACCGGGCTCGAGCGTGAACGACACGTTGTCGACCGCCGTGACGGGGTTCTCGCCGCGGCGGGGCGGCGGGTAGATCTTCGAGACGCCGTCGACGACGATCGCCGACTCGGCCGACCGGCCCTGGCGTGCGGACGCGCCGGTGTCGCGCGAGGGCCCCGAGGACTGCGACGGCCCCGACGACTGCGACGGCCCCGACGACTGCGACGGCCCCGACGACTGCGACGGCACCGATGGCTCCCGCTGCGGCGACCGCCGCGCCGGGAAGCCCGGCAGCTCGACGACCTCGCCGCGCGGGTCGGCGTAGTGGCTCAGCAGCATCCGCGTGTAGTCGTGCTCGGGTCGCTCCAGGATGTCGCGGCTTGGCGCATCCTCGACGATCCGGCCGTCGTGCATGACGAGCACGCGCTGCGTCGCCTCGAGCACCACGCCCAGGTCGTGGCTGATCAGGATGGCGGTGAAGCCTTCCGAGCGCTGCAGCTCGGTGATCGTGTCCATGATCGCGTGCTGCACCAGAACGTCGAGTGCCGTGGTCGGTTCGTCGAACACCATGAGCTGCGGCTCGAGGGAGAGTGCGAGGGCAATGGATACGCGCTGGCGCATGCCTCCGGAGAGCTCACCGGGGAAGCGCGCGAGCACCTGCGGCGTCAGGCCGACCTTCTCGACCAGCTCGGCCATCCGGTCGTCCCAGCGCTCGCGGGCGACGTGGCCGTGCGCGCGGAAGATGTCGACGAAATGCTTGCGCACCGTGCGGACGGGGTTCAGGGCATTCATGCCCGACTGCAGCACCATGGCGAAGCCGCCCTGACGCTGGCGTCGCAGCGCTTCGGCGTCGAGTTCGCGGATGTCGTGACCGCCGAACCGGATCTCTCCCCCGTTCGTGCGGGCCGGAGGCTTCTGCAGTCGGGTGACCGCGAAGCCGAGCGTCGATTTTCCAGAGCCGGACTCGCCCACCAGGCCGACGAACTCGCCGGCGCCGACGGTGAAGGAGACGTGGTCGACGGCTTGCACCGGCGTCTGGCCGGCCGACTCGTAGACGACGGACAGGTCGCGGACCTCGAGCAGCTGACTCATCGGGTCTTCCTTTCAGTGGCGGCGCTCTCGCGCCGGCGGCGACCTTCAAGGAGGCGCGGGTTGCTGATCGCGTCGACGCCGAAGTTGATCAGCGTGAGGCTCATGGCGAGCAGTGCGATGCAGAGGCCGGGCGCGAACAGCAGCGCCCACTGGCCGGTGAGCAGGGCGTTCGAGTTCTGCGCCCAGTAGAGGATGGTGCCCCAGCTGACGATCGACGAGTCGCCGAGCCCCAGGAACTCGAGGCCGGCCTCGGCCAGGATGGCGGCGGTCGCCGCCCCGAAGAAGCTGCCGGTGATCAGCGAGGTCATGTTCGGGAGGATCTCGCTGAACACGATGCGGAACGGCCGGTCGCCGGAGAACCGCGCCGCGGTCACGAAGTCGCGCGATCGCAGCGACTGCGTCTGGCTGCGCAGCACGCGCGCACCCCACGCCCAGCCGGTGATCACGATGACCGTCACGATCATGAACGGGCCGCCGTTCTGCAGATACGCGGCGATCACGATCATCAGCGGCAGGCCCGGGATGACGAGGAACAGGTTCACGAAGAAGTTCACGACCTCGGCGCCGAACCCCCGGATGTAGCCCCAGCTGAGGCCGATCAACACGGCGACGATCGTCGACAGCAGGCCGGCGATGAAGCTGACCGTCACGCTGACGCGGGCGCCGAAGATGAGCTGGCTGAGCACATCCTCGCCTGCGGCCGTCGTGCCGAGCCAGTGCTCGGGGCTGGGATCGGCGTTGCGCGGGAAGCCGTCCTGCGTCGCGCCGTACGGGGCCAGCAGCGGGGCGAAGATCGCGACGAGCACGAAGAAGGCGAGGATGATCAGGCCGAGCCGCGACTTCCAGTTGGCCCAGAGGGTGCCGGTGACACGGCCGATGAACGCGAACCGCCGTGGCGGGTGCGTCGTCTCGACGGAGATGGACTTGATGTTCTGTGTCGTAGTCATCGGCGGGTCCTAGGGTCGAGTACGCCGTACAGAATGTCGACGAGGAAGTTGGCGACGAGAACGCTCACCGTGATGAGCAGGAAGAGCGCCTGCATGAGCGGGTAGTCCTGCCCGATCACGGCGTTGAACAACAGGAAGCCGATGCCGGGGTAGCCGAACACCTGCTCGACGAGGATCGAGCCGCCCACCACGCCGCCGAGCGCCAGGCCGAAGCCGGTGAGGTTCGGCAGGATCGCGTTGCGGGCCGCGTACTTCATCGCGACGGTGCGGCCCTTGAGGCCGTTGGCCTCGGCGAAGGTCACGTAGTCGTCTCCCAGCGTGTTGATCATCGCGTTGCGCATCCCGAGGATCCAGCCGCCGATCGAGGTGATCAGGATGGTGACCGCCGGGAGCACCGCGTGATACGCCACGTCCGTCATGAAGTCCCAAGTGAAGCCGGGTGTCGCGGTGGGCCCGTACGCTCCGGATGTCGGGAACCAGTGCAGCACGTAGCCGAGGAAGAACAGCAGCAGCAGCGCGGTCCAGAAGTAGGGGAACGTGCTCGCGAAGGTGCCGGTGAGGGTCGGCAGGGAGTCGAGCCAGGTGTTGCGCTTCCAGGCGGCGAGCACCCCGAGCAGTGTTCCGACGGCGAACGCGACGATGGTCACGATGCCGAGCAGCACGATCGTGTAGGGGAACGCCTGCCCGACGAGCTCCGACACCGACTGCGGATAGAAGGTGTACGAGACGCCGAAGTCGAAGGTGACGACCTGGTGCAGGTAGTGCACGTACTGATCCCAGAGGTTGCCGCCCGGGACGCCGAGCTGGGCCGCGATGGCGTCACGGGTCGCCTGGGTCACCGGACCGTTCTGCGAGAGTTTTGCGATCGCGGCGTCGGTGGGTGAGCCGGGCATCAGGCGCGGCAGGATGAAGTTCAACGTGACGGCGGCCCACAGGGTGAGCACGAAGAGGCCGAGTTTGCGCAGTGCGTACGTCATGGTGTTACTCGCCCTCCTTCCGGAGCTTGAGGTGCGTGAACACCAGGAGCGGGGTCTGGTCGTAGGTCTGCGGAGGCGCGTACGGGTTCTTCGCGTCCGGCCATCCGGTGAACTTGGCGTCGTTGTAGAGACCCCAGAGTCCGCCGTAGTACAGGCCGATCACGGGCAGCTCGTCGTAGACGACGTTCTGCAGGCGGTGGCTGATGGCCAGCCGCTCGGCGTCGTCGGTGCTCGACTTGTACTCCTGCAGCAGGGCATCCGTGCTCGGGCTCTTGTAGCGCTGGAAGTTGCTGGCCGTCGGCTTGCCGATCGGGGTGGCGAACGCGCTGTTGAGCAGGCCGTTGTAGTTCTGGAAGATGATGCCGCCGCCCATGCCGCCCATCGCGACCTGGAAGTCGCCGTTCTGGATGGCCTGCTGGTAGCCCGGCGGCTGCGGCTGCTTGATGCTCACGTCGATGCCGAGTGCGCCGAGTTCCTTGCGCACCTCCTGCACGGCGCGCAGCCAGTCCGAGTACCCGTTCGCCGTGGTGATCGAGAAGGCGAGCTGCTTGCCGTCGCGGCCGACCAGCTTGTCACCCTGCTGCGTGTAGCCCGACGCCGCGAACGCCGCGAGGGCCGCCTTGGTGTTCTGGGCGATGATGCCTTTGTCCGGGATCGAGGTGTCGAGCTCGGCCTCCTGGTTCGGCAGCATGAGGCCCGTCTGACCCGCGGCCGTGAGGTAGCCCTCGGTCGCCGAGTCGGCGATCTTGTCCTTGTCGAGCGCGAGCGCGATGCCGCGGCGCACGTTGATGTCGTTGAACGGCTTCATCGTGAGGTTCGGCATGAGGCTGATCACGCCGCCCGGCGGGAACCAGTACTTGTTGTTCGGGTTCGCCGAGAGCCAGGTGCCCTTCACATCGCTCATGAAGGCGTACACCCAATCGAAGCCCTTGGTGGCGATGTCGAGCTCGCTGGTGGCCGAGGGGAGCACGAGGTGCTTCACCTGCACCTTGTCGGCCTGCCAGTACGACTCGTTCTTGTCCATCGTGTACTGCTGCGACGAGAAGTTGCCGAGCGTGTACGGACCGGTGCCGACCGGGTCGGGGTTGCGCCAGGTGTCCGGGTGCTCCTGGTTCTTCCAGATATGCTCGGGGACCATCAGCGTCTGGGAGATGACGTCGGCCGCCGGTGCATCCGCCTCCTTGAGGTGGAAGATCACGTGCTCGCCCTTAACCTCGATGCTGGCGATGTGCTGCCACGCACCCTTCAGGTCGAGCGCCGGGAACTTCTTGATGAGGTCGAACGTGAAGACGACGTCGGCGGGGGTGAACGGCTTGCCGTCCGACCAGGTGACGCCGCTGCGGATCGTGTAGTCGATGGTCTTGGCGTCGGGCAGGTCGACGGCGCTCGCCAGCCACATCGTCTGGGTGCCGTCGAGCACGTTGATGACCGTCAACGGCTCGTACATGTAGGTGGACGCTGCGCGCTTGTTCACCGCGAACGGGTTGAAGTTGCGCTCCATCATCGGCGTGCCCTTGTCGGCCGCCAGCAGCATGGTGTCGGCGGGGATCGACGGGTCCTGCTCGCTCTTGATCTGGATGCTGCAGCCGGAGAGGAGCAGCCCGGCGGCGGCGACGGTCGCGAGGATCGCCATCCGGGCGCGCCGAGACCGACCGGCCGTGGGCCGGGACCTTCCGGGAGTGTCGTGCTTCGTGTGCGTCATCGCCACCGTCCTTGCTCGTCCGCGGCGACCGGTCCGGGCGGCGCCGGCGGGCTCGTTCCCGCGTGGCGCCACCGCAGGCGACCGATCGCCGTGGTGGGGTTCGCCACGAGTGTAAGCGCATACATTTTGAATTGCAAGCCGAGTCGCAGGGCCGGTGGGTCGCGAACCGGGGCACAATTCCGGAACCCCGGTCGAGGTTGGCGCCGACCTTCCGGTGTCGTGCGGAACCGCGCGGCTCGTCGCTTCGGACTTCCGGAATTGCGGGACCGCGCGGCCGTCGGCGTTGGACGGAACGTATCCGAGGATCCGCAGATACGCTCGAACGAATCGGGTGAACGCGGGCCTCGAGCGAACTCCTCGAGCCCTCAGGAGCGCTCGGAACTCTCGCGCAGGATGACCTCGACGGGCAGTCTCACGGAGGTCGCCGGCCGATCCGGGTCGGCGAGCCGGCGCACCAACGCCTGCACCGCGGCCCGCCCGAGCAGCTCCATCGGCTGCCGCACGGTCGTGAGTCGCGGCGTCGAGAGGCGTCCGGCATCGATTCCGTCGAAACCGGTCACGATCAGTGCATCCGGGACCGCGATCTCGGCGATGCGCGCCGCATCGATCACGCCGAGCGCCATCTGGTCGTTCGCGCACACCACCGCGCGCGGCAGCATCGGACGGGCGAGGAGCTCACGCCCGGCACGCCGCCCGCCGTCGCGGGTGAAGTCGCCCCTCAGCTGCGGTTCGTCCGGGGGTGTGATCCCGTGCTCGAGCAGCGCGCTGCGGAAACCGTCCCATCGCTCGAGGTCGTCGGGGGAGTCCGCGCTGCCGGCCACGTAGACCAGATCGGTGACGTCGAGGTCGTCGAGCAGGTGCGTGACCAGCGCGTGCATCCCCTCGGTGTTGCTGACCGAGACGTGGTCGAGTGCGTCGCCGCGGCGCGGGCCGGCCATGACCACCACCGGGATGCGGCGCGCCAGCTGGCCGAGCTCCTCTTCGCTCGCACTCCCGGCGAGCACGATGAGTCCGTCGACGCGGCCGGCCATGTCGCGCACGGTGTCGTGGGCGGTCTCGCCGCGGCCGACGCCGACGAGCAGCACGAAGCCGCTGCGCCAGGCCTCGACTTCGCTGCCCCGCAGCACCTCGTCGAAGTACAGGTTCAGCGGCCGGGTGTCGACCGCGCCGGAGACGTCGCGCACGATCGTGGCGGAGCCCGTGGACGGCCTGTCGGCGTCGAACGGGATGTCGGCGATGTCGTCCATCGCGTCGAGTCCGGGGAAGAAGAGCCCGATCACGCCGGTGCGGCGCGCCGCGAGGTTGCGGGCGGATCCGCTCGGGACGTAGCCCAGCGCATCCACCGAGGCGAGCACGCGCTCCCGCGTCGCCGGCTTGACCGTGTCGGGTCTGCTGAAGACCCGCGAAACGGTCGCGATGGAGACGCCGGCGTGGGTGGCGACGTCGTAGACGGTGGGTATCTTGCCGATGAGCGCGCTCCCTCCGGGCTTCGAGCACACCAATGATACGCAGGCCGCCGACGGCTCCCGTCCCGCCGGCTCCCCGCCCCGCTCGCGCCTCCGCTCCCGCCCCCTCCCGCCCCCGCAATCGAGTCCGAACTTGTTTCGGCGACACGCCGCGCTTCGCAGCAACAAGTTCGGACTCGATTGCGGGTGCGGGCGCGGCGGCGCGCGGGGGCGGCGCGGATGCGGCCGCACGAGTGGGGGAGGCGCCGCAGGCCCGTCCGTGGGAGGCTGGCTTCATGGCTGAGACGATCGACGTAGTAGTGGTGCGGGTCTTCACCGACGACCGGGGCGCCAACGGCAACGAGCTGGGCATCCTGCGAAGCAGCCCCGCGACGCACAACAGGGAGCAGGAGATCGCGACGGGACTCGGCTTCAGCGAGACCGTCTTCGTCGACGAGGTCGGGCCGGATGCTCCCGAGGGGCGCGGCGCGACCATCCGGATCTTCACGCCGGCCAGCGAGCTGCCCTTCGCCGGGCATCCGAGTGTCGGCACCGCCTGGTGGCTCGCGCACGAGCACATGTCCGTCGCCGTGCTGCACGAGAAGGCAGGCGATGTCACCGTGCGCGACGACGGCAACCTGACCTGGATCACCGCCGATCCCGCGTGGACGCCGACCTTCGAATGGCTGCCCCTGCGGTCGCCGGAGGACGTCGACGCACTCGATCCGCTCGCCTTCACCAGCGGCCAGCACTACGCGTACGCCTGGCTCGACGAGGAGAAGGGCCTGCTGCGCGCCCGGATGTTCGCGCCGGCGATGGGGATCATCGAAGACGAGGCGACCGGCGCCGCCGCGATCGCCGTCACGACGCGGCTCGGACGCGACCTGAGCATCAGCCAGGGCGAGGGCTCCGAGCTCTTCACCGAGCGGGGCGACGACGGCCTGGTGCGCGTCGGAGGCCGCACCATCTACGACCGCACCATCGCGGTGAGCCTGTGATCGGCAGAACCGTCGTCGAGCATCCGGTCGGTGAGCCGGGGGAGGGCCCGTACGGCGTTGCCGTGACGCGCGACGGCGCCGTCTGGTTCACGCTCGTGCACGGCGGACGGGTCGGGCGTCGTGACGCCGACGGCACCGTCGCCTACCTCGCGCTCGGCGCGGAGGGGCGGCCGGCGCAGCCGTCGCAGCTCGCCGCCGCGAACGACACGAGCGTGTGGGTCACGGACACGACCGGCAACCGACTGGTGTTGCTCGATGTCGCCGACGGCGCGATCGTCACGGTCACGAGCGTCGCGGTCCCCACGCCGGATGCGCAGCCGTTCGGCGTCGTCGCGCTGGACGACGGCACGACCTGGTTCACCGAGCTGGGGGCGGATGCCCTGGGCCGTATCGACATCCTGGGTCGGGTCGACGAGTTCCCGGTGGGGCGCGCGGGGTCGTTCGTCTCGATGATCGCCACCACGGGTGACAGCCTCTGGTTCACGCTCAACGCGGCCGGCGCGATCGGGCATGTACGCGGTGGTGACGCCGCGATCGCCTTCACGGAGCTTCCGCATGATCCGGCGGGCCCGGTGGGCATCGCGGTGGCCGGGGACGGCGCGGTCTGGGTGGCCGAGATCCTGGCGGATGCTCTGGCCCGGGTTCAGCGCAACGGAACGCTCACCGAGTTCCCACTCGAGACGGGTTCGAAGCCGCACGCGGTGGCGGCGGATCCGGCGGATGGCGTGTGGGTGACGCTGTGGGGCACCGGCCAGGTGGCGTCGGTCGCCGACGACGGCACGGTCGTCACGCACGACCTGCCCGACCCCGAGAGCGAGCCCCACGGCATCGCGGTCGCGGAGGACGGCACCGTCTGGGTCGCCCTGGAGTCCGGCGCGCTCGCCGAGCTCGCCCCGGTCTCCGCCCGCTGACGCGAACCCGCGCCGTTCGGGCCGGCTGACGCGATCCCGCGTCGTTGAGGGGCAGCAAATCGGCCTTCCACCGGCGTGTTTAGGCTGATTTGCCGCCCCTCAACGGAAGGGGACGGCTAGTCGGCTACGCCGACGTACTCGGCGGCCTCGTCGGCGGTCTGCTCGCCCGAGGCGAGGTTCGCGCGCAGAGCGGCGCCGAGCGTGGCGTCGACCTTCGTCCAGTAGCCGATCGCGCGCTCGCGGATCTCGTCGCTCTTCACGCCGCCGACCGCGCCGGTGATCGTCTCGAGGAAGCGCTGCTTGGCGGCGTCGTCGAACACCTCGCGGTAGAGCGTGCCGGCCTGACCGAAGTCGTCGTCCGCCGGGTGCAGGGTCGCGGCCGAGCGCAGCAGCTCGCCGTCCGACTCCCAGCTGCCGGCTCCGGCGCGGGCCTCGTCGGCGACGGGGCCGCCGGTCGAGTTGGGCGCGTACACCGGCGTGCTCGCCGGGGAGAAGCCGTGGCGGGTCGAGCCGTCCTGCGAGTAGTTGTGCAGCGGGGCGACCGGAGCGTTCACCGGCAGCTCGTTGTAGTTGGTGCCGACGCGGTAGCGCTGAGCATCCGGATACGAGAACACACGCGCCATCAGCATCTTGTCGGGGCTGATGTCGATGCCCGGCACGGTGTTGGCCGGCGAGAACGCCGCCTGCTCGATCTGCGCGAAGAAGTTCTCCGGGTTGCGGTTGAGCGTGTGCACGCCGAGCTCGATCAGGGGGTAGTCCTCGTGCGGCCAGACCTTCGTGAGGTCGAACGGGTTGAAGCGGTAGGTCGCTGCCTCGTCGTACGGCATGACCTGCACCGACACCTTCCACGAGGGGAAGTCGCCGCGTCCGATGGCCTCGTACAGGTCGCGGCGGTAGTAGTCCGCATCCGCGCCGGCGATGGCCTCCGCCTCGGCACCCTCCATCTGCTCGTTGCCCTGCAGCGCGTGGAAGTGGTACTTCACCCAGAAGCGGGCGCCCTCGGCATTGATCCACTGGTAGGTGTGCGAGCCGTAGCCCGGCATGTGACGCCACGAACGCGGGATGCCGCGGTCGCCCATCAGGTACGTCACCTGGTGCGCCGACTCCGGCGACAGCGTCCAGAAGTCCCACTGCATGTCCGCGTCGCGCAGTCCGGAGCCCGGCAGGCGCTTCTGCGAGTGGATGAAGTCGGGGAACTTGATGCCGTCACGGATGAAGAACACCGGGGTGTTGTTGCCGACGATGTCGTAGTTGCCCTCGCTGGTGTAGAACTTCACCGAGAAGCCGCGCACATCGCGCCAGGTGTCGGGCGAGCCCTGCTCGCCGGCGACCGACGAGAACCGCTGCACCGTCTCGGTCACGGTGCCCGGCTGGAACACCGCGGCCCGCGTGAACCGCGACACGTCACCCGTCACCGTGAACTCGCCGAAGGCACCGCCGCCCTTCGCGTGGACGATCCGCTCCGGGATGCGCTCACGGTTGAACTGGGCGAGCTTCTCCACGAGGTACCGGTCGTGCAGCGCGACCGCGCCGTCCGCTCCTGCGCTCAGCGAGTGCGCGTCGCTGGCGACCGGGGTACCGGTCTGGGTGGTCGTGTAGTTCTCCGACATTGATCTCCTTATAGCTCGGCGTGCTGCGATTCCCCCGCAGCGCGCTGTTGGCAGGACGGGCACAGTCCCCAGAAGGTCACCTCTGCGGTGGTCACCGCGAATCCGGATGCGTCGGACGGCGTGAGGCACGGAGCGTGCCCCACGACGCAGTCGACGTCGGCCACCGCACCGCAGGAACTGCAGACGATGTGGTGGTGGTTGTCGCCGATGCGCCGCTCGTAGAGCGCAGCCGAGCCGGCCGGCTCGATGCGCCGCACGAGGCCGGCGGTCGTCAGGTCGCCGAGGACGTTGTAGACGCTCTGCAGCGACGTGCCCGGCAGTTCGGCGATGACCGCCCGGAAGACCGTGTCGGCATCCGTGTGCGGCCGGTCGTCGAGGGCTGCGAGCACCGCGAGACGACCGGAGGTGACGCGCAGCCCCGCCGAGCGGAGGCCGCTCTCGAGCTGTGCCGTGTCCATTCCTCGAGCCTAGCGAGTTATTTTGAACGACTCAAAAGAAGGTGCATGCCGGGCGTGGCATACGCGCGTCGCCCACCCTTTACCAGTGCGAGCCGCACCCGAACTGGGGTGCCCGCATGACCGGATTAAACCGTCCGGCCGGATTGCGGAGGCGCAGCCGACCCATAGAATCCTGGCCATGTTCGTTCTCATCTCGGCCGTGACGTTCCTCGCGTTCATCATCGCCCTCATCGACATCATCACGCGCGACGAGTGGCAGGTGCGGCACCTCCCGAAGATGGTGTGGATCATCATCGTGATCCTGCTGCCCCTCGTCGGCAGCATCATCTGGTTCGCGGTCGGCCGCGAGTACGGCACTCAGAACGGCGGCGGCGTCTCGTTCGCTCCGCGTCGCGCCGCGGCAGCTCCTGCGCCGCAGCAGCAGCATCAGCGCTCGCTGACGACGGAGGAGCAGCTGGCCGAGCTCGACCGCGAGATCGAGTTCTACGAGAAGAAGGCGCGGCTGCAGAAGATCCAGCAGCAACTGGGCGAGGACGAAGCGCGCGCGCTTCCGGAAGGGTCCGCCGACACGACGCGCGATCCGTCGTAACCGGCTGCCGCCGAGGAGCAGCCGAGCGGCCTACTTCGTCGCGATGCCACCGAGCGGCCTACTTCGTCGCGATGCCGCCGAGCATCCCCGAGATGAACCGCTTCTGCAGGATGAAGTACAGGATCACGATCGGCAGCGCCACGATGATCCCCGCCGCGGCGAGCAGCGAGTAGTCGGTGAGGTGCTCGCCCTGGAAGAACGCGAGTCCCAGCGGCGCCGTGCGTTTGTCCTCCGAGGTGATGAGCACCAGGGGGATGAGGAACTCGTTCCAGGTCCACATCGCCACGAGCACGCACATCGTCATGATCGGTGCGAGCGACGGGGGGACGATGACCTGCCAGAGCATCCGGAAGTCGCGGGCGCCGTCGAGCCGGGCCGCCTCGATGATCTGGCCGGGGAAGGTGCGGAACTGGTTGCGCATCCAGAAGATGCCGAACGCCAGCGATTGCGCGGTCTGCGGCAGGATCAGCGCCGCATAGGTGTCGGAGAGCCCGACGCTGCGCAGGTTGAAGTAGAGCGGGATGATGAACGCCTCGGCCGGCAGCATCAGCCCGGCCAGCATCAGGAAGAAGATCACGTTCGACCCGAAGAAGTCGAGGCGTGCGAACGCGAATCCCGCGAGCACGGAGAGCACGGCGGTCAGCACGACCACCGACACCGTGACCAGGATGCTCGAGCCCATGTACGACGCGAAGTGCCCCTGGTTCCAGGCGGCCCCGAAGTTGCCGAGGTCGATCGTCGTCGGCACCGTGAACGCGCCGCTGTTCTGCGACGGCGGGGTCACCGCGGAGAACAGCACACCGATCAGGGGGATGATCGCGAACAGCGCGAACAGCGACAGGATGACGTAGTTGACGCTCTTCTCGAGCCGGGAGATTCTCATTCGGCGTCCTTCGGCTGCAGACGGCTGATCAGGGCGGTGACGATCATGATCACCACGGTGAGGGCGATGGCCACCGCGGCGGCCGAGCCGACCTGGCCCGTGTTGAACGCCCGGTTGTACGCCTCGAAGGCGGGCACCGTGGTCGACGTTCCCGGTCCGCCTTTCGTGGTGATGTAGACGAGGTCGAAGGTCTTGAGCGCGGAGACGATCGTGAGCGTCAGTGCCACGGCGATCTGGCCGCGCAGCGATGGCAGCGTGATCGCGAAGAATTCGCGGCGCGCCGAGGCCCCGTCGATCCTGGCCGCCTCGAACAGCACCGGCTCGATGTTGCCGACCCCCGAGAGGAACAGCACGAGGCAGAGCCCGATGTTCAGCCAGGTGCCGACGAACCCGATGGCGACCAGCGCCGTCGAGTAGTCGCCCAGCCACACGCGGGCGAGGTCGCCCAGGCCGATCGCCCGCAGCACCTGGTTGATCAGTCCGTCGGTGGAGTAGATGGAGACCCAGATCGTGGCGACGACGACGGAGGCGATCACCTGGGGCAGGAACAGTGCCGTACGGAAGAACGACATTCCGCGCATCGTGTTGGCGCGCGAGATCAGGGCCGTGAGGAACAGTGCGATGGCCACCGGGATGACCGAGTAGAAGATCATCAGCACGAGGGCGTGGGCGAACGCATTGCGCAGCTCCTCGTCCTGCACGACCGACAGGTAGTTGGCGAAACCGGCCCAGGTCGCCGCCGACAGGCCGTCCCAGTCGTAGAAGGAGTACTGGAAGGTCTGGACGAACGGCACGCCCAGGAAGATCGCGAACACCACGAAGGCGGGGAGCACGTACAGGTACGCGACCTTGCTGCGGCGTCGGCGGCGCGTCGCCCGAGGGGCGCGGCGGGTGGCCGTGCCCCTCGGGGTCTGCGCGGTGGTGGTCTCGGTCACGGTCAGCCGCGGCTCGACTGGAACTTCGTGTAGTCGTCCTGCAGCGTCTTCGTGAACTGCTCGGGCGTCGCCTTGCCGGCCACGAGGTCCTGCATCGCGGCGGTCAGGGTGTCGTAGAACGTCGACGTCGTGTAGTCGAGGTAGGGCACGATGCCGTTGCCCGACGAGATCGTCTTGTAGTGGCCGGTGATGTCGCCGGCCAGGGTGCCGTCGGCCGGCTTGTCGTCGTCCGGCACCACGGTGGGCAGGTTCCCCGTCTTCACCAGGGTCTCGGATGCACTGCGGTCGGTGATGAAGTTCACGTATGCGGCAGCGGCATCCGGGTGCTTGGTCTTCGACGTGAGCGCCCAGGCGAGTCCTTCACCGCCGGTGGTGACCGGCGTGCTCGCGCCCTCGGGCTTCAGCGCGGTGAAGCCGACCCCCGTCTTGCCGAGCGACGACTCCTCGAGCGTCGCCTGGTACCAGGTGCCGGTGATGAGGAAGGCGGAGCCGCCCTTGCCGAAGGTGGCGACCGCCGCATCCCGCGAGACGCCGTTGGCGCCGGGCGTCAGGTAGCCCTTGGTCTGCCAGTCCTGGATCGTCTTGGCGGCCTGCACGTTGACCGGGTCGGTCCACGCGCCGCTGGTCGAGGTGACCAGATCGTTCACCGTCTTCTGGCCGGCGAGCGCTCCCTGCACCACGCCGTACAGGTGGATGCCGGGGCTCTTCTCCACGTCGCCGTAGCTGAGCGGCAGGATGCCCTTCGCCTTCGCCTTAGCCATGTCGTCGGAGAGCTCGGTGATGCTGGTGGGCGCCTCTACGCCCAGCTTCGAGAGGATCTCGCGGTTGTAGTAGACGCCGACAAGCTCACCGGTCTGCGAGACGCCGTAGAGCTTGTCGCCCTGCCAGGTCTTGCCGTCGGAGGAGAACGAGTTGAGCTTCAGCAGGCTCGACGGGTAGTAGTCGTTCCAGCCGTAGAGGCCGGCGTAATCGTTGATCGGCCGCAGCAGGCCCGCCTTCACGAAGGCGCCCATGTCGGGGTAACCCTGGTTCGCCTGCACGACGTCGGGAGGGTTGGAACCGGAGAGGGCGAGCTTGAGCGTGGTCTTGAGGTCGGTGAACGACCGCGAGACGCGCTTGATGGTGACGTTGGGGTACTTCTTCTCGAACGCCGTGTTCAGCTGCTGCTGCGCGGTGTCGATGCCGCCGTCGGTGTTCTGGTCCCAGACGGTGAGCGTGATCTTGTCGGAGCCCACGTTCTTCGACACCGGCCCGAGGCTCTGGCTGGCCGACGAGCCGCTGCCGGAGCCCGGTGCACAGGCGGCGAGGCCGAGCGCGAGCGCGGCGGCGACTCCCACGAGAAGCGGGATCTTCCTGGTGTTCTTCATCGTTGTTCCTTTTCGTGTGCGGTCGTGCTGTGCGGTCGGTGGTCGGGGGAGTCGAGGAGGAACGACCAGTCGCCGTCCGGATGCCTGTCGGCGACGTACGAGCGCAGACCGGCCATCGTAGGCGCGCTCGCCGCCCCGCCGAACCCCGTCACCGAGATCGACGCGGCGAGTCCGGCGAAGCGGAGGCGCGACTCGAGGGTCCAGCCGTGGCCGGCGGACGCCATGAAGGTGGCGACGAACACGTCGCCAGCCCCGGTCGGGTCGACGGCCGTGACGGAGACGGTCGGCACCTCGACGACGCAGCCCGCGGCGGAGTCGACGGCGACGACTCCGTGCGGTCCGCGGGTGACCACGGCGAGCGGGACGCGCTCGGCGAGCACCTTGGCGGCGGTCACCGCATCGTCGGTGCGGGTGTAGCGCATCGCCTCCACGTCGTTCGGCACGAAGACGTCGACCTCGGCCAGGCGCGTGAGCAGCTCCGCCGACCATTCGCCCGTCGAGTCCCAGCCGACGCCGCCCACGACCGTCGTTCCGGCGGCGCGGAGCCGGCCGACCCAGGCGGGCAGCTCGTGGGCGATGCCGACGTGGGTGGCGCCGATGGGGCCGACGCCCTCCGGCAGCTGCAGGTGGCCGAGGTCTTCCTGGTACGTGATGAAGCTGCGGTCGTGCGCGCCGGTGAGCGACACGCTGACCGGGCTCTGGTGACCGGGGACGCTCTCCAGCAGTCGCGTGTCGAGGTCGGGCTCCGCGTCGAGCATGGCGTGGATGTGCGAGCCGATCGGGTCGTCGCCGAGGCGCGAGAGGAGCATGGTGCGCGCTCCGACCCTGGCGGCGGCGACGGCCCGGTTGGCGACGCCGCCCGGAGTCACTGCGAAGCCGTCGGCGTAGACCTCGGCTCCGACCTCAGGCATCGGCACCCCGGAGAACACGAGGTCGCAGAACACCTCACCCGCGAAAAGCAGGTCGGCGCCGTCGGTTGTGCTCACGGCGTGCTGTTCTGTCGGCACAGGGACTCCTCGTCGTTGCGGATCCGCGGGCGGCTGCTCAGGTTTGCTCATCTTCCGCGGGTCAGCGTGATGTCGTAGCCCAGCCTGGGTAGCCGATGTTTCATCCACGTTACCCATATGACGCAGTTTTGTTAAGTCTGCGCGACTATGAGAATTCTCTGACGGAGTTTGCTCAACTCTGCTCATTTCCCGCTAGGCTGACCAGCATGATCCTGAGAGACCGGCAGAACCGCATCATCAGCGCGCTCCGCGCCGACGGTGCTGCCTCGGTCAGGGAACTCGCGGTCGCTCTCGACGTGAGCGAGTCGACCATCCGGCGCGATCTCGAGATCCTCGACCGCAACGGCGAGCTCACCCGCACCTACGGCGGCGCGATGCTCAAACCGGGCACGACCGTCGAGGAGCACGGCGGACAGGCCTGGGAGGGCGAGTTCGACGGCACCGCGGATGTTCACCTGAAGACCGCGATCGCCGACGCCGCGGCCGAGATGGTCGTGGACGGCAGCGTGATCATCCTCGACATCGGCACGACGACGCCCCTGCTCGCCCGCCGGCTGCGTGGTCGCGACATCACCGTCATCACCTCCAACCTCGCCGTGTTCGACGAACTGCGCGACGACGAGGCGGTGCGCGTCGTGCTGCTCGGCGGCGTGGTGCGCCGCAACTACCGCAGCCTTGTGGGATCGCTCGCCGAACTCGCGCTCAGCCAGATCAGCGCCGACGTGGTCTTCCTGAGCTGCACGGGCGTGCGCGCCAACGGGCACGTCGTCGACAACATGGCCGTCGAGGCCCCCATCAAGCAGTCGATGATCGCGGCGTCCGACAAGGTCGTGCTGCTCGCCAGCGAAGCCAAGTTCCCCGGCACCGGCGCCCTGCGCCTGTGCTCCCTCACCGATGTCGACGTGCTGGTCACCACCTCCGGCGCGCCGGAAGAGACGATCGCACTATGCCGCAATGCCGGCGGAGAGGTCACAGTCGTATGAAGCTCTGCATTCTCGGAGGCGGCGGATTCCGCACCCCGTACGTGTACCAGGCCCTGCTGCGCGACACCGGTTCGCCGCGTGTCGAGGAGGTGGCGCTCTACGACGTGGACGAGGTGAGGCTCCACGCGATGGTCGCGATCCTGCGCGAACTCGCCGCCGACTTCCCGGATGCTCCAGTGCTGAAGCCGACGACCAGCCTCCACGAGGCGGTCGAGGGCAGCGACTACGTGTTCGCCGCGCTCCGGGTCGGCGGGCTCGAGGGTCGCCGTTGCGACGAGCACGTCGCCCTCGACCTGAACGTGCTGGGCCAGGAGACCACCGGTCCCGGCGGCCTCGCGTACGCCATCCGCACCGTGCCGGTCATGGTGGAGGCGGCTCGCGCCATCCGGGATCTCGCACCGAACGCGTACGTGATGAACTTCACGAACCCGGCCGGCATCATCACCGAGGCCATGCAGTCGGTGCTCGGCGACCGCGTGCTCGGGATCTGCGACACCCCGTCCGGCCTCGGCCGTCGCGTCGCGGGCCTGATGGGGCTCGACCACACCCGCGTGCAGATGGACTACGTGGGGCTCAACCACCTGGGCTGGATGCGCCGCGTCATGTACGACGGCCGCGACCTGCTGCCGGAACTGCTCGCGGACGACGAGAAGCTGGGCCTGATGGAGGAGGGGCACGTCTTCGGCCTCGACTGGATCCGCTCGCTCGGCAGCATCCCCAACGAGTACCTGTACTACTACTACTTCAACCGGGATGCGGTGCGCACCATCATCGACTCGGGCGCGACCCGCGGCGACTTCCTCGCACGTTCGCAGACGGACTTCTACGCGCGCGCCGCGGCCGCCGGCGACGGCGTCGCCGAGCTCTGGCGCCAGACGGTCGAGCGCCGCAGCGCCAGCTACATGGCCGAGGCGAAGGGCGGCACGCAGGACGAGCCGACCCACACCCGCGAACGCGAGGCGGACCCGGCCCACCAGGGCTACGCCGGCGTCGCGCTCGGTGTGATGGCCGCGATCAGCCGCAACGAGCGCCAGACGATGATCCTCAACGTGCGCAACCAGGGCACGATCAAGGGGCTGCCCGACGACGCCGTCGTCGAGGTTCCGACGATGGTCGACGCGAACGGTGTCCACCCCCTCTCGACGTCGCAGCCAGACCTCCACCAGCTCGGTCTGATGTCGCAGGTGAAGGACGTCGAGCGGCACACCATCGCGGCGGCGCTCACCGGCTCGAAGGACGAGGCGCTCAAGGCGTTCGCCCTGCACCCGCTGGTCGACAGCGTGACGGTCGCCCGCGGGTTGCTCGCCGGGTACATCGAGCGCATCCCCGAGGTCGCGGCGGTGCTCACGCGCTGAGCGCCGAGCGCTGAGCGCCGAGCGCAGCGCGCCCACCGGCGGTACCCTGGTGTGCGTGACCGAATCGCGACTCTCCGCAATGCCCTTCGCGCGGATCTACCCGCTCTACGTCACCAAAGTGGAGCGCAAGGGCAAGAGCCAGGACGACCTCGACAGGGTCGTCACCTGGCTCACCGGCTACACGAAGCAGGGGCTGGACGACGTCATCGCCGACGGCTCCGACCTCGCGACCTTCTTCGCGGAGGCCCCGGCGATGAACCCCCACGTGTCGCTCATCACGGGAGTGATCTGCGGCGTCCGCGTGGAGGAGATCGAGGATCCGCTCATGCAGAAGATCCGCTACATGGACAAGCTCGTCGACGAGCTGGCGCGTGGCAAGAAGATGGAGTCCATCCTGCGAGGCTCGACCGCCTGAGACTCAGTGCGACCGCCTGAGACTCAGTGCGACGGGCGCCGCGCCTCGTTCGCCTCGCGCACCACGGCCCACGCATCGGCGACCGGCCCCAGGTGGCCGAGCTTGTCCGGGTTGATCACGGTCCGGATGGTCTGGATGCGTCCGTCGACGACATCGAGGGTCCAGGTGTTCACGACCTCGTTGTTGCGGTCGCGGAAGATCGCGCCGGGCTGGCCGTTCAGGCTGTGCGGTTCGAGTGTTCCGCCGATCTGGAAGAACAGCGGCATCATCGAGGCCAGCACACGCGAGACCTTGTCCGCGCCGGACACGGCCCTCGCCCACTGAGGTGCCTTGCCTCCGCCGTCTCCGAGCATCTGCACGTCGGCGGCCAGCAGGTCGGTGAGCCCCTCGACCTGGCCGTCGCGGATGGCCTCCAGGAACCGCGACGCGAGCTCGTCCCGCGCACGCCGATCCGCCTCGAACCGGGGGCGTCCCTCATCCATGTGGCGTCGTGCGCGCACCGCGAGCTGGCGGCACGCGGCCTCCGAGCGTCCGACGGCCGACGCGATCTCGGGGAAGTCGAACGCGAACACCTCGCGCAGCACGAAGACGGCCCGCTCCAGTGGGGTGAGCTGCTCGAGCAGCAGCAACGCCGCCATCGACACCGAGTCGGCCAGTTCGGCCGCACGCTCGGGATCCTCGTACGGGTCGGACGCCAGCGGCTCGGGGAACCAGGTGCCGACGTACTCCTCGCGCCGTACCCTGGCCGACCGGAGCACGTCGATCGAGACGCGGGTCACGATCGCCGACAGATACGCCTTGGCCGAGGTGGGTGTGGTCGCCGCGCCCGAGTAGCGCAGCCAGGTCTCCTGCACGGCGTCCTCGGCCTCGCTCACCGTCCCGAGGAGCCGGTAGGCGATCGAGAAGAGCAGGGGCCGCAGGTCCTCGAACTCCTCGAGCCGCGTCATGCGAGGCCCTTCGCGAAGCCATCGCGCCACGACGGGTAGTGCAGTCGCCAGCCGAGGTCGCGTTTCGCCTTCGTGTTGGAGAACGCGCGACCCTCGGTCATCATGATGACCGCGGCCTCGCCGGCGAGCATCCCGGCCAGCCAGACGGGCACCCGCATGGGCGGCTTCCCCCCGGCACTCGCCGCGAGGAACGGCAGCCAGTCGTTGGCGGCGGCCGGTTCGTCGTCGACGATGTTGAAGACGCCCGTTGCACGCTGCTCGACGGCCAGCACTGTAGCCCCGGCCGCGTCATCCAGATGAAGCCAGGAGCTGTGCCCCTCGCCGTTGCCGACGAGCGGGTACTGCCGCTTGCGAACCAGTTCGACCTGATCGTCGGTCGCGCCGGGGCCGTAAAGCGACCCGTACCGGAGTGCCGCGCCGCCCGCTCTGAGCACCGCATCCTCCAGGTGCCGGATGGCCGCCGACTGCGCGTGCATGATCGTCCCCTCTCCCGGGTCGAGGGGCTCGTCCTCGGTCTTCACCCAGCCCCCCGACCGCATCCCGTTCCAGCTACCGTAGCTCTGCGCGACGACGTGGTCCACGCCGGTGGCCTCTGCCGCGGCGAGCAGGTGGTCCGTCCCCTCGGTTCGCAGCCGATTGGTGAGCGCGAACCAGCGGTCGATGTGTTTGAGGTCGGGCTTTCCGGCGTGATCGACGCCGATCGCCGTCATCTGGTGCACGATGACATCCGGATGCGCGGCGGCGACCGCCTCGCCGACCGAGGCGCCATCCAGCCCGTCCATGACGACCGCCTCCGCGCCGAGGCGCCTCAGCAGCTCCAGCTTCGCCGGGCTGGTCGTGGTCGCCGTCACCTGATGGCCGCGGGCCACGAGCTGCGGCACCAGCCGTCGCCCAACCACTCCTGCGCCTCCTGCCACGAACACGCGCATCTGCTCCACCTCTCCGTTCTCGTCGAATCCTCCATTCCCCTAGACGACACAGCCCGCCCGCCTGTGACACCCCCGCCCACTCGCCGGCGGCGGGCGCGGCGGCAGGACGAGAATGACGAGAATGTCGAGAGATGTCGAATGGCACGGCCGCCGTTCGACGTGCAGACGTACGGCACCACCGATGCGCCCGACAGGGCCGACCCGAAGGGACCACCCATGAAGTACATGATGTTCGTCGTCACCGACCCCACGCCCGACAGCCCCAGCGACGAGTCGGATGTCGACCTCTGGGTCGACGAGCTCGACGCCAGCGGCAAACGCGTGATCGGCGAGGTGCTCGAGAAGCCGGCCAACTCGAAGGTGGTGCGCGTGCGCGACGGCAAGCGCTACGTCACCGACGGCCCGTTCACCGAGACCAAGGAGTGGATCTGCGGGTTCGACATCCTCGAGTGCGACAGCATGGACGAGGCGATCGAGATCGCGTCACGACACCCGATGGCGCGCAACGGTCAGCTCGAACTGCGGCCGTTCATGGTGTGGGAATGACGGCTCGCCACTCGTCGGCGACCGCCTCGAGCCCGGCCGCGCGGAAGGCGAGGATCGCCGCGCCTGTGCGTCCGGCATCCCCGCCGAGTTCGCTGCGGACCACACGGGGCCGCTCGCGCCAGGCCAGCCCCGCGGACATCCGGGCCGTGAGAGGGATCATCAGCGCATCGCCGGCGCGGGAGAATCCTCCGCCGAGCACGATCACCTCGGGGTCGAGCAGCAGGGTCAGGATGTTGAGGCCCTGAGCGAGCACGTCGACCGCCTGCGTCCAGACGCGGTCGGCGACGGCGTCGGAGCCGAGACGCGCGACGATCTCGCGCGAACTCAGGGCGGCCCCGCCCGCTGCGGCGTAGCGTCGGGCGAGGCCGGCGCCGGAGACGTAGACCTCGAGGCATCCGCGTTGACCGCAGGTGCACTGCTCGCCGTCGATGACGACAGGGATGTGCCCGAATTCTCCGGCCGCGCCGGTGGCGCCCGTGACGGTGCCGCCCGCGGTCACGAGGGCGGCGGCCACGCCGGTGCCGATCGGCACGAGGACGAAGTCGCCGGTTCCGCGGGCCGCGCCGATCAGCCGCTCGGCCACGCCTGCCGCGCGCACGTCGTGGCCGAGCGCGACCGGCACGTCGAGCGCGTCGCGCAGGGCATCCCGCAGCGGCACATCCCGCCAATCCAGGTTCGACGCGTAGCGCACGATCCCGCGCTCCTCGTCGATCATCCCCGGGGTCGCGACGCCGGCGCCGACGACGCGGCAGCCCAGGCCGGATGCGCTCTCGCCCAGGTCGCGGAACAGCGAGATCAGGGCCCCGACGACCTCGGATGCCGGGGTCGGTCTGGTGAGCTCGACCAGCGTCTCCCCGCGGTCCGACACGACAGCGCCCTTCATCGCCGTGCCGCCCAGGTCGACTGCGAGCACCGCGGTGCCGGCTCCCCGCTCGTGTGTCAGCAGCAGGCTCCGCGCGCCCTCCGCTCCGCTCATGCCGCCGCTCCTTCTCCGCCGTCGCCGAGTTCGCGTCCGTCGCCGAGTTCGCGTCCGTCGCCGCGCCCGAGAGCATCCAGCAGCTCGCGCACGATCGCCTCCGACGTCGCGATGCGCACGCCCGAGTCGTAGACCGAGGCCGCCGTGCCCAGTGCACGCGACGCGCTCGGGATCGCCGTCGCCGCACGCAGGTGCACCTCGGCGACGCCCGTACGGCGCACGACCTCGGCCGCATTCGCCGTGCGCACCCCGCCGCCGGCGAGGATCGCGATGCGCCCGTCCGCACGCGCGACGAGTGCGGCGAGCGTGTCTGCGCCCTCCAGCGCCGAGGCCGCGCCGCCCGAGGTCAGCACGCGTGCGACGCCGAGCGCGATCAGCTCGTCGAGGGAGGCGTCGAGGTCCGGGGTCTGGTCGAACGCCTTGTGGAAGGTGACGGACGAGTCGCCGGCCGCGTCGAGCATCCGGCGCGTGGCATCCGTGTCGATCGTGCCGTCGGGGCGCAGCGCGCCGACCACGAAGGCGAGGGGTACGTGCGAGGGGTTCGGCAGCTGCCGCATCGCCCGGATGTCGTCGACCATGGCGTCGACCTCCGCCGCGCTGTACACGAAGTCGCCCGCTCGCTGCCGGATGAGCACGTTGATCCCGATCGAGCGGGCCGAACGCAACGCCGTCGCGACCGTGCCGATGCTGGGGGTGATGCCGCCGTCGCCGAGCGACGCGCAGAGCTCGACGCGGTCGGCACCGGCGCGCTCGGCCGCCGGTACGCCGTCGAGGTCGTCGAGGCAGATCTCGACGAGGGTCACGCGACGCGCTCCAGTGCCGTCGCCAGGTCGTGGCCGACCTCGATCGAACCGACAGGGACGCCGCCGCCGAGCACGGGCAGGTCGGTGAGCGCGGTCGCGCCCGACACATTCGTTCCGAGCGCCTCGAGCACGCGCAGAGCGAGCAGGGTCGTCGCGCGCGGGCTGCCGTCGACGATCTTCATCGACACCGCGGTGCCGTCCGCCGCCGCGACACCGATGACGCCCTCGGCGCCGCCCTTCGCAAGGGCTCCCGGCACGGTCTCCATCAGCGTCGAGTTCTGGTGACCGGAACCGCCGACATAGAACGGATGCTCGCGCATGGCGGCGGCGACCAGGCCGGCGGGCGAGTCGGCGTCCGCCTGAACGAGCGCACGGAAGGCCTGCGCGACACCGCGAACAGTCGTGCCGAACAGCGGGGCGCCGCAGCCGTCGATCGCGTCGAGGCCGACCGGCACTCCGGTGAGCTCTGCCATCGTCGAGCGCACGTGCTGCTGCAACGGATGCGCGGTCTCGAGATAGTCGTGCGTCGACCAGCCGTTGACCGCGCAGGCGAGCAGCATCGCCGCGTGCTTGCCCGAGCAATTCATCCGGATGCGGGCACGCGGCTCGCCCGCGCGCACCAGGCGTTCGAAGGTCCCCTCGTCTTCCGGGCGGTCGACGGGACAGCCGAGCGCCGACTCGTCGAGCCCGGCACGTTCGAGGATCGCGCGGACGACGCGCACGTGCTCGTCCTCTCCGGTGTGACTTCCGGCGGCGATCGCGAGTTCCGGCCCGGCGAGGGGAGCGCCGGCGGTCAGGCAGGCGAGTGCCTGCAGGGGCTTCACCGTCGAGCGCGGCAGCACCACGGCATCCGGCAGACCCAGTTCGAGCAGGGGAGCGCCCGAGGGGTCGACGGCCACCAGGGAGCCGAAGTGACGGCTCTCGATCAGCCCGGAACGGGTCACGACCGCGAGCTCGGCGAGCGCGGCGACCGTGGGATCGATGGGATCGATGGGATCGGCGAGGCCGGTGGAGTCAGACATTCGCGGCTTTCGTGTGATCGGCCGCCGGCAGCGCCGGCAGGTTCGGAAGCGGGGAGGTGCGCCGGCGCGAGCCGCGCTGCAGCCGCGACGCCAGGGCGGAGAGACTGCCGTTGACCACCAGGTAGATGAAGGTCACGGCGATGTAGGTCGGGATCAGCAGGTGCAGGTAGGAGGCGAGCACCTGGCCCCGGTAGAGGAGCTCGGTGAAGGCGACGATGTAGCCGAGCGAGGTGTCCTTCAGCAGGCTGACCAGCTGGGTGACGAGCGACGGGGCGACGTTGCGCAGCGCCTGGGGCAGCACCACGAAGCGCGTCGCCTGCCACGACCGCAGGCCGAGGCTCAGGGCAGCCTCGCGCTGGCCGCGCGGCAGGCTGGCGACGCCGGCGCGCACGATCTCGGCGAAGACCGCCGAGTTGGCGATCGTCAGGGGCACGACCAGCTTCCACAGGGTCGGCAGGTTGATGCCGATCTGCGGGAGGCCGAACAGCATCAGGTAGATCATCAGCAGCACCGGCACGGTGCGCGCGATCTCGATGTACGCGGAGCAGAGCCAGCGCAGCCAGCGTTGGTTGCTCATCCGGCCGAGGGCGAGCAGCACGCCGAAGAGGCCGCCGAGCACCGCCACGATCGCGGCCGCCTCGAGCGTTCCGAGCAGGCCGACCAGCAGGTACTGCCAGATCGCCCACTCGGTGAACGGCGCCCAGCGCTCCGAAGCGAACTGGCCGTGCGACGCGAACTGCCAGAGCCCGAGGCCGATCACGATCGCGAAGACGGCGCAGCTCACGATCGAGCCGAGCAGGATGTTGCGCTTGCCGCGCGGACCCGGCTGGTCGTAGATGAAGGAGGCGGCATAGGAGCGCTTGCCGGCACGCGAGGAGCGGGCGCGCGAGGAGCGCCGTGCGCGATCCGGTCGGCCTGGCGTCTGGTTCGGCCGGTCGGGGATGAGCTGGGCGGTCATCGGACGATCGCCACCTTTCGTTCGACCCAGCCGGCGCTGAGCCCGATGACGAGCGCGATGGCCATGTAGATGAGCCCGGCTCCGGAGAAGATGAGGATGGGCTGCGCGGCGACGAGGTTGATCTTGTTCACGGTCGCGGTGAGCTCGACGACGCCGACCGCCGCGGCGAGGGCCGTGTTCATCGCGAGGGCGATCATCACGTTGCCGATCGGCTGCACGACAGCGCGCAGCGCCTGCGGGATGACGACGTAGCGCAGCGACTGGCCGAGCGTCAGGCCGAGCGCGCGCGACGCCTCGACCTGCCCGACGCCGACGGTGTTCACACCGCTGCGCACGGCTTCGGCCACATAGGCCGCCTCGTACACGGTGAGCACGATGATCGCCGTGGGCGTGAGGGGCAGCAGGATGCCGGCATCCGGCAGGGCGAACACGGCGAGCAGCAGCAGCGCGAGCAACGGCACATTGATGAAGAACTGCACGTAGGCGAACGCGGCCGCGCGCAGGATCGGGATCGGGCTGACGCGCGCGACCGTCACGAGCACGCCGAGCACGATCGACCCGACGCCGGCGATGACGGCCATCATCAGCGTCGTGCCGAGCGCCTGGGCGATCAGCCCGAGGTTGTCGATCAGGGGGTTCATGGTTCGCTCACCGGGTTCGAAGGGTCGAGGTGGGAAGTGGGGATGCGGCGGAGGATGTGTGGGCACTCCGCCGCATCCCGGCCGGTCAGGAGCCCGGGACCGAGCCGATCGCCGGCGGGGTCGGGACCGCGGAGTCGGTCACGGTGCCGAGCGTGGTCTTCCACGCCTTGCCCCACTGGCCGCCCTCCTGGATCGTCTTCAGCCAGTTGTTGACGAAGGACTTGAAGTCCGCGTCGCCGTGCTTGAGGCCGATGCCGTACGGCTCCTTGGTGAACGGGTTGCCGACGACCTTGATCTGCTTCTCGCTGGCCGCGTCGCTGGCGAGCAGCGTGTAGTCCTGCACGTAGGCGTCGCCGCGGCCCTGGATCAGCGCCTGCACGGCCGCCGGGTCGGTGCCGAACGCGGTGACCTTGGCCGTCGGAGCGACCTTGGGCACCTCGGTGACGGCCGGGGTGTTGGCGCCGACGATGACGTTCTTGCCGTCGATGTCCTTGACGCTCTTGATGCTGGTGTTGTCGCTCTTCACGGCGACCGCCAGGCCGGACTCGAAGTACGGTCCGGCGAAGTCGACCTGCTTCGCGCGCTCCTCGGTGATCGTGTAGGTGTTGAACACGACGTCGACGGTGCCGTTCTGCAGCATCGCCTCACGGGTCTCGGATGCCGGCGGCACGATCTCCACGTTGGGCTTGCCCAGGATGTAGATCGCGAGCAGCTTGGCGAGATCGGCGTCGAACCCGTTCACCTGGTCGGGGTTGGTCGGGTCCTGCTGCGACAGCAGCGGGGCGTCGAGGGCCTCGGCGACGACGAGCTTGCCGCGCTTCTTGATGGCCTCCATGGTGGATCCCGAGAGGATGAGGTCCGACTTCGCGACGGGCGCGTCGGCGAACACCGAGTCGGCGCTCGACGAGCTGGCGCTGGAGCCGCTGCCGGGGAGGCTGGTGGTGCTGGAGCAAGCCGAGACGGCGAGCGTCACGGCCGCCAGCATGAAGCCGGCGACTGCCGCCTTCCTGCGGGTGCTGCGGGGGGTGCGGGTCATGTGGTGCGTCCTTTCCTTACCTTCAGTGAGGATCGCCGGGGCGATCGGGTTGGTGCAGGGCGGTACCTTCCGTTCGCTAGTGCGAGAGGACGGAAGCCAGGAACGAGCGCGCGCGCTCGGAGTTCGGGTTGTCGAAGAAGTCGGCCGGGGTCGCCTGCTCCACGATCTGCCCGTGGTCCATGAAGACCACGCGGTCGGCGGCGCGGCGGGCGAAGCCCATCTCGTGCGTGACGACGATCATCGTCATGCCCTCCTTGGCGAGCGAGGTCATGACCTCGAGCACTTCTCCGACCATCTCGGGGTCGAGCGCGGAGGTGGGCTCGTCGAACAGCATCACCTTGGGCTGCATTGCGAGCGCCCGGGCGATCGCCGCCCGCTGCTGCTGGCCGCCGGAGAGCTGGGCCGGGTGGCTGTTCGCCTTATCGGCGATCCCCACGCGCTCGAGCAGGGTCATCGCCTCGGCTTCGGCGGCGGCCTTCTTGAGACCGCGCACCTTGATGGGAGCGAGCGTGATGTTGTCGAGGATCGTGCGGTGGGCGAAGAGGTTGAACGACTGGAAGACCATTCCGACGTCGGCGCGGAGCTTGGCCAGCGCGGCACCCTCGACGGGAAGGAGCTCGCCGTCGACCCGGATCTCGCCCTCGTCGATGGTCTCGAGGCGGTTGATGGAACGGCACAGCGTCGACTTGCCCGAACCGGACGGGCCGACGACCACCACGACCTCCTGGGGCGCCACCTCCAGCTCGATGTCTTTGAGCACGTGCAGTTCGCCGAAGTGCTTGTTGACCGCGTGCAGGCTCACCATCGGCCGTGCATCCGTTGCTGTCATCGGGGTTCCTCGCGTCATCGTCGTTCGGGTTTTCGAAAGCGTACTAAGTGATCCAGGTATTACGCAATATCGGAATTACTTAGTCCGAAATCGAACGAAGTGTGTACAGTAGTCTCTACCCAAACGACAGAGGAGTGCGCCGCCGCCATGAACAGCACGACGGATGCCCTGCTGGGCCACGGCTCGTCAGCCGGGGCGATCCTCGATCTCATCCGTTCCGGGCATGCGCGTTCGCGAGCGGATATCGCGCGTTCGACAGGTCTGTCGCCCTCCACCGTCGCTCAGCGCATCGACGGCCTCATCGAGGCCGGCTACGTGAGGGAGGCGGGTGAAGGCGTCTCCCAGGGCGGCCGCCGGCCGCGGACACTTGAGATCGACCCCTCCACCGGTGTCGTCTGCGTCGTCGACCTCGGTTCGCATCACGCCACCTTCGGCCTGCTCGACCTCGGCGGCCGTCTGCTCGCCGTGCGCAACGAGAACATGGACGTCGGCGACGGACCCCGCCGCATCCTGACCTGGATCATGGGCGTCGCCGACGAGCTCGTCGCCGAGCACGGCGAGCCCGGTCAGCGCCTGCGCGGCTTCGGCATCGGCCTGCCCGGTCCCGTCGACTCGACCACCGGGTTGATGGTCTCGCCGTCGCGGATGCCCGGCTGGAACGGTGTCGACGTCGCCGCCATGATGACCTCGCTCAGCGGCCTGCCGACGGCCACCGACAACGACGCCAACCTGATGGCGCTCGGCGAGCACGTGAGCCTGAACGACGACGTTCAGCATTTCGTCTTCGTCAAAGCGGGCTCGAGCATCGGCTGCGGTGTGATCGCCTCCGGCGGCCTCTATCACGGCCATCACGGGATGGCGGGCGACATCAGCCACGTGACCGTGCCGGGCGCGCCGCCGGTGCTCTGCTCCTGCGGTCGCACCGGATGCCTCGACGCCGTCGCCGGGGGAGCGGCGATCGTGCAGGCGCTGCGGGGCGCCGGAGTCGACGTGGCCGACACCAGCGAGGTGCTGGCGCTCGCCAGGGATGCGCATCCGCTGGCCACCCAGATGCTGCGCGAGGCGGGCACCCGGGTGGGCGGCGTGCTGGCGACCATCATGAACTTCTTCAACCCGCAGCGGCTCGTGCTCGGCGGCATCCTCGGGGAGGCTGAGGCGTTCGTCGCCGGGGTGCGGTCCACGATCTACTTCGAGTGCCTGCCCATGGTGACCGACAGCCTGGACATCGCGGTGAGCATCGCCAAGGATCGCGCCGGCGTGCTGGGCGCCGGACGGCTCGTGCTCGACAAACTGTTCGACGCCGCCGAGGTCAGCCGCCGGGTGCGCTGATGGGGGATCCACTGCCGAGTCCGCACGGCGTCGCCATCGTCGGTGCCGGCCGGATGGGCGACGCGCACGCTACGGCGTGGGCGGCTCTGGGGGTGCCCATCCGGGCCGTCGTCTCACCCCGCCGTCGTCCCGCGCTCGCCGCAGCGCCGGATGCCCGCTGGGCCACCACGCTCGACGATGTGCTCGCCGACCCGCGCGTGACGATCGTCTCGATCTGCACCCCGACTCCGTCGCACGCGTCGCTCGCCATCCGGGCCCTGGAGGCCGGCCGCCACGTGCTGCTCGAGAAGCCGATCGCCCTCACGGTGCCGGATGCGCGCGCGGTGGCGGATGCGGCGGAACGCGCGGCGGGCATCCTGATGGTGGCGCACGTGGTGCGGTTCTTCCGTGGGTACGCCGAACTCGCCGAGCGGGTGGCCGCCGGATCGGTCGGCGAGGTCCGTGCGGTGCGGGCGACGAGGCTGTCGGCTGCACCGACGTGGGCGTCGTGGCTCGAGGACGACGAGCAGTCGGGCGGGATGGTGGTCGACTTCGCCATCCATGACTTCGACCAGGCGAACCTGCTGCTCGGCGCGCCGGTGGCGGTCCGGAGCATCCGGGTCGGTGCGGCGGCCGGAGCGGGAGAGTCTGCGTTCGGCGAGCCCGTGGCCACGACGATCGAATACGCCGGAGGCGGCGTCGCGCAGGTGCTCAGCGCGGCCGACCTGCCGGAGGGGTTCGCGTTCGGCAGCACGCTCGACGTCGTCGGGTCGGACGGTGTCGATGCGGTGGTCGGCGACGGGGGAGACCCGTTCCTCGAGCAGGCGCGCTACTTCCTGCACTGCGTTGAGGCGGGGTCTGAGCCTTTTCGTTCCCCGGTTACCGGTGCGGTCGATGCCCTCCGCGTCGCTCTCGCCGCCCGGCGCTCGCTGCGTTCGGGCGACCGCGAGACGGTTGCCGGCGCCTGAGGCGGGTGGTCAGGGGCGGTACTCGTCCTTCGGCGGCAGGTACATCGACTGGGCCTCCGGGTCGGCGCTGCGTCCGCCTTTGGTGCCGCTGCCGACGATAGCCAGCACAGTGCCCACCCGCTCGAGCACCCGCGACGCGGACCCGCCGGCGCTCCTGAGCACGTTCCGCAGCCCCGTGAAGAAGCGCATGGTTCCCCCATCCCTTGCCGTCACCATACTCAGCTCGGCACGGATGCGCGACGGTCGCGTCGGAGGAGCCGCGCGGTCAAAGGGTCGACAGGTCGTCGTCAGGTGGTCGTCATTCGCCGAGTTCGGCTGCGAGACGGTCCGCCATGTCGTTGAGCGCGTGAGCGACGACGGCGGCCTCGGCGGCCGGAAGGGCGTCCATCGCGTCGACAAGTGAGCGGTGGAAGGTCTCGTAGGCCCCGGTGATCTTCGTGGCGGCGTCCTGCGTCGGAACGAGCACCCAGGCGCGTCGATCCGTGGGGTGGGGCGCGCGCTCGAGCTGGTTCAGTTCGACGAGATGGTCGACGATCTTGGTCACCGATGCGCTCGAGAGCCCGAGCATCACGATCAGGTCCTTCGGTCCGAGTTCGCGATCCTCCCGCTGCGCCTGCAGCAGATACCGGATGGCGTGGAATTCGTGATTGCTGAGGCCCGTCGATCGCCGGACCCGCTCGATGCCGATCTCCCCGATGCGGTTCAGCCGCAGGAGCGCGTCGATGGGCGCTTTGGCCGACTCATTGACCGGCCCCTGGCTGTACAGGTGCTCTTGCTCGCGGCGCACGACATTCAGCGGCATCTTCTATCGGACTCCCTTGCTACTTACGACGGCTCTCCGGGCCGTCGCGTGCTCGTCGGGGCTAGGGTAACCCGATCGAGCCCGGCGCTGCACATGTGCATCGCGCCTGTCACGGCAGATCGCTGAGCTTGGTGAAGAGGAGACGCCCGAGATGGCGTTCGAGGTGGAGCTGAGCCGCCACGAGGTCGCCGAAATCGCCGAGATACTGGGCGAACGTGTCGCGCACGTAGAAGTGGTCGCCGTTGCGGTCGATCGTCCCGCCGAAGTAGCCGTTGTAGGAGGCCACCCAGAAGTCCGTGTCGGCGAGGCGCCAGGCCACCTCGAGTTCTTCGGGGGCGGCCTGCGTGGTCGCAGTCCGGCTGGTGGTGGAGTGGTCGAGGAGCATCATGCGAGCGACCCCGACATCGCGAGGAGACCGGCGGTCGTGATGACGCACACACCGCAGGCGACGCCGGCGGTGCGCACCAGGATGCGCTCGCGCGCCGCTTCACGGACCTCACTGAACGGGCTGGCGGCAGCGCCCACCGCTCGAACGAACATACTCATCTGACGGCCCCAATCTGTCGGACAAACTCTCTTACGCCCAAACTTTCTCACAAAGTAAGAGAATCACGAAGTAAGAAAGTCACCCCTTGACAGAGTCGTCGAACGCGGTAGTGGCAGCCCCGGCCATCCGGCGGATGCGCGGCGCGGGCACAGTCCGCGCTCAGCCGCGGGCGCGATGATTCTGTGAAGACGTACAGATTGCGACCCGCGCATCCGTCGCCTCTCGATCGGAGTGGACCATGGGATTCCTCGACCGCCTGCTCGGCCGTGAAGAGCCGCAGCACAACGCTCCCGCACAGAACGCTCCCGCGAGGGGCCAGCAGGGCGCGCAGCGCACCGACGACGAGATCGCGGTGGAGCGCTACCGCTACCTCCTGCGCACGGCTCCGCCGGAGACCATCGAGCAGGTGCACGAAGAGGCGTTCGCGAAGCTGACCCCGGAGCAGCGCCGACTGCTCTTCACCCAGCTCAGCGAGAACGCGCCGGCCGGTGACCAGCCGCGGGGCGACGACCCGCGCTCGCTTGCGCAGGCGGCGACCCGGTCGGAGCTGCGCCAGCCGGGAACGCTCGAGCGTTCGCTCGGCGGTGGTCGCGGCATGGCCGGCGGGGCCGGCGGCATGGGCTTCGGCGGGATGTTCGCCACGTCGCTGCTCGGAAGTGTGGCCGGCTACGTGATCGGCTCCGCGATCGTGAGCTCGTTCCTGCCCGACCCGCAGGCGTACGCGGGCGGCGACGGCTCCGGCGACGGTTCAGGCGACAACGGGGGAGACTCCGGCTCCGGCGACACGGGCGGCGACGCCGGCTCGGGCGCCGACGCCGGCTCGGGCGCCGACGCGTCCGCCGCCGGCTGGGACGGCGGCGGCGGCGACAGCGGCTGGGGCGGCGGCGACTTCGGTGGCGGGGGAGATTTCGGCGGCGGAGGCGACTTCGGCGGCTTCTGACCGCCGGCGCCCTCAGCTGCTCGGGGCGCCCGCCCCGGGCGCGCTCCGCGCTCGGCTCCTCGGCCTCAATACCCGCTCGAACATTTGGGTGAAAAGTCGACTCTGGCGCGCTCAGAGTCGACTTTTGCCCCAAAACGCAGGGGCCCTCAGGCTTTACTTGCGCAAGTTTTGATTTAGTAACACTCTTGGTTTTATAGTCGCAGCAACCCACTCTGGGTGCATAGATCAGGAGTTTCAATGAAGAGACAACAGCTGCGCTTCGCCCTTGCGGCCGGCGTGATCGGCGTTCTGGGGCTCACCGCCTGTTCGGGTGGCGGCACCGAATCAGGCGGCGCATCCCAAGCCGATCCGAAGGCCAAGGTGACCATCACCGTCGGCGACATGCCCAAGGCGGACCAGCCCGCCGACCGGGCGAACTTCCTTCTGCGGGTCAAGGACTTCGAGAAGCAGAACCCGAACATCACGGTCAAACCGTCGACCGAGACGTGGGACGCCCAGACGTTCCAGGCCAAGCTCGCAGGTGGAACCCTTCCCACCGTCATGGGCGTCTCGCTCACCTACAGCCACGAGCTCATCCAGAACGGTCAGGCGCCGAACATGACGTCGTACCTCAAAGAGCTCGACATGGTTGACGACCTCAACCCGCTCGCTCTCAAGAACGTTCAGGACAAGGACGGCCAGATCTACGCCGTTCCGACCGGCCTGTTCTCGGTCGGGCTGGCCTACAACCGCAAGATCTTCCAGCAGGCCGGGCTCGACCCCGACAAGCCGCCGACCACGTGGGACGAGGTGCGCGCCGACGCGAAGACCATCTCCGAGAAGGTCCCCGGCGTCGCCGGGTACGCGCAGCTGACCGCCAACAACACCGGCGGCTGGATGCTCACCACGATGACCTACAGCATGGGTGGCCGCATCCAGAACGTCGAGGGCACGAAGACCGATTTCGGCCCCGCCACCACCCAGGCGCTCCAGCTGCTGCACGACATGCGCTGGGAGGACAACTCGATGGGCAACCAGTTCCTGTACGACCAGGACCAGGCCCGTCAGGCGTTCTCCGCCGGCAAGATCGGCATCGTGATGCAGGCGCCGGACATCTTCCAGCAGGCCACGCACAACTACGGGTTCGATGCCGCCAACTTCGGTGAGGGAGCGCTTCCTCAGGCGAACGGGGAGAACGGCACCCTCACCGGCGGCACGCTCAAGCTGTTCAACGTGAAGGCGTCGCCGAACGAGCTGCTCGCGGCCCTCAAGTGGATCAAGTACTACGAGTTCGAGCAGTACTACAACGAGAAGCTCGCGATCTCGAACGCCAAGGCGGCCGTCGCATCCGGCAACCCGGTCGGTCTGCCGAGCCTGCCTCCCGTCTCGGACAAGGTGAACGACCGGTACCTCGGCTGGGTGAAGGACCTGATCAACGTTCCCGTCGACCAGTTCTCCGGCTACACCGACTCGACCCTCAAGCTCATCCCCGAGCCTCCCGTGGCGACGCAGCAGACGTACGCGGCGCTCGACCCCGTGGTGCAGAAGGTGCTCACCGACAAGAACATCGACATCAAGCAGACGCTCGACCAGGCATCCCAGACCATCAACGGAATCCTGGCTCAGGCTCAGCGCTGATCCGCTCGGCTGCCGGGGTCGCATCGCGGCTCCGGCAGCCGGACGGTCGAAAGGTCGACAACGATGACGAAAACCCTCGAGCTCACCGCGCGACAGTCGCGGCCCGAGCCAGTCCGCACGCGCCGGCGCTTCTCCTGGAAGCGCTGGTACAACGCCGGAGGTCTGTCCGCGGTCGGATTCGCGATCCCGATCGTGCTGATCTTCCTCTACTTCTCGTGGGGCCCGATCGTTCAGGGCATCACGCTGAGCCTCCAGCGCACCAACCTCGTCGCCCCCGCCCAATGGGTCGGTCTCAAGAACTTCGAGTATGTCCTGGCCGATCCCGGGCTTCCGCAGGCGGTGCTGAACACGGCGTACTTCGCCGTGCTGGCGCTGATCATCGGCTTCCCGATCCCGATCATGCTGGCGGTGTTCATCAACGAGCTCCGCCGGTGGGACTGGCTGTACAACACGCTGGCCTACCTCCCGGCCGTCGTTCCTCCGGTCGCCGCCATCCTGCTCTGGAAGTTCTTCTACGACCCGTCGGGGTCCGGCATCTTCAACACGATGCTGGGCTGGTTCGGGCTCGGCCCGTTCCCGTGGCTCAACTCCGAGGCGATGGCGATGCCGTCGATCGTGCTCTACGCCACCTGGGCGGGCGCCGGCTCGACCGCGATCATCTACCTCGCCGCTCTCGGCACGGTCCGCACCGAGCTGTACGAGGCCGCGGAGATCGACGGCGCCGGCATCTGGTCGCGCATCTGGCACATCACGCTGCCCCAGCTGCGCAACATCATCTTCACGATGATGCTCCTGCAGCTGATCGGCACCTTCCAGCTGTTCACCGAGCCGTACCTGTTCACCGGTGGCGGTCCCAACAACGCCACCCAGACCATCCTGCTGAAGATCTACAACTACGCGTTCGTCAACGGCGATTACGGAGCGGCCACCGCGCTGAGCGTGCTGCTCGCGGTCTTCCTCGGGCTGCTCTCGTTCGTCTACTTCTTCGCCACCCGGAAATGGAGCCGCTCATGAGTGTCATCGACGACACCCTCGTGTCGACCGTCAACGATCAGACGCTGGCCGAGGCGTCGGCCGGCGAGCGGCGCCGAACCAGGAAGGCCGAGCCGAAGGAGCGGGGCGCGATCTCGATCGCCGACCGCAGACGGCCCGGGGTGAAGGTCGCAATGTGGATCATCCAGATCCTCGTGTTCGCCGGCCTCGTGTTCGCCGGTCTCGGGCCGCTCGCCTGGTCGGCGAAGGCGTCGATCACCAGCAGCCAGGCCATCATCTCCGACCCGATGGGCATCTGGTTCCAGCCGAACGAGTGGGGCAACTTCATCAAGGCGTGGAACGGCGCGCAGATCGGGCTCTCGCTCGGCAACACGGCGATCCTCGCCATCGGTTCGACCATCACAACGCTGTTCGTCTGCACCACCGGCGCCTACCTGCTCAGCGTGCTGCGGCCGAAGTGGGCGCCCTGGCTGACCGGTGCCATCCTCGCCACGCTCTTCCTGCCGGGGATCATCTCGCTCGTGCCGCTTTATCTGACCATCCTGAAGCTGCCCGTCGCCGGCATCAGCCTGCAGAACACGTTCTGGGCGGTCTGGCTTCCTGCGGGTGCGAGCGCGTTCAATGTCATCGTGCTCAAGAACTTCTTCGACTCCATCCCGCGTGAACTCATCGAGGCGTCCAAGATCGACGGCGCCGGGCCGATCAGAACCTTCACGAAGCTGGTCCTCCCGCTCTCGCGTCCCATCATCGGCGTCGTCGCGCTGCTCACGATCGTCGCCTCGTGGAAGGACTTCCTCTGGCCGATGCTCGTACTGCCCAACCCGAACCTGCAGCCGGTCTCGGTCGCGCTTCCCGCATTGGCCAAGGGCCCGACCCCGTTCGCGGTGCAGATGGCGGCGGTGTTCCTCACGATCATCATCCCGGTCATCCTGTTCGTCGCGTTCCAGAAGCAGTTCCTGCGCGGGGTCGGCACGGCGGGAGGGGTGAAGGGATGAGCGGTGTCGCGGGCGCACGTGTGCTGGTGACCGGAGCCTCCGGGCGGATCGGCTCGGTCACGGTCGAGCGGTTGGCGGCCGCCGGAGCGCGGGTGACGGCGTTGTCGAGCACACCGCCCGAGCAACCCGGCGCCGATCGGGTGCTGGTGGGCGACACCACCAGCGAGGCCGATGTTCGGGATGCGCTCGACGGAGTCGACCTCGTCGTGCATCTCGCCGCGCTGGCGCACAGGAACGCCGGCACCCCGTACGACGTGTACTCCGTCAACGTCGTGTCGACGTTCAACGTGCTGGCACAGGCGGGCGCGCTCGGCATCGAGCGGGCCGTCGTTGCGGGCAGCATCAACTCGTATGGTCTTCCGCAGAACGTGGTCGAACTGCTTCCCGCGTACTTTCCGATCGACACGAACATCCCGTTCGATCTCGGCGATTGGTACTCGCTCTCCAAGCGCAACGACGAGAACACGGCGCGGATGGCCTGGCGGCACTGGGGGATCGACGTGGTCACCCTGCGCTTCCCGCATGTCAACAGCCCGGATGCCCTGCTGGAGCAGAGTCGCGGCTACGCGGCGGATCCGGGTGAGGGGGTGCGGGAGGGGTGGTCGTACCTCGACACCCGGGATGCGGCGCGAGCCATCGAACTGGGCCTCACCGCTTCGACGCGCGGCGCCCACGCGTTCTTCCTCGCGGCCGACACCACCAGCGCGCCGTACCGCACCGAGGAGCTGCTCGACCGCTTCGCGCCGGGGGTGCCCCGCACGCGGCGCTTCGTCGAGCGCGAGGTCCCGATCGATCTGACCCCGGCCCGCGAGCTCATCGGCTTCCGGGCCGAGCACCAACTGCCGGTCGAGACCACCGACCTGCCCGCGACCGAACTGCCCGCGACCGACCTGCCGTAGCACCGGTTTCCGAGACCCACCAGCAGAAAGAGAGTCATGACCTTCGACACCTTCGCCAACCCGTGGCCGCCGCGCGAGAACATCGAGATCACCTCGGTGCGCGCGATCACGACCGCGCCGGAAGGAACGGCGCTCGTCGTCGTGCGCATCGACACGAACGTGCCGGGGCTGTACGGCCTCGGCTGCGCCACCTTCACGCAGCGATGGAAGGCGGTTCAGACGCTCGTGGACGAGCACCTCGCGCGCCTGCTGGTCGGGCGCTACCCCGGCGACATCACCGACCTCGTGCGGCTGTGCGCGTTCACCGGATACTGGCGCGGTGGCCCGGTGAGCAACAACGCGATCTCGGGCGTCGACCAGGCGCTCTGGGACATCGCGGGCAAGCGCGCAGGGCTTCCGGTGCACGAGTTGCTGGGCGGCAAGGTGCGCGCGGCGGCCGACACGTACATCCACGCGGCGGGGCGCACGGCCGACGAAGCGATCGAGCAGGCGCACGGCTTCATCGAGGAGGGCTGGCGGCACATCCGGCTGCAGCTCTCGACGCCGGGCGGCGGAGGCTACGGCGCACCGGCGCTGCCGACCGTGTATCCGGACGCCCCGTACCGCAATGGCTGGAGCGCCCGCGACTATCTGCGCAGGGTACCCGAGCTGTTCGAGGCCGCGCGCGCGGCGCTGCCCCGCGACACCGAGCTGCTGCACGACGTGCACTCGCGACTGACGCCCAAGGAGGCGGTCATCCTCGCCCGGTCGCTCGAGCCGTACGGCCTGTTCTTCCTCGAGGACGTGCTGCCGCCCGAGCACTGGGACCGGCTCCCGGAGGTGCGCGCCGCGAGCCCGGTGCCGCTGGCGGTCGGCGAGCTCACCACCTCGCTGACGGATGCCGTTCGGCTCGTGCGCGACGGCGGTGTCGACTTCATCCGCAGCCACGTCTCCGACATCGGCGGGCTCACCCCCGCCCGCAAGATCGCGGACCTCGCCGAGCTGAGCGGAGTGCGCACGGCGTGGCACGGTCCCGGCGACACGTCGCCGATCGGGGCGGCCGCGAACGTCGCCCTCGATGTGACCTCGGTGGCCTTTGGGATCCAGGAAGGCCACATCTACAATGAGGCCACGCACGACGTTTTCCCAGGGACCCTGCGCATCGAGAGCGGCTATCTCACGCCGAACGATGCCCCGGGGTGGGGCATCGACATCGACGAGGATGCCGCCGCCCGCTATCCGGCGGAGCTCTCGGGACACGACGCGTGGGCCGCTGGCGTCCGCCGGCCCGATGGCGCATTGGAGGCACCGTGACCCAGCTGAGCGAACCGCCGCGCGGCGCGGGCGATGTGCTCATCCATCGCGCGCAGCGACAGCGGTCGACTCAGCGTCAGCAGCCGGGAGCCAACCAGTACGACCTGGGCTCGTTCAACGAGGCGACGATCATCGAGACCATCCGGCAGGCCGGCACCATCAGCCGCACCGAGATCTCCGAGCTCACCGGCCTCACCCAGCAGTCCGTGTCGCGCATCCTGAGGGTGCTGCTCGAGCGCGGCCTGCTCGCCGAGGGGGAGCAGGAGCGCACCGAGCGGCTGGGAAAGCCCCGCACGCCGGTGCGGCTGCGCGCCGCTGCTGCCCACGCGATCGGCGTGCTCGTGGACCCCGAACTCATGTCGGTGGTGCTCGCAGATCTCGACGGCACGATCATCGTGTGGCGCAGCATCCCGCTCACGCACGACATGGCGCCGGATGCCCTGGTCGACGCGATCGCCCTCTGCTCGGAGGAGATGCTCGCCCGGCCGGAGCTCGTCGGGTCGGCGTTCCTCGGCGTCGGTGTGGCCGTGCCGGGACCGATCACGACGGATGGCTCGCTGCTCGACCTGCCGCTGTCGGAGGCCTGGCGCAACGTTCCGCTGCGGCAACTGCTCGCCGACCGGCTCGGATGCGCGGTCGTCGTCGAGAAGGACGGGGCCGCGGCCGCGATCGGCGAACGCTGGATCGGGCGCACGGCGCGAGCCGGCGACTTCGCCTACCTCTACTTCGGCACCGGCATGGGCTCCGGGCTTGTTCTCAACGGCGAGGCCTACCGCGGCGTCAGCGCCAACGCCGGCGAGTTCGGCCAGCTCTGCGCCATCCGCATCGGCAACGTCGACGCCCAGGGGCGCCCGATGCTGGTGCGCGAATGCAACCCGACGGCCGCGCTTCCCGAGATCGCGCGCGAACTCGGGTATTCGGGCACAGCGGTGACCTACCAGGAGATGTGCCGCGAGGTCGGGCGAGGGGACCCCGCTGCGTACGCCGCGGCCCAGCAGATCGCCGACATCATCGCGCTCGGCGCTGCTGCCCTGGTCGACCTGCTCGACCTGCCGACGCTCGTCGTCGGGGGTCCCGCGTTCGAGCCGGAGCTGCAGCAGCTCGTGCTCGCCACGATCGACCGCGCAGTGAACGAACTGCCCACGGCGCGATCCGCGCGTCATGTCACGGTCGAGCAGTCGCTGATCCCCGAGGGCGCCGGCGCGGTCGGCGCGGCGTCGATGATCTTCCACGCCTCGTTCGCGCCGTATGTGCGGAGGACGCAGAAGTACAGCCTGCTGTGAGCGATGCAGCACTCCTCGAACTCCAGGCGGCCGCTGTCGATCGACGCACGGGAACGGCGGGAACCGGCGGAGCCGCACCGGGCTTCACTGCGCTGATCGACCCGCGCGGCGCGCGGCTGGCGTCCCTGCGGATGCTCGAGCCCGCTGTTGAACTGCTCGCGACGACCCCGTGGGCCGACGACGACTGGGACGGCTCCCCGCCGCTGTCGGGCTCCTCAGCCGAATGGCATCGGCGCTACCCGGGCGGCTGGCACGTGCTGGCGCCGCACTCCGGCGACGCGCGCACGCTCGACGGGGTCGAGCATCCGTTCCACGGCGAGGCCGCCTGGCGGCTCTGGCGGCAGGTCGACGCGGGAGCGGCATCCGGTGCGAGCGTGTGGGAGGTGGCGTTGCGCACGGTCCCGCTGCTGCTGAGGCGCACCTTCCGGATGCGTGCCGACGGCGTCGACATCGTGCAGGAGTTCACCAATCGCTCCCGTCGCCCGGTCTCGTTCAGCTGGACCGAGCATCCGGCGTTCGGCCCGGCGCTGATCGACGCGACGACCGTCGTGGAGCTGGGTGAGCGCGTGCTGCCGGTGACCTTCCCAGCTGCGGGGCAGGGGCACGGCGACTTCGGCGCCTACGCGGCCCCGGCTCCGGGTGTGGCGCGCATCCGGAACCCGCGTACCGGGATCGAGGTCACGCTCTCATGGGACTCGTCGGTGCTGCCGCACGCGTTCGTGTGGCAGGAGCACCACGCCGGCGAGGGTTTTCCGTGGTGGGGGCAGGTGGATGCGATCGCGGTCGAGCCGGCGTCGCGGCCGTACGACGCCGATCCTGAGTCGCTCGGGCCGTTGCGTCTCGCGCCCGGGGAGTCGCTGGCGTCGACGGTGTCGCTCACGGCGCTAGTCGTGCGATAACGCGACACGGACCGCGCCCGCGTCGCGTTACCGCACGATCGGTCGCGCTCAGACGAGAGCGCGCACGCCGCCCGGGCCGTCGGAGAGCTCGACTGCCGCGGGTCGCTCGCAGGTGGTCTCGAGCGTCACCGTGGATCCGGTCGCCGAGGCCGTGAGCAGCGACTCCATGATGTCGAGCACGTGCAGGCCGAGGTCGCCGTTGGCCCGTGCTTCGACCCCGTCGGGCGTCGCCGCGAGGTCCGCCAAGCCGTAGCCGCGGGCGGCGTCGCGGTAGCCGGCGCTCGGTTCCAGGGTCTCCCAGTCGTCCGAGCCGAGCGGTCGCAGCCGCACGTCGCCGTCGAAGCCGTTCGGGTCGGGCACGACCATCGATGCCGCGTCGCCGTGCACCTCGATATTGGATGCTCTGGTCGCGACGGCGTCGAAGCTCATCACCAGCGTCGAGAGGGCTCCGGATGCGTGGCGGAGCACCCCGGTGACGTGGGTGTCCACATCCACCGGCACGACCTCGCCCGCGCGCGGTCCGGAGCCGATGGTGCGGGACTGCCGCGTGTGGCTCGCCGATCCCACCACGGAGACGACGGGGCCGAGCATGGTCACGAGCGCGGTCACGTAGTACGGCCCCATGTCGAGCAGCGGTCCGCCGCCCGGCTGGTAGTAGAAGTCGGGGTTCGGATGCCAGCGCTCGTGTCCGGGCGTGACCATCACCGCGGTCGCCGCGATGGGGGTGCCGATCAGGCCGTCGTCGATCGCCTTCCGCGAGGTCTGGATTCCGGTGCCGAGCACGGTGTCGGGCGCGCATCCGACCCTCACCCCGGCGGCACGGCCGGCCTCCACGACGCGCTTCGCGTCCGCGAGCGTCGCCGCGAGCGGCTTCTCGCCGTACACGCCCTTGCCTGCGGCGATCGCCTTCAGTGCGACCTCGGCGTGCGCGGCCGGGATGGTCAGGTTGAGCACGACGTCGATGTCGGGCGCCGCGAGCAACTCGTCGACGGTCGACGCGCGCACGCCCTCCGCCTCCGCGGCGGTGCGGGCGCGGCCCTCGTCGAGGTCGGCGATCGCCACCAGCCGCACGGCCTCGAGGCGGCGGAAGGTCGAGAGATAGGCGCCCGAGATGGCGCCGGCGCCGATGATTCCGATGTTCAGCGTGCTGCCCACAGCAGTCCCCTTTCGATGATGGTGCGCACCGGCTGGCTCTCGACGATCTCGAGCCGGTGCCCGGGGGCTGAGACGAAGACGCGTCCCTTGCCCCACTGCCTGGTCCAGATCGCGGGCGAGGTGACCGGGCGGTTCCAGGCGTCCCACGGTCGAGCATCCTGTGTCGTGGTCGCGAGCACGTCGTTGTACTCGTCGCTGAGCACCCAGTACTGCTCGGTGACGAGGTCGAAGTCGTCGATGCCCTGCGTGATCGGATGCGTTCTGCCGTACTCGGTGATGTGGACCGTGTACGGGATGTAGTTGTCCTCTTGCGCGCCGACGCGCTCGTCGGGAGCCTTACCCGCGTGATGGGCGAACTGGCCGCCGATCATGTGCAGGTAGTCGGCGTTGTCGCGGTAGGCGTCGGCGATGCCGCCGTGCCAGCCGGCGAGACCCGTGCCGTTCAGCACCGCGCGCTGCAGGCCGGCGAACTCCTCGCGCTCGATGGTGCTCATCGTTTTGATCTGCACGATGAGGTCGACCGTGTCGAGGTAGTCGCCGTCGGTGTAGACCGCCGTCGATTCCTCGGTGCGAACGTCGAAGCCGTTCGCCTCGAGGAACGGGATGAACAGGTCGGTGGTCTCGACCGGCATGTGCCCGTCCCAGCCGCCGCGCACCACCAGGGCGCGCTTCGTCCGTTCCGGGGTGGGCGGCGTGATTGCCACGTGATACTCCCTCGTAACTTGCGCAAACCACACAGTGCGGGATGCGACCAGAGAATCGTTTCACACCGGAATCCGGCCCTCAAGCGCGTGAACGGGATATTTGTTGCGCAACTAGCCGTGGGTATGCTTGCCGCATGGTTGTCAGTCATCGACGCGCGACGTTGCGCGACGTCGCCCAGCGCGCCGGCACGACCATCCCGACCGCCTCCAAGGTGCTCAACGGCCGCAGCGACGTGTCGAACGAGACGCGCACGGCGGTGCTCGAGGCGGTCTCGGAGCTCGGCTACGTGCGGCCTGCGGGCCGGTCGATCGCGGATGCGCGCGGCGACGACGCGTTCGTCGACCTGGTGATCAGTGGGATCGAGGGGACCTGGGCCAACCGCGCGCTCAGCGGCGTCGAGCAGGCCGCCGTCGACGCCGGGGTGGACCTCGTCGTGAGCGTCGCGCGACTTCCCGACGAGGGATGGCTGACGCGGCTGCTCGCCCGCCCGTCGCGCGGTGTGGTGCTCGCGCTCGTGAACGCCTCGACTCCGCAGCTCAACGCCTTGCAGGCGGCCGGAGTTCCGGTCGTGCTCCTCGATCCGGTCTCGCAGCCGCCGGCGTCCGTGTCGAGCGTCGGTGCCGCGAACTGGGCCGGAGCCCATGCCGCGGCTGAGCACCTGCTCGGGCTCGGGCACCGCAGCCTCGCCGTCATTGCGGGTCGGCGCGAGCACCTCTACAGCCAGGCCAGGGTCGACGGCTTCCGTTCGGCGGTCGGGATGCACGGCGACCGTCCCGTGCCGCGGGTCGCCTTCGCGGACTGGAAGCGGGACCGCGCGCGCCAGGCGGCGCTGGAACTCTTCCGCACCGCCGAACCCCCGACGGGCATCTTCGCCTGCTCGGACCACATGGCGCTCGGCGTGTACGAGGCGGCCGAGGAGTGCGGCCTCAGCATCCCGGAGGATGTCAGCATCGTCGGCTTCGACGATCTGCCCGAGGGGGAGTGGGTGCGCCCGCGCCTCACCACCGTCGAACAGCCGATCGCCGACATGGGCTCCGCTGCACTGCGGATGCTGCTGCGGCTGCGCAGCGGAGCGGCGGCGGGCACCCTGCGCGAGGAGCTGTCGACGCGGCTGCTCCTGAGGGAGTCGACCGGGCCGGCCACAGGCTGACGGCTGACGGCGTGCGACGGGCCGCCATCGCGAGAAGTGCCACTGTGCGGGAGCCGGCAGAGAATTGACGCTGCCGCTGCGCCGATTTCCGAGCGCCGCGCCTACGTAGCTCGGGTCCCTCGACGATGATTTCGCGCATGGAATTCTTGTCAGGCGGGAATGCTCCGAGGTGGCGCTTGGACGGATCAATCGTCCGACGGTGCGTGCTAATCTCTAACCATCACGATCAGCCCGCTCGCCTCACGGCTCGGGCTGATTTTCTTTAACGGAATGTGCCGTGCCTGAGTACAGCAAGCCATGGCTGACGCTCGACGAGCAAGTGGACAAGCTCGAAAGCCGCGGCGTCAGCGTGGTCTCCCGTGCCGAGGATCGCAACCTGCTGGCGAAGATCGGCTACTACCGTCTGTCCGGATACCTTTACCCGTTCCGTCTGTCCGAAACGTACATCGACGACGGCAGGCAGAAGGTGCGGGTTCTCGCTGACTACCGAGCCGGCACGACTGTCGCTTATGCGGCTGAGCTCATCGATTTTGATCGATGCCTGCGCATGCTGGTTCTGGAGGGAGTCGAGCGGATCGAAGTCTCTTTGCGCATGCAGGTCGCCTATACGTTGGGCGAGCGGTCTGCGTTCGCACATCAGGATCCGAAGTCGTACACGTCGTCGTTCACGGCCGAGCACCTCGACGAGGAAACCGGCGAGCAAAGGCCGAGCAAGCTTTCGCGAATGCTTGCCCGCATTCAGGACCGACAGAACGGTTCCGACGAGGCCTTCGTCGCTCATTTTCGTGATCGGTACGACGGCAGGCTTCCCATATGGGCGCTCACGGAGATCCTCGAATTCGGCCAGGTGGGGCAGCTGTTCGGCGGTCTTCAGAACGATCTCGCCAGCCGGATCGCCGCAGCGTACGCCGTGCCTACGAAAAAGATGTTCGGAAGCTGGATCTCGAGCCTCAACTATGTGCGGAACGTCTCGGCACATCATGCGAGGCTCTTCAACCGCATGCTGGTTATCGCCCCCAGCCGTCCTACCTTCGAGCAGGTTCCCCTTCTAGGGCACCTTCGCACCGAGGATGGCTCGAAAGCGACGTTCGGCACATACAACGCGCTCGCGATCATGGCCTACCTGATCTCTGTCATCGATCCGTCCTGCGACTGGAATCGTCGCCTGGCAGCGCAATTGCACGACTTTCCCCAGGGCGCCCTCTCGCTTGCCGACATGGGCGTACCTCTCGGGTGGGAGACTCAGGCGCTGTGGACGCGAGGATGAGCGGCCGATGAGGCGTGCCGGGCTCGATCGGCGACGTAGCTGATCGTCTCGTGTCCTCATAATGGAGGACGCCCCCAGGACTGGGGTGGTCCCCCATAGTGCGGACAAGGCTTGTACCCCGATAGAAAGGTCTGTGTAGGGATTCTTGCCTGACCCGAACGGGCGAGCGCCACCCGAGGCGTACCCAGGTCCCTACTGTTTCCTGGGGGAAACTGTTGCTTACCCGACTGCAGTCCTTCTTTTCGCGCGCCCGAAAGCGCTCCGAAGCCCGCCCGGCAACCCGCCCGGCAACCCGCTCCGACAGGCGGCGCGGCGTGCTCCGCGCGCCCGCCGCTGTCGCAGCCGGTGTCGTCGTCGCCCTGATCGGCGGCCTCGCGCTCGGCGCGCCCGCGGCCAGCGCCGATGAGCTCGGATCCGGTGTGCTCAACCTGTCGAAGGTGGCCGGCACCGCGACCGTCAAGCCCGGGCAGCAGTTCGTCTACACCCTCAACTTCGGATGTTCGTCGACGACCACCGGCTGCGTGGATGCGACGCTCACCGACCCGATTCCGGCGCCCCTGGTCGTCGTGGGGACCCCGACCGTGGTCGGTGCCGGCAGTGTGACCACGACCGTCACCGGCAACACCCTGAAGGTCGTCTTCAAGGACAGCGTTCCGAACACCACCCCGGCGAGCACGGGTCTCGCCGCCGGCACGACCGGTTCCGTCCAGTTCCAGGTGAAGCTGCCGGATGACGCCGCAAAGTCCTATGACGGCACCGTGCTCACCAACACCGCCACGTTCACCGCCGCCAACGCCGCGACCGTCGCTGCCTCCGCTCCCGTCACCGTTCAGATCCCGGACGTGATCGCCGCAACGGTCACCAAGACCTGGGCGCCGTTGTCGACGCAGTTCCAGCCCGGCGAGGAGTCCACGGCGACCCTCGGCGTGCGCAACGGCTCGAACATCGACGCGTCCTCGCTCGCGATCGATGAGCCCGCCGACCCTGCCGCTGCCGGCAGCACCTTCAACTTCTACGACCTGTCCGGCTTCGGCGACGTCGTCTTCCCCGAAGGCGCCGACCAGGTTCAGGTCGTCGCGACCGCCGGCGGCGCCCCGATCGCAGGTCCGGTCGGCACGACCCCTGTGCTCCCCACCGGCGTCGACCCGGGCACGGTCACCGCGCTGCGCTTCGTCTTCAGCTCGTCCACCGGCGCGACCATCGTCACCGGCGGCACGGCCGGCTCCGTCGAGCTCACCCTGACGCAGCGCGCCGCCAACCGGGCGACCTCGGCGATCCTCGTCGTCGGCGGCACGCGTGTCAACACGATCGCGGGCGCCGTCTCGACGCCGAACGGCGACGCGCCGGCTCAGCCCGTGAGCGCAAGCCAGGTCATCGCACCGCTCACCGTCAGCGTCGCCGCCGACAAGTCGTTCGCGACCCAGCAGCTCCCCGCCGGCCAGTCGACCACCGCGAAGCTGACGGCGCGCAACACCTCGACCGGTGCGCTCACCTCACTGACCATCCGGGAGCCCGGCACGGGCACCTTCTTCACGAACGACGTCAGCTTCGGCGGCTTCGCAGCCGGCAGCGCGTGGCCCGACGGTGCGACCGGGGCCACGGTGAAGTGGTTCGTCAGCGGCGGCACTGCCCCGGCCGACTCGTCGTTCGCCGAGGGCGATGCACTGCCGTCGGCCCCCGCGGTCGACGCCGGGCAGTACCTCACCGGCTTCGAGATCACCTACACCGGCCGGATCAGCACCGGTGCCACGGCCATCGTCCCGTTCACGGTCGCAACCACGACGGCCGCCGGACCGGCAGGCGCCGGCTTCACCCGCTACCCGAACGAGGCCATGGTGACCGGCGTCAACGCCGCGGGAACGGCCACCGACCCCGCGAGCGCAGACCTCGACGTCTACTTCCCCGAGGTCAAGCTCACCCTCGACAAGACCATCACACCGCAGACCGTCATCCCGGGCGGCACCAGCCTCGTGCAGTTGCAGGCCCAGACGCCGTCGGGCACGAGCTCGGTGCGGCCGGCGTCGATCGTGATCACCGAGCCGCAGAGCACGGCGACCGCTCCGTACTGGAACGCCTTCGACGCAGCCGCCGTCGCGCCGACCTCGGTCCCGAAGGGCTCGACCCTCACGGTCCGCTACACCACCGACGGCACGACCTGGAAGACGCTCGAGACGGTCGACGCGACGACCGCCGCGAAGACGTACTCGCGCGTGCTCGACGACGTGCTCCCGTCCGGCACCTCGCACTCCGACGTCGTCGGGCTCCAGTTCGCGTTCGCCGATGCGAGCGGCTTCGGCCAGGCGACCGCTGTGAAGCCCGGCATCGTGTTCGTCGCCCGCGGCGAGCTGCGCGACGGCAGCGGCGTCACGAACCCGGGCACCTACCCGACGCTCACCCCGTACGACAACTGCGCCAGCGCGCAGGCGAGCGGCACCATCAACGGCGGCACGCCCATCGACAGCGCCGTCGCTGTCGACTGCGCCTCCGCGAACGTCCAGGCGACCGACGGCGGCCCCGGCCCGCTGATCGCCTCGAAGGCGTGGGACGGCACCAAAGTGCTGCAGGCGCAGTCGAAGACCACCACGGGTGTCACGCTCGGCTGGGGAACCCAGACGTCGGGCATCACCTCGATGACCATCCAGGACCCGGCGGCCGAGTCGCCGCTCTCGGGGAGTGTGTTCCAGGCGTTCGACCTGGTGCGCATCGACGCCATCACGCCCACCTCGACGGCGGGTGCGACCTACGATCCGCTCATCCGCTGGGATGCGGTGTCGAAGGTCGAGCTGTTCGATGGCGCGAGCTGGGTCGACATCACCAGCAAGGCCTGTGCCACCGCGCAGGCCTGCCGCGGCACCTTCCCCGGCTACACGCTCTCGACCGCCGAGCGTGCGTCGACCCAGGGCGTGCGGCTCACCGTGATCGAGCGTCCCGACCGCGCCGACGCGATCGCCGCATCCGGTGACGCGACGGCCCCGTTCGTCGGTTCGGGCGTCGCGAGCGCCTCGGCCGGCGCCTTCCCCGGCGCGAATCCGGATGCCCGCACGATGCACCTCGATCTGCAGCTCCGCAACGCGGTGCGCAACAGCGCGATCGACGACTGGGTGACCGGCGCCCGCACCTACAACATGGCCGGGTCGCCCGGAGCGGTCGACAACACCGTGAAGGTCACCGGCCAGCCCGCGTCGGGCGCACCGTTCACCCGCACGGCGGCCGACCACGTCACCATCATCGACCCGATGTTCACCACGAAGGTCACCAAGTCGGCGTCGGCGACCAGCCTGGTCATCCCGCAGCCGGATGTCCCAGGGACCGCCTACCCGACGACGACCTACACGACCACCATCGAGAACACCTCGACGACGAACACCTGGCAGCTCCGGCTGAGCGACCCCGTGCAGTGCACGAACGCCGCCGCGAACGCGCCGTGCGTCTTCGGGCCGTACGTTGCGGCGAGCAACCCGTTCGAGACGCTGAACCTCACCGCGATCAAGATCGACCTCACCAACGCCGCCGGGGTGCAGCCGTCGCTGAGTCAGGTCTCGCTGCTGCACCGCGCCGCCGACGGAACCCTGTCGACCGAGAACGTGAGCCTTGCCGCCGCCGCTGCGAAGTCTGCGACCGATCTGTCCGACGTCGTCGGCGTCAGCGTGCTGCTGCGCGGCACGAACGCGCAGGGCGCCGACGGCTCCGGCGGTTCGATCGCACCGGGGCAGAAGGCCACGGTGACGTTCGCCACTCAGCTGCGTGATACCGCGCGGACGACCGGCGTCACCCCGATCCCGTCGACCGTTCCGAATACCGCGTTCGGCACGCTGCACGACGAGGTCTACCCGACTGCGGATGCGGGCGACAGCGACAGCGCCAACGTCGCCCTGGTCAGCGGCAACATCGCCGTGACGGCTCGCAAGAGCATTACCCCGACCAGCACACTGCAGGCCAACCCGGTCTCGCCCATCACGGTGCTCCTCGGGGCGCGCTCGACCGGGACCATCTCCCCGAAGGTGCTCGTCGTCGAGGACTCGAAGGCCACCTTCTGGAACGCCTTCACCCTCGGGTCGTTCAGCATCCCGACCGCGCCCACCGGGGCGAACCGGGTGCTGGTCGAGGCGCAGACGGGGCAGGGCGCCGGCGCGACCTGGCATGGCACGAGCGGGACTCCGACGACGCTCGCCGCGGCCGCGCTTCCCTCCGATGTGACGGCGGCCGACGTCACGGGCCTCCGATTCACGTTCAGTCGCGCCGATGGCGCGAGCTTCGCGGCCTCGAACAATGTGGACAACATCCAGCTGAAGGTCTCGCTGCGCTCCACCCTGCGCGACGGTTCCGGCCCGGTCACCTCGACCATCGTCGCCGCCCCGATGCCGGGCGAGACCGCGGCGGGCACGGTCACCGACACGGTGTTCGCCGACGCCGCGTACAACGCCATCCACGCCACCCGCGCCACAGCCACGGCGACCTTCACGGTGACGCCGGGAACGGCGACGATCGCGGTCGAGAAGACCTCGCCGGGGCAGGCGGCGGCCGGGCGTGAGGTCCCGTGGACACTGCGATTCAAGAACACCGGCACCGGCTACCTGCCGAACCCGGTCGTGACCGACACGCTGCCGTCCGACGGAACGCTCCTCTTCGTCCCGACCAACGTGCCCGTCTACGCCACCTCGATCGGGGGAACGCTCCCGACCGACGGTGCGACGATCACCCGCACCTACGACCCAGCGGCCGGAACCATCCGGTTCGTCTGGCCCGCCGGCTCCCGCCTGGCGCCGGGGGAGACCTACTCGATCACGCTGACCCTGCAGATCAAGCCGGGCGCGAACCCCGGCACGACTGCGCTCAACACCTTCGGCGTGACCAGCGACCGCACCTTCGCCGGATGCACGGCCCTGAACGCCGGCAACGGCCGCCCGGTCTCGCTCGCGAGCAACACCTGCAGCACGAACAACGTGGTCACCACGCTGGCGCAGGGATCGTTCACGGCATCGAAGGGCGTCAGCTCGACGACCGGCAAGGCGCAGAACATCGCGAACCCCGCGGTACCCTGCACCTCCGACGGCGACGGCTTCTACCGGTACCCGTGCGCTGCGGTCAGCGCGATCGGAGCGACCGACACCTGGAAGCTCGAGATCGTGAACGGCGGCAACGTCGCGGCCCGCAACCTCGTCGCGATCGACGTCTTCCCGCATCCGGGTGATGTCGGCGTCGTCGACCCGTCGCAGCGCGGATCGGTCTTCTCCCCCCGCTTCAACGCCGACCTCGCGTTCACGCCGAGCGCGGAGGCGGCAGGCTCGTCGATGGCGTGGTTCGTCAGCACCGCCGTGAACCCCTGCGTCACCGAACTCACCCCGGGCGGCGCGGCGTGCCCGGCCGGATCGTGGATCCCGTCGAGCGCGGTCGGCGACACGATCGACGCGGGCGACGTCACGGGCGTGAAGCTGGCGTTCGACTTCTCGCGGGCTTCCGGCGGCACACTCGCTCCCGGAGCGGTGCTCAAGGTGACCTACTCGTCGACCAACGTGCCGACGACCACGGCCGGCGACGACCGGGCCCCGGTCTCAGCGCCCGTGACCGGTGTGCGCGCCTGGAACTCGTTCGGCTTCTACCCCACCTACGTGTCGGGTTCGCAGCCGGCCGGACCCCAGGAGCCGATCAAGTCGGGCGTCATCCTGACCGGCGGTTCCCTGCGCATCACCAAGGCGATCACCGGACCGGGCGCCGCGTACGCGCCGACCAGTTTCGTGGCGGATGTCGCGTGCACGGTCGACGGTGCGATGGTCGACCTGGGCGCGGCCTCGTCGGTGACCCTGAGCGACGCGAACGGCTACGCGGCCAGGGTCGACGGGATCCCCGTCGGCTCGGTGTGCCGCGTGACGGAGCACGGTGCCGAAGGCTCGTACGGCGAGTCGACCCGCACGGTCACGCCGGCGAGTGTGACGATCCGCACCTCGGGCTCGAGCACGGATGCCGTCCCCGCCGACCAGTCGGTCGCGATCGTGAACGACTACGCCGTGACGGCGCTGACCGTCACGAAGAAGGTCGACACCGCGGCGACCGCGGGCACGTTCGGGCCGTTCGACTTCACCCTGAGCTGCGTGGCAGCGGGCGGTCAGGCCATCCCGTTGCCGGCCGGGGACGCCGCGTTCTCGCTCGCCGACGGCGGCTCGCACACGATCGGCGACCTCCCTGTGCGAGCGCGCTGCGAGCTGACGGAGACGGGGAGCGACGGCGCCGCCACGGCTCCGAACCACGTCGCCATCTCGGTGAACGGCGCGGCGGAGACGACCGGCCCGCAGGCGACCATCACGATCGCGAATGCGGCCGGCGGCAACACCGCGCTGGTCACGAACCACTACGCCGCGGGAACGCTCTCGATCGCCAAGACCGTCGACGGGGATGCCGCCGGCGACTTCGGCGGCGGCCCGTTCACGGCTCACATCACCTGCGTCTACGGCACGCAGACGCTGTTCGACGGGGATCTCTCCATCGTGGGCGGGGAGACCGAAGCCGTGCCGCAGACGTTCCCGGCGGGAACCTCGTGCGCCATCGCCGAGACGAAGACCGGCGGAGCCACGTCGACGACGATCGACACCCCGACCGTCGTCATCCCGGGCAACACCGACGGGACGGTCGCCGCGGTGACCGTGAACCTGACGAACACGTTCTCGGCCGGCTCGGTCACCATCGAGAAGGTGCGCACGGGCGACGGTGTCGCGACCTACGGGTCGGGACCGTTCACCGCACAGCTCGTCTGCACGTGGCAGAAGGACGGACAGCAGTTCACCATCCCGCTGCCCGGTGGAGGCGTCGTCACGCTCGACGCGGCGAACGGCTACACGGCCACCGTCACGGGACTCATCCAGGGCGCCCACTGCGACGTCACCGAGACCGCGACGGGCGGGGCGACCTCGGTCGTGGTCGCGCCGGCATCCGGAGTGACCGTGCCGGCGGGCACCCCGGCCACGGTGACGATCACGAACACGTTCGGCACCGGCTCGCTCGCCATCGTCAAGAAGCGCATCGGCGACGGCGTCGAGAAGTTCGGCGCCGGACCGTTCACCGTCACGGTCGACTGCACCTACGTCGTCGACGGTGTCGTCACCCCGATCGAGCTGGGCGCCAACGGCACGATCAGCCTGTCGAAGGACAACGGCTACACGGCGACCGTGCCGAACCTGATCGCCGGCGCCCGCTGCGCGATCGTCGAGACGGATGCGGGACTCGCGACCGCGACGACGATGGATCCGGCTGACGGGGTGGTCACCATCGGTGCCGGTGCGACCGCGACGGTCACCGTGACCAACACGTTCGACGTCGGTCACCTGACGATCCGCAAAGATGCCGCGCGCGACTCGGTCTCGCTCGGCGACACCATCGTGTACACGATCACGGTCACCAACGACGGCCGGATCGACGCGCACGATGTGAAGGTGACGGACACCATGCCGGCGCCGCTGCGACTGGTGTCGACCGCGCCGACCGCTGCGGTGTCGGGCCGGATGCTCACCTGGACGATCGGCGCCCTGGCCGTCGGCGCGAGCACCACGTTCACGGTGGAGGCGGTGCTGACCTCGCCGGCCGACACCACGAACCGCGTGACGGTCGAGAACCCGCCGGGACCGTGGACGCCGCCCACCTCGCTGACCCCGTGCGCCGACGACCCGACGGCCGCCTGCGCAACGGTGGTCGACCCGCCGCGCGCGGGTGGCAGCGGACTCGCCTCGACCGGCTCGGACGTGAGCGGGTTCGCCCTGCTGGCCGGCCTGGCGCTGCTCGCGGGAGCCGCGCTCCTGGTGGCGAACCGCCTGCGCCGTCTGCGTCGCCCTGGTCGCCTGGGTGGTCGCTCCTAGCCACCGGCAGCGTTCCATGAGGGGTCCCGACACGCCGCATCCGTAAAGGATGGGCCGGCGTGTCGGGACCCCTCGTTCGTCCGGGGGGGAGGGTGTGGACGATGGGCACGGGTGGGAGGATGCTGGAACACGGAGGCAGCCGACATGACAACACTTCCCGATCGTCCGAACACGGCACTCGTGATCCTCGACGTGCAGAACGGCGCCGTCGAGGGCGCGTACGAGCGCGACGCCGTCATCGCGCGCATCCGCTCGCTCGTCGACCGAGCGCGCTCCGAAGGCGTTCCGGTCATCTGGGCCCAGCACTCGGATGAGGAGCATCTGCCGTACGGCAGCGAGGCGTGGCAGTACGTTCCGGAGCTGGTGCGCGAGCCATCCGAGGCGCTGATCGCCAAGCAGTACGCCGACGCGTTCGAAGAGACCGAGCTCGAGGAGGCGCTCGCTGCCTCGGGGGTCGGGCGGCTCGTCGTCGCCGGGGCGCAGACCGACGAGTGCATCCGGTCGACCATCCACGGCGCGATGGTGCGCGGCTACGACGTCACGCTGGTGGGAGACGCGCACACGACCGAAGACCTCAGCGACTGGGGTGCGCCGACGCCCGACAAGGTGATCGCCCACACCAACCTCTACTGGGACAACCACCGCGCCCCCGGCCGCACCGCCGCCGTCGTCCCCACCGCCGACGTCGCGTTCTCCTCTCGCTGAGCGGCGCCCGCCCACCTCTCGTTGAGCGGCGGCAAATGCGCCTAAACACGCCGAGGGACCCTGCGTTCGCCACCCCTCAACGAAGCCAACGAAACCGGATGGCGTCGAACGGTCCCGCAGAATAGAGTCGTGGCTTTTCGCGCGACAGACCGGGTGGTGCCCGTTTCGGTGAACCGGATCGAGATCGAGGCCGAGGTGCCCTTCGAGACGCTCCGGCGCGCGTTCGAGGCCGAGGTTCCGCCGCTCGACGAGGAGCGCTTCCGGGAGTTGGTGGCCGATGGCGCCGAGTGGCGGGCGTTCCAGCAGGCGGCCGGCGGCAACGGCATCCACAGTTTCGTGACGTTCTGGCGCAACTACCCGAGCGCGATCATGAAGGTCGGCGGCGCGGACATCCCGAGCGCGAGCTACCTGATCGGCGACTACGCGACGGCGGCCAGGATGTTCCGGCACGACGCCGGCGTCATGCTCTACGCGCCGCTCCGCCTCGAACTGCACGCGAACCGCTCGGGAGGCACCGTGCTCACCGTCGACCAGCCGAGCTCGCAGCTGACCAGCCTGCAGAACAACAAGATCACGCAGACCGGCTACGAACTCGACCGGATGCTCGGCGACCTGCTCGAGGAACTCGGCCTCCCGCGTCCCGCGGCACTCCGCCGCTAGTCGCTCCGCCGGTAGCCGCTCCGCCGCCAGGGGAGGGCAGGGCGCGTGAGAGTACAGCGCCGCATCCGGATCTGCGAGCAGATTTCGGGACATGACTCCGTGTTGAGTTTTCGGACCCCGGATGCGCGACACCGGCGCGCGACGAGTCTTAGCGTGGTGCCACTCAGCCCGTCCCCAAGCCAGGAGTTCAGCATGCCTACGCGTTCCAACTGCACGGCCTTCGACCCGGCGAAGGCGGGGTCGCTCCGATGACGCGCTCGCCGATCTCGATCGTCGGAGTGAGCGGGAGCCCGACGCATCCGTCGCGCACGACCACGTTGGTGCGCGGTGTGACCGAGGCGTTCGCGGACGCGGTCGGCGGAACGGCGACGGTGATCGAACTGGCGCCGCTGCTCGGCGAGCTGGGGGCGGGTCCGTTCCGCAGCCAGCTGGGCCCGAACGTGCAGGCCGCGCTCGAGGCGGTCGAGGCGGCCGACATCGTGGTGGTCGGGTCGCCCGCTTACCGTGCGACATACACCGGCCTGTTCAAGCTGTTCTTCGACCACATCGGGCAGTACGCGCTCGTAGACAAGCCGATCGTGCTGACGGCCACGGGCGGCAGCGAACGTCATGCCCTGCTGGTCGAGCACCAGATGCGCCCGCTGTTCGGGTTCTTCCAGTCGCTCACTTTGCCGCTCGGCATCTACGGGAGCGAGCGCGACTTCGAGAATTACGAGATCACGTCGGATGACCTCAAGGAGCGCATCCAAGTGTCGATCTCGCGCACGCTGCCGCTCATCCGCTCGCACATCGACCCGGAGACGTACGCCGCTCCGGCGACGTTCGCGCGGCCCGACGCGTTCTGAGGCAACCCCGTTCGACCGCGGCCGCCGCCGGCAGAAGCCTCGGCTGAGTCGCTGTGTTTCGTGCCGGCGTGCGGCGCGCGCCCCGAGTTCGTAACCTTGCCGCATGACTGAACTCTCCGGTGACGCTCAGGACTTCGAGACGCGGCAGATCCACGCAGGCGCCGTCGTCGACGCGCAGACGAACGCGCGGGTCACGCCGATCTACCAGACGGCCGGATACGTGTTCTCTGATTTCGACGACGGAGAGGAGCGGTTCGCCGGGCAGAGCTCGTTCCGTGCGTACTCGCGCAACGAGAATCCGACGAACGCCGTGGCGGGGCAGCGGATTGCGAACCTGGAGGGCGGCGTCGACGGCATCGTCGTCAGCAGTGGGCAGGCCGCGATCGCCGCCACGCTGTTCGCGCTCGCTCAGGCCGGCGACCACATCCTGGCGACCCGCTCGCTGTACGAGGGCACGCGCGAGATGTTCCGGGGTGCGCTGCGACGGCAGGGGCTCGAGGTCGAGTACGTGGCCGACGACGCAAGCGAGGACGAGTGGGCCTCGCGGGTCACCGCGCGCACGAAAGCGATCTACACGGAGACCATCCCGAATCCGCTCAACCAGGTCGTCGACCTCGAGCGGCTGGCCCGCGTCGCCCACACCGCCGGGGTGCCCCTGGTGGTCGACAGCACCGTGGCCACGCCCTATCTGTGTCGCCCGATCGAGTGGGGCGCCGACATCGTCATCCACTCCACCTCGAAGTGGCTGGCCGGGCATGGATCGGTCATCGGCGGTGCCGTCGTCGACGGCGGCCGCTTCGACTGGGAGGCGAACGGCGAGCGCTTCCCGCACCTCGTCACGTCACCGCGGCCGGGGGTTGCGTCCTTCGCCGAGCGGTTCGGCGCCGGTGCCTTCCTCGCCTACCTGCGCACGGTCACCGTGCTGGAGTACGGGCCGACCGTGCCGCCGACCAGCACCTTCCTGCTCCTGCACGGCATCGAGACCCTGTCGCTCCGGATGGACAAGCACATCGCGAACTCGCTGGCGGTCGCCGAGTGGCTGGCCGAGCAGCCGGAGGTGGCGGCGGTGGCGTATCCGGGCCTTCCGTCCGACCCGTTCCACGAGCGGGCGGAGCGCTATCTCCCGCGCGGCGCGGGCGCGGTGGTCACCATCGATCTGGCGGGCGGCCGCGACGCTGCACGCCGCTTCATCGACGCGCTCGAGCTGGTGAGCCCGATGACGCACATCGGCGACGTGCGCACGCTGGCCATCCACCTCGGCAGCACGATCCACGCCAAGCTGACGGAGGAGGAGCGGCTCGATGCGGGCATCACTCCGGGGCTCATCCGGTTGTCGATCGGGCTGGAGAGCTCGCGCGACATCATCGCCGACCTGCAGCGCGGGCTGACGGCGGCCGGGCGCTGAGGCCCTCCGGGCTCAGCCGACGGCGACCGAGACCGGCTCCGTGACCTCGGCACCGGATGCGGGGAGCACGGAGGCGATCCGGCGCACCGCCTCCACGATGGTCGCGGGGTCGCAGGCGATGTTCATGCGGGCGAACCCCGCTCCGCCTGCACCGAAACTGGGGCCGGAGTTCAGCGCGATCCGCGCCCGCTGCAGCAGTTCGGCGGCGGGGTCGTCGCCCAGCCCGAGCGCCCGCAGATCCAGCCAGACGAGGTAGCCGGCGTCGGGCTCGACGACGCGCACGCCGGGAAGGTGGGCGCTCACCTCGGTGCGGAGCGTCCGGAGGTTGGCCGCGATCCGGTCGACGGTCTCGTTCAGCCAGGGGAGTGATGCGTAGGCCGCGATGTTCGCGTGCAGCCCGATGATGCTCGTGCGGGCGGCCAGCTCCTCGGGAAAGCGGGTGAGCATGGCGGCCGTGTTCGCATCGTTGGCGATGGCGACCGCGCACTTGAGGGCGGCGAGGTTCCAACCTTTGCTGGCGGAGGTGACGGTCACCGACCGTGCCCCCGCCCCAGTACACGCGACCGCGAAGGGGGTGAAGGGCGATCCGGCGTGCGCGAGCGGGGCGTGCACCTCGTCGCTCACGACGAGCACGTCGTAGGTCGCGGCCAGACGCGCCAGCTCCGCGAGGCTCTCGGCGCTGTGCGAACGGCCCGTCGGGTTGTGGGGGTTGCACAGCAGGATGGCGTCGACACCCGACGCGAACGCCTGCTCGATGGCGGGCAGGTCGAGCGACCATCCGGCGTCGGCGCGCAGCGGGACCTCGACGGCCTCGGCGTGCGCTTCTCCGACCATCTCGTAGAACGGCGCGTAGACGGGCGGCGTCAGAACGACGCGACCACCGGTGGCGGGAAGTCCGAGGCGCAGCGTCTCGAGCACGCCGACGGTGACGTCGGTGGCGAGGTGCACGCGCGACTCGTCGACGCGCCAGCCCCAACGGGAGTCGGCGAACTCGGCGAAGGCAGCGGCCAGCGGACCGGGTGCGTCGAGGTAGCCGGTGTCCGACCGCAGCAGGTGGTCGATGGCGGTCTGAGCGATGTCGGGTGCGAGCTCGAAATCCATCTCGGCGACCGACATCGGAAGCACGTCGGCTTCGAACCGGTGCCACTTGATGCTGGTCCTTCGCGCCCGGAGGTCGGCGAGAGGTCGCGCGTTCGTGCCGCTCATTGCACAACTCTCTCTCCGAGTCGGCGGAACGGCCAGCCACGCCGTCAAAAAGTGAAACAGTCCGAGGGCAGGTTCCGGCCCGTGTGGTGCACGGGTAGCGTGTTTCGTCGTCGGCCCGCGCGCCGCCGCTGCGTATCGACGGGAGAAACCATGTCGCTGTCATCCGAGTCGATCAGGACGCTCGAGGAGGAGGGCCTGCGGTTCGTGCGCGATCTCATCCGCATCGACAGCGTCAACACCGGCGATCCCGAAACCGTGGGCGACGGGGAGGCGCGCGCGGCACGCTACATCCAGGATCGGCTCGAGGAGGTCGGCTACGACGTCACGTACGTCGAGTCGCGTCCCGGCCGCGGCAGCGTGATCGCACGGCTGCAGGGCAGCGACCCCGGGCGCGGTGTCCTGGTGGCGCACGCCCATGTCGATGTCGTTCCGGTGGACGGGCAGGAGTGGACGCATCCGCCGTTCGGCGCCGAGATCCACGACGGTCTGCTCTACGGGCGCGGCGCCGTGGACATGAAGGACTTCGCCGGCACGCTCGTCGCCGTCGCCAGAGCATTCAAAAGGGAGGGGATCGTTCCCCAGCGCGACGTGATCTTCGCGTTCTTCGCCGACGAGGAGTCGGGTGGCACGTGGGGCGCGCGCTGGCTCGTGGAGCACCGCCCGGAGCTCTTCGCCGGCGCCACCGAGGCGATCAGCGAGGTCGGCGGATTCTCGGTGCCGCTCGGCGGGCGTCGCGCGTACCTCGTCGCCACCGCCGAGAAGGGCATCGTCTGGGCCAGGGTGCGCGCACGCGGACGGGCTGGTCACGGTTCGCGGCCCACCGCGGACAACGCGGTCGTGCGGGTCGCGCAGGCCGTCGTCGCGCTCGCGGCCCACCGGTTCCCGGTCGAACGCACGTCGGCGCTGGATGCGGTGCTCCGGGCCGCGGACGTCGCCGACGTGCACGCGATCACCGATGAGACGATCGACGAGGTCGTCGCCGGGCTCGGACTGGTCGCGCCCCTGATCTCCGCGACGCTCAGGGAGACCGTCTCGCCGACCGTGCTCGCGGCCGGATCGAAGACGAACATCATCCCGGCGCTCGCCGAGGCCACGCTGGATGTGCGGGTGCTTCCCGGGCACGAGGACACCTACCGGAGCGAGGTGGAGGAGATCGTCGGGGAGGGAGTCGAGTTCGAGTGGGGCGACCTGATCGCGCCGATCTCGTCTCCGGATGACGCCGCGCTGGTCGAGACGATCGGCGAGGCGATCCGCGCGGACGACCCCGACGGCATCGTCGTCCCCTACCTGCTGCCGGCGAGCACCGACAACAAGCATCTCGCCCGGCTGGGCATCCGGGGCTACGGCTTCGTGCCCCTGCGGGTGCCCGACGACTTCGATGTCTTCGGCGAGTTCCACGCGGCCGACGAGCGCGTGCCGGTCGATGCGCTCGCCTTCTGCGCGCGCGTGACCTGGTCGATCCTGGCGACAGCCTGAGCGGTTTCGGCTCGGCAGCGCGCATCGAGCTGCCGTGTGCGTCATCCGGCGTCGCATCCGCAACAGGGCGTAACGGAGGCTTGTGGGCGCGGGCGATGCAGGCTTCGATGCCACACATGCCGAACACCCCTCTCGAAGACACCGCAACCGCCGTCGCGGCCGAGCCCGAACTGATCACGCCCGGCGAGGGCGCGGCCCGCGTCGAGGCGGGGGCGCTGCTGATCGACGTGCGCAGCCAGGCCACCCGCGACCGGGTCGGCGCTTTGACCGGCGCCGTCGTGGTCGACCGCGAACGCCTTCCCGAACTCTTCGGGAAGGACTCCCCGGAGCGCCTCATCCAACTCGCATCGACCGACCAGGAGATCGTGGTCGTCTGCGGCTCGGTCGACGGCTCGCGTCCCGTCGCCGAATGGCTCGGCGCGAACGGCTTCGGCCTGGTCGCCCATGTCGAGGGCGGCTTCCCCGCCTGGAGGGAGGCGGGCCTGCCGACCGGCGCCGGGACGGAGGCTTCTGCCGACCCTTCGGTCTGAGCCTCCCACCATCGCGACGTACCCAAGTGGTCCAAGGGAACGGTCTCATAGCCCGTCATCCGCAGGTTCGAATCCTGCCGTCGCGTCAAATCACGACACGCCGGAAGCGCGCGCGTCCGTCGTATTTCCGGCCGCCAGATTCCTGGCGTTTCTGTGCCCGGCGTGCGGCCGCAGAGCACCCCTTCTCGCCGGAGATCCGCGAGAAATCAGGCAACTCGCGGCACCGTCCCGGTGGTCGCCCCAGGCGCGGATGTCGGTGGTGCCCCGTATTCTGGGGACATCGAAGAAAAACTTCCAAAACACTACATGTAGTGGAATGACAACACTGTCATTAGGGTTATATAGTGGGTGAACACCGCACGACGCGGTGACAAAGACTTCTAGGGGAGGCCATCATGGACTACGAAAACAGCGACAGCGTTGGCGGCTACTCGGTTCCCGTCGACCCCATGGACATGCTGCAGTGCGACAGCTGCCAGTAACCAGCTAGCACCGAGCACGGAACCCCGTCGGCCCTCGAGGCCGGCGGGGTTTCTGCGTCCCCGCCGGGGCATTCCGTTGAGGGGCGGCAAATCCGCCTAAACACGCCGGCGGAACCTGCATTCGCCACCCCTCAACGAAGAGGGCCGCCAGGACGGCCGGTCGGAGCGCCGGCGCGGCGGCGTCCCCGCCCCGGGCCACGCCGCAACGGCGCATCCGTAGAATGGTCGGGTGCCAGTGAACCCAGACATCCAGGGCCGGCAGTTCCCGCCGACAAGCCCGTACCTCGTCGGCCGGGAGAAGATCCGCGAGTTCGCGCGGGCCGTGCTCGCCACCAACCCCCTCCACTTCGACGTGGACGCCGCCCGCGCCGCCGGGCACGCCGACCTCGTCGCGCCGCCGACCTTCCCGGTCGTCGTGCAGGAGAGCACCCTGGCGCAGCTCCTCGCCGAACCGGATGCCGGAATCGACTTCAGCCGCGTGGTGCACGGCGACCAGCGCTTCACCTACACCCGCGCTGTCGTGGCCGGCGACGAGCTCACCGCGACCCTCACCGTGGCCAGCGTCAAGAGCCTCGGAGCCCACTCGATGGTGACCGCCGAGTCCGTCATCGTCGACGCGAGCGGCGCGCACGTCGTCACCGCGACATCCACCCTGGTCGTTCGAGGAGACGAGTGATGCCCGAGTTCGACACCCTCACGGTCGGCGACGTCGTCGCGGAACGCGACTACCACCTCACGCGCGACACCCTCGTTCGCTACGCAGGCGCCTCCGGCGACTTCAACCCCATCCACTACCGCGACGACGTCGCGACCTCGGTCGGTCTCCCCGGGGTCATCGCACACGGGATGCTCACCATGGGCCTCTCCGTGCAGCCGGTCGTCGACTGGGCGGAAGACCCCGCCCGCGTCGCCGACTACCAGGTGCGCTTCACGCGCCCGATCGTCGTCGACCCCGCCACCGGCGCGGACGTGTCCGTGACGGCCAAGGTCGGCCAGCTCGATGCCGAGGCCCGCGTCGCGCGCATCGACCTCACGGTCACGTTCGACGGCCAGACCGTGCTGGGCAAGGCGCAGGTGCGCGTCTCCCTCGCCTGATGCCCACGAAACCGATGCGCCCCACGGAGCAGGCATGACCGACGGATCGCGTCCCGAGGGTGCTCTCGTGCCGCCCGCCCTGTCGACCCTCACCACCATGCAGGTCGGCGGGGTTCCCGCGCGGCTCATCGAGCCCCCGACCCGCCAGGCGCTCATCGAGTCCGCACTCGAGATCTGGGGCGAGGGCGACGACTGGCTGCTGCTCGGCGGCGGTTCCAACACCGTGGCGAGTGACGACGGCTTCGACGGCACGGTCATCCGGGTCGTGACCCGCGGCATCGAGCGGCTCGACGCGGAGCCCGGGCGCATCCGGCTTCGCGTTCAGGCCGGTGAGCCGTGGGACGCGCTGGTCGCGCACACGGTGCGCAACGGCTGGTCGGGCATCGAAGCGCTCGCGGGAATCCCGGGCTCGACGGGCGCCGCGCCGGTGCAGAATATCGGCGCCTACGGTCAGGAGCTCGAAGCGAGCCTGCTCGGCGTCGAGTTCCTCGACTACGAATCCGGCGAACTCAGCTGGCTCGCGCGCACCGATCTCGGGCTCGGCTACCGCACGTCGGTGCTCAAGCGCGGGATGCGCGGCGTCGTGCTGTCCGTCGACCTCGAACTGGCCGACGGCAACGACCCCAGCGGGCTCGGAGCGCCGCTCAGCGCCCCGATCGCCTACGCGCAGCTCGCCGACACGCTCGGTGTTCCGCTCGGCTCGCGGGTGTCGGTCGCCGAGCTTCGTCGCTCGGTGCTGGCCCTCCGCGCCTCGAAGGGAATGGTCCTCGACCCGGACGACCAGGATTCGGTCAGCGCCGGATCGTTCTTCACCAACCCGATCGTGTCCGAGAACTTCGCGCGGTCGCTGCCCGCGAACGCACCGCGGTGGCCGATAACGCCGCCGGAGCCCGACACGGTGCTCGGCATCGAGGGCGGTGTCGTCTACCCGCAGGACATCCCGGCGCTCGCCGACGGCCCGTACGACGTCAAGCTCAGCGCCGCCTGGCTGATCGAACAGGCGGGCATCCGGCGTGGCTTCGGTCTGCCGGGGTCGCGCGCCGCGATCTCGAGCAAGCACACGCTCGCGCTCACCAACCGCGGCGGAGCGACGGCCGACGAGATCGTGCAGCTGGCGTCGTACGTGCAGGCGCGCGTGCAGGCCGAGTTCGGCGTCGTGCTGCATCCGGAGCCGATCCTGGTCGGGATGGTCCTGTAGCGGGGTCGCGCCGCGGGCCGCTCTCGGCCCCTCCCTAGAATGGCCCCATGGCCACCACCACCCGGATGCTCGTGCTCGGCGTCGCGCGCATCTTCGCTCCGGCGAACGGGTACCAGCTGCGCCGTGAGCTGGTGTCGTGGCACGTGGACGACTGGGCGAAGGTCAATCCGGGCTCGATCTACTCGATGCTCTCCACCCTCACCCGGCAAGGGATGCTCGAGGCGCACGCGCTTCCCGACGGCGCCCGTACGGTCACGGTCTACACGGTCACGGATGCCGGGCTGGCCGAACTGGACCGCCTGCTGCGGGACGCCATCCGAGCCGTCACGCCGATGGATCCGACGGGCTTCCGCGTCGCCTTCAGCTTCGCGCCGCTCTTCGAGCGCACGGTGCTGGCGATGCTGCTGGAGGAGCGGTTGCTGGCCGTCAGGGCCCGCGCGGCCGTGCTGCGCGGAGAGGTCGCGCGACTGGATGCCGAGCACTTCGCGCCCCCGCACGTCGGGTACTCGGTGCAGTGGGAGACCCGGATGCTCGACGCCGAGGACGCCTGGCTCGTCGACCTGATCGCGCATATCCGGTCCGGCGGACTCGACTTCATGGACGAGCCGATGACCTGGACGCCCGCCCCCGACGACGAGGGCTGGGAGATGGCGAGAGAGACGGCGCGCTACCGCGAGCAACTCGACCGGATGCGCGAGGCCGAGGCCGCCCGCCCGCGCGGCTGACGCGCCCCGCCCGGCTGATGCCGCGCCGCGCCGCGCCGTTCCCGCCCGTCGACTTGCGTGAAATGCGCGGTCCCGGCACCCCGTAACCGCACATTTCACGCAACTCGGTCAGCCCGGTTGCCAGACCACTGTTCAAAGTTGAATAATCAAATTTGAACAATCCATCGAATTCGCTTGCACGCACCCGCGAACGGGCTCTATGGTGAGTCACGTCACTCGCGATATATCGCGAAATGCGATCCACGGTTCATGAAGCGATCTGCGCGCAGCGGCCGACGTACAGCGATCGGCAACCCGCGATCACGCCGCACGAACCACCGCCCGCGAGTCACGCGTCAACAGTCACCCATCCACCACCGAACGAAGGAGCCATGGTGATCCACGCCAGAGGACTCGCCCGAACATTCGACACCAAGCGGGGCAGAGAGAAGGTCGCCGTCAAGGCGGTCGCCGGTGTCGACATCGACGTCGAAGAGGGGGAGATCGTCGGCTTCCTCGGCCCCAATGGAGCCGGCAAGACCACGACTCTCCGCATGCTGACCACCCTGCTCAAGCCGACCACCGGCACCGCGACTGTCGCCGGTTTCGACCTCGCGAAAGACCCGATCAACGTACGCAAGAGCATCGGTTACGTCTCGCAGAGCGGCTCCACCGCATCCGAGGCCAGGGCGGGGGAGGAGATCGTCGACCACGGACTCCTCTACGGCATCAGCGCCGCGCAGGCCACCCGACGCGGCAAGGAGCTCTTCGAGCAGCTCGAGCTCGACGGGATGTGGTCCCGCCAGCCCAAGACGATGTCCGGTGGCCAGCGCCGTCGGCTCGACATCGCGATGGGCCTCGTGCACGACCCGCAGCTCGTCTTCCTCGACGAGCCGACCACCGGTCTCGATCCGCAGGCCCGCGCCAACCTCTGGACCCACATCGCCGACCTGCGCACCAAGCGCGGCAGCACCGTGTTCCTGACCACCCACTACCTGGACGAGGCGGACGCGCTCTGCGACCGCATCCTGGTCATCGACCACGGTTCGATCGTGGCCTCCGACACCCCGGATGCTCTGAAGCGCCAGGTCGCAGGTGACCTCATCGAGCTCGTGCTGCACGACGAGCGCCACGTGCCGACCGCGGCATCCCAGCTCGCGGCGATCGGCGGCGGTGAGCCTGTCATCGACGGGCGGGTCGTGAGCATCCGCGTGCCCGCCGCGGGCACCGAGCTCCCGCCCCTGCTGCGCTCGCTCGATGCCGCCGGCGTGGAACTGGCCGCCATCGAGGTGCGCCGCCCCACGCTCGACGACGTCTTCCTGACCATGACCGGCCGCTCGCTCCGCGAAGACGTCTGACGCCGCCGCCCCGATTCCCCAAGGACTCATCATGACTTTCGCCAACCAGACCTGGATCATCTTCCGCCGCCAGATGCGCCTCGCGCTCCGCAACCCCGCCTGGGTGATCATCGGCCTCGCCCAGCCGGTCCTCTACCTGTGCCTGTTCGGCCCGTTGCTCGAGCCGCTGGCCGCGCAGATCGGAACGGACAACGCGTACACGTTCTTCGTCCCCGGCCTGCTCGTGCAGCTGGCGCTGTTCGGCGCGCTCTTCGCCGGCTTCGGGCTCATCTCCGAGTGGCGCGAGGGCGTCATCGAGGCCGAGCGCGTCACGCCGGCCAGCCGCACCGCACTGCTGCTCGGGCGTGTGCTGCGCGACCTCGCTCTGCTCACCGTTCAGGGCATCGTGCTCGTCGCGCTCGGGTTCCTGTTCGGGCTCACCGGCTCGATCCCCGGCATGATCCTCGGCCTCGTGCTCACGGTGCTGCTCGGTGGCGCGTGCTCCGCGTCGTCGAACGCCCTCGCGCTGACCACGAAGAGCGAGGATGCGCTGGCCCCCATCCTGAACAGCATCTCGCTCCCTGTGCTGCTGCTGTCGGGCATCCTGCTGCCGATCAGCACGGCGACCGGGGCTCCGCAATGGCTCGTCACCCTCAGCGACTTCATGCCGATCAAGTACGTCGTCACGGGCATCCGGTCGCTGTTCACCGGCGACTTCTGGACGACCGCCGTGCTCTGGGGCGTCGTCTGGACGCTGATCCTATTCGTCGCCGGCCTCTGGGTCGGCACGCGCACCTTCCGCAAAGACAACGCCTAGCGCCGCCCGCCGACGCAATCGAGTCCGGGAGAAGTCGCTCGCCACGCGGCGCGCGACGTGATTTCTCCCGGACTCGATTACGACGGCCCTGAGGCTACGCGTGCGGCCCCGCGATGATCGCGCGGAGGCGCTCGATCGGCAGCTTGGGGCGGCGGTCGTCGGTGACGAGGCCGTTGGTCTCCTGGCCCGTATCGGCGAGCTGGGTGTAGCAGAAGCCGGCCAGCACCGGGCTGGCCAGCGTCGCCTCGACGAGCGCACCGACGCGGTCGCCGAAGTCCTCGGCGCTCGAGGCGGCCGAGTAGCCCCAGGCGCCGTCGACCTCATGGGCACGGTCGACGAACGAGACGCCTCCGAACTCCGTGAGCATCACGGGGGCCGAAGTGTCGCGCGTGCCCTCGACGAGCATGCGGCGGCCGGCGGGGCCGAGACCGTCGAACAGCGCGTCGATCGCCGACGCCGTTCCGTAACGCGCCGCGACGACCGGGCCTGACGATTCGTAATCGTGCACCGACAGGATGTCGGAGTTCACGTGCTCCCAGCCGTCGTTCGAAATCACCGGACGCGTGGGGTCGAGGGCCTTCGTGAGCCGCACGAGCGCGGCCGCGTAGTCGCGCATCCGGGCGTCGTGGGCGAGGTGCTGCACGCCCCAGCTCTCGTTGGTCGGCACCCAGGTGACGATCGACGGATGCGAGTAGTCGCGGTCCACGATGTCGGTCCATTCGCGGGTCATCCGGTTGACGGCCGTCGGCGTGAACTCGTAGGCGGCGGGGGACTCGCCCCAGATCAGCAGCCCCAGCGTGTCGGCGAAGAACAGGAACCGCGGATCCTCGAACTTCTGGTGCAGGCGGGCGGCGTTGAAACCGAGGTCTTTGATGAGCTGCGCCTCCGCGCGGAGGCCGTCGACCGACGGTGCGGCGAGGTGCGACTCCGGCCAGTAGCCCTGGTTGAGCACGGAGCGCACGTAGTACGGCCGGTCGTTGAGGAGGAATCGTCCGCTCGCGACGGCCGCCGAACGCAGCCCGAGATACGAGTGCACGACATCCGCACCGGATGCGCCACCCGCCGACAGGGTCACCTCGGCATCCACGAGCCGCGGGTGCTCCGGCGACCACAGCAGGTGCTCGTACGCCTGTCCATTGCGCTGCTCCGGCAGCGGCACGACGACCTCGACCGATCGGCCGGATGCGGGGAGCAGCACCGACCCGAGAGCGCGGCCCTCGAACGTGAGCGCGATCGAGAGCTCAGCACCCTCGGGCGCCGGACGCGTGAAACGGACGCGAGCGCCGACGGATGCGTTCACAAGATCGGGCGTCCAGTGGATGCGCTCGATCGCCACCTCGGGCACGGCCTCCAGCCAGACCGGCTGCCAGATGCCGGTGGTGCGGTGGTACCAGATCGCGTGCGGCTCGAGGTGCCAGTCCTGCTTGCCGCGCGGCTGCGACAGGTCAGCGGGGTCGTCCTCGGCGCGCAGGACGACGGCGGCGCCACCCGTGCTGCCGGCCGCGTCCCCGCGCACCAGTTCCGTGACGTCCAGTGAGAACGGTGATCCGCCTCCCTCGTGCGTCCCGGCGAGCATCCCGCCGACCCAGACCGTGGCCCGATAGTCGACCGCCCCGAAGTTCAGCATCAGCCGTGTCGACGCACCGTGTCCGGCCGCCGCGAGATCGGCCGCCGTCAGCTCGCGCCGGTACCAGACGACCGGATGGAATCCCGTGTCGCCGATTCCCGACGCCGGCGACTCCGGCGGGAACGGGACGACGATCGTGCGATCGAACTGGCCTGCGCCGTCGTCACCGAACCACGCCTCGCGCACCCCCGCGTCGGCATCGTCGTAAGCGAACGCCCACTCACCCCCGAGGTCGCACCACTGCTCGCGGACGAGTTGGGGCCGGGGATACGTTCCGTCGAGGGTGCTTGCAGCGTCGAAAGTCATGACCACTATCGTGCACTAGAAATGCAGCGCTGTAAAACAGCAATTCGTCGGCAGCGGGTGAGAACCCATCCGACACGTGGGGGACCGTCGTCGGCTCAGAGGGCCGGAGCGCTCTCCCTGGTCACCAGCTCGAAGTCCACCAGCTCGTGGCGTCCCATCGAGGTGAGTCCGTCGATCCGTTCCTGGAGCATCGTGAGCGCCCGGGAGGCGAGCGCAGTGAGGTCAGGTGCGACCGTCGTCAGGCTCGGGAACGTGACCGAGGTCATCAGGGTGTTGTCCCAACCGATCACGGCGACATCGCCGGGAACGCTGAGGCCACGCTCCTGCAGGGCGCGGAGGGCGCCGATCGCGGCGAGGTCGTCGCGGCACATGATCGCGTCGACCTGCAGACCGCTGTCGAGGGCCGCACCGATGTCGGTCGCGGCGTCGACGGGGGAGATCGCGTGCGTCGGGATGAGCATGGCCGAATCCGGGGTGATGCCGGCGGCTTCGAGGGCGGCCTGGTAGCCGGCGATGCGGAGTTCGGACGTGCGCGAGATCTGCGGGATCTCGTGGCCGGCGAAGGCGATAAGCCGTCGCCCCAGACCGAGAAGATGCTCTGTCGCCGTGCGCGCCGCGGCGACGTTGTCGATCATGACGCGGTCGATGCTGAGGGGTGCGGCGCCCTCACCGAGGATGACCATCGGGATGTCCGCGCGCGTCTGGGCCAGTTCGGTCGAGCTCATCACGGCCGGCTGGAAGATCACGCCGTCGACCAGGCCCGACTCGATCCCGGTGACCACGGCGCGTTCGCCTTCGAGCGTCGCGTCGGTCTGCTCGAGCAGCACGCGGTAGCCCTGCTCCTCGGCGAGGTCGGAGACGCGACGTGCGAGCTCTGCGAAATACGGAAGTGTGACATCCGCAAAGGCCAATGCAAGCAATCCGGTGCGGCCGGTGGCGAGGCGGCGGCCGAGCATGTTGGGGCGGTAGCCGAGCTCGTCGATCGCACGCTGGACGCGCTCGCGCATCTTGGGGCTGACGTGCTGATAGTCGTGGACGACGTTGGAGACGGTCTTCATCGAGACGCCGGCCAGCTCGGCCACATCCTGCAACCGGACACCGGCCATGGCGCCTCCTTCTTCGTCTCGAGAACTCTACTGGCCGCACGGCCATTTCAGGATTGTCCCCCTCGACCCCGCTTGACAGCAAATTTCCAGCGCTGTAATTTGGCCAGGGCGCGGAGGAATTCCACGCGCTGCACCAGTCACTCAAGGGAGAGAATCACATGAAGAAGCGATCTGCAGGGCGTGTCCTCGCCGCGGCAGTGGCCGCTGGTGTCGCCATCGCGCTCAGCGCGTGCGGCAGTCCGGGCGGCTCCGGTGGCGAAGTCGCGTCCGGCGACTACACGGGTCCCCAGGTCACGGTCACCTTCTGGAACGGCTGGACGGGCGGCGCTGCGCCGGTGCTCGTTCCGAAGCTGGTCGAGAAGTTCAACGCCGAGCACAAGAACATCGTGGTCAAAGACGTCCCCATGGAGTGGGCCGACCTCGCCAAGAAGATGCCGCTCGCGGTCAAAGCGGGCAAGGGGCCGGATGTCGCGGTCGCGCACGGCGACGACGTCGCCACCTACGCCGCTCAGGGCCTCCTGCTCAAGAGCGATTCCATCGTCAAGTCGCTCGGTTACAGCGCCAGCGACTTCCCGGAGGGCCTCATGAAGGCCGGCTCCTACAAGAGCGCTCAGTACGGCATCCCGTGGAGCGTCACCCCGCTCGGTCTCTACGTGAACAAGGACGTGCTGAAGAAGGCCGGCCTCGACCCCGAGACCGTTCCCGCCGACAAGACGGCCTACATGGCGGCGCTCGCCAAGCTCAAGACGGCCGGCGTGCAGGGCGAGTGGGTCGACGGTTATGTCTTCACCGGCACCTTCGAGTTCGAGTCGCTGCTCTGGCAGTTCGGCGGCGACCTCTTCAACGACGACGTGACCAAGGCCACGTTCAACTCGGATGCGGGTGTTCAGGCCCTCACGCACATGACCGACCTGATCAAGCAGGGCTACAGCCCCGCGAACGTCGCTCAGGACGGCAACATCAACGCCCTGATCGCGGGCAAGACCGCCTTCAACTGGAACGGTGTCTGGCAGACCACCAACACGGCGTTCGACAAGCTGCAGTGGGCGGCCACCGCAGTTCCCCAGATCGGAACCGAGAAGGCCGTATGGTCGAGCTCGACCCACTGGATGTTCCTGAACAACAAGGGCCAGGACAAGAACAAGACCGCGGCTGCCGCGACCTTCGTGAAGTGGATGAACGACAACTCCGCCAGCTGGCCCGACACCGGTGAGCTGCCCGCGAGCAACAGCGTGCGCAACGACCCGGCTCTGGTGCAGAAGTACCCGAACCTCAAGCCGTTCCTCGACGAGCTGCCCTCCGCCCACTACGAGACGTCCGCTCCGGGCATCACCAGTGTCACCGCGACCGTCACGACAGCAGTCAACGAAGCGGTCACCGGTAAGAAGTCGCCCAAGCAGGCGCTCGACGACGCGGTCGCCAAGGCGAACACACTGCTCGAGCAGAACAAGCAGACCTATGGCGACTGAGCTCGCTGTAGAGGCGGCATCCCGGCCCGGCGCCGGGATGCCGCCTCGGCGCGCCCGGCGCAGCACCGGACTCGCCGCGCCCCGCCGAACGAAGACGGCCTACCTGTTCCTGGCGCCGTTCCTCGTGCTGTTCATCGTGTTCGTCGCGGCACCCGCCGTGTTCGGCCTCTGGATCAGCCTCACCAACTGGAGCCCGTTCCGCGACTCGCAGTCGTTCATCGGTCTCAAGAACTACATCGACCTCTTCACGCCGGGCTCGGCGACGTCCGCCGACTTCTGGCAGTCGATGGGGGCGACGGGGATCTTCACGCTCGCGAGCGTGCCGTTCCTCCTCGTCATCCCGCTGCTCATCGCGGTGCTCCTGAACCGGGCGATCCGCGGCGGCACCGTGTTCCGCGCCATCTTCTTCGCACCCTACGTGCTCGGCGTCGCCGTCATCGGCGTGATCTGGAAATACCTGCTCGACACGCAGTCCGGCATCGTCAACCACGTGCTCGGGATGCTCGGCCTCCCGTCCGACATCCCGTGGACGGTCAACGTCCCGTGGGTCTGGGTGTCCCTGGTCCTCGTCACCGTCTGGTGGACCCTCGGATTCAACACGGTGATCATCCTCGCGGGCCTCAAGGGCATCAACAACGACCTCTACGAAGCAGCCGCGCTCGACGGCGCCGGCGCGGTCCGGCAGTTCTTCAGCGTGACGCTGCCCGGCCTGCGCCAGGTGATGACCTTCGTCGTCACCGTCACGATCCTCGCCTCCGCCAACATGTTCGGCCAGTCCTACCTGCTCACCAAGGGTGGGCCGGGCAACCAGACACGCACAGCGATCATGTACATCTCCGATCAGGGCCTGTCGCAGAACAACATGGCGGCCGCGTCGGCGATGAGCTACGTGCTGTTCGTCTTCCTCGCGATCATCAGCATCGTCAACTTCCGCTTGCAGCGGGAGCGTTCGGAAAGGGCATCCCGATGACGGCCGTCACCTCCCCGAAGCCGGCGTCCGCCCGGCCTGAGCAGCCGGATGCTCGTCCCTCGCGTCCGTCGCGCCGGCGTCGCTCACCGCGTCGCACTGCGAGCCGCGTCGTGCTGTACGTCGTGCTCTCGATCATCGCGCTCATGATCATCGTGCCGCTGCTGTGGATCGTGCTCACGTCGTTCAAGACCGACAGCGACGCCATCCGCAACCCGTTCTCGGTGTTCCCGAATCCCTGGTCGATGGATGCGTACGTCACGCTCGCGAGCGGCCAGCAGCCGATCTTCCGGTGGTTCCTGAACAGCCTGCTCGCCGCGGCGCTGCAGACGGCGATCATCCTGGTCACGGCGTCAGCGGCTGCCTACGCCCTCGCCAGGCTCGAGTTCTGGGGCAAGAAGATCGTGTTCGGCGCGATCATCGCGACCCTGCTCGTTCCGCCGGTCATCTTCTTGATCCCGAACTACCTGATCGTGCAGAACCTCGGCTGGCTCGACACCATCTGGGCCATCTCGATCCCGGGCGCCGCCAGTGCGTTCGGTGTGTTCTTCCTGCGGCAGTTCTTCGTCGGGCTTCCGGTGGAGATCGAGGAGGCGGCGCGCATCGACGGAGCGGGCGACATCCGGATCTTCCTGCAGATCGTGATCCCGCTGGCTCGACCGGCGCTCGCGACGCTGGCGGTGCTGAGCTTCCTGGCGAACTGGAACGACTTCCTCTGGCCGGTGTACGTGCTGCTCAGCCCGGAGAACCTCACGCTGCAGCCGGGCCTCGCGCAGTTGCAGGGTGCCTACTCCACGCACTTCGCCATCGTGATGGCGGGTGCGGTGATCGCATCGGTCCCGGTGCTGATCCTTTTCTCGATCGCGCAGCGGCACATCGTCGACAGCGTGGCGAGCTCGGGCGTCAAGGGGTGAGGATGCGCGGGGGTGGGGCAGGTGCGGTTCTCGCGGCGCTCGGGCTGCTCGCTGCGGTCGGGTTGACCGGCTGCTCCGGGTCGGGGCAGGGTGACGGAGCGAGCGCGTCGCCGAGCGCCGCTGCGGGCTTCGCGATCGACCAGGACTTCGCCGATCCGAGCGTCCTCGTCGACGGCGGCACCGCGTACGCGTTCGCGACGAACACGCCGGGCTTCACCATCCGCGCCGCGACGTCGACGAACATGACGTCGTGGAAGCTCAGCGACACGGACCCCCTCCCCGTGCTGCCCGCGTGGGCGCAGTCCGGCAAGACGTGGGCGCCCGGGGTGGCTCGCGTGAGCGACGGCCACTACGTGATGTACATCACGGCGACCGACGCGAGCAGCGGCCGCCAGTGCATCGGAACGGCCGTCAGCTCGACGCCGGGAGGGCCCTACGCTCCGCCATCCGGACCGGCTGGCGCGGCACCGCTCGTCTGCCCGGTCGACGCGGGCGGCGCCATCGACGCGAGCACCTTCCGCGACGACGACGGACGGCTCTCCCTGGTCTGGAAGACCGACGGCAACTGCTGCGGACTCGACACCTGGATCGAGCTCGCACCGCTCAGCGCGGACGGGCTCTCGCTGGCCGGTCCGATCTCACGGCTGATGAAGCAGACCGAGTCGTGGCAGGGCGCGCTCGTCGAAGCGCCGGTGATCGTGAAGCGGGGCGGGCAGTACGTTCTCTTCTATTCGGCGAACGACTACGGGACCGACCAGTACGCGATGGGCACGGCGCTCTCTCCGACGCTGACCGGGTCGTACGCGGCGTCGTCGTCGCCGTTCCTCTCCTCGGCATCGAGCAAGGGGCGTTACATCGGGCCGGGCGGACAGGACGTCGTGACCTTCGACGGACGTGACTGGCTGGTGTTCCACAGCTGGGACGAGGCGTACTCGTACCGCGGCATGGTGGTGCGGCCGCTGAACTGGGACGGCGCGACGCCCACGCTCGGCTGAGCGCGGGAGGCTGCGTACGCGGGCGGCTCTCACAGCCACGGTCGGCCGGGAGTTCTGCACAGGTTCTGTGGATCGGGCCGGGATGCCGGTGGTCTCTGAAACGATGGCTCCATGAGCAACACCACCGGCACGACTCCCGAAGCCCGTTCCGGCGGCGCCGCTACGACCGATCCCGGCGGCGTCGCCGCCTCCACCCGCGAGCAGGCGCTCTCGACGCTGAGGGCGCTCGTCGGGCGGGACGACGCACAGTTCCACGACGGGCAGTTCGAGGCGATCGCGGCGCTGGTCGACGATCGTCGCCGAGCCCTGGTGGTGCAGCGCACCGGATGGGGCAAGTCGGCCGTCTACTTCGTCGCAACGATGCTCCTCCGCGCTCGGGGGGCGGGCCCGACCATCCTGGTCTCGCCACTGCTCGCGCTCATGCGCGATCAGGTCGCCGCCGCCGAGCGCGCGGGTGTGCGTGCGGTCACGCTCAACTCGTCCAACCGGCACGAGTGGGACGACGTGATGCAGCGTCTGCGCGACGACTCCGTCGATGCCCTGCTCGTCTCGCCCGAGAGGCTGAACAACCCGGAGTTCCGCGATGAGCACCTGCCGGCGCTCATCGGCCGCAGCGGATTGCTCGTGATCGACGAAGCGCACTGCATCTCCGACTGGGGACACGACTTCAGGCCCGACTACCGCCGCCTCCGCGAGCTCATCGCCACGATGCCCGACGGGGTGCCGGTGCTCGCCACCACGGCGACGGCCAACGAGCGCGTCGTTGCCGACGTGGCGGAGCAGATGGGCGCCGGGGCGGGCCATGCCGACGTGCTGACGATCCGCGGGCCGCTCGCCCGCAAGTCCCTGCGTCTCGGCGTGCTCACGCTGCCGGATGCCGGAGCACGGCTGGCCTGGCTGGTCAGTAACCTCGGTGCGCTGCAGGGGAGCGGAATCGTCTACGCCCTCACCGTCTCGGCCGCTGAAGACACCGCTCGCCTGCTGCGCGACGCGGGACACGAGACCTACGCGTACACCGGTCAGACGGACACTGCGGAGCGCGAAGACCTGGAAGGCAGGCTCAAGCGCAACGAAGTGAAGGCGCTCGTCGCCACCAGCGCCCTCGGCATGGGCTTCGACAAGCCCGACCTGGGGTTCGTCGTCCACCTCGGTGCGCCCTCGTCCCCGGTCGCGTATTACCAGCAGGTCGGGCGCGCCGGCCGTGCGACCGACACGGCCGATGTCCTCCTGCTGCCCGGCCCGGAGGACCGGGCGATCTGGGAGTACTTCGCCACCGCGTCGATGCCGTCGAATGAGAAGGCGGACGCCGTGCTCGGCGCCCTCGGCAGTGAGCCGCAGTCGACGCGTGCCCTGGAGAGCCAGATCGACCTCAAGCAGTCGACGCTCGAACTGCTGCTGAAGGTGCTCGACGTCGACGGCGCGGTGCGGCGCGTCCCCAAGGGGTGGGTCTCGACGGGGGAGACCTGGGTCTACGACGAGGAACGGTACGAGCGCATCGCTGCGGCCAGACGCGTCGAGCAGCAGGCGATGCTCGACTACGAGACCACGGCCGACTGCCGCATGCAGTTCCTGCAGCAGCAGCTCGACGATCCGACGGCGGAGCCCTGCGGTCGCTGCGATCGGTGCGCGGGCGCGTGGTATCCGAGCGAGGTGGCGACAGGCGTCGCCGCATCCGTGGCGACGGCGCTCGACCGTGTCGGCGTAGAGATCGAGCCGCGCAAACTGTGGCCGACCGGCGCCGACCGGCTCGGCGTCCCGGTGCGAGGAAAGATCGCGCCCGAGCAGCTGCTGTCGTCCGGTCGCGCGCTCGCCCGTCTCACCGACCTCGGCTGGGGCGGCCCCCTGCGCGAGCTTCTCTCGAACGATGCGCCCGACCAGCCGGTGCCGCCCGCGCTGCTGGCGGCGTGCATCCGGGTGCTCGCGGACTGGCGCTGGGCGGAACGCCCGGTCGCCGTGGCCTCGGTGCCGTCGCGGCAGCGACCGATCTTCGTCGATTCCCTCGCCCGGGGGTTCGCCGACGCGGGGCGTCTGCCGTATCTCGGGTCGCTCGGGCTGCTCGGCGGCGGCCCGTCGGGCGAGCCCGGCGGTAACAGTGCGTTCCGACTCGCGACGGTCTGGGGGCGGTTCGGCGTCGGCGAGGTCGTGGTGCCGGTCGGGCAGCCCGTGCTGCTCGTCGACGACCTGGTGGACAGCCGTTGGACCATGACGGTCGCGGGTGCCGTGTTGCGTGATGCGGGCGCGTCGGCCGTGCTGCCGTTCGCGGCAGCACTCCGCAGCTGACGATGCCCTCAGGTGTCCTTGCGGATCCAGCGGAACGTGAGCCGGCACGCGATTACCCCGATCACGAGCCACGCGATGAGCACGAGCGCCATCCAGCCGAGCTGCCAGCTCCCGCTCGGCTCCTGCGACTCGAAGCCTGCCGGCAGGAACACGCTGCGCATGCCCTGCGCGATCCACTTGAGCGGGAAGATGCTCGCGATGTTCTGCAGCCACTCCGGCAGCAGGTTGAAGGCCAGATACACACCCGAGATGAACTGCAGCACGAGAACGATCGGGATGATCACGGCGGTGGCGCTCTTTCCCGTTCTCGGCACCGACGACAACGCGATGCCGAGCACGGCCGACGTCACGATCCCCAGCGCGTAGATCCAGACGAACCGCAGCCAGGCATCCGGATCGGTCGGAAGCGCTACGTCGAACACGAAGCGGGCCATCACCAGCAGCAACGCGATCTGCAAGACGCTCGTGACGATGACCTGCCCCATCTTGCCGACGAAGTACGACACCACGGGCAATGGGGTGCCGCCCAGCCGCTTGAGCGTTCCGTTGCTCTTCTCGATCGCGATGTCGACGGCCAGGTTCTGCACGCCGCTCAACAGGATCCCCGCCGCGATCATGCCCGGCAGGTAATACGCGGCTTGCGTGATGCCGCCCGAGCCGTCGGGGGCCGTCCCGACGTTGCCCAGCCCCTGGAATGCGACGGAGAAGATGCCGAGCATCACCACCGGGAAAAGGAACGTGAAGAAGATCGTGTCGGCCTGGCGGTAGTACATCAGCGTCTCGTACCGCACGCGCAGGACCCCGAGCCCCATGGTTCTCATGCGCGGTCCCCTTCCGTCGCAGAGTGGCGACTCGACCTGCGACCACCGCTCTCCGCGGCGCTGCCACCCTCGGCAGCGGTGCCGCCCTCGGCTGCGCCGCCCGTCTCGGCGACGCTGCCGCTCTCAGCTGCGCTGGTCGTCGGGTCGATGGCCGTGTCGGTCTCGCGTACGAGTTCGAGGTAGATGTCTTCCAGACTGGGGCGGATCACCTCGAGATTCCGCGGTTCTGTCCCGAGCTCAGCGATCAGACGCGCCACCACTGCGCCCGGCGTCTCGGACCGCTCCGACTGCGGCCGGCCGGCCGAATCGCGCCAGCGGACGATGGGCACGCGGGCGGACGCGTCGCCGATCGCGTCGACCGCGCCGATGTCCACCAGCGTGCCGCGCGCGATCACCGCCACGCGGTCGCTGAGCTGGGCGGCCTCGTCCAGGTAGTGGGTGGTCAGCAGGATCGTCGTGCCCTCGCGCTTCAGCCCGCGGATCAGGTCCCAGAACTCATGCCGCGCCTCCGGATCGAAGCCCGTGGTCGGCTCGTCGAGGAACAGCAGCTCGGGGCGACCGACGACACCGAGTGCGACATCCAACCGTCGTCGCTGACCGCCGGACAGGTTCCGGATGCGCGTCTTGGCCTTGTCCGTGAGCCCGACGGCGAAGATCACCTCATCGACGTCGCGCGGCCGCGGGTAGAAGCGCGCGAAATGGGCGACCTGCTCGCGCACGGTGACGTCGGCGGCTTCCGCGCCCGACTGCAGCACGATGCCGAGCCGCGCCTTCCACTCGACCCCGCCGCGGTGGGGGTCGACCCCGAGAACGCTCGCAAACCCGCCGCTGCGGTCGCGGTACCCCTCGAGGATCTCGATCGTGCTGCTCTTGCCGGCGCCGTTCGGTCCCAGGAGGGCGAACGTCTCACCGCGTTCGATGTCGAAACTGACGCCGCGCAACGCCTCGAGGGAGCCGTACGACTTGCGCAGGTCGCGCACCGAGACGGCCGCACCTGCCGCGGGCCCGTCGGGCAGCTGCGAGGTCATGCCCCCATCATGCCCCGCCGCCGCCCGCCCCGCGATGCCCCGGCGCCGTCCAGGTGCCGGGGCTACGCCCGGATCAGGACCGGGACGCCCGCTGTGCGCTTCGCACCACCGCCAGCAGGGCCAGGATCACGATGATCGCACCGGCCGCGACGAGTCCGAGCGTCCACGCGCTCGCCGGCGTGAGCGACTGGAGCCAGAGCTCGGCCGCCACCAGGCGCGTGCGCGCCGACACGATCCAGAGCATCGTCAGGGCGAACACCACCAGAATGGCCCCCCAGACGACGCCACCCCATCGGATGCTCGGCCGCCGCGTCGGCCGCTCCGGCCGGTAGGGCGAGGAGGAGACCGTGGCAGAGAAGGCGGCGGGAGGGGGCGGTGCCGCAGCCGTGAGAGGAATGGTCGCGTCGAAGGGTGCAGAGGCTCCCGTCGACACGGGCGGCGCATCCGTCCCGTTCTCCGTGACCGGTCCGGCCGGAACACTCTCGTCCAGCGGACGCGTCGCCGCCGTGTCATCCGGCACGATCGGCCGGGTGTTGTCGTGCTGGTCGGCGCTCACTGTCCGTCCCCTTCTGTCTGCTGCATGGTCACTTCTCCGGCCTGGTCGACCCGCACGATCACATCCGGTATGTCGTCGTCGCCGACGGTGTAGTTGGCGATGCAGTGACCTCCTCCGACCGGCGTGCACGCGTGCATCTCGAGGTCGCCCGCCGAGTCGTACGCGTACAACGCCGATCCGTGAAGGTCGCCCATCACCTGCGCCGTGATGCCCGGTGCGATCTGCACGGTGGTCGTGCCCGACACCTTCACCAGGTCGACGACAGGCGTGTCGGCATGGAATGCCTTGCCGAGGGAGGCTCCGAGCTCGATCGTCGTCTGGCCGTAGACCTGCGAGTAGCTCGCGTCGGACCGTGGGGAGACGTACGCGCCGTCGAAGATCAACTCTCGGTCGCGGGGGATGAAAGCGGAGACCAGCGTGATGACCGCGAGCAGGATGCCGAGGAACGTGAGGAAGCCGCTGCGTCGCTTTGCGAGTCCGGCGATCAGCGAGGTCAGGCCGAGCACGAGGGTTGCGACGGCCAACGCCGCGGTCAGCTCGTAACCGGGCAAGCCGGTCAACGAGGTCCAGAGCGCCGAGGTGAGGGCGGCGCCGATCAGTGCGACGCCGATCGCGACCCAGCCGACAGCCGCGCCCACCCGGGGGTTCGCGGCCCGGTATGCCCGCCGTCGCGCGGCGGCGTCGGCCTGCATCGCGGTGCTCTGGGCGCGGAGTTCGGCCGAGCGCTGCGCCTTGACCGCACGCATGTCGGCGTTCAGGCGCTCCTTCCACTGCGCGTGCTCCGCGCGCCAGGCGGCCTGGCGCGCCTGCCAGTCCGCGACATCCTGAGCGGATGCGTTCGTCGTCGGCGCCGGCGGCTGCTGCGGCTCGGCGGACGTGTCGAGGCGGGGGGTGTCCGGGGTTCCCGGGGTCTCCGGGGTGGCGGCGTCCGAGGCGAGGTCGCCGGCGGCGCCCTCGTCGCCTGTTTCTGCGGTGGCGTTCCCTGTCGAGCGGGTCGGGATGGTGGCGGCCGCTGCGGTGCCGGCGGCCATCGCCGCCGAGCCTGCCGCGACGGCTGCTGCGGCCGAGGTGGCAGCTGCGGCTGCGGCGGCTGCAGCGCCGCGACCCGTCGAGTCCGGGCCCGTGGCGTCGCTCGGGGCCGTGGCCTCGCCCGTCGCACTGGTTCCGCCGGCCATCGAGGCGGGCCCGGCAGGCGGGCCGGAGGGGGCGGCACCCGGCTGTCCGAATGGAGCGGTACCGCGGCCGGTGGTGCCGGCGCGGCCCCAGTCGTTCCGTGCGGCCAGCACGATCAGACCCACCACGAGGGCGATCACGATCAGGGTCCAGAGCACCCGCCACACCACGTCTCCCCATCCGGGCTCACCCCACGGGTGAGCGCCGAACCACCACACACCCTGTGGCAGTGGCAGCAGCGAGAGGAGGGCGAGGATGCCGATGCCGACGATGGCGGGCTGGAAGTCCCCGTCGAACAGGCGCTGCAGGTGGATCCGGTTCTCGCGGTCAGGGAGGAGCGCCCAGGCCGCGGCGTACACCAGCAGTACGGGGGCGCCGAGGATGGCCGCGACGACGACGATCCCGCGCACGATGAGCGGATCGATGCCGAGGCGGTATGCCAGTCCGGCGCACACACCGCCGAGCCAGCCGTCGCTGCGCGTGACGCCGAGCCCGCGCATCCAGTCGAAGAAGCGCGTTCCCCGGCCGGCGAGCCCGGTCTGCGAGCCGCCGTAGGGCGACGAGGGGCCGCCGCCGTAGGGCGACGAGGGTGAGCCTGGGGGAGGCGGGGGCGGCGGTGGCGTCGATTCGTGCTGTGACATGTTTCGATCGTGGCCCCGGATGCGCCGCCGCTCTATCGGGTATCACCCTGACGCGTCCCTGATTCCGGATGCCCAGGGTGTCGGGGAGGCTCGGGGTCTGCTTGGATCTTCACGTGTCCCAGACCGCTTCCTCCCGCCCGCCGAGGGCCGCGCGCCCCGAACGCCTGCCGCTCGCCCGGCCGCGCGTGTGCGTACTCAGCGGAGTGAGCGTCGCCCTCGCGGACCACCTGGGCTGGCCGGTCGTCGCGGTGCGCTGGCTCTTCGTCGCGCTGTCGCTCGCCGGGGGAGCGGGAGCGCTCCTCTACCTCTGGCTGTGGGCGCTCACGCCGCTGCGGCCGCCGGTGCCGGATGCGCCGGTCGAGGGAGTGCAACGCCAGGTGCCGGTGTCGTGGCTGCTGGCCGTGCTCGCGGTCATCACCGGCATCGGCGCGATCGCCCTCGTCTTCTCCGGGTCGGCCTCGTTCGCGGTGCTCGGGACGATCGCGGTGCTGATCGCGCTCGCCGCCGGGGCGGTGGCCTGGGATCAGGTCGTGGACGCGGGCGATGCGGCGCGGGGCCCGGCATCGTCGACGGCCCTCCGCATCTCGATGGGCGCGTTCCTGCTCTTCATGGCCGCGGCGCTGGCGACCATCCCGAATCGCGTGGAGTCCGGGTGGCTCTGGCTGTGCATCATCGCTGTCACTTTCGCGGGAGCGGCGGTGCTGCTCGCGCCGTGGGCGTTCCGGCTGTGGCGGGAGCTCATCGCCGAGCGCACGGCCCGCATCAAGGAGGAGCAGCGGGCGGAGATCGCGGCGCACCTGCACGACTCGGTGCTGCAGACGCTCGCGCTCATCCAGAACCGGGCGGGTGCGTCGAGCGAGGTGGCCCGCATCGCACGCGCGCAGGAACGCGAGCTGCGCGATTGGCTCTACGCCGGATCCGAGGCTCCTGCCGGCGACCTGGCGACGGATCTGCGCGACTTCGCGGCGGCGCTCGAGATCGACCATCCGGTGCAGATCGACGTGGTCGCCGTCGGCGATCCTGTTCAGCATGGCACCTCCGAACTCGCCGCCGCCGCCCGCGAGGCGATGCTCAACGCGGCCAGGCACGCCGGCGGCGAGGTCTCCGTGTACGTCGAGAGCAGGGCCGGCGCCGTCGACGTGTTCGTGCGCGACCGTGGACCCGGCTTCGACGTGGACGCGCTACCCGACGGCCGCCTCGGTGTGCGAGAGTCGATCATCGGCCGGATGAAGCGGGCGGGGGGCCAGGCGGCCGTGACCTCCCGCGACACCGGCACCGAGATCCATCTGAGCATCGAGTTCCCGAGCGAGCAATCATGAGCGACACACCCGTCACCGTCGTCATCGTCGACGATCACTCCATCTTCCGTTCCGGTCTGCGCGCCGACCTGGATGCGCGGCTCGAGGTCGCCGCGGAGGCCGCCGACGTGGATGCCGCGGTGGCCGCGATCCTCGCCTCGCGACCCGACGTGGTACTGCTCGACGTGCACCTTCCCGGCGGGGCCGGCGGCGGAGGCGCCGAGGTGGTGCGACGGACGGCCGCGGAGTGCCCGGATACACGGTTCCTGGCTCTGAGCGTGTCGGACGCGGCCGAGGACGTCGTCGCGGTCATCCGGGCGGGGGCTCGCGGCTACCTGACGAAGGGCAGTTCCGGCAGCCAGGTGAGCGACGCCGTCGTGGCGGTCGCCGGCGGCGACGCGGTCTTCTCGCCGAAGCTGGCCGGCTTCGTGCTCGACGCGTTCGGCGCGGCCGCGGGGGAGCAGGCCGAGACCGTGGACGAGCTCGACCGGCTCTCCGCCCGCGAGCGCGAGGTCATGCGCCTGATCGCGCGCGGCTACTCCTACAAGGAGGTGGCCGCGGAACTCTTCATCTCGATCAAGACCGTCGAGACGCACGTCTCCGCCGTGCTCCGCAAGCTGCAGCTCTCGTCCCGTCACGAGCTCACCGCCTGGGCCCTCGAGCGCAAGCTGCTCTGACGCCGCGCCTCGCCGCTTCGGCTGCGCTGCTGCCGCTGCTGTGCCGGCCCCAGGTACTGCGTCGATCGCGCCACAACACTGTTCACGATGGCGGGGACGGCGGTGGGGCCGTGTGCAGCGCGAGGATCGCCCGGACGCGCCTGACGAGCTGGTCGTCAGCGAGGTCGCCGGGTCCGAGGTAGACGACGGTCCAGCCGTCCGCCTGGAGGTCGAGCTGCCTGGTCATGTCCGCCCGGAACCGGTGGACGGGTCGATGCACGTCGCCCTGATACTCGAGAATCACCCGCTGCTCTGGAAAGGTGAGGTCGCCCCGGTAGACACGGCCGGTTGCCGTCGTGATCGTCGGGTTAGCGATCATTCCCGATACCCCTGCTCGCACCAGCCGGGTGCGCAGCCGCGACTCCTGCGGCGATTCGGCACGGTCATCGAGCAGGGGGAGTGCCTCGACGAGACGCCGTCGCCATCGTCTCGACGGATACCTGTCGACGGCTGCTGCCAGGCCATCCAACCTCGTCCCGCCGAGCCGTCGGTGCAGAAGTGCGTCGCCGACGGTGACGAGCGTCTCGACATCGAGATGCGAGCTCAGCTCGCACCACCATCGCGCCGGAGCGCTCGCCGGAACGCCGGCGACCGAGCTGACATCCCCGAAGTGGATGCGCACGGAGTGCCCGCGAACCCCCGATACACGTGGCGCTCGCCCAGGAGCCGGTACGGAGACGTCGAGAGGGGCGTCGTCACGTTCGAGTTCTGCGGGCAGGGGGACGCCGTAGAGGCGCGCGGCGGTGGGGCCACTCACGAAGCCGCCGGGCGGAAGGCGCTGCATGTACGCGTGGCAGCGGCCGACGAAGTCGAGTTGCCGAGTGCAGACGACCCCTCGGAACGGCCGAGTCAGGTCGGGTGCACGGAGCCGACGAGGAGAGACGCCGTGCTCGCGCGCCTGGGCGACCGCGAGCGGGCGGGCGAGTGAGATCGGCAGCGGGGTGAGCGTCGGCATGCCTCCAGCCTGTCTGAGGAGGGGTCTCCGCGGGAGTTATCCACAGGCGCAATCGAGTGCTCGAAGGTGAGTGGTCACTCGTCGTCGCTTCGCGCTCGATTTCGCCCCCTCACGCGACAACAACTGACCACTCACAGGGGCGGCCGGGTAAGAGGAACCTGGGGGAGGTGGGCGGGTAAGAGGAACCTGAGGGAGACGGAGGAGGGAGGTGGAGGAGGGAGGTGGAGTGGGGAGGCGCGGACAGGCCCGCCCTACGCGAACAGGCGCTGCAGGCGCCGCACGCCCTCGAGCAGCTCGTCGTCGCCGAGCGCGTACGACAGCCGCAGGTAGCCCGACGGGCCGAACGCCTCGCCCGGCACCGTCGCCACCTCCGCCTGCTCCAGGATGAGGTCCGCGAGCTCCAGAGAGGTGCGGGGCGTCACACCGCCCCACGTGCGCCCGAGCAGCCCGGACACATCCGGATACACGTAGAACGCGCCGAGCGGGGTGGGCGTGCGCACGCCGTCGATCGCGTTCAGCTCCGCGACGATCGTGCGGCGGCGCCGGTCGAAGGCCAGTCGCATCTGCTCCTCGGCCTCCTGTGGTCCGGTCAGCGCCTCGAGGGCCGCGCGCTGCGAGATGTTGGAGACGTTGGACGAGAGGTGCGATTGCAGGTTCGCCGCTGCCGCGATCGCGTCGGCCGGCCCGGTCATCCAGCCCACGCGCCAGCCCGTCATGGCGTAGGTCTTCGCGACCCCGTTGACGAGGATGGTGCGGTCGGCGAGCGAGGGTACCGCCTCGACGATCGAGACCGCGCGCACGCCGTCGTAGGTGAGGTTCTGATAGATCTCATCAGCGATGACCCAGAGTCCGTGCTCGTCGGCCCAGCGGCCGATCTCCTCCACCTGCGCCGCCGGATAGACGCTGCCGGTGGGGTTCGACGGCGAGACGAAGAGCAGCACCTTCGTCCGCTCCGTGCGGGCCGCCTCGAGCTGATCGACCGTGACCAGGTAATCCTGGTCCGCGCCGGCGAAGACGTCGACCTGCGTGCCCCCGGCAAGCGCGATCGCCTCCGGGTAGGTGGTCCAGTACGGGGTCGGCACCAGCACCTCGTCGCCCGGATCCAGGAGGGTCGCGAACGCCTGATAGACGGCCTGCTTGCCGCCGTTGGTCACCACGACCTGTGACGGTGACACCTGCAGCCCGGAGTCGCGCAGCGTCTTGACGGCGATCGCCTCGCGCAGCTCCGGCAGCCCCGCGGCGGGGGTGTAGCGGTAGTTGCGGGGGTCCTGAACCGCCTCGAGGGCGGCCTCGACGATGTTCGAGGGCGTGACGAAATCGGGCTCGCCGGCGGCGTAGCTGATGACAGGGCGACCCTGGGCGCGGAGGGCCTTGGCCTTGGCGTCGACCTTGAGGGTGGCGGACTCGGCGATCGAGCTGATCCGGCGGGAGATGCGCTGCTGTGCGGTCACGCTGCTCAACTTTACAGTGGGCCATCCGTCCCATACACTTGGTCGCGGTAGTTGAAATCTGCCATGCTTTTTTGCGCCCATTTTTCTGGTGGAACGACTGCCTTTTCCCGTGTGGATTCTGGTGGAACCGCTGCCGGCGGAGTGACCGCTCGGCACCGTGAGCAATCTCGGAGCCGGATCGGTTAGCCTTGATCGAGGACGTGCGCGATCAGTATCGCGATCTCACTTTCCTAGGGCGGTGGCTCAATTGGTAGAGCAGCGGTCTCCAAAACCGCAGGTTGCAGGTTCGAGTCCTGTCCGCCCTGCAAGCCGGCACCCAGGTGCAGGCCCACGAAAGGTGTAACGAGGTGGCCCGAAAAGTTATCGACGAGCCGAGCGAGGACGTCGTCGCCAACGCGAAGAAAGACCGCGCTGCAAAGCGTGGACCCTTCGCGCGGATCGCGCTGTTCATCCGGCAGGTCTTCGGCGAACTCAAGAAGGTCGTCACACCCACCCGTAAAGAACTGCTGAGCTACACCGGTGTCGTGCTCGTCTTCGTGGTGATCATGATGGCGCTGGTGTCCCTGCTCGACTGGATCTTCGGTCTGGGCGTGTTCTGGGTCTTCGGTAATCCGGCTTGAGCCGGAACCGGCTTGATCCGGATCCGGTTCGATCCGGAACGCACCGACCAACAACAGGAATGGAATGAATTCAGTGTCTGAGACAAATCGCGACGACGTGGACTGGGCGACCGCAGCCGAGCAGTCCTCCGAAGACGATGAGGCGCAGACCGGTAACGTTCTGGCCGCCGACGAGGAGGCCGTCGACGCCGCCGAGCACGAGGCCCTGCACGTCGTCGCCGAAGACGGAACCGAGATCGATCTCGACGCCGTGCTCGACGCCATGGCCGAAGCGGTCGACCCCGAAGCGGATCGCGCCGTCGATGAGGCCCTCGAGGTCGACGACGACCAGGAGGCCGAAGCGGCCCTCGAGGCCGTCGAAGACGAAGACGAGAACGCCACCGACCCGTACGAAGAGTTCCGGGCCGAGCTCCGCAGCAAGATCGGCAAGTGGTACGTCATCCACTCGTACGCCGGTTTCGAGCGCCGCGTGAAGTCGAACATCGAGAACCGCATGGTCTCGATGAACATGGAGGACTTCATCTTCGAAGTCCAGGTCCCGATGGAAGATGTCGTCGAGATCAAGAACGGCCAGCGCAAGATGGTCAACCGTGTGCGCATCCCGGGCTACGTGCTCGTGCGCATGGACCTGAACGAAGACAGCTGGTCGGTCGTCCGTCACACCCCCGGCGTCACCGGCTTCGTCGGCAACGCGCACAACCCGACTCCCCTTCGTTTCGAAGAGGCCTTCTCGATGCTGAAGAGCCTCGTGCAGGTCGAGGCGGCTCCGGCCAAGGGCGGCGCCGTCAAGGGCTCCAAGACCACCGCTCGCGTCATCCCCGCCGAGGTCGACTTCGAGATCGGCGAGACGATCACCATCAAGGAAGGCTCGTTCGCGGGTCTCCCGGGTTCGATCAGCGAGATCAAGCCGGAGAGCGGCAAGCTCACCGTGCTCGTCTCCCTGTTCGAGCGCGAGACGCCGGTCGAGCTCAGCTTCGACCAGGTCACGAAGCTCTAACCCACCCCAGATTTTCCAGAACACCGGGTCTCGGACAGGCCGAGAAACCGGGAGAGCCGTTCGGGATGTCCCGATTCGGCTCGAATACACAAAGAAGGAAGAAACATGGCACCGAAGAAAAAGGTCACTGGTCTGATCAAGCTTCAGATCAACGCCGGCGCCGCCAACCCCGCCCCGCCGATCGGTCCGGCGCTGGGTCAGCACGGCGTCAACATCATGGAGTTCTGCAAGGCGTACAACGCGGCGACCGAGTCGCAGCGCGGCAACGTCATCCCCGTGGAGATCACCGTCTACGAGGACCGTTCGTTCACGTTCGTCCTGAAGACCCCGCCCGCCGCCGAGCTCATCAAGAAGGCTGCCGGCGTCGCCAAGGGCTCCGGCGTTCCGCACACCACCAAGGTCGGCAAGCTGACCCAGGAGCAGGTGCGCTCGATCGCCGAGCAGAAGATGGTCGACCTCAACGCGAACGACATCGACGCCGCGTCGAAGATCATCGCAGGCACCGCCCGTTCCATGGGCATCACGGTCGAAGCGTAAGCAGCGTCCCCAACCAGACATCCGTGGCAGAGCCGGCCAGGCTCGCACCACATTCTCGATAGGAGAAATCACATGGCACAGAAGTCAAAGGCCTACCGGGCCGCGGCCGAGAAGATCGAGGCCGGAAAGCTCTACACCCCCGAAGAGGCCGTCACGCTGGCTCGCGAGACCGGCTCGGCCAAGTTCAACTCGACCGTCGAGGTCGCGCTGAAGCTCGGCGTCGACCCGCGCAAGGCGGACCAGATGGTCCGCGGTACCGTCATTCTTCCTCACGGTACCGGCAAGACCGCGCGCGTCATCGTGTTCGCGACGGGTCCGGCCGCTGAGGCCGCGATCGCCGCTGGCGCTGACGAGGTCGGCGGCGCCGAGCTCATCGAGAAGGTCGCCGGTGGCTACACCGCGTTCGACTCGGCCGTCTCCACCCCGGAGCTCATGGGCCAGGTCGGCCGTCTCGGAAAGGTGCTCGGCCCGCGTGGTCTCATGCCCAACCCGAAGACCGGCACGGTCACCCCGGATGTGGCCAAGGCCGTCTCCGACATCAAGGGTGGAAAGATCGAGTTCCGCGTCGACAAGCACGCCAACGTGCACTTCGTCGTCGGCAAGGCCGGCTTCACCGCCGACCAGCTGCAGGACAACATCAAGACCGCTCTCGAAGAGGTCATGCGCCTCAAGCCGTCCTCCTCGAAGGGTCGCTACATCCAGAAGGGCGCCGTGTCGACCACGTTCGGCCCCGGCATCCCGCTGGACGTCAACTCCATCTAGTCAGGCGACGGCGTCTCACGAAGGCGACGTTCCACGACTGCGAAAAGCCCGCTCCCACTCCGGTGGGGCGGGCTTTTTCGTCGTTGCCGAACTGAGGATCGTTCACGCCGAGCAAACAGTTGCAACAGAACTGTCTACCCCTCTTGTGGCGGCAGAACCTGTGGGTCTACTGTCACCAATGGCGCGCGCCGCGTGCCGCCTCACCGTCGAGTAAGGATGACATTCATGAGAACTCGCATCACCGGGCGGGCCCTTCACAAGAGGACCGCAGGAATCATCGCCACCACGGCAGCCGTGGTGGCTTTGTCGATGACGGGCGTCGGAGCGGCCAACGCGGCCGACCGCGTCACGTTCAGCGACTCGGTGCCGAAGTGGGCGACCTCCGCCAACGACGCCGGAGCAGCACCTGCGGACGAGACGATCGAAGGCGAGATCTTCCTGCCGCTCCGCAACGCCGCGGGCGCGGAAGCGCTGGCGAAGGCGGTCTCGTCGCCCACCAACCACAGCTATCGCAAGGCGCTCAGCCCGAGCCAGTGGATCAAGAACTTCTCCCCGTCGAAGGCCGACTACGACTCCGTGCTGCGGTTCCTCAAGACCGCCGGCCTGACGGTCAACGGAACGCCGGCCAGCCGGCAGTACGTCGTCTTCCGCGGAACCGCCGACCAGCTCGGTTCGATCTTCGGAACCTCGCTGCACTCGTACAACTACGCGGGACGCACCCTTCTCGCCCCGGCCTCAGCGCCGTCCCTCCCGACCGCCGTCGGCTCCAAGGTCTCGGGCGTCAGCATCGAGCAGTCCCGGATGCTCACCAAGCCCGACTCGATCAAGCAGGGCGACCTCGGCCCGTCCGCAGCGCCGCAGGTGAGCCGCAAGAGCGTCGCCGCCGCGCCGGTGATCACCACGCCGTGCTCGCACTACGACGGTGAGCACACGGTGACCGTGCCGCCCGCCTACAACGGCAAGACGCAGTACAGCACCTACAACTGCGGTTACACGCCGAAGCAGCTGCGCTCGTCGTACGGCCTGGACACCCTCAACAAGAAGGGCCTGAACGGCAGCGGTCAGACGATCGCCATCATCGACGCCTACGCGTCGCCGAGCATCGTCAAGGACGCGAACACCTACGCCGCCGCCAACGGCGAGCCGGGACTCACCAACTCGACCTACCAGCAGCTGGTGCCGAAGCCGAGCGAGTTCGTCGACCAGGAGGCCTGCGCGTTCCCGAGCGGATGGCAGGGTGAGCAGACGCTCGACGTCGAGTCGGCCCACAGCATCGCCCCGGCCGCGCGCATCCTGTACGTGGGTGGCTTCAACTGCGGTGGCGGTATCGACATCGCGATGTCGAAGATCCTCGACAACAAGCTGGCCAACATCGTGAGCAACAGCTACGGCAACGTCGGCGAAGACGTTCCGGCCGATGTGGTCGCCGGTCAGGTGAACATCGAGCTGCAGGCTGCCGGTGAGGGAATCGGCCTCTACTACTCGAGCGGTGACAACGGAGACGAGGCCGCACGCCTCGGCTACCCGTCGCCGGACTTCATGGCCTCGTCGCCGTGGGTTACCTCGGTGGGTGGGACGAGCATGGGCATCGACAAGAACGGCAAGATGACCTATGAGACCGGCTGGGGCGACCAGTTCGACCAGATCGTGAAGGATGCCTCGGGCGCCCTCGCGTACGCTCAGCCGCTCCCCGGAACCCGCTTCGTCGGAGGCGCCGGTGGTGGCGTCAGTGCGATCTTCTCGCAGCCCGACTACCAGAAGGGGGCGGTGCCCGCATCGCTCGCGAACGGGATGCGCGTCTCGCCGGACATCGCGGCGCTCGCCGACCCGTACACCGGGTTCCAGATCGGCATCCGTCCGATCATCGACGACACGACGCTCGAGACCGGTGACTTCGTCAACGAGACGTATGGCGGCACCTCGCTCGCCGCGCCGATCGTTGCCGCGCAGATGGCTCTCGTGCAGCAGGCGACCCACACGACGATCGGGTTCGCGAACCCGACGTTGTACGCCGTGAAGAAGGCCGTGCCGAGCAGCGTCCGCGACGTGCTCCCGCTGAACCCGAAGTCCGGTGTCGTGTACACCAGCGCGATCAGCGGAAACACGTACTTCGTGACGTTCGATCAGGACACCTCGCTCAAGACCGCGAAGGGATACGACGACGTGACCGGCCTCGGTGGCGTTTCGTTCGGCCTCCTGTCGCAGGTGGCGGCGGGCCGGCACTAGCCGGCTGCACCCGACGGCCGGTCGTCCTCCCGGACGGCCGGCCGTCGCTGCGCCCGCTCCCCGCCACGGGGCCGCCGGGCTGGGTAGGGTGAAGGGATGACCGTTCGGATCCGCCCCGCCGAGGCCGGGGACGCCGCGGCCCTCGCCGCCGTCGCCGCCGTGACCTTTCCGCTGGCCTGCCCGCCGCACACCACCGACGAGGCGAAGGCGCACTTCATCGCGACCGTGCTGTCGGAGGAGCGGTTCGCCGAGTACCTTGCCGACGTGAGCCGCCTGCTGCTCATCGCGGAAGACGACGAGCATCCGCATGCCGGGGCGATCGGCTACACGATGCTGAACCTCGGCGAGCCGGCCGACGCGGACGTGAAGGCGGCCATCCGCATCCGGCCCACGATCGAGCTGAGCAAGTGCTACGTGATGCCCGGCCATCACGGCGCCGGCGTCGCGAGCGGGCTGATGGCCGCAAGTGTCGACGCCGCGGTCGCCGCCGGATCGGCGGGCATGTGGCTGGGCGTCAACGAGGAGAACGGCCGGGCTCAGCGGTTCTACGGCAAGCACGGCTTCGAGCGCGTCGGCACCAAGCACTTCCTGGTGGGGGACCGCCTCGAGGACGACTGGGTGATGGAGCGCTCGCTGGCGTAGCGCGCAGCCCCGGCCGCCGACCTCAGCCCTCGGCGACCTTCAACACGATCTTGCCGCGGGTGTGCCCCGACTCCATAGCCCGGTGCGCCTCGGCGATCTGCTCGAGCGCGAAGATCTGGTCCACGTGCACGCGCACGTTTCCCGCCTCGAGCAGACGCGCGATCACCGCGAGCGTGTTGCCGTCGGGCGCGACCTTGAAATCCGTTCCGCGCACGCCGGCCGCGGCGACGTCGTCCGCGAAGGTCGGCCAGCTGCCTGTCGGCGCGTTGACGATGAGTCCGCCGCGGCGCAGCACGGACAGCGACCGCGACCCCGTCTCGTCGTGCACGTTGCCGATCAGATCGATCACGACGTCGACCTCGCCCACGACGTCTTCGAAGCGGGTGGTCGCGTAGTCGATGACCTCGGCGGCCCCGAGCGAGCGCAGCCACGGCACATTGGCGCCGGATGCCGTCGCGATGACGTGGGCGCCGAAATACGAGGCGAACTGCACCGCGAAGTGGCCGACGCCGCCGCTGCCGGCGTGGATGAGCATCCGCTGGCCTTCGTGCGCCTTGGCGACCTCGACCACCAGGCCCCAGGCCGTGAGGGCCGCCAGGGGCGCCCCGGCCGCCTCGATGTGCGAGAGGGTGCTCGGCTTGCGGACGACGCTGAGACTCGGCACCGAGACGTATTCGGCGTAGCTTCCGCTGTAGCGCGGCACCATCACCATGCCGAAGACCTCGTCGCCCGGCTTGATCGGATGCGCGGCGAAGGGGGACTGCACGACGACACCGCTGAAGTCGTGGCCGAGCACGGCGGGGAACTGGTGGATCGCGCCGAACACGCCGCGACCGGCACGCGTCTTGGCGTCGATCGGGTTCACGCCGGCGGCCACGACCTTCACGAGGAACTCGGCATTGACGCGGTCGGGGACCCCGGTCTCCTCGACGGCGAGCTCATCGGCGGCGCCCGCCTGATGGAGAAGTGCGGCCCGCATCGTCTTCTGCATTCGTCGTCCCCTCGTCGGTCGGGCAGTCGTGACAGCGGTTCGGGCCGTGCCATCGTGATCGCAACCAGTCAATCCCGCCAATGATTCCAAGGTGTTACGACGGCATCACCACGTGTGAACAATCCGTTTCGGATACCCCCTGGCGGTTTTCTCAAGATCGCTGGTTAGGATGCATTCGGGTCGGACCCGACCCCGGCCCTACCCGAACGAAATCCCCGACCCGAGACGAGGAACGCAGGTGACCCGACTGTCCGGCCCCCGCGCGCCCCGGCTGCTGCGGATCGTACGACAGCCGTTCGCCGTCCCGCTGCTCGCCGGCGGATGGCAGCGCGCGGTGCCGGTGCTGCTGGCGATCGGGACGATCGCCGTCCTCGGCGGTCTCACGCTCATCTGGGCGGCGCGGCTCACGGTTCCCTACCCGGTCTACGTGAGCGAGCTCGGCGCAGTCGGCGCGGCAACCAAGTTCCCGTTCGCGGTCGCGCTGCTCTGCATCGCCCTGGGTGGCTTCTCGATCGCGCTGGCCTCCGGGCACATCCGGTCGTCGGCGCCCGTCTTGAACCGGTGGGCGCCCGCGATCACCCTGGGCTTCGCCGGCGTCTGCTTCGTGATCGCGTCGCAGGTCACCTGCACCGCCTACTGCCCGGTGCCGATCGTCGACCCGCGCTCGACGACGCAGGACCTCGTGCACACGTCGAGCGCCGTGCTGGGTTTCGCCGCGGCGTGCTACGCGATGCTCCAGGTCGCGTTCGCGACATCGATGCCCCGGGTCGCACGACTGTCGCTGGTCTGCTGCGTCGCGGTGGCCGGCATCACGATCGTGGGCGGGCTGCTCGCCCTGGTGCACGTGGCGACGGATGTCGGCTCCTGGCTGGAGCTCATCGGCACCACCGTTGCGATCGCGTGGCTGGCCGCCTACGGGCTGTCCCTGACGCGTTCGGCGACGCCCGCGACTGCCACACGCTGACGCGGCGTCAGTACCCGGAGGCGGCGGGCGCCGAGACGGCCGCCGCCTGCGTACGGCGACGCAGGACCGTGATCAGATCCTCCGCGAGGGAGACGAGCTTCGAGATCTCCGCGTCATCGCGGTCGACCCAGAGGCACTGGGGTTCCTCGTGCACCGGGACGAAGCCCGAATGCTGCTCCCAGACGAAGAGGGTCCGCTCCGCGCCGAGCACGTACTGCTGCCACCAGATCTGGCGCAGGTAATTGCGCGGGATGCTGCGGAACGCCTTGTTGGTCGTCTTGATCTCGGCGAGTTCGATCGTGCCGCCGGCGCGCACCGTGAGGCCGTCGGGCGTGGCCAGGTGACGGCGGTCGGCCTCGGCGTGGTAGAGCGCATCGCTCGGCTGGATGCCGTGGGTCGCGGCCACCCACGAGGCGATCTCGGGCTCGCGTGCCCGGCCGTACTGCGTGAAGACGTTGCCACCGAATCCGGTGCCGTTCAGCTTGTCGTACGCGGCCGACTCGACGGACTTCGGCGTGGACAGCTTTGCGACATCCGTGGCGGTGATGCCTCGACTGCGTGCCCGCAACCACGCGATGCGATCGCTCGAGCGCGCGACGAGGCGCACGAGATGCGGACCCTGCTGTGCCGGGGACGCGCCGACCGGCGGGAGAGCCGGCTCCGCCAGCGCGAGCGGGCGGGTCAGGGCGGGGTCGAACACTCCTCTATTGTGCCTCGGTCGCGGAGGCTGCGCGTCCTCCCACGCCCACGGAGCCGAGCTGCCGGCGCGCCTCGTCGAGGGTCGCCAGCGTGTCGACCGCCTCGCTGAGCGGATGCAGGGGCGAGTCGGTGAGTCCGTCGGTCACGTACCGGGCGAGAGCGGCGGCTTCGTACGACATCCCCTCGCGGTGCGGGCGTCCGTACGGGTCGACCCAGTGGGCGGCCATCCGTCCGTCCGGCCCGAAGAATCGCAGGCCGCTCGCCGCCCAGAACGGGCTGTCGGTCTCGACGCGCCCGGATGACCCGCTGATCGTCGCGAGCGACGGGGTCCCTGCCCGCAGCCCCGTGCTCAGGAGTGCCTGCGCGCCTGTCGCCGACGACAGGATCATCGCCACCTGCTCGTCGACGCCGGTCGGCGCGAGCGATCCGGTCGCCAGGATGCCGGCGGGGGCACCCAGCGCGAACGACGCCCACGACACCACATAGACGCCGAGGTCGAGCAGCGCACCGCCGGCGAGCGCCGGGTCGAACATCCGGCTGGTGGGGTCGAACGTGGCCGCGCCCCCGAAGTCGGCCGTCACGACGCGCACCTCGCCGAAGGCGCCGTCGGCCAGGAGCTGACGGACGATGTCGGTCTGGGGCAGGTAGCGCGTCCACATCGCCTCCATCGCGAAGACGCCCGCCGAACGGGCCGCATCGGCGATCGCGCGTGCGTCGGCCGCTGTCGCCGCCATCGGCTTCTCGATCAGCACGTTCTTGCCGGCCGCGATCGCGAGCAGGGCATGCTCGCGGTGCTGCGAGTGCGGCGAGGCCACGTAGACGACATCGACCCCGGGATCGGCGACCAGCTGCTCGTACGAGCCGTAGGAGCGCTCCACCCCGTGCGCTGCGGCGAACGCGGCCGCACGCTCGGCCGACCGTGACCCGGCGGCGACGACCCGCTGCGTGGTGTGCGTGTGCAGCGCATCCGTGAAGTCGGCGGCGATGCCGCCCGGCGCGAGCACGCCCCAGCGGAGCGCGGGGGCGTCGTGGGGATCGGGGTGCCGAGGCGCGGGCAGGGTGTCGAAGGCGTTCATGCGTCCAGTCTTCCGTAATGCGTTTATAGACGCGCCGCCGGGGCGCCGGCCATTGTCCAGCCTGCTCGATAGATCTAGTGTTTTAACACCTGAGGTTTCAACGCCACAGGAAGGGGCGCGCGGTCATGCCCCCGAAGATCTCCGCGCGCCCCGTCACCGCTCTCAGCGGGGCCAGACGCCCGCATCCGGATTCGAGACCTCCGGAGCGCGACGCGGCCCAGCGACCGGCGCCGCCCAGCGCACGCCATTGGCGAGCACACGCCGCACCTGCGGGTGGAAGTACACCGGGTACTCCTGGTCGCCGGGGCTGAAGTAGAAGATCTTTCCGCGGCCGCGGGTGAACGTGACACCGGAGCGGAAGACCTCGCCCCCGGTGAACGAGCTGATGAAGACCAGATCGTCGGGCGTCGGGATGTCGAAGAACTCGCCGTACATCTCCTGGGCCTCGATCACGATCGGCTGCTCGATGCCCTCGGCGATCGGATGCGTGGGGTTGACGTTCCAGACGAGCTCGCGTTCGCCGCCCTCCGGGTTGCGCCAGGCCAGCGAGCACGTGGTTCCGAGCATCCGGATGAAGATCTTCGAGAAGTGCCCGGAGTGCAGCACGATCAGGCCCATGCCGGCGAGCACGTGCTGCCGCACCCGCTCGACGACCTCGTCGGCCACCTGGTCGTGTGCGATGTGGCCCCACCAGAGAAGCACGTCGGTCTGAGCGAGCACCTCCTCGCTCAGGCCGTGCTCGGGGTCGGCGAGCGTGGCGGTGCGGATGCTCGCGTCCGGCCCGAGGAGCTCGGTGAGGCCCTCGGCGATGGCGCCATGGATCCCTGTCGGGTAGACGGCGGCGATGGCCGGCTGGGTGCTCTCGTGCACCCCTTCGTTCCAGACGGTGACGCGCAGTGCGGGCATGCTCAGACTCCCTTCGAAGCGGTGACGGTGTTGCTGGTGGAGTCGGCCTCGTGGCCGGGTTCGGCGTCGAGGCGCACCTCGGCTCCGCGGGTCGCCGACTCGTAGGCGGCGTCGATGATGCGGGCGCGGTCGAGGGCGAGCGAGCCGTCGTACTGCGACCAGTTCCCCTCGTCGGCGACGTGCTCGAGGAACGTCTCGACCACGGCGTTGTGACCCCGGCCCGGGTCGGCGGCGACGCGGATGTCGGAGCTGGCCTCGCCGTCGCCGGTGAACAGGCTGAGCTCGCCGGCGGGGGCGTAGTCGACGACGCGCAGATCGGCGCCGCCCTCCGTTCCGTAGATCGTGATGCCGAACTCGTCGCCGGCGGGACGGTACGCCGCCCAGCTGGTCTCGAGAACGAGCGAGCCGCCGCCTTCGAGACGGAGCAGCAGGCTGGCGAGGTCTTCGACCTCGTACGCGGAGCCGACGTTCACCTTGTCGGCGACCGCGCCGCCGCGCCCGCGGGTGCCGAGCTCGGAGTGGGTGACGGCGGACACGGCGATGACCTTCGGCTCGCCGAAGAGGAACAGTGCGTAGTCGAGCACGTGCACGCCGATGTCGATGAGGGGGCCGCCGCCTGCCATCTCGCGATTGGTGAACCAGCTGCCGAGGGCGGGGATGCCCGAACGCCGCAGCCAGACGGCGCGACCGTGGTACGGGCGGCCGATCGTGCCGTCGTCGATCGCCTTCTTGAGGGCCTCGATGTCGCCGCGCCGGCGGTGGTTGAACGCCACCTCGAGCACGCGGCCGCTGGCGTGCGCGGCGTCGACCATCGCCTGCGCCTCGCTCGCCGTGCGCGCGATCGGCTTCTCGCTGAGCACGTGGATTCCCGCCTCGAGTGCTCCGACGGCGATGGGGGCGTGCAGGAAGGTCGGGACGGCGACGCTGACCACGTCGAGGTCGCCGTCGGCCACCAGCTCCTTCCAGTCGCGGTAGAGGCGTGTGAGCCCGTACTTCTCGCCGAGGGCGGCGCGCGGCTCGTCCTCCATGCCGGCGATCGCGACGAGCTCGACACCGGGGAGCGTCGAATACGCCTCCATGTGCTGCTGCCCGGCCCAGCCGAGTCCGATGACGCCCGCGCGGAGCGTTTTACCTGAGTGTGCCGCAGTGGTGCTCACGACGGTCCTTCCGATTCTCTGTTGTGGATGGATTCTCTGTTGTGGATGGGTGGGGTGTCGGGTCTGAACGGGAGTGTGGGCGAACGAGTGGTCGAAACGATTCGATCACGCCAGGCCGCCGATATCCAGAGGGCCCTCCGGTCAGCGGCCGAGGGATCTGGACGGCGCGGGGGAGTGGCGGTCGGCATCCGGGTCCAGCGCGTGCTGGATCACCATGATCGCCGCCCCGAGCACGCCGCCGGTCGCCCCGGCACGTGAGTGGGTGATGGTGAGGTACTGGGTGGCGAGCGGAGTGGACCGCTGGTACACGACCTCGCGCACGCCGGCGAGCAGCTGCTCTCCGACCCGTGAGAGGCTCCCGCCGACCACGACCACGGACGGGTTGAGCAGGTTGACGCAGGTCGCGACGACCTCCCCGAGATCGCGGCCGGCCTGGCGGATGGCCTGCAGCACGGCGGGGTTGCCTGTGCGGGCGAGGGTCACGACGTCGTCGCTCGTCGTGGCCGGGATCCCGATCGCGGTGAGAGCGCGGGCGATGGCCGGACCGCTGGCGAGGGCTTCGAGGTCGGCATCCTGAGCGCCGTGGCTCGGGGTCTCGGCCCCGAACGGAACGCGGACGTGACCGAGGTCTCCCGCGGAGCCCTGTGCTCCGCGCTGCAGGCGGCCGCCGTTGATGATGCCGGCGCCGATGCCGGTCGCGACCTTCACGAACAGGAGGTCGGACTGCTCCGGCCAGCTGGTGGCGTGCTCGCCGAGCGCGAGCAGGTTGACGTCGTTGTCGACGAGGACGGGGACGTCGAACGTGCGGTGCACATAGGCAGGGATGTCGAACCGGTCCCAGCCCGGCATGATCGGCGGGTTCACCGGCGTCCCGGTGGAGTGCTCGACCGGTCCCGGCACTCCGATGCCGATGCCGATGAGATCGCCGAGCGGTCGCCCCGACTCCGCGAACAGCCCGGACGCCGTGGCCAGCGCCCAGTCGAGCACCGGCTCGGGTCCGTCCGAGATCTGGATGCGCCGCGAGTCGCTGTGCAGCATGGTGCCCGCGAGGTCGGCGATGGCGACGACCCCGTGGGTGGCGCCGAGGTCGATGGCGATCACGACGCGCGAATCCGGGTTGAACCGGATGCGCGCCGGAGGGCGGCCACCGGTAGAGACATCGTCGCCGGCGGGCGCGACGAGACCGGCGGCGGTGAGGCTGTCGATGCGCACGGCGATGGTCGAGCGGGCGAGACCGGTGAGCTCGGCCAGCTGCGCGCGGGTGCGCGGGATCCCGTCACGCAGGATCGACAACAGCGGGGCGGCGTCGGGCGCGACGAGCGATGCCTCACGCGCGCTGTCGGTCATGAGGACATATAAGCACAAGGCTGCGCGAGTGGACAAAGTATGACATTCATCAGCCAACTTTTGATTGACATGCGACAGAAGTCTGATTGAATAGACGTCGCGCCCTGAGCGCGATCCACAGAATCACTCGACGAGGAGAACAGTGTCGACGTCCAAACTCTCCGTGCAGCTCTACACCGTTCGTGAACTTCTCACGGAAGACACGGTAGGCACGCTCAAGCGCATCGCCGACCTGGGGTTCACCCAGGTCGAGCCCTTTGCATTCCTGTCCTTCGGCGACGACCTCGGTCGTGGCCTCAGCGAGGCCGGCCTCACGGCGCCGACCACCCACCAGAGCTTCATCGGCGGTGACCTCGAGCCGGTCTTCGAGGCCGCCAAGGCGCTCGGCATCGAGACGGTCATCGACCCGTTCGTCGCCCCCGAGCGGTGGCAGACCGCGGAGAGCGTCGACGAGATCGCCTCCCAGCTCAACGCCGCCGCCGAGGTCGCCGCCCGCTACGGCGTGCGCGTCGGCTATCACAACCACGCACACGAGCTCGAGAACACGATCGACGGCGTCACCGCCTTCGAGTACTTCGAGAGCAAGCTCGACCCGGCGGTCGTGCTCGAGGTCGACACCTACTGGGTCGCCGTCGGTGGCCACGACCCGGTCGCGCTGCTGAAGAAGTTCGGCGACCGCGTCGTCGCGCTGCACGTCAAGGACGGCCCCGGCACCACCGAGACCAAGGACCAGGTGGCTGTCGGCCAGGGCTCGCTGCCGGTCGAGGAGATCATCGCCGCCGCGCCGAACGCCCTCCGCGTCATCGAGCTCGACGACTCCCGCGGCGACCGCTTCCAGGCCGTCGCCGACAGCTACGCCTTCCTCACCTCCAAGGGTCTCGCGTGAGCGCCGGCACCGGTCGCGTCGGCGTCGGCATCATCGGAGCCGGGGTCATCAGCAAGGAATACCTCACCAATCTGACGTCGTTCCCCGACCTCGAGGTGCGCTTCGTCGCCGACATCGACCTCGAGCGGGCACGTGCTCAGGCCGAGGCCTTCGGCATTCCCGCTTCGGGAACGGTCGAGGAGCTGCTCGCCGACGACGGCATCGAGATCGTGGTCAACCTGACCCTTCCCAAGGTGCACGTCGAGGTCGCGCTGCAGGTGCTCGAGGCAGGCAAGAACGTGTGGAGCGAGAAGCCGTTCTCCCTCGATCGCGTGAGCGGCCAGAAGCTGCTCGAGGTCGCCCACGAGAAGGGGCTGCGCGTCGCGACGGCGCCCGACACCTTCCTCGGCGCCGGCATCCAGTCCGCTCGTCGCCTGATCGAGAACGGCAGCATTGGCGTTCCGCTCACTGCGCTCACGCTGATGCAGTCGCCCGGCCCCGAGTCGTGGCACCCCAACCCCGACTTCCTCTTCCAGGAGGGTGCCGGCCCGCTGTTCGACATCGGCCCGTACTACCTGACGGCCCTCGTTCAGCTCTTCGGCCCGGTCGCCCGCGTCAGCGCGGTCGCCTCGAAGGCTCGCGAGAAGCGGATCATCGGCTCCGGCCCCCGTGCGGGCGAGGAGTTCGAGGTCACCGTGCCGACGCACGTCAGTGCGCTCTATCAGTTCGAGAGCGGCCAGACGGCGCAGAGCGTCTTCAGCTTCGACTCCAAGCTCGGCCGTACCCAGTTCGAGGTGGCCGGCGCCGACGGAACCGTCGTCGTCCCCGACCCCAACACCTTCGAGGGCGACCTCATCGTGCACGGCGCCGACGGCATCGAGACGATCCCGGCGACCGGCTCCACGAGCAGCCGCGGGACCGGCGTCGTCGAGCTGGCCAGGGCCATCCGGGCGGGTGTGCCGGAGCGCGCCTCCGGCGAGCAGGCCTACCACGTGCTCGATGTCATGGTGTCGACCATCGAGGCCGGACTTTCGGGTCACCCCGTCGACGTGGAGAGCACGGTCGCAGTCGCGCCCGCCCTCCCCGAGGACTGGGACCCGAAGGCGGCGACGCTCTAAGGGCGGGCCGATGGCGCAGAACGAGACCGACGGCGGCCTCAGCCGCACGGAGGCGATCGCGGTGCCGCGCCTGCGCACCGCGATCGTCGGCGGCGGATTCATGGCCGAGGTCCATTCCCGGGCGGCCCGTGCCGCCAGGGCCGACCTGGTCGGCGTGGTGTCCTCGAGCCCGGAGAAGTCAGCCCGGGTGGCCGAGTCGCTCGGTTTCGACCGAGCGTACGACTCGCTCGATCAACTCCTGGCCGACGACAGCATCGACGTCGTACACGTGTGCACGCCCAACGCGCTGCACGCGGAGCAGGCGGCGGCGGTGCTCGCGGCCGGCAAGCACGTCGTGTGCGAGAAGCCGCTGACGACGACGGTCGCCGACGCCGAGGCCCTCGTGGCCGCAGCCGGAACGCTCACGGCGACCGTTCCGTTCGCCTACCGCTTCCACCCCATGGTGCGCGAGGCGCGAGCGCGCTTCCGCTCGGGCGAGGCCGGTCAGGTGCTCAGCATCAACGCCTCGTACCTGCAGGACTGGCTGCTCGGCGTCGACGACGACAACTGGCGCGTCGACTCGGTGCTCGGCGGGCGCTCGCGCGCCTTCGCCGACATCGGATCGCACCTCGTAGACCTGGTCGAGTTCGTCAGCGGCGACCGCGTCTCGCGGGTCGCGGCTACGAAGCGCACCGTGTTCTCCGAGCGTGCGTCGCACGCGGCCATCACCACGGAAGACGCGGTCGCGGTCGTGATCGAGACCCGCTCCGGCGCCCTCGGCACCCTGCTTGTGTCGCAGGTCGCGCCCGGCCGCAAGAACCGGCTCCTCCTCGAGATCTCCGGCAGCGCCGAGAGCGTCGTCTTCGATCAGGAGCAGCCGGAGACCCTGTGGGTGGGCAAGCGTGCGGGCAGCTTGCTGATCCCGCGCGACGCCGATCAGCTCGCCGCCGACGCGGCACGACTGTGCGTCGTCCCCTCCGGGCATCCGCAGGGCTATCAGGACGCGTTCAACGCATTCGTCGCCGACACGTACGCGGCGATCGGCGGCGCCGACCCCGAGGGTCTGCCGCGCTTCACCGACGGTCTGCGGGCCGTGCGGGTCACGGATGCCGTGCTCGACTCCGCGGAGTCCGGCACCTGGATCGAGATGGGAACACACGATGACTGACACCGCGAACACCACAGGATCAGAGCTCGCGAGCACGCATCCGGTCACGCTCTTCACCGGGCAGTGGGCCGACCTCACGCTCGAAGAGGTCGCGAAGTACGCGAGCGAGTGGGGCTACGACGGCCTCGAGATCGCCTGCTCGGGAGAGCACCTCGACGTGTGGCGCGCTGCGGAGGACGACGAGTACCTGCAGGGCCGGCTCGACATCCTGAACAAGTACGGGCTCACGGTGTGGGCGATCTCGAACCACCTCAAGGGGCAGGCCGTCTGCGACGACCCGATCGACTTCCGCCACCAGGCGATCGTCGGCTCGAAGGTGTGGGGCGACGGCGAGCCGGAGGGCGTGCGTCAGCGCGCCGCCGAGGAGCTCAAGCTCACCGCGAAGGTCGCGCGGCGCCTCGGCGTCGACACGGTCGTCGGCTTCACGGGCTCGAAGATCTGGCCGTACGTCGCCCAGTTCCCGCCGGTTCCCGCCGACGTGATCGACGCCGGCTACCAGGACTTCGCCGACCGTTGGAACCCCATCCTCGACGTGTTCGACGGTGAGGGTGTGCGGTTCGCCCACGAGGTTCACCCGTCGGAGATCGCCTACGACTACTGGTCGAGCGTCCGTTCGCTCGAGGTCATCGACCACCGCGAGGCCTTCGGCTTCAACTGGGACCCGAGTCACATGATGTGGCAGGACATCGACCCGGTCGGCTTCATCGTCGACTTCAAAGACCGCATCTACCACGTGGACTGCAAGGACACGCGCCTGCGCCCGAAGAACGGCCGTGCCGGCGTGCTCGGCTCGCACCTGCCCTGGGGCGACCCGCGTCGCGGCTGGGACTTCGTCTCGACCGGGCACGGCGACGTGCCGTGGGAGGACTCCTTCCGCGCGCTCGAGTCGATCGGCTACACCGGACCGATCTCGATCGAGTGGGAGGATGCGGGCATGGACCGCCTGCACGGCGCGAAAGAGGCTGTCGGCTATATCCGCTCGCTGCTCTGGAAGCAGCCGACCGCGTCGTTCGACGCCGCGTTCAGCAACCAGGACTGATGCTCGGCGGGGCTTCGGCCCTCAGCGGCAGTTCGACGGCGCCGGCCGAGGTCGGCGCCGTCGGCCGTCGTGCGTCGGCCGTCGTGCGTCGGCCGTCGTGCGTCGGCCGTCGATGATTGGATGGACGCATGCCTGACGCTCCCGAACCCGCGCCCGAAGACCTGACCGACACGACGGTGCGCGGGGCGGACTGGTACGGCCGCGATCTCGATGCGGTCGAGTACACCAGGGTCGCGTTCGTCGACGTCGACATGACGGAGCTCACCAGCCGCGCGACCGTGTTCACCGAGTGCACCTTCACCAACGTGCGCTTCAACGTCAGCACGCACACCGACAGCGCGTTCGTGAACTGCGCCTTCAGCCGCAGCAACTTCTTCGACGCCACCTTCGAGCGCTGCAAGCTCACCGGAAGCACGTTCGACGCCTGCGACTTCGGCCTGCTGAAGGTGAAGGGCGGCAACTGGTCGTTCGTCGGGCTCTCCGGCGCCGACCTGGGCGGGGCGGACTTCGACGGGGTGCGGCTGCGCGAAGCCGATCTGTCGCGCTCACGGTGCCGTGGCGCGACGATCGTCGGCTGCGACCTCTCGGCGTCCGCGTTCGAACGAGCCGACTTCAGCGGCGCCAACCTGCAGGGCAGCGACCTGGGCGGCATCGACCCGCAGACGGTCACGCTGACCGGTGCCACGATCGACGAGCGCCAGGCGGTCGCGATCGTGGAAGCACTCGGGCTGGTCGTTCTTCCGTAGGCCGCCCGCGGCGCAATTCCGGAACCTTCGGTCGACGCGCCGCCTCGAACGGCACAACTCCGGAAGAACCGACCCGGCGGGGTCGAATCTTCCGGAGTTGTGACTCGTCGCGGACCGTGTCGGCGGCTACGCCACGTCCTTCACCTGGCCGTGCTTGATGTGCAGGCGGCGCTGCGCGCGCCGCGCCACGGCGGAGTCGTGCGTCACGATGATCAGCGTGAGACCCCGGTCGCGCCACAGGCCCTCGAGCAGGTCCATGATCTCGTCGCGGGTCTCCTCGTCGAGGTTTCCCGTCGGCTCGTCGGCCAGCAGCACATCCGGGTCCTTGACCAGCGCGCGGGCGATGGCGACGCGCTGCTGCTGACCGCCGGACAGCTCCGACGGCAAATGACTGCCGCGGTCGGCGAGACCGACCGAGGCGAGTGCTTCGGCCGCGCGTCGCTTGCGATCCTCGGCGCCGACCTTGAGCGGGGCCAGCGCCGTCTCCACGTTCTCCTGCGCGGTGAGGGTGGGGATCAGGTTGAAGCCCTGGAACACGAAGCCGATCTCGTTGGCCCGGATCGCGGTGAGCTTGCCGTCACCGAGGCCGGAGAGGCTCGCCTTCTCGAGCACGACCGAGCCGGAGGTCGGCCGGTCGAGGGCGCCGAGCATCTGCAGCAGGGTGGACTTGCCGCCGCCCGTCGGGCCCTGGATCGCGACCAGCTGGCCATCCGGGATCTCGAGCGTCACGTCGTTGAGAGCCGTGACCCTGCGCTTCGACTGGGTGTACGTCTTGGTGACGTTGGTGAGGGTGTACATGTCTCTTCTCCTTGAAGCGAAGGCGGCTAGGCGACCGAGCGGAGCGCCGCGGCCGGGCGCAGGCGGGATGCGCGCCATCCACCGATGGCGCCGGCGATCAGACCGCCGAGAACGGCGAGGCCGACGGCGATCAGGATGATCCAGAGGGTGACCGGGGCGTGGAGTGCGATGTCCGTCGCGGCCTGGGTCGCCGCGGTCCTCGCGCCCTGGAAGGCGCCTCCGCCGAAACCGCCTCCGCCGAATCCGCCACCGGCGGCGCCCTCCGCGCCGCCGGTGCCGGTTCCCGCGCCGGCGCCCGTTACGGCACGGCCGGTGCCTCCGGCGGCGGTGGCGAAGCCGTTGCCGATGCCGCCGGAGAGGGTGGGCGCGACCAGGTTGATGATCAGCACGCCGAGGAGGCCGACGGCGATTCCGATCACGCCGCCGATGACGCCCTGCACCACGGACTCGCCGGCCACCTGCCCGGTGATGCGGCCGTTGCTCCAGCCGATCGCCTTGAGGGTTCCGAACTCGCGGGTGCGCCGGGTGACGCCGGAGATGGTGAAGAGGATGGCGATGAGGAACGCCGCTGCGAGCACGATGATCGAGAGCCAGGTGCCGAGGTTCGCGATGAGCTCACCCGCCGTGCCGAGCGATCCGGAGACGCTCGAGGCCAGGTCGGCCTGCGTGCTCACGGTGGCCTTCGGGAGAGCCTTGGTCAGGTCGGTCTTGATCTGGTCGATGTCGCTGGCAGAGGCGGCCGTGACGTACACCGAGGTGACCTTGCTCGTCTCGCCGGAGAGCTTCTGCGCGACATCCAGGGGGATGTACGTGTTGGCCGCCGTGGTGGAGTCGCTGCCGGTCGCGGCCACGATACCGATGACCTTGAACGCGGTGCCCCCGACGGTGACCGTGTCGCCGACGGCCTTGCTCGCGGTCTTGGCGTAGGCGGCGTCGAGGACGACGACATCCTTGCCCGCGTCTGCCGAGGTGAAGGTGCGGCCGCCGGTCAGGGTGACGGAGGCGAGGGGGCCGACCGCCTTGCCGGCCGGGTCGAGCCCGAGCACCGAGAACGAGTCGACGGTGAACGAGCTGCCGCCGGCTCCGTCGGAACCGCCGGTCGGAGGAGCGGTCGGCTGGGTCTCGGTGCCGCCCGCGCCTCCTGCGGCCTGGCGCTGCTCGCGGAGCTGCTGGAAGTTCGGGAGGGTTCCGCTGAAGCTGGTGTTGGTGAGCGACAGGACGGCGGCGGCCGACTTGACGTTGTCGACCTTCTGCACGGTCGCCAGCGTGGTGTCCGCCATCGTGGTCGCCCCGCGGGTGGCCTCGAGGCGCGAGGTGTCGACCTTGCGTGCGGTACCCGTGTCACTCCCGGCGCTGGCGCCGAAGTCGAAGCGCGGTCCGCCGCCCTGCCCCTGCTGCGCGGTCGCCGCCTGCGCGGTGGCGGGTTCGGTGACCGTGATGTCGGTGCCCACCCCGTAGACCGACTCCAGAACGCTGGCCTGAGCCTGCTTCACGCCGGCCGAGACCGAATTGACGATGATGACGAGCGCGATCGCGAGGGCCATGCCCACCGCGATGATGATCGTCTGTTTGCGGCGGTTGACGAGCTCGCGCCGCAGGTAAGTCCCGAACATGTGGCTTCCGTTTTCTCTCGGATTCGAAGGGTTCGGGGCGACGTTAAGCACAGGCGTTATGGGCGCACTGTGCCGAAGCTATGGTTTCGCTGTGCCGGTGCGGACCGGGTTCACAGACTTCACATAGGTTGCTCATAGTGCGTGCGGAGACCGCTCGCGATAATGGGAAAGGTGACCATGAACTCCCGCGCTGCCACCGGCGCCGCCCCCAGCCAGACCCGAAGCCTCCTCCGGCGGGCGGATGGCAGCTCCATCCGCGTGCTCGTCGTCGACGACGAGGCCACCCTCACCGACCTGTTGTCGATGGCCCTGCACTACGAGGACTGGGAGGTGAAGACCGCGTCGAACGGACAGCAGGCTCTCGCCATCTCGCGCGAGTTCAAGCCGGACGTGGTCGTTCTGGACATCATGCTCCCCGACATCGACGGCCTGCAGGTGCTGTCCCGGATGCGCGCGGACGGCAACGAGGCGCCCGTGCTCTTCCTCACGGCCAAGGACTCGCTCGACGACCGCATCGCCGGGCTGACCGCCGGGGGCGACGACTACGTCACCAAGCCGTTCAGCCTCGAGGAGCTGGTCGCACGCCTCCGCGGACTGCTGCGCCGGTCGCGCGCCGCCGTCGCCGACCAGAACGATCCCGTGCTCATCGTCGGCGACCTCGTGCTCGACGAGGACAGCTACGAGGTGCACCGCGACGGCGATCCCATCCAGCTCACCGCCACCGAGTTCGAGCTGCTGCGCTTCCTGATGCGCAACCCGCGTCGCGTGCTGAGCAAGACGCAGATCCTCGACCGGGTGTGGAGCTACGACTTCGGCGGCTCGTCCAGCGTCGTGGAGCTGTACATCTCCTACCTGCGCAAGAAGATCGACTCCGGTCGCACGCCGATGATCCACACCGTGCGCGGAGCCGGGTACATGGTCAAGGCGGCGACGTGACGAGTGCCGTCCCGTCGAACGGCGGCACCTCGATGCGCGCGCGATTCGAACGGCTCCGCCGTTTCCGGTCGTGGACGCTGCGCAGCCGGGTCGTGCTCGTCGTGGTCGCGATGCTCGCTGTGCTGGGCGCCGCGATCGGCACGGTGAGCGTCTTCGCTCTGCAGGGTTACCTGATGGACCGCCTCGACGGGCAGCTCACCAGCGCCGTCGATCGCGGCCAGCACGCGGCCGACCAGGTCTACGGCGACTCGCCGACCGGGCCCGACGTGGTGCGCATCGTGAACACCCCCGGCCAGCCGGTCGGGACCTTCGGCGTGGTGCGCAGCGGCCAGATGCTGCTGTACCCGGTCATCCTGCGCGACCGCCCGACGACCGCGCCGTCCACCCCGGCCGCCCCGCAGGTCGTCCCGATCGTGACCCACGACCTGCTCACGATCCCGGCCGATCGCCAGCCGCGCACGGTCAACCTGGGTTCGACGCTCGGCGACTACCGCGTGGCCGCGGCCGAGCTCACCAACGGCGACTCGGTGATCATCGGGCTGCCGCTCAGCGAGGTGAACGCCACGGTCAGCCAGCTGACGCTGGTGATCGCGCTCGTCACCCTCGCCGGGCTGATCTTCGCGTTCCTCCTGGCCAGCTTCATCGTGCGACTGGCGATGCGTCCGCTCGACCGCGTCACCGCCACCGCGCAGGCGGTCGCCGAGATGCCGCTCGACCGCGGCGACGTCGCGCTCTCGGTGCGCGTGCCCGAGGCCGACACCGACCCCCACACCGAGGTCGGCAAGGTCGGCTCCGCACTGAACCGGATGCTCGGCCACGTCGCATCCGCCCTCACCGCCCGCCAGGCCAGCGAGCAGAAGGTCCGCCGGTTCGTGGCGGACGCCAGCCACGAACTGCGCACGCCGCTCGCGTCGATTCGTGGATACGCCGAGCTCACCCGCCGATCCCCGCACGAGCTGCCGACCGACGTGACCCGCTCGCTCGGGCGCATCGAGTCCGAGGCGACGCGCATGACATCGCTGGTCGAGGATCTGCTGCTGCTCGCGCGGCTCGACGAGGGCCGCGAGCTCGACCGGGATCCCGTCGACCTGTCGATGCTCCTGATCGACGCGCTCGGCGACGCCCACGCGGCCGGTCCCGACCACAACTGGTCGATCTCGCTGCCCGACGAGCCCGTGGAGATCATCGGAGACCGTGCACGGTTGCAGCAGGTCGTCGTCAATCTGCTGGCGAATGCCCGCGTCCACACCCCGGAGGGCACCCGCGTCGTCGCCGCGCTCGCCGAGGACCGCGAGGCCGGACGCGCGCTGATCACGGTGACCGACAACGGTCCGGGCATCCCGGAAGACCTGCAGGCGACGCTCTTCGAGCGGTTCGCCCGCGGGGACGGCTCGCGCAACCGTGCCACAGGATCGACGGGTCTCGGCCTCGCGATCGTGCACGCCGTCGTCGAGGCGCACGGCGGCGAGGTCTCGGTGGTGAGCGAGCCGGGAGAGACGGTGTTCACCGTGTCGCTGCCGATCGACGGTCCCGCCCCGGCGCCGAAAGCCACGGATGCCGCGACCGCTGCGGATGACGCGGATGCCGCGACCGCTGCGGATGCCGTGGATGCGGATGCCGCGGACGCGGAGGCTCCTGAGCCGATGGAGCCGATGGAGCCGGAGACGACGGGCGACCGCCTGCCGTGATCCCGGACATCCTCGCGACCGCGTCGTACGGGCGCGTGGATTCGCCGCCGCTGCTCTTCATCAGGGCGCTTCCCGCCGAGGTCGCCAATCCGCGCGGCGCCGATCTGCTGATCGAGCGGGTGATCGTTCGCGGTCCCGCTCGCGTCATGCGGGTCGAAGCGGTCGGCCGGCCCGCCTACCTTCCGTTCTCGTTCGACATGGCGGAGGTCGCCGAGGTCTACGCCCGGCACATCCGGCGCCGCTTCGACGGGCCCGTCGCGGTGATGGGCCTGTCGACGGGCGCGAGCGTCGCCCTGCAGCTCGCGGTCGATCATCCGGAGTTGGTGTCGACGCTGGTCGTCGCCGCCGGCGCGGCGCGGCTGAGCGGGCGGGGCCGAGCCGTGCAGCGTCGGTATGCGGCGCTCCTCGAGGCGGGGGATCGTCGGGCCACGGCGGAACTCGCGAGCGCCACGATGAACTCGAGCCACCTCGATCCCGTGATCCGGATGGTCGCTCGGCTGGCGCTCGCGCCCGAGGACGCCGAGAGCCTCGTCGCGCTGGTCCGAGCCGAAGACGAGTACGACGTCTTCGGCCGACTCGGTCGCGTCGCCGCTCCGACCCTCGTGATCTCGGGCGGCCGCGACATTTTCTATCCGGCCGACCTGGGCCGCGAGACGGCCAGGCGGCTGCCGCGCGCGACGCACATCGTCTACCGCGACCGCGCGCACGGCGGCGTTCCGCTCCATCCGCACTTCGCCGGCGACATCGCCGCCTTCCTGGCCGCGCACCGCTGACGCGGCCGCCGGGATTTGCGCGAGGGCGCGGGCATCCCGTAGTCTGTACGGAGCCAAAGACCGCTGGTCGTCGTGCGCGCAAGTGCACGATCGAAGTTCCACTCACGTGGGGGCCCGCGCAGGTGTATGAAGTAAGTCTCGCAGGCCCTGTCTGCGTCGCCAGCTCCGTGCCCTTGCGCCGGAGCTTTTTTCTTGCCCGGTGGTCGAGGCGCACATCGCCTCCGCGGTGTGCGACGCAAACATAGAGGAGTAGGCCATGGCGAACAAGGAAGCCACGGTTGCCGAGCTTGAAGATCTCTTCAAGACCTCGACGGCCGTTCTGCTGACCGAGTACCGCGGTCTCACTGTCGCTCAGCTCAAGCAGCTGCGCACTTCGATCAGTGAGCACGCTACGTACGCCGTGGTGAAGAACACGCTGACCAAGATCGCCGCGAACAACGCGGGGATCTCGTCGTTCGATGACGAGCTCGTCGGCCCGTCCGCGATCGCATTCGTGAGCGGCGACCCCGTCGCCGTCGCGAAGTCGCTGCGTGACTTCACCAAGGCAAACCCTCTCCTGGTGGTCAAGGGTGGTTACTTCGACGGTAACCCGCTGACCGCAGAAGAGGTAGGCAAGCTCGCCGACCTCGAGTCTCGTGAAGTTCTGCTGGCGAAGCTCGCCGGCGCCTTCAAGGCCTCGCTGTTCGGAGCCGCATATCTGTTCAACGCACCGCTGTCGCAGGCCGTTCGCACGGTCGACGCGCTGCGTGAGAAGCAGGAGTCCGCTGCGTAGTCCATCCCCCGGGATGACTGCCACGCGGTTGAGTACACGAAAACACTAAGGAGAAAATCATGGCAAAGCTGTCGACTGACGAGCTGCTCGACGCGTTCAAGGAGCTCACGCTCATCGAGCTGAGCGAGTTCGTGAAGAAGTTCGAGGAGACCTTCGAGGTCACCGCCGCCGCCCCCGTCGCCGTTGCCGCCCCGGCTGCCGGTGGCGCTGGCGCCGCTGCCGAAGAGGTCGAGGAGAAGGATTCCTTCGACGTCGTCCTCGAGTCGGCCGGTGAGAAGAAGATCCAGGTCATCAAGGAGGTGCGTGCCCTCACCAGCCTCGGCCTCGGTGAGGCCAAGGCCCTCGTTGACGGTGCACCGAGCAACGTGCTCGAGGGCGCCAACAAGGAGACCGCCGAGAAGGCGAAGGCTCAGCTCGAAGAGGCTGGCGCCACCGTCACCCTCAAGTAGTCAGTGCCCCATCGGGGCTCTTTCTGCCGCAGGTGACATCGCCTGACGCATAGCGCGACGCGGACTCCTTCCTAACCGAAGCATTCCGCGTTGTGAGGGCGTCGCCCCCGCAACGGGGCGACGCCCTCTGTGCGTTAAGAGACGTCGACGACGCGGATGCCCGACTCCGTCCACCGACCGGTGGGCGGTCATCCCGCGTCCGATCGCGCCTGCGTGCGAGTCATCACTTGCGTGCAGCCGGTGTGCAAGGACGCACATCCAGAAAGAACCACGATGAATACCCATCACTGGCGTGACTACGCCGCATACTGGCGACAGCTCGCTGTCGCCGTCTTCTCCGGTGAGGCCAGGGCGCGCGCCGCGCACCCGCCGGATCTCTACCGCAGCGTCGCCCACTTCGGGCCGAACCTGCGGTAGCCTCCATCCTCACGACAGTGCCCCCGGCCGGTAACCGGGGGCACTCGTGCGTTCTGTCGCCCCCCGCCTCTAGGCTCGGTCACATGTCCGAGCACGCCGATGTCGCCGCCACCCGTCTCGCCTACGACACTGTGGCGTCCGACTACGCCGCGCTCCTGCGCGACGAGCTCGCGAGCAAGCCCCTGGACCGGGCGATGCTCTCGGCGTTCGCCGAAGAGGTGCTGGCCGCCGGTGGAGGCGCTGTCGCCGATCTGGGCTGCGGCCCCGGCCGCGTCACCGCGCAGCTCGTCGAGCTGGGGCTCGATGCCTTCGGGATCGACCTGTCGCCCGGCATGATCGACGTGGCGCGCAGCAGCCACCCTGGTCTGCGCTTCGAGGTCGGCAGCATGGCGGCGCTTCCGCTCGGCGGCGACGAGCTCGCCGGCGCCGTCGCCTGGTACTCGGTCATCCACACACCGCCCGAGCGTCAGGGCGAGCTGTTCGCCGAGTTCGCCCGCGTGCTCCGCCCGGGCGGCCTCCTGCTGCTCGCCTTCCAGGTGGGTGACGACGTCGTGCACCTGACGAAGGCGTACGGGCACGACATCGCGCTGGACGCGTACCGTCAGTCGCCGGCGCGCATCCGGATGCTGCTGGCGGAGGCCGGTCTGGTCGAGACCGTGTGGCTCGAGCGAGCGCCACGCGCCCCCGAGAAGGTGCCGCAGGCCTACGTGCTCGCTGCGCTGCCGGAGTAGTCGGACTCCTCCGCCCGCTCCGCCCGCTCCGCGCGAAGCGCCTGCAGCCGACGCACCCGCCCGCGCACCGCGTACCACCCGGCGATCAGGCTCGGAACGACGACGACGATCGCCGCCCCGAAGGTCAGGGTCCCGTTCGGGTAGTCGAACAGGATGAGCACTCCGACGCCGACCAGGAAGGCGAGCGTGAGGTAGCTCGTGAAGGGCGCGCCGGGCATCCGGAACGCCGACCGGGGGAGCTCGCCCCGGTCGGAGCTGCGCCGGAGCCGCAGCTGGCAGAGCACGATGACCGACCAGGTGGTGAGCGTTCCGATCGCGGTCAGGTTGATGCCGATCTCGAAGGCCTCGGCCGGCACGACCGCGTTGAGTCCGACTCCGAGGAGCGCGACCGCGGCGGTCACCCCGATTCCGCCGTACGGGACCCCGGACCGGCTGAGCCGGGCGGTGAAGGCTGGCGCTGCTCCGCGCAGCGCCAGCGACCGCGCGATGCGCCCGGTCGAGTAGAGCCCGGCGTTCAGCGAGGAGAGGGCGGCCGTGAGCACGACCAGGTTCATGATCGTGTCGGCTCCCTCCACCCCGATCGAGGCGAAGAAGGTGACGAACGGGCTCTCGCCGGCGGTGTACGCGTCGAACGGGAGCAGCAGCGACAGCAGCAGCACCGAGCCGACGTAGAAGATGCCGATGCGCAGGATGACCGTGTTGATCGCTCGCGGCAGCGTCTTGCGGGGGTCGGCGGTCTCACCGGCCGCGGTGCCGACGAGCTCGATCGCGCCGTAGGCGAAGACGACGCCCTGCACCACCAGCACCGTCGGCAGCACTCCATTGGGGAACACCCCGCCGTTGTCGCCGATCAGCGAGAACCCGGGGGAGTGGCCGGCGACCGGGGTGCCGAGGACCACGAACAGGATGCCGATCACCAGGAACACGACGAGGGCACCGACCTTGATGGCGGAGAACCAGAACTCGAGCTCCCCGAAGACGACGACGGGCAGCAGGTTCAGCAGCAGCACGGCGACCAGTGCGAACAGGGCGAACGCCCATTGCGGCACGACGGAGAAGAAGGGGACGTAGCGGCCGAAGAACGAGAAGTAGAGGGCGATGGCGGTGACGTCGACGATCGCGACCATCGCCCAGTAGATCCAGTACATCCAGCCGGTGACGAAGGCGAGCTTCTCCCCGTAGAACTCGCGGGCGTACGAGACGAACGAGCCGGAGTCGGGCCGGTGCAGCACGAGCTCGCCGAGCGCCCGGAGGATGAAGAACGCGAAGACCCCGCACACCGCGTAGACGACGAGCAGGCTCGGCCCGGCGGAGGCCAGGCGCCCGCCGGCCCCGAGGAAGAGGCCCGTTCCGATCGCCCCTCCCACCGCGATCATCTGGATATGGCGGCGCTTGAGGCCGGTGTGATAGGCCGGCCCGTCTTCGAGTTCTGCGAGGCGGACGACGGTCTCGTGCTCAGTCGGGCGGCGCATCCGTGTAGTAAAGCATCGAATGAGAAATATCGCAAACAAGAATACGAACGACTGCTTGATTTGCATAGGCTAGCTATATATAATTGATGCATGCCCGACAACGAACTCCATGAGATCCTCGGCGACCTGGTGGTCGCCAGCCATCGCCTCGCGCGCCTCGCCGCGCGGGTCACCGGCAACACCGAGTCGCCCGCCACCTGGCGCACGCTGAGCGTGCTGCAGACCTCCGGCGCCATGCGCCTCGGCGAACTCGCCGCGAACAGCAGGGTGTCGCAGCCGACGATGACCAAGATCGTCCGCAACCTCGTCGAGGCGGAATGGGTCAAGCGCATCGCCGACACCGATGACGCACGGGCCTGGCAGATCGCGATCACGCCCAAGGGCGCCGCCGCGCTCAAGGCCTGGCGCGATCAGCTCTCGGCCGCGCTCGTGCCGCTCTTCGCCGACCTCGGCGACGACGAGGTCGAGGCGCTCCGCAGCGCCGTGCGCATCATCGGCTCCCGCGTCGACCTCTCGGCCGCCGCCACCGAAGCACTCGCCGGCGCCCGCTGACCGCCGTCCGGCTCACTCACCACACCACACCACGAACGCACATCGGAGCACACGCACCTCTATGAGCCACGACAAGCCCAACAACATCCTCAAACAGCCGACCGCCGTCTGGGCGGTCGCCTTCGCGTCCGTCATCGCCTTCATGGGCATCGGGCTCGTCGACCCCATCCTCCCCGCGATCGCCAAGAGCCTCGAGGCCACCCCGACGCAGACCGAGATGCTCTTCACGAGCTACCTGCTCATCACGGGCATCGCCATGTTCTTCAGCAGCTGGATCTCCAGCCGCATCGGCGCCAAGAAGACCCTCCTGATCGGCCTCGCGCTGATCGTCGTCTTCGCCCTCGCGGCCGGCCTCTCGCAGAACGTCGAGTCGATCATCGGCTTCCGCGCCGGCTGGGGCCTCGGCAACGCGCTCTTCATCTCGACCGCGCTGGCGACCATCGTCGGTGCGGCGTCCGGCGGAACCTCGTCGGCGATCATCCTGTACGAGGCGGCGCTCGGCCTCGGCATCGCGATCGGCCCGCTGCTCGGCGGTCTGCTCGGCAGCTGGAGCTGGCGCGGTCCGTTCTTCGGCACCGCGACGCTGATGGCGATCGGCTTCATCGCGATCGTGCTGCTGCTCAAGAAGAACCCGGAGAAGCCGGTACCGACCTCGGTCTCCGCGCCGTTCCGCGCTCTCGCGAAGCCTGCGCTCGGCTTCCTCGCCGCGGCAGCGCTGTTCTACAACATCGGCTTCTTCGTGCTGCTCGCGTACACGCCGTTCGCCCTCGTGCCGCTCGGCGTCGAAGACGCGATCACGCTCGGCCTGATCTTCTTCGGCTGGGGACTCGCGCTCGCCATCACGTCGGTCTGGGGCGCTCCAGTGCTGACGAGCCGGCTGCCCCGCACCCGCGTGCTGCAGATCGTGATGCCGCTGCTCGCCGTCGACCTGCTCGCTGCGGGCCTGCTCATCAGCTCGCTCGCCGGGCTCATCGTCTGCGTCATCGTCGGCGGCCTGCTGCTGGGCATCCTGAACACCGTGCTCACCGAGTGCGTCATGGAGGCGACCGACCTGCCCCGGCCCGTCGCCTCGAGCGCGTACTCCGGCGTGCGGTTCCTCGGCGGTGCGATCGCTCCGCCCACGGCCACGCTCCTCGCCGGCTCGATCTCCCCGTCGACGCCGTTCTTCGCCGGCGCGGTCTCGGTGCTGGTCGCCACCGCCCTGATCATCATCGGCCACAAGCACCTCAAGCGCGTCGACGGCGTCGAGGAGTCCGCGATCGAGGAGGCCGAGGCGCTCTCGGTCGGTGACGCGAGCTGACGCGCGCCTGACCGCTGTGCGGGTCTCCCGTCGTAGCATCGGACGATGGATCTGGTCTTCGTGCACGGTGCCGCTGCTGCGGGAAAGCTGACGGTGGCCCGCGCCCTCGGCGCGCGATTGAACTTCGGCGTCTTCCACAACCATCTCATCGTGGATGCCCTGACGGCCGTCTTCACCTTCGGAACGCCACCGTTCGTGACGTTGCGTGAGGAGTTCTGGATCTCAACCTTCCGCGAAGCCGCACGCGCCGGCACCTCCCTGATCTTCACCCTCGCGCCCGAGCCCACGGTCCCGGCGGGCTTCGCCGACCGGGCGCGCGCCGCGGTCGAGGACCACGGCGGGCGGGTGTCCTTCGTGCAACTCGCGGTCAGCCCGGCGGAGCAGGAGCGACGGATCGGCCGCGCCGACCGGCACGAGTTCGCCAAGCTGACCGACGTCGAGACGCTGCGCCGGCTCCGCAGCGACGAGGCGGACGGCGAGATCCCTCCCGTCGACCTGCGCATCGACACCGAGCAGCTCTCGCCGGAGGAGGCCGCCGACGCGATCATCCGCGCCTTCGCGCTCGCGCCGTCGGGTGAGCACAGCCGGTATCCGTCCGTGTAGAGGCGGGACGACTCCGTCATCGCACGGTCCTGCGGGCCACACGTCTCCGGCCGCCGGTTCGAAGGGGCGAGAGGCCGCCCCTACCCTAATGGGGGCGGCCCCTCCCGCGCCGTGCCGAAGCCCGAGCGGGCAGGCGATTCTGACGGCCGGCGCGTGACCTCGCGGTCGAACGCGCATGACCGCTCCGACGGGATCGTGACTACCCGAAAGTCGCGCTCCCGTCATCGTCTGCCCGACAATCCTCTCAGGCCGAGAGGCTCCTTCTGTGCCGACGGGCCGGGAAAGCGGCGGCAACCCGCTCAGGATGCGCGGATGCGCACGCGCACGTACTGGCCCCCACGCGTCACGAGGCGGTCGTACCCGCTCGGGCGAGAGCAGGCACCGCCGCCGGTGCGGCCGTTGAGGACCGCACGATGAGGGAGGCCGGCATCCGCACCGAGCGGGTGCGCGGTTCTGCGCCGCCGAGCTCGTCGAGCAGGATGCGCGCGGCGACGGCGCCCTGGTCGAACGGGTCCTGCGCCATCGTCGTCAGCCCGAACGACTCGGCGAAATCGTGGTTGTCGATCCCGATCACCGACAGGTCGTCCGGAACGCGCAGTCCGTGGTCGTACGCGGCCAGGATGGCCCCCATCGCCATCTCGTCGGAGCCGGCGAACACCGCCGTCGGTCGCGGCCCCGCGCGATCGAGCAGCGCGTTCATCGCGGCACGGCTCTCCGGCAGCGAGAAGCCGCCGGGGATGATCCACTCCGGTCGGACCGGGAGCCCGGCATCCCGCATCGCGGCCTGGAATCCGTGCAGGCGCCCGATCGGGACCTGCTTGTTGAGGCCTTCTTCGTCTTCGCCGCCGAGGTGGGCGATGTCGCAGTGACCGAGCTGGATCAGGTGCTCGGTCGCCGTCCGCGCCGTGCCCTTCTCGTCGATGCCGACGCTGCGGAGCCCCTTCACCGGTCCGCCGACCACGATGGTCGGGTGCGCGATGGAGGCCAGCTGATGACGCTCATCCGCTGTGAAGTCGAGACAGAGCGCGAGCAGCGCGTCCGTCCTCTTGCGCAGGATCGAGCGGTGGAACACCCGCTCCCTGTCGCCGCGGTGCCCGCCGAGATTGAACAGGATCATGTCGTAGCTCGCGGAGCGCAGCTCGGCGTCGACGCCTTCGAGCACGCTGGTGTAGAACCAGCGGCTCACCGACGGGACGACGACGCCCATCGCGAGGGTGCGCCCGCTGGCAAGTCCGGATGCGCTCGAGGAGGCGACGTAGCCGAGCTCGTCGGCGGCCCGGCGCACCGCCGCCCGCGTCGTTTCGGAGACGTTGGGCAGGCCACGGAGGGCGCGGGACACGGTCGCCGTCGACACCCCCGTCGCGCGCGCGACCTCATCGATCCCCGTCATCGTCGCGCCTGGTCAGGAGTGTCGTTGCGACGTGTCCGCCACGTGCGCGTCCTCCTCGTCCACCGGCCGGCGCGCCGCGACGATGCGGCGGCGCGCCTGCCAGAGGAGGACGAGCACGAGGACGAGCGCGAGCAGCGTGAGCGCCCAGCCCAGGGCGTCGCCGCCGGTGAGCTCGACGACCCCGGTCACGATCAGGAACGCGAACGCGAAGAATCCGGTGATGCCGATACCGACATCGACCAGTTCCAGCGAATCGTCCCAGCGCATGATCAGCCCTTCACGCCACCGGCGGTGAGGCCCGCCACGATCCGGCGCTGGAAGATCAGCACCAGGATCACGAGCGGAACCGTCACGATGGTGCCGGCCGCCATGACGGCGGTGTACGGCTCCTGGTGCGGCTGGCTGCCGGCGAACGAGGCGATGGCCACCGTCACCGGCTGGGTCGCGTCGCTCGACAGCTGACTGGAGATCAGGTACTCGTTCCAGGAGGAGATGAACGCCAGGATCGCCGTGGTGAACACAGCGGGCGCTGCCAGCGGCAGGATGATCCGCCGGAACGCCTGAGCCCTGGTGCAGCCGTCGATGCGGGCGGCCTCCTCCAGGTCCCACGGCATCTCCCGGAAGAAGGAGGTGAGCGTGTAGACCGTGAGCGGCAGCACGAACGAGATCTCCGGGATGATCAGCGCCTGGTACGTCCCCATCCAGCCGATGTTGGTGAACAGCTGGAACAGCGGCGTGATGAGCGCGACGCCGGGGAACATCGACGCGCCGAGGATGATGCCGAGCACGATGCCCTTGAACTTGAAGTCCAGGCGGGCGAGAGCGTACGAGGCGAACGTTCCGACGGCCAGCGCGATGATCGTGACGCAGACACCGATGAACAGAGAGTTCAGCAGTGCCTGGCCGAGGTGGTTGCCGAGCTGCGTCGAGAACGCCGTGACGTAGTTGTCCCAGGTGAAGTGGGTCGGAACCGGAGTGGTCTCGAACGTGTACCCGACGTCGCGGAACGAGGTCACGACCATCCAGTAGAACGGCAGCAGGCACCAGAGGACGATGACCAGCGCGCTCAACCCGGTGCGGATGCCCTGGTTGCGATTGCGGCTCTTGGTCCTGCTCTTGGTCCTGGTGCGGGGAAGCGCGTTCGCCTCGGCGGTGGCGGCAGCGGGGCCGGCGACGGTGGTCATCACTTCGTTCCCTTCTGCTGGGCTTCCTGCGTTCTCACGACGTTCGTTCCGAGGAACCTCACGAAGATGAACGCGACCAGGAAGATGATGATGAAGGTGATGGTCGAGAGGGCGGAGGCGCTGTTGAAGCCCTGCCTGATCTGGTCGACCACCAGGATCGAGAGCGTGGTCGTGGCATTACCGGTGCCACCACCTCCGCCGGTGAGGATGGCGGGCAGGTCGTAGATGCGCAGCGCGTCGAGAACGCGGAACAGCACGGCGACCAGCAGAGCGGGCTTCACGAGCGGCATGGTCACGCGCCAGAAGCGCTGCCACGTGGTGGCGCCGTCGACCTTGGCGGCCTCGTACACCTCTTCCGGGATGATCTGCAGACCGGCCAGGATGAGCAGCGCCATGAACGGCGTGGTCTTCCAGGTGTCGGCGATGATCACCGCGAAGCGCGACGCCCATTCGTCACTGGTCCAGAGGATGTGCGCTCCGAGGACGGCGTTGGCGACACCGGCGACCGAGAAGATGAAGAACCAGAGCTTCGCGGTGACGGCGGTGGGGATGGCCCACGGCACCAGGATGGCGGCGCGGACGAGGCCGCGGCCGCGGAAGGTGCGGTTCATGATGAACGCGAACCACATGCCGAGGATGGTCTCGAACACGACGGTCGTCACCGTGAAGAAGAAGGTGACGAAGACCGCGTTCCAGAACTGCGAGCCGAGGTTGCCCGGCGGGCAGCTGATCGTCTCGCCGTTCGGCCCGGCGCACTGCTGGAACAGCCAGTGCGCGTAGTTCTGGAATCCGGCGAAGCCGCCCTGCACGAACAGGCCGGTGGCCGGGTCGAGGCCGGCGTCCTTCTGGAACGACATGATGATCGCGCTGACCACCGGATAGCCGATGACGATCGCGAGCAGGATGATCGTGGGAATGATCAGGTAGAACGCCCAGCGACTCTCTTGCTGGCGGTTCTTCTTCACCCCGGCGCGCTTCTCGGGCGACTTGGGGTTACTCGTATCAGGCGGGGCGACGACGTTCGACGTTGACATGTGAGGCCTCCGAAGCAGATGGATCGGGTGAGGGTGGACCGGGCGGCGGGAAGGTTCCCGCCGCCCGGTGACCGTTGCCCGTGGGTTATCCGGCGCTCGCCGTCTTGATGGCGGACGCCATGTTCTTCAGCGCCTGGTCGACGCTCACGTCGCCCTTCAGAGCCGTGTACGCGTTGTCCTGAACGGCCTTGGTGATGGCCGGGTAGAACGGCGAGACGGGACGCGGGACCGCGTTCTCGATCGACGTCTTCAGGGTCGACAGGTACGGCAGCTGGGTGTTCAGGCTGGCGTCGTCGTACAGCGACGAGAGCACGGGTGCCAGCGATCCCTGGGTCACGAAGAACTTCTGGGTCTCTTCGCTCTGCAGGAACTTCAGGAACTCGAAGGCGGTCGCCTTGTGCTTGGAGTAGACGCTGATCGCGGCGTTGTGGCCACCCAGGCTGGAGACGCCCGGCTTGTCGGCGGTCACACCCGGCAGCGGAGCGACACCGAAGGTGGTCTTCACCGTCGAGCTTCCGTCGGTCTTCGCCAGGTTGTACACGTACGGCCAGTTGCGCAGGAACAGGAGCTTGCCCGCCTCGAAGGCCTGGCGTCCCTGCTCCTCCTGGTAGGTGATGGCCTCAGCCGGGATCTGCCCGTTCTTGAAGCCGTCGACCAGTCGGGTCAGTCCCGCGTTGGCCTCAGCGCTGTCGACCGTGACGGTCTTGCCGTCGTCGCCGACGATGGTGCCGCCGTTGGTGTTGATGGCCTCAGCCACGTTCACCGTCAGGCCCTCGTACTTCGCGAACTGGCCGGCGTAGCATCCGATGCCCTTGGCCTTGGCGATGTCGCAGTCCTTGATCATCTCGTCCCACGTCTTCGGCGGGGTCGGCACCAGATCCTTGCGGTAGTACAGGATGCCGCCGTCGGAGGTCTGCGGGGCCGCGTACTGCGTTCCGTTGTACGTTCCGGACTTGACGGTCGGCGCCAGGAGCGCCGAGTTGTCCATCTTGAAGGTGTCCTTCAGCGGCTGCAACCAGCCCTTGGCCGCGAACTCGCCGGTCCATACGACGTCGACGTCGACGACGTCGTAGTTCGCATCCTTGGCCTGGAAGTGCTGCACGAGGTCGTCGTGCTGCTGGTCGGCCTGGTCGGACTGCTCCTTGAAGGTGACCTTCTCGTCCGGGTGGGCTGCGTTCCACTTGTCGATGAGCGGTCGCACGACGTTCGAGTTGTCCTTGCCCTGAACGTAGGTGATCGGGCCCTTGCCCGTGAGGTTCTGGCCGGCGTCGCCGCCGCCGCCGCTGCCTCCTGACCCGCCGCCGGTACAACCCGCCAGGGCGATACCGACGATGGCAACTCCGGCAATCACGGAGAGACGTGCTGCTTTCATTTCACTCCTCGTTGAGCGTGAGCTTCTTGGTGCAGGCGCTCGGATGCGCCCGGTCGAGACGCTACCCCGCGTACGGGGGCAATGCAAGCGTTTACGTCAAGCGCTTGCATCACGGTTGGATCACACGATGGGACACCGTCGTTTCGCCCGTAGCGGAGCGAATACGGCGTCGCCCACCGGCGTCACCGGCCGGGGTTACCCTGAACACATGAGCGGGATGCGCGGAGCGGGCGGCGGTGGCGGGGGTCGCGGTCGCGTCAGCGGAGGCGACGTCGCCGCCCAGAAGGCACTCAATGCGACGGCTCCGAAGATCCCCAATCTGCTGCGCCGCATCGGCGGCCTATTCGCACCGCACCGCACCGCGATCATCGTCACGATGGGTCTCGTGCTGATCGGTGCTGCCCTCTCGGTGGTGCCTCCGCTCCTCACCCAGCGCGCCTTCGACGACGGGCTCTTCCCGAAGACCGGCGGCCCCGACATGCCGGTGCTGATCACCATCGTCATCACGATGATCGTGGTCTTCGTCGGCTCGGCGCTGCTCGGCGTGTGGCAGACGTATCTCACCGCCTCCGTCGGCAACAAGGTGATGGGCGCGTTGCGGGTGCGGCTGTTCTCGCACCTGCAGTCGATGGAGCTGAGCTTCTTCACCAAGACGAAGACGGGCATCATCCAGTCGCGCCTGCAGAACGACGTCGGCGGCGTGGCCAACGTGCTCACCAACACCATGTCGAGCATCCTCGGCAACACGGTCACGGTGATCGCCGCGTTCGTCGCGATGCTGCTGCTCAACTGGCAGCTGACCATCGTGGCGGTGGTGCTCATGCCGATCCTGGTGATCGCGCAGCGCCGGGTCGGACAGGTTCGGGCGCGCATCGCGACGAAGACCCAGGAGTCGCTGTCGGACATGACGGCGATCACGCAGGAGACGCTGAGCGTGTCGGGCATCCTGTTGTCGAAGAGCTTCAACCGGCAGGCCACCGAGGTCGGCCGCTACTCCGACGAGAACCAGAACCAGATCCGCCTGCAGGTGTCGCAGGCGATGAGCGGCCAGTGGTTCTTCGCGATGGTCAACATCTTCCTCTCGTCGATCCCCGCCATCGTCTACCTCGTGTCGGGCTGGCTGATCCTCGGCGGCGCGAACGACATCACGGCCGGAACGATCGTCGCCTTCACGACGGTGCAGGCGCGGCTCCTCTTCCCGTTGCTCGGCCTGATGCGTGTCGCGCTCGACCTGCAGACCTCCGGTGCGCTGTTCGCGCGCATCTTCGAGTACCTCGATCTCAAGCCGGCCATCGCGGACCGCCCCGACGCCGTGCCGGTCGACCCGAACCGCGAGCTCGGGCGCATCGAGTTCGATCACGTGGTCTTCCGCTATCCGGATGCGCGCCCCGAGGAGCGCAACACGCTCGACGACGTCTCGTTCGTGATCGAGCCGGGGGAGTTCGCCGCGTTCGTCGGCCCGTCCGGTGCCGGTAAGACGACGGTGTCCTACCTCATCCCGCGCTTCTACGACGCGACGAGCGGGCGCATCCTGTTCGGCGAGACGGAGATCCGCGCCCTGCAGCAGGAGTCGCTGGTGTCGCACATCGGCGTGGTGTCGCAGGAGACGTACCTGTTCCACGCCACCATCGCCGAGAACCTCCGCTACGCGAAACCGGATGCGACGCAGGCCGAGATCGAGGCGGCGACGCGCAACGCCAACATCCACGACACGATCGCAGGCTTCCCCGACGGCTACGACACCGTGGTGGGGGAGCGCGGCTACCGCCTGTCCGGTGGCGAGAAGCAGCGCATCGCGATCGCGCGCGTGCTGCTGAAAAACCCCGAGGTGCTCATCCTCGACGAGGCGACGAGCGCCCTCGACTCGATCTCGGAGCGCGTGGTGCAGCAGGCGCTCGACACCGCCTCCCGCGGACGCACGACCATCGCGATCGCCCACCGCCTCTCGACCATCGTGGCCGCCGACGTGATCTTCGTGATCGACCACGGCCAGGTGGTGGAGCGTGGAACTCACCGCGAGCTGCTCGGGCTCGACGGCGTCTACTCGCGCCTGTACCGCGAGCAGGTGCAGGGCTCCGAGCCCGCCCTCGACAACTGACGCCCCGCCGCCGCGCTGGGCGCCGCGCCGCGCCGCCGCCGCCGCGCCCCCGCCGCCGCGCCGCGCTGCGCGCGCCATCGAGTCGGGGATTAAGCACGCGCAGGGGCCGTGAAGCGTGAATAATCCCCGACTCGATCGCAGGTCCCGGGCGTCGGCCGGCAGTGTTAGGCTCGGCTAACAATTGGATGAGGGGCATCGAATGGCGGTCGAGGTCGCGCGGCGCACGGGTCGGTCGCGCGCGCGCCTGCTCCTGCTGCTCGGACCGGCCTTCGTCGCCGCTATCGCCTACGTCGACCCGGGGAACGTCGCCGCCAATCTCACCGCGGGCGCCCGCTACGGCTACCTGCTGGTCTGGGTGCTGGTCGCCGCGAACGCGATCGCGGTCTTCGTGCAGTACCAATCGGCCAAGCTCGGGATCGTCACCGGCTCGAGCCTTCCGGAGCTGCTCGGTTCCCGGCTCGGCACGGGCACCCGGCGCGCGTTCTGGGCCCAGGCCGAGCTGGTAGCAGCCGCCACGGATCTCGCCGAGGTCATCGGCGGAGCGATCGCGCTCAACCTGCTCTTCGGGCTCCCGCTGCCGATCGGCGGACTGATCGTCGGGCTGGTGGCCATCGGCATCCTCGCGATCCAGACCAGGCGGGGTCAGCGGCCCTTCGAGATGGTCATCCTGGGGCTCCTCGGCGTGATCGCCATCGGCTTCCTCGCCGGCCTCTTCGTGAGCCCGGTCGACTGGCGGGCGGCGGCGGGAGGCCTCGTGCCGCGGTTCGACGGCGCCCCCACCGTGCTGCTCGCGGCGAGCATGCTCGGCGCGACCGTGATGCCGCACGCGATCTACCTGCACTCGGCGCTCGCCCGCGACCGCCACGGCCACTCGATGTCGCCGGGCACCGTCGGCCGCCTGCTGCGTGCGACCAAGATCGACGTGCTCGCAGCCCTCGCGCTCGCCGGAGCGGTCAACATCGCGATGCTCCTGCTGGCCGCGGCCTCCCTCGGCGGCATCGCGGGGACGGACACCATCGAGGGGGCGCACGCGGCCATCGGCGACGCGCTCGGACCGGTCATCGCCGCCGTCTTCGCGGTCGGCCTGCTCGCCTCCGGGCTCGCCTCGACGTCGGTCGGGAGCTACGCCGGGGCGACGATCATGGCCGGGCTGCTGAAGGTGCGCATCCCGTTGCTGACCCGCCGCATCGTCACGCTCATCCCGGCCATCGTCATCCTCGCGCTGGGCGTCGAGCCCACCTGGGCGCTGGTCGTGAGCCAGGTGTTCCTGAGCCTGGGCATCCCGTTCGCGATGATCCCGCTGCTGCGGCTCACCGGGTCACGTGCGGTGATGGGGGAGAGGGCCGACGGCCGCGGGATGCGCGTACTCGGCTTCGGGATCGCCACCCTGGTCGTCGTGCTGAACGTGACGCTCGTGGTGCTGACGATCGCGGGCTGGGTCGGCGGCTGACCGCCCGGGCCGGAACGGTCAGGCGCCGGTGACCCAGACGGCGCCGGCGGCGGTCGCGCCGAGCACGACTTCGCCGTCGTCGAGCCGCAGCGTCACGTCGCCGGCGAACTCGCGGTGCTCGTCGATGCTCAGCCGGGTGTCGAGCCGGATGCCGCGGTCGGCGAGGTAACGGAGCACGGCCGGGTCGGCATCCGAGATGCGCGAGACCACGAGGGGAACACCTGTTTCCGCAGAGATCAGCGGGCGGGCATCCGGGAGGTGCGGGGTGCCGTCGGCGCTGGGGATGGGGTCGCCGTGCGGGTCGCGCGACGGGAAGCCGAGCCGGCGGTCGATGCGCTCGATGAGGTTGTCGGAGACGGCGTGCTCGAGCACCTCGGCCTCGTCATGCACCTCGTCCCAGCCGTAGCCGAGCTCCTCGACCAGGAACGTCTCGATCAGCCGGTGCCTGCGCACCATCGCGACCGCGTGCCGCCGGCCGGTCGCGGTGAGCTCGATGCCGCCGTACGGCTCGTGCACGAGCATCCCCTGGTCGGCGAGCCGCCGGATGCCGTCGGAGATGGTGGCCGCGCGCACGCCGAGGCGCTCGGCGAGCTGCTTGACCGTGATCGGGGTCTCGGACCATTCCGTCGCCGACCAGATGACCTTCAGATAGTCCTGTGCGACGGTCGAGAGCTCAGACACGGGCATGCGTCGATTCTACGGTGGCGGTCTTCCCGGGCATCCGGGACGGAGGTGGCCGCCCTGCGCACCTGAGCGCCGACACGTAACCCACTGAGCGAATCACCGCTGCGCTGTTACGGTTGGTCGCGTGGATTACGCAGAGACCATCATCGATTTGGTCGGCAACACTCCCCTCGTCAAGCTCAACAAGGTTGTCGACGGGATCGCGGCGACGGTGCTCGTCAAGCTCGAGTACCTGAACCCCGGAGGTTCATCGAAAGACCGGATCGCGACGCGCATCATCGATGCCGCGGAGCGGGACGGTCTGCTGAAACCCGGCGGGACGATCGTCGAGCCGACGAGTGGCAACACCGGAGTGGGACTGGCACTGGTCGCGCAGCAGCGCGGCTACCGGTGCGTGTTCGTGCTCCCGGACAAGGTCGGCGAGGACAAGCGCAACGTGCTGACCGCCTACGGCGCCGAGATCGTGGTGACCCCGACCTCGGTCGCCCCGGATCACCCCGACTCCTACTACAGCGTCTCCGACCGCCTGGTGACCGAGATCCCCGGCGCGTTCAAGCCCAACCAGTACGCGAACCCCAACGGACCGCGCAGCCACTACGAGACGACCGGTCCCGAGATCTGGCGCGACACCGACCAGCGCATCACGCACCTGGTCGCCGGCGTCGGCACGGGTGGCACCATCAGCGGCACCGGGCGCTTCCTCAAGGAGGCCTCCGACGGGCGGGTGCGCATCATCGGCGCCGACCCGGAGGGCTCCGTCTACTCGGGCGGCACCGGACGGCCGTATCTCGTCGAGGGCGTCGGCGAGGACTTCTGGCCGTCGGCCTACGACCCCAGCGTCGTCGACGAGGTGATCGCCGTCTCGGACGCCGACTCGTTCGCGATGACCCGCCGGCTGGCGCGCGAAGAGGGCATCCTCGTCGGCGGATCGAGCGGCATGGCCGTCGTCGCCGCGCTGCGTGCGGCGGAGTCCCTGACCGCCGACGACATCGTCGTGGTCATCCTGCCCGACGGCGGGCGCGGCTACCTGGGCAAGATCTTCAACGACAAGTGGATGCGCTCCTACGGCTTCAGCGACGTTCCCGACGAGTCGACGGTGCACGACGTCATCCGTACCAAGCGCCGCGACCTGCCCGACCTGGTTCACGCGCATCCGTCGGACACGGTGCGGGACGCCATCCAGATCATGAACACCTACGGGGTGTCGCAGCTGCCGGTGCTGACCGCCGAGCCGCCCGTGGTGATGGGCGAGGTGGCGGGCGCGCTCGACGAGACGTCTCTGGTCGACGCGGTGTTCAGCGGCCGCGCCCAGATGTCGGACGACGTGGGCGCGTTCCTCGGCGAGCCGCTCGACCTGATCGGGATCAACGAGTCGGTCAGCGCCGCGCGTGCCGCGCTTGCGACGACGAACGCCCTCCTCGTGACCGAGGACGGCAAGCCCGTCGCGGTGCTCACCCGGCAGGACCTCCTCAACTTCCTCAGCGAATGACCGGCACCACGAGAAAGCAGACGATGAACGACAGCAGTCACGGCTTCAGCACGCGCGCGATCCACGCCGGCCAGGAGTTCGACCCGACCACGGGCGCGATCATCCCGCCGATCTACCAGACCTCGACGTTCGTGCAGGACGGCGTCGGAGGGCTGCGGGGCGGCTACGAGTACGGCCGCGCCGGCAACCCGACGCGCAGCTCCCTCGAGACCCAGCTCGCCGCGCTCGAGGGTGGCAAGCGCGCGCTCTCGTTCGCCTCCGGGCTCGCGGCCGAGGATGCCCTGCTGCGCGCGGTACTGCAGCCCGGCGACCACGTGGTGCTCGGCAACGACGTCTACGGCGGCACGCACCGGCTGATCAACCGGATCCACGGCGCGTGGGGCATCCGGAACACGACGGTGGATCTGACGGACCTCGACGCGGTGCGCGGAGCACTCGGCACGGAACGCACCCGCGTGCTCTGGATCGAGACACCGAGCAACCCGCTGATGAAGATCAGCGATGTCGCCGCCCTCGCGGAACTCGGCCGGTCGGTCGGCGCTCTCGTCGTCGTCGACAACACGTTCGCGTCGCCCGCACTGCAGCAGCCGCTGGCGCTCGGCGCCGATGTGGTCGTGCACTCCACGACGAAGTACCTCGGCGGTCACACCGACGTGATCGGCGGCGCTCTCGTCATCGATGACGAGCAGCTCGCCGAGAAGGTGCAGTTCATCCAGTTCGCCGCCGGCGCGGTCTCGGCGCCCCTGGATGCGTGGCTGACCACCCGCGGGATCAAAACACTGGATGTGCGGATGCAGCGCCACTCCGAGAACGCGCAGGCCCTGGCCGAGCGCTTGGTCGGCCATGCCGGCATCGACGCGGTCTACTATCCCGGACTGCCGGAGCACCCGGGCCACGAACTCGCCGCGCGTCAGATGAGCCGGTTCGGCGGGATGCTCTCGGTGGCGCTCGCCGGGGGAGCGGCGGCCGCACGCCGGTTCGCGGAGTCGACGGAGATCTTCCAGCTCGCGGAGTCGCTCGGCGGCGTCGAGTCGCTCATCGGCTACCCGTCGGAGATGACGCACGCCTCGGTGCGCGGCACCGAGCTCGAGGTGCCCGACAACGTCATCCGGCTCTCGGTCGGACTCGAGGACGTGGCGGACCTGCTGGCGGACATCGACCAGGCGCTGGCCCGCTAGCTGCTCGTCGCGCCGGCCGGGTGATCCTCGGCGGCCCCGTGTCGCGGGTCCGGGGTATGGTCGCGGCATGGAACAGCGCATCTCACTTGTCACGTTCGGCGTCGACGATCTGGCGCGGGCGCGCGCCTTCTACGAGGACGGCCTCGGCTGGACCCCTGCCGCGGCCCAGGACGGCGTCTGCTTCTATCAGCTGAACGGGATCGGCCTCTCCCTGTTCGGCCGCTCCGATCTCGAGGAGGACGCACGGCATCCGATCGACGGAACCTTCAGCGGCGTGACCATCGCCCTCAATGAGCGCTCCGTCGAGGATGTCGACGCGGTGTTCGCGCAGGCGGAGGCGGCGGGCGCGCGCATCCTGAAGGCTCCGGAGCACGTGTTCTGGGGCGGCTATTCCGGCTACTTCGCCGACCTGGACGGCCATGTCTGGGAGGTCGCGTACAACCCGTCGTGGGAGATCGCCGACGACGGCTCGATCGCCATCGCATGAGGTACCTGTTCCTCCCCGGTGCAGGAGGGACCGGTTGGATCTGGCACCTCGTCGTCGAGGAGTTGCACCGCCGCGGACACGACGCTGTCGCTGTCGACTTCGCGGTCGGTGGGACGAACGGACTCACCGAGTACACGCGTCAGACGGTCGAGGCCGCGGCCGGTAGCGACGAAGTGGTGCTCGCCTCCCAGTCGATGGGTGCCTTCACCGCCGCGCTCGCCGCGCAGCGGCTCCCCGTGCGGGGTCTGGTGTTCCTCAACGCGATGATCCCCGTGCCGGGCGAGACGGCCGGCGAGTGGTGGGCGGCGACCGGGTATGGCGACGCGGTTCGTCGTAACGACCTCGCAGCCGGTCGGGATCCGGACGCCGGCTTCGACCTGGAGACCTACTTCACCCACGACCTCACCGCCGAGCAGCGCGAGGAGCTCGGCCACCACGAGGGTTCGGAGGCGGAGGAAGCCTTCTCGACACCCTGCGACTTCGAGGCGTGGCCGGCAGTGCCGACCAGAGTCATCTCCGGTCGCGACGACCGCTTCTTCCCCCTGGACTTCCAGCGGCGGGTCGCCCAGGAGCGTCTCGGCCTTCCGATCGACGAGGTGGACGGCGGGCATCTCGCGAACCTCTCGCATCCGGTGCAGGTCGCCGATCTCGTGCTGTCGCCCGGCCGAACGCTCGACCGCTGAGAATGTTCATATCGCGCCGACAAGCAGGGAGCACCGATGACCGACGTCACGACCGAGATCCGCATCCGCAACGCCGCGCCCGCCGACGCTGCAGCGGTGCTCGGGCTGTTCGATGACGCGATCGCCTGGTTCGTCGAGATCGGCAACGATGCGCAGTGGGGGCGCGAGCCGTTCTCGACGCAGCAGCGGCAGGTCGACCGGGTGACGGGCTGGGTGGCGGAGCCGGGAGCGTGGGTGGCGGAGCATCCGGAGGCCGGGGTCGTCGGTGCCCTCATCCTCGGTGACGCGACCGACTATGTGCCGGCGGCGACGGAGCCAGAACTCTACGTGAAGGTGCTGATCGGGTCGCGCGATCCGCGCGCACGGGGCGTGGGGCGTCGCCTGCTCGCCTTCGCGGACGACGAGGCGCGCGCGGCCGGCGTGGACCTGCTGCGGGTCGACTGCTATGCCGGTGGCAACGGGGACCTCGTGCGCTTCTACGAGTCCTGCGGCTACACACGCACCGACACGTTCACCGTCGGCGAGTGGCCCGGTCAGGTGCTCGCGCGTCGCCTTCCCGCCGAGGCCGGTGCGGCCGGGAACAGGTGAGCGCAGTCGGCCGGGCTCAAGCGCGCATGGCCGCGACCCGGGCGTTCGCCCAGCGCAGCTTCCGCTCCTCCTGGAGCAGCTGGCCGCCCTCGTGTCCGTTGAACGGGTACACGATGATCTCCTTCTCGGCGGGATACCTGTTGTGGGCCGCGAAGACGGTAGACGGCGGGACGATCTCGTCCATCAGCGCCACCGAGAAGAGCGCGGGGGCATCGGCGGTTGCGACGAGGTTCACTCCGTCGAAGTTCGAGAGCGTGTCGAGCACGTCCTCCACCTCGTCGCGGTGGACGCGCAGGTAGCTCGCGATCTCGCCGAACGGGTTGGCGTCGGTGATCACGATGGCGCGCTCGAAGTGGCAGAGGAACGGCACGTCGGGCATGACACCGGCAAGACCCGGCGTGAGCCCGGCGACGGCCAGGGCGATGCCGCCGCCCTGGCTTCCCCCGCTCGCGAAGACGAGACCGGGGTCGACGAGGTCGAGGGAGCGCACGGCCTCCACCGCGCGAACGCCATCCGTGAAGAGCCGACGGTAGTAGTAGTGGTCGCGGTTGCGGATGCCGCGGGTCATGAACCCCGGATGCGCGGGGCCGGCAGCGCCGTGCAGCTCGTCGGCCGTGTCGCCGATGCTCCAGCCGGAGCCCTGCCCGCGGGTGTCCATCACGAAGTGCGCATAGCCGGCCTGGGCCCACGCCGACGGCTCGCTGGCGAGACCGCGCCCGCCGCCGTAGCCGACGAACTGCACCACGGCGGGGAGTGTGCCCGGCTCGCTGCCGTGCGGCACCCGCAGCCAGCCGCGGATGCGGTCGCCGGCGAAGCCGCTGAACTCCACGTCGAACGTGTCGACGAGCACGAATCCGGTGTCGACCGGTGTGAGGGTGACGTCGATCGGATGCTCGGCGGCCTCCGCCAGGGTGCGACCCCAGAACGCGTCGAGGTCGGCCGGGCGTCGCACCTCCGGCGTGTAGGTGCGGAGCTCGTCGAGGGGCAGGTCGAAGAAGGCCAAGGCGTCATCCCATCGCGGTGGTCGGCAATTCTCCGCCGAGCCTATCGCTGCTCGACGGCCGCCAATTCACGCGGCAGGCGGTCGACGATCTCGCCGGCCAGAAAGCCGAGCGTCCCGACCTCTGACGCCAGCGCGCGGCCTGCAGCCGCATGCAGAGCGGTTCCCCAGACCGCGGCCTGCACCGGGTCGCACCCTCGGGCGGCGAGTCCGGCGATGGCTCCGGCGAGGGCGTCCCCGCTGCCCGAGGTGCCGAGGCCGGGGCCGCCGTCGAGGATGTGGAACAGGCGGCCGTCGGGAGACGCGATGGTGCTGTGACAGCTGACGACGGCGTCGTACCGGCGGGCGATCTCGGTCACGTCGCGGTCGGCGCCGCGCGTGCCCTCCGCATCCCGCGAACGCGGTCGCCCGAGCAGCAGCTCGGCTTCGTCGAGGTTCGGGGTCAGGATGCGCGAGCGGGCGCGAGCCACGTGCGGACGGCCGGCGATGGCGCCGAGCGCGAACGCGTCGAGCACCACGGTCGCACGGGGCGCCACCAGCCCGCCCGCGACGCGGAGCATCCGTCTGGTCTCCCGGATGTCGTCGAGTCCCGGGCCGAGGAGCATAGCGTCGGCGCCGGCGAGATCGCTCTCGGCCCGGCGGACGGACCGGCCGACGACGTGACCGTCCGATGATTCCTCGAGGGGAACGATCCCGCTCTCGGGCACCTCGACGGCGACGGCGGTCGCGACCGATCCGGCCACCGCCAGGGTCAGGCGTCCTGCGCCGACCCGCAGCGCGGCCCTGCCCGCGAGCATCGCGGCGCCCGGCGAGCGGGGAGCGCCGCCGACGACGAGCACCTCGCCGCGCGAACGCTTCGATCCGCTCGGCTCCGGCAGCGGCCAGCGGCGGAGGAACGCGTCGTCCACCTCGATCGCGGTGTGCGAGTCAGTTCGCTTCGACACGGGCGGCTCCCTGGTGCTCGGTGGTGGGCAGTCCGGCCTCCTGAAGATGCCGGTCGTCTGAGAAGGTTTCGACCCGCCAGACGGCGGATGCATCGAGCAGCATCGTCGTGACGGACGCGTTGGCCACGACGCGCGTGAGGAGGAACTCCTCGAGCTCCTGTTCGGTGTATCCGAGCAGGATGTAGAGCACCAGGCTGACCACCGCGTCGTGCGCGAACACGACGAGCGTGCTCCCCGACCGGGTGGGGGCCGGGCCGCCGGGACCCCCGTCGACGACGTCGGGACGGGTCGGCGTCAGCGCGTCCCGCAGAAAGGAGCGCAGCCGGAGGGAGACGTCCGTCCACGACTCGCCTCCCGGGGGCCGGTAGTAGAACTTGCCGACCCAGCGACGCCGCGCGGCTTCTGCCGGGAGCCGGGCGTCGACACCTCGGCTGGTGAGAGCGTCGAGAATGCCGAGCTCGCGGTCGCGGAGGCGCTCGTCGATGATCAGCGGCACTTCGGCGCCGAGCGCGAGCTGCGCGGTCTCGATCGCGCGCCGGTACGGCGAGCTCCAGATGCGGGGGCTGTCGTCGACGACGGCGGAGAGCCGCTCCGAGAGGGCCGCCGCCTGCTGTCGTCCCAGGGGTGAGAGGGGCACGTCGGCATCCCGCGTCTCGACCGCGATCGTCTCGAGCCCGGCCGCCTCGGCGGCCGTCGCAGCCACGTTCGCCGTGCTTTCTCCGTGTCGTACCAGAATCACCCTGCTGACCGTCATGGCGGGGAGTGTACGCCCGGCGTTGTCCGGGAAAAGGCCGAGGAAAACGAGGATTGCTTGGCGTTTTCGGGCCGTATGGGCATACTGCTCGCATGAGGACATTCGGCGTCGAGGAGGAACTCCTTCTGGTCGATGCGCGGACGGGGGTTCCGCTGGCGCTGGCCGTCGACGCCCTGAACGCCGTGGGCGAGCAGAGCGATGACGGCCCGCAGATCTCGTCGGAGATCAACCAGGAGATGCTGGAGACGCAAAGCCGTCCGCAGACCTCCGCCGCCGCGCTCTTCGCCGACGTGGTCGCCGCCCGCAGCAGTGCTGATGCACTCGTCGTGCCGATGGGCGCGCGGGCGGTCGCTCTCGCGATGTCGCCCATGCGCTTCCGGCCGCACGCGACCGACGACCTGCGGTACAACGCCATGATGGAGCGCTACGGCGCCACCGCGAGCGGGACCCTCGTCTGCGGCCTGCACGTGCACGTCGGCATCGAGTCGCGCGAGGAGGGCGTTGCCGTGCTCGACCGCATCCGCAACTGGCTGCCCGTGCTCCTGGCGCTCAGCGCGAACTCCCCCTTCGCGAACGGCACGGACACCGGATACGCGAGCTTCCGCTTCACCGCGTGGCATCAGTGGCAGAGCGCCGGCCCCACCGACGTGTTCGGCTCGGTCGAGGCCTACGACGCGTTCGAGGAAATACTCGTGAACACCGGTGTGATCCTCGATGCCGGAATGCTCTACCTGGATGCGCGGCTGTCGCACAAGCAGCCCACGATCGAGATCCGCGTCTCCGACGTCTGCCTCGACGCCAGGGACACCGTGACGCTGGCGGTGCTGGTGCGGGCTCTCGTCGAGACGGCGGTGGAGGAGTGGCGCGCCGGCGTCGAGCCGGTCGCTGTGCCGTCGGCCGCGCTGCGGCTCGCGGGGTGGCAGGCGGCGCTGACCGGCGTGAACGGGCGGCTGCCGCATCCGGTGCATTGGCGTGAGACGCAGGCCGCGGACGCCGTGGCGACGCTGCTCGACCACGTGCGTCCCGCCCTCGCGGCGAACGGCGACGAGGAAGAGGCGTGTGAGGGCGTGCGCCGCATCATCGCCGGGGGCGGCGGTGCCGGGCGGCAGCGTGAGGCGTTCGCACGTCGCGGCCGCTTGCGCGACGTCGTCGCCGAGGCTGTGACGGTGACGCATGCGACCAGTGGCGCGGTCACCGGCGACGGTCTGTTCGTGGCCTGAGCGCCGCATCCTGCGCGCCCAGGACGGGATGCGGCGACCCGACCGCTTCACGGAGGGGGCGGACGCGCCTATCCTTGCGCCATGTCGGGCAAGGAGCTGCTCCACCAGCACGCGGTCTACAGCTACGGCGTGCTGCCGCTGACCCTGATGTACAGCCCGACCGCCGCGGCGGCCTGGGAGGTCTACTACGGGGGCGAGTACCTGGGGCTCGTCGAAGAGGTGCGCACGGCGGGAACGGTGTGGCCGCTGTTCCGCGCGCTGCTGCCCGGCGAAGAGGACGGCGGTCAGGGGCAGGAGGTGCGCGACTGGCGTCTCGCGGTGGAGATGCTCGCGACGCAGGCCGGGCTCTGAACAAACTTCTTGCTTGTGCAGACCACTTTGTGTTACAAAGTACACATGAACGAGAAAACCTCCGGCGACGCGCGGGAGATGCTCGACCTCATCGATGGTCAGCAGCGCCGCGTCGACCGTGAAACGCGCCTCCCCGTCGTCTGGCTGTACGCCGTCTGGGCCTTCGCCTGGCTCGTCGGCTTCCTCGCCCTCTATCTCGCGGTGCTGGGGGTCTTCGCCCCGGTGCCGGCCGGGATCGTGTTCGGCGTGCTCATCGTCGGCTCGATCGTCGCATCCGGGCTCATCGGGTCGCGCATCGGCCGTGGCCTGCGCGGACAGTCGCAGTTCGCCGGCACCGTCTACGGCATCTCGTGGTCGGTGTGCTCGGTGGCGTTCGCGCTGCTCGGCATCGGCCTCGTCTCCCAGGGGATGTCCGGCGACCTCGCCGGCCTCTTCTTCCCGAGCGCGTACGCGCTGATGTGCGGAACCCTCTACCTCGCCGGCGCCGCTCTCTGGCACGACAAAGTGCAACTCGTCCTCGGTATCGCCCTGCTGGTCGTCGGAGGTCTGGCGCCTTTCCTCGGGATCGGCCCCAACCTGCTCGTCATGGCGATCGCCGGTCTCGTCATCTACGGCACGGGCGCGATCGTCACGCTGCGCTCCGTGCGGCGGTGACGGGCGTGGACGAACTCGACCCGGTCATCCACGCGGCCGTGCGCCTCAGGATCACGGCCACCCTCGCGACGGTCCCCGGCGACGGGAGCATGTCGTTCCCGCGGCTGCAGGAACTGCTCGACCTCACCGCCGGCAACCTCGCCACCCACCTGCGCAAGCTCGAGGAGGCCGGCTACGTGACGGTCGAGAAGGCGCACCGCGGCCGGGTGCCGGTCACCTATCTCGCGCTGACCACGACCGGCCGGCGCGCGTTCGAGGACTACACGGCGACGCTGCGGAGCATTCTCGACCCGGCCGGCTGACCGCCCTGACCGCCGCTCGGCGAGAGCCGGACACAGTGGGCTGATAGGTTCGCCCCGGGACCGGCCGCCTGCCGCCGGCCGGGAGGAGGAGCGGTGAGCCAGTCGTCGTCGATCGAAGGGGTGCTGCGGCGGCCCGTCGCCACCGCGGAGTCCGTCGAGTCCGTCGCCCTCGTCATCGGTGCTGCCGTGTTCGTCGTGGGCGGGCTGGTGACGCTGTTCGTCGCCTGGGGACGCGACCTGCCGATCTCCGGCCGGGGCTCGCTCGGCGAGATCGTCTCATACGGAGGCGCGGCCGTGGCGGTTGTCGTCTTCGTGCTCGGGCGGGTGCTGGTGCGCATCCGGAGCGGGTCGGGCGATCGCCGGGCGGCCATGCTCGATCTGCACTGGTTCGACATCGCCGCTCTCGCCTTCGCGCACGGGATCATCGCGCTTCTCGGCTGGATCGGCATCGCCGACGTCGTGGAGCGCAGCTTCATCGGCGCCGTGGTGTTCACCATTCCTGCGGCCGTTCTCGCCGGGGTCGCGATGGCGGTGACCGCCTACGTCGTGTTCCTCTCCTCGGTCCAGCTCACGCCGATGCTGCTGTCGTTCGTGCTCGCGCTGTTCCTCGTCGTCGGGGTGTTCGCCAGCATGCTCAGCTCCTCGGATCCCCATTGGTGGCAGAAGAACCTCAGTGCACTCGGGATGACGGACGACGTCTCTGCGTTCGCCTTCAACCTGACGCTGATCGTCGCCGGCGTCATCGTCACCACGATCGCCCACGCGGCGACGGCGCACCTGACCGCGATTACGGCCGCGGAGCAGCGCGGGCGCCGGCTCGTCGGCACGGCACTGGTGCTCATCGGCATCTTCCTCGCGTGCGTCGGGCTGTTCCCGGTCGACCGGTTCTTCGTGCTGCACAACTCCGTGGCGACCGGGATGGCGGCCGTCTTCGGCGCGCTCGTGATCGCTCTGCGCTGGCTCATCCCGGCGATGCCGCGGGTCTTCGTGCTGCTCGGGTACGTCTACCTGGGGGTGATCGTGGTGCTCGCGGTGTTCTTCGCCGTCGGGTATTACAACCTCACCGCGGTCGAACTGGTGGCGGCAGTGTTGATCTTCAGCTGGATCATCGTGTTCCTGCGCAACGCGGGTGCGGTGGGCGGTGACGAGCGGGTCGGCACCGCAGCCGGCGCGCGGATTGACGCCGTGCCCGCCGCCACGCACGCCGAACATCACGCCCAGCTCGCCGGCGCACAGGACTGATGGTCGCAGCCGGCGCGATCCACTCCTTCATCGGTGGGAGCGTCGGGCAGGCGAACGGGGGGAGCAGCGCCTCCCGCTCGATCGCCGCCTGGGTGGAGCAGAACTTCACCGCGAAGACGGTGGATGGGGTGACGCTCTACGACCTCACCGCGTGGTAACGACGACCGCGCGGTGGGCGATGTCGGGGGCCCGCGCCATCATGGTGACATGACGGATCGCGGGCCCTCGCTGGCGCATGCCCCGGGGCTGGTCGACGAGCCGGTTCCCCACGGCCACCTCGGGCTCGCGGGCGGCACGGCGCTCTACATCGCGGCCGTGCTCGGAACCGGCGTGCTCGTGCTTCCCGCGCTCGCCGCCGCAGTCGCCGGTCCCGGTTCCATCCTCGCCGTCGCCGCCCTCGCCCTCATCTCCATCCCGCTCGCGTCGACGTTCGCCGCACTGTCGCGACGGCATCCGGATGCCGGAGGCGTCGCCACCTTCACCCGTCGCGCGTTCGGGCCGACGGCGGCACGCGTGATCGGCTACTGGTTCTTCTTCGGCACCCCCATCGGAGCCCCGATCGCGGCGTTGATGACCGCGCGCTACATCGTGGCGGTGGTCGGTGGCGACGCCCTCACGGCGACCTTGATCGCGATCGGCCTGATGGTGATCCCGGTGATCGTCACGGCGTTCGGGGTGCGCTTCGCCGGCTGGCTGCAGCTCGTGCTCTCGGCGGCGCTCGTGGGCGTGCTGGTGTTCGTGCTGGCCGCCGCAGCGCCGCACAGCGATCCGTCGAACCTCCAGCCGCTCCTCCCGCAGGGCTGGGAGGGCGTCGGGCTCGCGATGAGCCTCTACATCTGGGCGTTCGCGGGCTGGGAGGCCGTCGCGGGCATCGGCGGAGAGTTCCGCAATCCGCGGCGTGACATCCCGCGGGCGACAGCGCTCGCTCTTCTCATCGTCTCCGCCGCCTACCTCGCCATCCAGACCGTCACGGTGCTGGTGCTCGGATCGACCGCGTCGACGAGCCAGGTGCCGCTGCTCGATCTGGTCGTCGTCTCGACCGGAAAGGGCGGCGGGATCATCGTCGCGGTCATCGCCGCGATCGTGGTGACGGGCGTGTTCAACGCGTACCTGGCCGCGTTCAGCAAGCTCGGCGCAGCGATGGGACGCGACGGCGATCTCCCGCGGTGGTTCGGGCGCGGAGCGGAGAACGGCGGGGTCGCCCGGCGCGGCCTGCTGCTCTCGGCGATCGTCATGGCGGCGTACTCCGTGGTGGTGCTGGCGAGCGGGGACCTTCGGCCGTTCATCCTGATCCACACGAGCATCGCCGCAGCGGTCTACGCGGTCGGTGTCGCGTCGGCGTTGGTGCTGCTGCCGCGCTGGTCGCTCGGCTGGTGGATGGCGCTGCTCTCGTGCGTGTTCGCCGCCGGCCTCCTCGTGCTGGCCGGCTGGCATCTCATCGCGCCGATCGCGCTGGCGCTCGTCGCGGTGCTCGTCGGATTGATCGCCCGCACACGCCGGGTCCGCGCCGCGCGCTCGCGCCGGGTCCGCGCCGCGCGCTCGTAGTTCCGGAACTCCGGCGGCGATCGCCCGCAGAGTTCCGGAGTCGTGCGGGACGCGCCGCTGGTCGGGCGCGATGTTCCGGAATTGTGCTGTCTGATCGATCGATCCGATCGATCCCCGGCATAATAAGGGGAATCAGCCGCCCGGGGGCGTGCGCAACCGATCGGACAGGGTGTCGTGACACACGAACAGCCTCAAGGCAGAGCCGCGAGCATGCGCGATGTCGCGCGCCTGGCGGGGGTGTCGCATCAGACCGTCTCGCGCGTGATCAACGGGCATCCGAGCATCCGGGACACCACCCGCGACCGGGTGCTCAGCGCGATGGACGAACTCCGCTACCGGCCGAACCGCGCAGCGCGTGCGCTGGTCACGGCGCGCTCGAACACGATCGGTGTGCTCGCGGCATCGGCGGCGGCGCTCTACGGTCCGGTGTCGAGTATGGGCGCCATCCAGGATGCGGGACGCGAGGCCGGCTACTACGTGACGGTCGCGCACCTCGGCGACCTCTCGGCCGACGGCATCGCCGCCGGGCTCGAACACCTGATCGCGCAGGCCGTCGAGGGCATCATCGTCATCGCGCCGGCCGATCGCGTGCTCGACGAGATCGTCGCCATCGGCGTCGACGTGCCGTACGTCACTCTCCAGGCCGGCACCGCCTACGCGGAGAACGAGCTGTCGGTCGACCAGGTCGCCGGTGCCAGGGCGGCGACGCGGCACCTCATCGATCTCGGCCACACGAACATCGTGCATCTCTCCGGGCCGACCGAATGGATCGAGGCCTTCGCCCGCCTGCGGGGCTACGAACAGGAGATGATCGCCGCCGGGCTGCCCGTCCCGGAGGCGCCGCGCGGCGACTGGACCGCGGCCCGCGGGTACGAGGCCGGGCTCGCGCTCCTCGCCGACCCCGCGGTGACCGCGGTGTTCGCTTCGAACGACCAGATGGCGCTCGGCCTCTACCACGCCGCCCATGAGCTCGGCCGGGACATCCCGGGCGACGTCAGCGTCGTGGGCTTCGACGACATCCCCGAGGCCGCGCACTTCTGGCCCCCGCTGACGACCGTGCGGCAGGACTTCACCGAACTCGCGCGGCGCTGCGTCGCCCGGCTGCTCGCTGAGATCGACGGGCGGACGGAGCCGACCCCCGGCAACATCCAGCCCGAGCTGATCGTGCGGGCGTCGACGCGGGCGCTGCACGCCTAGCCCTCCGCGGACGCTGCCCGCTTAGCAGTCCGCTGCCGCTGCCGCTGCCGCTGCCAGCCATGCCGGCTGACGGCGATGCTCATCCGCTCGTGGGGTCGCCGTCCAGCCAGCGCCGCGGCCCGGGGCCGTCGGCGCCGAGGACATCCGACGGGTTCTGCAGCACGCACGTGCGCAGGCTCAGGCACCCGCATCCGATGCACCCGGTCAGATCGTTGCGCAGATGCTCCAGGTCCCGGATGCGCGCATCCAGCTCGTCGCGCCAGAGCGGGGACAGCCGCGCCCAGTCCTTCTTGGTGGGCGTGCGGCCCTCCGGGAGCGAATCGAGCGCCATCCGGATGTCGGCGAGCGGGACGCCCACGCGTTGCGAGACCCGGATGAACGCCACCCGCCGCAGCACATCGCGCCGATAGCGACGTTGGTTGCCGGCCGTGCGTTCGCTCGCGATGAGCCCCTGACGCTCGTAGAAGTGCAGCGCCGACACGGCGACGCCGCTGCGGGTGGCGACCTCGCCGACGGTGAGAACGGGCGGCGTCGGAGACATTGACCTCAACCATAGTTGAGGTTCTAGGCTCGCACCATGCCCACTGAGAAGAGCGAGAGCACCACTGCCAGCGCGAACGTCGCCGGGAGCCTGGATACTGGGAGCATGGCGACGCAGACCGGAACAGCACCCGCCGACCTCCCGCCCCCTGGCGGAGTGCTGAACCCGCGTTACCGCTGGGTGAGCATCGGGATGTGCGCCCTCATCATGCTCTCGGCGTTCGAGGCGCTCGCTGTCACGACGATCATGCCGACCGTCAGCCGCGAGCTCGACGGCGCCGGTCTCTACGCGTTCGCGTTCGCCGGCCCGCTCGCGGTGAGTGTCGTCGGCATGGTGCTCGCCGGCGCCTGGTCGGATCGCGGGAATCCCCGCAACGCGCTGTTCGCGTCCGTCGGCCTGTTCGTGATCGGCCTGCTGATCGCGGGCACGGCGACCAGCATGGGCGCCTTCGTCGCCGGCCGCCTCGTGCACGGCTTCGGCGGGGGAGCGCTGACCGTCGCGCTCTATGTGATCGTCGCCCGCGTGTACCCGCCGGTGCTGCACGCCCGGATCTTCGCCGGCTTCGCGGCGGCCTGGGTCATCCCGTCGCTGATCGGACCGGTGATCGCCGGACTGCTGTCGGACACGGTCGGCTGGCGCTGGGTGTTCCTCGGTGTCGTCGCACTCGTGGTGCTCGCGATGCTGATGGTGGTGCCGGCGATGCGGGGCGTGCACGCGCCCGACGCGACCAGCGAGCGGCCTCCGTGGGACATCCGGAGGATCGGCTGGGCCGTGCTCGTCGCGGTCGCCGTGCTCGTACTGAACCTCGCCGCCGACGTGCAAGGAGCAGTGCAGTGGATCGCGCCGGTGCTCGGCATCGCCGTCGCCCTGTTCGCGCTCCGCCCCCTCCTGCCGAAGGGGACGCTGCGGGCTGCACGCGGGCTGCCGAGCGTCATCCTGCTGCGCTCGATCGTCGCCGGTACCTTCTTCGCGTCGGAGGTGTACGTGCCGTACCTGCTGGTGAGTCAGCACCAGGTGAGCCCGACGCTCGCCGGTCTGGCGCTGACCGCGGCCGGTCTGAGCTGGTCGGCCGCGTCGTGGGTGCAGGGGCGGTACCCGCAGATCACGCACCGCGTCACGGCGCTCGCCGGGGCGATCGGTCTCAGTATCGCTGTCGCGTCGCTGCTGGCGACGGCGATCCTCGATCTCGCGCCGGCGGTGGTCATCGTCGGCTGGGCCTTCGCAGGCGCCGGGATGGGCATCGTCTATCCGCGGCTCGGTGTGCTGACGCTCGAGTACTCGACGATCGAGAACCAGGGCTTCAACAGCTCGGCCCTGTCGATCGCGGATGCCATCGGCTCGGCGATCGCGCTGGCCGTGGCGGCGATCGTGTTCTCGGCGCTGGGGCCGCTCGGCGGTGGCTGGCCGTTCGCCGGCGCCTTCGCGCTGGCGGCGGTGCTCTGCGTCGCGGCGTTCGTCGCGGGGCCGCGCATCCTCCGCCGCTGAGCGGGACCGGGCGGCGGCGCAGGTCCGCCGCCCGCACAGACTCGCCGCGCCGACGGAGGTCCGGCTCCCGATTCACGGGACTCGAGCGACAGCCGACCGTCGGCGCGGCGATACACCGGGCACGAGGACGACCGCCGCTGGTATCGTAATGGTCTGCGTGGTATACGAATTGTCTTGATGCCGGGAGGGCTCGTGGAATCGGTCGGACGACGTGCGACGGTGCTGGTCGATCATCTGGGCTACGACGCACGGTCTCCGAAGGCCGCGGTGATCGCGACCGCGGGCGCCCACGTCGCATCCGTTGCCGTGGAGACCGAGCGCGGCGACGCCGTCGCGGTCGACCTCCCGCTCGGCACGCCCGCGCGGGTCGACGCCTGGTCGACCGCGGTCTTCCAGCGTGTCGATCTCACCGGGCTCACCGAGCCCGGCCGTTACCGGCTGGTCGCGCAGGTCGACGGAACCCGCGTGGCGAGCGAGGTGTTCGAGGTCGGCGAACACCGCATCCCGTCGCTCGTCGTCTCGGATGTCACCGCCTACTTCCGGTCGCAGCGGTCGAGTGGAGAGATCGAGCGCAAAGACGCGGCAGCGCGGTTCTACGGCGACGACTCCGGTCGCACCGTCGATGCGCGTGGAGGGTGGCTCGATGCCTCTGGCGACTACAGCAAGTTCCTGAGCCACCTCACCTACACCCGCACGATGAGCCCGCAGCAGATCCCGCTGTGCGCCTGGGCGCTGCTCACGGCCGGCGACGAGCTTGGGCGCGCTCATCCGGATTTCGAGACCAGCCAGTATCCCCGGCTGCGCGATGAGGGACTGTTCGGTGCCGACTTCCTGGTGCGCTTCCAAGCTCCGGAAGGCTACTTCTACACCGGCATCTTCGACGCGCTCACCAAGGACCTCGACGAGCGCGTGATCAACGCACCGCTGCAGGACAGCGTGCGCACCCAGCGCTGGCAGGCGGCCTACCGGCACGGTGGCGGGCTCGCGATCGCGGCACTCGCACTCGCCTCGACAGCGGATGCGCGGGGGGACTTCGACGCGGAGACCTACCTGGCCGCAGCAATCCGCGGGTTCGACCACCTGGAGCAGCACAACACGGAGTATCTCTTCGACGGCGAAGAGACAGTGCTCGACGACTACTGCGCATTGCTCGCGGCGGCCGAGCTCGTGCGAGCGAGCCGGATCGCCGGTGCGGACGTCACGCGGTTCGCCGCAGCGGCTCAGCGCAGGGCTCGCGCCCTCGCGGCCCGGGTGCGGCACGACGCAGCGGACGCCGCCTTCCTCGTGGCCGACAGCGAAGGCAGGCCGTTCTTCCACGCGGCTGAGCCCGGGCTCCCGATCGTCGCGCTGCTGCGGTGGGCGGACGTGCTCGACGAGGGCGGCATCGCCGATCGCGTGGACGACGCCCGATCGGCACGGGCGACGGCGATCACCCTGATGGAGGGCATCCTCGCCCGCACCGACGCCGTCGACAATCCGTTCGGCTACCCGCGCCAGCTCGTGCAGCCGCTCGGTGGCGCACTGCACGATTCGTTCTTCTTCCCGCACGACAACGAGACCGGGTACTGGTGGCAGGGGGAGAACGCGGGCATCTCGTCGATCGCCTTCGCCGCGAGCCGATCAGCGGTCCTCGACGACTGCCCGGAGGGGACACGGGACAGACTCGCCCGGCTGAGCGCCGACGTCACGGCCTGGGTCGGCGGCCTGAACCCGTTCGACGTCTGCATGCTGCAGGGTCGCGGACGTGCCAACGTCGAGTACTCCGGCGTCTACCAGAACAGTCCGGGCGGCATCGTCAACGGCATCACGAGCGGATGGGGCGACGAGCGCGGTATAGCGTTCCTGCCGGCGGACGCGCCGGACGGCAACGAGTGGCGCTGGGCCGAGCAGTGGATCCCGCACTCGGCGTGGTTCCTGCTGGCCGTCTGCGCGGGCTGACGTCCGGCGCGCAGGTCACTGCGCGGGGAGCGGTGCCGGGTCCTCTTCGGAGAAGTCCATCACCGGGGGTTTGTGACGGAAGCCGCCGGTGATCAGCGCGAGGATGACGACGCCGGCCAGCACCCAGATGCCGCCGGCGACGAATGTCGTGATCGAGAGGCTCGTCCAGAGCCAGACCGTCAAGGCGAAGCCGATGGCGGGCGCCACGGTGTAGGCGACGACGGCTTTCGGTCCACGCTGCCTGCGGTCGATCACGTAGTGCTTGATGACGGCGAGGTTGACGAAGCTGAAGGCCACCAGCGCCCCGAAGGAGATGACGGAGGCGGCAACATCCAACGGCAGCAGCAGGGCGCCGACCAGGCCGACCGCACCCACCACGAGAACGGCCAGCCAGGGGGTCTTGAAGCGCGCGTGCACGACCCCGAAGACGCGCTTGGGGAGCTGGCCGTCCCGGCCCATCGCGTACAGGATGCGCGCGACGCTCGCCTGCGACGTCATGGCCGACGCGAAGCTGCCGGCGATGTACGCGGCGGTGAAGAAGGTGAAGAGAGCGCTTCCGCCGATACGGGTCATCACATCGAGCGGCGCGGAGTCGAGGTCGGTGAAGTTCGCGTAATCGGGGAAGACCAGGCCGGCGATGTACGCCGTGACGATGAACAGCAGGCCGCCGGCCAGCGTGCAGAGCATGATCGCGCGCGGGATGGACTTCTTCGCGTCCTTCGCCTCCTCCGACAGGGTCGAGACCGCGTCGAAGCCGAGGAAGGCGAGCGCGAGGATGGCCGATCCGGCCGCGATCGCGGACAGCGGGGTGCCGGCGGAGAAGAACGGCGACAGCAGGTCGGGCAGTTGCGCCGCGCCGGTGAGGTAGGCGATGCCGGTGACGACGAAGACCACGATGAAGACGATCTGCACACCGACGAGCGCGAGGTTCGCACTCGAGACGAGGGTGATGCCGATCACGTTCAGCACCGTGACGAGCACGACGGACACCACGACGAACACCCACGCCGGAATGGCGGGGAAGGCCGCGTTCAGATAGATGCCGATCACCAGGTAGTTCAGCAGCGGCAGAGCGAGGTAGTCGAGCAGCAGCGTCCAGCCGGTCAGGAATCCGAGATGGCGGCCGAACGAGCGCTGCGTGTAGGTGTAGGCCGAGCCCGCGACAGGATAGGCGCGCACCATGTTCGCGTAGCTGTATGCGGTGAACAGCATCGCGATCGTTGTCACCAGGTAGGCGCCGGCCAGGTGGCCCTTCGTGGTGTCGGTCACGAGGCCGTAGGTGGTGAAGACTGCGAGCGGGAGCATGTAGGCCAGCCCGAACAGAAGGAGGGCGGGGGTGCCGAGCGCTCGCCGGAGGCGGGGCTGGCCGGGGCCGGCGGAGCCGGTCGCAGAGCCGGTCGCGGAGCCGGGTGCCGAGGCGGCCGTCGATGGCGTCGTGTGGGTCACGGGTATTCCCTTCGTCATTGGTGGGAAAGCGTTTACCCGTGAATGTACAGCTTTGGTCTCCGATTGGTAAAGGAATTCTTTTCGACCGTCGCCGGGAGCCGATCAGGGGGTGACGACGGCCTTGACGAAGCCGGGGTCCCGATCGGACATCAGTGTGTACGCCTCGTCGACGCCGTCGAGTCCGAACCGATGCGTCACCAGGGGCGCGTATGTGAAGCGCCGGCTTGCGACGAGCCCGAGCGCCGCATCCATCGCCTGCATCACGCGGGGGCGGTCGGGGCAGAAGCCGTTCACGACCGTCGCGCCCTTGTACCAGAGCTCCATGTCGAGCATCGCGGTTCCGGCGTGGTGATAGCCGACGATGCAGAGGGTGCCGAAGGGCGCGACCAGCGGGGACGCCGTCTCCAGGCCCGGAGTGACACCAGTCGCTTCGAGCACCACGTCGGCGCGAGGGTCGGCGGAGCCGACGTCCGGTTGCGACGCAACGTACCCCGCCACCTCATCCGGATGCAGCACGACCTGGGCGCCGAGTTCTCGTGCGCGACGACGGGCCTCTGGATTCGGGTCGACGCCGATGATGGTGCGCGGCGCGCGGGTGCGGGCGAGCTGCAGCAGACCGAGGCCCATGAATCCGAGCCCGACGACGGCGACGCGGCTCCCGGCACCGATCGGGGAGCGGCTGGTCGCCTCCTCGAGGGTGGCGATCGGCTCACCGATCGACAGCGCCGGATCGATCCCGGCAGGAACGGGCAGGAGCCACTCGTCGTCGAGCAGGGCATGTGTGGCGAAGCCGGGGCCGCCCAGGCCGGTGACGAGGTCGCCTTCGTGCCACCGGGAGTTCCGGGAACCGACCGCGACCACTCGACCGGCCGTCTCGTGGCCGAGCTCGATGGGGTCATCGCCCTGCGGCCCCCGCAGCCAGGGGCCGAGATCGGATGTGCAGACACCGCTAGCGAGGATCTCCACGAGCACCTCGCCGCGCGCCGGCGTGGGTGTGGGGAGCTCGACGATGCGGGAGGTGCGGGGGGCGACGACGCGACTGATCAGCATGGCATCAGTGTAGGGCGGTGGTGCCTGGTGGTACTACGTGGAACGCGGCCGTATCGGCTCGAAAACAGCCTCCGGAGTCGTCATTCGCCGTTCACCGCACGTTTCCAGCTTGTGAAATTAAGAACCACCTCTTGTTACCGTTCACTTTTCGTCTTACGCTGGCATCAAGTGGTATTAGTTTGGGATACATCCAGTACCGCGCTCGGCTATTCAAGGGAGAAGAAATGCAGACGTATCGTGCGGCGGTGATCGCCGCCGGAGGCCAGGGTCGCGTGCATGCGGCGGCCTACCTCTCGGACGACCGTGTGCGTCTCAGCGCGGTGGCGGACGTGAACCTCCAGACTGCCACAGCTCTGGCCGGAGAGCTGGGCATTCCCGGGATCTACGACGACTACCGCGAGATGCTCGAGGCAGTCAGGCCCGATATCGTCAGCGTCTGCACTCCTCCCGGCTACCACCTCGACGCGGTCGGGACAGCGATCGACGCCGGCGTGCGCGCCATCCATTGCGAGAAACCGATCGCTCTCAGCTACGGCGACGCCGTCGACATGGCCCGTCTCGCCGAGAGCGCCGGCGTGCAGCTCACCGTCAACCTGCAGCGCCGGTTCGAGCCGGTGCACCGTTTCGCCCGCGAGCAGCTCGCCGCCGGCTCCATCGGCGACCTGGTGAGCATCGAGGGATACTGCCCCAACCTGCTCGACTGGGGCAGCCACATCCTCGACCTCATCCTGTTCTACCGGTCGGATGCGCCCGCCGAGTGGGTCATCGGCCAGATCGACGTCACCACCAATCGCTATGTGTACGGAGCCTTCGTCGAGACCTCGTCGATCACCCAGGTGGCGTGGGCGGACGGCGTGCGTGCGGTCGTCTCGACCGGTCGCGAACCGGCGACGCCGGTCCTCAACCGCGAGAACGGCCTCGGGCTGATCGTGCAGGGCACCCGCGGACGCATCGTGGTGCGCGGCTCGGAGTGCATCGTGCACCGCTTCGGAGAGAAGGACCTGCGGTTCGCCTCTCCCTATGACACGAACTCCGATCACTGGGATCACGGCATCGACCCGGCGATCTTCGCGTGCACTGCAGCGGCGGTCGCCGATCTGGTCGACGGGCTGGAGACGGATCGCGAGCCTGAACTGGCGATGCGTCACGGGCTCGCCGGTGCGGAGTTGATCTTCGCGACGTACGAGAGCAGCCGGTCCCGGCGCCGTGTTGCGCTGCCGCTCGAGACGCGGGACAACGCCCTGCTCAGCGGCCTCGAACAGGGACTGTGGGCGCCGACCGGCGAACTGCGGTCGACCTACTGATGCACACGAAGACGATGACAACTTCCGGGATGACCACACGCACGCCGACGCGCACCGCCCAGGTGGTGATCGCGGGCGACGACGTGTACGAAGACCTCTTCACGGCCAGCGTCGAATTGCAGGATATCCTGGCTGCCGCAGGGTTCGTGGCCCGCGTCCGGATCGGGACGGCCTGTCTCGCCGAGCCACTCGACGACGACCTCGTCGTGCTCTATCGCGCTGCCGGAACGTTCACGGCGGCAGAACGAGCGGGGCTCGCCGCCGCGGTGAGCCGGGGGAGCGGGCTGCTCGCCGTGCACTCCACGGCATTCTTCGACGACGACCAGGAGCTGGCCCGCCTGATCGGCGCGCGCTTCGTCGATCACGGACCGCTGCCGTATGAGAGCCGGTTCGGCGTCGAGCTCGCCGGGCACCCGATCACGAGCGCGGTCGCGTCGTTCGAACTGACCCATGAGCACTACCGGCTGTCGCTCGCCGACGGTGTCGAGGTGGTTGCCGATCGCGTGTCGGCGGACGGGCGCGAACCGCTCGTGACGGCCCACCGTTTCGGGCGGGGGCGCGTGTGCTTCGTGCAGTTCGGTCATGACATGCGCGTCTGGGCAGAGCCAGGGGTGCGCGCCATCCTCACGGGCGCCGCCGACTGGCTCGCCCCCACCAGCATCCACCACACCGAGAGCGAGGATCGAACCGCATGAGAGTGCTTCTGCGGAGAGCCGTCTTCTATGTCATTACGGCATGGGCGGCGATCAGCCTGAACTTCCTGCTGCCGCGCATCATGCCGGGCAGCCCGGCGGACGCACTGATCGCGAAGTTCCACGGCAAGCTGTCACCGCAGGCCATCGAGGCGCTGCGCGTGCTCTTCGGTCAGAGCGACGCGAGCCTGTGGCAGCAGTACCTCGACTACTGGCGCAACCTGTTCTCCGGCAACTTCGGCATCTCGTACGCCTACTACCCGACGCCGGTCGCCGACGTGCTCGCGAGCAGCATCGGGTGGACGCTGATCCTGATCACGGTCTGCACCGTGCTCGGCTTCGTCGTCGGCACCGGGCTCGGCATGATCGTCGGCTGGAAGCGGGGGAGCTGGCTGGACGGCCTCATCCCCGTGACGACCCTGCTCTCGTCGATCCCGTACTTCTGGTTCGCGATCTGCGTCGTCCTGATCTTCTCCATCATTCTGCGGTGGTTCCCGCTCTCCGGTGGCTACTCGGTGACGGAGACGATCGGACTCAACTGGGGATTCATCGGGAGTTCGGTCTATTACGCGACCCTGCCCGCGCTCACGATCGTTGTCGCGAGCATCGGCGGCTGGCTGATCGGGATGCGCAACATGATGGTCACCACCGTCAGTGAGGACTACGTGCGGTTGGCCGAGGCGAAGGGGCTGTCCAAGCGTCGGGTCATGTACACGTACGCGGCTCGCAACGCCATCCTGCCGTCGTTCTCGAGTTTCGCGATGTCGCTCGGCTTCGTGGTCGGCGGCTCGATCGTCACCGAGGTGGTCTTCAACTATCCGGGAATCGGCACCGTGCTGTTCAAGGCGGCCCAGGCCCAGGACTACCCGCTGATGCAGGGCATCTTCCTGGTGATCACGATCACCGTGCTGATCGCGAACATGCTCGCCGACATCCTCTACGTCTTCCTCGACCCACGCACACGAGAGGGCTGACCCATGGCCATCACCACCACGACCGTCGCCGAGGCCGAATCGTCGGAACCCCTCGAGGCCTCCTCCCGGTTCGCCTGGCTGCGCGCGTTCCGGCGTCCGTGGACACTGACCGGCGTCATCGTCGTCTTCATCTTCTGCGTGCTGGCGGTCATCGGTCCGTGGATCGCCCCGTACGACCCCTCGGCGGTGAGCAAGCAGACCCTGATGCCGCCGAGCCCGGAGCACTGGCTCGGAACGACCCAGACCGGGCAGGACATCCTCTCGCAGATGCTCTACGGCACGCAGGTCTCGATGCTCGTCGGTGTCGGCGCGGCGATCGTCGCCACGGTGCTGTCGGTGCTGGTCGGACTCGCCGCCGGCTACCTCGGCGGTCTCACCGACGAGCTGCTGTCGCTGCTGGCGAACGTGTTCCTCGTCATCCCGGCCCTGCCCCTGACGGTGATCCTCGCGTCGTACCTGCCGAAGACCGGCTCGCTCGGCATCATCCTGGTGATCTCCATCACGGGGTGGGCGTGGGGCGCACGCGTCTTGCGTGCGCAGACGCTGTCGCTGCGCAAGCGCGACTTCGTCGAGGCGGCACGGGCGACGGGCGAGCGGACGTCGAGGATCATCTTCCGCGACATCTTCCCGAACCAGATCGCCATCATCGCCGCGTCGTTCCTCGGCACAGTGACGGGTGCGATCCTCACCCAGGCGAGCCTCGCGTTCCTCGGCCTCACGAACGTCACCGAGTGGTCGTGGGGAACGATCCTCTACTGGGCGCAGGTGTCGAGCGCGATGCTCACCGGTGCGTGGTGGTGGTTCGTGCCTGCCGGCCTCGCGATCGCGCTCCTCGGCACCGGGCTCTCGCTGGTGAACTTCGGCATCGACGAGTTCATCAACCCGCGGCTGCGGCAGGCGGGCATCGGGACGAAGAAGGCCCAGAGGGCGCAGGCGAAGGCCAAGCGCCAGGCGATCGTGAAGCGCCCGCAGCGCAAGCGCGGCGAGCGATCGGCGCCGGTGCCGTTCGACCCGGTCACGAGCGATGTGATCCTCGAGGTGCGCAACCTCACGGTCGACTACATCGGCGAGAACTCGGTGACGCCGGCGGTGAACGATGTGTCGCTGACTCTTCGTCGCGGCGAGGTGCTCGGTATCGCCGGGGAGTCGGGAAGCGGCAAGTCGACTCTGGCCTACGCGATCACCCGGCTGCACAAGCCGCCCGCGCAGATCAGCGGTGGTGAGATGCTCTATACGAACGCCGACGGAACGAAGACCGACATCCTCTCGATGAGCGACTCGGAGCTGCGCGACTTCCGCTGGGAGGAGCTGTCGATCGTTTTCCAGTCCGCGATGCACGCCCTCAATCCCATCCTGACGATCGGCGCGCAGCTCGACGACTCGTTGCGGGCGCACCGACCCGACATGACCAAGCAGGAACGGGCCGCCAGGGTGATCGAGCTGCTCGGGCTCGTCGGCATCCAGACCGACCGGGTGAACGCCTACCCGCACGAGCTCTCCGGCGGCATGCGGCAGAGGGCCATGATCGCGGTCGGCCTCGCGCTCGACCCTGAGATCATCGTGATGGACGAGCCGACCACCGCCCTCGATGTGGTGATCCAGCGCCAGATCATCGAGAAGATCATCGAGCTGAAGGAGCGTCTCGGCTTCTCGGTGATCTTCATCACGCACGATCTCTCGCTGCTGATCGAGCTCTCCGACACCATCGCGGTGATGTACGCCGGACGCGTGGTGGAGCTGGCCGATGCCAAGGAGTTCTACCGGAATCCCCGCCACCCGTACAGCCAGGGGCTGCTCGCGTCGTTCCCGACGCTCTCCGGTCCGAAGCACGAGCTCACCGGCATCCCCGGTTCACCACCCGACCTTCGCAGGCTTCCGGCCGGATGCGCCTTCGCCGACCGCTGCCCACTCGCCTTCGACCGCTGCACGACAGTGGTGCCCCCGCTGATCCCGCTCGCCGGGCCCGCGGAATGGCGTCAGCCGGAGGCCGCGTGCCTGCTCTACGAGGGCGACGGTGCAGCCGCTTCCGCTCTCAGCGCCGACGATTCCGACTTCGCCGAACTGGAGGACGCTCGATGAGCGCTGTCGACGCCATGACGAATGCTGCCAGCTCCGAGAGGGGCGATGTGCCCGTGCTGGAGGCCGTGCACGTCACCAAGCACTTCGCGGTGCGAGGGTCGCTCTTCCGGCGGGGCCCGCGCCGCGTGGTGCACGCGGTCGACGACGTCTCGCTGAGCCTGCACGCCGGACGCATCATGGCGCTGGTGGGGGAGTCGGGGTCGGGCAAGTCGACGTTCGCGCGCCTGCTCGCGCAGCTCTATCCGCTCACCGGCGGTGAAGTCCGTTACCGCGGCACGGCGGTGCGCGTGCGAGGAGGCAAGGCGCTCCGCGCTCACGTGAGCCGGGTGCAGTTGATCCTGCAGGACCCGTTCGGGTCATTCAACCCGGTCGCGACCATCGCGCGAACGCTGTCGCGCGCCGTGCGCATCCATCACCCGGCGAAGACGGCGAGAGAGCAGAAGGCCGTGATCGAGGACTTGCTGGCACAGGTCAACCTGCGGCCGGCGCGGCAGTTCACCGAGAAGTTCCCGCACGAGCTCTCGGGCGGTCAGCTCCAGCGGATCTCGATCGCGCGAGCGCTCGCGGCCAACCCGGATGTGTTCCTCGCCGACGAGCCCGTCTCGAGCCTCGACGTCTCCATCCGGCTCGGCGTGCTCAACCTGCTGCGCCGGCTGGTGGAGGATCGCGGAGTCGCGCTGCTCTATGTGACGCACGACATCGCGTCCGCCCGTTACTTCGCCGAGGACACCACGGTGATGTACGCCGGGCAGCTCGTCGAGGCCGGTCCGAGCGAGCAGGTCACCCAGAACGCGGCGCATCCGTACACGCAGCTGCTCATCTCGTCGGCGCCGGATCCGTCGCGCGACGACGATGCCGCACCGCGCGACATCGGTCAGCCACCGAGTCTCATCGATCCGCCCGCCGGGTGCCGGTTCCATCCCCGATGCCCGTTCGCTATGGAGCGCTGCGCGACGCAGGCGCCTCCCCGTTTCGAGCTCGAGAACGGCCAGTGGGCGAACTGCTGGCTCTACGCCGACGACGCGGAGGCCGCCGAAGGGCGCGCCGAGAACGCCGCCGTATACCGCCGCACCGAGGTGCGGCCGGCCGGGCGCATCGTGCGCACCGGCCCCGCGAACGCTCCAACACACACAACACGTACCAAGGGAGAACAGCAATGAAACGCAGAAAGGCAACGCTCGCCCGCACCATCATCGGTGCGACGCTGGCCGCCGGACTGATCGTCCCGCTCGCCGCGTGCTCGTCGAGCAGTGGCGGGTCGGGTGACGGACTGATCCTCAACGTCGCGAGTCAGGCGGACTCGCTGACCCAGTCGTTCAACCCCTACCTGCCGAACACGGCGCAGGGGGCGACCTATACCAACCAGGGCGCCGGCGGGTTCATCTACGAGCCGCTCGTGCAGATCAACAACGTCGACATCGGCAAAGACATCCCGTGGCTCGCGAAGAAGTGGACCTGGTCGAACAGCAACAAGACACTGACGCTCGACCTGCAGCAGGGCGTGAAGTGGACCGACGGCAAGCCGTTCTCGGCAGACGACGTCGTGTTCACCTACGAGCTGCTCAAAAAGTATCCGGCTCTCAACGTCGGAGGCGTCGACTTCGACACCATCACGGCGAAAGACGCGAACACGGTCGTGATGACGTTCAAGGATCCGTCGGAGACGAAGTTCACCTCGCTGGTCTCGGCCGCGATCGTCTCGAAACACATCTGGTCGAAGGTCGGCGACCCGACCACCTATGTCGACAAGAACCCGGTCGGCACCGGCCCGTTCGAGCTCGACACCTTCTCGCCCCAGAGCTTCGTGCTGAAGACGAACAAGGACTACTGGCAGGCTCCGGCCAAAATCGCCGGCATCCGGTTCATCCCGTACAAGGACAACCAGGGTCAGACCAACGCGCTCGTACAGGGTCAGGCCGACTGGAGCGGCACATACATCGCCGACGCCGAGAAGACCTACACCTCGAAGAGCAAGGACAACCACTACTGGGCTCCCGTGGTGGGCTCTGACGGCCTCATCCCGAACCTCGAGAAGTGGCCGCTCAGCGACATCGCCGTGCGGCGGGCGATCAGCCTCGGCGTCGACCGGGAGCAGGTCGGAGCGGCGACGGACTCCCCGGCGGCCACGAGCCAGACCGGCCTGCCGATGCCCGCGTTCGAGAGCGAGGTGGCGAGCAAGTACAAAGACCTGGTCTTCAAGCAGGACAAGCCCGCCGCCGAGAAGCAGCTGACGGATGCCGGCTACACCAAGGGCAGCGACGGGTACTACGAGAAGGGCGGCAAGCGGGTCGAGTTCTCCGTCAGCTTCCCGGCGTCGTACACCGATATCGCGTCCCGCGCCCAGGTGCTCGTGTCGCAGCTGAAGGACCTCGGCATCAAGCTCGACATCGACACCACGTCGGTGAACGACATCAACAAGATCACCGCCGACGGCACCTTCCAGTCGACCATCGGCTACCCCGTCGGGCCGGCGCCGCGCGCGTTCAACATCTACGACTCGATGATGAACCCGAACAAGTACTACCCCATCGGCAAAGCGACGCCGACGTTCGAGAACATCGAGCGGTTCAACGACCCGGTCGCCAAGGAGCTGTTCGCCAAGTACCCGCTCGCCACCTCGGATGCGGAGCGCGCGCAGATCCTGGAGCAGATCGAGGGCATCTGGATCGACCAGCTGCCGATGATCGTCATGTTCTACTGGGGCAACTACGGCGACTGGAGTTCGGCGAAGGTCACCGGCTGGCCGAGCGAGCAGGACCCGTACTTCGCGCCGTACCCCAACCCGGTGGTCGCGCTGAAGCTCAAGCCGATCGCCTGATCGACTGAGACCGACGGCGGGCCGGACGCGAGGGCCGGTCCGCCGTCGGTGCGCCTTACCCTCCCCGCGACGATGAAGAAGAACGAGAGATGAGCGACACGCGCAACGCACTGGTCGTCGTGAACGGCGACGACATCCACCACGACCTCCTCACCGCATCGCAGGTGTTCCAGCAGCTCGGAATCGAGGCGGGTCTGGTGACCCGCCGGGCGATGGGGATGAACCGCTTCGTCGAACCGCGGCCGGAGACGGCCGATGCCGACGTCTATCTGCTGTATTCGGCCGGCGGGCAGTTCCCCACCGCTCAGCAGGAGGCGCTCGCCGCGTCCGTCGCCGCCGGCACGGGGCTGGTCGGCGTGCACGGGGCGAACATCCTGGGCTGGGAGGGCGACCGCATCGATCCCGCCGACCGGCCGATGTTCGAGCTCCTGGGCAACCGCTACCTCTCGCACGGCCCTGGGCATCATGAGGGGCGCCACACGATCGAGATCGTCGCCGAGCATCCGATCACCGACGGTCTCGACGACTTCGATCTGTTCGACGAGTACTACGAGTTCGAGCTCGCCGACGATGGCGTGCACGTGCTCGCGCAGCGTCATCGCGCCGACGGTGCGGTGATCCCGGTGCTGTACACGCGCACCGTCGGAGCCGGCCGCGTGGTGTACCTCGCCCTCGGACACGACATGCGCTCGTGGGGAGAACCGTCGGTGCGCACGCTCGTGCGTCGGGCCATCGCCTGGGCGGCGGGCGCGCTGTGACCGCTCCGATCGCCGTGATGGGCTACACCGTGCTCGAACACGCACTGGCCGACCTCGAGGGCACCCTCGCACGGGTTGCGGGGATCGGCTACCTCGGCCTCGAGACCTATGGGCTCGTCGAGCGATACGGCCCGTCGCGCGTGCGGGAGGCCGCGGCAGCCGCGGGGCTCGCGATCACCAGCGCGCACACGCCGTTCCCGGCCGGCACCGATGCGCAGCGCATCCTGGACGACGCCGAGGAGCTCGGCGCCGACACGCTGATCTGGTCGATGGAGCGCGAGGAGTTCGACAGCCCGTCAGCCATCGAGCGCGGGGTGCAGCGGGTCAACGCGGCCGCCGAGAACGCCGCGGGCCGGGGACTCGGCGTCGCGTACCACAATCATTTCGCCGAGTTCACGAACGCGTTCGACGGGCGGCAGGCGTACGACATCCTGCTCGGCCTGCTCGACCCCCGCGTGACGGTCGAGCTCGACGCCTACTGGGCGCGGATGGGTGGTGCGGATCCGGCCGAGGTGCTCACCCGGCTGGGCGACCGAGCGCAGCGGGTGCACATCAAAGACGGACCCGCACACAGCTACGACGACGACGTGATGACGCCGATCGGGGACGGACGGATGGACTGGTCCGCCATCCTCACCGCGTCGTCCGGTCTGCGTTGGCACATCGTCGAACTCGAACGACTGGACGTCGACACCTTCGACGCACTCGAAACCAGCTACCGCTACCTCGTCGGCAGCGGTCTTTCCCAGGGGAGAACCGCATGAGCACCAGAATCCTTTTCCTCGGCGGAAACGGCATGATCGGCTCGGCGGCCGCGGAAGAGGCCGCCGCTCAGGGCGCCGAGGTGACGATCGTCACCCGGTCAGAGCCGCGTCGCACCGTTCGCGATGGTGTGCGGGCGCTGCACGGCGATGTGCGGGATCCGGAGTCCCTCGGCAAACTGCTCGGTGACGAGACCTGGGACGCCGTGGTCAACTGGGTGGCCTTCACCCCGCGCGACCTCGAGGGGCAGGTCGAACTGTTCCGCGACCGCGCCTCGCAGTACGTGTTCATCAGCACCTGCTCGGTGTTCGGCCGCCCGGTGCCGAGCCTGCCGATCACCGAGTCGAGCCCGCGCAGGCAGCCGGTGTTCGGCTACGGGCGCGACAAGGTCGCGTGCGAGCTTTTCCTCGAAGAGGCCTATCGCGAGAGCGACTTCCCGCTGACGATCGTGCGGCCGTTCCACACCTACGACCGCACGGCCATCCCCGTACTGTCGGGGTGGACGGCCATCGAACGGATGCGCACGGGGCGACCGGTGATCGTGCACGGCGACGGCACTTCGTTGTGGACGTTGATGCACTCCAGCGATTTCGCCAGGGCCTTCTACCCACTGCTCGGCAACCAGCACGCCGTCGGGGAGAGCGTCAATGTGGTCAGCGGTGACATCCTCACGTGGGACCAGATCCATGTCGAGCTCGCGGCCGCGGCAGGGGTGCGCTCGCCGCGGCTCGTGCACCGGTCGAGCGAGTCGATCGCAGCGCAGTGGCCGGGCTGGGGCGAGGTGCTCGAGCACGACTTCCGGCACAGCATGCTCTTCGATACGGCCAAGCTGCGCCGGCTCGTCCCCGGATTCGCTCCCCGGGTGAGCTTCTCGCAGGGTGCCAGGGAGATCATCGCCCACCACGACGCCACCCCGGATGCTCGCGGCGTGAGCGAGGAGCTGTCGGCGGCGTTCGACCGCCTGATCGCGCGCCCGTGAGCGGGACATCGGAATATTCCGAACCGGTTCGGCTCGGCATCGGCTCGAAAAGGTAACGAGTGGTATGAATGAGGCGTGCATGGGGACAGTGGAGGGTGGAACCGATGAGTGAAGCCAGCGGGGGAGCCGCCGTCGCGGCGATCCGTCCTGACTACCCGGAGCCGCTCTGGATCCAGGCCGTGAACCTGATCACGCACGAGATCGCCACCGGCGTGCTGAAGCCGGGCATGCGCCTGCCTCCCGAGCGGGAGCTCTGCCAGCAGCTCAGCATCTCCCGTGTCACTCTGCGCAAAGCGCTCGGGCAGCTCGTCGAGGATGGCGTGCTGAGCGCGTCGCACGGCCGGGGCTGGTACGTGGCGCAGGCGCCGAGTGTCGGCAAGGAGTTCCCCAACAGCCTGGAGTCGTTCACCGAGACCGCCACGAGGATGGGGCTGGTCGCCTCGTCCCGGGTGCTGCGCGCCGTGACCAAGTCCGCGACGCTCGACGAGGCCGAGGAACTGTCCGTCGCCCCCGGCACGCCCCTCTTCCACCTCGAGCGCGTTCGGCTGCTCGACGAGGTGCCGATCGCCGTCGACATCACGCGCATCCCGGCCGCTCTCGCGCCCGACCTGGCCTCGGCCGACTTCGCCGTCGACTCGCTCTACCAGCGCCTCGCCGACGCCGGTGTCGAGCCCTTGCGAGCGGACGCGACGATCGAGGCGCGGAGTGCCCAGGCCGACGTCGCCGCCCATCTCGGGCTGGAGCCGGGGCAGCCGGTGCTTGTCATGCGTCAGGTCGCGGTCGACCGCGCAGAGCACCCGCTGTTCGTCTCGACGATCACCTACGCGGGCGATCGCTACCGCCTCCGCACCTTCTTCGCGCGCACGCGCTGATCACACCGAGGCGAGCAGTTCCGCGACCGCCGGGTCGTCGGTCCAGGCGCGAGCCCAGTGCGATGCGTCGGGTGTCGGCCCGGGGTCGATGTCGGTGATGAGTACCTCGGGGGAGAGGCGGAACCGTTCCTCGTCGATCTCGAAGATCTCCGAGTGCGGGTCGGGCGCTGCGCGCACCAGCAGCTGTGTATAGGGGTGGATCGGGTTCAGGATCACGTCGCCCGATGCCCCGCGCTCGACCACCCGGCCGTGGCGCATGACCACGATCTGCGACGAGAAGTGCCGCGCCGTGGCCAGGTCGTGCGTGATGTAGAGCACCGCCAGATTGCGCTCCCGCTTCAGGTCGTCCAGCAGCTGCAGGATCTCCAGCCGGATGGAGACGTCGAGCATCGACACCGGCTCGTCGGCGATCAGCACCTCGGGACGGGGCGCGAGGGCGCGCGCGATCGCGACGCGTTGGCGCTGGCCGCCGGAGAGTTCGTGCGGGTATTTCGCCAGCACGGCCGCCGCCGGACCGAGGTTCACGGATTCGAGCAGACGGCGCAGCTCGCGCTCCTCCTCCGCCCGGTTCCTCACGATGCCGTGGATGCGCAGCGGGCGCGTGAGATGGTGCCGGATGGTAAGCGACGGGTTGAGCGACGAGAATGGATCCTGGAACACCATCTGCACGCGCGAGCGGTAGCGCGTGGTGGCGGCGCGGCCTCGACCGATGCGCTCGCCGTCGAGCGTGATGTCTCCTGCGGTCGGCTCGATCAGACGGATGAGCATCTTGGCGATGGTCGACTTCCCGCTGCCCGACTCGCCTACGAGGGCGACCGACTCGCCCGGGCGCACCACGATCGACACGTCGTCGACCGCCTTGAGGATCTTGTTCTTCAGGCCGGTTCCTCTGATCTCGTAGTTCTTGCGCAGATGGAGGGCTTCGAGGGTGGTCATGCGGTGACCTCTTCTCCGCTGTCGATGTAGCGGGATCCGGTGAGCGGCACGTCGCCGCGCAGGCTGGGGAAGGAACGGAGCAGGTGCCGCGTGTACTCGTGCGAGGGGTTCTCCAGCAGCACGTCCGGTGTGTTCTGCTCGACCAGGCGACCGGACAGCATCACACCGACGCGGTCGCTGATCTCGAGCAGCAGCCCGAGGTCGTGGGTGATGAACAGTACGGCGAAGCCGAACTCCGTTCGCAGGCGGTCGATCTCCTCGAGGATGTTGCGCTGTACGACGACGTCGAGCGCGGTGGTCGGCTCGTCCATGATGATCAGGCGCGGCCGAAGGGCGAGCGCCATCGCGATCATGACCCGCTGCCGCATGCCGCCCGAGAGTTCGTGCGGATAGCTGCGTAGACGGTCGGCGGGGATGCCGACCGTGCGCAGCAGCTCGGCGGCGCGTTCGCGGCGCTCGCGGCGGTTGAGCCCGCTGCGGTGGTCGATGAAGACGTCCTCGATCTGCGATCCGATGCGGTGAACGGGGTTCAAGGCGCTCATCGCCCCCTGGAAGACCATCGAGATCTCCTGCCAGCGGAATGCCCGCAGGTCCGGCCCGTCGAGCGAGAGCACGTCGGTGATCCCGCCGTCGTCGCGTCGCCACTCGATCGAGCCGCCGGTGATCTCGGCCGGTGCCTGGAGCAGCCGGGTGACGGTGTACGCGAGCGTCGACTTGCCGCATCCGGACTCGCCGGCGAGTCCGACGATCTCGCCGGGGCGGATGTCGAGGGACACGTTGTTCACGGCACGCACGGGAGAGTCCGTCTGGTAGTCGACGGTCAGGTTGCGGATGCTCAGCAGCGGCGCGCTCATGCGGTCGCCCCCTTTCTGCGTGCGCGCTTCACGATGGCGGCGGTGCGCAGGCGCGGGTTGATGCGCTCGTCGATGCTGAAGTTGATCAGGCCGAGTGCCGCGCCGAGGATGGCGATGCAGAGGCCGGGCGGCACGAACCACCACCAGGCGCCCAGAGTGATCGCCTGCGCGTTCTGGGCGAAGAACAGGATGCTTCCCCACGATTTGCCGCCGGGCGCACCGAGCCCGAGGAACGACAGACCGGCCTCGGCAAGGATGGCGCCGAGCGCGCCGAAGACGAACTGCGACGCGATGATGGGCATCAGGTTCGGGAGGATCTCCCGCAGCATGATGCGCCAGTTGGACTCGCTGGCGACGCGGGCCGCGTCCACGTAGTCGCGCGACCTCACGGAGAGGGTCTGCGCCCGCAGCACACGGGCAGCGCCGGCCCAGGAGACGAGGGCGATCACGACCGAGATCACGATGATGTCACGCGACTCGACGTAGTCGGTGACGATGATCAGCAGCGGCAGGCCCGGGATGACGAGGAACACGTTGCTGACCAGCGACGACAGGTTGTCCCAGATCCCGCCGAGGAATGCGCCGCCGATGCCGAAGATCATCGACAGCAGCACGGTGATCGCACCGGCCACCACGCCGATCACGACGGAGCCGGTGGTGCCCGCGATCACCTGGCCGAGCACATCCTGACCGATGTTGGTGGTCCCGAACCAGTGCTCGGCGCTCGGCGGCTGGAGACCGACCGGGCTCGACTGGTTCGGGTTCGGCACAAGGAACGGCGCGATGACGGCCAGCACGGCGAAGAAGGCGCAGATGCCGATGCCGACCCAGAACTTCCAGCCGCGCGAGGTGCTGCGCCTGCCGGATGCGCGCCCCGAGGCGCGGAAGAAGCCGGTGCGGGGCGGGCCGTCGTCGGCAAGGTCCGGTTCGGACCCCGACAGCTCGGGGTCGGCGAGCTCTTGCTGGGTGAAACTCATGGTGCTCTCCTTGGTCGCCTCTCGGCTCAGTTCGCCAGGCGGGTGCGGGGGTCGATGAAGCCGTAGATCAGGTCGACGACGAGGTTGGCGCCGAGCACGGCGAGCGTGATGACGAGGAACAGAGCCTGCATCAGCGGGTAGTCGTTGTTCTGCACGGCGGTGAGGAGGGTGAAGCCGACGCCCGGATACCCGAACACGCTCTCGGTCACGACGGAGCCGTTCACGATGAAGCCGAGCGACATCGCGAAGCCGGCCACCGATGGCAGGAGGGCGTTGCGCATGGCGTACGAGCCGAAGACGCGGCGCGGCCGGAGGCCCTTGGCGCGGGCTGTGACCACGTAGTCCTCCGCCATCGTCGACACCATCATGTTGCGGGTGCCGAGCAGCTGACCCGAGACCGACGCGAGGATGATCGTGATGGCGGGCAGCATGCCGTAGAGGATGACGGACCCGATGAACTCGGGTGTGAAACCGGGGGTGATGGTGAAGTCGTAGCCGCCGCTCACCGGGAACCAGTGCAGGATCGACCCGAAGATGTACACCAGCACCAGGGCGAGCCAGAAGTACGGGATGGCCGAGAAGAAGGTCGAAGCCGGCAGGATCGAATCGGTCCACGTGCCTCGGCGCCACCCGAGCCAGGAGCCGAACACGATGCCGATGACGTAGCTGATCACGGTGGCGAGACCGACGAGGGCGACGGTCCACGGCAGCGCCTGCATCACGACGTCGATGGCGGGGGTGGGGTAGTAACTCACCGAGAGGCCGAAGTCTCCAGTGAAGAGGTTGTGGAGGTACTGGCCGTACTGAACGATCAAGGGCTCGTGGGAGACGCCGAACTGCAGCTCGAGCGCGTGCCGCGCCTCGGGCGGCATCGGGCCGACGCCCTGGGTCTTCGCGAGGATCACGTCGACCGGGCTGCCCTTGACGAGCCGGGGGAGCAGGAAGTTGAGGGTGATCGCGATCCAGCCGGCGATCAGGTAGAAGCCGAGCTTGTTCAGGTAGTAGCGCATAGGTGCTTTCCGCCGGTGTCGGGGCGGGTGGCGGACCGATCGGATCGGTCCGCCACCCGCACGCTGGTTACTTGACTGGTTTCAGCGACTTGGCGACGTAGCCGATGTTGCCCGACAGCCAGTTGGACGGTGTCGCCCAGAGGTTGTCGGTGGTGGGCATCCCGGTGAAGTACTGGTCGCGGTAGGTCGTGACCGCGCCGTTCTGGCTGAGGATGATGTACGGCTGGTTCTCGGCGAAGTACGTGCCGAGGCCCTGGTAAGCGGCGGTGAGCTTCGCCGGGTCGTTGGTGCTGCCGGCTTCGGCGATCAGCTTGTCGACCGCCGGGTCGTTGAAACGCACGAAGTTCGCATTGGCAGGTTTGCCGACGGGCGCCGTCTTGGCGGAGTCCAGGCTGTCGCTGAACTGCTGGAACGGGTTGGGACCGGTGGGGATGCGGTCGTCGAGCAGGTCGAACGTGCCGTTCTGCCGTTCGGTCGAGTACGCGCCGAGCGAGAGCTCCTCCGGTGTGGCTTTCACGCCGATCTTGGCGAAGTCCTGCACCAGCAGCTGGTTGGCCGTGATGGTGTCGGTGTAGCCCGTGACCGTCGTGATCTTGAACGCGACGGGCTTGCCGTCTTTGCCGAGCAGGTCGCCCGATCCGTTGTAGCTGTAGCCGGCTCCGGTGAGGATCTTCTTGGCCTCGTCGACGTTCTGATCGAGCGTCTTGCCCTTGTAGGCGGCGGGGATGTACGCCTCGTCGCGGGGCTGCAGCAGGCTGGTCGGGTTGCCGGGCGTGTCCGTGCCGCCGAACGCCTGCTTGATGATCGAGTCGCGGTCGATCGACAGGCTCAGCGCCTTGCGGAACTCGACGTCGTTGAACGGCGCCTTCGTGAGGTTCGGCAGCAGAGCCTTGATGTCGGCGGGGATGGATGTGTACTTGTTGTGCTTCGGGTCCTTGTCGACGAACGACTTCTGCACATCCTGCAGGGCGATGCCCGCCCAGTCGATCTGTCCGGCATTGAGCGAGTTGAGCGCAGCCGCGTTGCCGGTGGAGGTCACGAGGCGGATTCCGGGGATAGCCGGCTCACCCTTCTCGTAGTACGACTTGTTCGCGGTGAGGGTGACCGACTGCGGAGTGAACTGGCCGAACGAGAAGGCTCCGGTGCCGATGGGCTTCTGGTTCGTGGTCTTCTCCGGGTCGGGGATCGACTTCCAGATGTGCTCGGGGACGATGAACGTCAGGCCCAGCAGGCGGTACTCGTTGGGGTAGTCCGGCTGCGTGAGCGTGATGGTGACATGCGTGTCGTCAACGGCCGTCGCCTCCGCGATCTTGAGGCCGTAGAGGTTGAGGGCCGGCTTCTCCTTGAGCAGGTTGTACGTGTAGGCGACGTCGGCGGCGGTGAACGGCTTGCCGTCCTGCCATTTCACGCCGTCTTTGAGAGTCACCGAGTAGGTGAGCCCGTCGGGCGACACCGTGTACTCGGTGCCCAGCCAGGGGTGCGGCTTCTCGTTCTTGGCGGAGTTGAAGTAGAAGAGCGGCTCGTAGACCGCGCCCAGCACGGCGCCGTTTGCGCCGTAGGCGACGTCGCTGACGAAGGGGTTGAAGTTGTCGGTCAGGTTGCCGGGGTTGCCGGAGAACACGTTGATGTAACGGGAGCTGCTGGAGCTGCTCGCGCCCGAGGCGGAGCATCCGGTGATGATGAGCGTGGCGGCGGCCACGGTGGCGAGTGTTGCGGCGACTCGCATCCTCATTGACTTGCGTGGTTGCACTGCACTTCTCCTCGAATCGGGTGTGGTGGTTGACCGAGAGCATACATAGAGGTCCATAGAGGTAGCAAGAGGTATTTATTTCAGCAAGATTAACTCTGTTGGTGTAGACCAATTGCGTACCACATGGCTACTATGTGGAACACACGAGGTCAAACAGGAGGAAATGTGATTCGAGTCGGTCTTCTCGGTTCCGGATTCATCAGCGACACCTATGCGGATGCGCTGCAGGACGTCCGGAACGCCGAGATCGTCGCCAACTACTCGCGCGACCTCGGGCGGGCCGAGGCCTTCGCGGCGAAATGGGGCCCGATCGCACGTCAGTACGACTCGATCGAGCAGCTCTGCGCCGACCCCGAGGTCGACCTCGTCGTCATCGCGCTGCCGAACGAGGCGCACGTCGAGGCTGTGCGCATCGCCGCCGCCGCTGGCAAGGGGATCGTCTGCACCAAGCCGCTCGCCCGCACAGGCGCAGAGGCGGCCGAGATCCTGCGCATCGTGACGGAGGCGGGGGTGTGGCACGGCTACGCCGAGAGCTCGGTCTTCTCGCCCAACATCGCCAAAGCGCACCAGATGGTCGCAGCCGGGGCGATCGGCGACGTGCTCACCATGCGCGCCAGAGAGGCCCACTCCGGCCCGCACGCTCCGCACTTCTGGGACGCGGAGACGGCCGGTGGAGGCGCCCTGCTCGACATGGGCTGCCACACCGTCGAGTCCGCCAGGCATTTCTTCGGCAAGCACAACCCGGTGGCGGAGGTTTTCGCGTGGGGAGCGACGATGGTGCACGGTGACAAGACGAGCGGAGAGGACACCGCCATCGCGCTCCTCAAGTTCGCCGGCGGGCAGCTCGCGCAGATCGAGTCGTCGTGGATCGAGAAGGGCGGCATGCAGTTGCGCCACGAACTCGTCGGCAGCGCCGGTCGCATCGTCACCGACACGTCGCAGACGCCGGTGTGGGGCTTCATCGAGAACCCCGCCGGCTATCTGGTCGAGAAGGCGGACGCCGACACGGGCTGGGTCTATCCGGTGCCGGAGGAGGCGCGTGCGTACGGCTTCAGCCAGGAGATGCGGCACTTCGTCGACCGCTTCGCGGCGGGCGAGGAACCCATCGAGACCTTCGATGACGGGTTCGTCGTCAACTGCATCCTCGACGCCTGCTACGCCTCGATGAAGAGCGGCGTGTGGGAGACGGTGAGCGTCGAGCGATGACCGTCAACGACACCACGATCCGCACGGACTACCCGGACCCGCTCTGGGTGCAGGCCGCCGACTCCCTCCGCGAGCAGATCGCAGGTGGAACTCTGCGTGCCGGTTCCCGCCTCCCGCCGGAGCGGGAGCTCTGTCTCACCCTCGGCATCAGCCGGGTCACACTGCGGAAAGCGCTGCAGGCGCTCGTCGACGACGGCGCGATCGCGCCGTCGCACGGCCGCGGCTGGTACGTCTCCGGGCACGCCGACGAGCGCAACGAGTGGCCGAACAGCCTCGAATCGTTCAGCGAGACGGCCGAGCGGATGGGGCTGCTCGCCACCTCCCGCGTGCTCACCGCAGAGGTCTCCGCGTCGACGATCGATGAGGCCGAGAAGCTGGGGATCGCCCCGGGCACGCCGCTCTTCCGGCTCGGCCGGGTGCGGATGCTCGGCGGCGTGCCGATCGCCCTCGACTGGGCGCTCATCCCCGCCCTGCTGCTGCCGCAGCCGGAGCGCTTCGACTTCACGACCGACTCTCTCTACCAGGCCCTGGCCGACGGAGGCAACGAGCTGGCCAACGCGGAGACCACGATCGAGGCGCGCGAGGCCAGCGCCGACGTCGCTTCGGCGCTCGACGTCGAAGCCGGTACCCCCACTCTCGTCATGCACCAGGTCGTCCGCGGCCGTGGCGAACGCCCCGTGCTCGCCTCGACGGTGCAGTACGCCGGCGACCGCTACCGCCTGCGCACCTATTTCGCCCGCCACAACCGAACGGAGCTCTAAGTGACCGACACCGCCGCATCCATCGGCACCTCCACCGTCGCCGCGGCGCTCGCCTCATTGCGCCCGGACGAGATCGCGGCTGCGCGCCGGATCCTCGTGCGCGATGGCCTGCTCGGCGAACAGACCCATGTGTCGTACTTCGGACTGCTCGAGCAGGACAAGCGCACGCTGCTGGCCGACGGGGCGCGGCCGGAGGCGCGGCGGTTCCGCGCGATGCTGGTCGACTTCGCCTCGGGCGCCTCCCACGATGTCGTCGTCTGCCCGGCAGAAGACCGGATCGTCAGCGCACTCGAGCTCGATCCCGCCGAGGGACAGGTGCCCGTCGTGCTCGCCGAGTTCGGGCTGGTCGAGGAGATCGTGCACCAGGACGAGCGCTGGCTCGCGGCCATGCGCAAGCGCGGCCTCACCGACCTCTCCACCCTCCGCGTCAATCCTCTGTCCGCTGGGGTGCTCGCCCCGGATGAGGCGGGTCGCCGCATCCAGCGCTGCTTCACGTTCCTGCAGAAGACACCGGACGACCTCGGCTGGGCGCATCCGGTCGACGGAGTCACCGTGATGGTCGACGTCGTGACGCGCGAGGTGCTCGACGTGATCGACTACGTCGAGCTGCCGGTGCCGCAGGAGGACGGCAACTTCCACCTGGCCGACTGGGTCGGGAAGCCTCAGCGCACCGGCCTGAAGCCGATCGAGATCACCCAGCCCCAGGGCCCGAGCTTCAGCATCGACGACGACGGCGTGCTCTCCTGGGCAGGATGGCAGCTGCAGGTGTCGTTCGATCAGCGCGAGGGGCTCGTCTTCCACAACATCTCGATCGCCGACGACGGGGTGCAGCGTCCCGTCGTCTACCGGGCATCCATCGCCGAGATGATGGTGCCGTACGGCGACCCGAGTCCGCAGCGCTGGTTCCAGAACTTCTTCGACTGCGGCGAGTACCTGCTCGGCGGCTTCGCCAACTCCCTCGAGCTGGGTTGCGATTGCGTCGGCGACATCACCTACCTGGATGCGACGCTGGCCGACAATGCCGGAAACGTGCGCGTCATCCCGCAGGCGATCTGCATCCACGAAGAAGACACCGGCATCCTCTGGAAGCACTTCGACAACTGGAACGGCTCGAGCGACTCCCGTCGCAACCGCCGGCTGGTGGTCAGCTTCTTCGTGACCGTCGGCAACTACGACTACGGGTTCTACTGGTACTTCTCGCTCGACGGCAACATCGAGCTCGAGGTGAAGGCGACCGGTGTGGTGTTCACCTCGGCCTATCCCGGCGCCGGATACGCCTATGCCTCCGAGTTGGCCCCCGGGCTCGGCGCCCCGTATCACCAGCACCTGTTCTCGGCCCGCCTCGATATGGCCGTCGACGGACCGGTGAACGCGGTCGACGAGCTCGAGGCCGTGCTCGTTCCGCGCGGCCCGGCGAACCCGACGGGCACGGGGATCACGCAGACCGTGACGCGCCTGCGCACGGAGAAGGAGGCGCAGCGGCTGGCCGACAACGCTCGCGGGCGTGTGTGGTTGGTGTCCAACCCCGGAGTGCAGAACCGTCTGGGCCGGGATGTCGGCTACGTGCTCTACCCCGAGGGCAAACCCGCCCTCTTGGCCGACGAACAGTCGGACATCCATCAGCGTGCGACGTATGCCGCCAAGCATCTCTGGGTGACGGCGTACGAGCCGGACGAACTCTATCCGGCCGGCGACTTCGTCAACATGCATCCGGGGGGCGCGGGGCTTCCCGCCTGGACCGCGGCCGACCGTGCCGTCGACGGTACCGACATCGTGCTCTGGCACACTTTCGGCCTCACCCACTTCCCGCGCATCGAGGACTGGCCGATCATGCCGGTCGACTCCGCCGGCTTCGTGCTCAAGCCGCACGGCTTCTTCGGCGCGAACCCCACCCTGGACATCCCTGAGACCACCAGCGACCACTGCGCGCCGGGCGGTTCCCACCACGAACAGCACAGCGGCGAGCACGCCGCCCTCGGCCACGAAGGACACCACTGATGACGAGCCCCCTGGGCGTACAGCTCTACAGCGTGCGCGACGACATCGGCCCGGATGCGCTGCCGCAGACGCTCGCACGCCTCGCCGGCTTCGGGTTCACGCATGTGGAGCCGTACGACATCCTCACGGATACAGACGGTCTGGCAGCGGCTCTCGCCGCCTCCGGGCTGTCCGCGACGACCGCGCACGCGAAGATCACGGAGCTCGACAGAGACCGGGTGCTCGACGCCGCCGAACGCCTCGGAGTGCGTACGGTCGTCGTGCCCTTCGTCCCTCCGGCGTCGATCGCCGATCGTGCCGGGATCGAAGCGCTGGCCGAGGCGATCAACGAGGCGAGCGCGTACGCGGCGGCGCGCGGCATCCGGATCGGTTACCACAACCACGACTTCGAGTTCGCGCAGACGGTCGGGGGGAGGCCGGTGTACGAACTCCTCGTCGAACGGCTCGACCCCGCCGTCGTGCTCGAGCTGGATACGTACTGGGCCGCCGTCGGGGGTGCCGACGTGTACGAGCTCGTGCCGCGCCTCGGAGACCGCGTGCGGCTGCTCCACGTGAAGTACGACGCCGGCAACCCCTTCGACATCGCCGACGTGCTGCCTCTCGCCGCGAGCCTCGAGCTCCCGGTGGTCGAGGTCGTCGTGCACGAGGGCGACGTCTTCCCCCTGGTGGAGCAGAATGCGCACTACTTCGGCGGGCTGGTGCGGGCATGACCGGCGTCGGCATCATCGGGGCCGGGAACATCTCCGACGAGTACCTGCGGTCGCTGGGCACCTATCCGGATGTGCAGGTCGTCGGCATCGCCGACCTCGATGTGCAGAGGGCGCGAGCGCAGGCCGAGGCCTACGGCGTACCGTTCGCCGGCACGGTCGACGAGCTGCTCGCGCTCGACGCGGTGCAGATCGTCGTCAACCTGACGATCCCCGCTGCGCACGCCGACGTGGCGCTCGCCGCGATCGCGGCCGGCAAGCACGTCTGGGGGGAGAAGCCCCTCACCCTGGACCTCGCCGCTGCTCGCGCCGTGCTCGATGCTGCTGCCGCCGCCGGGGTGGTCGTGGCCAACGCTCCGGACACCATCCTGGGCGAGGGGATCCAGAACGCGCACCGGCTCCTGGCCGAGGGCGCGATCGGAACGCCCCAGACCCTGCTCACCCTGATGCAGGGGCCGGGGCCGGACTCGTGGCATCCGCGCCCGCAGTTCCTGTTCGCCCGGGGGGCGGGCCCGCTGTTCGACATCGGCCCGTACTACGTCAGCACGATGGTGCAGCTGCTGGGCCCCGTCGCCTCGGTCGAAGCGCTCGGCCAGACGCCGCGCACCGAGCGCGTCATCGGCTCAGGTCCGGACGCCGGTACCGTCTTCCCCGTGGATGTGAGCACGCACGTGAGCGTCCTCACTCGCTTCCGCTCCGGAGTCGTCGGCACCTCGGTCTACAGCTTCGACTCGGCTCTGCGACGTCAGACCTTCGAGATCACGGGTTCCGCCGGGGTCCTGGAGGTGCCCGTCAGCGGCTTCGACGGCGCGACCAGAGTGCTCGCCGGCGATGACCGCCTCGCCGACTGGACCGAGATCCCGCCGCCGGGCGTCCACCGCGAGCGCGGGGTCGGAGTGCTCGAGATGGCGCGGGCCATCAGGGACGGCCGCACTCCCCGAGCCTCGGGGGAGCTCGCCTACCACGCGCTCGAGGTGATGCTGGCGATCGAGGAGTCGATCGACTCCGGCGTCCCCGTCGCGATCTCGAGCACCGCTCGACCGGTCGACCCGCTCCCCATCGAGTGGGATCCGACCGCACCAACGGCCCTGGCGGCCACCACCACACCATCGAGGGGAAACCGATGATCGGGTACATCACTTTCGCGGCAGCCCGCGCGACTCAGGCCGACGAGCTCGGCCGGGCCATCCCGCGCATCGCCGACCGCATCGAGGAGCGAAAGGAGGCCGGGGTGCTGAGTGGTCCCGGGCCGATCTTCGTCGGCATCGGGGCGAGCCTCGCCGCCGCGTGCGCGCCGGTCTGGAGCCTTCGCTCACGCGGCATCCACTCGTGGCGCCTGGGGGCCGGCGATCTCCCTCTCCCGTTCCCGGAGAGCGTGCATCCGATCGTCGGCATCTCGCAGAGCGGCCGGAGTGCGGAGACGCTCGCCGTGCTCGAGTCGGTCGCTCCGGAGCTGCGGTTGGCGGTCGTCAACTCCGAGCCCTCGCCGATCGCGCAGCTCGCGTCGACGATCTCGCTCGGCAACCTCTCCGACAGCTACGCCTCCACCCTCGGCTACACGGCCACCGTCGCCGCCCTGGGGATGCTCGCCGATGCGTGGGACGGCGGCCGGATCGACCCGGGGTGGACGACCCTGCACGAGACCTTCGCATCGGTCGAGGACGGGGTCACCGACCAGGTGGTGGGGCTCGCCGGGCTGTTCCGCACCGTCGCCTCCTGCGACTTCGTCGGGGCCGGTCCGGCCGTGGGATCGGCGGAGGCCGGGGCGCTGCTGTTCCGCGAGGTGGCACGCATTCCAGCGACGGCCATGAGCACCCGGCAGTACCTGCACGGGTCGATGGAGTCCGCAGGCGACGGGGTGCACGTCGTGCTCGGCGACAGCCGCGAGATCGACCTCGCGACGACCCTTTCCGATGCCGGCCACCACGTCATCCTGATCACGGGGGAGGATGTCGAGCCGTCGGCGACGCTCCACCCCGTGCGGCTGCCCAAGCTCCCCGCGTCGCAGCGCGCGGTGCTCGAAGCCCTCGTGCTGCAGATCCTCGTCGGGGCGGTCGCCGACGTGCGCGGTGTGGAGATCGAGGAGTTCGTCTTCCACAACGCGGATACGAAGGTTCCGGTCGACGCGGCAGGGGGAGCGGCGTGACCGATGTGATCGTGGGCTTGGATGCCGGTGGCACCAAGCTCGGCGTGCGGGTCGACACTCTCGACGGCTCGCGTATCGCCGACGTCTCCCTGCCGGCCGAAGACTGGAGCGCTTCGCCGGCAGGGAGCGCCGCTCGCTGGCTTGCCGACCGCATCCGCCGCGCGGTGCCGGAGGGTGCGCGCGTGCTCGCCGTCGGTGTCGGCGCGCAGGGCTGCGACACCGTCGAGCACTGTCGTGAGCTCGAGCACGAGTTCGAGCTACTGGGCTACCCGGCCACCGTCGTCAACGACGCCGAACTGCTGGTGCCCGCTGCGGGCATCGAGCGGGGCATCGGCATCATCGCTGGCACCGGATCGATCGCCGTCGGGCGCGACGCCGCCGGCGAGACGCTGTTCTCCGGAGGCTGGGGCTGGGTGATCGGCGACGAAGGGGGCGCGCCGGCCATCGTGCGCGATGCGACCATCGCGGCCCTGCTCGCCCGCGACGAGGGGCTCCCCGACGACGGACTGCTCAACGCGCTGCAGCTCGCCTTCGGAGTGTCCTCGGCGCCCACCCTCGCGCGCGCCGTCAACGACACCCCCACCGCAGAGAACTGGGGGCCGCGCGCCATCGCGGTCTTCGCCGCGGCCGATGCGGGATCCGCCCGGGCGGCGCGCGTCATCGACCGCTCGGCCCAACGGCTCGCCGCCCTGGTCGACCAGCTCGTCCGCCGCGGAGCAGTCGCGGATGCCGTCGTCGCCGCCGGCAGCGTGATCGCGAACCAGCCCCGGCTCTTCTCGGCACTGTCGGCGCGGATCACGCGCGCGCATCCGGCACTCGCGGTGGTGCTGCTCGACGACGCACCCGTCAGCGGCGGCATCGAGCTCGCACGACGCCGCGCGACCGGCTAGTCCTCCGCAGCAGAGACTCGACCGCAGAACACGCCAACCGCAGAACACGCCAACCGCAGAACAAAGGAGTCAGCACATGGCCATCGCCACCGTCAATCCCGCCACGGGCGAGACCCTCAAGACCTTCCAGCCGCACACCGCGGACGAGGTCGAGAGCATCGTCGCCGCCGCCCACGCCACCTACGCGGAGCTCGCCGCGACCACCTTCGCCGAACGCGCGGCCTGGATGCGCGCGGCCGCGGACCTCCTGGACGCCGAGCTCGACGAGGTCGCGTCCCTCGTCTCCACCGAGATGGGGAAGACGATCGGCACCGCGAAGTACGAGGTCGCCAAGTCGGCCCGTGGGATGCGCTGGTACGCCGACCACGCCGAGCAGTACCTCGCCGACGAGCACCCGGTCGAGCCGGGTGACGTCGGGGCCTCGGCGGTGAGCGTGCGCTACCAGCCGATCGGCACCGTGCTCGCGGTGATGCCGTGGAACTACCCCTTCTGGCAGGTGATCCGCTTCGCCGCGCCCGCACTGATGGCCGGCAACACCGGCATCCTCAAGCACGCGTCCAGCGTTCCGCAGAGCGCCCTGTACCTCGGGTCGCTGTTCGCGCGCGGCGGGTTCCCTGCGGGGGCGTTTCAGACCCTGCTGCTCGAAGGCGGTGCGGTGGCGCCTCTGCTGGACGACCCGCGCATCCGCGCCGTGACGCTCACGGGATCGGTCGGGGCGGGCTCATCTATCGCCGAAGCCGCGGGCCGCAACATCAAGAAGTCGGTGCTCGAGCTCGGTGGCACCGACGTGTTCGTGGTGATGCCTTCCGCCGACGTGGCTGCTGCGGCCGCCGCCGGCGTGAACGCCCGGGTGCAGAACTCCGGTCAGAGCTGCATCGCGGCCAAACGGTACTACGTGCACGACGACGTCTACGGTGCGTTCGAGGAGGCGTTCGTCGCCGGCATGGCTGCCCAGAAGGCCGGCGATCCGTTCGACGAGTCCAGTTCGTTCGGCCCTCTCGCCACGGAGCAGGGCAGGCGCGACGCGCACGCGCTGGTCGAGGATGCTCTGGCCAAGGGGGCGACCGCGCTCGTGGGCGGCGAGATCCCGGACGGACCGGGATGGTTCTATCCGGCCACCGTGCTCACCGGCGTCACGCCCGAGATGCGGATCTACCGCGAGGAGTGCTTCGGCCCCGTCGCGTGCCTGTACCCCGTGGCCAGCGCCGAGGAGGCGGTCGAGCGCTCGAACGACTCCGACTTCGGACTCAGCTCCAGCGTGTGGACGAACGACGACGGCGAGGCGGAGCTCTTCCAGAACGGGATCGATGCCGGCGGCGTGTTCGTGAACGGTCTCACCGCGTCGTTCCCGCAGCTGCCGTTCGGCGGTGTCAAGGACTCCGGTTACGGCCGTGAGCTGTCGGCGCTGGGGATCCGCGAGTTCACGAACATCAAGACCGTCTGGCGCGCGTGAGCGCGGCGCTCGGGCGCGCACCGCGATCGGTGCGAGAAGAAGGGTTCGGGCGCGCGAACACCTTCGTCTCGCCCGCATCGTTGGGCGGTGCAGCCCGGGCGCTCGCGCACGAGGCGGTGCCGGCGGGCGTGATGGCGGCCGCGGTGCTGGGAGGGCACACCGCCGGCGCGATGGTCGCGGCAGCGGGCGCCCTGGTGCTGCTCTCGTTCGGCTACGCGCCGCTCGCGCGAACGAAGCACTGGGCGCGCGAGCATCTCGCCGACCTGTGGGCGATGCTGCTCGTCATGGCGACGATGGCGTTCATGGCCACCGGCACGCTGCCGGGCTCGGCGGGCACAGCCGCCCACGCACACCGGATGGGCGGATCCCCAGGGAGTCTCGCGCTGTCGGCTGCGGCCCCTGGCGCCATGCTCGTGGTCGTCGTCGGGTGGATCGCGGTGCGGGCGCTTCTCGCACGACGTGGCTGGCACATCCACTCGGCGGTGTCGGCAGGCGCCTGCGGCGCGGGCCTCGCGTGGATGCTGATGCTGTGACCGCGGTGTCGAAGTCGAGGTGAGACACGCTCGGCATCCGCATTCCCGGCGGTCTGCCCGTTCGCTAGGCTGGAGCGGTGAGCGAACCGCAGAGCGACGAGGGTCCGCGCAGGCCCGTCACGCTCGACGACGTCGCACTGCGCGCCGGGGTGTCCCAGCCGACCGCCTCCCGGGTGCTGAACGGCAGTGCGCGCAAAGTGGCGGAGAGCTACCGGACGAAGGTCTTGGCGGCCGCTCGCGAGCTCGGCTACACACCCAATCTCGCCGCGCAGGTCATCGCCCGCGGCTCCTCCCGCACGGTCGCCCTGATCATCAGCGGAATCTCCGATCCCTACTTCTCGGCGATGGCCGCCGCGATCATGCGGCAGGCCGAGGCCAACGACCTGCGCGTCTCGATCGCCGTCACCGACCGCCGCGTCGACCGCGAGCTCGACCTCGTGCGCGAGCTGCGCGGACAACAGCCGCAGGCGATCATCCTGGCCGGAACCGGCTATGTCGACCCGCCGAGCGGCGGCGAGCTGATCGCCGAACTCCAGCGCTACGAGGAGACCGGCGGCCGGGTGGTGCTGATCAGCCGCACCGACCTCCCGTTCGAGACGGTGACGTTCGACAACCACGAGGGGGCGCGAGAACTCGCCGCCGCACTCGCCGGGCTCGGCTACCGGCGCAGCCTGGTGCTCGGCAGCGCGACGCCGCTGCTCTCGATGCAGCAGCGCGTCGAGGGGTTCGTGGCCGGCATGGCGCAGTCGTCGGCCGGCGATGCCGTGACCGAGGTCGCGTATCCCGAGTTCACCTGGGAGGGCGCGCGGGACCACATCCTGGCGCTCTCCGATGACGAGCTCGACCGGTTGGAGCTGGTGTTCGCGATCACCGACGACATGGCACTCGGCGCGATCGCCGGCCTGCGCGCACGTGGGCTGCGCATCCCCGACGACATCGCCGTCGCCGGGTTCGACGACATCACGACGTTGCGGGATGTGGTGCCGCCCCTGACGACGGTGCACATCGCGCTCGACACGGTGGCCGAGGAGGCGATCAAGCGGGCGCTCAGTCCCGACGGCGACGTGCGCACCGTGCCGGCCTACCCGGTCGTCCGCGCCTCGACTCCGCGTCTTCACGGCTGATCGCCGATGAGCGGGCCGGATAGGGTGACGGTGTGACCGACAACGCCCCCACCCTCGCGCAGGTGGCCGACCACGCCGGAGTGTCGCTGGCCACCGCATCCCGCGCTCTCAACGGGAGCACGCGCAAGGTGAACCCGGAGCTCCAGGCGCGCGTCCTGGAGTCGGCCAGCGCCCTCGGCTACAGCGCCAACACGCAGGCGCAGGCGATGGCCCGCGGCACCAGCAACACGGTGGCCGTGGTGGTCGGTGACATCGCGGACCCGTACTTCTCCTCGATCGCGTCGGGGGTCATCCGGGTGGCCGATGACCGCGGTCTCGTCGTCACGCTCACGGCGACCGGGGTGGAGCCGTCGCGCGAGAAGGCGGCCCTCGCCGCACTCCGGGGACAGCGGCCCCGTGCCGTGATCCTCGCCGGAAGCCGTGTCGTGGACGCGGCCGCAGCGGACCTCGGGGCGCTCGACCGGGTCGCCGTGATCGGCTCGGCGGTCGACGGCGTGCGGTCCGTCGCCGTGCTCAACGCGGAGGGGGCCGCCGACCTCGCCCGTGCGCTCGTCTCGCGGGGCTACTCCGACTTCGTCGTGCTCGCCGGGCCGGAGAACCTCGTGACCGCGCGTGAGCGGACCGCGGGCTTCCTGAGCGTCGCACCGGATGCGCGGGTGCGGCACGGCGCGTTCTCCCGCGACGGCGGTTACGAGGCGATGGCCTCGGTGCTCGCCGAGGACGCCCGGCCGGGATGCGTGTTCGCGGTCACCGACGTGATGGCGGTCGGCGCGATGGCCGCCATGCGTGAGGCCGGAGTGCGCCCGGGCGACGACATCGCGATCGCCGGGTTCGACGACATCCCCCTGGTGCAGGATGTGACGCCATCCCTGACGACGGTCACCCTGCCGCTCGCCGAGATCGGCGCACGCGCACTCGAGCTCGCCCTCGCCGACGATGCGGGCGAGTCGCTCACCGAGCCCGTCGCCGGCGTGGTGACGCTGCGCGCATCGACACCGCTCCGTCCGTAGCCGCGGCGTCCGTCACGGTCGCCGTATCGGCCGGCCCCGCTCGGGCTCAGTGCCCCGCTGCGCCACGTCCGCTCCCTCGCCCTCCGTGCTGGATCGATGGGTTGACACCCCGTTCGATCGGTCTACGGTAACCGTTTGGTAAGCGCTTTCTCGCTAGCGCATCCTGATCACCGTCGATCGAAAGGGCTCTCTCGTGGCTGCAACCGACACCGCACCCACCCGTCTCAACGCCGACCAGCGCAACGCGTTCGTGGCGTCGCTGCTCGGCTGGATGATGGACGCATTCGACTACTTCATCATCGTGCTCGTCTACGCCGACATCGGCGCCGAGTTCGGGGTGCCGCTCGAGCAGATGGCATTCCTCACGACGATCACTCTCGTCATGAGACCCGTCGGCGCGTACCTGTTCGGGCTGTGGGCCGACCGGATCGGGCGCCGCGTCCCCTTGATGGTGGACGTCTGCTTCTACTCGGTCGTCGGCTTCCTCTGCGCGTTTGCGCCCAACTTCACCGTTCTGTTCATCCTGCGCCTGCTCTACGGCATCGGGATGGGCGGCGAGTGGGGTCTGGGCGCCGCACTCACCATGGAGAAGGTGCCGCGGCAGCGTCGCGGGTTCTACTCGGGCATCCTCTAGGCGGGGTACTCGGCCGGCTATCTGCTCGCCGCGCTCGCCTTCCTGCTCGTGCACTCCGTGTTCGGCCTGAGCTGGCGCTGGCTGTTCGCCCTGAGCATCCTGCCTGCGCTCATCACGCTCATCATCCGCTCGCGGGTGAAGGAGTCCGAGGTGTGGGAGAACACGCAGGACAAGATGCGCAAGGCGAACACCTCGATCCGCCGGGTGTTCTTCGACGGCCGGGTGCTCCGCCGGTTCGTGTACCTGGTGCTGCTGATGGCAGCGTTCAACTGGATGAGCCACGGTACGCAGGACATCTACCCGACGTTCCTGAAGGCGACGGATCACGGGGGAGCCGGGCTGGATGCGGCGACCGCCGGCTGGATCGTCGTGATCTACAACATCGGGGCGATCGTCGGTTGCATCACCCTCGGGTCGTTGTCCGACCGCTGGGGGCGCAAGGCGACGATCATCCTGGGCGCTGCGCTGACCCTGCCGATCATCCCGATCTTCGCCTTCTCGACGACGGCCGGTCTGCTCTGCCTGGGCTCCGCGCTCATCCAGTTCACCACCCAGGGAGCCTGGGGAGCGATCCCGGCGCACCTCAATGAGATGTCGCCGAACGCGATCCGCGGGTTCTATCCCGGAGTGACGTATCAGCTCGGCAATGTGATCGCCGCGTTCAACCTGCCGATCCAGCAGGCCCTGGCGCCGCAGCTCGGGTACGGATGGGCGATGGCGTCGACCGTGGGGATCGCGGCCATCGCGGTGATCGTGCTCACCGCGCTCGGACGGCAGGCGAAGGGGATCGACTTCCACGCGGCCGACGCGGTGGAGACGCCCGCCCGCGCCCGAGGTTGACGATCTCCGCAGGCGATGGCTACCATCGGGTAAGCGCTTTCCCGAATCGGGGAACACGCGAACCTGCGGCAGCATCGCCGGCACCCAGAACGAGGGAGTTCCCGTGGCAGAGACCACCACCATCGGCATCATCATGAACGGCGTCTCCGGGCGCATGGGATATCGGCAGCACCTGCTGCGGTCGATCCTGGCGATCCGCGACCAGGGCGGGGTGAGGTTGTCCGACGGCAGCCGGGTGCAGGTCGAGCCGCTCCTGGTCGGGCGCAGTGAGGCCAAGCTGGCCGAACTCGCCGCTCGGCACGGGATCGAGAACTACACGACCGACCTGGATGCGGCCCTGGCCGACGACCGCTGGCAGATCTACTCCGACTTCCTCGTGACCAAGGCGCGCGTTCCTGCCATCACGAAGGCCATCGCCGCCGGCAAGGCGATCTACACCGAGAAGCCGACCGCTGAGAGCTACGAGGACGCCCTCGAGCTGGCGAGGCTCGCGCAGTCCGCCGGAGTCAAGAACGGCGTGGTGCACGACAAGCTCTATCTGCCCGGGCTGCGCAAGCTCAAGCGGCTCATCGACTCCGGATTCTTCGGCCGCATCCTCTCGGTTCGCGGGGAGTTCGGGTACTGGGTGTTCGAGGGCGACTGGCAGGCCGCGCAGCGCCCGAGCTGGAACTACCGCGCGGAAGACGGCGGCGGGATCGTGGTCGACATGTTCCCGCACTGGAGCTACGTGCTCGAGAACCTCTTCGGCCGTGTCGAGTCCGTCTACGCCCGCGCCGTCACCGAGATCCCGCAGCGCGTCGACGAGAACGGTGACACGTACGCGGCGACGGCCGACGACGCCGCCTACGCGATCTTCGAGCTCGCCGGCGGAATCACGGCCCAGCTCAACTCCAGCTGGACCACGCGCGTGAACAGGGACGAGCTGGTCGAGTTCCAGGTCGACGGCACGCTCGGCAGCGCGGTCGTCGGGCTCTTCGGCTGCAAGATCCAGCCGCGGAACGCGACGCCCAAGCCCGTGTGGAACCCCGACATCGCCGACGAGCACGACTACGACGCCGACTGGATCGAGTCGCCGGCGAACGACGTGTTCGAGAACGGGTTCAAGACCCAGTGGGAGGAGTTCATCCGCCACGTGGCCGAAGACGGACCCAATGCCTTCGACTTCCTGGCCGGAGCGCGCGGCGTGCTGCTGGCGGAGGAGGGCCTCCGCTCGTCGCGCGAGGGTCGCCGCATCGAGCTGCCCGAGGTGACCCTGTGACGGCTGACGACCGGCTCGTCCTCCTGCACGCCGACGGAACCACGGGGTCGGCCGCACTCGCCGCAGCGCCCTCCTTCAGTCGTCCCACCACGCCTCTCGCCTCCCGCACCGCCTATGCGGCCGCGCACGTGGTGCCGAAGCCCTGGGCCGAGAACGTGCCGGGCGCGCCGGCCGACATCGACTGGGATGCGACGCTCGCGTTCCGCCGCCACGTCTGGTCGTGGGGACTCGGCGTCGCCGACGCGATGGACACGGCGCAGCGCAACATGGGCCTGGATGCCCGCGCTACGCGCGAACTGATCACGCGGAGCGCGGCGGAGGCGAAGGCCGCCGGCGGTGCGCTGGTGGTCGGCGTCAACACCGATCACGTCGACGACGAGGTCATCTCCCTCGACGCCGTGATCGACGCCTACGTCGAGCAACTGCAGTTCACGGAGGACGCCGGTGCCGGCGTCGTGCTCATGGCCAGCCGGCATCTCGCCCGGGCGGCGTCGTCGGCCTCGGACTACGAACGCGTCTACCGCTCGGTGCTCGAGCGGGCCTCGACGCCGGTCGTGCTGCACTGGCTCGGCGCCGCGTTCGATCCGGTACTCGCCGGGTACTTCGGCTCGACCGACTCCGCGACCGCCGGCGAGACCGTGCTGCGCATCATCGGCGAGAACGCCGATCGGGTGAGCGGCATCAAGATGAGCCTGCTGGATGCCGGGGCCGAGATCGCACTGCGTTCGCGCCTCCCGCAGACCGCGCGGATGTTCACCGGCGACGACTTCAACTATGTCGGGCTGATCGCGGGCGACGAGCGCGGGCACTCGGATGCGCTGCTCGGCGCGTTCGCTGCGCTCGCGCCCACTGCGTCCGCGGCGATCCAGGCTCTCGATGCCGGCGACACCGGACGCTACCGCGAGGTGCTCGGTCCGACCGAGGAGCTCTCCCGCCAGATCTTCGCGGCGCCCACCTTCTATTACAAGACGGGAGTCGCCTTCCTCTCCTGGCTCAACGGGCATCAGGCGTCGTTCACCATGATCGGCGGTCTGCATGCCGCGCGGAGCCTGCCGCATCTCTCCGAGATCGTGCGCCTCGCGAATGCGTCCGGTGCGCTGGAGCGTCCCGAGCTCGCTGCCGGCCGCTGGCATGCGCTGCTGCGGCTGAACGGTGTCGAGGCATGACCGCGCATCCTCGTCTCTCGATCAATCAGGCGACGATCAAGTACGCCGGCCTCGACGAGGCGCTGCGGCTGACCCGCGACGCCGGCGTGCAGAGCATCGGGCTCTGGCGGGAGCCGGTGGCCGAGGTGGGACTCGCCGAGGCGGCCGCGCGGGTCGCGGACTCCGGGCTGCGCGTCTCGAGCCATTGCCGGTCGGGCTTCTTCACCGCTGTGGAGGGACCGGAGCGCCGCGCTTCGATCGACGACAACCGCCGCGCGATCGAGGAGGCGGCGACGCTCGCTGCCGCCGGTGCGCCGGGATCGGTCGCTGTGCTCGTGCTCGTCGCGGGCGGTCTTCCCGAGGGATCGACCGACATCGTCGCGGCCCGCGAGCGCGTGCGCGACGCGATCGGCGAGCTGGAGCCGGCCGCGCGCGCCGCCGGGGTGACTCTCGCACTGGAGGCGCTGCATCCCATGTACGCCGCCGACCGGGCCGTGCTCTCGACCCTCGGTCAAGCGCTCGACCTGGCGGAGCAGTTCCCGGCGGAGTCGGTCGGCGTGGTGGTCGACACCTTCCATGTGTGGTGGGATCCCCAGGTGCTGGAGCAGATCGCCCGGGCGGGGGCCGGCGGCCGCATCGCGAGCTACCAGGTGTGCGACTGGGTCACCCCGCTCGCCGCCGACGTCCTGCTCTCGCGCGGCATGATGGGCGACGGGCACATCGACTTCGGCTCGCTCACGCGCGCGGTCGCCGACGCGGGTTACACCGGCGACGTCGAGGTCGAGATCTTCAACCAGCAGCTCTGGGACGCCGACCGGGCGGCCGTCGTCGACCGCACGGTGAGGGCGTTCGCCGAGAACGTGCCACTGTAGTCGCATGCCGCACACCGTCGTCATCGCACCCGACTCGTTCAAGGGGTCGGCGTCGGCCGCCGCGATCGCCTCGGCGGTCGCCGACGGCTGGGCGTCGGTTCGGCCCGACGACCGGCTGGTCCTCGCGCCGATGGCAGACGGCGGTGAGGGCACGCTCGACGCGTTCGAGCTGGCCGTGCCGGGTTCCGTGCGCCACCGGTTGAGCGTGCTCGGTCCGGACGGCGCGGAGGTCGAGGCGTCGTGGCTGCAACTGCCCGACGGAACCGGCGTCGTCGAACTCGCCGAGACCAGCGGCCTGGCGCTGATGCCGGTGCTCGCACCGCTGGAGGCGCACACGTTCGGATTCGGGCAGGCCATCGCGGCGGCGCTCGCCGCCGGAGTGCCGCGCCTGCTGCTCGCCATCGGCGGAAGCGCCTCCACCGACGGGGGTGTCGGCGCCCTGGCCGCACTGGGCGCGCACTTCGTGGATGCCTCGGGGCGACCCATCCGGCTCGGCAACCGCGGGCTCGGTACGCTCGCCCGCGCCGACCTCAGCGGCCTGCCGCCCCTGCCGCCGGAAGGCGTGCGGATCCTGAGCGATGTGACCAACCCACTGCTCGGGCCGACCGGCGCCGCCGCCGTCTTCGGGCCGCAAAAGGGCGCGGACCCCGCACAGGTGACCGGCCTCGAGTCCGGTCTCGCGCGACTCGCGCGCGCGGTCGGCCGACGACCGTATGCGGTGGGCGCCGGGGCGGCGGGAGGAACCGGCTACGGCCTCCTCGCGTGGGGCGCCACGCTGGCGCCAGGCGCGGCCGCAGTGGGGGAGGCGTTGGGGCTCCCGGCCCTCGTGGCGAACGCGGATGCGGTGGTCACCGGCGAAGGGCGGTTCGATTCGCAGTCGGCCGCGGGCAAGGTGCCGGAGTACGTGTCCGGGCTGGCCGCGGCCGCAAGGGTTCCCGCGCTGCTGGTCGCGGGTGCGATCGACGCACCGGCCGACGCCTTCGTCGCGACGGCGTCACTGAGCGAACGGGCGGGAGGTTCGGCGGCGGCGATCGCCGACGCGCCGCACTGGGCGCGGGCGGCCGGCGCCGCCCTCGCTACCGGATTCTCGGACTGACCGTCAGGCGCGCGCGGCCGCGTACTGCTCGCGGATCACGGGACGCACATCCACCGCGAGCTCCGTGGTGAGCTCGACCGCCCACGACGGCCGCTCGCCCGTGAGCGCCCACGCCGCCTGAACCGCGCCGCCGTCGGCGACGTACTCGCCGGGTGCTGGGACCACGATCGGCGCGTCGAACACCTGGGCGGCAACGCTCTGCACGGCCGGGTTGAGCGCGGCGCCGCCGATCAGCAGGATGCGCTGCTCCTTCACCCCGACCGACCGCACGGCGTCGAGGCCGTCGGCGAGTCCGCAGAGCATCCCCTCGATGGCGGCGCGCGCGAGGTTCGCCGGCCGGGTCGAGGCGATCGTCAGCCCGTGGATACTGGCCGTCGCGTCGGGCAGGTTGGGCGTGCGCTCGCCCTCGAAGTACGGCACGAGCACCACGCCGCCGGCGCCGGGCTCGGCCTCGAGAGCCAGGGCGGCGAGGCCGTCGTGGTCGAGCGAGAGCAGGTCGGCGATCGAGCTGAGCACGCGCGCCGCGTTGAGGGTCGCGATGAGGGGGAGGCTGAGGCCGCTGGCGTCGGCGAAGCCGGCGACCGTTCCCGAGCTGTCGGCGACGGGTGCATCGGTGACCGCGAAGACCGTTCCGCTGGTGCCGATCGACACCACCACGTCGCCGTCGGTCGCACCGAGCCCGAGCGCCGCACCCGCGTTGTCGCCGGCGCCGGGGCCGACGAGCACACCGTCGGGCGTCCGGCCGGCGGCCTCCGACGGGCCGAGCACGCGCGGCAGCACGACGGGCGCTTCGCCGGCCCCGTCGGCGCCGTCGGCGGCACGGGACCCGGCCTCACGCCCGGCGCGCCCGAGCGCCAGCTCGAACAGCTCGGCGTCGTACGCGCCCGAGACGGCGCTCCAGTAGGCCGTGCCGCTCGCGTCGGAGCGGTCGGTCGTCAGCGCTTCGAGGTCGGGACCGAGCGGGCTCTCGCCCGCCGGACCGTAACCGAGCAGTCGCCAGGTGAGCCAGTCGTGGGGGAGTGCGACGGCCGCCACCTTCGCCGCGTTCGCCGGTTCCGCATCCCGGAGCCAGCGGAGCTTGGTCGCGGTGAACGAGGCCACCGGCACCACACCGACACGTCGGGCGTAGTCGGATGCTCCCACCGCGTCGATGAGGTCGAGCGCGGCCTGGGCGCTGCGCGTGTCGTTCCAGAGCAGGGCGTCGCGGATGACGCGACCCTCCGCATCCAGCACGACCATGCCGTGCTGCTGCCCGGCGATCGAGATCGCTGCGACGTCGTCGAGGCCGCCGGCCGCCGCGATCGCGGACTGCAGGGCGTCCCACCACGCCGACGGAGCGACCTCCGTGCCGTCCGGATGCGCGGCGCGCCCCGAGCGCACCAGCGCGCCGGTCTCGAGGTCGCGCACGACCACCTTGCAACTCTGGGTCGACGAGTCGACTCCGGCCACGAGTGTCATCGGGGCTCACTCCTCAGGATCGAAGAAACGTCGTCGAGGGGCGGCGAACGCACCGGATCACTCCGGTGGAAGGTGCGTTCGCCGCCCCTCAACGACAGGGGGAACAGCAGGGGAAAAGCAGGGTCAGCCGCGGGCGCCGATGAGGTGCTCGAGGGCGAGCTGCTGCAGGCGCACGAAGCCGAAGCCCTTGCCGCCGAAGTACGCGTCCGCGTCGAACTCCTCGTAGGCCGAGGTGTCGGCCAGCAGGTCGTCGTAGCTCTCGCCGTCGTTCAGCGTGTTCACCGACAGCTGGGTGACGCGCGACGCTTCGAGAGCCTCCTGCACCTCGGGGTCGGCGCGGAACGCCTGCGCACGCTCCTTGAGCAGCAGGTAGGTGCGCATGTTGGCCGCGGCGGAGTCCCACACGCCGGTGATGTCCTCGGTGCGCGACGGCTTGTAGTCGAAGTGACGCGGACCCTCGTAGGACGGGCCGCCGTTGGGGCCGCCGTTCTCGAGCAGGTCGACGAGGGCGAACGCGTTCTGCAGGTCGCCGTGGCCGAACACGAGGTCCTGGTCGTACTTGATGCCGCGCTGGCCGTTGAGGTCGATGTGGAACAGCTTGCCCTGGTAGAGGGCCTGGGCGATGCCGGCGGCGAAGTTGAGGCCGGCCATCTGCTCGTGCCCGACCTCGGGGTTCACACCGACGAGCTCGGGGCGCTCGAGCGTCTCGATGAAGGCGAGCGCGTGGCCGACGGTCGGCAGCAGGATGTCGCCGCGGGGCTCGTTGGGCTTGGGCTCGATCGCGAACTTGATGTCGTAGCGTTTGTCGGTCACGTACTGGCCGAGCAGGTTCACGGCCTCGCGGTAGCGCTCGAGCGCGGCCCGGATGTCCTTGGCGGCGTCGTACTCGGCGCCCTCGCGGCCGCCCCACATCACGAACGTCTTGGCGCCGAGCTCGGCGGCCAGGTCGAGGTTGCGGAGCACCTTGCGCAGGGCGAACCGGCGGACGGCGCGGTCGTTCGAGGTAAAGCCGCCGTCTTTGAAGACCGGGGCGCTGAACAGGTTCGTGGTGACCATCGGCACGATGACGCCGGTGTCGCTGAGGACCTGCTTGAGGCGGTCGATCTGCTTCTGCCGCTCGGCGTCGGTGGAGCCGAACGCGAAGAGATCGTCGTCGTGGAAGGTCAGACCGTATGCGCCCAGCTCGTTGAGCTTGGTGACGGCCTCGACCACGTCGAGCTGGGGGCGGGTGGGGCCACCGAACGGGTCGGTGCCGTTGTATCCGATGGTCCAGAGTCCGAACGAGAACTTGTCGGCGCGGGTCGGTGTCGTAGTCATGGGTGTTCCTTCAGCGGCGTTGGTGAATGCAGCGATGATTTGTTGCGTGACTCAACATATCATCCGATCGCCCATTCCGAAACCCCGATCGGCGCGACTCATCCCTGACTCGCGTCTCAGCGCGGGTCGCGCGTGCCCGCCCACCTCGTCGAGTCGGGGATTAAGCACGCGAATCCGCCGATCCGCGTGATTAATCCCCGACTCGCGTGCCAGCGGTTGGGCGCGGCCCCGAGCACGCGCACAGCGCGCACGACTTGCGCGGCCGCGCGGGGCGAGGCTACGGTGCAGACCGCCGACGACTGCGAAGGAGCATCACATGAACCGCACAACGAAGCCGACCCTCGGGGTCGCGATGGTGGGCTACGGATTCATGGGAGCCGCCCACTCGCAGGGCTGGCGCGTGGCTCCGCGCTTCTTCGACCTCGACGCCGAGCCCGTGATGCGCACGATCGTCGGCCGGGACGCCGAGCGGGTCGAGGATGCGCGGGTGCGATTCGGGTGGGAGCGCGCGGAGACCGACTGGCGGCGCGTCATCGAGGATCCGGACATCGACATCGTCGACATCTGCACGCCGGGCGACTCCCATGCGGAGATCGCGATCGCTGCGCTCGAAGCGGGCAAGCACGTGCTGTGCGAGAAGCCGCTCGCGAACTCGGTCGACGAGGCCGAGCGCATGGCCGAGGCCGCGGACGCCGCGCGAGCCAGGGGCATCCGGTCGATGGTCGGCTTCAGCTACCGCCGCGTTCCAGCGATCGGCTTCGCCAGGAAGCTCGTTCAGGATGGCCGTCTCGGCGACATCCGGCAGGTGCGCGCGGCGTATCTGCAGGACTGGCTCACCGACGAGGACGGCCCGATGACCTGGCGGCTCGACAAGACGCTCGCCGGCTCGGGTGCACTCGGCGATATCGGCGCACACGCGATCGACCTCGTCGAGCACCTCACCGGATCGCGGCTCGCGACGGTGAGCGGGACGCTCGAGACCTTCGTCACCGAGCGCCCGCTGCTCGGGGAGACCGTCGGCCTCTCGGGGACCGCGTCGGAGGAGCGCGGGCGCGTCACCGTGGACGATGCAGCGTGGTTCACGGCGCGGCTCGCGGGCGGTCACGCCGATCGCGCCGTCGGATCGTTCGAGGCGACGCGCTATGCGACCGGACGCAAGAACGCGCTGCGCGTCGAGCTGAGCGGCTCCCGCGGCGCGATCGCCTTCGACCTCGAGGCGATGAACGAACTGCAGTTCTACGACGCGACCGCGCCGGCGGGGGAGCAGGGGTTCACGCGCATCATCGTGACCGAGCCCGAGCATCCGTACATGGCCAACTGGTGGCCGACCGGGCACGCGATCGGCTACGAGCACGCGTTCTCGCACGAGGTGGTCGACTTCGTCGGAGCCATCACCTCCGGCTCCGACCCTGAGCCGTCGTTCGACGACGGGCTCCACGTTCAGCGCGTGCTCGCGGCCGTCGAGCGCAGTGCCGCCGATGGAAGCTCATGGACGCCGACCGCGCCGTGAGCGATCAGTCGGCGATGCCGGTCGTCACGCCCGGAGGCCGACCCGGCGATCGCCGGTGTTGGCGAGCGCCCCCCGCTCGCTCCCCAGCGTGAACGCACCCGATCCGATGCCGGCACGCACCTCGTAGTCGCCCGCGAAACCGGCGACCGCGATCCGGCCGTCGTCGTCCGTCGTGGCGGTGGTCGGCGACATCCACCACTCGTCCTTCACGAGCCGGCGCAGCGCGTGATAGGCGGGCTTCGGTGTTCCGTCGGCGCGCACCAGCCCGATCGGAGCGCCCAGCCACGCGCCGACGTCGGTGATGCCCCAGTAGGTGATGGCCTCGACGGCGGGATGCCCGACGAGTGAGCGGTAGTGCCGCTCGAGTTCGTCGGCCTGACGGGCCTCGCCGTCGGGTGTGGATGGCCACTGCTCGACCTGGTAATCGTTCAGGTCGACGATGTGCGCAGGCATCAGCTCGCCGGAGACGAGCGAGGTCTCGGTCAGCTGCAGCGGCAGACCGTACCGGGCGAACCGGTCCACGACACCGAGAACCTCGTCTTCGCCTCGGTAGCCCTGGTGCATGTGCGTCTGCAGCCCGATGGCGTCGATCCGGATGCCCGCCTCGAGCACTTCCTCGATCAGGCACTCGTAGGCGCTCGACAGGTCGAAGTCGTTGAGCACGAGGCGCGCCGCCGGATTCGCAGCGCGCGCCTCCTCGAACGCCATCCGGACCATCGGGATGCGCCCCTTCGCGCGGGCGAGCGGGGTGATCGCGTTGTCGCCGTTGTCGAACACCGGCATGATGACGACCTCGTTGATCGCGTCCCAGGTGTCGATGAGGCCGGCGAAGCCGCCCACTTCGCGACGGATGCGCTCGCGCTGCAGGCTCTCGACCTCGTCGAGCGGCAGTCCGAGCAGCCAGTCGGGCTGCACGGTGTGCCAGACGAGCGGATGACCCTTCAGTTCGACGCCGCGCTCACGGAACCAGCGTGCCGTCTGCACCAGCCGCGCCGTGTCCGGCCTGCCCCGCACCGCCTCGAAGCGGGCCCAGTAGAACGGCAGGGTGGCGGTGTTGAAGACGTCGACGAAGAGCTCGGCCAGCTCCGGAGTGCCGACGTCGTCGGGTTCGCCGTTCGCCGCCGCGATGAAGTCGAAACCGATGTTCCCGAAACGGAAGGCGTGCGCGGTCTGCGCGACGACCACCTCGGTGCCGGGCAACGGCGAACCCGCGGGATCCGTGACCGTGATGACGTTCTCGCAGAGCCTGTTCGCCGGCGCCGAGCGTGCGCCGAGCGTGACCTTCTGCATGCGTGCGGAGGGCTTCCTGCTCAGCGGACCGGTGCCGGGCCGGTGCTGCCGCGGACGACCAGCTCGGCGGGGAGATGCACCCGGCTCGGGACATCGCGGCCGTCGAGCAGCTCGATGAGCATTTGCAGGGCCTGCGCGCCGATGTCGTGCAGCGGCTGGGCGAGGGTGGTCAGCGGGGGCGTCGACGTCCTCGCCTCGGGGATGTCGTCGAAGCCGACGATCGACAGGTCGTCCGGCACGCGCAGCCCGAGCTCGTCCGCCGCCCGGATGACGCCGAGCGCCGACATGTCGTTCGCGGCGAAGACGGCGGTCGGCCGATCGGCACGTGTGAGCAGCTCTCGTGCCGCCTCCGCGGTCTGGACGGTCTGGTAGCCGCCGTCGACGACCAGGGCGGGGTCGAACGGGATGCCGGCCTCGGCGAGCGAATCGCGATACCCCGATTCGCGCAGCTGGGCGGATGCGAGATCGCGACGGCCCCTGATGTGCGCGATGCGACGGTGCCCCAGCTCGATGAGGTGGCGGGTCGCCACGCGTGCTCCGCCGAGATTGTCGGAGTCGATCGTCGACGGGCCGCCCTGCCCGGTGTGCGGGTCGATCGCGACGACGGGGATGGAGCTCGTGGGGATCAGCACGGTCGGCGTCACGATGATGGCGCCGTCGATGAGGGTGCCGGCCAGCCGGGACAGCGATCGGCGCTCCCAGCCGACGGGACTGTTGCCGGCGACGAGCCCGGAATACGCGAGCAGTTCATAGCCCGCGTCAGCGGCCGCCGTCGACGCGCCCTTGAGGAGCTCGACGGAGAACGACTCGAACTCGGCGACCAGGATCCCGATGACGTTCGTGCGCTGCCGGCGCAGGCTGCTGGCGACGAGAGAGGTCTCATAGCCGAGAGCGGCCACGACGTCGAGCACGCGCTTCGAGGTGGCCGGCGCGACGCCGTAGCGGCCGTTGACGACCTTCGACACCGTGGGGATGGAGACGCCCGCCTCACGAGCCACATCGCTGATGGTCACTCGCCCCAGCGGCAGCGAGGAATTGACGGGCGCGGACATGTTGTCACAATACAGTGCAGACGCCCGCGCGCCAGGGACCCGGCCGCATTTCGACATCGATATCGATAACGGTATTGAAATCGTTATCGATATCGATGTCGATATCGATTGACAAACAACATATCCGGATGGGAGGCTCTGTCTCGCGGCAGTCGGCTGCCGTGTGTCTCCAATCACTACCAGGGAGTTTCCACAATGAAGAGGAAAATTCGAGTCGCGAGCCTGCTCGCCCTCGCAGCGGGTACAGCATTGCTCGCCACGGGCTGCAGCGGCAGCGGCGACAACAGCGCATCGAGTGACGGCAAAGTCACCATGACCTTCTGGCACAACTCGACGACCGGTCCCGGCGCTGAGTTCTGGAAGACGACCGTTGCGGACTTCGAGAAGGCCAACCCGAACGTCACGATCAAGATCCAGGCGATCCAGAACGAGGACCTCGACGGAAAGCTCCAGACGGCGCTCAACTCCGGCGATGCTCCCGACATCTTCCTGCAGCGCGGTGGCGGCAAGATGGCGGCGATGGCCGACGCCGGCCAGCTGATGGACATCACGGATTCGATCGCAGCAGAGACCAAGTCGGCCGTCGGCGCCGGGGCGTTCAAGGGCGAGTCGTACGACGGCAAGGTCTACGCCATGCCGGTGGACGTGCTCCCCGAGGGGATCTACTACAGCCAGGATCTCTTCAAGGCCGCCGGCATCACCACGCCTCCGACGAGCATGGACGAGCTCAACGCCGCCATCACGAAGCTCAAGTCGACCGGCGTCGCTCCTGTCGCCGTCGGCGCGAAAGACGCGTGGCCCGCGGCTCACTGGTACTACAACTTCGCCCTTCGCGAGTGCAGCGAGGACACCCTCGCCAAGTCGGCCAAAGATCTGAAGTTCGACGCCGACTGCTGGAAGAAGGCCGGTGACGACGTCGCGGCGTTCAACGCCACGAAGCCGTTCAACAACGGCTTCCTCACCACCTCGGCACAGCAGGGTGCCGGAAGCTCGGCCGGGCTCGTGGCCAACCACAAGGCGGCGATGGAGCTCATGGGCGCGTGGGATCCGGGAGTGATCGCATCGCTCACGCCTGACGAGAAGCCGCTGCCCGACCTCGGCTGGTTCCCGTTCCCGACCATCTCCGGTGGCGAGGGCGACGCCCAGGCGATGATGGGTGGAATCGACGGATTCTCGTGCTCGGCCAAGGCTCCGAAGAAGGAGTGCACGGCGTTCCTGAACTACATCACGACCAAGAGCGTGCAGGAGGCGTACTACAAGGCCTTCAACGCGATCCCCGTCAACAAGGACGCTCAGGCCCTCATCACCGAGCCCTACCTCAAGTCCGTTCTCGAGGCCTACAACAAGGCTCCGTACGTGTCGCAGTTCCTCGACACGCTGCTCGGCCAGAACGTCGGAAACGCGATGAACACCGCGGTCGTCGACCTCCTCGCCGGTAAGGGCACCTCGGACGACATCGTCAAGGCTGTCAACCAAGCCGCGGCCAAGGGATAACAAGCACCATGAGCAGTTCCCTCGGCGCGACGTCGTTCACCGAAGACCCATCGCCGCGGGGCCAGCAGAAGGACGGGGACGACGCAGTCACTGCGTCGTCCCCGGCCCGACCGCGGCCCAAGCGAGGCAAGGCGGACTGGCGACAGCGCTTCGAGATCACGATCCTCTCCGGACCGGCGATCATCATGTTCGTCGCGTTCGTGATCTTCCCGGTCGTGCTGGCCGCGTACTACGGCTTCTTCCGCTGGAAGGGCTACGGGGCGCCGACCGATTTCATCGGTCTAGGTAACTACGCCGTCATCTTCACCGACAGCGCTTTCCACGATGCGGTTATGCACAACGGAATCATCGTCGTCCTCTCGCTGGTCATCCAGGGCCCGGTGGCACTCCTGCTGGCGCTTCTCCTGAACCAGAAGATCCGCGGGCGCACCATCATCCGCATCCTGATCTTCGTGCCGTACGTGATCGCCGAGGTGATCGTGGGCACCGGCTGGAGCCTGATGCTCCAGACGAACGGCGCCGTCAACGATCTGCTGCAGACCATCGGCCTGGGCGCGTTGCGCGCCGACTGGCTCTCCGACCCGAACATCGCCATCTGGTCGCTTATGGTCATCATCTCCTGGAAGTACATCGGCTTCGCCGTCATCCTCTTCCTGGCAGGCATGCAGTCCATTCCGGACGAGCTCTTCGAGGCCGCCGCGATCGACGGCGCGAGCTACTGGCAGATCCAGCGACGCATCACCCTTCCGCTTCTCGGTCCGACCGTGCGGATCTGGGCGTTCCTGTCGATCATCGGTTCCCTGCAGCTGTTCGACCTGGTGTACATCATCTGGGGTCAGTACGTCGCCTCCACGGCCGGCACCTCCACCATGGCGACCTACATGGTCGCCAACGGGCGCACCTCGGGCAACTACGGCTACGGCAACGCCGTCGCCGTGGTCATGTTCGTGATCTCGCTCGTGATCGCACTGATTTACCAGCGCTTCGTGTTGCGACGCGACATGGTGGGCGCTGTGACCGAGAGGCAGAAGTAATGTCAGCGACAACCGTCGGAATCGCGCCAACCCCGCTGCGCAAGGCCCGAAAGGGCGAGAAGTGGGGCAGCCCGCTCACCTACTTCATCGCGCTCGTCTTCATCGCGCTCTGCCTCGCCCCTGTGCTCTACATCGTGCTCGGCGGGTTCCGCTCGAACTCGCAGATCACGTCGTCGCCGGCCGGGCTGCCCGACCCCTGGAAGTTCCAGAACTACGTCGACGTGCTCACCGGGTCGACCTTCTGGGTCGAGGTCGGCAACTCGGCGATCGTCGGCATCGTCACCACCGCGGTGGTGGTCGTGCTCGGGCTCATGGTGAGCTTCGTGCTGGCCCGCTACGAGTTCCGCGGCAAGGGCGCGATGTACGCGCTGTTCGCCGCCGGGCTCATGTTCCCGCTCACGGTCGCCATCACGCCGCTGTACATCCTGGTGAAAGATCTCGGGCTGACCAACAACCTGGCCGGCGTCATCCTGCCGCAGATCGGCTTCGCGCTCCCCACCACCGTGATCATCCTGGTGCCGTTCATCAAGGCGATCCCGGTGGAACTGGAGGAGGCAGCGGCCCTCGACGGCGCGAGCAGGCTCGGATTCTTCTTCCGGATGGTGATGCCGTTGTCGATCCCCGGCGTGGTGACCACGGGAATCCTCGCGTTCATCGCGAGCTGGAACAACTACCTGCTTCCCCTGTTCATCCTCAACGACCAGTCGACGTTCACGCTGCCGCTCGGCGTCCAGGCGTTCTCGTCGCAGTATTCGGTGGACACCGCCAAAGTGCTGGCGTTCACCTCGCTCTCCATGATTCCCGCGCTGATCTTCTTCGCGCTGTTCCAGCGCCAGATCGTGGGTGGACTGACCGGGGCCGTGAAGGGGTGAGATCGTGCGTCGCGCACGCGCCGTCCGGCACGCGCGTTCCGTACGGCGCCGCCGTCTCTCGTACCCAACGATGAAAGTGATGATCCCGTGACCGCTGCTGTCCCACCCCTGCCCGACGTGTCCGAGCGTGTCCGCGCACTCCACGCCCGGATGACGCTGGAGGAGAAGCTCGCCCAGCTCGTCGGCTACTGGCTCGACCAGAACGGCGTCGTCGCTCCCATGCAGAGCGAGATGGCCGCCGGGCAGAAGTCCGCGGATGCGCTCGCCGACGTGACCCGCGACGGAATCGGGCACTACACCCGGGTCTACGGCACACGTCCCGTGGATCCGGCGGAGCGCGCCGCGTGGCTCTGGACCGAACAACGACGGCTGAAGCGCGAGACCCGGCTGGGAATCCCGGCGCTGGTGCACGAGGAGTGCCTGACCGGACTGGCGGCCTGGCAGGCCGCGACCTTCCCGACGCCGCTCGCCTGGGGCGCCTCGTTCGACCCGGAGCTCGTCGAGGAGATGGCCGCGGCCATCGGCGGCTCGATGAAGCAGCTCGGCATCCACCAGGGCCTGGCCCCCGTGCTCGACGTCGTACGCGACCCCCGCTGGGGCCGGGTCGACGAATGCATCGGAGAAGACCCCTACCTCGTCGGCACGGTCGGCACGGCCTACGTGCGCGGGCTGCAGGGGGCGGGCGTGCATGCCACCCTCAAGCACTTCCTCGGCTACTCCGGCTCCGCCGCCGGGCGCAACCACGCCCCGGTGCACGCCGGACCCCGCGAGATCGCGGACGTCTTCCTGCCTCCGTTCGAGATGGCGATCCTCGACGGCGGTGCCCGTTCGGTGATGAACTCGTACGCCGAGATCGATGGCGTACCGATGGCGGCCAGCGCCGAGTACCTCACCGGGGTGCTCCGCGAGAAGCTCGGGTTCGAGGGCGTCGTCGTGGCGGACTACTTCGCCGTCGCGTTCCTCGAGGTCATGCACGCCGTCGCCGCCGATCGCGGGGAGGCGGCCGCGCTCGCCCTCGAGGCGGGCATCGACATCGAGCTCCCGACGGGCGACGCGTACCTGCAGCCGCTGGCCGACCGCATCCGGTCAGGGGAGTTCGACGAAGCGTACGTCGACCGCTCCGTTCTGCGTGCACTCGCCCAGAAGGAGGAGCTCGGCCTGCTCGACGCCGACGCCTTCGAAGACGAGCCGCCCACCGACATCGACCTCGACTCGCCGCGGCATCGCGCGCTGGCGCGCCGTCTCGCCGAGGAGTCGGTCGTGCTGCTGTCCAACGACGGTGTGCTTCCGCTCGGCAGCGGTCCGCGTCCGCTCTCCACGGTCGCCGTGCTCGGGCCGAATGCGCACCGGGCCGAGGCGCTGCAGGGCTGCTACTCCTTCGCCAACCATGTGCTCGCCGGCTATCCGGAGCTGCCGTTGGGCTTCGAGATCCCGACTGTGCTCGACGCGCTGCCGGGCGCGTTCGCGTCGGCGGGGCTGACCGTGCCGGAGTTCCGCTATGCGGAGGGCTGCTCGGTCGAAGGGGACGACGAGTCGGGCATCGCGGTGGCTGTCGACGCAGCGGCGGACTCTGACCTCGCGGTCGTCGTCGTCGGGGACCAGGCGGGTCTCTTCGGCCGCGGAACGGTCGGCGAGGGCAACGACTCCGAGTCGCTCGAACTCCCCGGTGTGCAGCGACGGCTGGTCGAGGCCGTCGTCGCGACGGGCACGCCGGTCGTGCTCGTGCTCCTCACCGGCCGGCCGTACGCCGTCGACTGGGCGTTCGGTGGCGGCGATGCCGTGCCCGGCGCTGTGCTGCAGGCCTTCTTCCCCGGCGAGGGCGGCGGGCTCGCGATCGCCGACGTCATCACCGGCGTGGTGAATCCGTCCGGCCGTCTCCCCGTCTCGATGCCCCGGTCCGCCGGCGCGCAGCCGTACTCGTACCTGCACCCGATCCTCGGCGCCCCCTCCGACGTCACCGCCACGGATTCGACGCCCCTGCTCCCGTTCGGGTTCGGGCTCTCCTACACCTCGTTCGAATACTCCGACCTCACCGTCGATCTGAATGCCGCCACCGGCGATTCGTTCGCCGTCTCGGTGACCGTGACCAACACGGGCGACGTGCGCGGTGCGGATGTGGTGCAGCTCTACGGCCACGACGTGCAGGGCACGGTGACCCGCCCGGTGGCGCAGCTGCTCGGTTACAGCCGGGTCGAGCTGGCGCCCGACGACTCGCTGCGCGTGACGTTCTCGGTGCCGACGACCCGCTTCGCGTTCAGCGACCGCCGGATGCGGCGCGTCGTCGAGCCCGGTGACGTCGAGATCTGGGTCGCTTCGCACGTGGCGGCGTCGCGCATCGACCTCGGGGTGGAAGGTACGACCGGAGGGGCGACCAACGGCGCGATCGTCAGCGAGAAGCAGGCGACTCTGCGTCGGCTGCCCGGCTCGTCGACGCCGCGGGCCGCGGTCGAGCTCACGGGTTCGATCTACGAGGTGACCACCGCCGACGCGCGCGTGGTCACGGTGCGCCACGAAGTCCCGGCACGTCTGCCGGCCTGAGCCGGCGACCGTTCGCCGTCCCACGGGGAGGATGCCGTCAGCGGAGGTCCCAGCCGTCGGCGATGGCGAGGGGTTGCCCGGGCAGTGGGGACCAGGCATCCCAATCGGCGTCGAACGGGAAGGCGTGCGCTTCGATCGCCGCGATCGCGTCGCGCTGGGCGGCTTCGACGGCGGACACGTGCTCCGCGCTGAACTTTCCGCTGGCTTGCGCCCACTCGAGTTCGTCCTCGTCTTTGAGCGAGTACGACCCGTCGGGTTCCGCGATCACGTCGAGGATCCAGTCGGCCGTGTCGAAGCCGAGGCGCGTGCGCGTCCAGGGCGCCTCGAGATTGACGTAGGCATGCGTCGTCCACCCGTCGGCCGTGAGCCAGCGCCAGGTCGACCACGGCTGGCCGGGCACGTACACGCGCAGCACGCCGTCGCCGGTCCACGTGTGCTCGACGAAACCGCCGTCCCAGCCGCCCGGCACCATGTTGCGGCCGCGGGGCCCGCCGCGCTCTCCGGTCGCGACGCGTCCGATCGTCCCGGCAGGCTGCCAGAGGGCGATGCATCGTTCGGAGTCTTCGAGGACGTAGTGCTCGTAGGCGCTGCTGATGCGCCCATCCGAGATCCAGCGCAGGAGAGTCGAGGGCGGGTCGAGCTGCGGCATCTCTGCAGTCTAGAACGAGCGGGCGCGGTGCTCGGCGCCGGCAAGCGGGCCGGCGCGGGTCGTGCCGACCGGCCGAACGGATAGTGTTCAAGTGATCATGATGACGTCGAACGAGCGGGGAACCGCGGGCACGAACCTCGACACGGTGCGCCGTCACAACCTGTCGACGGTGCTCGGTCTGGTGCACCGCGGCGGACCAGCAGCGCGCTCTGCGCTGACGCAGGCGACCGGCCTCAACCGGTCGACCGTCGGCGCGCTCGTCGCCGAGCTCGTCGAGCTCGGCCTGGTGACCGAGCGCGAGCCGGAGACCAGCAACAGGGTCGGTCGGCCGAGCCCGGTCGTCGTGGCCGATCCCCGGGTGGTGGCGATCGCCGTGAACCCCGAGGTCGACGCCGTGACGGTCGGCGTCGTCGGGCTGGACGGCACCCTGCATCGCCGGGTCCGTTACCCGACCGGTCACGTGCCGTCGGCCGAGGAAGCGGTGGCGATCGCCTCCGCGGTCATCGACGGGCTCCGCCCCGACCTCGCCCAGGCGACCCGCGTCGCCGGCATCGGCGTCGCCGTGCCGGGACTCGTGCGTGAGAGCGACGGCGTGGTGCGCCTCGCCCCGCACCTGGAGTGGGCGGACGAACCCTTCGCCGCCGAACTCGCCGCAGCCACCGGGTTCCCCGTGCACGCCGCCAACGACGCCAGCCTCGGAGCCAACGCCGAACGCCTCTACGGCGCCGGGCGCGGGGCGAGCGATCTCGTGTACCTGAACGGTGGCGCATCCGGTATCGGTGCCGGGGTGATCGTGGGCGGCAGACCACTGACCGGCATCTCCGGCTACGCGGGCGAGCTCGGTCACACGCTGGTGAACTCGTCGGGCATCCGGTGCCATTGCGGGGCGATCGGCTGCCTGGAGACCGAGGTCAGTCAGCGCGCGCTGCTCCGCGTGCTCGGGCTGGAGGAGGCGGACACCGACGAGCTCGATCGTGCGCTCGCCGCGGCCGTCGCGGCAGGCGATCCCGCCGTGCTCGCGGAGATCGAGCGGCAGCTGGGCTTCCTGGTGGTCGCGCTGCGCAATGCGACCAACGTGTTCAACCCGCAGCTGATCGTGCTCGGCGGGTTCCTCGGGTCGCTGCACGCGCTGGCCCCGGAGCGGCTGGGGCCGCTCGTGGCGGCGCAGGCGCTCGCGGCGTCGGGGGAGCAGCTGGCGATCGCGCGCGCGGAGCTGGGCTCGCGCATCCTGATGATCGGCGCGGCCGAGCTGGCCTTCGCGCCGTTGCTGGCGGCACCCTCCGCCTGAGCGCCGCGCTGCGCGCTGCCGCGCCGCGCTTCGCGCTGCCGCGCCGCGCTGGCGCCACGGTTGCCGCCGAAAGGTGCGATATCTCGCTCATTCGGCCCCATGGCGAACATCTCGCACCTCTCGCGTGCGAGCCTGGCCGACCACAGGTCTGCCACCCGAAGAGGCGACAATGTGCACGGTAACATCGCGGCCGGATTTCCGATAGGATTGCAGCGGCTTGGTTCTCGAATCGATTCGATCGCCCCGAATCGCCAGAGCCGGCCAGCTCCGCCTCTTCCGGCACCGTCCCACATTTCGCACCGCGGCCCCGTCCGCGGTGTTCGCTTTCTCCTGCAACGAATCAAGGAATCCGTACGTGACTACCGTCGTCCACCCTGGTGACTCCCTCACCGGCCGCCAGCGGCTGACCTACATCCTCGTGCTCGGCGCGCTCACCGCACTCGGACCGTTCACGATCGACATGTACCTCCCGGCGCTGCCGACGCTCGAGAACGAGTTCAGCGTCTCGACCGCCGCCATCCAGCTCACGCTCACCGCCACCACGATCGGCTTCGGTCTCGGTCAGCTCATCGTCGGCCCGTGGAGCGACAAGGTCGGTCGCCGGCTGCCGCTCATCCTGGCCACGATCGTGCACATCCTGTCGTGCTTGGCGGCAGCCGTCGCCCCGAACGTCGAACTCCTCGGGGTCGCCCGTGCCTTCCAGGGCATCGGCGCCGCGGCCGGCGGTGTGGTCGCCATGGCCATGGTCCGCGACCTCTTCGGCGGGCGCCCGCTGGTCCGGATGCTCAGCCGCCTGGCCCTCGTCAACGGGCTCGCCCCCGTGCTCGCCCCGGTGGTCGGCTCGCAGCTGCTGCTCGTGATGCCGTGGCGCGGCATCTTCGTCGTGCTCGCCGTCTACGGGCTGTTCGTCGTCGTCTGCGTGTCGCTCTTCATCGTGGAGACGCTGCCCAAAGCCCGCCGCCACGACGCCGGGCACTCGACGGTCGGCCAGCGCTACAAGGCGGTGCTGAGCGACCGCGTCTTCGTCGGCATCGCGATCGTCGGCGCCATGAACTTCACCGGACTGTTCTCGTATCTGTCGTCGAGTTCGTTCGTCTTCCAGGACATCTACAACTTCGACGCCCAGCAATACGGGCTGCTGTTCGCGGTGAACTCGATCGGCATCATCATCGGTGTGCAGTCGTCCGCGCGGCTCACGAAATACTTCGGACCGCAGTGGATCCTCGCGGTCTCGACCATCGTGATGTTCGTCTCGGCGGTGACGATCGTCGTGCTCGACCAGTCGCACGCCGGGCTGTGGGGAACGGTCATCCCGCTCTGGTTCTTCATCGCGGCCTGCGGCTTCGGATTCCCCTGCGTGCAGGTGATCGCGCTGAACGGTCACGGACACGAAGCCGGCACGGCGGCGTCACTGCTCGGCGCGCTCAACTTCGGCATCGCGGGCATCATCTCGCCGGTCGTCGGCATCCTCGGTGTCGGAAGTGCCGCTCCGATGGGCTTCGTGATGGCCATCTGCGCGGCGGTCAGCATCGCCGCGCTGTGGCTCATCGTGCGCCCGAAGACCGTTCCCGAACTCGCCCACTGAGCCGGATGCCCGCGCGCGGGCACCGCGCAAGCCCCCTCGCAGAATCCCGCGATTGGGTACGGTGAACGGATGGAGCACCAGACCGACGTCCACCAGGCCGCCCGGATCGCCCGCCGCTGGCCGGTGGTCTCCGCGTCGGTCGCCGTCGCGGTCGTGATCGTCCTCGGCGCCCTGATCGCCTTCCGGCCGACCGAGCCGTTCGCGATCGATCGCGAGTGGATGGGCGAGATCGTCGAGCACCGTTCGCCGCTCTGGCTCGTCCCCGCCCTCACCTTCAACAACGTCGGCGGCGGCATCCTCGGCTCGGTGATCATCCCATTGCTGATCGTGCTGGTGCTGCTCGCCTTCCGAAGGCCGTGGGGAGCCCTGTACTTCGCGATCGCCAGCATCGCATCCGTCACGCTGGTGCAGGTCATCAAGCACACCGTCGGACGCGCGCGGCCGTCGGAGATTCTCGTGCAATCCGACACCGGTTCATTCCCGTCGGGGCATACAGCGAACGCGGCGACGATGGTCGTGGTGCTCGGCATCCTGTTCCCGCGGGTGTGGGTGTGGATCGCGGGCGTGCTGTACGCGGTGCTGATGGCCCTGAGTCGCACCTACCTCGGCGCGCACTGGCTGAGCGACACCATCGGAGGGCTGATCCTCGGGGCCGGCGTCGCCGTCATCGTGTGGGCGCCGCTCGCCTACCGCCTCGCACGCGAGAAGACCGTGCCGCATCCGTTCGTGCTGCGGCGTGGCCCTGCCACGCCTGCCGGGCCTCCGCCGGCCTCGTAGCGGCGCCGGCGACACCGCCGGCAACCGGGCGGGCGGTCGCTGCCGCCACCATAAGATGACTGCATGAGCGAGAGTGTCGCGTCGAAAGAAAGTCGCGAGGCCGCCATCGCCCAGGGCAGCGCCGGGCGCGTGATGCTCGAGATCCTGATCCACGGTCCCCTCTCGCGCGTCGAGCTCGCCGAGCGCCTCGGCCTCTCCGGGCCGAGCCTCACGCGCATCACCAAGAGCCTGCTCGCCGACGGCCGGCTGTTCGAGGGCGAGCCCCGGCTGCGCGCGACCGGCCGGCCGCCGCAGCCCCTCGAGCTGGATCCCTCAGCCGAGCATTTCGCCGGGGTGAAGCTCACGGCCGACACGGTCTACAGCGTCGTCACCGACCTGCGCGGAACCGTGCGGGCCGAGCACGAAGAGACCCTCGCCGGCCATGCTCCCGCACTCGTGGCGGATGCCATCGCCCGCAGCGTGCGCAGTCTCGCCGGGTCGTTCGCGTCCATCGACGGTGTCGGCATCAGCCTCGGCGGCAACAGCGCCGACGGCCTCGTCGTGACCGAGTCGCACTTTCTCGAGTGGACGGATGTCCCGCTGGCGCGTCTTGTGCACGACCGGCTCGCCGTCCCGGTCGTCGTCGCCAACGATGTCACCGCCCTCACTCAGGCGCAGCACTGGTTCGGCGCCGGGCGCGGCCTGGACAGTCTCGCCGTCGTCACCATCGGGGCCGGCATCGGCATGGGCCTGGTCGCCGAGGGTCGCCTCATCATCGGTGCTCACGGGGCGCTGGGCAGCATCGGCCATCAGCTGCTGCTCCCGTCCGAGGCCGTGTGCTGGCGCGGGCATCACGGCTGCGCCAGTGCGCTCCTGACGACCGGCGCGGTCGAGCAGGCGGCGCGGCGGGCATCCGGTGGTGCGTTGTCGTTCAGTGACGTGCTGCACGATGCCGAGCAGGGCGACCCGTCGCTGCGCGCGGTGGTCGACGAAGCGGGTGCGGCGCTCGGCGCGCTCCTGGCCGGAGTGACGAACCTGATCGATCCGCAGAAGATCGTGCTCGCCGGCGAGGGGGCGCGTCTCGGCGAGGTCGCGGAGCCGGCGATGAGCGCGGCCTTCGCCGATACGGTGGCCTGGCGGACCGTCTGGGCGCCGATCGACGTGCAGCCGTTCGCGTTCAACGAATGGGCGCGCGGCGCGGCCGCCATGGCCATCCGCGCCCGGATGCTCCGCTGACCGTCAGATCGAGATCACAGCGCGGTCAGGTCGCGGTCAGATCGCGGTCACCTCGATCAGCCAGGACTGCTCCGGATACGACTGGGGCGCCTGCACCCCAGCGGTCGCCAGCGCTCGCCCGCTGAGCACGATGCCCTCCGGCTCGTTCCCGGCCGCGATGGCAAGAGACCGCGGTGTCACGCCGTCCGAGCCCAGCTGCGCGCCGCCGGCTCGGTCACCGAACCCGAACCAGGGCGGAACGTGGTAGCCGTGCGCGGGGTTGCCGATCGTCAGCGGGCGCACCAGGTAGCGACGCTCCGGATCGAGCCCGCGCAGGGTGATCCGGCCGGCGGATTCCGTGTCGGAACGTGCCACGTAGACGAGGGAGAAGAGCGCCGCCGACTGGTCTGCGGCAACGACCCCGCTCACCCACAGTGTTGGATCGACCTGGTCCATCCGCACCAGATCGCCGGTGTGCAGCAGCGAGCGGCGCGACCGGTAGAGCTCGATCCACGCGGCGAGCTCGTCGAGCTCCGCCGGCGTGGCCTTCGCCAGGTCCCACTCGATTCCGAAGTGCCCGAAGAAGGCGGTGGCCGCGCGGAAGCCGAGGTCGTGCACGCGCCTGGTGGTGTGCGAGCGCCCGGAGGCGACGTGCGCGCCGAGCAGTTCCGGCGGCAGCAGCTGCTGGGTCCAGCGCTGCATCTGCTGGCGTTCGAGGGGATCGTTGCAGTCGGAGACCCACACCCGGTCTGTACGCTCGATCACCCCGAGGTCCACGCGGGCGCCCCCGGAGGAGCACGACTCGATCTCCAGGGCGGGGAACCGTTCCTTGAGCTCGTCCATCAGCCGGTACGTCGCGAGCGTCTGCACGTGCACGCCCGGTTCGCCGCCCGGCGCGGTGCCCGCATCCACCAGGTCGCGGTTGTGGTCCCACTTGATGTACGCGATGTCGTTGGCAGTCAGGATGTCGGTCATCCGGTCGCGGACGTAGGCGTACGCCTCCGGGATCCCGAGGTTCAGCACCTGCTGGTGACGCGACGGCAGCGGGAGGCGGCCGCCCGTCTGCATCACCCATTCCGGATGCGCGCGGGCGAAGTCCGAATCGAGGTTGACCATCTCGGGTTCGAACCAGAGACCGAATTCCATGTCGAGTGCGCGCACGCGATCGATCAGGGGCGTCAGCCCGTCGGGCCACACGTCGTCGTCGACGTACCAGTCGCCGAGTCCCGCCCTGTCGTTGCGGCGGTGCCGGAACCAGCCGTCGTCGAGCACGAAGCGCTCCACGCCGATGGCGGCGGCCGTCTCCGCGAGGGCGAGGAGGCGGTCCAGATCGTGGTCGAAGTACACGGCCTCCCACACGTTCAGGGTGACCGGCCGCGGGGATGACGGATGCTGCGGCCGTGCGCGCAGGTGACGGTGCAACCGCTGCGCCTGGTCGTCGAGACCGATGCCGTAGACGCCGTAGACCCACGGCGTCTCGTACGACTGATCCGTGCTCAGAGCGATCTCGCCGGGCAGGAACAGCTCGCCGCCGCCGATGACCTGCTCTCCGCCGGTGCTGCGCTCGGCGTAGTGCCGGTGGTTGCCGCTGAAGCCGACGTGGAGCCCCCACACTTCGCCGGATGCGAAGCCGAATCCCGGCTCGCCGACGGTCAGCAGCAGGGCGGCATCGGCTCCGGTGCGGCCGCGCCTGCCCTCGCGGAGGTGGGTGCCGACGGTGAGGGGCCGGCGCTGCGGAGTGCGCTCCTTGCTCCAGCGACCCGCGAAGTCGAGCACCTCGCCGGCACGGGCCGGCACCGGCAGGGCGAGCGAGAGCTCTTCGAGCCGGTAGGTGTCTCCCCGGTTGGTGAGAGCGGCGGATGCCCGAAGCACCCCGGCCGCCGAGAGCTCGATGGTCACCACGAGGTCGAGCTGCGCCTCGGGGTCGGCCGCCGCCACCCGGATGCTGCCGCCTCCGTCGATGGTCGTGAACGCGTCGTCCGCGATCGTGGTGGTGCTGGCGAGCGCGTCGGCGCCGGCGGTGGCCGTGGCGGCGAGCTCCGTCGCGCGGAACCAGGGCGACCACGCCCGGCCGTCTCTGCTGCCGCTGAGTCCCGGGCGCCCGAGCCATCCCGTGCGCTGCTCCGGCAGGATCGCCAGTCGCAGCGGCTCGTCCACCGTATTGTTCGCCTGGGGCGCGACGCCCGCGACCGCCAGGGCGATCGCCTCGTCGGCGCCGATGCCGCCGAGGTCGGCTCCCCAGTGGACGATCGAGGGCAACAGCCCGCCACGAAGATCGAGCAGGACGCTGACACCGGATGCGCGCAGATGCACGAGACGATCGGCGGCCAGCCGGGTCGGCTGGACGGTCGGGGATGGCGTGTTCACAGCGGGCATCGGCGCTCCTGATCGGTTACTTTCTGTGCAGAAGTATTGCACGCGCTGGTCGCTGTCGGCCGGGGCGTATAGCGTGTCCCGCATGAGAATCCTGCTCGTCGGCGCCGGCGGAGTCGGCGACGCCATCGCCAAGATCGCGGCGCGGCGCTCGTTCTACGAGACCATCATCGTCACCGACTACGACGTCAGCCGGGCGGAGCGGACCATCGCCTGGATCGCTGCCAAGCACGGCGACGACGTCGCAGCGCGGTTCACCGCGGCCTCGATCGACGCCTCCGATCCGGATGCCGTCGCGGCCGTCGCCCGTGAGCACCGTGCCACGCACGTGATGAACGCCGTCGAGCCGAAGTTCGTGCCCACCATCTTCGCCGGCGCGCTCGCCGCGGGAGCCGACTACCTCGACATGGCGATGAGCCTCTCGGAGCCGCATCCCACCGATCCGTACGCCAAGACCGGCGTGAAGCTGGGCGACGACCAGTTCGCGCTCCGGGGCGACTGGGAGTCCGCCGGGCGGCTCGCCCTCGTCGGCATGGGCGTCGAGCCCGGCCTCAGCGATGTGTTCGCGCGCTACGCCGCCGACGAGCTGTTCTCCCAGATCGACGAACTCGGCACACGCGACGGCGCCAACCTCGTGGTGCGCGACTCCGACGGCAACGAGATCTTCGCACCCTCGTTCAGCATCTGGACCACCATCGAGGAGTGCCTCAACCCGCCGGTCATCTTCGAGAAGGAGGCCGGCTGGTACACGACCCCGCCGTTCAGCGAGCCGGAGGTATTCGACTTCCCGGAGGGGATCGGCCCCGTCGAGTGCGTCAACGTCGAGCACGAGGAAGTGCTCCTGATGCCGCGCTGGATCGACGCCGAACGGGTCACGTTCAAGTACGGCCTGGGCGAGGAGTTCATCGGGATCCTTCGCACCCTGCACCGCCTCGGACTCGATTCGACGACGCCGCTGCGCGTACGCAGCGCGAACGGACCGGTCGAGGTCGCACCGCGCGACGTGGTCGCGGCGGCGCTGCCCGACCCCGCGACGATCGGCCCCCTGATGTCGGGCAAGACCTGCGCCGGCGTGTGGGTGACCGGCACCGGCGTCGACGGGTCTCCGCGCGAGGTCTACCTGTACCACGTGAGCGACAACGACTGGACGATGCGCGAGTACGAGAGTCAGTGCGTCGTCTGGCAGACGGCGCTGAACCCGGTCATCGCGCTCGAGCTGCTGGCGACCGGCGTGTGGTCGGGCACCGGCGTGCTCGGTCCGGAGGCGTTCGAGGCGGCACCGTACCTCGAGCTGATGGCGCGTCCGGAGGCGGACGGCGGTTACGGCCAGCCCTGGGGTCTGCGCGAGGGCTGAGGGCCTTCGCCCTCCCCCCACCCCTACTCGCGAGCGGTGCGATATGTCGTTCATTCGGGGTGAATGAGCGACATTCCGCACCTTTCGACGCGAGCGGGGCGCTCACTAGAGTGAGCGCATGAGCGACGACGCGGATGCCCTTGCGAAAGCCCAAGCGGATGCGCAAGCCGCCGTCGAGAACGCCGCGAGACTGCAGGCCGAGGCCGCCGAAGCGCTGAAGAAGGCCCAGGATGCGGCCGCCGCGGCCCAGGCGCAGGCCGACGCCGCGCAGGCCGCCGTGGCGGCTGCGGCAGCTACCGCGGCTGCGGCACCGGCTACGGCCCCGGCCGCGGCTGCGCCGGCTGACGTGGCTGCGCCCGCCGCGGCAGCGCCTGCAGCCCCGGCGACACCCGCCCCGACCGCCGGACCGCTCGACGCGGCCGCCGTCACCGCCATCCGCGACGGCTACGCCTTCACCGGAGCCGCGCTCGAGATGGGCGCCCTGCTCAACGGCGACCCGCAGCCCGACGTCCCGGTGCGCATCCCGTTGGCGATGACCAACCGCCACGGCCTCGTCGCCGGCGCGACCGGCACCGGCAAGACGAAGACGCTGCAGGTGCTCGCCGAGCAGCTCGCCGCGAACGGCGTGCCGGTGTTCGCCGCGGACATCAAGGGGGACCTCTCCGGCATCGCCAGCCCAGGCGAGCCGAACGACAAGCTGCTCGAGCGCACCGCCGGCATCGGCCAGGACTGGGCGCCGCACGCGACCGTGACCGAGTACTTCTCGCTCGGCGGCATCGGCAAGGGCGTGCCGATCCGCGCCACCGTCGCGGGCTTCGGGCCGCTGCTGCTCTCGAAGGTTCTCGGACTCAACGACACCCAGGAGTCGAGCCTCGGGCTCGTCTTCCACTACGCCGACAGCGCTGGGCTCCCGCTGCTCGATCTGAGCGACCTCCGCGCCGTGCTCACCTTCTTGAACAGCGCCGACGACAAGGCCGAACTCGCCGGGCTCGGCGGTCTGTCGAGCGCGACCGTCGGCGTCATCCTGCGCGAGCTCATCGCGTTCGCCGACCAGGGCGCCGACGCGTTCTTCGGCGAGCCCGAGATCGACACGGCCGAGTTCCTGAAACTCGCCCCGGACGGCAGCGGCATCGTCAGCCTGCTCGAGGTGCCGGGGGTGCAGGACAGACCCGCCCTGTTCTCCACGTTCCTCATGTGGCTGCTCGCCGACCTCTTCAACGACCTGCCCGAGGTCGGCGACCTCGACAAGCCCAAGCTCGTCTTCTTCTTCGACGAGGCCCACCTGCTGTTCAAGGACGCGTCGAAAGACTTCCTCGCCTCGATCACGCAGACGGTCCGCCTCATCCGGTCGAAGGGGGTCGGCATCTTCTTCGTGACGCAGACGCCCAAGGACGTGCCGTCGGATGTGCTCGCCCAGCTCGGCTCCCGCGTGCAGCATCAGCTGCGGGCGTTCACGCCCGACGACGCGAAGGCGCTGCGTGCGACGGTGTCGACCTATCCGAAGTCGGGCTACGACCTGGCGGAGGTGCTGCAGTCGCTCGGCACGGGTGAGGCCATCGTCACCGTGATGAACGAGAAGGGTGCGCCGACCCCGGTCGCGTGGACGCGCCTGCGCGCTCCGCAGGGGTCGATGTCGCCGACGCCCGAGACGCAGATCGACGCGACCGTCGCCGCGTCACCGTTGTTCGCGACGTACGGCACGGCGATCGACCGAGACTCCGCGCGCGAGATGCTCACCCGCAAGCTGGATGCAGCTGCCGCGGCCGCAGAAGAGCAGGAGCGCGTGATGGCGCAGGCGAAAGCGGCCGTCGATGCGCAGAATGCCGCCGAGAAGGCGGCGGCCGCTCAGGCGAAGGCGCAGAAGGCCGCCGACGCCGAGTACGACCGGCTCATCAAGGCCACCGGTCCGTCCAGCGGCGGCCGACGCACGACCGCGAAGCAGCAGCCGAACCTCCTCGAACAGGTGCTCGGCTCCAAGGCGACGGCGTCGATCCTCACCGGCGTCGTCGAGGGGATCTTCGGCACCCGTCGCCGGCGCTGAGCGTCCCGCGCTCCCGCTCAGAGCAGGTCGCGTGCGCGCAGTCCGACCTGCAGCGTGTGACCGGGATCCTCGTCCGACCGTTCCATCCAGCACGACGACAGGCCCGCCCAGGCCAGCGTCCAGCGGAGCATGCGCGCCCGGTCGATCCCGGCCTCCTCGGCGATCACGGCGACCTGCCGCTCCAGGCGACCCGGCGCCAGTGCCACAGCGGCGGTGGGGTTGCACAGGATGTTGGCGAAGTCGAAGCCGGGGTCGCCGAACACCTGCTTCGGGTCGATCGCGAGCCAGCCGTCGGATCCGAAGTCGAGCACGTTCCCGTGGTGCACATCGACGTGCAGCACGACCTCTCCGGTAGGCGCCGCCAGGAGCTCACGGGCCGTGGCGGCCGCCAGCGCGTAGAACCCGCCGTGGGCATCCGGATGCTCGAGCGCATGCGCGAACAGCTCGCGGAACCATTCCGGCAGACCCACGAGTCCGTCGGGGAGCGGCCGATCGTCGACGGCGTGCAGCCGCCGCGCGGTGCGGCACAGGATGCGCGTCGCGTCGTCGTCGCCGGCGGATCCGTCCTGCGCCATCCGGGCCAGGTCGCCGTCGCCGACCGCACGCTCCAGCACCAGCGCGTCGCCGTCGTGGGCCAGGACGGGCGCGGCACCGCGCCCGTCCCACCACACCATGACGCGCCCTCCGACCGCTTCTTCCTCCACGGTCGCGATCTTGAGGAACGCCGGGCGGGAGCGGAACAGCACGGGCTGCAGCACGCTGCTCGGTGTCGCGAAGGCGGGACCATCCGGGGTGAGCGCCCACTGACGCAGCCGGGGAGCCGTCAGCGCGGTGAGGTCGTCCGTCATGCAGCACCCGACTGGTACGCGCCGGGGGTCTGCCCGACGACGGCCTTGAACTCGCGGCCGAAGTGGGCCTGATCGGCGTAGCCGAGCGCCGACGCGAGCTCGGCGAGCGGGGGAGCGTCGTCCGAACGCAGCGCGGCCGCCGCCTCCTGCAGCCGGTAGCGCTGGATGAGCCATTTCGGGCTGAACCCGATGTGGCCGGCGATGAGCCGTTGCAGGCGCCGCACGCCGATCCCGAACCGGTCGGCGAGCTGCTCGACCCGCACGATGTCCCTGTCGTTCTCGACCGCGTCGACGATCTCGGCCACGAGCAGGCCGTCCGGCCCGGGTGGGGGTACGGCCGCGGTCAACCAGGCCTCGAACGCCTCGACCGCTCCGCTGTCGTCCCCGTCGCGCATCCGGTCGCGCACACGGGTGACCAGCTCGCCCGTACCGGGGACTGGCAGCGCGCTGAGGGGGACCGAGACCGGCAGCGTGCGGACACTCACGCCCGCCAGTCCGCGCGCGACGCCCGGGTGCAGAAGCACGCCGAACGCCCAGCCCTCGCCGGCCAGGATGCGCGTGCTGCGGCCGCGGCGGGCGCGATGCAGCGACAACTCCTCCGGTTCGATCACGAGGTTGCTCGTCGGGTACTCGAGCACCTCCTGCCGGAGGCTCTCGCCCGCGGGCAACGACCAGCGGGGGAGCCAGTAGTGACGGACGCAGCAGGCCGCGGCGTCGCCCGGCCAGAGGCGCGAGATCCGCACGGGCGCGCCCGGATCCTCGGGGGTCAGCAGCCCCTTGCTGCGCGGCCCGGCCGACGTGGCGGCCGAGGCGGCTGCCGACGTGGCGGCGGAGGTGGCGGTCACACTGCAATACTTTCACGGTGAGCGTGATCCGTCCCTACCGAGCCAGCGACAGAGACGACGTCTACGAGATCTGCGTCCGAACCGGCGACAGCGGCGGTGACGCCACCGGAAAGTACAGCTCAGACGACCTGCTGCCCGACATCTTCGCGGGTCCGTACCTCGCGTACCAGCCCGACCTCGCGTTCGTGGTGGACACCGGCGAGCACGTCGCCGGATACGTCATCGGCGTCGCAGACAGCCGTGCGTACGCCGACTGGTACGACGAGGCCTGGCTTCCGGGGTTCGTGGCCCATCACCCTCTCGACGCCGCGTCCTCCGATGACGAGCGGTCGATCATCGGAATCGGTCTGGACCCGCGCGGTTCGATCGTTCCCGAAGTCGAGGACTACCCCGCCCATCTGCACATCGATCTGCTTCCGGAGCTGCAGGGTCAGGGCTTCGGCCGTGCCCTCATCCGCCGGATGCTCGGCGAGCTCCGCGTGCGCGGCGTACCCGGCCTGTACCTCACGATGTCGTCGTCGAACCGGTCGGCCCGCGCCTTCTACGACCGACTCGGATTCCGCGACCTGCCGTCGAGCAGCTCTGACGGCCCGGCGCTCGCGATCGCGACGGACGCCGAAGTCTGACGCCTCTGCCGTCGTGCCGTCGTGCCCGACGGCTGCGCTCAGCGCCTGCCCTCGGCGGTTGCGCTCAGCCGCCGCCCCGACGGCTGCCTCAGCGGCCGACGTGCGGAAAACGCTCGAACCAGTAGAGCAGCTCCGGCGAACTGCGACGGAGCTCGGTGAGCGTCATGGACTCGGCACGCCGGGTGATCGGCACATCGAGCTCCTCGGCGACCCGCTCCATGTCCTCCACCGCCCAGAACTGGCCGCGCATCCGGATGAGCACCCGTCCGTCTGTACCGGTCACGAACAGCTGCGGCTGGGTGTCGAGCGTGCTGCCCTCGTAGAGGTCGATCAGCTGCACCGTGCCGACGGCGCCGGGCCGCACCTCAACGGTGCGCCCGAAGAACCCGCGCTCGCGCACGCCGTCGGGGCCGAGCTGGATGACCGTGCTGAAGAACGCGAGCACGGCGAGGGTGGTCGCCACGATGACGGCGATGTGGATGCCGAGCACCAGCGGCCATCCGCCGTCCGGGATGGTCAGCCAGTAGAGCACGGCGAAGACGGGTGTGGTGAGCGCGAGGACCGCGATGATGCCCCGCGTGAACAGGTGCGGGTGCGGACGCAGCACGACTTTCTGCTGCGTCACGACCATCTCCTGTCTCAGCTCATGCTGCCCCTCCATGCTTTCGAGCCTGACGCACGAATGTCCTGCCCGGTAGCGGCATTTTGGGGGACACGAGGCGTTTTGAACGGTCGAAAGCCGTCGAAAGCGCCCCCAAAGCGGGTGGCAGGCACCGTTTCCCGCCGCGCGCTCGGTGTCGGGCGGCATAACGATCGTCGTCCGCGCTCTATAAGGTGGCGATCATGACTGTCGAATCGCCGAACCTCACGTGGCGCCCGCTGGCCGTGTCCGACGGCGCCGCGATGGCGGACCTCCTGAACGCGGTCGACACGGAGGACCGCGTCTGGGGGCAGTACACCGTGGAGGACGCGACGGAGGAGCTGGACTCGCCGGTCGACGATCTGCCGACGTCCACTCTGGCGGTGTTCGACGGGCCGACCATGCTCGGCTTCTCGGCGGTCCACTACAAGCCGGCAGCCGAGATCGTCCACCGGGTGCATGCCGCCGGCGCCGTGCGCCCCACCCATCGTCGCCAGGGGCTCGGGACGATGCTCATGCAACACGGGGTGGCGACGGCCGAGGAACTGCATACGCTTCATCACCCCACGCTCCGCCTGGTCGTCGAATCCGTCTACGGCGAGCATGTCGACGGCGCCGTCGCCCTGTACCGTGCGGCAGGCATGACGGCGACGAAGTGGAGCCGGCACATGCGGCATCCGCTCGGCACCGCCATTCCTGACGTCCCCGTCCCCGACGGCTTGCAGATCGAGGGCTATACAGCCGCGACCGACGAGGAATTCCGCGCGGTCCGCAATGAGGCCGCCCACGACGCCGGCTCGTCGCAGCTCAGCGCCGAGGAGTGGAAGGTCTGGGCCGTGAACGCGAACTTCCGGCCCGAGTCGAGCTTCCTGCTCCGCGACGTCGAGACCGGGACCGCCGCCGGGGTCCTGCTGGTGGTCTCGTGGGAGGCGGAAACGGCGGCGACCGGTATCCGTGACGCGTACTTCAGGGTCATCGCCACGCGGCCGGCATACGAAGATCGCGGCGTGGCCGAAGCCTTGATCGCACACACGCTCCGGGTGGTGCAGGAGCAGGGCTACGGACGGGCCAGCGTCAGGGTCGATGCCGGCGGTTCGAGCACGGAGTTCGGAGTCTACGAGAGCGCCGGGTTCGTCACCCACGACACCCAGGTCCACTATTGCATCGAGCCCTTCGGCAGGTCGTTGTAGATTTCCGTGATTCCCGGCGGGTAGACCGTCAAACGCACGCGGTGCCCGACGCCTCGGCTCGCGGGGGAGACGTCGAGGGTGCCCAGAGGAACGGCCTCGGGTAGTCGCAGCACCATCATCGCCACCGGCCGCATCCCGTCGCGGGCCGGAGGAAAAGCGTTAGGACTCCGGTCGACACCGTATTGATTGCGTTAGGACCGGCATTCGGCGGGTTTCAGTCCACTTGTATGGACCCCGTGGTTCTGGCAGAGCGCCAGATCCCATCGCTTCGCCGGAGCCGGCGAGGCGGATGACCCGGATGGAGAAGTTCCGTGTTGGACCTCATTTGCGTTGTGGGGATTCTCGCGCTCGGCGCGATCGTCGCCCTGGTCGGACGAGGGGTGGAGAAGCTGTGATCTTCTTCAACCTGCTGGCGGCGGCGCTGGCTGTCGCGTCGATCGCCTACCTCGTGTACGCCCTGTTGAAGCCGGAGAGATTCTAGAAATGTTCTGGCTGTTCGTGGCCTTCCTCGCCACCCTCGTTCTGCTTCTCGGCCTTTCGTACCGCCCGCTGGGCGATTACATGGCCGCGACCTTCACCACGCGCAAGGACCTGAAGGTCGAGCGCGGCTTCTACCGGATCATCGGCGTCGACTCCCGCGTCGCGCAGAGCTGGCCGGTGTATCTGCGCAGCGTGCTCGCGTTCTCGGTCCTCGGCGTGCTGCTGGTGTACGCGCTGCAACGGGCACAGGCGATCCTTCCCTATTCGCTCGGTCTGCCCGCGGTGCCGGAGGGACTGTCATTCAACACGGCGATCTCGTTCGTGACGAACACCAACTGGCAGTCGTACTCGCCGGAGGTCACCGTCGGCTACACGGTGCAGATAGCGGGACTGGCGGTGCAGAACTTCCTCTCCGCCGCGGTCGGAATCGCCGTCGCCATCGCCCTCGTACGCGGTTTCGCGGCGCACCGCTCCGGCACGATCGGCAACTTCTGGGTCGACCTGACCCGGGCCACCCTGCGCATCCTGCTGCCGCTCGCCGTGATCTTCACGATCATCCTGATCGTCGGCGGCGCTATCCAGAACTTCAACGGATTCACCAGTGTGAGCACGCTCACCGGCGGAACGGCGACGATCCCCGGGGGTCCGGTGGCGTCGCAGGAGACCATCAAGCTGCTGGGCAACAACGGCGGCGGATTCTTCAACGTCAACTCCGCGCATCCGTTCGAGAACCCCACCGCCTGGACGACCCTGATCGAGATCTACCTGATGCTCCTGATCCCGTTCTCGCTGCCTCGCACGTTCGGCAGAATGGTCGGCGACAACCGGCAGGGCTACGCCATCCTGGGCGCGATGTCCACGATCTTCATCGTGTCCCTGGTCGCGCTGACCCTCTTCGAACTGCAGGGCGGAGGCACGGCCACCCAGGCAGCAGGGGGCGCGCTCGAGGGCAAGGAGCAACGGTTCGGGATCCTCGGTTCCACCTTCTTCGGAACGACCAGCACTCTGACGTCCACCGGCGCGGTCAACTCGATGCATGACAGCTTCACGCCATTGGGCGGGATGATGACCATGCTGAACATGATGACCGGCGAGGTCGCTCCCGGCGGTATCGGCGCCGGCCTCTACGGCATCCTGATCATCGCGATCATCTCGGTGTTCCTGGCCGGTCTGATGGTCGGCCGCACCCCGGAGTACCTCGGCAAGAAGATCGCGTCGCGAGAGATCAAGCTGGCGAGCCTGTACATCTTGATGACGCCGACGCTGGTGCTGCTGGGCACGGGGCTCAGCTTCGCGATCCCGGCGATCAAGGACAACATCGAGAAGGTCTCGATCTGGAACCCCGGCCAGCACGGCTTCTCGGAGGTCCTCTACGCGTTCACGTCAGCGGCGAACAACAACGGTTCGGCATTCGCCGGGCTCACGGCGAACACCCCGTGGCTGAACGCGGCACTCGGCACGACCATGTTCCTCGGCAGGTTCCTGCCGATCGTGTTCGTCCTCGCGCTCGCCGGTTCGTTGGCGGCACAGGACAAAGTGCCCGCCACCTCCGGAACCCTTCCGACGCATCGACCCCTGTTCGTCGCCTTCGTGGTCGGCGTCGTGGTCATCGTCGCCGCACTCACCTACTTTCCCGTTCTCGCGCTGGGTCCCCTGGCGGAAGGGCTTCACTGATCATGTCCACTCTCACCGACACCGCGGACAGCCGCGGTCAGCACCGGCCTCATGGAGGCAAAGCGCCGACAGGTGCGTTCAACGGGCGCCAGCTTTGGGCGGGCCTACCGGGGGCCTTTCGCAAACTCGACCCGCGGGACATGTGGCACAACCCGGTCATGTTCATCGTCGAGGTCGGCGCCGCGCTGACCACCATCCTCGCGATCGCGGAGCCGTTCCTCGGTCAGCAGAAGTCCGGCGGAACGGTCACGACGATCGCCTTCACCTGGTCGATCGCCGTATGGCTGTGGCTCACCGTGCTCTTCGCCACGCTCGCCGAGTCGGTCGCGGAGGGCCGCGGTAAGGCGCAGGCCGCCAGCCTGCGGAAGACCCGGACGACGACCGTCGCCAACCGCGTCCCCGACTACGACCCGCAGACGGATGCGTCGGCCACCGGCGCGACCGTCGCTCAGGTCGCCTCGGCGGACCTCCGGCTCGGAGATGTCGTGGTCGTGACTGCGGGTGAACTGATCCCTGGTGACGGCGACATCGTCTGGGGCATCGCCTCTGTCGACGAGTCCGCCATCACGGGCGAGTCAGCGCCGGTGGTGCGGGAGTCAGGCGGTGACCGCAGTGCGGTGACCGGTGGCACCCGTGTGCTCTCCGACCGCATCGTCGTGCGGATCACCAGCAAGCCGGGCGAGACCTTCGTCGACCGGATGATCAAGCTGGTCGAGGGCGCATCGCGGCAGAAGACGCCGAACGAGATCGCCCTGAACATCCTGTTGGCCGCGCTGACGATCATCTTCGTCGTCGTCGTGCTGGTGCTCGGCCCGACGGCCGGATTCGCGAATGCCGCCCCGAGTGTCACGGTGCTCGTTGCCCTGCTGGTCTGTCTGATTCCGACCACGATCGGCGCGCTTCTGTCGGCGATCGGCATCGCCGGCATGGACCGCCTGGTCCAGCACAACGTGCTGGCCATGTCCGGGCGCGCGGTCGAGGCGGCCGGTGACGTGACGACGCTGCTGCTCGATAAGACCGGAACGATCACCTACGGCAACCGCCAAGCAGCGGAGTTCACCGCCGGGCAGGGTGTCGACCAGGCCGAACTCGTGAGGGCGGCGGCCTTGGCGTCGCTGAGCGACCCCACCCCGGAAGGCTCCTCGGTGGTCGCGCTGGCCGGGCAACAGGGCTTCGTGCACGAGGGGACACTCGACGGGGAGGTGGTGCCGTTCACGGCGCAGACCCGGATGAGCGGTGTCGACTTCGCCGACGGCTCGCAGGTTCGCAAGGGCGCCGCATCGATGGTCGTCGCCTGGGCGCAGGAGTCCTCGCCTGTGGCCTCCTCGATCCTGAGCGACCTCGACGAGAAGGTGCTGCAGATCTCCGAAGCTGGCGGAACGCCGCTGGCGGTCGCCACCAGGTCGGCGACAGGAGAGGCCACCATCCTCGGAGTCATCTACCTGAAGGACATCGTCAAGACCGGTCTCACCGAGCGGTTCGCCGACATGCGACGGATGGGCATCCGCACCGTGATGATCACCGGCGACAACCCGGTCACCGCGAAGGCGATCGCCGCCGAGGCCGGAGTCGACGACTTCCTCGCCGAGGCGACCCCGGAGGACAAGCTCGCGCTGATCCGCAAGGAGCAGGAGGGCGGCAACCTGGTCGCGATGACCGGTGACGGCACGAACGACGCCCCGGCCCTCGCCCAGGCGGATGTCGGAGTCGCGATGAACACCGGTACCTCCGCGGCCAAGGAGGCGGGCAACATGGTCGACCTCGACTCCGACCCGACCAAGCTGATCGACATCGTCAGCATCGGCAAGCAGCTGCTGATCACCCGTGGAGCCCTGACCACGTTCTCCATCGCGAACGACGTGGCCAAGTACTTCGCGATCATCCCGGCGATGTTCGTCGGCGTCTTCCCCGGTCTGCAGGCGATCAACATCATGCAGCTGCACTCGTCGTCCTCGGCGATCCTGTCGGCGGTGATCTTCAACGCGATCATCATCGTGATCCTGATCCCGCTCGCCCTGCGCGGCGTCCGCTACCGGGCCACCTCGGCGTCGTTGTTGCTGCGCAGCAACCTGCTGATCTACGGACTCGGCGGAATCATCGCTCCCTTCATCGGCATCAAGCTGATCGACCTGCTCATCAGCCTGATCCCCGGATTCTAGAAACCAGAACGGAACTCATCATGAATGCTTCGGCACGTGGAACCGGGCGCCAGTACTGGGTGGCCCTGCGGGCGCTGCTCATCTTCACCGTCGTCCTCGGCGTCGCCTACCCGCTGGTGCTGACCGGGATCGGCCAGCTCGCCCTCCCCGGCCAGTCGAACGGGTCGACGGTCAGCTCGCACGGGACGGTCGTCGGATCCAGCCTGATCGGGCAGTCCTTCACCGACAAGAAGGGGAACCCGCTGCCGCAATGGTTCCAGTCCCGTCCCTCCGCGGCCGGTGACGGGTACGACGGCGGCGCATCCAGCGGCAGCAACCTCGGCCCGAACAACCCCGATCTTGTGAAGGCGATCCAGGAGCGCAAGCAGACGATCGAGAAGGCCGACGGCGTCAGCGCCGCACAGATCCCCGCCGACGCGCTGACCGCCTCCGGATCAGGGCTGGACCCGCACATCTCGCCCGCTTACGCACAGCTCCAAGTGGATGCCGTCGCCAAGGCACGGGGGATCAGCGCCGACTCGGTCCGCACGCTGGTCGACACTCACACCCAGCAGCGTGACCTCGGCTACCTGGGCGAGCCCACCGTCAACGTGCTGCAGTTGAACATCGCCCTGGCGGCGATGGACCCCGACGGCAACCAGTAGGCCGCGAGGATGGCAGTTCGAGGCCGGCTCCGGGTGCTGCTTGGCGCAGCACCCGGGGTCGGCAAGACCTACATGATGCTCGAAGAGGGGCATCGCCTGCATGATCTCGGCAAGGACGTGGTCATCGGGGTCGTGGAGAGCCACGATCGCGAGGCCACCGCCGCCCTCCTGGACGGCCTCGAACTCGTCCCGCGCAGAACGGTCGAGCACCGCGGCATCACTTTGACGGAGATGGACCTCGACGCTGTCATCGCACGCCATGCGCAGATCGCCCTGGTCGACGAACTCGCCCACACCAACGCACCGGGCGCCGCCAATGCGAAGCGATGGCAGGACGTGGAGGCGATCCTCGCGGCGGGCATCGATGTGATCTCGACCGTCAATGTCCAGCACATCGAGTCGCTCAACGACGTGGTCGAACAGATCACCGGCGTCCCGCAGCGGGAGACCATCCCGGACTCCATCGTGCGAAGCGCCGACCAGATCGAGGTCGTCGACCTCACCCCCCAATCGCTCCGCGATCGCCTGGCCGACGGGCAGGTCTACCCGGCCACCCGGATCGACGCCGCTCTCTCGAATTACTTCCGCCTCGGCAACCTCACCGCGCTTCGCGAACTCACGCTGGTGTGGCTGGCCGACGAGGTCGACAGCTCCCTGCAGCGATACCGTGCCGAACACGGCATCGAGGAGAAATGGGAGGCGCGCGAGCGCGTGGTCGTCGCATTGACCGGCGGCCCGGAAGGAGAGACGCTGCTTCGCCGCGGTGCGCGGGTGGCCGCACGTTCCGGCAGCGGCGAGCTGCTCGCCGTGCACGTCGCGAGCCAGGACGGGCTCCGCGAGGCCGACCCTGCGTCGCTGGCCGCTCAGCGCAAGCTGGTCGAGGAACTCGGCGGCAGCTATCACCAGGTGATCGGCACCGACATCCCCGAGGCGCTGGTCGCTTTCGCCCGGGCCAGCAATGCGACCCAGCTGGTCATCGGCGTCTCCCGCCGCAGCAGGCTCACCGCGTTCCTCACCGGGTCGGGGGTCGGCGCCACGGTCATCCGCGCGTCCGGCGACATCGACGTGCACATCGTCTCGCACGCGTCCGCCGGCGGCCGGAACCTCCCCAAGTTCCGACGCACCGGCGCCCTGAGCGTGCGACGCCGGGTCTACGGTTTCGCGCTCGCCCTGATCGCCGGGCCCGTCCTCACGCTGCTGCTGACCCAGATCCGCAGCAGCGACTCCCTCACCGCCGAAGCCCTCAGCTACCAGTTGCTGGTCGTCGTGGTGGCCCTGGTGGGCGGGATCTGGCCGGCGTTGTTCGCCGCTGTGCTCTCCGGGCTCACCCTCGACTTCGTCTTCGTCAGCCCGTACAACACCCTCACCATCGGCCGACCGACGCATCTGATCGCGCTCGGCCTGTACATCGTCATCGCGGTGCTGGTCAGCGTGGTCGTGGACCAGTCCGCGCGCCGAACGCGCAGCGCCGCACGGGCGGCAGCCGAGTCCGAGCTTCTGGTGACCATCGCCGGCAGTGTCATCCGCGGGGGAGACGCCGTGCAATCCCTGGTGTCGCGGACCCGGGAGGCATTCGGGCTGCAAGCGGTCCGCTTCACCGCCGACGACGGCAAAGTCGAGAGTGTCGACGGCGAACCGCGACCCGACGCCGTGCCGACACGCATCCCCGTCGGATCGCGGGGGACCCTGGAGCTCTTCGGTGACGATCTGCAGGCAGCGGACCGTCGGTTGCTCTCGGTCATCGTCATCCAGCTCGAGGCCGCGCTCGAACACGCCGACCTGAGCACCGCGGCGCAGGAGGTGGGCCCTCTGGAGGCGACGGACAGGGTCCGCACCGCACTGCTGGCCGCCGTCGGCCACGACCTGCGGCGCCCTCTGGCGGCCGCGACCGCCGCCGTGACGAGCCTCCGCTCCGCAGGGAGCCGGCTCTCCGCCAAAGACAAGACGGAACTTCTGGATACCGCCGAGGTCAGCCTCCGTAATCTCGCCGACCTCCTGACCAACCTTCTGGACGTGAGCCGCGTGCAGGCCGGCGTCCTCGCCGTCTCGCCGCAGCCGGTGGATCTGGAGGATCTGATCCCGCCGGTCCTCGACGAGCTGTCCGTGAAACCCGGCGAGGTCATCGTCGACGTCTCCGACACGCTTCCGCCCGTCACGGCCGACCCGGTGCTGCTGCGACGAGCGATCGTCAACCTCCTCAGCAATGCACTGCGATACTCCCCGCCCGGGCGCCCGCCGCGGGTGAGCGCCAGCACGTTCAGCGGACACGTCGAACTCCGCGTGTCCGACCACGGCCCCGGGGTCCCCGACGACCGCAAGGAAGAGATCTTCCATCCGTTCCAGAGGATGGGTGACACCGACAACACTGCCGGCATCGGCCTGGGGCTTGCGCTGACGAAGGGGTTCGTCGAGGGGATGGGCGGAACGCTCGCCGCGGAGGACACCCCCGCCGGCGGCCTCACGATGGTGCTCGCCCTCCCGATCGATCCCAGCGGTCAACCGGAGGATTCCTCGGACGCCGCTGCACGGGACGTGTGAGATGAAGCTCGTCGTCGCCGACGATGATCCACAGATGCTGGGCGCATTGCGGATCATGCTGAGCGCACACGGCTACAGCGTCTCCCTCGCCCGCAACGGCAAAGAAGCGCTCGACCTCATCGTCAATGAGCATCCCGACCTGGTCGTCCTCGACCTCGGCATGCCACGGCTGAGCGGCATCGAGGTCATCGAAGCCATCCGTGGCTGGAACACGGTGCCCATCCTGGTCGTCTCCGGCCGCACCGACTCGGCGGACAAGGTCGGGGCGCTGGATGCCGGCGCCGACGACTACGTCGCAAAGCCGTTCTCCGCGGACGAGCTTCTCGCTCGCATCCGGGCCCTCACCCGTCGTGCGGCCGGCGCGGTGGACATCCCGGTCGTGCGATTCGCCGACGTGTCCGTCGATCTCGGCAACAAGATCGTCCTCATCCGCACAGATGCCGGCGAGCATCCGGTGCGACTCACGCCCACGGAGTGGCAGATACTCACGCTGCTGCTCCGCAACCCGCGCAAGCTGATCACCCAGCGGACCATCCTCACCGATATCCGTGGCCCACAGCACGTCGGCGATTCAGGCTACCTGCGCCTCTACATCGCGCAACTGCGGAAGAAACTCGAGCCCGACCCGAGCCGCCCGCAGTTCATCCTCACCGAGCCCGGAATGGGCTACCGGTTCCAGCCCGACCCGGAGCACGAAGGGGACGCCGGGGCGCCGTCGGAGTGAGGCGCTGAGAGGACCGACGATCGGCGCGAGCACCGTGCAGGACGCCTCAGGTCGACGGTGGTTCAGACGGTGGGCCGCGTTCGCAGCGTACGAAACCGTGCACCGCGCGCGCGTGAAGCGCGCAGAGCAGACGGCAGCCGCGACGTCCCATTTCCTCGTGCCGGCCACCCGATTCGGTCTGAGCGTGCGCAATCGATCGATCGGCCTCATCCCCCCACCCCTCCGCCTGGGCGACCGGTTAACGTCCGCACCAGACCCGCGTACCGTGTCGCGGAAAGCACGGATGCATGAGCACCGGCAAAGGAGGATGTCATGGGTATCGAGGACAAGTTCGACGCGGCCGGGGACAAGGTGAAGGGCAAGGTAGACGAAGTCATCGGCAAGGTCACCAACGACGAGTCGCGCGTGATCAAAGGCAAAGCGGAGCAGGCAAAGGGCGATGTCAAGGACACGGTCGCCGACGTGAAAGCGCACGTGAAGGACAGCGCGGAGAAGGCGGACGACGATCGTCTCGATGGCAAGGGCGTTTGAGCGCGGCCACCAGCGCAGACCGCTGAGCGAGCCCTCGGATCCGGATGAACCGGCAGGACGCGCGACAGCGCGTGTCAGTCGACGTCAGGCGCCGATCCAGACGACACGGACGTGAGCGCCGCCGTCGACCCGTTCTGCGGCCCCATCCACCGCGGCTGGAGTTCCGCCTCGGCCTGCCGGCTGACGCGGAACTCCAGGCGGTGGTGGGCCACGTCATCGCTGGTTTGCGCTCGTATCGTCGGACCGCCGCGCGCGTTGGCACGGCGTAGCCCACACTGGGTCTCCCCGTACCCCGGCGACGCGAAGATCTACGGCCCGGACGACGTGCCGGGGATCGCGCCAGGGTCAATCGACCACGACGATCAGTGATCGGCTGACCAGACGGCGGCTCCGGCAGGGAAACGACATCCTGCCGGAGCCGCTTCACGCGTTTTCAGCGTCATCATCCCTGTGGCCGAACACCTCCTTGGCGACGGTCATGGCGGACATCGCCTTGGGCCAGCCGGTGTAGAAGGCGAGGTGGGTGATCGCCTCGATCAGCTCCTGCTCGGTCACGCCGTTGTCGCGGGCGAAGGGCAGGTGGAAGCGGAGTTGATCGACGTTGCCGCCGGCGACCAGGGCGGTCACGGTGATGAGGCTGCGGTCGCGTTTTGACAGCTCGGGCCGCTCCCACACCTCGTCGAAGAGCACCTCGTCGGTGTAGTGAACGAGCCCGGGGGCGAAGTCGCCGAACGCGCGGCGCCCGCCCGTCCATCCTTTCTGCTCGTCGCTCATGCTGTCCTCCCGTTGTACTCGTCGTCGGTGATGTGTTCTTTCCACACGGTGGTCGCGGTGGGGTCGTCGGCGTTCTCGAGCATGGCGATGTGCTCCATGAAGCAGCCCGGTGCCGCCGCGTGCCAGTGGTCCTGGCCGGGCGGCGTGTAGAGGGTCTCGCCGGCACGGACCTCGATGATGTTGCCATCGCGGTCGCCGAATCGCGCCACGCCCTGGGTGACGCGCAGATACTGGCCGCGGGCGTGGCTGTGCCAGGCCGTGCGGGCGCCGGGCGCGAATCGCACGGTTGCGACGACCATCCGCTGATCCGCGTCGTGCGGGACGGAGATGGGGTCGAGCCAGACGTCGCCGGCGAACTGCTCCGGCGGGTTCTTGCTGGTGGGGATGCGCGGTTCGATGTTCATGCTGTCTCCGTCTGCAGAAGTACCTTCGTGGCCCGGCGTTCGTCCATGGCTTTGTATCCCTCGGCGGCGTCATCGAGGGGAAGTGTGAGGTCGAACACGGCGCCAGGGTCGATCACGCCATCCATGATGAGCCCGATCAGCTCGGGAAGGAACCGGCGCACGGGTGCGGGTCCGCCATGCAGGTGCACGCCGGAGAAGAACAGCTCGAGACCGGGCAGTTCGACGTCGTGCGAGACCCCGACGTAACCGACGTGACCGCCGGGGCGGGTGGCGCGGATGGCCTGCATCATCGATTCCTGGGTGCCGACGGCTTCGATCGTGGAGTGGGCGCCGAGCCCGCCGGTGAGCTCCTTGATGCTCTCGACGCCGGCGTCGCCGCGCTGGTCGACGATGTCGGTCGCGCCGAAGCGGCGGGCGAGAGCCTGACGATCGGAATGGCGGCTCATCGCGATGATGCGCTCGGCGCCGAGGCGCCTCGCGGCGAGGATGCCGAGCAGCCCGACCGCGCCGTCGCCGACGACGGTGACAGTCTTGCCTGGTCCGGCTTCGGCTGCCACCGCGGCGAACCATCCCGTTCCGAGAACGTCGGAGGCAGCTAGCAGTCCCGGAATTTCCTCGGGTTTCGGCTGCCGCGGTGTTGCGACGAGGGTGCCGTCGGCGAGCGGGACACGCAACCGCTCCGCCTGGGTGCCGAACGACCCCATCCCGATCGCGTGGATGCAGCGCGACTGGTAGCCCGCTTGGCAGATCTCGCAGGTGTTGTCGGAGGCGAAGAACGAGCCGACGACGAAGTCTCCGACCCTGATGTCCTTCACGTCGTCGCCGACCTGTTCGACGACGCCGACGTACTCGTGGCCCATCGGCGTCGGGCCGTTCACCGGCTCGATCCCGCGGTAGGGCCAGAGGTCGGAGCCGCAGATGCAGGCAGCCGACACCCGGATGATCGCGTCGGTGGGCTTCTCGATGACGGGGTCTTCGCGTCGCTCGACCCGGATGTCTCCGGGGGCGTACATGACTACTCCACGCATGTGGGTGTTCCTTCCGTTGTCGGGGTGGGGGACGAATCGGCGTCGGTCGTGGTGGTTCGGCGGGTGAGGAAGATGATTCCGGCGATAGCGGCCAGGCCGATGGACGTCGTGGTGACGATGCCGAGAGGCAGGATGCTGAAGGCTCCGGCGACACCGACGAGCGGGGCGGCGATCCCGCCGAACGCGAACCGGGCTGCTCCGAGGAGCGAGGAGGCGGTGCCGGCGATGTGCGGGTAGTCGGACAATGCCAGCGTGGTCGAGGGAGGGCTTGTGATCGCGGTTCCGCTGACCAGCAGCAGCAACGACACGATCACGATGATCAGCGGCAGGTGTGCGAGTCCGGCGGCCAGCAGCCCGGCGGCGCCGACGCCGGCCAGGATGAGGCCGATGACGAGGGTGCCGATGACACTCCATCGTTCGCTGCTACGCCCGGCGAGGTAGCCGAAGACCATGAATCCGGCGGAGTTCAGTCCGAACGCCAGCGCGTACTGCTGCGGTGTCAGCCCGTACACACCTTGCAGCACATAGGTGGCCCCGCTCAGGTAGGCGAACAGGGCCGCGTAGACGAAGCCCTGCGCCAATACGGCGCCGACGAACCGACGGTCGCGGAACAGGAAGCGCATGTCCTGTCCGACGCGGGTGAAACCGCCGGTCGTGCGCTCCCCTGCTGGCAGTGTCTCCGGGAAGCCGAACGCGGCCCAGGCGAGGATGGCGGCGCCGATCACGGCCAGGACGAGGAACAGACCACGCCAATCCATCAAGGCGGTGAGCGCACCGCCGAGCAGGGGGCCGACGATCGCGGCGAGGCCGCCGATCACCGTGAGCCGACCGTAGAACCGGATCAGTCGCCCGCCCTCATAGACGTCGCGCCCGGCGGCCTGCGCGATCACAATGCCGACACCGCCGGCCAGCCCCTGCACCAGGCGGGCCACGATCAGTATCTCGACCGTGGGGCTGGCGGCACACAACGCCGACACGACCACGTACGCGGTGACCCCGACCAGCAGGGGTAAGCGGCGGCCGAATCGGTCGGAGAGCGGCCCGGCGATCAGTTGGCCGCCGGCGAGGCCGATCAGGCATGCGGTCACCGTCAGCTGCGCCAGCGAGGTCGCAGCGCCGAGCTCTGACGTGAGCGCGGGAAGCGCGGGGAGGTAGAGGTCCATCGAGATCGGGCCGAACACGGTCAACACGAGCAGGAGGGTCGACAACCAGCGGCCGGCCCGAGACCGGTCATCAGAGGGAGCAAGTGAAACTGTCACATGACAACCAAAGCGCGCTTCGCGGAGCCGGGGGAGTCTCTGACGAGAGGTGTACCGACAGGGAACCCCTCAGTCGCGCTGACGGACGTAGCCTCGTTTGCATGGATAACCGAGCCGAGGTCCGTGAGTTCTTGATGTCGCGACGCGCCAGGCTCACCCCCGAGCTCGCCGGCATCCCCGCCGGCCCAAACCGGCGGGTGAGCGGGTTGCGTCGTTCCGAGGTCGCCATGCTCGCCGGCGTCAGCGTCGAGTATTACGCCAAGCTCGAACGAGGTGCCATCGCCGGCGCCTCCGCCTCTGTCCTCGACGCGGTCTCCCAAGCCCTCCAATTCGACGACACCGAACGCGCCCATCTGCTCGACCTCGCCCGGGCAGCAGACGGTATCCCCGCCTCCGGCCGGGGCCGCCGCCGCACCGCCCGTAACCCGGCGACCCGACCGTCGCTGCACTGGGCGCTCGGCGCGATCACCGACGGCATCGCAATCGTCCGCAACGCCCAGTCGGACGTGATCGCGTTCAACGATCTCGGCCGCGCCTTCTACTCGCCGGTCATCGGCGACGGCGGACGCACCCCCAACCTCGCCCGGTTCCAGTTCCTCGACCCCGCCTCCCACGAGTTCTACCCCGACTGGGAACTCTTCGCCGAGATGTGTGTCGCCGTCATGCGAGCCGAGGCAGGACGGGATCCGCACAACCGGGCCATCCAAGACCTCGTCGGCGAACTCTCCACCCGCAGCGCGACCTTTCGACAGCTCTGGGGAGCCCACAACGTGCGTACCCACGGGGCGGGCACGAAACGCTTCCACCACCCGATCGTCGGGGACCTCACCCTCGCCTACGAAGAACTCGCCATCACCGCCGAACCCGGACACATCCTCCTCATCTACACCGCAGAACCCGCCTCTACCTCCGCTGAGAACCTTCGCTTGCTGGCTTCTTGGGCCGCCGACCGTACGGGCATCGTCGCTTCCCCGCCGGAGCGGAAGGAAGTACGACTGATTGGGATGCTCGGTCCACGAATTGATGCTGCACCAACGGCGACAGCCGTTTGGTCATCCACATAGAACACTCTGAGGGAGTCTCCGCATGACTGAGAACAACGTATGGTTCATCACCGGCGCCGGTCGCGGGATGGGGGTCGACATTGCTCGAGCCGCGCTGGCCGCTGGCTGCGAAGTCGTGGCGACAGCACGCGACGCGGCGAAAGCAGCAGCGGCCGTCGGGGAGGACGAGAACCTGCTGACCGTGCCGCTCGACATTACCGACACCGCTTCTGTTGACGCCGCGGTACGGGCCGCAATGGATCGTTTCGGCCGAATCGATGTCCTCGTGAACAACGCCGGAAACTTCCAGCCCGGATTCTTCGAAGAGGTCAGCCCGGAGCAGTTCCGCGCGCAGATCGAGACCAACTTCTTCGGCCCCCTGAACGTGACCCGCGCCGTGCTGCCCATGATGCGCGCCCAGCGTTCGGGTCACATCATCACCATCACCTCAACGGCGGGCATCGTCTCCGGTGGTTTCGGCAGCGCGTATGGGGCGTCGAAGTTCGCTTTGGAAGGCTGGACCGAGTCGCTACGCGAAGAGGTCGAGCAGTTCGGCATCCACGTCACCGCCGTCGAACCGGGATTCTTCCGCACCGAACTCCTGGTCGAGGGATCCTCCACCATCTGGCCTGACCTGTCGATCGATGACTACGCGGTGGAGACCTCAAAGACCGTCGCCGAGTGGAAATCGATGAACGGCCAGCAGAGCGGCGACCCCGCTAAGCTCGCCGCGAACCTTGTCAAGGTCGTCGAGCTGGACCCGGCACCGGCACGTTGGGCAGCCGGCGCAGACGCCGTCGAAGCCATCACGCAAAAGGGCAAGACCCTCATCGACCAGGCGAAAGCACACCTCGACCTCTCCACCGGCCTGGACCACTAGAGAATTCTGATGGGACCGCTATTTGACCGCGGGTGGTGTTGGAAATGCGACTGCTTTGAGGCCGCTGGCGGCGACTGACCAAACACAGTGGCCCAGGGATCGAATATCCAAGCTGGGCCACTGCCACTAACCAGGCAGAATCCCAGACGTTCCCGATCCGACCTGGGCGCGCCTTCCGGCTAGTACGCCCAACCTACTCCCGCATTGTCGGCCGCAAGGGTACAGTCCAGGTGTCGGGTCTGGACCCCGCTCGACGGCTCTGCCGTCGCGACCCGACGCGTTCAGCAGGGCCGTCGGTCCCGTCCAGACTCGGCGCTGGGTCAGTTTGTCAGCGATCCGTCCATTCCACGATGGCACTGTCCGCCCGCTGAGCGATCCTTGTCTGACCGATCGTCTAACGGCCGAGGTCGTTCAACTCTCGCCGCAGATACTTCGGTGCCTGTACACGCCACGCCTCCGTCACGAGCTCGGCAAGATGGTCTTCGTCGATGGCGGCCATCCGGAAGGCGACCTTCGGCTGACCCCAGGGGGTCGTGGTGCGCAGGAACACGTCGGGCGCCATTTCGACAAGAGCGAGCGCGTCCATTTGGTCGGCGACTTTCACCCCGACGACGAGCTCGGCCGCGACTATCTCGCGCATGTCAGCGGGGACGCTCGGCCAGGGATGGCACTCCCATGCATACAGCTTGCCGCGAACGAACCATGCAGCACCGCCCGTCGTCGCTCGCTCCTCGCTACCGGGCAACGCAGCGGCAGTCCGGCGCAGGTCGTTGAGAGTTGCCACGGCTTGACCGTAATCCGCACCACCGACACGAAAGCACAAGGCATCTGTTGGTGATCCCAAACCGGCGGGCGGGGGGGGCGACGCCAGGCGTGCTCGACGAACCGGCCTCTCCCGTCAGGGTTGAACGTAGGCAGCGACCTCACGCCGTCGCAAAATCAGTGACCATCGGCGGACAGGGGGCGCTCATGGGTCCAGACCTTATCGGCCTCTCGCGCGTATTCATCACCCACGGACGCATCCGTCAAAGAGCGATCGCATGATGTGCCACCGAGCCACCACGCGTCGCAGCGGCCACACGGCACACCCCGAGTCCGGCCAGACAACGCCACGCTCTTCGCCTTGCGTCGCGGGGCGGTCTACTGCGCGAAGAGTTCGGTTCCGCGACGCCAGACCTGTTGGATGTCGAGCGTGCTGGAGATGGAAACGGTGGGATCCCCGTCAACGAGGACGAGATCCGCGCGGAGGCCCTCTGCGATCCGCCCGCGGTCGGTGAGGCCGAATCGGCGGGCCGGAACGGACGTGGCGGCGCGGAGCGCTTCGATCGGCGTGAGGCCGGCTCGGACAAGGAACTGGAGCTCGTGGTGGACGCTGGCACCGTGTGCCATCCCGCCGAGAGTCGGAAGCGGGAACGACACGTCGGTGCCGACGAGGATGTCCACCCCCGCCTCTCGAAGTGCCTGGACGGACGCGAGAACCGCTTCCAGGTCGCCGCTCGGGAACCGGTCGTAGCTACTCTCGAGCGTGGCAATCCATTGATCGTCCAGCTTCGTCCGGATCCGTGGGTCGGCCGCCAGGTCAGTTGCGGGAATTCCCATCATCGACGCATTCAGGACGACGCACGGAACCACGAACGCTCCCGATCGAGCGACGGCGTCGATGATGTCCGGAGTGTGCGGCTTATCCATGAAGAGGTGCACGAGCCCGTCGATCCCAGATGCAACGGCCGATGCGGTGGCGTCGATGGTGAGGGTGTGGGCAACAGTGAGAAGCCCTTCGCGCCGTGCCGCTTCCACACCAGCCTTGATCGTCGCGTCGTCGAGCATGGGCAGCCCCGGCGCTCCCTCGACGCTGCCGTCGTCGATCATGAACTTGATGTAGTCCGAGCCCGCCGCCTTGAGCTGAGGGACGAACGCAGCGGCTTCTGCCGGTGTCGACGCGAAAGGCATCACGACACCCGACCAGTCCGCGTGTTCGTCGCCGTCCTCCCAGGGGGCTTCCCCGTCGTCCGCGCCACCATCGCCCATCAGTTCACTCGGATGCCCGCCAGGAGGCGTGATCCCGAAGCCGGCCGATCGCACATCCGCCACCCGGTCGTTGTCGGTGACCTCGGCTCGCATTCCCTTGGTGAACACGCCCTGCATTTCCAGCTCTGTTGTCACACCGAAGGTGAGGGCAAGCTCGAGGCCCTCCATCGAGGTGTGAACGTGGGAGTCGATGAGACCCGGGAGCAGGAACGAACCGGCTGCATCGACGACTCGGGCGTCCGGGGGGACTGCGCCTCCGACTGAAGCGATCTGGCTTCCATCGATCACCACCGTGGTGGCGTCGACGACGTCGATCCCGTCGAAAACCCGCGCGTTCGCGATTGCTGTTTTGCCCATTGCGTGCTCCTTATTCGTCGATAGTCGACGCTATCACCATTCTGCAGTCACTACGGAATTGGTATGAATACTTTTCCGAGTCCGATACAGATTGAGATACACTAAGCCAATGGCAGCGGGAACCGGTCTCCGAGAGCGCAAGAAGGCTCAGAATCGTCAGTCACTACATCTGGCGGCATTGCGCCTGTTCCTCGAACACGGGTTCGACGACGTCACGGTCGCTCAGATCGCCGAAGAAGCGAACGTGGCGCTGACCACACTGTTCACGTACTTCCCCGCTGGCAAGGTCGCACTGGTCTTCGAGCAAGACGAAGACCGGTCTGCCGCCCTCAGGCATGCTGTCGAGAATCGCGCCGCGGGGACGGACGTGATCCGGGCGATCGAGGAGTTCATGAACAGTCGGCTGCCATTCGACACCGAGGACAAGCACTCCAGGGACGTGCTCGAGTTGATCTACTCCACCCCGCAGCTCCGGTCCTACGTCCGAGCGAAATGGACGGACTGTGAAGACGACGTCGCGTCGATGCTCGCCCCATGTCAGCCGACCGCCCCAGCGGCCAGCCTGCACGCCCTTGCGCTGTTCATCCTCGAATGCCCCGACCTAGCCGCGCGCGAACCCTCACCCCATGAAGCGCTGTCGATGCTGCTGGACAACCTACGCCGTGGATGGGGACTCGAAGCCAGCTCGAGTTGATAGCTGGCGATTTATGAGCGTCAGCGACGAAAATCAACCCTCTCCACAACGTCGAACACGACGCGACGCGCGCCAGCCAAATCGGTTCGTTTTGCTACCCGACGGGGACTCCGATCCGGTCCCGTTCCAGCGCCGCGCGCAGAGTTGCAAGCGCTGCCCCAACGGTGGCCACCTGGTCGGGCGTGAGCGTTGAGGACACGAGGTCGGACAGGCGCTTATGGAAGGTGGTCTCAGCGTCCGCGACGACCTCGCTGCCTGCATGAGTGAGGGTCACAAGAGAAGAGCGTCCGTCTGCGGGATTTGGGTACCGAATGACAAGGCCCCGCGCCTCGAGGCGGTCGACGCCTTTGCTGATGGCGCCAATGCCGGCGGCGAAGTTGAACGCGACATCGGCCACGCGCGACCCCGGATGGTCCCGGAAGTAGCGCAGGAACTCGACCTGGGAGGTTGCGAGGCCGTGCTCTCGACTCAGGCTGTCGCCCAGCGCGTTATAGAGACGCGTCTCAGCACGCACGAGATCGTCGAAGAAGGCGCCGAGCGCATCAGTTGTCGATTTGGTTGCCACGGCATGTAGTGTACAACTACATGCCGCGGCATGTAGTTCAGGTGTCGAGAGGGAGAACCGATGAGCAGGGAACAACGGCGCGCGCTCGACGCTCGCCTCCGGTCAGCGCCGCAGGTGAGCGGCCCAGTGCCCGTGAAGCAGATGCGGGAGGGGTTCGCGCGTTTCATGAGCACGTTTCCGGTCCCGCCTGGCGTCACCCGCACCCGGGTGGAGGTGGGCGGTCGACCGGCGGTGCGGGTGGATCCGGTCGGCGAGGGACTCCCCGGCACGATCCTGTACTTCCACGGCGGCTCGTTCTCGCTTGGATCTCCCGAGACGGCGATGGCGCTGACAGCGCACCTTGTTGAGCGGACAGGCGTCCGGGCGATCTCGATCGACTATCGACTGGCTCCGGAGCACCCGTTCCCTGCCGCCATCGACGACTGCCTCGCTGCGTACCGCGCCCTCCTCGCCGAGGGCGTCGCAGCACAGTCGATCGTCTTCGCCGGAGACTCAGCTGGGGGCGGGCTCGCCGTCACGACGACACTCGCCGCACGCGACGCGGGGCTGCCGATGCCGGCCGGGATCCTCGGCTTCTCGCCCGGTCTCGACCACACCCGGTCCGGTGAATCAATGACCACGAAGGAACGTGTCGACCCGCTCTTCACCGGGGACGGGATGAGGCGCACCGGAGATCTCTACCTCAACGGTCAAGACCCCGCCCAGCCCCTCCTCGCGCCTGCCGTCCTCGCGGACCTCACAGGATTTCCCCCGATCATGCTCCAAGTGGGCACCAACGAGCTCCTGCTCGACGACTCCGTTCGCCTGGCGGAGCGCGCACGCGAAGCCGACGTCGATGTGATCCTCGACATCACCGCCGACGTACCACACGTCTTCCCCGCCTTCATCGGCGTGATCGACGAAGCCGACGAAGCCGTGGACCGAGCCGCCCTATTCATCACGCAGCGAATTCGGCACAAGGAAGCTCGGAACCCTGGATGAAACGTCCTCCTGACAACAGCGAGCATCGGGCACCGCCCGATAGCCGACGGTCAATGGGTCTTCGGTGTCGTGTGCGTGGTCGCGCAGCACTCGGCGTACCGATTCAGGTGCCGACGCCGAGCGTCGTCGTTCGTTTCTCGAGTCGGGGGAGTGTCACACTGATCAAGATGCCGGGTAGGGCTCATGACGGAGAAGATGGGTGGCTTGTGGCGGGCACGGGTGAGCGGGTTGTGGTTGTGGGTGCCGGTATTACTGGTTCGTCGATCGCATATCACCTTGCCGAGCGGGGTGCGGACGTGGTTGTGCTTGATCAGGGCCTTCCAGCTAGCGGGGCCACGGGGTCATCTTTCGGGTGGGTTGGTCGGCCGGTCTCAAGCCGCCTTCCGTCTGCTCCGCTTCGCTATCTCGCCATCGATGACTGGCACCGTATCGCTCAGGCGCTTCCTGATTTCCCGATCTCCTGGCAAGGTTCCCTGGTGTGGGGTCACGAGGACCCCGACGAAATGGGCCTCGTGAACACGGTCGATGACACGTCGGAGCTTGAGCCATCTCTTCGGGTTGCGGCTCGCGATGTTCAGTACCGAGAGCAGGATGGCAGCATCGAACCTGTCGCGGCGACCGAATTAATGCTTGAAGAAGCCGCGAAACTCGGTGCGGATGTGCGGCTCGGGCAGGTGGTCGTCGGTCTCATCGAAGACGAGGGCGTCGTGCGAGGTGTGCAGACAGCATCGGAAGTGATCAGCGCATCGGTGGTGGTCCTCGCCTGCGGGCTCGGCAGTGTCGCGCTGTGCCGCGGGGTTGGGTTCGATCTTCCCGTGGATGCGTCCCCGACAGTTCTGGTCCGTCTAGACGCGCCCGCGGGACTCGTCCAACACGTACTGATGTCCCCGGACGTAGAAGTACGCCAACTTCCAAACGGTCAGCTTCTTGCGCCGGTCGACTACTCGGGCGAGCGATCCCGAGGCGACCTGACAGAAACCGCAACCGAGGCAGAACGACGGATCAACACCATGCTGGACAGCAACGACGAGGTCCGGGCACGCTCGGCCGAGATCGGATGGCGGCCCATGCCAGCAGATGGAGAGCCCATCATCGGACCGGTACCCGGCACCCCGGGCCTGTACGTCGCGGTTATGCACTCAGCCATAACGCTCGCGGCATCCGTTGGACGGTTAGTCACCGCCGAACTCCTCGACGGGCTCATGGCACGCGAACTCGAACACAGCCGCCCGGCACGATTCAGAACACGGTAAGTCCTCACGACCCAGGCAGCGGAGGGATCGGCTAGCGGTCAGTGTCCGCCTCTTGAAGGAGTCTCCGCATGTTTTCATGGGCTTCAGCCATCCCGGAGTTCCTTACTCGGGCGTCGTCGGATGTCCCTCGGCGTGACAGCTCATCGATGTAGCGGCGGTCTGCGTCTAGGCGAGCCCGCGCGTCGTTTCCAACGTTGCCATGGCCGGGGACAACGACCTTGGCTTGTTCGACGATCGGCGAGAGCAGATCCAGAGCATCGACGTACAACGGAAGGTTGTCCGGATGGTACGGCAGTGGTAGCTCCACATCGCTGAGCATGTCGCCGGCGATGAGCACCCGCTGCCGTGGCAGCCAAAGGGCGGTGTGGCCAGGGGCGTGGGCATCGTGGACGATGAGTTCGACTTCGAAGCCGTCAGGAACGGAGGCTGCCGGGATGCGGTCGTCGACCGCCCGAACCCTTCCCATCACAGTGACGAGCTGCCGGGGAAATCCCGCGCCGAGCTGCTTGACCAGCGCTGGTCGCTCGAGGTCTGCGAGTTGTGCGGTCGTGGCCGAAGCCCAACGTGGTGCCTCTCCGAACCCCGGGTGCCAGAGTAGGTGGTCGTAGTGAGCGTGGGTGGCGAAGCCGCCGACAACGTTGAGCTGTCGTTCGCGGATGCTCGCCGCGATCGCATCGAGTTCGTCGGGTAGCCACGCCGGATCGATGAGCAAGGCGTCGCCCTGCCCGACCAGCATGGTCGAAGTGGTCAACATCTTTCGACTGGTCGCGACGAACACCCCGGGCGCGACTTCACTGCAGCGCTTCATCCGTCCTCCTCGTCGAACGCCTCAACACTACCGACGCATTTCCAACACCTTCACCTCGTGCACCGTCGGCCCACGACCGGATGGTCATCAGTCGCCCGTCGTCAGAGTTCGCAGCAGTCGGAGGAGGGTCGCACGGTCCTCTTCAGCGAGCGGGCTGAAGAGGTCGGCAAGCACGCTGCCTGCGATAGCGTGCCCGTCTACGAGTATCTGGCGGCCCTCGTCCGTAAGGGTGTGCTCGATGCGCCGCCCGTGCCCGGCGGTCCTCGCGATCAACCCACGTTGGTCGAGCCGATTCGCTAGAGTCCCGAACGCCTGGTCGCTCTGGAACGTCGCAACAGCGAGGTCGTGACCGGAGGCGCCGGGCATCCGCTCGATCGCGCGCAGGGCGTCCCACTGTACGAGGGTCACCCCCAGCTCCCGCAGGGCCGCATCCATCGTCCGGTGGTTACGATACTGCGCCCGCTTGATCGTCTGCCCGAGCATTTCCAGACTTATCGCCATGGTGCTACTGTATCAACATTGTTAGATAAACATGTTTAGTTAGGTTGAATTCTCATGGCCCCTTCTATTCTCGACAGCCTCGAAGTCCTCCAGGTCGGTGACCCCGATGCCCGCATCGCGCTTGTCCTGCACGGCGGCGGCGGCCCCCAAACCATCGCTCCGATCGTCGGCCACCTCGCGCCCTCGTTCCACACCCTCGCGCCGACGCACCCAGGCTGGAACGGCACGTCTCGGCCAGACGACATCGACTCTGTCGCGGCCATCGCTGCCGCGTACCTCGACCGTCTCCTCGCCGAGGGCGGCCGCGACGTGACCCTGGTCGGCTCGTCCATCGGCGGATGGATCGCGCTCGAGATGGCCGCGCAGGCTGCCGCGGACGACAAGTACACGGGCGTGATACGTGCCGTGGTCGACATCGACGGCGTCGGTGTCGTCGTCGAGGGCGAACCGATCGCGGATTTCTTCGCCCTCGACGCCCGCGGACTCGCGGAGATCGCCTGGCACGACCCCGACCGCGGCTACCTGGACCCTGCCGGGTTCACCGAGCAGCAACGGGCGATGCAGCAGGCGAACGGCCAGACCATGGCCGCCGTCGCGGGACGGGAGATGAGCGACCCGTCACTGCTCGAAAGGCTCCGCACGATCAACGTCCCGACCCTCGTTGTGTTCGGCGAAAGCGACCGAGTCGTCGCCCCCGCCTACGGACGCGCCGTAAGCGAAGCGATCCCGGGTGCAGAATTCGCCGAGGTGCCCGCTGCCGGGCACCTGCCCCACCTCGAGAACCCCGAGGCGACCTGGGCGGCTATTGACCCCTTCTTGATTCGGGTCGGATGACTACGAGCAGAGAACACCGATGAGCGCTCAACGAACATCACCGGCCGCTGTGTCCTGATACATGAACTGTCAGGAACGTCCTGATGCAGAATCGTCAGAGATGTCTTGATACATCACGCGGATACGACGTCACAGGACGCGTGAGCGAAGAGCGAAGGCCCCGACTTCCGCATGATCACGCGGGTTTCAGGGCCTTCAACATCTACGAAAATTGGCGGAGAATGGGGGATTCGAACCCCCGAGGGCTTGCACCCAACACGCTTTCCAAGCGTGCGCCATAGGCCACTAGGCGAATTCTCCAGGCGTGTGCCGAACCTCGCGGAACGACGGCCACGAAGAATCTTACCGGGTCCCGGAGGCGCCTCGTGCCACGAGCATCCAGGTTCGTTCGGTATGCTGTTTTCCGGCTCCTCACGTGGCGCCATCCAGGCCAACTCCCCCAGGGCGGAAACGCAGCAAGGGTAACCGGGCTCTGGCGGGTGCGTGAGGGGTCTTTTCTTTTGCGCACGTAGATTCCCGACCGCTTGCTGTGGATCGGATTCCCGCGCGTAGCCTGACGGTAGGTTTGTGGGGATCACCACCGATACCGGAGGGGGCACGATGGCTCTTCAGCTCGCTGAGCTGGCGTCCGAGGCGTACGTCTTCGGCTTCCCCCTCGTGTTCGATCTCGAGCAGGTCGAGCGCTTCACCACCACCGGTCTCGGCAGCCTTGCGCCGGCCCCGTTCAACGTCTTCAGCCACGCACGCACCTTGGCCGGTCCCGACGACCGCTTCGTCTCGATCAACAACGACACCGTGTATTCGATCGCCCAGCTCGATCTCGGTGCCGGGCCGGTGCTCCTGAGCGTCCCCGAGGCATCCGACCGCTATCACGTGCTGCAGTTCGTCGATGCCTGGACCAACAACTTCGCCTACGTCGGAACCCGCGCGACCGGCGGACATGCCGGCGACTACCTCCTCGTTCCGCCGGGCTGGCAGCCCGACGCCGACGACGCCTCCGATCCTGAAGGAGACAACGCGACGGTCATCCGGTTCCCCACGCGCGTCGGCACCATCGTCGGTCGCTGGGCCGTCGAGGGCGAAGCCGACCTTCCCGCGGTCCGCGCGCTCCAGGATGCCCTCACACTCACTCCCGTGCTGCAGACCCTCGCGCCGCCCGAGGGACTCCCGGTCGTCGAGCTCTCGGCCGGTGGCAGCGAGGCCCTCGACTTCTTCGAGCGGCTCCGGGTCTGGTCTCAGGCATTCCCGCCAGCCGACCGCGACCGCGACGCTCTCGACTCGTACGCCGCGCTCGGGCTCACCGGTGCGCTCCCGCTCGCCGAGGCTCCGCCCGAGGTGATGGACGCGCTCGAAGAGGGGTATGCGGCGGGCAAGGAAGCGCTGCTCTCCGCCATGCGGTCGGGCAAGCAGATGCCTGAGGTGAACGGCTGGCTCGACACGCTTCACGTGTTCGACTACAACCTCGACTTCTTCGAGATCGGCACGATCGACAGTCCTCAGTGGAAGGCCGACGACCCCCGCACCCGTTACGCGCAGCGGGCGGCGGCGGCACTCGGCGGACTCTGGGGCAACCACGGTTACGAAGCCTCGTATCCGATGACCTACACCGATGCGGCGGGCGAGGCCCTCACCGGCGAGCATGTCTACACGCTCCGTCTGCATCCCACGCCGCCCGTCGGCGCCTTCTGGTCCCTCACCATGTACGACCTGCCCGAGTTCTATCTCGTCGACAACGAGCTGGCGCGGTATTCGGTCGGCGACAGGACGCGAGGGATCGTGTACGACGACGACGGAGGATTGACGATCACCATGAGCACCACCAGGCCGAGCGACCCGACGGCAGCCGCCAACTGGCTGCCGGCGCCGAAGGGGGCCTTCCGGCCCATCCTCCGCATGTATGCCCCGGGGGCGCAGGTCCTCGACGGGCACTACCTTCTCCCGGCGATCGAGCGGGCCGCCTGAACGTGGCGCGATCGATCTACATCACGTCCGCCGAAGGTCACACCGGCAAGTCGTCCGTCGCTCTCGGCGTCGTCGAGGCTCTGCGTCACGCCGTCGGGCGCGTCGGTGTGTTCCGGCCCATCGCCCGTTCCACACAGGAACGGGACTACGTGCTCGAACTCTTGCTCCAGCGCGTGACGGTGCCGCTCGACTACGAGCAGACGATCGGCGTCACCTACGACGACGTGCACGCGGATGCGGACGCAGCCCTCTCCGAGATCGTCCGTCGATTCCGTGCAGTCGAGGCGGAATGCGACACCGTGGTCATCCTCGGCTCCGACTACACGGATGTCGGCAGCCCGACCGAACTCGGCTACAACGCACGCATCGCGGCCAACCTGGGAGCGCCGGTGCTGCTCGTGCTCGGCGGGCGGGTCGGGCAGGGCCTCGGTGAGCGTCTCGGCCAGGCCGAACCGCGAACGGCGGACGACCTGCGCCAGCTCACCGAGATCGCGATGACAGAGCTCCGCGACGAACATGCAGCCCTCCTCGCCGTGATCGTGAACCGAGCCGACGAGTCGGAGCTCGACGCGATCGTAGCCACGGTCGCGACCTCGGTCGCCGCAACGGCGGCACCGGGAGCGGGCGGGGCGCCGGTCTGGGCCATTCCCGAAGACCCGTTCCTCGTCGCCCCGAGCATGCGCTCCATCATGGAGGCCACGGGCGCCACGCTGCTGGCCGGCGACGAGACGCTGCTCGCCCGCGAAGCCCTCGGCGTGGTCGTGGCGGCGATGTCGATGGACAACGTGCTCCCGCGACTGATCGAGGGATCGGTCGTCGTGGTGCCCGGCGATCGCACCGAAGTGCTGCTCGCCGTGCTGATGGCCAATGCGGCCGGCACTTTCCCGTCGATCACGGGCATCGTGCTGAACGGCGGATTCGAACTGCCGGAGCCGATCGACCGCCTTATCTCCGGCCTGCGTTCCACCGTCCCGGTCGTGAAGACCGCGCTCGGCACCTACGACGCCGTGGTGCGCATCACGCATGCCCGCGGTCGTCTCGCCGCGGATTCGCAGCGCAAGTACGACACGGCGCTCGCTCTGTTCGAGCGTCACGTCGACGCCAAGATCCTGCTCGATCGACTCGACGTGAGCCCGCGCGATGTCGTCACGCCGCTCATGTTCGAGTACGACCTCCTCGAGCGCGCACGGGCGGCCGACAAGCACATCGTGTTGCCCGAGGGCGAAGACGACCGCATCCTGCGCGCGGCCGCGACCCTTCTCTCGCGCGGTGTCGCTCGGCTGACGATCCTGGGCGAGCCGATCGAGGTGCGCGCCCGCGCGGTCGAGCTCGGCCTCGACCTCTCGGGAGCCGAGGTGCTCAGCCCGTTCGACGACGTGCTGCGGTTCCGGTTCGCCGAGGAGTACGCCCGACTCCGGGCTCACAAGGGGATCACGCTCGACCAGGCATCCGACACGGTGACCGACTCCTCGTACTTCGGCACCATGATGGTGCATCTCGGACTCGCAGACGGCATGGTCTCCGGTGCGGCGCACACGACAGCGCACACCATCCGGCCGGCGTTCGAGATCATCAAGACCCGGCCGGAGGTGTCGGTCGTCTCCAGCGTGTTCCTGATGGCGCTCGCCGACCGCGTGCTCGTCTACGGCGACTGCGCGGTCATCCCGGACCCGACGGCGGAGCAGCTGGCCGACATCGCGATCTCATCGGCCGAGACGGCGTCGCAGTTCGGCATCGAGCCGCGCGTTGCGATGCTGTCGTACTCCACCGGTGACTCGGGGGCCGGAGCTGACGTCGAGAAGGTGCGCGCTGCCACCGCGCTCGTTCACGAGCGGAGCCCGCAGCTCGCCGTCGACGGGCCGATCCAGTACGACGCCGCGGCGGACGCCGCCGTCGGGGCGGCCAAGCTGCCGGGCTCGGCGGTGGCCGGTCGGGCGACGGTGTTCATCTTCCCCGACCTCAATACGGGCAACAACACCTACAAGGCGGTGCAGCGCAGTGCTGGCGCCGTCGCGATCGGGCCGGTCCTCCAAGGATTGCGGAAGCCGATCAACGACCTCTCGCGCGGTGCGCTGGTCGAGGACATCGTCAACACGGTGGCCATCACGGCGATCCAGGCTGCGCTGTCATGAGCGCGGTGCTGGTGGTCAACAGCGGTTCATCGTCGTTCAAGTACCAGTTGATCGATTTGGACACGGAGGAGGCGCTCGCGAGCGGGTTGGTCGAGCGCATCGGCGACGCGTCCGGGCAGACGACCCATCACGGCCCGCACGGAACCAGCGAGCGCACGCTCGCGATCCCGGATCACACGGCCGGATTCCGCGCGATGCTCGACGCTTTCGACGCCGACGGCCCGAGCCTGACCGAATACCCGCCCGTCGCGGTCGGCCACCGCGTCGTGCACGGCGGAAAGCGGTTCTTCGAGCCGACGGTCGTCACGCCGCTGGTCGAGATCAATATCGAAGACCTCGCCGATCTCGCTCCGCTGCACAACCCGGCCAACCTGCAAGGGATCCGCGCGGCCGAGAAGGCGTTCCCCGACGTTCCGCATGTCGCGGTCTTCGACACGGCCTTCCACCGGACGCTCCCTCCGGCGGCCTACACGTACGCGATCGACGCGGAGCTCGCCGAGAGGCACCGCGTGCGCCGCTACGGCTTCCACGGCACGTCGCACAAGTACGTCTCCGAGACGGTGGCGCAGTACCTCGACCGCCCGCTCGGCGATCTCAAGCAGATCGTGCTCCATCTCGGAAACGGGGCCTCGGCCTGCGCTGTCGACGGCGGTCGTTCGGTCGACACCTCCATGGGGCTGACGCCGCTCGAGGGGCTGGTGATGGGAACCCGGTCGGGCGACCTCGATCCGGCCGTCCTGGTGCACCTCTCCCGCCGCGCCCAGCTCTCCACCGACGAGCTCGACGAGCTCCTCAACCGACGCAGCGGCATATTCGGGCTCTCGGGGCACCGGGACATGCGGGATCTGCACGCAGCCATCGTCGACGGCGACCAGGGTGCCCGGCTAGCGCTCGACACGTACCTGCACCGACTCAAGCACTACATCGGCGCATACGCTGCCCTGCTCGGCGGACTCGACGTGGTGACCTTCACCGCCGGTGTCGGCGAGAACGACGCGGCGGTGCGGGCCGGTGCGCTTGCCGGCCTCGAATTCCTGGGCATCCGCATCGATGAAGGACGCAACGCCGAACGGTCGAAGAATACGCGGATCATCTCCGCCGACGACTCGGCGGTGACAGTGCTGGTGGTTCCGACCAACGAGGAACTGGAGATCGCGCGGCAGACGCTCGCGGCGATCGGGGAGAGCGCGGCCGCCGGGTGACCTCCGGCCGGTGAGGATGACGGTGAAGTCATGCGGTGGCGACGGCGCAACGGTCGAACGGCGATCCTGGTCGCCTGCGCGCTGACCGTCGCCGCGCTGCTCGGCGGTTGCGGCGCCTCGCCGGGCCCGGACGTGGGGCCGCACTTCGTGACCCCGCCGCTCATCCGCTACACCACCGTGCTCTGGCCGGTTCCACTCCAGCTCGTCGGAGCGGAGCCGGGAAGTCGGCTCCGGCTGGTGGCGACGGTCCCGACGAAGCGCGGAGTGTGGAGTTCGAGCGCGACCTACACGGTGCCGGGCACGGGCACGGTGGACCTGGCCATCGAGCGCCCGCAGCTCGCCCGGTTCACCGAGCCCGACTCCGCCGGACTCTTCTGGTCGTTGCGCGGACCGAGCCTGACGCCATCGGAGGTTCTGAAACTCTGGATGCGCACGACTCTTCCGGTGACGATCGATGTGTACGACGCGGGGCGGGTCGTGGCGAGCAGGGTCTTCCGCCTCGACGGTCTCGGCACGACGCGTGGTCCCATCACGGTCTACAGCAGCGATCTCGACGCCGCGTCCGCCCGGGCAGGCGACCGGCGACCGCCGCTCGGCCTGCCCGACCCGCCCCCGCCCACGACCCACGAGAACGGTCCCATCGGCCGGTTCTACAGTGCCACCTCCATCGAAAGGCCCCGCACGCCGGCGGTCGTCGTGTTCGATGATCCGGCCCTTGGCGCCTCGGCCGACTACGTCGCGCCGCTGCTGGCCCAATTCGGGGCATCCGTCTTCATGCTCCCGATGGCGCGCGACGCCGATGGGCTGCACGCGGCCGGGGCGATCGACTCCTCGACGGTCGCCGCCGTGCTCGACTGGCTGCAATCGCGCCCCGATGTGAATGCGCGCAGCATCTTCGCGTACGGAACGTCGCAGTCCGAGCAGTTCGCGCTCTGGGCGGCGGCGCGGTTCGGCGGCCGGTTCGCGGGCGCGATCGGGGCGGGAGGGGTCTCGGCGCACCTCTGCCTCGCAGCCGGCGACTTCGCCCCGGTCTTCGAGAACGGCGTCGGTCTCCGGTGCGTTCGCGACGCGACGCAGGTCGATGCGCGCTCGGTCATCCCGCTCGGGTCGGTGAGGGGTCCGGTCGTCCTGGGCTGCGCGGGTCACGACGCCGTCCTTCCGAACTCGTGCGCGTGGCAGCGCGCCGTGCTCGCCACGCACACCGCCCGAGCCTCCGATCGCCTCGTGGAGGCGCCGGCCTCCACCCACGCCATGACCGTGCCGCCCGGCCTGCCGATCGCTCTCCCGTCCGGCGACGGACAGTCGACCCAGAAGGCGCGCATCGCGTTCTGGGATGCGGTGGGCGCCGTGCTGCTGAGAGCCGCGCGTCAATGACCGGCGGCATCCAGAGCCGGCATATCCGATGGCGTCGTGCCTCGACGATCGCAGCCTCGGCGGTCGCGATCGTGCTCACGTCGGCGCTCGCCGGTTGCGTCGGGGGCTCGGCATCCGTTCCCGCCCACTTCGTCATCGATCAGCCGCGCTCAGGCATCACCGACCCGGTCGCGATCTCGCTGGTCGGCCTGCAGCCGGACGAGACCGTGGTGCTCACCGCGACGACCAGGACGACGACCGGTCCGTGGGAGTCGCGCGCGGTGTACTCCGTGCCGCCCTCCGGCATCGTCGACCTCCACTCCGATAAACCGCTCATCGCGCCCTATGCGCGCGCCGACCAGGCGGGCCTGCTGTGGACGATGCAGGGGCCGTCTCTGAGCCAGGTGCAGCTCGAAGACGTGTGGGCGATCAGCGACAGGGACATCCGGCTGGTTGCCACGCAGGGCGGACGGGAGGTCGCCGCCACCACCGTCTACCGCACGGGCTTCGGCCACCAGGTGTCGGTGCAGTTCGTGTTCGCCGGCGACCTCATCCGCGGCGCGCAGAACACGGCGCCGGGCGGCACCACCTTCGACGTCAGGATCGGCACCTTCTACGATCCAGACCCGCGGCTCGTCTCCCGGAGGCCGGCCGTGCTGCTGATCGACGGAGACGACGGTGGCGGGAGCGCCGCCTTCGTCGCCTCGCAGCTGGCGAGTTCCGGATACCCGACGTTCGTCGTCACGGCGTTCGGGCCGGAGGGGCAGATCCCGGGGTCGGCGGCGCTCTCGGCCGAGAACCTGGACAACGGCCTCACCTGGCTGCAACGCCAGCACGACGTCGATCCCGCGCGCGTCTTCACGTACGGCACCTGGCGTGCCTCGCAGCTCGCGCTCTGGTACGCGACGCACCGGCCGGGAGCCGTCTTCGGGGCGTTCGCGGCGAGCGGGACGACCGCCCTCCTCTGCACGTCTTCGGCGGGATCGGCCGTGCTCACGGAGGACGGCGAACCAGTGCCGTGCGAAGACCCGCAGCGCACGATCGCCGACACGGCGCAACTGCGACTCGACCGCATCCCGGGCCCGTTGCTGCTGGCTTGCGGGGAGCGCGACGAGATCCTCGCCAATGCGTGCGAGTGGCTCGGTGCCGGCCGCATCGCCCGCGGCGAGCGGCCGGGCGATATCTACCTCGTCGCCCGGGGAGCGGCCCACTCCATCTCCACACCGCCGGTCGTCCCCGTCGGCCTGCAGGGACTCTCGCCGGCGGTCGCACAGGCGACGGAGGACGCGCGCGCGCAGTTCTGGGCCGACGTGCGGGGCATCCTCAGTGCGGAGACGCGCCGATGACCGGGGGAGTACTGACCGGGGGCGTGCGCCGCATGCTGTCCCGGGTCGCCGGGGCCGCGGCACTGGCCCTTGTCGCGCTCGCCGCATTGTCCGGATGCTCGGTGCCGGGGAACGCGTCGCACGGCGTGGGGCCGCGGTTCTCGCTGAGCAGCGACCCGAGCCCCGTGTGGCAGCCGGTGGGCATCCGGATGCTGGCGCTGCCGCCGGGGGAGCACGTGACGGTGACCGCCACGGTCACGTCGGGAGCGGTGTGGACGTCGCGAGCGGTGTACGCCGTGCCGCCCGACGGCGAGGTCGACCTGGCCACCCAGGCGCCGCTCTCCGCCGCTTTCCACGGCGCGGATGGGATGGGACTGTTCTGGTCGCTCGCTAACAGCGCCGGAACCCAGGCGACCTCGGACGAGACCTGGGGCGAATCCGGGATGGCGGTCGCGCTGTCCGCCCTGATCGACGGACGCAGGGTCGCGCACACGACCGTGCACCGCACGGGGCTCGCCTCTGCCGCCCCCTCGCGCGCCGTATTCGACGACGGCATCAGCGGGGACTTCTTCGAGCCGAAGACCTCGTCGGCCGGGCTGCGGCCGGCCGTGATCGTCTTCGACGGAACCGACAGCGGAACCCCCACCGGAGTGCTGGCCGCATCGGAGATCGCAGCGCTCGGCTATCCGGCGCTCGCGCTCTCGGCCTTCGGATCGGCCGGTCAGGTCGATCTCACGCACGTCTTCCCGGCGGAACGGTTCGTGTCGGCGCTCAGCTGGCTGCGCGCGCAACCCGGTGTCGATCCCGAACGCATCCTGACGTTCGGCACGTCCCGCGGCGCACAGCTCGCGCTCTGGACGGCGGTGGCCTACTCGGACACGGTGTACGGCGCGATCGCCCCGGCCGGGACGACCGGGCTGATCTGCAATTCACCCGTCCCGAACCCGTCGGTGACGATCAACGGCAGCTGGGTGCCGTGCAACTCCGGGACGCGCACCGTGAATGCGGCGGCCGTGCTCGATCTGTCGGGCATCCGGGGGCCGCTCGTGCTCGGCTGCGCAGGCCACGACGAGCAGCTCGACAACGGATGCGCGTGGCTGGCCGCCGGCGCGAAGGCGCGCGGTCAGCACCCGGGCGACACGATGCTGGTCGCACCCGACGCGACCCACCTCTTCTACGTGCCGCCGTACACGCCGCTGTACCTGCCGGGCACGCCCTATGCGCAGGCCACCGAGAACGCTCGCGTGCGATTGTGGACGGCGATCGCCGCCACACTGCGCGCCTCCCGTGAAGGCTGAACGGACCGGACCGACTGTCAGTGGGGACAAGTAGCATGAGGGGGTGGTTACCGCACTGTATCGCCGCTATCGGCCAGACACCTTCGCCGAGATGATCGGGCAGTCGCAGGTGACCGAGCCGCTGATGACGGCACTGCGCACCAACCGGGTCAATCACGCCTATCTGTTCAGCGGTCCACGCGGATGCGGCAAGACGACGTCGGCGCGCATCCTGGCCCGCTGCCTCAACTGCGCGGAGGGGCCGACGGACACCCCGTGCGGCAAATGCTCGAGCTGCATCGAGCTGAGCCGCGACGGCAGCGGATCGCTCGACGTGGTCGAGATCGACGCGGCCAGCCACAACGGCGTCGACGACGCCCGCGACATCCGGGAGCGCGCCATCTTCGCCCCCGCCCGCGACCGCTACAAGATCTTCATCCTCGACGAGGCGCACATGGTGACGCCGCAGGGCTTCAACGCGCTGCTCAAGATCGTCGAGGAGCCGCCGGAGCACGTCAAGTTCATCTTCGCCACCACGGAGCCGGAGAAGGTCATCGGCACCATCCGGTCGCGCACGCACCACTACCCGTTCCGCCTGGTTCCGCCGGCGCAGATGCTGGAGTACGTGCAGACCCTCTGCGACAGCGAGGGCGTCACCGTCGCGCCCGGCGTGCTGCCGCTGGTCGTGCGGGCCGGAGGCGGCTCGCCGCGCGACACCCTCTCGCTGCTCGACCAGCTCATGGCGGGCTCCGACAACAACACGGTCGACTACGAGCGCGCGGTCGCGCTGCTCGGGTACACGCACGCCGCCCTCCTCGACGAGGTCATCGACGCGATCGCCGCACGGGATGCCGCGGGAGCGTTCGCCGCTGTCGACCGCGTCGTGCAGACGGGGCAGGACCCGCGACGGTTCGTCGAAGACCTCCTCGAGCGCCTGCGCGACCTCATCGTCGTCGCCGCGACCAGCGCGGAGGGCGCCGCTGCGGTGCTGCGCGGGGTGCCCCAGGACGAACTCGACCACATGAGCATGCAGGCCATGAAGTTCGGTGCCGCTGAGCTCTCCCGGTCCGCCGACATCGTGAACGCCGCGCTCACCGAGATGACCGGCGCCACGTCGCCGCGACTCCACCTCGAACTCATGATCGCGCGCGTGCTCGTGCCGTCGAGCGACGAGTCCGAGCGCGGGGCGCTCGCGCGCGTCGAGCGTCTCGAGCGCCGGGTCGGCGTCAGCGACGCGGTGTCCGGTGACTCCACGGCGGCACCGGAGGCTGCGCGTATCGCTACGCGGGCCACGCCGGCACCGGCCGCTGCGCCGGCAGCCGGGGCGTCCGCCCGTGCCGAGGCCACTCCTGCTGCCGCGCCGACCCCCGCTCCGACGGCCGCGACGTCGACGACTTCCGAACCGGGAGCGGCGCCGGAGTCCGCACCCGCCGATGTCACACCCACCGACTCCGCGGAGCCGACCGCCGCTCCCTCTCCGTCCGCCGCCGCTGCGGCGCCCGCTGCATCCGTCGCGCCCGTCGGCCCGGTCAGCACGCAGCAGGTCAAAGACGCGTGGCCCCAGATCCTCGACGCGGTGCAGCGGGCCAAGCGCAGCGCCTGGATGGTCGTGTTCACCGCCCAGGTGCGCTCGCTCGTCGACGACGTTCTCACCCTGTCGTTCCCGAGCGACAACGATGTGGCCGGGTTCCGGCAGCAGCAGACGGGCGACGCGCTCGGCGTGAGCGAATACCTGCGTCAGGCGATCGTCGACGTGCTCGGCATCCGGGTCAAGTTCATCGCCCGCGCCGACGGAGCGGCCTCGAGCGGCCCGTCTGCGCCGACGCAGACTCCGCTTGCGGGCTCGACGCCGGCACCGCAACCTGCCGCCTCGCGCGGTGGCGCCGTATCCGGGGACTCGGGAGCGTCGGGCGCATCCGGTGGCTCCGCCGCCGCGGGATCGCCTGCCTCCGCGCCAGCTGCTGCGGCACCAGCGGCGGCTCGCGCCTCGGCGCCGTCGTCGCCGGCTGCTTCGGCGTCCGCTTCGGCATCCACCTCGGCCGCATCCACCACCGAATGGGCGACCGTCGCCATCCCCGGCGCCGGTGACGCGGCAGCCTCCGCGGCCCCGCTGCCGCCGTCGGCGGTCGAGGCACCCGCGGGAGCATCCGCCCGATCGTCGGCACCGGCCGGCGCGGTCGCGACCCTCGAGCGGGAAGTTCCTTACGACGACGTGCCGCCGCCCGAGATCGAGCCGCCCTACGAGCCGCCGCTGCCGCCCGAGCCGGAAGGCGAATGGGCAGAGCCGACCGACGACGGAGGAATCCCGCCCCGCGCATCCGCAGCGGGCACTCCCTCCACGTCGGCACCGGCCTCGGCCGCACCGTCGGCCGCCGCAGCAGCGCCGGCACCGGCCGCCCGCGCCCAGCGCACTCCCGCGTCGGCGTCGTCGAACTCCGCTCCGGCATCCGGCGCGCGAACCCCCACCTTCCAGGCGCCGCAGCGCTACGGGGAGGCCGTGGTGCGTGAGATCCTCGGCGCCACATTCATCGAAGAGCAGGCGGCACCGCCTGCCGGGTCGAGGTAATACGTGTACGAAGGAATCGTCCAGGAACTCATCGACGAACTGGGCCGCCTTCCCGGCATCGGGCCGAAGTCGGCGCAGCGCATCGCGTTCCACATCCTGCAGACGGAGACGTTCGACGTCACCCGTCTCGCCGAGGTGCTCCTCGAGGTGCGCGACAAGGTGCGGTTCTGCGAGATCTGCGGCAACGTCTCCGAGCAGGAGACCTGCACGATCTGCCGGGACCCCCGCCGTGATCCCGCCCTCATCTGCGTCGTCGAAGAGGCGAAAGACGTGGTCGCCATCGAGCGCACCCGCGAGTTCCGTGGGCTCTACCACGTGCTCGGGGGAGCGATCAGCCCGATCGACGGCGTCGGACCCGACGACCTGCGCATCCGGCAGCTGATGCAGCGCCTCGCCGACGGCACGGTGCAAGAGGTCATCATCGCCACCGACCCCAACCTCGAAGGCGAGGCGACGGCCACCTATCTGAGCCGCCTCCTCACCACGCTCGAGATCCGCGTCACCCGCCTCGCCTCCGGCCTGCCCGTCGGCGGCGACCTCGAGTACGCCGATGAGGTCACACTCGGCCGCGCGTTCGAGGGCCGGCGCATCGTCTCCTGAGGCCCGTCCCGCGTCCACGTCATATTCCGGAGCCAGCAAGCGACGCCGGATAGAATGGACGCTCCGGCTTCTCAGCCGCCGATCCCAGGAGTGTTCGTGGCCCTAATCGTGCAGAAGTTCGGCGGGTCCTCCGTCGCCAACGCCGAGAGCATCAAGCGCGTCGCCAAACGCATCGTCGAGACCCGCAAGGGCGGGAACGAAGTGGTCGTCGCGGTCTCCGCCATGGGCGACACCACCGACGAACTGCTCGACCTCGCGCACGACGTCACGCCCATCCCGGCGCCGCGCGAACTCGACATGCTGCTGACCGCCGGCGAGCGCATCTCGATGGCCCTGCTCGCCATGGCGATCCGCAGCATGGGCTACGACGCCCGGTCGTTCACGGGCAGCCAGGCCGGCATGATCACCGACGCCCAGCACGGTGCCGCCCGCATCGTCGACGTCACCCCCGGCCGTATCCGCGATGCCCTCGACGAAGGCGCCATCGCGATCGTCGCCGGGTTCCAGGGGTTCAACCGCGACACCCGCGACATCACCACGCTGGGTCGCGGCGGCTCCGACACGACCGCCGTCGCCCTCGCGGCCGCCCTCGGCGCCGAGGTGTGCGAGATCTACACCGACGTCGACGGCGTCTTCACCTCCGACCCCCGGGTCGTGCCCAGCGCGCGCAAGATCGACCGGATCAGCAGCGAAGAGATGCTCGAGCTGGCCGCAGCGGGCGCGAAGGTGCTGTATATCCGCGCGGTGGAATATGCGCGCCGCCACAACGTGACACTCCACGTGCGCTCGTCGTTCAACAACAACGAGGGAACGCTCGTGCTCAACGAAGCAGCGGTCGAGGCCGCGAAGAAGAAGGATGGAACCGTGGAAGAGCCCATCATCGCCGGTATCGCCACTGACCTCAGCGAGGCCAAGATCACGGTCGTCGGTGTTCCCGACGTGCCGGGCAAGGCGGCACAGATCTTCAAGATCGTCGCCAAGACCGAGGCCAACGTCGACATGATCGTCCAGAACGTCTCTGCTGCGGCGACCGGTCTCACCGACATCTCGTTCACCCTCCCGAAGTCGGAGGGCCAGCGGGTGCTGACCGCCCTCAAGGCGGAGCAGCAGGACGTGGGCTTCCAGTCGCTGCAGTACGACGACCAGATCGGCAAGCTCGCTCTCGTCGGCGCAGGCATGCGCACCAACACCGGCGTCTCCGCGAAGCTGTTCGAGGCGCTGTTCGACGCGGGCATCAATATCGAGATGATCTCCACGAGCGAGATCCGCATCTCGGTCGTCACCCGCGCCGACAGCGTCAACGAGGCCGCGCGGGTCGTGCACTCCGCCTTCGGTCTCGACGGCGACACCCAGGCCATCGTCTACGCCGGCACCGGCCGCTAGGCGTCAAGCGGCGCCGGCGGGGAATGGCCGGCGTCCTCCCATCGTTCGACTCATCAACACCATCCACCGGAAGGGCCCATCGTGACCGAGACACCCGCGTTCACCGTTGCCGTCGTCGGCGCCACCGGCCAGGTCGGAAGCGTCATGCGCCGCCTGCTCGAAGAGCGCGATTTCCCCGTGAAGGCGATCCGCTTCTTCGCCTCCGCGCGTTCGGCCGGCACGACCCTCCCGTTCAAGGGCGAGAGCATCGTGGTCGAGGACGCAGCGACGGCAGATGTCTCCGGCATCGACATCGCGCTCTTCTCCGCGGGCGCCACCGGTGCCAAGGCACAGGCCCCGCGGTTCGCCGAGGCGGGTGCGATCGTGATCGACAACTCGAGCGGCTGGCGCATGGACCCCGACGTCCCGCTGGTGGTCAGCGAGGTGAACCCCGAGGCGATCGCGGATGCGCGCAAGGGCATCATCGCCAACCCGAACTGCACCACGATGGCGGCTATGCCCGTTCTCAAGGTGCTGCACGAGGAGGCCGGCCTCGAGCGCCTCATCGTGAGCACGTACCAGGCGGTCTCCGGTTCGGGCCTCGCCGGCGCCGAGGAGCTGGCCGGCCAGATCCGCACCGCGGTCGCCGACGAGAACCTCCTCCAGCTGGTGCACGACGGCTCGGCTGTGGCCATGCCCGAGCCGGTGAAGTACGTGCGCCCGATCGCCTTCGATGTCATCCCGCTCGCGGGATCGATCGTCGACGACGGCGCCAACGAGACCGATGAAGAGAAGAAGCTCCGCAACGAGAGCCGCAAGATCCTCGGTCTCCCCGACCTCCTTGTGAGCGGAACCTGCGTGCGCGTCCCTGTGTTCACCGGCCACTCGCTCTCGATCAACGCCGAGTTCTCGCGCCCGCTATCAGCAACCCGCGCCGAGGAGCTGCTGTCGAACGCACCCGGCGTGGTGCTCACCGACGTGCCGACCCCGCTCGAGGCCGCAGGAAAGGACCCGAGCTTCGTCGGCCGCATCCGTCAGGACGAGGGCGTGCCGAACGGCCGTGGCATCGCGCTGTTCATCAGCAACGACAACCTGCGCAAGGGTGCGGCGCTGAACGCCGTGCAGATCGCCGAGCTGGTCGCCGAACGTCTCGCGTCGCCTGTCTCGGCGTAGCGTTCACTCCTCTAGCGTTCACTCCTCCGGCGTTCACTCCTCCGGCGTGAGCATCCGGGCAGCGATGTCCTGGTGCGCAAGACGGCGGAGCGCGGCGACGATCGGTTCGTAGAGGGCGGTGCCGAGCACCGCGTACTCGACCGCCGCTTCGGCATCGGCCGGCATCTGCGCGAGGTCGTACGCCGCGATCGCCCGGAGATGCTCGGCATAGACCGACAGCCGATCGGACGTCATCGGGATGCCGGCGGTCTCCACCGCCTCGAGCGCGCGTTCGAGCTGCGCCACCGCGGCGTAATGAGGATCGAACACCTGGCCGACCTCCGCCAGCGCAGCCTGCGCCCGCGGATACGGCGGCGCGGTGTCGAGGTAGGGCGGAAGGGCGGCGACGGCTTCGCCGAGGGTGTCGAACAGCGAAGCATCCGGATGCTCGATCAGCGCGAGTACGACCTTCACCTTCTGCAGGGGGAGTCCGGCGACGTCGGAGAGCGCCCGGATGAGGGCGATACGTCTCTCGTGCGCCTCACCGTAGAGCGCCTGGGTCGCGCTGGTGGCCTCACCCTGCATGAGCATGCCCTCACGCAGGTAGAACTTGATCGTCGCGACGGGAACCCCGGTCGTCGATGACAACTGCGAGATCCGCATGCCCTGCTCCTCCGCCGCTCGATCGATGACGCGGCTCTTGACTTGGATAGTAACACTATCTACGCTACTGGATACCAACACTATCCAGTAGGAGGACGTCATGCTGCAGCCCGCCAGCGCCATCACCGCCGGAATCGTCGTGCTCGCGGTCATCACCATCGCGTACGGCGGAACCTTCATGCTCCGCGTCGTCACCGGCAAGCAGGGGGCGAACGATCTGCAGAAGAGCTTCTTCCGCGCGGGGCACGCCCACGCCGGCGTGCTCGTCATCCTCGGTCTCGTGGTGCTTCTGCTGCTCGATGCGGCCGGGATCACCGGCTGGGCCCATTTCGGCGCCGTCGGCGTGCTCGTGTCGGCCATCCTGATCCCCGCCGGGTTCTTCCTCTCAGTCATCGGCCACGACCCGCAGCGCCCGAACGGCGTCAAGGCGCTGATCTGGGTCGGGTTCGGACTGCTCACGGTGAGCCTGCTCGTCGCCGGCATCGGCCTGATCGTCGCCGGCGCGAACGCGCTCTCCTGACGAGAGCGAACGCTCTCCTGACGAGAGCCGTCCCGGACGGCGTGAGGGGCGGATCGCGGGTCGGGCAGGTGCACAGCGAGGGCACCGTAGGATTGTCTGGTGAGTAATTCTCCCATCGACGTCGTCCTGATCGGCGGGGGCATCATGAGCGCAACGCTCGGAGCCCTCATCCAGCGTGTACAGCCCGACTGGACCATCCGCCTCTACGAGAACCTGGGCGAAGTGGCCCAGGAGAGCTCGAACCCGTGGAACAACGCCGGGACGGGCCACGCCGCCCTCTGCGAGCTCAACTACATGCCGGAGGCGGCGGACGGCTCGGTCGACCCGGCCAAGGCGATCAGCATCAACGAGCAGTTCCAGCTGAGCCGTCAGTTCTGGGCGAGCCTGGTGACCGCCGGCGATCTGCCCGAACCGAACACGTTCATCAACTCGACCCCGCACATGACGTTCGTGCGCGGCCGTGACAACGTGCGCTATCTGCGCAAGCGCTACGAGGCGCTCAAGGACCAGCCGCTGTTCGCCGGCATGGAGTACAGCGAAGACCCCGCCGTCATCGGCGAGTGGACACCGTTGCTGACGAAGAAGCGGAACGCCAAGCAGCGCATCGCCGCGACTCGCGCCGCCTCCGGAACCGACGTCGACTTCGGCGCCCTGACCCGGGCGCTCGTCGACGACCTCTCGCGACGTGGCGCCGACATCGCCCTGAACCACAAGGTCCGCAGCATCAAGCGCACCAAAGACGGGCTCTGGCGGCTCAAGGTGCTCCACATGGTCGGCCACACGCCGCACGAGGTGAAGGCACGCTTCGTGTTCGTCGGGGCGGGCGGCGGCGCGCTGCACCTGCTGCAGAAGGCGGGCATCCCGGAGATCAAGGGGTTCGGCGGCTTCCCGATCTCGGGGCAGTTCCTCCGCACCAGCGACCCGAAGATCGTGGCGCAGCACCAGGCCAAGGTCTACGGAAAGGCAGCGGTCGGAGCGCCGCCGATGTCGGTGCCGCACCTCGACACCCGCGTCGTCGACGGCGAGGCGTCGCTGCTGTTCGGCCCGTACGCCGGGTTCAGCCCGAAGTTCCTCAAGACGGGCACCTGGTGGGACCTGCCCGGCTCCGTGCGCCCGAGCAACCTCATCCCCATGCTCGCCGTGGCGAAAGACAACTTCGACCTCATCAAGTACCTGGTCGGCGAGCTGCTCGCCAATCGCGCGAAGAAGATGAAGGCCCTGCAGGAGTTCATGCCCACCGCCAAGAGTGAGGACTGGGAGCTCATCACGGCCGGTCAGCGCGTGCAGGTGATGAAGAAGGACGCCAAGAAGGGCGGCGTGCTGCAGTTCGGCACCGAGGTCATCGCGTCGGCCGACGGCTCGATCGCGGGTCTGCTCGGAGCATCGCCGGGTGCGTCCACGGCGGTGCCGATCATGCTGGATGTCCTCAAGCGCTGCTTCCCGGAGCAGTACAACGGCTGGGTGCCGACGCTGACCGCGCTCATCCCCACGATGGGCAGCACGCTCAACGACCGTCCGAAGGACGCGCAGAGGGTCATGGCGTCCACAGCGGAGACCCTGCACCTGACGCAGTAACGCTGAAAACACGCCACCAGCATGCGAGTTCGGCGGGAATGCTGGACAGGTGCGTCGCGGGACTGCTAGCCTCGACGACGCTATGAAGTAGGAATCTCCTTTCGTCCCGCGCCCGAGGCTCGACCTGACGATGTCGCTCATGACATCGTGGCGCCGCCGACATAGCCAGATGGTCTTCCGATCATCGCTCTTCAGCGCTCCGGCGCGGCTGTCGGTGGTCATGCCCGGCGGGAACCGGCTCCTCGGAGCGCTCGAAAAGGCGGTTCACATGCCACAAACCATCCCATCAACGTCACACATCGCCGCGTCGACGGCTGACTACCTGAAGGCCGACGGGGTGTCCCAGAGCTACGGCGACCGCCGGGTGCTCACGGATGTCTCGCTGACCGTCGCGCCGGGCTCCCGGCTCGGCCTCATCGGCGAGAACGGCGTCGGCAAGTCGACGCTCCTGCGCATCCTCGCGGGTGCGGAGGCGCCCGACTCCGGCGTGCTCGCGCGGCCGGCGCGCACCGGCATCCTCTGGCAGGAGGTGCGGTTCGACCCGTCCGAGACCCTCTCGGCGCTGATCGAGAATGCGCTGGCCGACGTGCGCGCCATCGAGCGCACGCTCGAACTCGCCGCGCACCAGCTCGCCGGAGACGATCCGGATGCGCCGGCGCGCTACGAGCGCGCGCTTGCTGCGGCCGAACGCGCCGAGATCTGGAGCGCGGATGCGCGCCGCGACGAGCTGCTCGACGGGCTCGGTGTCGGAGACATCCCGCTCGACCGCACCCTGGCGGAGGTCTCGGGCGGTCAGCGGAGCCGGTTCGCCCTGGCGGCGCTGCTGCTGGAGCGGCCGGATGCGCTGCTGCTCGACGAGCCGACCAACCACCTCGACGACGCCGCGGCCGCGTTCCTCGAACGGCAGTTGTCGTCGTGGCGCGGTCCGGTGGTGTTCGCCAGCCACGACCGCGCCTTCCTCGACGCTGTCGCGACAGGACTGCTCGATCTCGATCCCTCGCGGTCGGGCACGACGGTCTTCGGCGGCGGCTACAGCGCCTATCTCGCGGCGAAGGCCGACGAGCGCGCGCGCTGGGAGAAGCAGTTCGCCGACGAGCAGGACGAACTGAAGGCGCTGAAGTTCGCGGTCGAGGTCACCGCGCGCGACATCGCGTGGAGCGGCAAGGTGCGCGACAACGACAAGTTCGCGAAGTCGTTCAAGGGAGGTGCTCTCGACAAGCAGATCAGCCGGCGGATCAAGAACGCCTCCGGTCGCCTCGACGATCTCCGCGAAAACCAGGTGCGCAAGCCCCCGGCCGTTCTCAGCTTCGCGGGCATCCCGACCGGCTCGCACACCCTCGGCGAGGAGACCGGTCTGCTGGTGCAGGTGACGGATGCGCGGATCGGCGACCGCCTGCGGGTCGAGGCCTTCCGGGTCGAGCCGCAGTCGCGCATCCTGATCACGGGGCACAACGGCGCCGGAAAGTCGACCCTGCTCACGGCGATGGCGGGGCGGCTCGCGCTGGACTCGGGAGCGATCTCGCGTCGCAAGGGTCTGCGGGTCGGTCTGCTCGAGCAGGATGTGCGGTTCGCCGATCCGTCGGCGAGTCCGCGCCGCATCTACGAGGAGCAGCTGGGGGAGCGTCGTGCCGAAGCGCAGCCGCTCACCGGTCTCGGCCTCATCGCCCCGCGCGATGTGGACCGCGAGGTCGGCCGGCTCTCGATCGGGCAGCAGCGCCGGCTGGCGCTGGCGCTCATCCTGGCGAAGCCGCCGCACGTGTTCCTGCTCGACGAGCCGACGAACCACCTGTCGCTGTCGCTGGCCACGGAACTCGAGGAGGCCCTCGGAGGCTACCCGGGCGCCGTGGTGGTGGCGAGCCACGATCGCTGGCTGCGCGGCAACTGGAGCGGGGAGCGCATCGAGATGTCGGCCGGGCGCCTCGTGTCGTGAGGGCCGCGCGCCGCTCGGTCGCTTGCTTAAGGTTCGAACGTATGTTCGAATATCAGCATGAGATGGAGCGGGCAAGAACTCACGGCTGAGGAGCCGTCGACCCTGCCGGGGCTCGCGCGGCTCAACAACCTCGTGCGCTCCGTGCGCACTCCCGACTTCGCGGGCATCACGTTCCACGAGGTGCTCGCGAAGTCGGCGCTCAACAAGATCCCGGGCGGCGGGGGAGCGATGCCGTTCGGCTGGACGATCAACCCGTACCGCGGGTGCAGCCATGCGTGCGTCTATTGCTTCGCCCGGCCGACGCACTCCTACCTCGAACTGGACGGCGGCAAGGACTTCGATCAGGAGATCATCGTCAAGGTCAACGTGGCCGAGGTGCTGCATAAGGAGCTGACGAAACCGAGCTGGGGACACCATCCGGTGGCACTCGGCACCAACACCGACCCGTATCAGCGGGCGGAGGGACGCTACGCGCTGATGCCGGGGATCATCGATGCGCTCGCCGACTCGGGCACGCCGTTCAGCATCCTGACCAAGGGCACCCTGCTGCGGCGCGATCTCGATCGACTGGCCGAGGCGGCGACCAGGGTGCCCGTCGACATCGCGATGTCGATCGCCGTTTACGACGACGAGCTGCAGCAGTCCGTCGAGCCGGGCACGCCGACCACCAAGGCGCGGCTGGCGACGGTCACCGCCGTTCGTGAGCACGGTCTCGACTGCTCCGTGTTCCTGATGCCGATCCTTCCGTACCTCACGGATACGCGTGCTCATCTCGACGACGCGCTGCGACAGGCGAAGGAGGCGGGCGCCACCTCGGTGCTCTACACCGCTCTGCACCTCAAGCCGGGGGTGAAGGAGTGGTACTACCTGTGGCTCGAGCGCGAGCATCCGCAGTTGCTTCCGCTGTACCGGAAGATGTATCTGGGAGGCACGTACCCGCCGAAGGACTACCGCCGCTGGCTGGCGGCGAAGATCAAGCCGCTGATCCGTGCGCACGGGCTCGAACGCGGCGTCGAGGATCCCGTGACCGGCGGGGTGCGGTCGACGGCGCTCGGCACGATGCGCGACGCCGATGGGGAGCGCAGGCGCACGGCGGCCACGGCGGATGCGGGCGCCGGCGTCATCGCCGAGGAAGTGGGCGGGGAGACGCTCGGCGTCACCATGCTCGGAGTCCAGCCGACTCTGTTCTGATCCCTCATGGGGTGGCGCGTTACGGTCCGCCGAAGTGCACATCGGCGTTCGGCCGGGGTACATGTCCCCGGAATTCGGGGTACACACGGGACCTATTCGATGGCATAATTCCCGGTGGTGAAGCCCCGACCGGAGCGTCACCGTCGGCCGACCCGGACCCCGTCGACCGGACGCATGCCGGCGACGCCACCGGGCGAACGCCGACAGCAGGCACGGCGGCCCGATCGTTCGGTGACGTCGAAGCGATGCGACCAGCGAAGGGGGTGCGTCTCATGTCACTCGGCCTGCCGAGCCATCTGTCGATCCGAGCGAACGCGCGCGCCATCGCGGTCGCCGCCCGCTGGGCCGGCGCGGTCTGCCTCGGCGCAGCGCTCGTCAACGTGGTCGTCTCGAGCGCCGGTTCGGGCGATCGCTACGCCTGGCTGGCGATCCTGGCGCTGGTCCCCATGGTCGGCCTGCTCATCATGCTCGGTCGCCGGCGGACCGTTGCGCTGACCATCGCCTATCTGCTCGTCGGCGCGATCTGCACCTTCTTCTATGTGCTCGCGCTGCTCACCGCCACCCCGAGCTACCACGACACCAACCTGTTCGTGATCGCGCTGCCGATCGTCGCGATGACCCTCGTGGGCGGAACCGGGACGGGCGCGCTGTCGGGGGTGCTGTGGGCGACCGTCGGCTTCGCCCTGGCGGAGGCCGCGGTGTTCTTCGCGGCGACGGTCGCCGGCCGCACGTTCCGCACCGACGCGATCTCGCTCGGCGCCTACCTGCTCCTCATCGGCATCCTGACGTTCGACGGCCTCACCCGTGGGTCCAGGGGCCGCACGCAGTCGGCCATCCACCGGGCGGTTCGCGACATGCGGCTCATCGAGCTGCGCCGCGACCTGATCGCCGACTCGACCGCCGAGCTGCACGACACGGTGCTCAGCGAGCTGCTGGCGATCGCCGGATCGGAGCCGGGTCCGCTCTCACCGCGACTCCGCGAACGGATCGAAGCCGACCTGCTGAGCCTCGGGCGCGACCGGTCGGCCGCGGCCGGCGACGTGCGGCGCGAAGACTGGTACGAGAGCGAACTGCTCGAAGCCGTCGAACTCGCGCGCGACGAGGGTCTGACCGTCGACCTCTCCGGAGAGCGCGGTGCACTCGGACGCCTGAGCGCCGACCGCAGGCGCGCCCTCGGGCTCGCGACCCGGCAGTGCCTGGTGAACGTGCTGAGGCACTCGGGGAGCGCGATCGCCGAGGTCGCCATTTCGGCGTCCGGCGATGTCGTCACGGTGATGGTCGTCGACGAGGGTCATGGCTTCGTCCCGTCGTCCACGGCGTCCGACCGCCTCGGGCTGCGCCAATCGGTGCACGATCGCATCGAGCGGGTCGGCGGCACGGTCACCATCTTCTCGAGTCAGGATGTCGGGACGACGGTGTTGCTCGCCGTGCCGATCGACCACGACGAAGAGGCGATCGCATCGTGAGCGCGCTCGACGACGCCGCGATCATGCGGCTGCGGACCAACCCGCTCGAACGCACCCCCCAGCGTCTCGACCCGCTCGGGGCGCAGTCCGCCTGGCTGCTGGTGCCCGTGCTGAGCGTGATCTCCCTGACGTACGCCGTGTACTCGACCGTGTCGCATGCGGCACAGATCGTGCATCCGTCACTGGCCTGGTGGGCGATCATCGTGCTCGCGGTCGGGGGAGTCGTCTATTCGCTGCGATCGTATCCGGGGCTCGCGCCGTTCGGGCGGTGGTCGCATCTGTCGGTGGTCGCCGTGACCGTCGTCGCCGCCTGTCTGTTCACGGCGTCGATGTGGGGGCACAATGAGCGCATCCAAGACGACTGGGGTCAGATCGCTGTCGCGCTCGTCGTCACCACAATGAGCCTGTACCGCCCGATCTCCGAGGTCATCTCGGTCGCGGCGGTCGCAGCGGTGATCCTGGGCATCGCGGCAGCAGTGCAGGCCCCCTTCCTGACGATCACCAACGCCTCCCTCGTGTACGCCTCGGTCGCGGCGACACCGATCATCGCGCTCGCCTGCGGCGGGGCCGGTTACGCGTGGACGATGACGGGCGAGACGCTCGCCTGGCGCGAAGTCGCGCGCGACGGGCAGGCGCGTTTGGAACCGGAGCTCCGCGACACCGCGCAGCGCATGGTGAGTCAGGAGACCAACACCACTCTCAATGAGGCGACGGCTCCGTTCCTGGCGGCGGTGCTGGAACGCGGCGAGATCACCGCGGCCGATGCGGAACGCGCGCGCGACCTGGCGACGGCGCTGCGCAACGCGTCGATCGCCGCCGTCGACCGCACCTGGCTGGGTGAAGCGCTCGCGCAGGCCCTGGCAGCGCGCGGGGAGGATCCGCGCGCCGTGCCCGACTCGTCGCGGGTCTCCGACCCGGATCGGCTCGAGCGCGCGCTGAGCGACGAGCAGCGGGCCATCGTCGGTGCGATCATCAGCACCGTCGCCAAGCTTCCGTCCCTGGATCCCGCATCGGTGCGGATCGCCGCCGCCGACCCGTCGCATCCGGCCTTCGCGCTCACCTGCCGCACCGCGGAGCCGCGGCGGCAGCTCCGGCGCGAGCTGCTCCCGTTCCTCAGCGCGCTGCGCTCCGTCGGGCTGAATGCGTCCCTCCACCTCGCCGGTGACGAACTGACGCTGCGTTTCTCGTACCCTGGAGGCGAGAACCGATGAGTACAGCACCCTCCGAAACCCCCGCCCCACCGATCCGCCTCGCCCTCCTCGACGACCACGAACTCCTGCTCGACAGCCTCGCCAGCTGGATCGAGAAGCATGCGCCGGAGTTCGATCTCGTCCTGCGCGCGAGCACCTGGCTCGAGCTGGTGCACAGCGACGCGTTCCCCACCGACCTGGTCATCATGGACCTGCAGCTGCGGGAGTCCGTCTCGATCGGGGCCCGCGTGCGCACCTGCCGGGCGGCGGGTGCCAAAGTGATCGTGCTCAGCGCGATGGACACGCAGGACGACCGGGATGCGGCACTCGCCGCGGGCGCGGTCGCCTACCTCACGAAGACGCAGCCGATGAGCGAGGTGCTGGAGGCCGCGCTCGCCGCGATGGGCCGCGGTCCGGCGGGTTCCGCAGAGGGTGGCGCTGTGTCGTCGAAGGCTCCCGAGACGGCCTGGCGACCCCGGCCGATCATTCCGGAAGCCCAGAAGCCCCACCTCAGCGATGGCGAGCGGCACGCGCTCACGCTCTACGCGGACGGTCGCACGACATCCGAGGTCGCACGCGAGATGAACGTGCAGTACGAGACGGCGAAGACCTACCTGCGCCGGGTCCGCGAGAAGTACGGAAAGGTCGGACGCCACACGAGTTCGAGAGCGGATCTCATCCGGCGCGCGGCAGAAGACGGGTATCTGACCTGACGCCACCGGTGCCTGCAGTGCCGGCGGTGCCTGCGGTGCCTTCGGTGCCTGCCCGGCGTTGAACCGAGCAGTCTGTACGACCGAATAGGATCGTCTGGTGGCAAAACTCTATTTCCGGTATGGAGCGATGAACAGCGGTAAGAGCACCGCGATGCTTCAGGCCGCCTACAACTACGAAGAGCGCGGTCACCGTGTGCTCCTCACCAAGCCGTCGATCGACACCAAGGGCGACCTCGGCATCCTGTCGCGCCTCGGCGTCACGCGCGAGGTCGACTTCCTGATCGCGCCGGAGACCGACGCCTACGGCAAGTTCCAGCAGCACCGCGAACGCACCATCAAGCGCTACGACCGCGATGTGAGCGCGCTGCTCGTCGATGAGGCGCAGTTCCTCACCGAAGGTCAGGTCGACGACCTGCTGCGCATCGCGCTTCTCGAGAACATCCCCGTGCTCGCCTACGGCATCCGCACCGACTTCCAGACGGTCGCGTTCCCCGGCAGCAGGCGACTGCTCGAGATCGCCCACAGTCTCGAAGAGCTCAAGACGATCTGCCGTTGCGGCCGCAAGGCGATCTTCAATGCGCGCAAGATCGACGGAGTGTTCGTGTTCGACGGCGACCAGGTCGCCATCGACGGAGCCTCCGTCAGCTACGAATCACTCTGCGGCGCCTGCTACCTGCAGGAGAGCCAGGGAGTGCTGAACAACGGACGATGGCCTTTGGAGAGTGCAGTGTATTCGAGCGAACCCGACGCGGACTTCAGCTGAACCATGAAGATCTCAGTCATCGGATGCGGCTACCTCGGAGCCGTGCACGCGGCCTCCATGGCCGAAATGGGTCACGACGTCGTCGGAATCGACGTGGACGAAGCGAAGATCGCGCAGCTGGCAGCGGGAACGGCACCGTTCTTCGAGCCGGGTCTGCCAGAGATCCTGCGTGCGGGACTGGCCTCGGGCCGGTTGCGATTCAGCACCGACTTCGCCGACGCCGCGAGCGCTGATGTGCACTTCGTCGCGGTGGGCACGCCTCAGGTGGCGGGCGGCGACGCGGCCGACATGCGTTACGTCGACGCGGCCTTCTCCTCGCTCCTCGCCCACGCCAAGTCCGGCGACCTCCTGGTCGGCAAGAGCACGGTGCCGGTCGGGACGGCGGCCAGGCTCGCCGACCTCGTCGCATCGACGGTGCCCGGCGCGACGCTGGTCTGGAACCCCGAGTTCCTCCGCGAGGGTTTCGCGGTTCAGGACACGATCCAGCCGGATCGCCTCGTCTACGGCGTTCCGGAGGGGGCTGCCGGGGAGCACGCGGCGCGCGTGCTCGACAAGGTGTACGCGAGCGCAGTATCCGAGGGCACTCCCGTGATCGTCGCCGACTACGCCACGGCCGAACTGGTGAAGGTGTCGGCGAACGCGTTCCTGGCCACCAAGATCTCGTTCATCAACGCGATGGCCGAGATCGCCGAGGTCACCGGAGCCGATGTCACGAAGCTCGCCGACGCCATCGGCCACGACGCCCGCATCGGCCGCCGCTTCCTCAACGCGGGGGTCGGGTTCGGCGGCGGGTGCCTGCCGAAGGACATCCGCGCCTTCAGCGCCCGGGCTCGCGAGCTGGGCAAGGGCGAGGCGATCGCCTTCCTCGACGAGGTCGACAAGATCAACCTGCGCCGCCGCACCCGCGTGGTGCAGCTCGCCTCCGAGGCCGTCGGCGGCGACCTGGCCGGCAAGCGGATCGCCATGCTCGGCCTGGCGTTCAAGCCGCATTCCGACGACGTGCGCGACTCGCCGGCACTCGACGTGTCGATGAAGCTCGCCGACGCGGGTGCCGACGTCGTCGCGACGGACCCGCAGGCGATCGAGCGTGCCCGGATGCTGGCGCCGCACTTGACCTACGAGTCGTCGATCGAGGAGACGCTCCGCGGCGCCGACGTCGTCGTGCTGCTCACCGAGTGGCCCGAGTTCGTCGGTCTCGACCCGGTGGCGGTCGGCTCCCTCGTGGCGGGCAAGCGCGTGATCGACGGGCGCAACAGCCTCGACCCCGCCGCCTGGCGCGAGGCCGGCTGGGAGTACCGCGGCCTGGGGCGCTGAGCGCCCTCTTACGCGTCCCCGGTTTGGGGGTATGAAAACCTCACCCAAAAAGTGAGGAATTGTTAGATTAGTCGTATGGCGACCGACGGTCTCACTCCAGCAGGCCCCGGCGGGCCCTCCCGCCGCCGCCCGAACACGCGTCGCATCGTGGGCTGGTCGATCGCTTTCGTCGTGCTCATACTCCTCATCATCGTCGCCTGGGTGAGCATCCGGGGGCTCATGGCGAAGCGCGAGCTCGACAGTGCCGCGCCGTACGTCAGGACCGTGCAGGCGTCCATCACGACCGGTGACACGGCCGCCGCTGCCACAGCTGCAGAGCACCTGCGTGGCCATGCGGCGCAGGCGGCCTCGCTCACCGGGGATCCGGTCTGGCGCGTGGTCGAAATCGTCCCGGGCATCGGCCAGAACCTCTCGGCCGTGCGCACGGCGGCCGCCGCGACCGACACGCTCGCGACCCGGGTGATCGCGCCGCTCGTGAGCGTCGCAAAGGATGCCGACCCGTCGCGGATCAAGCCCGTCAACGGGGCGATCGACCTCACCCCGCTCGAACGCGCGCAGCCGGTGGTGGAACGGGCGCAGATCGCCTTCCACGAGGCGGAGGCGTCGGTCGACGGTATCGACGTTGACGCCACCATCGGGCCGGTGCATGACGCCGTGAAGCACCTGAGAGGCATGCTCGAGAACGCGGCGCCGGCCGTCGACGCCGTCGGCAACTCCGCGCGCCTCCTGCCGGCGATGCTCGGTGCCGACGGTCAGCGCAGCTATCTCCTTCTCGCTCAGAACCCCGCCGAACTGCGGGCGACGGGCGGGCTGATCGGCGCGCTCGCGCTGATCCGAGCGGACCACGGCAAGATCTCGCTGATCTCGCAGGCGTCGGGTTCGAGCTTCCGGCCGCTTGCCCAGCCGATCGCGGTCGTCCCCGCCTCGTCGACGGGGCTGTACGGACCGTTCCTCGCGAACGCGATCCAGGCGGTCAACCTGACCCCGGACTTCCCGCTGGCGGCGAAGAACGTGTCTGCGCTCTGGACGGCCAAGTTCGGCGGGAAGATCGACGGCGTGCTCACCATCGATCCTGTGGCGCTGAGCTATCTGCTCAAGGCGACCGGTCCCGTCCCGTTGTCGACCGGCGACATGCTCTCTGCTTCCAACGCGGTTCAGCTGCTGCTCAGCGATGTCTACCGCCGCTGGAGCGATCCCGCCCAGCAGGATGCCTTCTTCGCGTCCGCAGCCGGGTCCGTGTTCAGTGCTGTGGCCTCGGGGTCGGCGGACGGCACGGAGCTCGTCAAGGCGCTGGCCCAGGCCGGGGGAGACCACCGGATGCTCATCTGGAGCGCCCACGCCGCCGAGGAGAAGGTGCTCGCGTCGACCACGCTCGCGGGGCGACTGCCGGAGTCTGATCCGTCGACCGCGGGCATCGGCGTCTACTTCAACGACGCGACCGGCGCCAAAATGGACTACTACCTGACGGCGTCCGTCGCGGCAGGCACTGCTCTCTGCCGCACCGACGGCACCCCGTCCACGCAGGTCAGGGTCACCCTCGCCAACAACGCTCCGGCCGATGCGGCGACGACTCTGCCGGCGTACGTCACCGGCAACGGCTACTTCGGGCTCGCTCCCGGGAACATCCGTACCCGGGTGGCCGTGTACGGCCCCGAGGGCGGTCTGCTGACGGCCACCCGCAGTGGCGATGTCAACTACCCGACGATCGCCGGTACCGACGATCAGCGGCCGGTCAGCGTGTTCACGGTGGATCTCGCGCCCGGTCAGTCGAAGACGGTCACCGTCGATCTGCTCAACATGAAGCAGACCGAGACGGGGATGTCGCTCACGATCACGCCGACCCTCCACGCGGCTCGAACCACGGCTTCCACCCCCGGTATGGGGGGCGCGTCGGTCATTGCTCTCGATTGCGGCGACACGGTAAAATGAGCAATATTCACGTTCAAACCCTCCGGTGATACGCCGGACTGCGAAAGGCTTCGAAATGGCCAAGAAACTCCTGGCGGCACTGATCGTCGGTGCTGCCGTCGCCCTCGCGGCACCGGCAGCAGCAAATGCCGCACCGGAGACGGCGGGCGGCACCTGCAGCATCAGCCCAACCACCGTCCCGGCCGGCGGCACCACGACCCTGACCTGTGAAGACGGCACGTTCGGCGCCAACGAGTCCGTGGCCTACACGGTCTCGGGCGAGAACGGCGCGGACGCCTCCCTCGCCTCGTACCGCACGTCGGTGGGCTCCGCTCACGCCACTAAGGCCGCGTCCAGCACCGGAGGCTCGGTGCTGCAGATCACGGTGCCGAGCGACGCGAGCGGCGCGTACACGGTGACGGGAACGGGCGCGTCCAGCCACGCGGAAGCCGCGGCGACCGTCACGGTCATCCCGGCCGACACGGCGGCCGGCGCATCCAGCACCGGGTCCTCGAGCACGTCGAGCGGGAGCAGCATCGCCTCGACGGGCTCCATCGTCGCCGGCTACCTCGCCTGGGTCGGCGGAGGACTGATCGTCGCGGGCCTGATCGCCCTCGCCATCATCGCGGCGGTCCGCCGTCGTCACGCCAACTCCTGACACGTACCTGCGAATCACACGCCGACGCCCTTCCCGCAGCTCGCGGGGAGGGCGTTCGCGTCACGATGTCGGAATGGTCCGAACCGTCGGAATCATCCGAACCGTCGGAATCATCCGGGCGCCTGCCCGGTTGCCATAGAGGTGAGTACCGAGTCCCGCATCCCCCTGAACGTCCTCGACCTGGCCAGCCGCCCCCACGGCGGTAGCAACGCGGATGCCGTCGCCGGCACCATCCGCCTCGCACAAGCCGCGGAGTCCCTCGGCTACCAGCGCTTCTGGGTCGCCGAGCACCACGGGATGCCCGCGATCGCGTCGAGCGCTCCCGCCGTGCTGATCGCCGGCATCGCGGGCGCGACATCGCGCATCCGGGTCGGCAGCGGGGGAGTGATGCTCCCCAACCACGCGCCGCTGGTGGTCGCCGAGCAGTTCGGCACGCTGCGTGCCCTCTACGGCGACCGCATCGACCTCGGCATCGGGCGCGCGCCCGGCACCGACGGGGCGACGGCGATGGCGCTGCGCCGCAGCACGGAGGGCCTCGGCGTCGAGGACTTCCCTCAGCAGTTGCTCGACCTCTTCGGCTTCTTCTACGGCGGCATGAGCGACGCCAACCCCCTGCACAGCATCACGGCGGTGCCGGGGCTCGGAGACGCGCCGCAGATGTGGCTGCTCGGCTCGAGCGGATACAGCGCGCAGGTCGCTGCGGCGCTGGGGCTGCCCTTCGCCTTCGCGCACCACTTCGCGGGCGACAACACCGAGGCGGCCCTCGACCTGTACCGCTCGCGGTTCGAGCCGAGCGACATCCTGCGTGAGCCGCACTCGATGATCGCCGTCAACGTGATCTCCGACGAAGACCCGGAGCGGGTGCGAGCCCTGTCGCTGCCGGGCCAGCTCTCGTTCCTCCGGATGCGCCAGGGGGCGAAGCCGCAGCCGGTCAGCATCGAGGAGGCACTCGCCTACGAGTTCTCGCCGATGGAGGAGGAGTTCATCGCGTCCCGCAACGCGCGCCAGGCGATCGGCACGCCCGACGAGGTGAGGACCCGGCTGGATGCGCTGCTCGCCTCGACCGGCGTCGACGAGCTGATGGTGTCATCAGGCGCGGCGACGATCGAGGGGCGCGTGCGCTCGCTCGAGATCGTGGCCGACGTTCTCGGCTGAGGCCGGCGCCCGGGGCCCCTCGCGGCGGGGGCCCCGATAGACACCAGCGTCGGGGTGCGCCCCGCGCGCTCCCCCGAACCCCGCTTCGCGGCGCCCGGGGCCCCTCGCGGCGGGGACCCCAATTGACACCAGCGAGCATGGTTAGAGACAGATAGAGGCGGGTCGCTGGGCGACCCGCCTCTATCTGTCTCTAACCATGCGTCGGGGTGACAGGATTTGAACCTGCGACCTCTTCGTCCCGAACGAAGCGCGCTACCAAGCTGCGCCACACCCCGATGGCCCGAGGGCCTCAATAAGAATACACGAGCCTGAGGGGGATCGCTGACCACTCGAGGCTCGAAGTGGGTGCCGACCGGCGTCAGCTCGGCGGCCTCACACTGACGGCGTCAGAGTGACCAGCGTCGCCTCCGGACGGCACGCGAAACGCACCGGCGCGTAGATCGACGTTCCGAGGCCGGCGGAGACGTTGAGGAACGCCGAACGGAACGCATGCCGCCAGATGCTGAGGCCCTTCACCTGCGAGCGAGGGATGTCGCAATTGGTGACGAGTGCACCGAAACCGGGAACGCACACCTGGCCGCCGTGCGTGTGGCCGGCGAAGATCATCGACGCACCGTAGGTGACGAACGCGTCCAGCACCCGGCGGTACGGCGAGTGGGTGACGCCGATCGTGACGGTGCCGCGCTCGGCACGTGGGGCATCCTCCGGCCAGGTCGCGTCGTCGGAGTACGGGTCGTTCTCCCGCAGCTCGTCCAGCGCGCCGGGGATGGCCTCGACCCGGTCGAACCGGATGTGCGGATCGTTCACTCCGAAGAACTCGAGGTGGGTCCCTTTGATCTCGATCGCACCTGCGGCGTTGTTGAGGTTCACCCAGCCGAGGCCGTCGAAGTACGACGTCAGCGCCGCGTTGTCGAGACGCGGAGCGGTTGACGAACCGCTCTTCGACGGCCCTGTGAAGTACTTGAGGGGGTTCTTGAGCTGCGGACCGAAGTAGTCGTTCGACCCGTGCACGTACACTCCCGGAACGCCGCGGAACGGCTCGAAGGAGCGCTCGATACCCGTCAGCCCATCGGCGTGGCCGAGGTTGTCGCCGGTGTCCACGATGAGATCGGGCTCGAGGTCGGCGAGGCTGCGGATCCACTCCTGCTTGTCATGCTGCCACGGCGCCATGTGCAGATCGGAGAGGTGCAGCACCCGGATCGGCGCGGAGCCGGCCGGGAGCACGGGCACCAAGACGCGTCGCAATGTGTAGAGCTTGCGCTCGACGAGCGAGCCCCAGGCGAACGCGGCGGCACCGGCCGCGGCGAACACCGCGAGTGCGGTGCCCGCCGCGTGCAGACCGGAAGCGCGGGCCACTACTTCTTCGGCCCTGGGCTCGGTGTCGAATCGGCGGCCTTCAAGGTCAGCTTGACCTTCGACCCCTTCTTCACGGCTGTTCCGGCGGCGGGTGACATCGACTTCACGATACTGTCGCCGTTTCCCTCGCCGGAGAACGATACATCGAAGCCTGCGAGCGCCGCCTGGGCGTCGGAAGCCTTCTTGCCGACCACATCGGGCAGTGCGACGAGCGCGCCGTTGCTGGTGTAGACGGTCACGATCGCGCCCTTGCTGACGCTGGAGCCTGCGGCGGGATCGCTGATCGCGACGGTGCCGGCCGGCTGCACGCCATCACGCTGACCGCCGTCGGCGAACTCCAGCCCGAGACCGTTCAGCGTCGTCTTCGCCTCGGCGGGGGACTTGCCGGCGAGATCAGGGATCGTCACCTGGATGCCGCGCAGGAGCGTGCTTCCGGGCTGCGGGAAGTCGTCGCCGCCGTACTTGCCATTGGCGGTGCGCATGATGTCCTGGATGATCGGGTTGCGGAGGGTCGACGCGAGCATCCCGCTCTCATAGAACGAGCGGAGCGACACGTGACCGTCGATGTTGCCGGTCCACGAGGCGGCGGCGACCTTGGTGCTGGACTCGACCAGCCAGAGCTGCTCGTTGTCCTCGGACGTACCGGTCTTGCCGAGAACGTCGATGCCGTCTCCGAGCGCGGAGCTCGACGCGGTTCCGCTCGTGACCACTCGCTTGAGGGCGAAGGCCATCGCCGCGGCCACCTCAGGACTCACCGCTGATTTGCATGTCGACTTGGGCACGGCCTTCGCCTTGCCCTCGGCGTCGAGGATGCGGTCGATCGCGACCGGCGTGCACGCCACGCCCTTGTTGGCGACGGCGGCGTACGCGGTCGCCATCGTGAGCGGGGCGACCTCGTTGGTGCCGAGGACGCTCGACGGGTTCTCGCCGAGCGGCTTGCCGTCGGCGCGGTGCACGTCGAACGCCTGAGCGGTCTTCATGATCTCGCACAGGTCGAGCTGGTGCGCCATGGCAACGAATGCCGTGTTGATCGACAGCTCCGTCGCCTCGATCGCCGAGCGGATGCCTTCCTCGCCGCCGGAGTCGTTGGTCGGCTTGTAGGGGCCGCCGTACTGCGTCGGGCAGGTGTTGGGGAAGCTCGACTGGTCGTAGGTGCGGATGTTCGCGTTGACCGTCTCATAGAGCGAGTGGCCCTGCTTCAGCCACTCGGCCAGGGTGAACGCCTTGTACGTCGATCCGACCGAGAACCCGGTCGAGCCGCCGTACGCGTAGTCGGTGTTCCAGTTGACGGCCGTCGCGCCCGGGTTCTTGGCGAGGACCTCGGGGTCCTGGCTGAAGTCCCTGCTCTGCGCCATGAACAGCACACGTCCGGTGCCCGGCTGCACGCCGACCGCGGACGAGCCCAGGTTGGCGTTGGTGCTGACCTTCGGCACGCGCGAGTGGATGGCGTTCTCCGCGGTTGCCTGGAGGTCCATGTCGAGCGTGGTGTAGATCTTGTAGCCGCCGCGGTTGAAGTTCGAGGCGCGGTCATCCTGGGTGGCGCCGAACGACGGGTCGTTCAGGATGATGCGCTGCACGTAGTCGCAGAAGTACGCGGCACCCGCGGCGGTCTGACAGCCGCGCACCGACGGCGTGATCTTGGGGACCACCGGCGTCTTGATCGCCAGGTCGTACTGCGCCTTGGTCAGCTTCTTGTACTGGTACATCTTGGTGAGGATGTAATCGCGGCGGTCTTTGTTGGCCTTGTAGCCGTTCGCCTTGCCGTTGGTCTTGCTGTCGGGCATGTCGATCTTGAGCGAGGTCGGCTCGTTGACCATCGCCACCAGGCTCGCGGCCTGAGCCGGCGTGAGCTGGATGGCCTTCACTCCGAAGTAGTACCGGGCAGCGGCTTCGATGCCGTAGACCGAGCCGCCGAAGCCGGCGATGTTGAGGTATCCCGCGAGGATCGTGTCCTTCGAGTACTTCTTCTCGATGCCGATCGCGTACTTCATCTCCTTGACCTTGCGGTCGGGCGATACACCTGTGGAGTCGTCGACACAGGTCTGGTAAGCGACCTTGTCCTCCTTGGTCTTGACCGACTTCGCCTCGCACTTCTGCAGCAGCACGTTCTTCACGTACTGCTGAGTGATCGAGGAGCCGCCCTGCACGTCGTGTCCGACGACGGTGGAGAGGACACCGCGGATGGTGCCCTGGACGTCGACACCGCCGTGGCTGTAGAAGCGCGGGTCCTCGCCGGCGATCGCGGCGTCTTTCGCGGCCTGCGAGATCTTGTCGAAGGTGACGGGCAGACGGTTCTGCGCGTAGAACGTGGCGAGGGCGACGTCTTGCGCGCCCTTCTTGGCGTAGATCGTGGTGGGCTGCGCGAGCTGGTCGATCTGAAGGTACTCGGGAAGACCCTCGAAGACGCCGATGCTGTCGTTGGCGGCCATGCCGGTGACCGCGATTGCGGGGGTCACGGCAGCCGTCACCAGAAGTCCCGCGACGGCACTCATGCCGACGAACGCGAAGAGCGCTCCGAGCAGACCTCTAGCCTGGGGTTTTTGGGCAGACATAAGATCAAGGGTAGGTGACGAACCTGACAAACCCCCTGAACGCAAGGAGCACAATGCCGCGCTGGGAATACCTCACGACCCCTCTCATGATCCACAACACCGCCGCCATCCTCAACAACTGGGGCTCAGAGGGGTGGGAACTCGTCCAGGTCGTGACGGGTCCCGAGGGCGGCCTGGTCGCCTACCTCAAGCGCCAACTGAGCGACGAGGCGGACGCCTGATGGCCGCGATCGAGGCTCGCCTGGCCGAGCTCGGCATCGACCTCCCGGATGTGGTGCCGCCCGTCGCCGCCTACACGCCCGCCGTCGTGGATGGCTCGCACGTCTACACGTCCGGTCAGCTGCCGATGGTCTCCGGCGCGCTGCCGGCGACGGGCAAGGTGGGCGACGGCCACGGCCTGGTGCCCGCCGACGACGCCAAGGCGTACGCGCGCATCTGCGCCCTGAACGCGCTGGCGGCGGCCAAGAGCGTCATCGGCTCGCTCGACCGGGTGACCCGCGTCGTCAAGGTCGTCGGCTTCGTCGCGTCCGAGCCGTCGTTCACGGGCCAGCCCGGCGTCATCAACGGCGCCTCCGAGGTCCTCGGCGAGATCTTCGGCGACGCCGGGGTGCACGCCCGCTCGGCCGTCGGCGTCGCTGTGCTGCCGCTCGACTCGCCCGTCGAGGTGGAGTTGATCCTCGCCTTCGAGTGAGCACGTGACGACACTGAGCACGTCACGACACTGAGCACGTCACGACAGTGAGAAGGGGCGGTGGCATCGATCGATGCCACCGCCCCTTCCACCGTGCCGGTGCGAGCGTCCTACGAGAGCTTGGCCTGGATCGAGCTCATCACGGCCGTGTCGGCCAGGGTCGTGGTGTCGCCGACTTCCCGGCCTTCCGCCACGTCGCGCAGCAGACGTCGCATGATCTTGCCCGACCGCGTCTTCGGCAGCTCCGTCACGATGAAGATGTCGCGTGGTCGCGCGATGGCTCCGATCTGCTCGGACACGTGCTTGCGCAGCACCGCCGCGATATCCGTCGCCTCGGCCGCCTCGAGCTGATTCTGCTTGATGATCACGAACGCCACGACGGCCTGGCCGGTGGTCTCGTCGGCGGCTCCGACGACCGCGGCCTCTGCCGTCATCGGATGCGCGACGAGCGCCGACTCGATCTCAGCGGTCGACAGACGGTGACCGGAGACGTTCATCACGTCGTCCACGCGGCCGAGGAGCCAGATGTCGCCCTCCTTGTCGTAGCGCGCTCCGTCTCCGGCGAAGTATTTGTCGCCGAACTTCTCCCAGTACGTCTCCTTGAAGCGCTCCGGGTCTCCCCAGATGCCGCGCAGCATGCTCGGCCACGGCTCGGTGGCGACGAGCAGACCGCCCTGGTCTTTGCCGACCGGCGTGCCGGTCTCGTCGAGGATGTCGATCGAGATGCCGGGCAGCGGCACCTGCGCGGACCCGGGCTTGAGGGTGGTCACGCCGGGGAGGGCCGAGATCATGATCGCGCCCGTCTCGGTCTGCCACCAGGTGTCGACGATGGGGGTGGAGGTGCCGCCGACCACCTCTCGGTACCACATCCACGCCTCGGGGTTGATGGGCTCGCCCACCGATCCGAGCACCCGCAGGCTCGACAGGTCGAAGCCCTGGGGGATTTGCCGGCCGAGCTTCATGAACGACCGGATGGCCGTGGGAGCGGTGTAGAAGATCGAGACCTTGTACTTCTCGATCAGTTCCCACCAGCGGCCAGGATGCGGCGTGTCCGGCGTTCCCTCGTAGAGCACCTGGGTGGCGCCGTTGGCCAGTGGGCCGTAGACGACGTAGCTGTGTCCCGTGATCCAGCCGACGTCGGCGCTGCACCAGTAGACATCCGACTCGGGGTGCAGGTCGAACACGTTCTTGTGGGTGAAGGCGACCTGCGTGAGGTAGCCGCCCGAGGTGTGCAGGATGCCCTTCGGCTTACCGGTCGTGCCGCTGGTGTAGAGGATGAACAGCGGGTTCTCGGCCGGGAACGCCTTTGCGACGTGGTCGGCGTCGACCTGCGCGATCTCGTCGTGCCACCAGAGGTCGCGCCCCTCGGTCCACTCCACGTCGTTCTCGCCGCGCTTGACGACGAGCACATGCTCGACGGTCGACTCGCCCGTCGCGAGCGCAGCATCCACGGCGTTCTTGAGCGGGAAGACCTTGCCTTTGCGCCAGCCGCCGTCCGCGGTGATCACGAGCTTCGCCTCGGCGTCGTCGATGCGGGAGCGCAGGCTCTCCGCGCTGAAGCCGCCGAAGACGACCGAGTGCACAGCGCCGATGCGCGCGACGGCGAGCATGGCGATGACCGCCTCGGGGATCATCGGCAGGTAGATGGCGACCCGGTCGCCGGCACGCACGCCCAGGCTGGTGAGCAGGTTCGCCGCCTTCTTCACCTCTGCGGTGAGTTCGGCGTAGGTGATGGAGCGGCTGTCGCCCGGCTCACCCTCCCAGTGGATGGCGACCCGGTCGCCGTTGCCGGCGAGTACGTGACGGTCGAGGCAGTTGTACGCGACGTTCAGCTCGCCGTCGTCGAACCACTTCGCGAACGGGGGGTTGCTCCAGTCGAGGGTCCGCGTGAACGGCGTGTGCCAGTGCACGAGCTCGCGCGCCTGGTCGGCCCAGAAGCCGAGCCGGTCGGCGGCCGCGCGCTCGTAGAGCTCGGCGGTGGCGACGGCATTCTGGGTGAATTCGTCGCTCGGCGCGAAGCGCCGTGTTTCGTGGAGCAGGTTGTCGATTGTGTTGCTCATGGGGAGTCTTTTCGCTCCTTTGCGATGCTGTTCTGACGGGTCGTGGCGCGACAATGCCTGACTCTACAACCACGCGGTGAAGCGGTTTGAACAGACTTGCGTTTGCATCGATTCTGCGTACACTAGAGCACGGCCGAATTTTTAATTCTGGCGTGCGGTGCAAACGATTCCCCCCAATCATGCACCGCAGTGGCCGCACCTGTTCCCCCCAATAGGTGCGGCCCCCCTTTTTTAACCGGACGGTTCCTCCGCGCCGGAGTCGCGCGGGCGACGGAGCCCCTGTGCCTCCTCCACAACGGCGGGCAACGCCGGTGTTTCCACCGATCCGCGTGCGATCGACCGGATGCGTGGAGCGGGTTCGTAGCGTCGCTCTATGAAGCGTCGTTCGAAGCCTCGATACCCTTCCGCCATCACTCCGCCGGCCTCACCGGCTACGCGGTTCGCGCCGTCGATCGACCGCGCAGCCGACACGGCGGTGGGCGTCGGATCGGGCCCTCCCAGCGTTACCGCATATGACGCACGCGCACCCCGGCCCGAGCGGCCACCGGATCGTGCTCGTACCCACGCCCGCGACGCCCGCACGCCCTGGCAGACGTTCGGCCCGCTCGCGCCCTACCTGCTGCGCGACGGCGTCACCGATCTGTTCGTGAACGGCGCGGGGGAGCTCTGGGGCGACGGAGGGCCGCGCGGGCTCCGACGACTCGAGGGATGGCTGGCCGACGAGCAGGCCACGAGGGAGCTTGCGGTTCGGCTCATCGCCCGCGGCGGCCGGCACATCGACGAGGCGAGCCCGTTCGTCGACGTCCGGCTGGAGGGGGGAGTGCGTGTGCACGCGGTTCTGCCGCCCGTGTCCACGCGCGGCACCGTGCTCTCCATCCGGATCCCGAGCGAGCACCAGCCGCATCTGCCCGACCTGGTCGAGAACGGATCGATACAGCCCGCGCAGCACGAGGTGCTCTGCCGAGCGATCCTGGCGCGCACCAACATGCTGATCACCGGTGCCGGCGGCACGGGCAAGACGACCCTGCTCGCGGCGCTGCTCTCGCACGCCTCAGTGCAGGAGCGTCTCGTTGTGATCGAAGACGTCGCCGAGCTCGACTTATGTATGGCTGTCAACAACTATTTGCTCCTACATGAGTCGAAACATAACCAGGCAGGAGTGAGGCACGAGAGTCACGTTGCGTTGATGTTGCGATGTCGGTTGGCTGACAAAGGAGCGGTTCGGGGGGTCGCAAACGCGTGCCTCGTCCTCTTTGAGGGGCAACACGAAAAGAAGCCGAGCTGGCCCGCTCCTAGCGAATTTCGATTGGCTGAGATCCCACCGGTACAGCCGTAGAAGCCCCGGTGAGATGAGGGGTTTTCTGGATTCAAGCTGGTTGCGTGGGAGTAGAAATGGTGCGGTTTGGGTGGGCTGATCACCGCGGGACCGCGCAAAGCGCACAACGCTTCGATGTGGGATTGCTTTGGATCGAGGCTTCCTCGCGTCCGGCTCGAGCGTGTACCCGTCTTGCCTCTCCGAGTTTCGGATATCGTTCGACGTGACTCGAAAGGGAACTCATTGACCGAGCCAGCTGGTAACCACGGCGAGAAGATCGCGCGATGGTCGGAGCGCATCTCCGATGCCTTTGACGTCGCAGCAACCTCGTTCAGCAACGAGATGGAACTCCGCGAACATGTCCACGGGTTGATAGTGGACGCCTTGCAAGAGATCTACGGGCTAGGTGTTTCAGCGTCGGCTGGTGAACTTAACACCCGCAAAGACGGCAAACGGAGCCCGCTTGATCGGCTCTACGGCGGAGTGGCCGTCGAGTGGGAATGGGCGATGGGTGACGCGCGTCGCGAGCATGGCGCGGGCCAAGCACTTGAGTACTTGGAGAATCTCCGAACGCATCACGCGGCCGAGGAGGCTTTTACAGCGGTTGTCGCAGACGGCCATCAGTGGGGGCTTCTTCGTTTCGATCCTCAAACGCCCGCTGATTTGTTTGTCGAACGGCCCGAAAGCGCAAGCGGGCACTTCCAGTGGTACGACAACTCCCCAGACGCCGTTCGCCAGTTCCTCGAGCTCGTAGGGGCTCACAAGAAGCAGCCGATAACCAGCCGTAACTTACGTTCAAAATTTGGCCCGGAGAGCGAAGTCGCGAGTTCACTCGTGACCCGCCTCACTGAGTCAATTGCTGGCCGAAGCCCTGGTGACCGAGTCGACACGCTGTACACGGAGTGGCGGAGAGCGCTGGATGTCGTCTATGGCGACCTCAACGAAACTGATAGCGACCTCGCGGTCGATGTACAGGCGTCATATCGAGCTCCAGTAGCTCGCCCACTGGGCGAAATGCTGTTTGTGTTGCACACGTATTTCGCGCTTGTCGGACGAGTGATCGCGGTCGAACTACTTGCCGTAGCGTCCGGTGAACTCGACGATGCTCCCTCAACATGGCGAGGTCTGCCCAATCAGGAGTTGCTCGAAGAACTGACGCAACTCGAGCGCGGCCGGCTTCCCGGCAACCTGGAGATCACGAATCTCTTTGAGGCGGACTTGTTCTCTTGGTGGTCGGAGCGCGCCGAGAGCAATCAGGACCTGCTGAACGCTGTGCGGGAGCTCTTGAGGCAGACGTCAGAACTCGCTTTCCCCTCTATTGCTTTCGGCCCTCAGCCGGGGGTTGACGTTCTTCGAGACTTGTACCAGGCGCTGATACCCAACACCCTGCGCAAGGCACTCGGCGAATTCCTGACCCCTCACTGGCTGGCCGAGGGCTGCCTGGGACGTCTACGAGAGATGGGGGCCGATCTTCGTGACGGGCGCGTTCTTGACCCGACGTGCGGAACAGGAACCTTCGTGGTCCCGATCCTGTCGGAGCGCATCAGCAGACTCCTGCGGGAAAAGGGGTCGTCGGCAACTGCAAACGATGTCCAGCAATTGCTTGACGGAGTTTGCGGGATCGACCTCAACCCCATCGCGGTAACCGCGACCAGAGTTAACTACGCTCTCGCACTTGGCGAGCTCGCGCACCTAGGGCCGTTGACCCTGCCTGTCTGGCGGGCTGACAGCCTTGTGGTCCCAGAGGCTTCCCCTCAGCAGGCTCAGTTTGGTGACCTAGCCGCCGTACCGCATCTTCGTCTTCGGACGAGTTTGGAGGACGATTTCACGATCCCACTCGGCTTGAATACTGCGGGTCAGATCGCAGAACTTCGAGGTGCTATTGAGTCGAACCTGGTCGCTCAGGGCGTTGACGACGAGGATGTCGTTTCCGCATCATTTGACGATTTCGAGGCCGCCTTCCGAAGGATCTTCGGGACATCTGGCGAAGAGACTACCGCGGAGGATGCTGCCGACCTCGAAGATCAAGTTGCGGTTGCCCGATCACTTTTCGCGCAGATCACCGACCTTGCGCTCGAGGGACGTGACGGGGTGTGGGCGAGACTCATCGAGAACGCTTATGCGCCCATCTTCGCTGGAAAGTTCGACGTCGTTGTTGGCAATCCGCCATGGCTCACCTGGACTAAGCTTCCAGCCGCATGGCGGTCCCAAAGCGAGTCCCTTTGGCGGCGAAGTGGTCTTTGGTATACCCCGAACGAGGCGAATGACTCCTTCTCGCTGCAGTCGGCAGACATCGCAACGCTGGTGTTCGCGGTCTCCATCGAGCGTTATGTGGCGGACGGTGGGCTGGTCGGGCTACTGACGCCCGCGGCGTTGATAAACGCAGATCCCGGAGGCCGGGGGTTTCGTCAGTTCCGAGTGCACCCAGATCCGCGTGATAGGGGGACCTTCCCGGACGTGGACGTACCGTTTAGGCCACTCTGGCTTGACGACTGGTCGGACGTGCTTCCCTTCAGTCCGGACGCCGCAAACAAGCCGGTCTTCCTAATCGTTCGCCGGGGCGAGCCTCATCACACCGAAACACCCGGCGCGGTGTGGCGACGTGCTACAGGTGTTCGGCTCGACAAGTCGAGTTGGCAAAAGGCGCGTTCGACGCTAGTGGAGTCGAAGGGTGCCTTTGCGCCGGTTGACCCCGCGACGCCGACGTCGGCATGGAGATTCCAGGACGCGTCCCGTCCGGCGCTGATCAAGGGAGGTTCAAATAACTACACCTTTGGCAAGGGACTCGACACTAGAGGTGCGAACGGCATCTTTTTTGTTGCCGTGGATCGGTACGCTGCGGCGCAGGGGAAAAAAAAGAGCACTGTCAGAGTTGTAAACCTCCCGAGCGAAGGTCGCACGAAGGGTGTGACTGAGATGAGCGGGCGCGTCGAATCCGAGCTTGTATACCCGCTGCTCCGGGGTAAAGACGTGACGTATTGGGTAGCTGAGCCTCAAACGTTCTTTCTCTTGCCGCACGACCCCAAGGCGTACGGAACTCCTTTGTCCTCGAAAAAGATTGGTTCGGAATTCCCAGAAACGCTGACATGGCTAAAGCGGCATCGAGACATCCTGAGCCGACGTAAGACCCCGCCAGCACGTAGCTGGGACATGACCCCCAGCGGCTCTGATTGGTATCGGGTCGACGGCGCCCTGCAGTTTATGCAGCGGGATCACATCGTCGTGGTGCGCGAACTTTCGGCACGTCCTGCGGCCGCGGTAGTCGAGGCGAAGGCGGTCCCAGCGCTAGGTGGACGCAAGGTTGCGCCGCTGATCGACCACAAGCTGATGCTCTGCGCCACCGCAAGCCGCGCAGAAGCGCTCTACCTCGCGGCCATGATCAACAGCACACCGATGCAGGACCTCCTCGAAAGCTTTGTCAACGACATCGCCGTATCTCCCAAAAGTCTGAAGCGCTTGCCTATCCCCGATTTTCGGGCTGATGACGATGACATGAAGGAGTTGGTCCGATTGGCGGGGCTTGTCGTCGAGTCCAATGGCTCGAGAGCGGCGGACCTTCTACCCCAGATGGATGCCTCTGTGTTGGCGATTATTTCCGCCGCCGCCGACTACAAACCACAGCCGGCGCGCCGCGCGGCGCGCCGAGGGCGCGCCACCGCCCCGACAGCAGGAGAACCTGCTCTCTTTGATCTGCAGGAAGGATGACGGTGACATGCGTTCATCGCAGAGAACGCGGTGAAAGAGTGCCTACCTACCGCCACTAGGTGCGGCCCCCGTTAGACGGAGAGGTTTGAATGACAAAGCGAAAGACGACCGGGGCTCCGGTTCTCCCCGCCCACCTTTTTGATGAGGTGTATCGGCTGTGGGGCGAAGATGCTGCCGTAGAAATTCTCGACAAAGTACAACTCGGCGAAATGACAATCGAGCAAGTCGAGACCGCGCTTCGCCGCCCGGAGATCGAACCGGAGGATTGGCAACGTTTCGAGGAAGGCTGGCGGCCAAACAACTGGTGATTGTTCGCTCGCTTAACACCGACTGTCGGTATCTGCTCGCATAGATAGTCTCAAGTCGTGGTGGATACCAAGCAGACTAAGACGATTGGCGAGCACCATGTCGCCGCGGAGTTAGCTAGGCGTGGCTGGGCACCAGCGCTCACACGCGATGGGCTCGAACGCACCGACATTCTCGCGGTACTGGCGGACGGTGCTGAGCGACTCCTGGTTGAGATACAAGTCAAGGCCGCTCGGGGTGCCCGGATGGACGGTATCAGCTGGCCACTCGGCACAAAGTCGCAGGCACCGAGTCTTCACGAGCGCGAGTACTTCGTCATGGTCGCGATCCCACTTGACCTTCAGGAGCACCCACGTAACTTTGTCGTGCCGCGCGTCCATGTGGCGGCGGCAGCATGGATCGAGCACATGAACTGGCTCACCACTCCCGATGCTCCTCCAGGGAAGAGAAACGCCCCGGTCGAACGCTCCCGTGTGCTGCTTCGGACATTCGCTGCGTATGAGGATCGATGGGACCTGCTTGAGGTGGATCAGAGCGCCGCCCCGATTCTTCTGCCTTCGAGCTATCGGATCCTCGCGCTCTCCGAGCGCGTCGGGTTGCCGCCCGGCCACGAGTGGCACGTACGCCTTCCCGAGTGGTGAGCGAAGCCGGCGGCGCGATTGCCTCCCCGTGCTTCAGGCGCGTCAACGGGCTCGCGACGTCACTCGTACGTTTTCACGCCCACGTGCTGTACGACTAGGCGGCCCTTCTTGGACTCGAGCGCGAAGTGAATCCGCCCACACTCATTGAATTTGACGGCGTCTCGAACTTTCACATGCGGCGTCGCATTGAGGGTTTCCCCCTCATGCTCAAACTCGTTTAGCCAACGCATCTCCTTCCTTTTCCATTTCGTAATGGTCTGGTCGGTCAGCGCGACGGCGAGCCCAAATTGCTCCTTCATCCAGTCGTCAAGGAGGGGGATGCTCCTCTCCTCTCCGTCGTATAGAACGACGGCAGCCCTTGCGAGCGCGACAAGCTTCTCGGTCATGTCCTCGGGTTCTGGGTAGTCGATATCCCCCCATGATTTTCGTGCCCGGTCGGTGAACACGATGTGCTCGGAAGCCGCGTCGGTGATTGCGAGGAAGGTCGCCTCTGGGTCGGCTCTCGAAACAAGTACTGGGATCGCAGACCACACATCATCAGGCTCGTGCGCCCCCACGGATTTGCCGGCCGAGAGATCGCGATATGAGGTCTGCCACATCCGTGCTTCGTCGCGTGCCTGGTTACGTTCTGACTCAAGCTGACGCGCCAGCTGCGCACTCGTCTCCGCTTGCTGTAGGGCGTCTTCGCCGATAGCTTCGAGCTCCGCCTTCGCCTCTTCGAGTGCCTCTACCTGCTGCTTCAAGGCCGATATTTCGCCGTCCTTGTCGCCTCCTTCACGCGCCCGCGACGCCCGTTCGGAGAGCTCAACCAGGCGGGCATTTTCGGACACGGAACGCAAGCGCCGCCACGTGCTGTCCTCTCCATGGCCGAGCGCCGCCAGTGCGCCAAGGCGCTGAGTGAGGAGCCGGCGGATTTCCTCGGCGCCAAGCTCCGCAAGACTTTCAGCGGAAAGCGTGAGCGAGGGAGCCCCCAGCCCGGGCCAGACGATCGCAAGTCCCCCAAACGGCACACGTGCCTCGGGATGTGCCTCTGCAATCAAGCGGGCGGTCTGGAAGTTGAGCGTCACCGTGCGGACTAGGCCCAGCAGCTTTTGAGACAGCTCCCTCGCAAGGTCCCAGGTTACGGTCGAGCGGACGTGGAGGAGCGCGAGGGGAAGACGATCCTCACGCGTAAGAACGTCTGCAAGAGCGCCAGCCTCCGCGGCCGTCCTCACCTGAATGTAGCGACGATTTACGAGCTGGCCCCCGGCGCGAAGCGTGAGGCTTTGATCCTGGTCGAGAAACCGAAGAATGCCCGGTTGGTAGATGTCAGTCGCATCGACGGGGATGAGTCGTTGTTTTGTAGTCTCGCGGCCGATGCCGACCCTGAACCGTACGACATCGTCGATGTCGCTTACGGTCACACGGGTCGTGAGTTCCAGATCAGTGCCTACGGCTTGCGACACGATGAGCTTGAGAGCTCGACCACCTGATGCCTCGAGCACCTCCCAATCGCCGTTTCGAGCAAAGGCGCCATTGGGTGTACGTGCTGGCGAGAGCTCGCGACTTCCATCCGAAGCTAGGTCTGATCCGGTGAGTTGAAGCTTCGGACCGCTCAGCCATTCAGCGACGTGCGCGGTGACCTTCTCGAACGCCAAGTCCCCCTCGACCACAAATTCCACGACGTACATCAGCTGCATCGGCGAGCCTTCCTCTGTGCCTACGCGTTCATCTTGCCGTTCCGATGGCTACCATTTGGAACTCGCCTCTCGGATTCCCGCTTGCTTGGCCCCAATATTGGGACCAGCGGTCAGTGGTGTGCACGCGCGATAGCCCGGATAGCTTTCGCATCGGGTATGTCGCTCCTCTCGATCCAAGCGAGATCTAGCTTGGATCGAGAGGAGCGACCACCGTCTGTACCTTACGCGAAGGCTGCCCCTCTTCCAGGCTGCCTGGCATCACTTGATCCACGACGAATGTTCTGTCGGACGCGATGATTGACGTTCCAAACAAGATCGAGGTGGCAGATGGGAAGCGCGACTGCATATCAATCAGCACACGGCCGTCGTTATCGGGCGCGCTGGCGCGACTCTTGGGGCGGCCAACACGAGAAGCGAGGGTTCCGCACCAAACGGGAAGCTCAGCGGTACACGCTGTCGGTGGAGGACCCAATCTTGGGTGACGGTTATCCCCCGACGCCCGAGGCGCGTGTCACAGTCGGGGAGCTTGCGGTCGATTGGCTCGCGAACAAGGAGCAGTTGCTGAAGCCCTCAAGTTTTGCGCCACTCCGCATAGCATGGCGGGTTTACGTCGCTCCGCGCTGGGCGACGACCCCGATTGGCGCGATCCTCCCCTCAGCCGTCGAGAAATGGGTTCGAGAACTTGGACAGGGCGTCGCAACGACGTCGAGGATTCGCGAAGCCGCGAACGGACAACAACGCTCGGCAAGCGTGGTGCTGCGGGCGGTTGGCGTGCTAGCCGGGATTCTCGATGTTGCAGTCAGGGACGGCCGAATACCCGCCAACTCCGCTCGCGGTCTGTCCAATTTACCTCGCTATAGCTGGAAACCGCGACGTCGTTACCTCAGCAATGAGCAAGTTTTCCGTCTTGCTCTCGCGGCTCCAGACGAGGTCAAACAGGCCCTGATCCTTACGCTCGCTTACACCGGCATTCGTTGGGGAGAGGCCGTGGCTTTGACGGTGGATGATGTCGACTCAGTGCGACGCAGGCTCAATATAAGTCGGACGGCAACAGAGGTGGAGGGAGCGATCCACGTTGGCTCACCGAAGAGTTGGCAGGCGCGGTCCGTCCCTTACCCTGAGTTTCTGGTGCCTCGGTTGGCCGCGCTTGCGAAGGCCGGACAGGGAGAAGCGCTGCTTTTCCCTTCGCCAACGGGAGGGTTTCTTCCCCGTCCCGACACTGCATCGCGAAGACCATCCTGGTGGAACAAAGCGCTGCGTGAGGCGCAGTTGGACCACTTGACGCCACATGCGTTGAAGCACACCGCGGCGAGCTTGGCCGTCAGCGCCGGCGCGAATGTAAAGGCCCTCCAAAGGATGCTTGGCCACAAGTCGGCGGCAATGACGCTCGATACGTACGCGGATCTATTTGAAGACGACCTCAACGCTGTGGCCGAGCGCCTTAATGAGCGGGTCATGGCCGATGTCGACGAGCGTTTGAGGCGAGGCATCAGCGAGGTTTTGGACCCCCGGAGGTAAGCAGCACCTCGGTATACTCGTGGGGCCGGCCTCTGTAGCTCAATGGAAGAGCAGTTCCGTCCTAAGGAAATGGTTGGGGGCTCGAGTCCCTTCAGGGGCACAAGTATTTGAAATATCAAATCAAAACGACCACTTCAGCGGGGGTCGTTTTTCGTCCGGTCGATACTCCATCGGCTGTGGCACGCGCCTTCAATAAACGCTCCGCCTCCTGATCGAATTGTTAGAGTCCCGTTAGGGTCGTTGCTCCGGTACGCGGTTTTCGACCGATTAGCTCCATGTGGGATGTACCGGCTCCGTTGTGAGGAATGCGACAAAGCGGACCTTGCTCATGCTTGACGTGTCGAACCGTGCTGTCATAATCAGTGCTGTAAATGGAGGAAAACTCAATGGCGGAGCCACTGCAAGTACTCGGCTCATTCACCACTGACTGGCAGCAGCTCGAACCCTCTGCTGATGAGGACGAGGCGGCAGCATCGACAAGGGTTGCTGCGACAAGCGCCCTCCGCGATGAACTCGGATTGATCGCCAACGCCGAGAACCTGTTGGTCCTTTCGGGCCTCGGCACGTCGCTGGATGTCACGAATAGCGTCTCCGACGCTAAGAAGGCGCCCTTGATGTCAGATCTCTGGACCCAGGTTCAGGCTCTCGAATCGTTCCCGGCGGCCTCATCGAAGCTGAGCGCGGACATCCTCGCGGAGGAGAACCTCGAGCACGTCCTCTCGGATGCACAAGCTCGCTACGCACTCAACGACGCCGATGAGGAGCTGAAAACCTTCATTGATGACGCCGAATCGGTGATCTGGGACAGCTGCAGCTTTATCGACGAGAACTCGAAAGTCGGAACCCATGAATTGTTCCTACGTAAGGTTGCCCGACGTTCGACGCGCCTCCAACGTACTCAGATCTTCACTACCAATTACGACCTGTCATTTGAAGCAGCCGCTCAGAGTGCCCGCTTCAACGTAATCGACGGTTTCGGGTATGGTGGGCAATTCTTCGACGGCGCGTCGTTCGATCTCGACTATGTTCGCCGACGCCCAAATGAACCATTGGCCCTTGAGCCCAGCGTCTTTCATCTTCTAAAACTCCACGGATCAGTCAACTGGACCGGCTCTGACAAAGAAGTGCGAAAGGTGACCGGGTACGCGAAACCAGAGAATCCGATTCTTATCTACCCATCAGCGGCTAAGTACCAACTTTCATACCAGCAGCCCTACTTGGAGTTCATGTCACGATTCCAGATTGGTCTGCGCCAGCAAGATGTCGGCCTCATCGTCGTCGGTTCAGGGCTCAACGACGAGCATCTGGTTGCACCAATCGAGGCCGCGCTACGTAGCAATGTGGGTCTTCGTGCAGTCTTCGTCACGCCTGGCGCTAAGTCGAAGAATCGATCCGAGACTTTCGCCTGGATTGAAGAGCTAATCAAACAGGGTGACAAGCGGTTGACGCTATTCTGCGGCACTTTTGCTGATCTCGTGAAGCAGCTTCCGGACATGCCGACCCGCGAAGAGCGGGACGCCCATGCAGAACGCATCGCCCAGTCCAGGAGCAAGTAGCGATGAAGCTACACCCGTTCACTCCCGAGCGCAGGCTTGGCCACGTCTACCAAATCGAGGGCTCCTTCGCGGATGTATCTTTCGCAGCGGGCAATCGTCTGCCCCAAACGCTCTTCGGTGAATACCTCGGACGTGGAGAGGTGGGGGAGTTCGTCGTCATAGACGTTGGCGGCATGGCCGCTTTCGGGAGGATCCTCAAAGTTGGGACGCCTGTCTCCAGCTCCGATGACTCAGCGACCGAAGTTGACCGACGGATTCGGGTTGAGGGCAGGGTGCAACTGCTCTCCACGCTGGAACTGAGCGGAAAGGCGACTCGGGGAATCGCGAAGTACCCGAAGGTCGGCGACGGCGTCTATGCAGCTAGCGCGGAAGCGATCCTGACTGTCATAGGGACCGCTATAGACGACACGGTGCCATCGCTGCAGCTCGGGCGATTGTCCGTGGATGAGTCAGTGGTAGTTGACGTTCCACTCACGAAGCTGTTCGGACGGCACCTTGCGGTTGTCGGCGCCACTGGATCGGGCAAGAGCTGGACACTAGGTCATCTGGCTGAAAGCGTTGCGGCGCTCAAGGGAAAAATGATCTTGATTGATGCGACCGGCGAGTTCCGAACGCTCGGGGACAAAGCGAAACACCTTTCGTTCTCATCGCTTGCCACGGAGTTCTCGGATGCCAAACTGGTCGGCATCCCGCACTTTATGATGCGTGAATCAGACCTCAACGCGTTCGTGAATCCGTCCGCAGGAACGCAGCTTCCAAAACTGCGGGAAGCGGTACGGAGCCTCAAGCTCGTTGGCGCAATCCAAGCAGATGCGAGTGCGGATGCAACTCATACCGCGCTCATCAACGCGACCGGCAACATCCGCAAGGCGACTCAGCCGCTGAGGCCATTTCACGATGCGATGGCTAAGTACCTCTCTGACGTCGACGGACCGAGCGCTCCGTTCGATATCAAGGCGCTGGCCACCCAAGTTCAGCTCGAATGCATTTTCCCTTTGGACAGGAACGACCCCCCACGCAACTTCGGCGACATCAACAACAACGAACTCGGGTGGATCTCCTCACTCGTTAGCCGCATTCGTGACCTCCTTCAGCTCCAAGAGGTGATGAACGTCATCGACCCGAGTGCGAGCACTGCGAACGTCATCGACGAGATCCGAGAATGGATCAACGACCCGGACCAACATCTCCTTCGGATCTCTCTGAAAAATCTGACCTTCGCAAACAACCTTCGCGAGATTGTCGTCAACATCCTCGGGCAAACACTCCTGGCTTGGGCACGCGAGGGGCTCTTTGGCAATGACAAGCCGCTTGTTGTCGCCATCGACGAGGCACACCAATTCTTCGATGTCACTGTCGGGGACGAGTTCGCCAGTACCCGCCTGAACGCTTTCGACTTGATCGCGAAGGAAGGTCGCAAATACGGGCTTACCGTGTGCGTCGCCACCCAGCGCCCGGGGGACCTGCCCGCCGGCGTCCTGAGCCAAGTGGGAATGACAATCGTCCACCGCCTCGCAGACGGGAGAGATCGCCAGCGCGTCGAGCAAGCAGCCGCCGAACTCGATCACTCCGCAACAAAGCTGCTCCCGGGGTTGGTGCCTGGAGAGGCCATCCTTATGGGAGTCGACTTTCCAGTCCCCGTCAGCGTCAAGATGCAACAGCCGGTCAGCCCACCCGACTCAGACGGGCCAACCTACAAGAATTGGAAGGCGTGACACGGTGCCAGAATCATCCTAATGAGGCACTCGTACTTGCAAAGATGAGCGAAGTTGTCACAATCGGCGCTACATGCCACGGATTCTAGCTATTCACCACCTCGGCCGTCGCGATCTCCTCGGCGCCTCTTGGCGCTATGTCCCCGAAGCGATCGGCCTGCTCGCGCCCAAACCCCAGGGGGAGCTCCATCGCTTCGATGCTCCAAGCCGCGACCTAACGGGCGACGAGTTTCTGGTCTGCGTGCAGCTTGACGGCTTTGGGATCTTGCTGGCACAGGCGCCTGGACTGTATTCGCAGTCGCACCACTGGGCCCGCGAACGATGGCCTTGATAATCGTCGCAACAGATGAAGTCGGGGAGGACACGGCTCATTTCCAATGTTCCTAGGAAACCATGTTGCACAGCGGAGAAGTGGTGGCGGCAGGTCGAGCCAGATTTGTTGGTGCGAACGTGGACCGTACCGCCCAAGGCCTAACTCGGTCGCCTCACGTCTCAAGCGGTTTTAGACGCACGCTGCGTGAAACCGAGTGCTCGCTGATTGCCGTGGGTGAGATGGTCAGCATTGGCGGGTGGTCATCTCCAAGGTTACGAGACAGCGCGATGCTCCGTCGTTCGTCTTGTGTTGGTGGATCCGTCATTACGTCGTCCCACGGTTCAGTGAAGAGCACAAAATTCTTGCCGCGTTTATTCGTTCGGGAAGGAAAGGCGATGCCGTCTATGCGGCGTTCGGGAACCCAGCGGAGGTATTCGGTCACGAGCTGAGTGGGAAGGTAGTCGACGCGCTCGCGACCGTCGAGGATCACCGGCCTCGTGATGGAATCGACGAAGTCGTCCACGAACTCAACAAACATCCGCCGGTACTCTTCGGCCGGCGCAAAGACACTGGGCATCTTTGGGCGGAGGGTGAAGTCAAGAATGGTCAGTGGCCGCTGTGTGATGAACTCACCAACAATTGCATCGTCGTAGGGCGAATGAAGCGAGATCTCTGCGACCGCAGTACGGACGTTGTCCGCCCCATAGAAAAGTGGGACGCCTTCGCCGGACATGCGACCGGGCGCGGCAAGGTCGGGTGGCGCGGCGCCGAGCTGCTTGGCCGGGTCATGTCGTATTTGGGTTCGAAGCGCTACTAGGTCGTCGGTCATTCGCCCTCGATATATTTTCGTGCCGACGGGTAACGGGTGCAGCATCCTGGTGCTTTTGTCGGCGTATGCGAGAAGGCCCTCGAGAAAGCGGGCGAGACGGGCGGGTGGTTCGTTCTCTCCGCCGGGCCGCGGCTTGGCTACCAGCACGAAGCGGGCCTCATGACGCACAGTTTCGGCGAACTGCTCCCATGAATAGGAGAAGTGACCACGAGCATCGTCTTCGAACCATAATTCCGGCGATGCGATTGCTTTGACGATGTCGTCAAGCACGCGCTCGCTAACTGCATCATCAAATGTCCCGGCCGCGATGCCCGCGACAACTTCATCCGTGTAGAGCTCTGTCTCCCACGCTTCACCCTCGAAAATGCTCGCCTCCGCAAAGTCTCGATAGCGAACGAGTATCGCCCCATACACGCACTCGGCGACGGCATCCATCTCAATTACCCACGTGGCCGAATCGCGGTTAGGTCGACGACCGCAATAGGAGCAGGGTTGATTGCTCCGCCCCGAAGCACGTTCTGCCCGGGCGCGGAGGACGCGGTCGGTGATATGAGATGGACACAGCCTCGCATCAATGGGCTTGAGGCCTTCAGGAGGTTCCACAACGCTGATGCTCCCATGAACAGACGCCTGAGTCGTCGAAGTGCCCGCGTTTTGTCTGGACGCCTTCCACTGGCAGCTCTTCTCGTCCGACCTACAGGCGATGAGAAAAGCGCGATCGTCGGCGCGTCGCATGGTTGCAAGCATGGGTAGGGTCCATGCTTGCAAGTGACCCCGATGCAAGCATCTTTGCCGGATCTCTGAGCGAAAGGCCGAGCAGAAATAACATGAACACGACTGGGAGAGCGGCCGGCGGGAACGCCCGCGCCGAGAAATTGGACCCTGAAGCTCGCAAAGCCATCGCCAAAAAGGCGGCAGCTGCACGATGGAACGCTCCTACGCCGGTGGAAGTTCTATGCGGTTCGTCGGATAGGCCACTGGTGATTGGTGACATCGAGATCGAGTGTTACGTGCTCGCCGGCGACATCCGTGTGATCACCCAGGCGAGCCTTTTGGAAGCAATGGGGCGCCACCGCAAGGCAAACGTGCGCCGCGAGGACGGCGACGAGGGGCTTCCTCCGATCTTGCAAGGAAAAGCAATTCGCCCATTCATTCCCGCCTCGGTGATCGAGCAGGCGAAGCCGATCACCTTTTTCCTCCCAAATGGCTCGAAGGCTAGTGGCTACCGGGCTGAGATTTTGCCCGTCCTGTGCGAGATCTATCTCGCAGCAAGAGCGGAAGGCGTGTTGCCGCCGAATCAAAAGCACGTAGCCGTGCAAGCCGAGATTTTGGTTCGGGCCCTGGCGCACGTTGGGATCATTGCCCTCGTCGATGAGGCCACTGGTTATCAGGAGGTGCGTGCAAAGGATGCGCTTGCAGTCATTCTGGAGGCCTTTGTGGAGAAGGAGTTGCAGCCGTGGATCAAGACATTTCCGCCCGACTACTATCGGGAGATGTTCCGCCTGAGGGGTCTTAACTTCAAGACCGACACCGTTCAGCGACCTCAGTACTTTGGGCACCTAACGAACGACGTGGTGTACAAGCGCCTTGCGCCTGGCGTCCTCGAAGAGCTCAAGTCTGTCCAACAGGCGGACTCGACGAAAGCAAAGGGACGTCTCTTCCAGCATTTGACTACTAATGTCGGCTATCCAAAACTGCGCGAGCACCTTGGCTCCGTCGTCACCTTGATGAAGCTGAGCTCGAGCTGGCCAGAGTTCAAGTCCAAGCTCGACATGATTCACCCGCAACTCGGGAAGCAGCCGCTGGTTCCCCTTTGGACGGACGAGGACGAGATGGGTCTTTAGGTGACTCATGTTGTTCGGCGATCAGTCAATACGTCCCTGTTGTTCCCGGCGTGCTTGAAGGGGTGATTCCAAACTTTAGTCAGGGCGCTTGGGATGGTTCGGGGGTGGAGCTTCCCGAGCGTCTCGGGGACCAGATGGGGGTACAGCGACGCACTGTCTGTGGAGCCCGATAGCATCCTCGCAGGAGGCGCGATGGTGAAGTTGTTCGACCCGGCGGAGGCCGCGCGGATAATGCGTGCCGCCGGCGGGATCCCTCTCACCCCGTTTCCTGGCGTCGCCAAGCCGTGGCCGACGATTCACGAAGCGTGTGGACGTCAGGTGCAGCCAAACCTGAACACAGTCCGCAAGCACGGCTCCTGCTGCACCTACTGCTCGGCCGTCGCCCGAGGCGCCGCTCGCCGTGCCGGCCTTGAGGATGCGGCGGTCGCGACAATGCGCTCAGCCGGCTTCGAACCGCTCGAGCAATATCCCGGAGCGGACAAGCCGTGGCGGAGCACCCATCAGCAATGCGGTGAGGAAAGATCGCCGTCGTTGAATTCCGTCCGCGGCAGCCGGACCGGTACGGGTGGTTGTCAGTCGTGCTCGATGCGCGCTCTCGGATACCGAGTGTGGACGACAGAGTCCGCCCATGCACTGATAGCGGAAAAAGGGCTGGAGCCGCTCATTCCATACCCAGGCTCGTCGACTGTCCCTTGGCTAGCCCGTCACACAGCTTGCGGACGCGAGGTCAGCCCCAGATTGGGGAACCTTGCGGAGGGGCAGGGCGCATGTGTTCATTGCGGGCACGAGGCTACCCGCAACGCCTTGCGAAAAGATCATGATGTTGCCGCTCAGCTAGTGCGCGCTGCTGGCCTCGAACCTCTCGAACCGTTCCCGGGGGTGGACACGCCGTGGGCATGCATGCATGTGTCGTGCGGCAGAACCGTGTCCCCAACCTGGACGAACGTGAAGCGCGGACAGGGCGGTTGCAACCCGTGCGCATGGGAGGAAGCCAGCCGGCGCCTGATCATGCCGGAACCTCAAGCGCGGGCCGTCATGCTGGCCCAAGACCTGACGCCGTTGGACCCATACCCGGGAAGTGCAAGGCCGTGGCGATCGCGGCACAAGTGCGGACGAGAGGTCTCCCCAACCCTGTCGAACGCCCGGGTCGGCAAAGGTATCTGCCGTTACTGCTACTCGTCCTTCCCGTTCGCTGGGCCTGCGACTCTCTACCTAGTGGCTGATGTTCGCGCCGTGAAGATCGGAATCGCGGATCGCTCCGGTAAGCGGCTCGATGACCACCGCCGGTACGGATGGGAGACGGCATGGCGCATCGACGTGCCAACCGGAGACGATGCGTATTCGCTAGAGCAGTCAGTTCTTGCGTGGTGGAGAGACGAGCTCAAGCTTCCTACCGTGTACACGAAAGCAGAGATGCCCAAGTGGGGATCCACCGAGACCGCACCGCGCGCTCAGATGTCGCCCGAATCGGCCTTGGCCCGTGCTCTGCACCTGCTCAATGAGATGGGCATCGCCGACTGTGAGGTGACAGTCTCGCTGCCCGAAGATCAAGAGCCGACCTCTGAGGCGACACCCGTTGGCCCCCGGGCGAGGAAGAAGCTGTCGAGGCTGGGTCAGGTGACGCTGTTCGACTTGGAGGACGACTAATCGGGTTCGGCGTCTGCAGACTTCACCACTCCTGAGTTCCCGACAGACGCAGGCCTTTGTGCCCGTACCACAACGAGTCAGGCAAGCCGGTCCAGTTGACTACCTCGAGAGGCGCGATCGGTGTTACCGCGGCATGGCACTTACACTCGTGAAACGGGGCGAAAACTAGATCTCAATCGTCTCTCGCCATCGCGCGGGCAAAGTAGCTATCCGGACCGTAACCGCCGTCGAAGTCCTCCGGGCCGCCGTAGCCCTCGTCGCCAAAGTCGAACCAGTCGTCGCGCGCTTCGATCCACTCCGACCAAGTTCGCAGCCCCGACAGGTCCATGCCCCCCATTTCAAGTGAGTTCCGGAAGCGGTCGCGACGGGCCTTCTTCAGGCGACGCCATGAGGTGGCCCATTCCTCCTCGTCGTCGGCCAATAGGGCCGGTAGCTCAGGCTCCACGCGCGAGGCGAAGAACTCCTGCATCGTTTTCTGGAAGGCCGGAGACGCCTCGGTCATGTTGGCCATGGTCTTGCTCCGGTGGCAGCTGGCACACAGCACCTGCAGGTTCGACAAGTCGTTGGAACTGCCGGCGATATGGTCGATCTCGTTGCCTGACTTACCGCATGTCCGGCAGGTCCGATTGTCTCGCGACTTCACCGCTTCCCGGGTCGACGGGGTCAGCGTGCGTTCGAGCATCGAGTAACCGCCGATCGCCAGGAATGCCACTCTCGTCCGCACAGCCTCCTGGACATCAGGGTCGTCGATTCGCCCGTCTCTGAACACTCGACGGAAATAGCGGACATCCTTCGCGGTCTCCTTGCAGAATTCGCTGCAGAATAGCCCTTCGATGTGGTCAGGGATGGGGCGGAGACAGTTGGCGCACATGTCATCCATGAACATCCTGCTCACCACGCGGGTTGAGACCTGCGGGAGCAAGGTTGCGCGGCGAGACACCACGTACGAATTGCCTGTCTCGTCTTTCGCTGCTCTGGCGTCCTGCTTCGCGCGTCGGTTCTTCGTCATTGTCGGTCCAAATCCGGTCGGGCCCTACGCACCCGACCCGGTGAGGGAGTCGGAATGACGGTGATGCTTTGAGCGCGATTCGGGGAACCTTGTCCATCGTCGATCCACCGTCGTAGGTAGTGGGTCTCGGAGGCTGGCCGGCGCTGCAGCCAGCCTTAGATTAGAACGACATCGCGACAAAAGCGAGACCACGCGCGATTCCGTTCGCCATCCGTACGACAAGGTATTGGTCGCCTAACCAGACGCAGCTAACCGTCGACAGTGTGGTGCTAGCCCTCATCGCCTCGCAATGTGGCTATTGGTGGCGAGGAACGGACGGCGCTACTAACCCTGAGGTGGACGATCGTCGGTGTTGCGCTGGTGGTGATGGTCGCGGTTGCGGGCTGGGTCATTGCGTCCGGAAGTCAAAGCCAGCATGACTACGAGTCCGATCGACGCCACTGCCTGGATAGCCTGAGCAGCGGCACGATCGCGCCTTCTGAGCTGTCACAGCCCCCAGCGCTAGAAAACCGCGAGGCCGAGGGCACAGGGCCGTTCCGCGGGATCGGCGCTAGTTGATCAACATCGAACGCGCGGCTACAAGAACATCACTAGCCGCATGAGGTGCAGCGTTTCTGATGAAGCGAGCAGGCGACTCATCGCCCAGTATCGGATTCATCCCCTTGAACCACGTACCGATCGTTACCGGGTCAAGTCGCAGCTCGAGGATGCCCAGCGCGTAAACGGCCGTTCGGAGTCGGGTGTCGTTCTCAGCATCTGGGACGGCTTTCCCGTCGGCCCACTCTCGTACGACGCTCGTGGTCGTCACGTTCCCGATGTACGCAACCAGTCGCGCGCCCAACACGCCGCGAAGTCGCACGACGACCTCATCGATCGGTAGTCTGCGGGCTTCATCCTCAGCTCGAAGCCAGGGCCTCGCTCCGTCGTGGTTCATGAGTAGATCGTGGCAATAGAAGAAGTTGTCGCCAAGAGCAATCGCGATACCTTCATTCGGCGGGGCCCGAGTCCCTAGTTGTGCCGTCCTGTTCGCCGAGTCCCGCAGCCGTGTCACCGAGTTCTTGCCCGGCAAGGTGGGCTACTTCTGCACTGTCATCGACAATGTGGATGTCAGCGATTAGCTCGGCAATCCGCGACGGGTCCCCGCCGGACAGCAGCCACTTGACGGGAGATCGAGAGGTGCCACGAAGGCGAAGACGAGGATCTTTGTTCTCCATGAGTGCCTGCACTCGTTCGGGCGACCAATGGCGAGGTAGCGCCTGAGCGACAGTGGGGAGGCCGGGCAACAGGTAGCGGTCGTCAGCGAATTGCCAACGCGGGTACCTGCGCTTGCGCCCAACGCGGAAGAAATAGAGGCTGCCGTCCAGGGCGCGACGACGCACATGACGGACGCCAACTGATAAGTAGCGTGCCGCCTCGTCATCGCTGAGGGAGTCGATCACTGCGCTCAGAAGTGCCTTTAAAGCGGGCGATATCGTCAAGCTTCGGTTTGGGTCGACGATCGAGCTCGCCTGAGGGTCATCGCGATTCAGCTCCTCCGCCGCGCCCGCAGGTGGGTTCGATCTGGATACCGCGTCATGGCCGTCCGCTACAAACTCAGCCATGGTGCGAAGTAGTGCAATGACCAGTTTCATATCTCTGCCGCGCAACTGTGCCGCACGGATGAGGCTCTCGAGGGCCTTGGCCTCACTGTTCGAGATTTTGTCCTTGGTTCGGTGCAGGGGCCGCTCGGAAGCGCTTTGGTGGGGTGCTCTGTTTGTGGTCATTGCCAGCGCGCCTCGAGTATCGTCGCGACGGTGACCGGATCGCCACCCCGATCGAGCCACTGCACAGGGGTTTGGCGGTCGCCGTCGAGTTCTAAGTCTTCGAGCGGCGTGCGCATGAAAGCCTGTACGAGGGCGGGCTCCCAATCTCGCGGTATCGCCGTGGCGACAATGTCGATTCCTGGAAGAACCGGACGATTCAATTGGCTGGCGAACTGCCACATGGGGTACCGCACTTCACCGTCGTAGTCGATTGCGTGGAGGTAACCGGCCTCACGGAATCGCTTTAGGGCGGAAGGTGTGACGTGTAGTCGTGCGACTACCTCGTCGGCAGTCAGAGTAACTTCTCCTAATCCTTCGAGCGGGCCCGATGCATCAACTGCCAACCATGCGAAAGGCGTCGCTCTGGTGACTGGCTCGGATGCGATCGGAGAAACAACCTGTTCGTCAGAAACGCCTTCACGTTCGAGCCTTCGAGTCTTCTGGAGCTGGCGAGATCGTTCGCGAAAGCGCGGGCCTACTCGAAGACTACGGGTGACGTGTTTGTCGAATCCGATGTAGCCGCGCCGTCGCCAATCGAGCGTTACGTGTCCTCGAAACCCTCCGTTGGCGTGACGTCGCTCAAGCAGATCCCAGTCCCGCGGTAGACGTGCGGGAACTCCACCGGTGTCCTCCAGTAGGTGCTCAAAGAGCTCGCGGAAAGTCGGGCCGTAAGAGTGGCGTCGACGATACTGCGCGATGAAGATCGCGGCGGCAAGTCCCCATTCGTCAGCTGTGTCGTCCCCGGTGAACAGCTCGAAGGTGTACTTCCACGCGGCGGGTGGCGGGTGGGGGGCGCCGCGCCACCAAATCGGGAATGCCTTGTTCGGCACCTTCACCATCACAATCGCGGTCGCACGGGTCGGGTCCGCCCCGCGGTGCGACCGGCGTCCGTAAGGCGGGCAGCACACGTGCAGAGTGGAGGTGATCCGGCAGAAAGTCGATTGTTTCGTATGGCCTACGAAATTATGCCATACGGAATAGGCCATGCTCGAAGCCTGTCTTCGCGACGCTTTAGGGGTGGCACGACAACGCAAGGAACTTGGGGCGGACTGGGGCGAGTACGCTCAGCGGTTCGCTACCTCGCTTCGCGCCACTCGGGAGCGTTTGAACCTGAGCCAGGAAGACGTTGCGTACCGTGCGGGACTCACTCGCTTCACGTATCAGAAGTATGAGAAGGGGGAGTCGAGGCCGGGTGCTCCGGTCAACCCTTCCCTTCGATCGTTGCTTGGGATCGCTCAGGCACTTGAGGTTGATCTCAACGAGCTTCTACCTCGCCCAATTCCGGATTTGCGGCGGCGGTAGCGGTAGTCGGACTGAGTTGAGGGCCGCCCCGTATCGCGCTGTGCGTTGCGTGTTGGCGCGAACATCAGCCGATGCAATGTCTCTGTCTTGCCTTCCAGGATCGTCGTGACACTGGAAGATGAACCGTGCTTGAGCGTTTGAAGCTCAATGTGCCTCGCAACGCGGCGTGAGAGTCTCGGCCTGCGCGCGATGTGCATCTTCTCCGACCACCCGGTCAGTGCCAGTCGCGCCACCTGTTTCGAAGCCGCCTGGATCTCGATACGAGAAGCCCGGGCTAGTTCGACCCAGTGTTCCGAGCGAACATCATCGCTCGGAGAGCTTCAGTCTTAGCTTCGACTTCGTTTTCTAGGTCGCGCGTGCGCGCTTCTAGGTGGATGATTTGTTCGTCGCGGGTGGTCACCTGGCGACTTAGCTTGCTGTTAAGGATCTCAACTTCACGAATGCGTTCCATCATCTCTGGGATGGACGCGCTTTCGAGCTCCACGCCGAGTTGCTGTTCGAAGCGACGCTGAAGGCGCGCGAGTTCCGCCTTCAGTCGACCGTTCTCTTCCCGTGCCAGCGCGACGTCCGTGCGAAGCGAATCCGGCGAGACTGAAGACCGGACGGGGCTGCGTTGAGCAACGAAGCCCTCGCGTCGTTGCGTCTCCCTCGCCTCGTCTAGCGCCTGTCTGACATCGAGGGCGTTATACATGAGCCACGTCGACACGCCTGCATCTCGGGCGACTCGGGCCGCGGTGATTGGCGTGCCAGCATGAAGGAGCCGCTCACACGCTGTAATTGCGCGTCGGCGTTTGTCTGCCGAAACGTCCCTGCGGGACGTTAGAAGTCGCTCGACGCGTGCAGCTCGCGAATCGCTTTTATCAGGTTGCATCGGGTGTCCGTACGGTCAAGGGAATGAGGGGCCTTGAAGCGCGTAAGCGCCTCATCGCTACAGAAGCGTCGGCTAGCGCCTCGCGCGCTGTATCGTCCATAGACGCAACCCGCTGCTTCAGCCCAGCAAGAATCTGCTCGAAGCTGGCAATCTCGTCTCGCTGGTGCTGCAAGACCCACGGCGCGGCGGTGCCGGCGATCTCCACCATAAGAAGGGTGCCCCGCAGGCTGACTAGATGCTCCTCAATGGCCGGCAGATACGACGGATCCGGTCGGTAAAGGCTGCACCCCGCACATTGAAATCTGATGGGGCAAGCTCCACCGCCCGCTTTGACATTCGCTGGGTCGGTGCAACCACCGAATGGGACGGGAACCTGTGCAATTTCGTAAGCGGCTCCCGAAGCGAACGGCGCAGGGTTGCCGTGGTGATCTATGGCAGACGCAGCCAGTTTGTTGACCGCTTCGCGTTTACGCTTGGCACTTACGCGATAGTAGACCGCAGTAGTTTCTGGCGAGAGATGGTCCATCAGCTCTTGAAGGGTGTCCAATGGAACTCCGCTGTCTGCGTGCCGTTGAGCGTAGGAGTGGCGGAACGAGTACGCAATGATCGGTCCTTCGAATTGCACGTAGCCACCCGAAGTCCGATCGGGAATGTCCGTCTCAAGACCGGGCACGCTGGCTACAAGACGATCGAGCGCGCGGTCCAAGCCCGAGGTTGTTAGATGCTGTCCGGCGTCAGCACGTCCAACAGACGGTGAGGGGAATAGCCACCTCGCGTACGACTCAGGCAATCCGAGGCTCCTTCGATGTTTGTCCCATTTGCGGATCGCCATTGCGGTATCTACGCCGATCGGCAGCACGCGCCCCAGGCGTCCCGCCTTCGTGTTGTCGTACGTGAGCGTGTACTCCACGCCTCCCGGATTGTCGTGCCCGCTAGGGTGCGCGGTGACGCACCCTGCAGACAAGGAGCAAACTTCGTTAGGTCGTCGTCCCGTGTCTATGAGGACACGAAGGGCAGTCTGATGCATCATCAGCAACGTTTCCGCGGATATCAGACTGCCAGCCTGAGCCCTTCCTGCGGGAAGCGATCCAATACCGCGATGGAGTGCGTCGACTACGCGATTGGGAAGCGCTCGACCAGAGTCCTCTGTTCGCATCGCCGCGCGACCATTGATCCGATGCTCCGGCGTTACAACAAACCGCGGCGAAACGCTCCCCAGATGTTCTGTGCCATGCAGGTAGTGGAGGGCGCGTCGAATCGCTGTCAGATATTTGGACCTAGTAACGCCGGAGTACGGCTCTCCATCACTTTTCGCCAGCCGATTCAGGCGTTCGACGGTCTTCTGGATGTCGCGCGCACCAGCGGTTGAAGCATCATCCCCGCCCTGTCTCATCGAAAGGACGTCGCTCATAACTGCAAACGCACGGATGGCGCAGCCTACGGCTTGCGTGGTAGGCGTTGTTTCCCGCGCCCATGCTTTCACCAATTCGCGCAGCCACTGCTGACGGATCGGGGTGAAGTCAAGAGGGCCGCGTTGGACGAGGTACTTTGTCCCATTTCTCTCGTCAGCACGCCCGCTGCGCTCATTTTCCGTCTTGAGTCCGACCAGGTAGCTGTCCCACAGATCACCAGCGGTGGGGTCCCCGCCGTCGAAGGCGGCATGCAGGTTTCGAATGGCGGTGACAGCGCGGTTTTGAAACGCAGTTCGAATTGAACGCGCAGGTCTCGCATTGCTCATTAGTCGACTTAGGAAACCCTCGCTCAGGAACGAAGGTCCGGCCGCAGTAAGGGAAGTGACGGAGGCCTTTATCACCATCGGGTCGAGTGCGTATCCTGCCCGGTCTTCTGCCTGGATGGCCACGAGAAATTCCAGTCGGAGCTGCTCCGGCATGGATATGAGGGAGAAATCCGCGAGGGAGAGCACCGGCGGCATCGTTGTTGCCGCTTCCGCTTCCGACGGCCTTTGCGCTCCTGGGGCTAGTTGCTCAAGCGTTTTCACGTATCGATTTCGATGTGTGCCGCACAGCAATGTTCGTTGGCTATGGCGCTCTCTTTCGCAGGCGCCGACGAGGCATGGGCCGATGGCTGGCAGAGGCTTAGCGATTTTGGCCTCCAAATAAGCAACGCGCGTGATGCCGCGAGGCTCGTATGAATCAAGCCACAGGGTGTTGTGCGCTCCGCAAAGCCCGTGGGAGATTACTGAACGCTCGCATCGTAGGTCTCCCCGCTCCACCAAGCACTGGGCTTGGGGCGCGCCAGTTCGCACCGCATCTTTGTGGCGCTTGGCGAGCTTGCGCTCCAACGCCTCCTGGTCACCGCCGTTCTTCCGAAGAACCGCCCGGCAGCTCTGGCAGGGGCCACCGCGCGTATCGGTGAACAACGGACAGCCCTTTGACTTGCAGGTGTAAATCCGCGTGCGGGGGTCCGTGGGGTCGCCAAGGAAACACCAATGCTCGGGATGCCACTCGCCGGGGCGCCAGGTCTCATCAAGTTGGTCTCGGAGGAACGTTAGCCAGTCTGCGCGAGTTGGTTGTATAGACGGCGTTGACTGCTTTCTAGCGGCCCGTGCGTGAACGCTCATTCGGCTCTCCCCAGAAGGCCCCGCTCGACGGCCTCGCGGAGACGACGCGGTGATGGATGCATATAGATAGCGGTCGACTCAGCGACCGCATGACCAAGTAGCTGCTGGACGACATCCCGCTCTGAACCTTGCTCGATCCACATCGTGGCACGGGTGTGTCGGAACAAGTGAGGGTGAAGATTTGGGATGTCTGCGCGCTTGCGCAGTGCTCGAATCAAACTGGTTGCGGCGCTGTATGTGTAGGGCGCCCCGATGACACCCTTGTAAAGATTCACAAAGACGTGGTCCGATCCAAAGTCCCCGACAGCGCTACTCCGCTCAATCTGATAGTCCCGATAACTGAGCACAAGGTCAGCGTTCACTGGAATGTGGCGTTCTCGTCTGGACTTTGCAACCGCACCATTCGGATTGTCGATTCGACGAATTACGTGCACATGTGGACCAGGCAGCTCGCACCCAAGGGCAGTCGACGAAGGCAGAAAGTGCATATCGGAGCGACGAAGGCCTAGAGCTTCACCAATTCTCATTCCGGTCGCAAAGAGGAGGTCGATCAAGAAGCGATCCCTCGCATTCAACGTCGCAGCCGCCGCCGCTTGAGGTTGGCCCGCCGTAAGCGTGCGAGGCGGCGACAAGAGTTCTCTCGCCCGAAGCTCGCTCACCCGTCGATATCGGTATTGACCGCTTTCGCCCGCGTCGAAGCTTGCGGGCAAATATGCGAGGAACCTGGGCTCTACCAGTCGATCCACTATCGATTGGTCAATTAGCTCCATGCGGGCGCAGTAGCGCAGGAACTCGACGACGGAGGTCAAATAGACGTTGACCGTGCGCGCCGACCTCGATCGCAGCGACGGGAAACTGGTGCTGCGTGTTGGCGCTGGTGCCTCCAAAAACCACTTGAATCTCGCGAGCTGCGGCATCGTAATCGACCGCCATTCACACATTGGAGTTTCAACGGTCCAGTTGAGGAACGTTGCGATCTTCGGGATGTACGAGTCAATGGTGTTGTCGGCTCGGCCAGCGCCACTCAAGTGAAGGGCGAAGTCCCGAACCTCCGGTACCGGGGACAACGTTTCGGAATCTACGACAACCTTAATTCGGCGACCTGACGATGGCAGGATGGCGCGCCTTACCTCATATCGACTCATCAGTCCCATCGTTCCTCACAGCTCCAGAATAATCGTGAGGGACAAGCCAGCAATTTGCCTGTGACCCATGTCCCTCCGAACGTGTGGCTACCTACATATAACTCCGCATCGATCATCCGCACGTCGTCGGCCTGCAGACGCGGCAGCCGAATCTCGAGGGCGCCGGTGGCGTCGACCTGCGGCGACTGGTGCGCGAAGCGCTCCGGATGCGCCCCGACCGTCTGATCCTGGGCGAGTGCCGGGGCGCTGAGGTGCAGGATCTGCTCGGCGCCCTCAACACGGGCCACGACGGCGGCGCTGGAACGCTGCACGCGAACTCCCTCGCGGACGTTCCGGCGCGGCTCGAGGCGCTGGGGGCGATGGCGGGAATGGGGGAACGTGCCCTCGTGCGCCAGGCGGTGAGCGCCGTCGGGCTGGTGGTGCACCTCGAACGTGTCGGTGCGCTGCGCCGTGTCGCCGGTTTTGCGCAGTTCGTGGTCGAGCGCGAGGGCCGCCTGGGGATCGTCGACCGTGGCGCCTGAGCGTCGCCGAGGAGTGCGCCCGGGACGCAGCTCCGACGAGGTGGCCACGACGGTCGATCGGCTCGCGACCCTGCTCGAGGCGGGCGTCGCACCCGAGTCCGCGTGGCAGTACGTGGGGGAGTTCACGCACAACGCGACCGTCTCGGCGATCGCTCGCACGATCGCGGCGGGCGTGCGGCCCGTCGATGCCCTCACGCGCATCCTCGGGGCGCGTTCGGAGCGTGTTACGACGGCGATGGCGATGCCGATGCCGCGGGGGTCACCGTCCCGCAGGCGACGAAGCGCGCCGACCAGTCCGGGGATGGCAGACGAGTCCATGCTGCCCTGGCGGACGGTCGGAGCGGCCTGGTTCGTGGCCGACGCGGCGGGAGCTTCGCTGGCGCCGAGCCTCCGTCAGCTCGCTGCCACGGCGCGGGATCGCGCGGAGACCGAGCGGGAGATCGCCCTCGGGCTCGCCGGCCCGCTTGCGACGGCGCGGCTCGTGGGCTGGCTCCCGCTGCTCGGCCTCGCGCTCGGCGTGCTCATGGGAGTCGATGTGATCGGAGCCCTTCTCGGCGGTCCGATCGGGTGGGGTCTGCTCATCGCAGGAGGAAGTCTCGCCCTCGCCGGACGCTTCTGGACCCGAGCCCTCCGTCGCCGTGCGCTGCCGACCGGCGAGGCTCCCGGGTGCGATCTCGACCTGGTGGCCGTCGCTCTGAGCGGTGGCGTCTCGGTCGCCCGCGCGATCGCGCTCGTCCGAGAGGGGTTCGCGCGGTACGAGGTGCCCGCCGGCGACTCGAGCGGGCTGAATGACACGCTCGCGCTGGCAGAGCGGGCGGGCGCGCCCGCCGTGGACCTGCTCCGCAGCTCGGCCCAGCAGGCACGCCGCGATGCGCGGGTCGACGGGATGCAGGTGGCGGCGGCCCTCGGGGTGCGGCTGATGCTGCCGCTCGGCGTCTGCGTGCTGCCGAGCTTCATGCTCATCGGGGTCGCGCCCATGGTGCTCAGCATCGTGTCCTCCACAGTCGGTGCGATGTGAGCCTGCGTCCACAGATCCCTCGGGAGCAGGGGCGCCCGAGGGGGAGCGGGCCACGATTGATTCATCGGCGGTGCGAACCGCGAACGCGAAACCAGGGGGAGAACCATGAGATCACCAGCCACCAGAGACACCGCCGTCCCACCGTGCGCGAGGGACGCCTTCCGGCCGTCGCCGAGCGCGGAGACCGGTTGGCGCGCCCTGCTTCAGGACGAGCGCGGCTCCGCGACCGCCGAGTATGCGGTCGCGACGATGGCGGCCGTCGGGTTCGCCGGACTGCTCGTCGTTCTTCTGCGTGGCGACGAGGTGCGCGGCATCCTGACCGATTTGGTCAAGCGTGCGCTGTCGGCCGCCGGCTGAGGCGTCGTCGGAGCGCGGAAGCGTCACCGCGGAATTCGCCGTGGCGATGCCCGCGGTCATCGTCTGCCTCGCACTGTGCGTGGCAGCCGTGCAGGCGGGAGGGCAGCAGGTGCGCCTTGCCGACGCCGCAGCAGTGGCGGCGCGCATGCTGGGTCGCGGCGACGACGCGAGCGGCGTCATCGCCCGCGCCGACGCGACCCTCGAGACGGAGCGGGCCGGAGGCATGGTCTGCGTGCGACTGACGGCGGCTTCGGCTGTGGCAGGTCTCGGACCCTTGGGCTCTGCAGCCTCGGCGCGGGCGTGCGCCCTCGACGATACGGCCGCGGAATGAGTGTGGGTCGTCGGGCTGTGCGGAGCGCGGCCGGCGTCGCGGGGTCGGAGCGCGGTGGGGTGTCGGAGCGCGGTCCTGCATCGGAGCACGGTCCGGCGTCGGAGAACGGGTCGGCGTCGGTGCTCGCCGTCGGGATCATCGGCGCTCTCGTTGGCCTGACCGCTGGCGGGGTCGCCGTCGCCGGAGCCTTCGTCGCCGGTCAACGGGCAGCGGGCGCGGCCGACACCGCCGCGCTCGCGGCCGCCGACATCGCCTCCGGCGCCGTTCCCGGTTATCCGTGCACGCAAGCGGCGACGGTCGCGGAGGCCAACGGTGCGTCGCTCGTCTCGTGCGATCTCGATGGACTCGTCGTCACGGTGACGGCGTCCGTTCCCTACCTCGGCCTCAGCGCCGAGGCTCGAGCGAGAGCCGGCCCGCCGGGGTCGGGGTGATCGGTCGGGGTCGTGGTGGGAGTCGGTGTCGTGGTCCTTGTCCTGGTCGGGTGACTCACCCTCGGATCAGTCGAAGACCGCCTCGAGGTAGCGGTACTCGACCGCGCTCGGCCGGTCGTCGAGGGCGTCGTCGGAGGCGAACTCGATGCTGGACGACCGTACATAGAGGTAGTGCTTCGAACCGGAAGCCGCGGAAATCTCGAGGCGGGGACGGGGGTCGCCGGAGTCGAGGAATTCGGTGCTGATCGTGGTGCCCTCGAGAGGGCCGTCGGTGAGTTTGGCGGTATACGTCGTCGTTGAAGTGATAGCCATGAACCTCATTTTCCTCGGGCTGCCGCCGATAGCAAGCGCTGTGCCCTGGGCGAACGAGTACGGATCGATTAGGCAGACAAGCGGCTCAGGTGTGTATGGTGTGCCTGTTGGGCGTGGAGCCCACGCTCGCCGCAGGGGTGCGGCGCCAGGGGGAGCGCGCTTACAGACGTCTAACTGTTTAACTGCAGTGCGTACATATAAGAGGAGTCAGGTGCCCGACACGAAGAAACTCGTCATCGTCGAGTCTCCGAACAAGGTGAAATCGATCGCCCAGTATCTGGGCGATGGGTACGAGGTCATGGCCTCGGTCGGACACATCCGCGACCTCATCGAGCCCAAGAACCTACCGCCCGAGCTCAAAAAGGGCTCGCTCGGAAAGTTCTCCGTCGACGTCGAGAACGACTTCGAGCCCTACTACGTTGTGTCCGACCAGAAGAAGAAGACGGTCGCCGACCTCAAGCGCGCGCTCAAGAACGCCGACGAACTCCTCCTGGCCACTGATGAAGACCGCGAAGGCGAGGCCATCGCGTGGCACCTGATCGAGGTGCTCAAGCCCAAGGTCCCCGTCAAGCGCATGGTCTTCCACGAAATCACCCGCGAGGCTATCGAAAAGGCCCGCGACAACACCCGCGAGATCGACACCGCTCTCGTCGACGCCCAGGAGACCCGGCGCATCCTCGACCGGCTCTACGGCTACGAGGTCTCGCCCGTCCTCTGGCGCAAGGTGGGCCCCGGGCTCTCCGCCGGCCGCGTCCAGTCAGCCGCCACCCGACTCGTGGTCGACCGCGAACGCGAGCGTCTCGCCTTCGTGCCGGCCGGCTACTGGGGCCTGACCGCGCGGTTCGCTCCCGAGGCCGATGCGTCGACAGGGGACGCCTCATCCGGTTTCGAGGCCAGGCTCGCCCGTTTGTCGGGGGAGCGTGTCGCCACCGGTCGTGATTTCGACGACCGGGGACAGCTCACATCGTCCGCCCGCACCCTCGACGAGGAAGCGGCCGGCGCGCTCGCCGCGGCCATCCGCTCCGACAGCACCGTCGTGACGGTGGGCAAGGTCGAGTCCAAGCCCTACTCCCGGCGCCCGGCTGCTCCCTTCACCACGTCCACGCTCCAGCAGGAGGCGGCACGTAAGCTCCGCTTCTCCGCACGTCAGACGATGAGCGTCGCCCAGTCTCTCTACGAGAACGGGTACATCACTTATATGCGTACCGACTCTGCGTCGCTTTCGCAGCAGGCGACCAACGCGGCACGCACGCAGGCCGCGAAGCTCTACGGTGCCGAGACGGTGCCGGACAAGCCGCGCACCTACGCCTCGAAGAGCAAGAACGCCCAGGAGGCGCACGAGGCCATCCGTCCGTCGGGCGAGACGTTCCGCACGCCGTCCGAGCTCTCGTCATCGCTTCACGGCAACGAGTTCCGGCTCTACGACCTGATCTGGAAGCGCACCGTCGCATCGCAGATGGCGGACGCCAAAGGTCAGACCGCGTCGGTGACCGTCGAGGCGGCCATCACCGAGGGTCCGAGCAACGGAACGATCGCGGAGTTCACCGCCAGCGGCACCGTCATCACCTTCCGCGGGTTCCTCAACGCCTACGAAGAGAGCAAAGACGAGGAGCGCAACGCCTCGGCCGAGCCCAGCGAGGCGAAGCTGCCGCCGCTCGAGCCCGGTCAGTCGCTCGACGTGCGCGAGGTCGAAGCAGACGGTCACGAGACCACGCCTCCTCCGCGCTACACCGAGGCGAGCCTCGTGAAGACCCTCGAAGAGCTGGGGGTCGGGCGCCCGTCGACGTTCGCGAGCATCATCTCGACCATCGTCGACCGCGGCTATGTGACCCCCCGCGGTCAAGCACTGGTGCCGAGCTGGGTCGCGTTCTCTGTCGTGCGTCTGCTCGAGGACTACTTCGGCGACCTCGTCCAGTACGACTTCACCGCCGAGATGGAAGACGATCTCGACCGGATCGCCGATGGCGAGGCCGAGCGCATCGACTGGCTGAACAGCTTCTACTTCGGCAGCGACAAGCACAAGGGCCTGCGCCGGGTCATCGACAACCTCGGCGAGATCGACGCCCGTTCGATCAACTCGATCACCATCGACGACGGCATCACACTCCGCATCGGCAAGTACGGTCCCTACCTGGAAGTGCCCGACGAAGACGCCCCGGAGGGCGCCACCCCCCGACGGGTCAACATCCCGCCGGAGCTGGCTCCCGACGAGCTGACCGCGGCCAAGGCACGCGAACTCATCGAGGCTCCGGTCCAGACCGACCGCGTACTCGGCGTCAACCCGGCGAACGGCAAGAACATCGTCGCCAAAGACGGTCGCTTCGGACCGTATGTGACCGAGCTCGACCCCGAGGAGCCCGAGACGGACAGCGCCACGGTCGACCAGGCCACCGGCGAAGTCGTCGACTCGCCGGCCAAGAAGGCGCCGGCCAAGAAGAAGGCCGCCGCCGTCAAGCCGCGCACCGCATCCCTGTTCAAGTCGATGGACCTCGGTTCGCTCGACCTGGGCACCGCGCTGCAGCTGCTCGACCTCCCGCGCACCGTCGGTGCCGACCCGGAGAGCGGCGAAGAGATCCAGGCGCAGAACGGCCGGTACGGTCCCTACCTCAAGAAGGGTGCCGACACGCGTTCCCTCCCGAGCGAAGACGACATCTTCGGCATCGATCTCGCCGGCGCCCTCGACCTGTTCGCTCAGCCGAAGTACGGCGCACGCCGTGCGTCGAGTGCGCTCAAGGAGTTCGACGCCGACCCCGTCAGCGGCAAGCCGATCCGGGTCAAAGACGGTCGGTTCGGGCCGTACGTGACCGACGGCGAGACGAACGCGACGATTCCGCGCGGCGAGACCGTCGACGAGGTCGACTTCGCCAGAGCCGTGCAGCTCCTCGCCGACAAGCGCGCGAAGGGTCCGGTCAAGAAGGCTCCGGCCAAGAAGGCGCCCGCCAAGAAGGCTCCGGCCAAGAAGCCGGCCGCGAAGACGACCGCCGCCAAGACGACCGCCGCCAAGACGACCGCCGCGAAGACGACAGCCGCCAAGACGACGACGGCCAAGGCGACCACGGCCAAGACGACGACGGCCAAGACGACGACGGCCAAGCGTCCGGCCGCGAAACCGTCGGCCGAGTGAGCGCGAGCGAGACCCCGGGCGCAGCGGGCCCAGCCGGCCCAGCCGTCGGGCAGCGGGGGCTGTTCATCACGCTGGAGGGCGGCGACGGGTCGGGCAAATCGACGCAGGCGGCGCTTCTCGAGAAATGGCTGACCGAGCAGGGTCGCACGGTGGTGCGCACCCGCGAGCCGGGCGGTACGGATGCGGGCGTCGAGATCCGCGAGATCGTGCTGCACCACCGCGGCGACATCTCACCCCGGGCCGAGGCGCTCCTCTACGCCGCCGATCGCGCGCACCACATCGAGACGCTGGTGCGTCCGGCGCTGGCTCGCGGTGAGGTCGTGCTGCAAGACCGGTACCTCGACTCGTCTGTCGCCTACCAGGGTGCCGGCCGCGTGCTCGACCCCCAGCAGATCCGCGACCTCTCGCTCTGGGCCGCAGAAGGTCTGCTGCCCGATCTCACGATTCTGCTCGACCTCGACGAGACGACCGCGCGGGCGCGGCTCGACACCTCCCGCACCCGCTACGACCGGCTCGAGGCCGAGAAGGCGGACTTCCACGCACGCGTGCGCGCGGCCTACCTGGGACTCGCGGCCGCGGAGCCCGAGCGATTCCTCGTCGTCGACGCATCGCGTCCGGCCGAGGAGATCGCCGCCGAGATCCAGTCCGAGCTCGGCCGCCGCCTCCCGGCGTCCCGCTGAGCCACGCAGTGTCCGCGGCGAACGCTAGCCTGGATCACATGGCAGTGTGGGACGACCTGACGGGTCAGGATGACGCCATCGCCATCTTCAAAGCGGCAGCGGCAGGCGGCAGCAGCATCGACCCGAATATTGCGCGCGCCGGCAACGCGATGACCCATTCGTGGCTGATCACCGGCCCTCCCGGGTCGGGGCGCTCCAACCTCGCCTTCGCCTTCGCCACCGCCTTGCTCAGCCCGGGAACCCCCGAGGGCGACCACGCCACGCAGCGCCAGGTCGAGGCGCGCACACACCCCGACCTCGCCGTGCTGAGCACCGAGCGCGTCATCATCTCGATCGAAGAGGTGCGCACCCTCGTCTCCAGCTCGCAGTTCTCCCCGTCGGTCGGCCGCTACCGCGTGATGATCATCGAAGACGCCGACCGGATGAGCGAGCGCACCTCCAACGTGCTGCTCAAGGCGCTCGAGGAGCCGCCCGAGCGCACCGTCTGGATCCTCTGCGCGCCCAGCGACGCCGACCTCATCCCGACCATCCGGTCCCGGGTGCGCACCGTGCGCCTGCGCGTGCCGAGCGTGTCCGACGTCGCTGCGCTGATCGAGCGTCGTGACGGCGTCGACGCCGTCACCGCCGAGCGGGCCGCACGTCACGCGCAGAGCCACATCGGCATGGCTCACCGCCTGGCCACCAACGACGAGGCTCAGCGCCGCCGCGACGAGACGCTGAAGCTCGCGCTCAGCATCCGGTCGGTGTCGGATGCCGTGCGCACCGCCGCGACGATGCTCGAGATCGCGAGCGCCGATGCGAAGGCGATCACAGAAGAGCGCGACGCCGAAGAGCGCGAGCACGCCCTGCGCTCGCTCGGCGTCGAACCGGGAGGCACCATCCCGCCCGCTCTCCGCTCGCAGCTGCGACAGCTCGAGGAGGACCAGAAGCGCCGCGCCACCCGCAGCCTGCGCGACGGCATCGACCGCATCATGGTGGACCTGCTGAGTCTGTACCGCGACGTCATGATGATCCAGCTCGGCAGTGCGAGCGAGCTCGTCAACGTCGAGCTGCGCGATCGGCTCGACCTTCTCAGCGCTCACACGACTCCCGCGGCTACGCTCGCTGCCATGGACGCCATCGCGACGGCCAGGGAGCGCATCGAGGGGAATGTCGCCCCGGCACTCGCTTTGGAGGCCATGCTCACGAGCATCCTGCGCGGAGGCGCGCTGCGAAAGGGGACCATTCAGTGACCACCCGACCGACCGGGCGCAGCCCGCGCCGGCGTTCTGTCCGCCTCGCCCTCGTCGCCTTCGCGGCGGTCACGGCGTTGACTCTCAGCGGCTGCGTCTCGATGTTCCTCCCCGGCGATACGGCCCACACGTCGACTCCGGTGAAGGAGACGGTCGCCACCGACCTGCAGCCCTTCTACGACCAAGTGCTCACCTGGACCTCCTGCTCCAGCGGCAAGCAGTGCGCGACAGCCAAAGTGCCGCTCGACTGGAACAACCCGTCGGCCGGCGACGTCAAGCTCGCCCTCATCCGGCAGCAGGCGAAGGGGACCAAGCAGGGGTCGCTGCTCGTCAACCCGGGCGGCCCCGGTGGCTCGGGCTACGACTTCGTCAAAGACTCCGTCGACTACGCCACCGACGCGTCCCTGCAGAACGCGTTCGACGTCGTCGGGTTCGACCCCCGCGGAGTCGGTCACTCGACCGCCGTCACCTGCTACGACGCGAAGCAGATGGACGACTATCTCTACGGCATCACCCCGGGAGTCCGGGGCTCCGACAGCTGGATCGCGGCCAACGCCACGACCTCCCGCGACTTCGGCGCCGCCTGCAAGCAGAACACCGGCGCGCTGCTGGAGCTCGTCGACACGGTCAGCGCCGCTCGTGATCTGGACGTGCTCCGCGCCGTCCTCGGCGACAAGAAGCTCAACTACCTCGGGTACTCGTACGGCACCTACCTCGGCGCGGTCTACGCCGACCTCTTCCCCGGCAAGACGGGCCGGCTCGTGCTCGACGGCGCCCTCGACCCGGCGGCGACCAACTTCGACGTCACCAAGGTGCAGGCGCAAGGCTTCGAGAGCGCCCTGCGGGCCTACCTCACCGACTGCCTGAGTCAGAAGGGCTGCCCGTTCTCCGGCACCGTCGATGAGGGCATGTCGACCATCTCCGACCTGCTCGCCTCCGTGGAGCAGAGCCCGATCCGCAACTCCGACGGCCGCGAGCTGGGCGCTAACACCCTGGTCACCGCCATCATCTATCCGCTCTACGACGCCACCGCGTGGTCGTACCTGAGCGACCTCTTCACCACGGTGATGAAGGGCGACGCCTCCTACGCCTTCACTCTCGCCGACGGCTACAACAACCGGCAGAGCGACGGGACCTACGGCGACAACTCGACCGAGGCCTTCATGGCGATCAACTGCCTCGACTACACGTACGATGACAACCCCGCCACGATGCGCCAGCAGGCGGCGGAACTCGCCAAGGCTGCGCCGGTCATCGGGCCGTACATGGCCTACGGCGACATCGGGTGCGGCAACTGGCCATACAAGACCACGTACAAGCGCGGCCCGATCGCGGCCGAGGGCTCCGCGCCCATCCTGGTCGTGGGTACGACCAACGACCCCGCGACCCCGTACGTCTGGGCGAAGAACCTCGCGGGGGAGCTGCAGAACGGCCACCTGCTCACCTACAAGGGCGAGGGCCACACGGCGTACAACAAGTCGAACTCGTGCGTGAACAACACGGTCGACGACTACCTGCTCAAGGGCACTCTGCCGGCCGACGGCAAGACCTGCTGACGACGGACGGAAATGCCGTCATACGGTGAAATTCGTTCGTGTTGTGAGTGGTGCAACTTTGCACAGAATGCAATAATTACCGCATGAGTGTGGCAGAGGAAGAACTGGGTCTCCGCGAGCGCAAAAGGCTGGCGACGCGGCGCGCCATCCAGCTGGCCGCGCTCGAACTGGCGAGCGAGCGCGGCTTCGACCGGGTGACCATCGACGAGATCAGCCACGTGGCCAACGTCTCGCCGCGCACCTTCTTCAACTACTTCCCGTCGAAGGAGTCCGCCATCATCGGCGAGCTCCCCGAGCTGCCGTCGGAGGAGCGCATCGAGCGGTTCATCGCCGCCGGCCCCGACGAGCCCATCCTCGACGGCATCAGCGAGCTGCTCATCGCCGCCATCGACACGGTCGAGCTCACCGGGGTCTCGACCGACGAGACGGACACCCGCAGCATGCACGAGCTGCACGGGTTGCGTCGCGCCCTGTTGAAGGACAACCCGGAACTGTTCGCCCAGCGCATGGCGAGCATGCACCAGTTCGAAGACGCCCTCTCCGCGATCGTGCAGCGACGCCTCGCACACGACGACCCGTCGCTCGCCGAAGACCCGGAGACCCTGCATCAGCGGGCCCGTCTGGTCACCTACGTGTCGTTCGCCGGCATGCGTCACGCCTGGTCGTGCTGGGCGGATCACGGCGGCGTCGAGCCGCTGGCCGACCGGCTCCGCAGCTCGTTCGCGCAGTTGCAGGCGCTCGGAACGCAGGTGCGCTGACCGGTGTCGGAACCGGTCGCGATGATCGGGTAAGCTATCTTCCTGTGTGCCGCTGAAGAGCGACCACGCCGCCCTAGCTCAGTCGGCAGAGCATCTCACTCGTAATGAGAAGGTCAAGGGTTCGATTCCCTTGGGCGGCTCCGAAAAACCCCCGGTCAGACACAGAGTCTGACCGGGGGTTTCGCTTCGGGCCGGCCGTTGCAGCCGGCTCGACAGCCGATCGGTCAGCCGACCGCCTTCTTCAGGAGCGCAGCGATCTGCTTCTCGTCTGCAGCTGTCAGGCCCTTCACGGCGAAGGCGACGGGCCACAGGGTGCCATCGTCGAGGGCCGCCGTTTCGTTGAAGCCGAGCGTGGCGTATCGCGTCTTGAACTTGGATGCGGCCTGGAAGAAGCACACCACCTTGCCGTCCTTGGCATAGGCGGGCTGCCCGTACCAGAGCTTCGCCCGGAGTTCCGGAGCGTTCTCGGTGACGAGCGCGTGGATCCGCTCGGCGATGGCGCGGTCGTCCTCGCTCATCTCGCCGATCTTCTCGAAAACGTCGGCCAGGTCGTCCGCCGGGGTCGCCCTTCCCCGGCGGGCGCTTGTCTTCGCTTCGTTCGCCCTGTCCTTCATGGCCGCGCGTTCCTCGGCGGTGAAGGTCTCCGGCGCGCTGGACGTCTTGGCCTTCGCTGACTCGTTCGTGGGGCTCATGACGGTGTCCTTTCTACGGGGTCTGCCGCTGCATCGGTGGGGCTGCTTTCAAGACTAGGGAATCGTGCCGGCGCCCGCTTCTCCGGAACTGCTCGATCGCCCGAAGGGCACGGGCGTGCCCGAGGGGAGATCCGTCACGCCCTGCGACGGCGTGAGCGTGACCGGGCCGTCGCCGTCTCTGTACGCATAGACGAGCACGCGCTGGTCGTTCGCGAGGAGGTCGCCGTTCGCGTACCCGCCTCCGCCGTCGCAGTTGTCCGAGCGTGAACCGATCCGGATGGTCGACGAGTCCTCGGCGCCCTTGTAGGCCCGCTCGACCGCGAACCGGTAGGCGCGGGCCGGTCCGAGGCTCGTCTCCATCGTCCCGTCGCGTCCGATGACGTGACCGACCACCACCGTGTCGGCCTGGCGGTAGGCGGCATCGGGGTCGCTGAAATCGGCCCAGCTCACGCACACCTGGCTGGTCGGCGCGCACCCGGAGAGTCCGGCGCTCGCGCACGCACCGAGGATCACGGCGATAGCGGCCACCCTTCTGGCCCGCCCCCTCACGGAAGTCCCCACCGTTCGATCTTCGCGTGTCGGAGATAACGAATCAACGCTCATCCGGGCCGGACGACCGGCCTGTTTTAGGCGAATCCCGGACTTCACAGGTTCAGCGCGGCGAAATCGCGGTACGCTCGATTACAAAGTTGAGAGAAATTCAGGTTTGGTGGGCACATGTCCATCGAACTCGACGCCCGCCGCCGCCACAGCTGATGGATGGCATCCCGGGGGTGAGCGGCGAACCGATCCATTGCAGACGGAGGCGTTCACCCCGCTCTGTGCGCGGCGATCGATCCTGGCGGATGTCGTCGCTCTGAGTTACCTGCCCGAGGTTCTCATGAACACCCACACCACTCGCCGTGCCATCGGCTTCTTCACCTCCCTGATCACCGCGGTCGGTTTGGTCGTCGCCGGCGCAGCGCTCGCCGCGCCCGCCTCTGCCGACACCATGCCGCCGGATCCCAACAATCCGGCGTCGCCGCCCACGGTCAGCGCTGATCCGCTTCCGACGACGCAGATCGATGGCGTCGCGTGGGCGCAGGTCGTGGTCGGCAACACCGTCTACGTCGCCGGCAAGTTCACCACCGCCCGCCCCGCAGGAGCCGCGGCCGGAGTGAACACCACCCCGCGCAGCAACCTCCTCGCCTACGACGTCACCACCGGCAACCTGATCTCCAGCTTCAACGTCCCCCTCAACGCGCAGGCCCTGGCGATCACCGCCTCACCCGACGGATCCCGCATCTACGTCGGCGGCGACTTCACCACCGCAGGCGGCAACCCCTACTACCGGATCGTCGCCATCAGCACCGCCACCGGCCAGGTCATCCCCTCCTTCCGCCCCATCATGGAGAGCCAGGTCCGCGCACTCGCCGCCACCAACACCGCCCTCTACGCCGGCGGCACCTTCTCCAGCGTCAACGGAACGCCGCGCGGCTACATCGCGAGAATCAATGCGGGCAATGGCTCGCTCGACACCTCATGGGGGGCGAGCGCGGACACCGTGGTCGACGCCATGGCCGTGAGCCCGGACGGCACCAAGGTCTACGCCGGTGGTCGCTTCAAGAACATGAACGGGGCGGCGCATTACGGTCTGGCGCTGCTCAACGGCTCAACCGGGGGCAATCTGCCGTTCGGTGCGAACTCGGTGATCCGCGACGCGGGCAACCAAGCCGGTATCACCGCCCTCGTCGCCACTGCCGACAGCGTCTACGGTTCGGGCTACGTTTTCGGTTCCGGTGGCAACTTCGAGGGCAGCTTCCGGGCGGACCCGAACGGCAACCTGATCTGGATGGAGGACTGCCACGGCGACACCTACTCGGTCTGGGCCCTCGGGAACGCCCTCTATGCGGCGGGCCACCCGCACTACTGCGGCAACGTCGGCGGATTCCCGCAGACCAACCCGTGGACCTACCACCACACGATCGCGTTCTCGAAGTCGCGAACGGGAACGCTCACCAACAACGGTGACCGCAGCTACGCGAACTTCTCCGGCCAGCCGGCGCCGAGCCCGCTGAACTGGTACCCGCAGTACGTGACCGGTTCGTACACCGGTCAGGGCCAGGCGGCCTGGAGCATCTCCGGCAACGGCAACTACCTCACCGTCGGCGGCGAGTTCCCGTACGTCAACAGCATCCCCCAGTACGGCCTCACCCGCTACGCGCTGGACAGCGTGGTCAGGAGCCGGGTCGGACCGAACAACAACACGGCCCTGACCCCCAACGCGACCTCGCCGGCGGCGGGTCAGGCGAGGGTGACCTGGACCTCGACCTTCGACCAGGACAACGTCAACCTCACCTACAAGCTGGTCCGGGATGGCGACACCGCGCATCCGGTCTCGCAGGTGAACCAGATCTCGACGTTCTGGAACCACCCGGCGATGAGCTTCCTCGACACGGGATTGGCGGGAGGCAGCTCTCACACGTACACGCTGTACGTGACCGATCCCGACGGCAATCAGATCTCGCGCGTGGGCAACGCGGTGACGATCGCGGGCGGCGGAGCGAACCAGAACCCGATCGCGTCGTTCACTGCCACACCCAATGGGCTGGCGGTGTCGGTGAACGGCAGCGCCTCGAGTGATCCGGACGGCACAGTGGCGTCGTACGCCTGGACCTTCGGCGACGGCGGCACGGCGACGGGGGTGACGGCCGGCCACACGTATGCGGCGGCGGGCACGTACACGATCACCCTCCGGGTGACGGACAACCGTGGCGGTCAGGGCACGACGACCAGGTCGGTGACGGTGTCGCCGAACGTCGGCAACACGTTGGCGACCGACGCCTTCGAGCGCGCGGTCACCGGCGGATGGGGCACTGCCGACGTCGGCGGCGCATGGACGGGTTCCGGGGCGGCGGGCGGCTACTCCGTCGCCGCCGGAACCGGCCAGATGAACACCCCGGCCGGGTCCACGAGGACGGAGACGCTGGGTTCGGCCTCGTCGAGCCGCACGGACACGACGGTCACCTTCACCACGGACGTACCACCGACGGGCGGCGGGATCTTCGTCTCGGCGCTCGGGCGGGTCGTCGGCACGGCCGCCTATGAGGGTCGCGTGTGGCTCGCGGCGAGCGGCGCCGTCCAGGTGCAGCTCCTGCAGGGAGGCACCGCGTTGCAGGCGGTGAGCGTTCCCGGTCTCACCTACACGGCGGGACAGCAGCTCACCCTGCGGGTGCAGGTGTTCGGCACGGCGCCGACCACTCTGCAGGCGAAAGTGTGGGCGACGGGACAGGCCGAGCCGGCTGCGTGGCAGGTGAGCACGACGGATGCGACGGCGGCCTTGCAGGCATCCGGAGCCGTCGGGCTGCGCGCCTACCTCTCGGCCAGTGCGACCAGCACCCCGGCCACGGTGCGCTTCGGCAACTACGGCGTGGCCGTGCTGCCGTAAGCGACCAGCGGAGCACGTGCGGGGGAGCCGGTGATCCCGGCTCCCAGCGAACGCGGGTACTATACCCGGATGCGCGAACCAGACCAGCCAGAGACTGGCCTGCCGAGAAGCAGCGACGCTGACTCGGCGAGCATCACCCCCTCACACACTCCGACGCCGGGTACGACGTCGGCCTCCGAGGCGACCCCGGGCAAGCCCGCGGCCCTCGGCGGACTGCTCACGGCCATCCGCACGCATCCGCGCGCCTGGATCATCGCCGGTGCCGCTGCCGCGTTCGTGATCCTCGGCGGCGGCAGCGTCGCGCTCGGCGCCACGGTGGCGACCCCGGCGACGGCCGAGGTCGCTCCGTCTCCGTCCGCCACCCGTACCCCCACCCCGACGCCGACCCCGGTGAAGACCGTCGCGAAGCCGGTCCGCGCCGTGCCGGCCGCCGTTCCCGGCGCCACCCGGGTGCGCACCTGCTCGGTCGCCGGCCTCTCGCAGGACGGCAGGCTCGGCAACCTCGAGGCGCAGGTCGTCAACGCCAAGACCGGCGAGGTGATGTTCGACCGCAACGGCGGCAAGCCCGGCCCGACGGCCAGCGTGCTCAAGACGCTCACCTCCGCCGCCGCACTCGCCGTGCTCGGCCCCGACTACCGGGTGTCGACGCGGGTGCTGAAGACGGCCACCCCCGGCCAGATCGTGCTCGTCGGAGGCGGTGACGTGACCCTGTCGCGCCTGCCGGGCGGTCAGGACTCGTTCTACACGGGTGCACCCAAGATGCAGGATCTGGCGAACCAGGCGAAGCAGGCTCTCGGCGGCCAGCCCGTCACCTCGATCATCGTCGACACGTCGCTGTTCGGCGGCCCGGTGTGGCAGCCGAGCTGGGACGAGCAGGAGGAGCGCGTCGTCGAGGGCTCGACCTCCTACATCACCGCACTGCAGGTGGATGGCGACCGCGACGACCCGACGGCGATCGAGTCCCCCCGCAGCACCGACCCCGTCGGCCGCGCCGTCGCGTCGTTCCAGCAGTACCTCGGCACGAACGCGCCGGTCACCCAGGGCACGGCCCCTGGCGGCGCGCAGCAGATCGGCATCGTCCAGTCGCAGCCCGTGACCACGCTGATCGATCAGGCCATGCGCGTCTCCGACAACACGATCATGGAAGAGCTCGCCCGCCTCGTCGCGATCAAGACCGGCGCCGGCAACACCTTCGACGCCGAGAACGCCGGTGTGATCGCCGGGCTCAAGCACTACGGCATCGACACCACGGGCATCCACATCGCCGACGGCTCCGGCCTCAGCGGCGACAACGCCGTTCCGCCGTCGTATCTCACCCGCCTCTTCATCAAGGTGCTCAATCGTGAGAACGGCCTGGGCGTCGTCTACGACGGGCTGCCGGTCTCCGGGGAGTCCGGCACGCTGGCGTCGGGTTACAACCGGTTCACCGGCGACAACGCCGCCGCCCGCGGCGCTGTTCACGCCAAGACCGGCTGGATCGACAACGGCTACACGCTGTCCGGCATCGTGGATGCGGCCGACGGCACCAAGCTGACGTTCGCCGTGTTCGCGCTCGGCCCGGTGAGCGACAATGCCAAGCAGGCCATCGACACCCTCGTCACCGGCTTCTACCATTGCGGAGACAATCTCTCCAACAACTGACGGAGGCGGCCATGAGCAGGGCCCTGTTCATCATCGACGTGCAGAACGACTTCACGGAGGGCGGGGCGCTCGGCGTCGACGGCGGGACCGCGGTGGCGCAGGCGATCACGCGGTACCTCGCCGACCATGCGGGCGAGTACAAGGTGATCTTCGCGAGCCGGGACTGGCACGACGTCGGCAACGACAACGGCGGCCACTTCGCTGCGGGTGCCGAACCGGACTTCGTGACGACCTGGCCGGTTCACTGCGTGGCCGGTACGAACGGCGCCGCCTATCATCCGGATCTCAAGACCGACAAGGTGACCTACCACATCCGCAAGGGTCAGGGTGTTCCCGCCTACTCGATCTTCGAAGGGCACACCGAGGCGGGCTCGAGCGTGCACAACCTGCTCGACGAACACGGCGTCGACGTGATCGATGTCGCAGGCATCGCCACCGACTACTGCGTCCGCGCCTCGGCGCTGGATGCGCTGTCCCACGGTCAGCGCGTGCGAGTCCTCACCGACCTGGTCGCTGGTGTCGCGCCCCGCTCGTCGGAGGCGGCGCTGGCCGAGCTCGCGCATGCCGGCGCCGAGCTCGTCGACACGGGCGCCTGACGACCGGATGCGGCGACCGGCTGGCATGGTTCGAATTTGCACACTAGGCTGATTGCTTACCTAGCTAGATAAATTCGGGAGCCGGCATGAAACCTCGTCACGACTGGACTCCGCCGCGGTGGCTGCGAGTGGTTCTGCCCTCGGTGCTCATCCTGCTGTGGCTGGTGGCCGCCGGCATCGGCGGACCGACGTTCGGCAAGCTCAGCTCCGTCTCGAGCAACGACCAGGCGTCGTTCCTGCCGGCCAGCGCCGAGTCCACCGAGGTGCAGGACTGGCAGAAGAAGTTCACCGACTCGTCGGCGATCCCCGCGATCGTGGTCGTCGAGTCGACGACCGGCGCGAAGCTCGACCAGCAGCAGCTCGCAGCGCTCGGCTCGCTCGGTGAGCAGCTCGGCGACGTGGCGGGCGTGCAGGAGCCGAGCGGTGACGCGACGACGAGCGTGGCCGGGCCGATCCCGTCGTCCGACGGGCAGGCGGCCGAATTCGTGGTGCCGGTCGCCGACACCGACAACGTGAAGACGGTCGTCGCCGACCTCCGATCGGTGGTCGACGACAACCTGCCGTCCGGAACGAAGGCGTGGGTGACGGGCCCCGCCGGTCTCACCGCCGACCTGGTGAGCGCGTTCGGCGGCATCGACGGCATTCTGCTCCTCGTCGCGGTCGGTGCGGTCTTCGTCATCCTCCTGCTCGTCTACCGCTCGATCGTGCTGCCGTTCCTCGTGCTCTTCACGTCGATCTTCGCGCTGTGCGCGGCCATCCTGATCGTGTACCTGTTCGCCCTGTGGGGATGGATCAAGCTCAGCGGGCAGAGCCAGGGCATCCTGTCGATCCTGGTGATCGGCGCGGCGACGGACTATTCGCTGCTGCTGGTCGCGCGGTTCCGCGAGTCGCTGGAGCACGTCGAATCGCGGTGGGCGGCGATCGGCCGCGCCTGGCGTGCGGCCCTCGAGCCGATCACCGCGTCGGGCGCCACGGTCATCCTGGCGCTGTTGTGCCTGCTGTTCTCCGATCTGAACTCCAACAAGAGCCTCGGGCCGATCGCCGCGATCGGCATCGTCTTCTCACTCCTGTCGGCGCTGACGCTGCTGCCGGCGCTGCTCGCGGTGTTCGGCCGGGCGGCGTTCTGGCCCTTCCGGCCGAAGTTCGTGGGCGAGCACCCGCACGAGCACAAGCACGTCGACTCGGAGCAGATCGCCGGCCTCGAGGGCATCGGCGGCCTCTGGCGGCGGGTCGGCACCCTCATCGCGCGGCGCCCGCGCGTCACCTGGATCGTCGCGCTCGTCGTGCTCGGCGCCTGCGCCCTCGGCCTGACCCAGCTCAAGGCGAACGGCGTCCAGCAGACGGATGTGGTGCTCACGCAGTCCGACGCCGTCGACGGCCAGAAAGTGCTCGCGAAGCACTTCGATGCCGGCTCCGGCAGCCCCGTCGTCATCGTGACGAAGGAGGCGGACGCCGATGCGATGCTCTCCGCCGTGAAGTCGAGCGACGGGATCGCGACAGCGACGCTGTACGCCGGCAACGTTCGGCCGTCGGCGACCGGTCAGGCGGCGCCGCCCGTGGTGGAGGACGGCCGGGTGCTGATCAACGCGACGCTCGACTCGGAGGCCGACTCCGCGGCGGCCGAACACGTGGTGCGCGACCTGCGCACGACCCTGCCGGCCACTGATCCGTCGGTGCTGGTCGGCGGCGTCACGGCGATCGCACTCGACACCAACGACACGGCCCAGAGCGACCTGCTGAAGATCATCCCGATCGTGCTGGCCGTGATCCTGGTCATCCTGATGCTGCTCCTGCGGTCGATCCTGGCTCCGGTGCTGCTGATCGCGAGCGTCGTCGTCTCGTACGCGGCTGCGCTCGGCGTCTCCGCGCTGGTGTTCGACCACGTCTTCGGTTTCCCTGGCGCCGACGCGTCGGTGCCGTTGTTCGGGTTCGTCTTCCTCGTGGCGCTCGGAGTGGATTACAACATCTTCCTCATGACGCGGGTGCGGGAGGAGTCGCTGCGGATCGGCACCCGGCCGGGCATCCTGCGGGGGCTCGGGATGACCGGCAGTGTGATCACGTCGGCCGGAGTTGTGCTCGCCGCGACGTTCGCAGCGCTCGCCGTCATCCCGATCCTGTTCCTGGTGCAGATCGCCTTCATCGTCGCGTTCGGTGTGCTCCTCGACACGGTCGTGGTGCGCTCGCTGCTGGTGCCGGCGGCGTCGTACGACATCGGCTCGGCGATCTGGTGGCCCTCGGCGCTGCGAAAGGGCAATCTGCACAAGGAGAGTGGCCGCTCCGCCCTCTAAATGGACAGGATGAGCAGCCCGCGCTGTGCGTGTTGCTCGGTGCTGCTCATCCTGCGACAGTGACGGAATGACCATCACAGCTCCCGGTGCCGCCCTGCGGCCGGCCGGTGACGAGGACTCCGCCCTGCTGCGCCGGTTGTACCGCACCATGGTCACCGTGCGCAGGCTCGATCTCGACGGGGTCGCGATGCAGCGCCAGGGGATCGTTCCCGGCTACGCGCCGATGCGCGGGCAGGAGGCGGCACAGGTCGGCAGCGCCGCGGCCCTCGACCTGCGCCTCGACTTCGCGTTCCCCACCTACCGCGAGCTCGGCGTCGCGGTGACGATGGGCGTCGACCCTGTCGCGTACCTCGCATCGCACCAGGGCGCTTGGCACGGCGGGCTCTGGGATGCCGCGGCCGCACGCCTCGCGCCGATCAACGCCGTCGTCGGCGGGGCCGTCACGCACGCGGTCGGCTGGGCTCTCGGGGCCAAGCTCGACCGCAACGGCGGATGCGCGATCGCTTACTTCGGCGATGGCGCCAGCTCGCAGGGCGACATCCACGAGGCGATGAACACCGCAGGCGTCTCGCAGCTGCCGGTGGTGTTCTTCTGCCAGAACAACGGCTGGGCGATCTCTGTACCGACGTCGAAGCAGGTCGCGGGCGGCTCCGTCGCCGCGCGCGCAGCGGGGTACGGGATGCCGGGCGTGCGCGTCGACGGCAACGATGTGCTCGCCGTGCACGAGGCCACGAGTGAGGCGCTGGAGCGTGCCCGCACCGGCGGCGGGCCGACGGTGATCGAGGCGATGACCTACCGGTCGGGCCCGCACTCGACCTCCGACGACCCCGGCCGCTATCGCACCCTCGACGAGGAGCAGAGCTGGCTCGCCCGCGATCCCCTCGCGCTGTGCGAAGAGCGCCTGCGAGCCACCGGCACGGTCGACGACGACTTCTTCGCCGAGGTGTCCGACACGGCGAACGCCCTCACCGAGCGGGTGCGCGCGGACGTCGCGGCGCTGGGCGGCCGCCCGGGCGAGGAGATGTTCGACTTCGTGTTCTCCGATCCGCCGGCCGCGCTTCTCGGGCAGCGCCGGGCCTGGGAGGAGTCCCGCCGTGGCTGAGGTGATGACGATGCAGCGCGCACTCAACCGCGCGCTCGACGACGCGCTCGCCGCCGACGAGCGCACCCTGGTGTTCGGCGAGGACGTGGGGACGCTCGGCGGGGTGTTCCGCGTGACGGACGGGCTGCACGCCAAGTACGGCGAGGAGCGGGTGTTCGACACGACGCTCGCCGAATCCGGGATCATGGGCATGGCGGTCGGCCTGGCGATGGCCGGCTGGCGTCCGGTTCCGGAGATCCAGTTCGACGGCTTCTCGTACCCGGCGATCGACCAGATCGTGAACCAGGTCGCGCGCATGCACTATCGCAGTCGCGGCGCCTTCGAGATGCCGATCACGCTGCGCCTGCCGAGTTTCGGCGGCATCCGGGCTCCCGAGCATCACGGGGAGAGCCTCGAGGCCCTGTTCGCGCACGTTCCTGGCCTCAAGGTGGTCGCGCCCTCGTCGCCCGCCGAGGCCTACACGCTGCTGCGGCAGGCGATCGAGGATCCCGATCCGGTCATCTTCATGGAGCCGAAATCCCGGTACTGGCACAAGGCGACGGTCGAGCCCGAGGAGTGGGACGAGCGGCTGCCCGTCGGGACGTCCCGCGTGGTCCGGCCGGGCAAGCACGTCACGCTCGTGGCGTGGGGCGCGATGGTCTCGCGCTGCTTGCAGGCAGCGGAACTGGGCGCGGAGGACGGTGTCGAGATCGAGGTGGTCGACCTGCGCTGGCTGAAGCCGATCGACGCGGACGGTCTCGCCGCATCCGTGTCGCGCACCCGGCGGGCCGTCGTGGTGCACGAGGCGCCGCTCACGGCCGGCCTCGGAGGCGAGGTGAGCGCGCTCATCACCGAACGCTGCTTCGACGACCTGCGGGCGCCGGTGCAGCGGGTGACCGGCTGGGACGTGCCGTATCCCTCCCCGGTGCTCGAAGACGAGTACCTGCCGACCATCGACCGGATCCTCGACGCCGTGCAGAAGACTCTGGAGTACCGCCGTGGCTGAGATCACATTCGCCCTGCCCGACCTGGGCGAAGGGCTGCAGGAGGCGACCGTGCTGGAATGGCTCGTCGCCGAAGGGGACTTCGTCGAGCGCAACGCGCCGCTCGTCGAGGTGGAGACGACCAAGTCGGCCGTCGAGCTTCCGTCGCCGCAGTCGGGCACGATCAGCCGGTTCCACGCCGACGAGGGCGCGACGCTCGAGGTCGGGGCCCCGCTCATCACGTTCACGGTGAGCGACGACCAGGCCGGCATCGTCGGAACGGTTCCCGTCGAGGAGGCCCCAGCGCGTCGTGTCCGGCTGCGTTTGCCGGAGGATTGAGTCGTGAGCTTCGCAGAGACCCCCGCCGGACGGATCGCGTACGAGCGGCACCCGGGTGAGCATCCGGTGCTGCTGGTGCACGGCTTTGCGACGAACGGCGCCTTGACCTGGGAGTCGACCGGCTGGGTGCGGGCGCTCGCCGAGGCAGGGCGGGGTGCCATCGTTCCCGACCTGCGGGGACACGGTGCGAGCTCTGCTCCGCACGACCCGAGCGCATACTCGCCCGAGCTGCTCGCCGGCGACCTGCTCGCCGTGCTCGACGCCGAGGGCCTCGACCGCGTCGACGTGATCGGCTACTCGATGGGCAGCTGGGTCGCCCTCGCGCTGGTGGGCCTTGCGCCCTCGCGCGTGCGGCGTCTCGTCGTCGGGGGAGTGGGCACGGTGGAGCAGTTCGCGCGCTGGGGGGTCGAGGCCGTGCGGTCGTCGCTGCTCGACGGCGTCGATCCGGTCTCGCTCGCGGAGTCGCCGCTCGCGCCGCTGCTGGCGTCGCTGCGCCAGGCGCCGGGCGTGGACCGCGATGCGCTCGCAGCCTGCGTGTCCGGCATGGCCGAGCATCCGCTGCCGCTGGCCTCCACGGTTCCGACCATGCTGGTGGTCGGCGACGCGGATCCGGTGACCGAGGGACGCGACGAAGCGGCCGCTGCGCTCGGCGCCGAACTCGTCGTGCTGCCCAAACGCAACCACGTCACCACCCTGAGCGCGCGCGGATTCAAGCAGGCTGCGCTGCCCTTCTTGGAGTCCGCTGGCAGCCTGTAGCCGATCGCCGTCAGCGGACGTAACATGTGCGAGGACCGAAGGAGGCCGCATGGCGATCGACAAGCTGGATGCCGACCTGATCGCATTGCTCACCGACGAGCCGCGCCTCGGGGTCTTCGAGGCCTCCCGTCGGCTCGGTGTCGCCCGCGGCACGGTCCAGGCTCGGCTCGACCGGCTGATGCGCTCGGGGGTCATCCGGGATTTCGCCCCGACCGTCGACAGCGTTGCGCTCGGCTATCCGGTCACTGCGTTCGTCACCGCGGAGATCGCGCAGGGAGACACGGACGCGAAGGTCGTCGAGCATCTGCGCGGCATCCCGGAGGTGCTCGAGGTGCACACGATCACGGGCGCCGGCGACCTGATGATCAGGGCCGTCGCCCGGTCGAACGCCGACCTGCAACGCGTGATCGACCGGATCGTCAGCGATCCGAACATCGCACGCACATCGACCGTGATCGCACTGGCGACCAAGATCGACCACCGGTCGGTGCCGTTGGTGTCGGCCTCGGCCGAGGCCTGACGGCGACTCGGCGGCCGCTGACGACCGACCACCCACGACCGACGAGCGCCTGGCGGCCACGGACCCGGGCCTCATGGACACGATAGGAATCGAGGACGACGCATGGACGAGAACACGCTGCTCGAGCAGGTGCCCGACCGCCTCTTCATCGGGGGCGACTGGGTCGAGGGGAGCGCCGGACGCTTCGACGTGACAGACCCGGCGACGGGGCGCACGATCAAGACCATCGCCGATGCCTCCGTCGACGACGGGCGCCGCGCGCTCGACGCCGCCGTCGCCGCCGCCGACGACTGGGCCGCCACGGCACCGCGCGCCCGCGGAGAGATCCTGCGCCGTGCTTTCGACCTGCTGCAGGAGCGGCGCGACGAGTTCGCGCTGCTGATGACGCTCGAGATGGGCAAGCCGCTCGCCGAGTCGAACGGCGAGGTGACCTACGGCGGTGAATTCCTCCGCTGGTTCAGCGAGGAGGCCGTGCGCATCGCCGGCCGCTACGGCACGAATCCCGAGGGTACCGGGCGCATAATCGTCTCCCAGCATCCCGTTGGGCCGTGCTACCTGATCACCCCGTGGAACTTCCCGCTGGCGATGGCCACCCGCAAGATCGCCCCGGCGCTCGCCGCGGGCTGCACGGTGGTCGTGAAGCCCGCGGAGCTCACCCCGCTGACAACCCTGTACGTCGCGAAGCTCTTCGCCGACGCCGGCCTCCCCGCCGGGGTGCTCAACGTGATCACTACGACGACCTCCGGAAAGGTGTCCGGCCCGATCATCGCCGACCCGCGTCTGCGCAAGCTCTCGTTCACAGGCTCGACCGAGGTCGGCCGCGCGCTGCTGAAACAGGCCGCCGACAACGTTCTGCGCACGTCGATGGAGCTTGGCGGCAACGCGCCGTTCGTCGTGTTCGACGACGCCGACCTCGACAGGGCGGTCGAGGGCGCGATGCTGGCGAAGTTCCGCAACATCGGTGAAGCGTGCACCGCGGCCAACCGGTTCATCGTGCACGAGTCGGTCGCCGACGAGTTCGCCACGCGGGTGACTGAGCGCGTGAAGGCGATGCGCGTCGGCCGCGGCACGGAGCCCGGCGTGACCATCGGTCCGCTGATCAACGAGGACGCGGTCGAGAAGGCGGCCGGCCTGCTCGACGACGCGGTGCGTCGCGGCGCGCGAGTGCTCGCCGGCGGTTCCCGGGTCGAGGGCGCCGGAACGTTCTTCGAGCCGACCGTGGTGACGGATGTGCCGCCGGGCAGCGAGATCCTGCGCGAGGAGATCTTCGGCCCCGTGCTCTCGATCGTGCGGTTCTCCGACGAGGACGAGGCCGTGCGGATCGCGAACGACACCGAGTTCGGGCTGGTCGGATACGTGTTCACCCGCGATCTCGCCCGTGGGCAGCGGATGATCGACCGGCTGCAGACCGGCATGATGGGCCTCAACGTCGGGGTCGTGTCGAACGCGGCCGCTCCGTTCGGCGGTGTCAAACAGTCCGGACTCGGACGCGAAGGCGGCCTCGAGGGCATCCACGAATACCTCTCGACGAAGTACACCCTCACGCCCGACCCGTTCGGAGCCTGACGATGGCGAGCATGGCGGCGCAGGCCGCAGTGAACCGCGACACGACGGATGCCGTGATCGTGGATGTCGTGCGCACCCCGTCCGGACGCGGCAAGCCGGGCGGAGCGCTGTCCGACATCCACCCGGCCGACCTGCTCGCGGGCGTGCTCGTCGAACTGCTGCGCCGCAACGACCTCGATCCGGCGCTGGTCGACGACGTGATCGGCGGGTGCGTCACCCAGTCGGGCGAGCAGGCGGGCAACATCACGCGCACGGCGGTGCTCAGCGCCGGTTTCCCTGAGAGCGTGCCCGCCGTGACCGTCGACCGGCAGTGCGGGTCGAGCCAGCAGGCGGCGGCGTTCGCGGCGCAGGGGGTGCGGGCCGGCGCCTACGACATCGTGATCGCCTGCGGTGTCGAATCGATGAGCCGCGCACCTCTCGGCTCGAACGTCGGTGGCGCCTCGCTCGGCGGTGCGCTGCTCGCGCAGCGGTATCCCGACGGGCTCGTGAACCAGGGCGTGGCCGCCGAGCTGATCGCTCAGCAGTGGGGGATCGAGCGGGATGCGCTGGACGCGTTCGCGGCACGCTCCCACCAGCGAGCGGCGACCGCCGTGGCATCCGGGGCCTTCGAGAACGAGCTCATCCCGGTGCCGACGCCCGACAGCGGAAGTGTGACGGCCGACGAGACGATCCGCCCGTCGACCTCCCCCGAGGCTCTGGCCGCGCTCTCCCCGTCGTTCCGCACGGACCGGCTCGCCGAGCGGTTCCCGCACCTCGACTGGCGGATCACCCCGGGCAACTCCTCTCCGCTCACGGACGGGGCGTCGGCGGCGCTCATCATGAGCGCCGGCGCGGCCGAGCGACTCGGCCTGCGCCCGCGCGCGCGGTTCCACTCGTTCGCCGTCGCCGGCAGCGATCCGCTGCTCATGCTGACGGGCATCCTGCCCGCGACGCGCAACCTGCTCGACCGCAGCGGTGTGCGGATCGATGAGATCGACGCGTACGAGGTGAACGAGGCGTTCGCGCCCATCCCGCTGTTGTGGCTGCGCGAATTCGACGCGGATCCGGCGCTCCTGAACCCGCGCGGCGGGGCGATCGCGCTCGGTCACGCGCTCGGCTCGTCGGGCACCCGTCTGCTCGGCACGCTCGTCAACGAGCTCGAGGCGACCGGCGGCCGCTACGGGCTGCAGACGATGTGCGAGGGCGGCGGAACCGCGAACGCCACCCTCATCGAGATCCTCCGCTGACTACCGACCCCGATCCGACCACCGACCACCAACCCCGAAGGGACCCACTCCATGAACATCGACGGATGCTCCGCCATCGTCACCGGCGCGGCGAGCGGACTCGGCAATGCCACCGCCCGCGCCCTCACCGAGGCGGGAGCGCACGTCGTCGTGCTCGACCTGCCCCGCTCGGAGGGGGAGAAGGCGGCGACGGCGCTCGGCCCGACCGCTCGCTTCGTCGCGGCCGACGTCGCCGACGAGGAGCAGGTGCAGGCCGCGGTGGACGTCGCGACGTCGCTCGCGCCGCTGCGCGTCGTCGTGAACTGCGCGGGCATCGCGACCGCGACCAAGGTGCTGGGACGCGACGGCCTGCATCCGCTCGACCTCTTCGAGCGCGTGCTCAGGGTCAACGTGGTCGGAACGTTCAACGTGGTGCGGCTCGCGGCGGCGGCGATGGCGCAGACCGAGCCCGTGGGGGAGGAGCGCGGCGTGATCGTGAACACGGCGTCCGTCGCCGCGTTCGACGGGCAGATCGGCCAGGCCGCGTACTCGGCCTCCAAGGGCGGGGTGGCATCGATGACGCTTCCGCTCGCCCGCGAGTTCGCGCGGAGCCTCATCCGGGTCGTCACGATCGCCCCCGGCATCTTCGAGACGCCCATGATGGCCGGGCTCCCGCAGGCCGCTCAGGACTCGCTGGCGGCGCAGGTGCCGCATCCGTCGCGACTCGGCAAGCCGTCGGAGTACGCGTCGCTGGTGCGTCACATCGTCGGCAACCCGATGCTGAACGGCGAGGTCATCCGGCTCGACGGCGCCATCCGGATGCAGCCCAAATAGGCCCGTCCTCCGGGGCGGCTCGGCTCACGACGCCGAGTGCGCCTCCAGGAACGAGTAGACCTCGGTGTCGTCGACGCCGGGGAACGAACCGGACGGCAGCGGCGAGAGGATGTGCGCGTGCAGCCGCGCGCTGGGCCACGCCTGACCGGCCCAGCGGCTGGCGAGCCCCGCAGCCGGTCGCTTGCAGCACGACTCGTCCGGGCAGCGCGACTCTGCCCGTACCGTCGTCTCGCGGCCGCGGAACCACTTCGCCTGCGCGAACGGCACGCCGACGCTGATCGAGAAGCCTCCGGCCGAGGTGCTGCCCGTCTGCGTCGCGCACCAGTAGGTGCCCGCCGGTGTGTCCGTGTACTGGTAGAGCTCCGTCGTGCGGTTCGTGTGGGTGAACGCGGTGCGCGCGCCCCACTTGCGGCAGACCACCTGGCCCTCGATCGAGCCGGTCACGTCCGTCGGCAGAGGCAGCCCGTCGTTCTCGTAGCCCTTGTAGAGGGCGCCGTCGTCGCCGACGCGCAGAAAGTGCAGCGTCATGTCGAGGTGGCTGGTGGCGAGGTTGGTCAGGCGCAGCGCCGCCGCCTCATGCGTGACGCCGAACGCATCACGGAAGTCCTCGACGGCGAGATCGCGCTCCTGCTTCGCCTGCTGCAGGAAGGCGACCGCGGCCTCCCGCGGCATCAGGCAGCACGCGGCGAAGTAGTTGATCTCGAGGCGCTGACGCAGGAAGTCGGCGTAGCTGTCCGGCCGCTCGTGTCCGAGCAGGCGGTGCGCCATCGCCTGCAACGCCATCGACCGCAGGCCGTGGCCGCCCGGGATGCTCGCCGGTGGCAGGTAGATGCGCCCGCTGGCGAGGTCGGTGATCGACCGCGCCGAGTGCGGCAGGTCATTGACGTAGATGAGGTCGAAGCCGAGCTGTTCGGCCATCACGCTCACCTCGCGGTGGGTCAGTGCTCCGCGCGTGTGACCGGAGGCCCGCACCCGCTCCTCGGCGAGCTCCTCGATCTCGGGGATGTAATTGTTCTGCGCCCGCATCCGCTCGCGCAGTTCGGTGTTGGCCCGCCGGGCCTCCTCGGGGGTGGCGATCGCCTCGGTCGCCCGCCGGCTCAGCTCGCGGTGCAGGCCGACGATGGCCTCGAGCGTCTCGGTCGGGGTGCCCTTCGTCGGCTTGACCGGCGGGAGGCCGAGCGACGCGTACAGGGAGCCGCGCTGCAGGCGGGTGAGCTCGATCTCGAGGGCCGAGCGCGCATCCGGTGGCTCGGGCGAGAGCAGATCGGCCAGCTGCACGCCGAGTGAGGTCGCGATGGTGGTGAGCATGCTGATGCGCGGTTCGCGGCGCCCGTTCTCGATGAGGGAGAGCTGGCTGGCGGCGACGCCCGCCCGCGCGCCGAGCTCGTCGAGTGTGAGGCCGGCGGCCGTGCGGAAGTGACGGATGCGATGACCGAGCGTCGCGACATCGGTGGCTGACGAGTCCATGCCTTCACGATAGCGAAAGAATCGCGATTCTTTCCAGGGTCCGGATGCTCTCAATGATCGATTTCTCTCGCAAGCTGGATTCAGAGCCGATCTTTCGACCGAGAGGAACCCGAATGTCCATCGCGGAGCTGCCCTTCACCGACACGGAACGCGGCGCTGACCCCGTCCCGGAGTCCGCCGCCGATCGCCCGGCTCACGGTCTCGACGACCTGCGGGCGTGGGTCGATGAGATCGCCGCGCTCACCGAGCCCGACGCCGTGGTCTGGTACGACGGGTCGCTGCGCGAGGCCGACCGGCTCACCAAGCTGCTGGTGGCCGAGGGCAAGCTGATCCGGCTCAACCCCGAATGGCGGCCGAACAGCTTCCTCGCCCGCACCGATCCCGGCGACGTCGCGCGCGTCGAGGACCGTACCTTCATCTGCTCCGACGACGAGCAGGATGCCGGCCCCACCAACAACTGGCGCGAGCCGTCCACGATGCGCGCCGAGCTCCGCGAGGTCTTCGCCGGCAGCATGCGCGGGCGCACGATGTACGTCGTCCCGTTCTCGATGGGTCCCGTCGGCGGGCCGATCTCGCAGCTCGGCGTGCAGCTCACCGACTCCGCGTACGTCGCGGTCAGCCTGGGCACGATGACGCGCGTGACCGACGACGTGCTCGCCCTCATCGACGCCGGTGCGCCCTGGGTCGCGACGGTGCACAGCGTCGGCTACCCGCTCGTCGACGATCACGACCACCGCCGCGACGACGTCGCCTGGCCGTGCAACGAGACCAAGTACATCGTGCAGTTCCCGGAGACCCGCGAGATCTGGTCGTACGGATCGGGCTACGGCGGCAACGCCATCCTGGCCAAGAAGTGCTTCGCCCTGCGCATCGCTTCGGTGATGGCCCGCGACGAGGGCTGGCTCGCCGAGCACATGCTCATCGTCAAGGTCACCTCGCCGGAGGGCCGTGCGTACCACCTGGCGGCCGCCTTCCCGTCTGCGTGCGGCAAGACCAACCTCGCGATGCTGCGGCCGAGCATCCCGGGCTGGACTGTGGAGACGATCGGCGACGACATCGCCTGGCTGCGTCAGGGTCCGGATGGCCGGCTGCGCGCGATCAACCCGGAGGCGGGCTTCTTCGGGGTGGCCCCCGGCACCGGTCCGTCGACCAACGCGACCGCAGTGGACACGCTCTGGGGCAACACGATCTTCACGAACGTCGCCCTGCGCGACGACGGCGACGTCTGGTGGGAGGGGCTCACGGAGCAGCCGCCGGCGCACCTGATCGACTGGCGCGGCGAGGACTGGACGCCGGACTCGGGTCGCCCGGCCGCGCATCCGAACTCGCGGTTCACGGTGTCGGCGGCGCAATGCCCGGCCATCGCCGACGACTGGGACGCCTTCGACGGCGTGCCGATCGACGCCATCCTGTTCGGCGGGCGCCGTGCGACCAACGTGCCGCTCGTCTCCCAGGCCCGCGACTGGAGGCACGGGGTGTTCCTCGGGGCGACCATCTCGTCGGAGCAGACCGCGGCGGCGGAGGGTACGGTCGGCGAGCTGCGCCGCGACCCGTTCGCGATGCTGCCGTTCTGCGGGTACAACATGGCCGATCACTGGGGGCACTGGCTGGCAGTGGGGGAGAAGCTGGGTGGCGACGCACCCGCGGTGTTCCAGGTGAACTGGTTCCGCAAGGGCGACGACGGGTCGTACCTGTGGCCGGGGTTCGCGGAGAACGCGCGGGTGATCGAATGGATCGTGCGCCGGATCGAGGGTGAGGCGGGCGCGGTCGAGACGCCGATCGGACGCCTCCCGATCGCCGACGAACTCGACCTCGACGGCCTGGACCTCGCTTCGGATGCCGTCGAAGCGCTCTTCCGCGTCGACCAGGATTCGTGGCTCGCGGAGTGCGATCTCACCGAGGCGTTCTTCGACCGCTTCGGCGGCCGCGTGCCGCCTGCTCTCCGCGCCGAGCTCGCCTCGCTCCGCTACCACCTCCGCTGAGCCCACCGCGATCGAGTCCGGGAGAAATCGCACTCCTCATCCCGAGGACCGCGATTTCTCCCGGACTCGATCGCGTCGGTCTAGACGAGCAGCTGGTGCTTGGCGAGGTCGCGGTAGAGCGGCGTCGTCTCGACGAGCTCGGAGTGCGTGCCGGTGCCGATGACGCGGCCGTGGTCGAGCACGACGATCTGGTCGGAGTCGACGACGGTCGACAGCCGGTGCGCGATCACGATCAGCGTGCGGTCGACGGCCACGGCGTCGATCGCCTCGCGCATCAGCTGCTCGTTGCGCCCGTCGAGGCTCGAGGTCGACTCGTCGAGAAGCAGCACGGGTGGCGCCGCGAGCAGAGCCCTGGCGATCGCGAGCCGTTGGCGCTCGCCACCGGAGAGCATGATCCCGTCTTCGCCGACCGGCGCGCTGAGCCCGAGGTCGTTGCGCTCGAGTACCTCGGTCAGGTTGACCGCGTGCAGCACGTCGATGCACTCGGCGTCCGTCGCATCCGGCGCTGACAGCGTGAGGTTGTCGCGCAGGGAGCCGGCGAGCACCGGGGCGTCCTGCTCCACGTAGCCGATCTGCGCGCGCAGCGCCGTGCGGTCGAGCGTCCGGATGTCCAGTCCGCCGAACTTCACGGCGCCCTCTGCAGGGTCGTAGAACCGCTCGATCAGCGACAGGATGGTCGACTTGCCCGCGCCGGACGGCCCGACGAGGGCCGTGCGCTTGCCGCGCGGGGCCGCGAAGTCGACGCCGTGCAGCACGCCGCCCTGCCGGTGCCGCGGAGCGTCGGCCGACCCGATGCCTGCCGCCGCCTCGGCCTCCGCCACGACGTCCTCGCCACTGAGTGCGCCGAGCACGGGCCGGTCGTCACCGAGCGCGACCCGGGTGGGGTCCGACGGCTCCTCTTTCACCGCAGAGTCCGGGTAGGCGAAGTGCACCCCGGCGAACTCGATCGCGGGTGCGTCGGGTGCGAGGCCCTCGTTGGCGGCGCCGACGGTCATCGCGAGCGGCGCGATCTCGCGGTCGAATTGGTCCTCCGTCGGCAGGTCGATGATCTCCTGGATGCGCCCCAGCGCCCCGAGCGCGGCGTTCACGGCGGTCACCGCGCCGAACGCCTGGCCGAGCGGCAGGATCATCATGAACAGGAACAGGATGAACGCCACGAGGTTCGCCACCGTGATGGCCCCGCTCGCCACGCGGAAGCCGCCGACGCCGAGCACCACCAGGAACGACACCTGCATCGCGATGCCGGCCACGGGAACCACGAGTGCCGAGATCTTGGCGACCGTGATCCCCATCTTCCAGGCGCCGGTGGCGTCGTTCTCGATGGAGGCGATCTCGCGATCGGTCGCGTTCGAGGCTCGGATCGTGCGCACCGAGCTGATCGCCCGCTCGACCGACGCGGCCAGATCGCCGACCTTGTTCTGCGCCTTCTGGCTCGCCACCCGGATGCGCCCCGACAGCAGGGTCACGACGACGATCGACACCGCGATGACGAGCACCGTGAGGCCGAGGAGCACCGGGTCGATGATCAGCATCGCGATGAGCGCGCCGACGAAGGTGAGCGCTCCGCCGATCGCTTCGACGAGTCCCTGGGTCAGAACCGCGCGGAGCAGCGTGGTGTCGGAGCCGACACGCGAGACGAGGTCTCCCGTGCGGCGGGTGTCGAACTCGCTGATCGGAAGGCGCAGCATCCGGCCGACCAGACGGCGCCGCGACGAGAGCACGACGCCCTCGCCCGTGCGCTGCAGCAGGTAGTGCTGGTAGCCGGAGATCAGGCCGGAGACGATGACCAGGATGACGAGGAGCCAGACCAGCCCGCCGAGGGGCTGCTGCTTGCCGACCACCTCGATGACCTGGCTGACGAGCAGTGGCTGCGCGAGGCTCGCGGCGGCGCCGAGGATGCTCAGCACGATCACGATCGAGAGCACGGCGCGGTGCTCGAGCAGGTAGGGGAGGAGCTGGCTGAAGCGGGCGCGGGGGCCCTCGTCGCCGTCTTTCGCCGGGCGGCCGAAGCGGCGGCGCGGAGTGGTGGTCTTTTCGGTGCTCATGTCGGTTTCGTTCGTTCCGTATCGGGATTCGGGGGTGCGCCGGTCGGGGAGGGGTGCAGACGCTACCTTCGACCGTACTTCTTGTGAACTGCTTGTTTGCTCACACCGAGGGCGAGCGCGATGAGCTGCCAGGTCGCGTTGGCGTTGCGCGCGCGCCGCACAGCAGCGGATTCGACGCGGTCGAGTTCGCTGCGGAGTCTCGCGATCGCGCGCAGGGCGACGATGGGGTCGTCGGATCCGGCATCGCCGGCGAGGGTGTGGATGGTGCTGACGTCCATGCGGTCAACGCTAGTTGACGAGGACCCCAGCGTCAACCTGGATTGACTTCGCTCGCCGCGAACGATCACGAGGCACTGGCCCGAGCTGCACCTGGCCCAGCAACCACCGGTGCGCTAGGTTCGGCACAAGTGATCCAGGCTGTCGAGAGGGGAACGACGTGAACGGTGTCATCGGGGAGATCCTGCCCAGCGCGCTCGGGGTGGCGATCAGTCCGATCCCCATCATCGCGGCGATCCTGATGCTTCTCTCGCCCAAGGCGCGCGGTACCAGCGTCGGCTTCATGATCGGCTGGCTCCTCGGCATCGTGGTCGCGGTCGTGGTGTTCACCCTGCTCTCCGCGGTGATCCCGGCGGCCGACCCGTCCGCCTCCAAGCCGATCGCCGGCGTGATCAAGATCATCCTCGGGCTCGCGCTGCTCCTGCTGGCCTGGAGCCAGTGGCGCAAGCGCCCGCACGCGGGGGAGACGGCGGCGACACCGAAGTGGATGTCCGCCATCGACTCCATGAAGCCGGCCGCCGCTCTCGGCCTCGGCTTCCTGCTTGCGGCCGTCAACCCCAAGAACCTGCTGATGGCCGTCGCCGGCGGCCTCGCGATCGGCGGTTCGGGCATCGCCGTCGGCCAGCAGGTGATCGCGATCGTGATCTTCGTCCTCATCGCGGCGTGCACCGTCGTGATCCCGGTCGTCGCCTACCTCCTGGCGTCGGCCAAGATGGCCGGCCCGCTCGACGCGCTGCGCGTCTGGCTCCTCGCGAACAACGCGACGATCATGACGGTTCTGCTGCTCGTGATCGGGGTCGTGCTGATCGGCAAGGGCATCGCCGACTTCTGACCTGCCGGGCCCCTGGCAATGTCGGCGCATCGGGCTAGTGTTCTGAACTATGCCGACGCCCGTCATCACCGCGAACAACCTCGTCAAGAAGTACAAGGAGTTCGCCGCTGTCAACGGAATCAGCTTCGAGGTCGATTCCGGGGAATCGTTCGGCCTGCTCGGGCCCAACGGCGCCGGTAAGTCCACCACGATGCGCATGGTGGGCGCGGTCTCCACCCGCACCGACGGCGAGCTGAGCATCCTGGGCCTCGACCCCGATCGCTACGGTCCCGAGATCCGGTCGCAGCTGGGCGTCGTGCCCCAGGCCGACAACCTCGACACCGAGCTGAGGGTGCGCGACAACCTCATCGTCTACGGCCGCTACTTCGGCCTGCCCGGCGCACGGGTGCGCAAGCGCGCCGACGAACTCCTCGAGTTCGCACAACTCCAAGACAAGGCCAAGGCGAAGGTCGACGACCTCTCCGGCGGCATGAAGCGGCGTCTCACAATCGCCAGGGCGCTCATCAACGACCCGCGCATCCTGCTGCTCGACGAACCGACGACCGGCCTCGACCCGCAGGCCAGGCACATCCTGTGGGACCGCCTGTTCCGGCTCAAGGAGCAGGGCACCACTCTCGTGCTCACGACGCACTACATGGACGAGGCGGAGCAGCTCTGCGATCGACTCGTCGTGGTCGACAAGGGCGCCATCATGGCCGAGGGCGCGCCCGCTGCGCTCATCCGGCAGTATTCGTCGCGCGAGGTGCTCGAGGTGCGGTTCGGCTCGGAACGCAACGCCGATGTGGCCGGCCAGCTCGGCGGCATCGGGGAGCGCATCGAAGTGCTGCCCGACCGCATCCTCGTCTACAGCGACGACGGCGAGGCGGAACTCACCCGCATCACCGAGCGCGGGCTGCATCCGATCACGAGCCTGGTGCGACGGTCGAGCCTCGAAGACGTGTTCCTGCGACTCACCGGCCGGAGTCTGATCGAATGACCGAGATCTCGACGGCCGCGCCGGATGCCCGCGTCGCCATCGCCGGCGCCGTCAAGCCGCGGCGGTTCGGCGCCTGGTACGTCGCGGAGCACCGCTTCCGGGTGATGCGCTCGTACCTGCAGACCGTGCTGATGACGGCCTTCGGGTACCCGCTGCTCTACCTCTTCGCCATGGGGATCGGACTGGGCAGTCTGGTCAGCCACAACCTCGGGGACGAGGGCGTCGACGGCGTGAGCTACCTCGCCTTCGTCGCGCCGGCGCTCCTCTGCACGGCCGCCGTCACGATCGCGAGCGAGGAGTTCACCTATCCGGTGATGCTCGGCTTCAAGTGGAACCCCACCTTCTACGGCATGAACGCGGCGCCGATCGCACCCGGGCAGATCATCGACGGCATCGTGATCTCCGTGGTCGCGCGCCTGCTCGCCGCCAGCATCATCTACTACGCGGTGATGCTGCTGTTCGGCGCGGTGCCGCTGCCCACCGGGTTCCTGGCCATCCCGGTCGCCGTACTCGGCGGCCTCGCCTTCGGCGTCCCCGTGATGGCGTACGTCGCCACGCTGGAGCAGGACACCGGCCAGCTCGCGATGCTGATGCGCTTCGTGCTGCTGCCGATGACGTTGTTCTCCGGCACGTTCTTCCCCCTGTCGTCGATGCCCTGGTTCCTGCAATGGATCGGCTGGATCTCACCGCTGTGGCACTCCACGGAGCTGGCGCGCGTCTTCACCTACGGGTCGCCGGAGCCGATCTGGCTCACGATCACCCACGTCCTCTATCTGAGTGCGCTGTTCGTCGGCTTCTGGATGTGGACCCGACGCATCGCCGCGAGGAGGTTGAACAAGTGACCGTCACCGACGACAAGTTGATCGCCTCCGTCTCGCACGCACGGCCGTTGCGCTCGCTGTACGCCGGCAACGCGTCGGCGGTCATGCAACGCGGGTGGCTGGCCACGCGCAGCACCAACTGGCTGGTCGTGGTCTCGGGCTTCTTCGAGCCGATCTTCTATCTGCTCTCGCTCGGCATCGGCCTCGGCGCGCTCGTCGGCGACGTGGTGACCTCGACCGGGCAGCCGGTCTCGTACGCCGCCTTCATCGCACCGGCCCTGCTGGCCACGGCGGCGATGAACGGCGCGGTCTACGACTCCACCTGGAACGTCTTCTTCAAGATGCACTTCGCGAAGCTCTACGAGGGGATGCTCGCCACCTCGCTCGGGCCGCTCGACGTCGCGCTGGGGGAGATCCTCCTCGCGCTCGCCCGGGGGGCGCTGTACGCGGTCGGCTTCATGTTGGTGATGCAGGTCCTCGGGCTGAACCTGTCGTGGTGGGCGATCCTCGCGCTGCCGGCGGTCCTGCTGATCGCGTTCGGCTTCGCCAGCTTCGGGATGGGCATCACCAGCTACATGAAGACGTTCCAGCAGATGGACTGGATCAACTTCATCATGTTGCCGATGTTCCTGCTGTCAGCCACCTTCTACCCGATCACGGTGTATCCGGAGGGCATCCAGTGGGTCATCCGGGCCATGCCGCTCTGGCAGGGCGTGGAGCTCGTGCGCGGGCTCACGACCGGGGCGGTGTCGTGGGGACTGCTCTGGCACGTGCTCTATTTCGCGGTGATGATCGCACTGGGGCTCATCCTGACCACGCGGCGGCTGCGCACGCTTTTCCTCGGCTGAGGAGCGGGAGGCGAGGAGCGCTGTGGCGCTCCGATCGGGCTCACGCCTCGAGGTAGAAGTTCTCTGCGGGCGCGGCCGACCAGACGTCGAACGGGTCGTCGGCGACCGCCCCGAACATGCGCGGAGCCGCGGCTTCGAACGCCTCGCGCGACTCCCACATCGCGATGCCCACGAGGCGGGGACCGTCGATCTCGCTCCAGGCGTTGATCCGGATCAGGCCGGGCGATCCGGTGGCGGCTGCGTCGACGCGCCCCATCGAGGCGCGCAGTGCGTCGCGGTGCTCCGGCTTCGGATGGTGGATCGCCATGTGCGTGAACATCACGCCCCCGCGCCGCCGGCCCGCGCGGCGCTCTCGCCGTCCTGCGCGGCGCGCTCGCCGAACCACTCGAGCAGCTCGACCCATCCCGAGCTGTAGCCGCCCAGGCTGTCGCGGTGCCCCGCCGTGTCCCAGCCGCCATGCCGCACGGTGACCAGGGTCGCGTCGTCGCCGTCGGCGTCGAACCGCACGTCGACGGTCGTGAACGCCTCCGGCTCCCAGCTCGCCTCACGCCAGGTGAAGCCAAGCAGCTCTGCCGGCTCCCACGCCGTCACCCGGCCGATCTCGTAGGCGCCGTCGTCGTACACCTCCAGCAGACGACCGCCGACGCCCGGCTCGAACTCGAGCCGCAGGCCGCGTGCCGCGTCGTTCCAGTAGTGCGTGCCACGGCGCCACCAGTTGCCGATCTGCTCGGTGAACACCCGGAACGCCACCGCAGGCGGCGCTGCGACCCGGATGCTCGTGGTCGCGACCGCCTCGTCGCTCTCCGCCGTCTCGCTCATGTCGTGCTCCTCTCACTGACTCCGTCGGACGTGCTGACTCCGACGGACGTGCCGACTCCGTCGGGCGTGCTCACTCCGTCGGGCGCGCTCCCGCGGCCCCCGGTCGCGCCATCTCGTCGTCGACCGCGGCGGCGAACGCACTCAGCCGGTCGCGCCAGAACGCCTGCACCTGGTCGATCCAGGCGCCGAGGTCGCCGAAAGGCTCCGGCCGCAGCCGGTACACCTTGACCCTGGCGTCGTCGGCGACGCGGGTCTCCTCGATGATGCCCGCCGTGCGCAGAACGCGCAGATGCCGGCTGATCGTGGGAGCGGCCACAGGGAACTCGTCCGCGATCGTGCCCGCCCGCAGCGGCTCCCGCACCAGGAGCTCGACGATCCGTCGCCGGGTCGGGTCGGCCAGCGCATCCCACACCACATCTGTAGCCACACGCACAATATATAGCCGTCCGGCTAACTAACACAACCGTTGAAGGGCGGCAAACGCATCCGACGCGAAGCGGTTGGATGCGTTCGCCGCCCTTCAACGAAAGACAGCGTCGAGCGGCCGGGCGCGGCCCGCGCTAGGAGACGTTGTCGGTGAAGTCGATGTCGCGCGTCTCCTTGCTGAGCAGCAGGGCGATCAGCGTGAGCACGCCCGCCACCGAGAGGTAGACGCCGACCCACACGGTGCTCCCGCCGGCCATGGTCCACAGCCAGACCGCGATGGTCGGAGCGACCGCGGCACCGAGCACGCTCGACAGGTTGTAGCTGATCGCCGACCCGGTGTAGCGCACGTTGGTCGGGAACAGCTCGGGCAGCTCGGCGCCCATCGGCCCGAAGGTGAGGCCCATGAGGGTGAATCCCACGATCAGCAACGCCATCGTGCCGACGGTGCCGCCGGCGAACAGCGGCACGAAGAGCAGGCCGAACACGATGATGCCGATGGTCACCCAGATCAGCGTCTTGCGGCGGCCGAAGCGCTCCGCGAGCGGTCCGGCGACCAGGGTGAACACGCCGAAGAAGACGACGCCGACGATCAGCATGATCAAGAACTCGTTGCGCGTGTAGCCCAGGCCGGCCGGCTTGGCCGTGGTGCCGTAGGTGAGCGTGAACGCGGTCATCAGATAGAACAGCACATAGGTCGCCAGCATGATGAACGTGCCGAGCACGATCTGCCGCCAACTGCTGCGGAACACGCGCGCCAGCGGCAGCTTCGCCACCTCGCCGGTGTCGACGACCTTCTGGAAGGCGGGCGTCTCGACCAGCTTGAGGCGCACGTAGAGCCCGACGATCACGAGCACGGCGCTCAGCAGGAACGGCAGCCGCCAGCCCCACGCCGCAAACGCCTCAGCGCTCATCGACAGGTTCAGGATGAGGAACAGGACGTTCGCGACGATGAAGCCGATGGGCGCGCCCAGCTGCGGGAAGGTGCCGTAGATCGCTCGCTTGCCCGCCGGTGCGTTCTCCGTGGCGAGGAGGGCCGCGCCACTCCACTCGCCGCCGAGACCCAGTCCCTGGCAGAACCGCATGACCACCAGCAGGAACGGCGCCCAGAACTCCCAGCCCGGCACCTGCGCCGTGGGGAGGCAGCCGATCAGCACCGTGGCGATGCCCATCGTCAGCAGCGAGCCGACCAGCGTGCCCTTGCGCCCGATCCGGTCGCCGAAGTGGCCGAACACGATCGAACCGATCGGCCGCGCGATGAACGCGACGCCGAAGACGGCGAATGACGCGAGCAGGGCGGTGGTCGGATCCTCGTTCGTGAAGAACAGCGACGGGAAGACCAGCACGGCGGCTGTCGCGTAGACGTAGAAGTCGTAGAACTCGATCGAGGTGCCGATGAGGCTGGCCAGGATGACACGACCGCGCGTGTTGGCCGGGGCGGGAGTGGACGGGGTGACGGAAACCGTCGAAGACATGAGAGAACTCCGGATGAGGAATGCCGCGTCAGGACGGACGCGACGGTGCGAGCCGCCTGAAGGCGCGGCAGGAGACGAGGGGACAACGCGGTGTGACGGGCGTCGGTCGGGCGTCTGCGAACACGTGAGCGGAACTGGATGCGCTTGTGGCGCCCTTCCACCCTATGTCGAGAGCGCGACGGCGCCGAATCGGGCGCCTCGTTAGGCTGGTCGCATGGATACCCTGTTCAACGTTCTGCACGTCGTGTCGGCCGTCTTCATCGTCGGCCCGATGGCGATCCTGCCCATGACGGCCATGCGCGCCGTCCGCGCCGGAAACGCCTCCCAGGTGAGGACATTGGCGAAGTCCACGAACATCTTCTCGCTGCTGTCGCTGCTCACGGTGCTGTTCGGGTTCGCCGTGATGGGAATGTCCGACCCGAAGTACAAGACGTCGATCACCACGCCGTGGATCCTGTGGTCGATCATCGCCTACGTCATCGCGCTCGGGCTCACGCTGTTCGTCGTCGTGCCGGCGATGCGGCGCGCGGCCGACGCCTTGGACGGGCTGACCGCCGCCACCGCCGCTCCGGCCGTGGCCGGCGGGTCGGTGCCGACGCCGGCCGCCGAAGCGGCCGATCTCGAGGCGCGCGGCTACCCGGCGATCGCTGCGGGCTCCGGCGTGGCGAGCATCCTGCTCGTCGTGGTCGTCGTCCTCATGGTCTGGAAGCCGTAGCCCGCAGCCGGGGCTAGCGAACGCGGGCTAGAGCCCGCGCAGCACGAGCGCCGTCGCGAGGGCGGCGTGGGCCGCCTCGGCGCCCTTGTCCTCGTGGGAGCCCTCGAGACCAGCGCGGTCGAGGCCCTGCGCCTCGTCGTCGAGCGTCAGCACGCCGAAGCCCACCGGCTTGCCCGTGTCGATGGCGACGCGGGTGAGGCCGTCGGTCGCCGCCGACGAGACGTACTCGAAGTGCGGGGTGCCGCCGCGGATGATCACGCCGAGCGCGACCACCGCATCCGCCCCGCCCTCGAGCGCCCGCTTGGAGGCGACCGGGAGTTCGAAGCTGCCCGGAACGCGCACGAGACTGTAGTCCGCACCGGCCTCGCGCAGCGTCCGTTCCGCGCCGGCGATCAGCCCGTCGGTGATCTGCTCGTGCCACGTGCCCGCGACGATGACGACCCGCAGGCCGCTCCCGTCGAGCTTCTCCGTCGCCTCCGGTGCTCCTGCTCCGCTCATCGTCCGGTCCTTTCCGCTGCGATCTCAGCCTGGGGGATGTCGTGACCCATCCGGTCACGCTTGGTCTCGAGGTAGCCCTCGTTGAAGGCGCCGACGCCCACGACGAGCGGGACGCGCTCGTCGACGGCGATCCCGTGCTCTTCGAGCTGGCGCACCTTCTCGGGGTTGTTGGTCAGCAGGCGCACCGACGAGATGCCGAGGTCCTGCAGGATGGCCGTCGCCGCGCGGTAGTCGCGGGCATCGATCGGCAGCCCCAGGGCGAGGTTGGCGTCGAGCGTGTCGAGCCCCTCCTCCTGCAGCTTGTAGGCACGGAGCTTGTTGATCAGGCCGATGCCCCGGCCCTCGTGGCCGCGCAGGTAGACGACGACGCCGCCGTCGCGCTGGATCGTGTCCAGGGCCGCGTCGAGCTGGGGTCCGCACTCGCACTTCAGCGAACCGAATGCTTCGCCCGTCAGGCACTCCGAGTGCACGCGGACCAGCGTGCCGTTCGCGGTGGGGTTGCCGGCGACGATCGCGACGTGATCGGCTCCGGTCATCCGGTCGCGGTACGCGCGCATCTTGAACGGCCCGTGCGTGGTGGGCACCGTGGTCTCGACCTCGAAGATCACCCGCGACGTCTCGGGGATCGGGGTGACCGATTCGAGCTGCTGGTCGCAGTGGAACTCCTGCAGGTAGGCGATCAGCGCCTCGATCGTGATGACGAGCACGTCTTCGCGCTCGCCCAATTCGATGAGGCCCGGCAGGCGCATCATCTCGCCGTCGTCGGCGACGATCTCGGCGATCGCCGCGACCGGGGTGAGACCGGCGAGCTTCATCAGGTCGACGGCGGCCTCGGTGTGGCCGTCGCGCTCGCGCACGCCTCCGTCGACGGCGCGCAGCGGCAGGATGTGGCCGGGGCGGTGCAGGCTGGCGGGTGTCGAGTCCAGGTCGGCGAGCACGCGCAGGGTGTGCGCGCGGTCCGCCGCGCTGATGCCGGTGCTGAGGCGGTCGGCCGCGTCGACGCTCACGGTGTAGTTCGTTCCGCGGGCATCCTCGTTGACGGCTACCATGACGGGGAGCTCGAGCCTGTCGGCGATCTCGTTCGTCATCGGAGCGCAGATGAAGCCGGAGGAGTTCTTGACCGTCCAGGCGATCCACTCCTGGCTGGCGAGTTCGGCGGCGATGATGACGTCGCCCTCGTTCTCACGGCTCTCGTTGTCCGCGACGATGACCGGTCGGCCCTCGCGCAATGCGCTGAGTGCCTGGGGGATGGTGGCGAGGCTCATGAAGCGCTCCGTTCCGGTTCGATGATGGACGAGGGGAGGACTTCTTCCCGTCCGAGGTAGCCCAGACCGAGCATCCGCTCGACGTGGCGGGCCAGGATGTCGGTCTCGATGTTGACGCGGTCGCCCACGACACGATCGCCGAGGGTGGTGGCCTCGAGGGTCTCCGGGATGAGGGACACCTCGAACCAGCCGTCGTCGAGGCCGCCGCCGACCTCGCTCACGGTGAGCGAGACGCCGTCGATCGCGATGGATCCCTTGCGCGCCACGAGCGGAGCGTGCTCCGGGTCGAGGCTGAGCCGCACGACGCGCCACGCGCTGCCCTCGGTGATCGCGAGGATCGTGGCTGTGCCGTCGATGTGGCCCTGCACGATGTGGCCGCCGAGGCGGTCTCCGACCTGTGCAGCGCGCTCGAGGTTCACCCGGCGACCGGGCTGGACACCGTCGAGGGTGCTCATCGCGAGCGTCTCGGCCATCACGTCCGCGGTGAAGCTCACGGCATCCTGGTCGATGACCGTCAGGCACACGCCGCTCACAGAGATGGAGTCGCCGTGTTTGGCGTCGCTGACCGCGACGGGTCCGCGCACCGTGACGCGCGCCGCGTCGTCCGCCCAGTCGACCGCCGTGATCTCTCCGAGCTCCTCGATGATTCCGGTGAACATCCTCAGTCTCCTTCTGTCTTCTGCGCTGTATCGCTTGGTCGCTGCGCCACGTCACCAGGGTGCTGCGCCGCTTCGCTTCTCAGGGGAACCGCCCGGATGAGCAGGTCGCTCCCCAGCTGATCGACCGACAGGATGCGCAGCTTCAGCTGCTCGTCGATCGTGCTGATCCCGATGTCGCCGAGCGCCAGGCGGTTTCCGCCCAGCAGGGTGGGCGCGAGGTAGATGGCGAACTCGTCCACCAGCCCGGCGGCCACGAACGCGCTGGCGAGCGTGGGGCCGCCCTCGACGTAGACCCGCCGGAAGCCGCGTGCTCGCAGATCCCGCACCACTTCGTGCACGTCGTGCGTGCCCTCGAAGATCACCGGATGCGGGTGCCGGAACACGGCGGCATCCTTCGGGATGGCGCGGGTGCCGACGACGACGGGTGCCGGCTGGCGGGCCATCAGCTCGCCGGCATCGCCGCGTGCGGTGAGGCTCGGGTCGTCGGCGAGCACGGTGCCCGTGCCGACGATGATCGCGTCGGAGGCCTCGCGCTGCTCGTGCACACGCTGCCGCGCGGCGGCACCGGTGATCCACGTGCTCGTGCCGTCCAGCGCCGCGATCCGCCCGTCCAGGCTGCTGGCCCACTTGACGGTCATGTACGGACGCCCGAGGCGTGCCGCTGTCAGCCAGTCGTCGAGGAACGCCTCCACCTCGGAGACGAGCACGCCGCCCGTCACATCGACGCCGGCCTCGCGCAGCCGCGCGGCTCCGCCACCCGACATGTGCCCGGGGTCGCTCGCCGCGTAGACGACCCGGCCGATACCCGCGGCGATCAGCGCCTCGGAGCAGGGCCCGGTGTGACCTGTGTGATTGCAGGGCTCGAGCGTGACGACGGCCGTGGCTCCGCGAGCGCCGCCTTCGGGCAGCTTGCTGAGGGCATCCACTTCTGCGTGCGCCGTTCCGACGCCGCGATGCCAGCCCTCGGCGATCGTCACGCCGTCGGCGTCGAGGATCACGCAGCCCACGCGGGGGTTCACACCTGTCGCCGGCCCGTTGTGCGCGAGCTCGATGGCGGTGCGCATGGCCGCTTCCCACGTCATCCGGTCTGTCCTGTCTCTCGGTCGAGACGCCATCCGGGGTCGCGTGACAGAAGTCACCCGTGCGGAGCGGTCGAGACGACCGTCCGCCGTGCTGCCTCCCATCCGGACTGAGCGGTCAGGCTGATGCCTGACCCCATTACCGTCGGTCCCGGAATTCCACCGGATCAGCAGGCTGCGTTCGCACGCAGTCCCGCTCGCGGACTGTCACCGCCGGTTCGGACTTTCACCGACCCCGGAGCACGTTTATCGTTCTGAGTCTAGATCAACGCGTTACAGCGCGGTCTATTCCCGAAGGATGCGACGGGCTGTTACGCACGCGTCAGTCGGTGTTCTGCGCTCACGTCAGGCGGTCGCGACCCAGCCGGCGGTGAGGCCCTGCACGGCGGAGCCGTCGAGGTCGGCGAGCTTGACGCCGACGAAGCGCTTCGCCGCCTCGGAGGTCTGCACGCGGGCGGGAGGTTCATCCGAGAGGAGCAGCTCGACCAGCACGTCGGCGACTCCCTCGGCCGTCTGCGCATTGGCAGGATCGAAGGCCGTCCGCGTCCGCTCGAGATACGCGGCGAAGGCCGGCTCGTACGGCGTGCCGTCCGTCGGCTGCGACCCATCGACGCCCACGTTCGCGACGAACTCGGTCGAAACGGCGCCCGGCTCGACCACCGTCACCCTGACCCCGACCGTCGCGGCGACGGGAGCGAGCGATTCGAGGAACCCCTCGACCGCGAACTTGGCCGCGCAGTAGGCCTCGTTGAACGGCTGCCCGACGACGCCCCCGACGCTCGAGACCGTCACCAGCCGTCCCCGGCTCTCGCGCAGCAGGGGCATCGCCGCCCGGCTGACGGCGACGACGCCGAAGAAGTTCACCTCCATCACTGCGCGCACCGCGTCGAGCGGCTCGGCTTCGATAGTTCCGACGTGACCGGCGCCGGCGTTGTTGAGCAGGGCATCCAGCCGGCCGTAGGTGGCGATGATGTGTCCGATGCCTGCCTCGATGGAGGCGGCGTCCGTCACGTCGAGCGGCTGCACGTCGACGGTCACGCCGGCCTCGAGCGCGGCGGCCCGGAGCGGGGCGGCCTTGGTCACATCGCGCATCGTGGCGACGACGGTGTATCCGGCCCGGGCGGCGGCGACGGCGGTCGCGCGGCCGATTCCGGATGAGGTGCCGGTGATGAGCAGGACGGGCGCAGGTGCGGGTGCGGGTGCGGGTGCTGGTGCTGATGCGGGTGCTGGTTCAGGTGCTGATGCGGTCATGCGGCCAGTTTCGCATCGGCGGGTGAACGGGGGCCGGGAGGGGGCGCTTGCACGTCGGCACCTTCGGCGGCGCGTGGTTGCACCCTCCTCCACAAGCCTGAAGTCCTGCGATCTATCCACAGGAAAAGTGCAGGTCAATGCTTGTTTTTACGCCTCTCTAATGTCGGTGGCTCGTGATGAAATGGTGTCATGACCGCAACACCAGCCGACGCTCTGCGCAACTCCCTCCGGAGCATGGCAGCGCCGTCGGGACTGTCGCGCGACGGGTTGCTGGCGGCCCTCGATGTGCTGGCCGATGCGCAGGCGGTCCTCGACGCCGTCAAGGTTGGTCTCGCCGGCGAGCTGGCGCGCCGGTCGCTGCTCCTCGGCGAAGAGAACCCCGTTCGCCGCGCAGGTCACTCCCGGCCCGCGGCGTTGCTCGCGGAGAGGTGGCGGATCGCGCTCCCGACGGCGCGCCAGTTCTGCAGCGTGGGGGAGGCGACAACACCACGTGTCTCGCTCGCGGGCGAGCCCCTGCCGGCGACGCATCCCGCGCTCGCCGCAACGGTCACCCGCGAGCTCGATCCGGTCGGTAGCGACGCAGGCGTCGACGGTGCCGGTGCGGCACGCGTCAGTGTCGAGCAGGCGGCGGTGATCGTGCGGGAGCTGTCTTTGGCGGCGCCGGCGTGTTCGCCGGATGCGCTGGCGCTGGGTGAGCGGCTGCTGGTCGAGAATGCTCCCGATCTGACGGTGGCGCAGTTGCGGGCGTTGGCGGTCCAGGTGCGGGACCGTCTCGACGATGATGGCATCCTGTCGCGGGAGAAGCGTCGCCGCCAGCGACGCTCGTTGACGATCTCGACCACCGCCGACGGCATGACCCACGTCGACTGGTATCTCGATCCGGAGTCCGCCGGGTATGTGGTCACCGCCATCGACGCAGCCGTCGGACACGACCTGCGCACGGTCCGCTTCCACGACCCCGACGCCGCCACCAACGTCGCCAACGGTGCCGCACACCCGGATGGTTCGCACGCTTCAAGTGCACCGAGTGAGCCGGTGGAGTCTCGGAGCATGGCGCAACTGCGGTCGGATGCAGCCACCGACATCTTCCGGCACCGCATCA